>NZ_JBCNKF010000007.1:0-268326 GCF_039596155.1 Chitinophaga sp.
CTACGGATAAAGTTTTACCTCTTGCCATATTTAAATATAGGAAGAGTTAATAAAATATTGATTAACAATACATTTTTTTATACAAATAAAAGAGGGTGCCTCATTTATTTATGAGACACCCTCTTCTATTTTACATTGACGCACCGCCAGGAGGAGGACCTCCCGGCATTCCGCCACCCGGAGGGCGCATAAAGCGCATTTCACGTGGCGGACCTTCGCGGTTGTTATTATTATTTGAACCAAACTTACGCAGGAAATATGTAAAGCTGACCATGAAGTAGCGTTGTAATACCATGTTCTGCGTATCCTGAATATAATTCTCTCCCGTAGTACGGCTGATACTCACATTTTGTTTCAGCAGGTCGTAAGCATAGAATTTAAATTGTCCCTGTTTTTTCTTTCCCACAAACTTAGATACATATCCGTTCAGTAAAGTGTAGTTTACATTGTAACCCGCAGCACGACCAGCATTCAACGTATACGTCATATCACTGCCTAGTTGAAAACCTGCAGGAAGATTGATATTGAAATCAAGAGAAAAAGAATAGTTGAAATAGTTCGTGTTATTGCTTGGCAGAATGTCATATCGTGCGGCTGCATATTGCACGCTACCGGATGTAGATACATCAAATAATTCTTTGTAGAAGTAGTTGAATGTAACACCCTCTGTCAGACTAAAGTTTCTGGTGTAGTACTTCGTAATATCCCTGAAATCTTTGTCTTCTCCGGTAAAACTTGCATCTCTTTTATAAGAGACATTCGTACTTACGTTCAGCGATGTTATATGATTTTTGATAGGAATAGAATTCACCATACTTCCACTTAATGAATACACACCATTTGTATTAATCGGTTTAGTGTATTGCTTACCGGTAGAGTCATCGGTGCGGTTTGCATTTACAATCTGATTGTTTGCAAACGTCGCATTTGCGTTGACAAAAATACCTCGGAATGAACTTCTGTTAAACGCATTGTAACCCGCCATCAGCGTATGTGTAAATGTAGGCTTCAGGTTAGGATTACCCTGTTGTACATATAAAGAAGAAGACAGGTCAGGCAGTGGTTGTAACTGAGAAATGGTAGGCTGTGTTGTACTACCATTGTATCGGAAACGGAACCTTCTGCCTTGCTCAAAGTTATAGTTGAAGCTTGCAGAAGGAAAATAGTTAACTGTGTTTTGCGTGATGTGTGTGTTTCTACTTACATTATCATTTACAAGACTGTTCCATTTCACATTCATGCCGAAGGTATAGTCATACTTGAACTTGTTTGTGCGTATGTTGATGCCTGCCTGGTTAGTAGAAAATGTATTTTCAAAGATGTTACTCAGACTATCATTCAATATATCATATTTACCCGAAGCATTCGCATCGTAGGTTAGATTCGTTGATGAACTGTAATTATTGCTGTATGTATAATTCAGTTCCAGATATCTGTCCTTCATCAATGGCTCGGTGTATGTGAGTGCAGCCTGATAATTTCTACCCAGGTTATTCGCATTCGTCTTCCTGTTATATCCGCTGCTATAGGCACTTGAAGTATCTGTTGCCACATAATTGTCCAGCGTGTTATAATAGTTCTGCCGGTCAGTAGTATTATATCCATACGTAAGGTTAGCACTTAGCGTACGACCCGCTTTATGGAATTTCTGACGATACAATGCGGAGCCTGCAAAGTTTGGAGATGAAGCACCGCTACGATTCATATTAGAACCATCGATAGATGTCACCTTGTTGTTATCCTGCTGCTGATAATAACTGGTAGAGTTAGTGCTACCATCCGTGTAGGTGAAGGTTGGTGTTAGGATCACGGAGTGGAAGGAGTCAATCTGGTACTCGATCCGCATATTCAGACGGTTATTCTTATTTTCTGTAAGAGAACCGGTTGTAGAGTTGTAATAGTAGGTACTATCTTTTGTAAAGGTTTGCCTGGCGTTTTGATTTTTGGTTTCAGTTTTTACGTCGTTGATGAAGTAACTTCCGTTTACTTTTAATTTCGATCCAAAGTCCTGGTTATAGTTGAAACCCGCATTCCAGTTGGTAGTGATACCAGTGCTGTTGTTACCTCCCAGGTTGCTGATGGTCGATTGTGCAGCTCCTCTTCCTCCGCCACCACTTCGGCCGTTGCTACCTCCGCTGCCATTGTTGCTGCTGGAGAAGTTGAATACATCCTGCATAGTAAAGCCCATGTTATTGACATTGTTTCCACTACCCAGGAAAGAGAGCTGCCTGTTATCGCGGAAGGCATTTGCATTTGCATTGACTGCAAAGCGATCGTCTGTACCGTAGCCGGCAGAAGCCTTTCCGAATACACCTTTTTTCTTGTCTTTTTTGATGGTAATATTGATGGCTTTTTCCGTGTTTCCATCATCTATACCAGTAAATTGCGCCTGATCTGATTTACGGTCTATCACCTGAATTTTATCAATCACCTCAGCAGGCAGGTTTTTGGTGGCAAGTTTTGGATCATCGCCAAAGAATGGTTTACCATCTACCAATATTCGTTTTACAGTTTCGCCTTGTGCGGTAACTGTTCCATCTTTATCCACAGTAACACCGGGCAGTTTCTTGAGCAGATCTTCCACCACTGCATTTTCACGTGTCTTGAAGGCATCCGCATTAAATTCGAGGGTATCTTTTTTTACTACTACAGGGGGTACTTCCTGTATAATCTCTACTTCCCCGAGGGTGATACCTTTGCCCTGCAGGTGAATGGTACCCATATCTACTACAGGTTGTGCAGCAGATACAGTAATGCTTTTGAAGATAGGCTTGTAACCAAGGTAAGTGATGTATACCCGGTATCCGCCCGCAGAGAGACCTGTAAAGCTGAATCCTCCTTTTTTGTCGGTAAATGCAGTCGCTGCAAGAGAAGAATCTTTGCCATTCAGCAAAGCAACAGTGGCGTCAGCCAGCGGATGTGAAGCGGATGAGTCAGTCAGTTGGCCTTTAACCTGGCCTGATTGCGCGCTGGAAACAAGCGCAATCAGGATCAGGCATAAAGTCATAAAGGAGATCCTTTTCATGAGGAGGATGTGAGTTAATGTAGATGTCTGTTTAATTCCTGTTTTGTCTGTCACGGAATTTCTGCATAGCCTCCCGACGCATGTTGCGCAGGTCTTCTTCACTCACTTTCTCCGCATTACCGGGCAGGTTAACTTTCTCAGCAGGTACTGGTTTAAATTCTACTTTTTTTGCTGTAAAGGAACGATTACTGCTTTCTGCCGCCAGTACTACCCCATTGGGTTCTGGTAACAGGCCATTTACCGGACTGTAGCTGAAAGGCAGTTCCGTGGTATACCATACAGTATAAGTTTCATCCCGTACAGTTACAGCTGCTTTTTTACAATTATAGCCAGCAATTTTTTTCGTCTTATCTCCGGGTTTTACATCTTTTGCCGGACGGTAATCTTCTTCTGCAAAGAAGGTTTTGGTAGAGTCATCAGGTTTGGTAAATGTTTGGAGATATTTGTGAGACTGCAGGTCTACGAATCCGCCACCCATCATACCAAAGCCACCACGGAAACGGCCACGTCCTCCACCCTGACCAGGGCCACTATTTCCTTGAGGAGGAGCACCGCCCGGAGGAGGACCTTGTTCGCCACCACTACCCGGAGGAGGTCCCTGGCGATCCCTTCCGCCAAAGTCGGGACGTTCTGTCTCCAGCTTACCATGGCCAGCTGAGAAAAAGAAATGTTGGTTTATAGTGATTACCTGCCCTTCTTCATCGCTTCCATCACCGCCTCTGGGAGGCATTTTTTGACTCACTTCATAGTCTATCACGCCGCTGTTCTTATCCTGTGCCTGTGCCGTAAAGCCTGTGAAGGCAATCAGGGCGGCACCTAAGAGGGTTTTTGATAAATGGTTCATGTGTTTGTTTTTTTGCTCTCACAAAAGTCAATATTCAGCACACATTTTCAGGTTAAATAGCTTTATTTATTGTTAATTACTGTTAAGAAAAGAACATAATATGGGCGCTATGGTTAAGGTTCCTTATTTACTGTTAATTACTGTTAATAGGATAGCCGTGATAACCTTATAATCAAATAGCTTTGCATGATAAATTCATTGAGATAATGCGCCAGCGGATCCGAAACATTCTGATACTCATGTGTATATGCATTTTAGGCATCTACATGTTCCAGGGGTACTGGTTATATAACTCCTATCATGTACAGTTGGATCAGTTCAGTAAAGATATCAACGAATCATTGCGTACGGCCGTTTATAACAAACAGTTTGCCGATGTACGCCGTTATTTCAGGCGCTATGGCAGAGAGCACGGCGATAGCCTGAGGGGCCCCGGTGAGCTACCACCGCCACCTGGGCCGGAAGATGGTGAAAGACATGTATTTAACGATGCCAGTCATCATCCGGCTTCTCATCAGAATCCTAACAGAATCTATGCTGATACACTGGCGCGGCAAATTTCCGACTTCCTCTTATTGAACAATATCACAAGTGATAGTGTCAAACTCATAAAGCTGGATTCCATTTTTAGCTCGGAACTACACAATCGCCAGATAAAAACAGACTTCCGCCTGGATACTTTTCATATCAGCTTCGATGGTTTTGCAAGGGATAGTTTCCGTGACAGTCTGCGCAGACGCAGCCCTCAGAAGACCAGTAAAATTCCATTCAATCCGGCCAGCAATTTGTTTGTGCAGGCAGTATTTGAGTCTCCGATGTCTTACATCCTGGCCAAAATGACCTGGACTCTTGTAGGCTCTTTTATGCTGCTGGTGCTTACCACGATCTGCTTTATCTACATGTTGCGCACCATCCTGAAACAGAAGAAACTTTCAGAGGTAAAGAATGATTTCATCAACAATATGACGCATGAGCTGAAGACACCTATCGCAACTGTATATGCAGCCGTAGAAGCCATGCAGAATTTCAATGCACTGAATGACCAGCGTAAAACGCAAACCTACCTGGACATCTCCAAACAGGAATTGCAACGGTTGTCCGATCTGGTTGAAAAGGTATTGCACATCGCATCAGAAGAAAGAGAAGAAATAGAGCTGTACAGGGAAGATACTGACATGAACGAGATCATGGATACGATCATTACCAACCATCAGCTCAAAACCCACAGACCAGTGCAATTCAGGTATGATAACCTGATTGGTGACCGGTTGGTGGATGTGGACCGTACACACCTGTCAAATGCCATCAGCAACCTGGTGGACAATGCCATCAAGTACTCAGGAGAATTACCTGTAGTACATATCCGCAGTTCCATAGAAAACGGTAACTTGATCGTTCGGGTGAAAGACAATGGGATCGGTATTCCTAAAACATACCAGGAAAGTATCTTTGATACTTTCTTTCGGGTACCCACCGGCAATCTGCATAATGTGAAAGGTTTCGGACTGGGACTCAGTTATGTAAAAAAGATCGTAGAACTGCATGGTGGCCGTATCACAGTACATAGTGAGCCGGATAAAGGCAGTGAATTTATAATACAGATACCTGTTTGAGATTAAATCTGTTTCTATGGCTAAAATATTATTGATAGAAGATGAATGGCAACTGGGACAAATTGTGAAGGATAGTCTGGAGATGCGTGGTTTTGAAATGCTCTATGCTTCAGATGGAAAGGAAGGGCTGGAACTCTACCAGCAGCATAAACCGGATGTGGTGGTGCTGGATATTATGATGCCAAACATGGATGGGTTTACTGTGACTACAGAGATCAGGAAACAGGACAAATTAACCCCGATCATTTTCCTTACGGCTAAGTCTCAGACGGCAGATGTGGTAAAAGGATTTGAACTGGGAGGCAATGACTACCTGAAAAAGCCATTCAGTATGGATGAACTGATTGTAAGGATCAAAGCGCTGCTGCAGCGATTCAATGACCAGCCGGCGGCACAGGAAACATCCGGTACTGACGTCATCCAGATTGGCCAGTACCAGTTTAATTATACCAAGCAGACCCTGACCCGCGACCATGAAACGGCCTTCCTTTCCCATCGGGAAGCCGAAATACTGCGGCGCTTGTCAGAAAACCTGAACCAGGTGATAGAAAGAAAAAGCGTGCTGCTGGATCTGTGGGGGGATGACAGCTTTTTTAATGCCCGCAGCATGGACGTTTTTATCACCAAATTGCGTCGCTACCTGAAAGATGACCCAAGGGTACAAATTGTCAATATCCGGGGAGTGGGTTATAAATTAATTTTCTGAGTATATCATTATCTTTGCTGTCTTATGGATCACATAGAACAGCAAATAGCTGCCTACAAACAGGAAATCCAGGCATTTGAACCGGCCACAGCTGCCGACCTGGAAGCATTCCGTATCAAATTCCTTGGCACAAAAGGGATTGTAAAAGCTATATCCGGAGAAATGGCGAACGTGCCCAAAGAGCAGAAAAGAGAATTCGGGTTACTGCTCAACGGGTTTAAACAAGTCGCTGAAGAGCGCTATGCGCAGTTTGAACACCTGAAAGATGGTGCCGGTGCCGCCTTTACTGATGCGGATTTTACCCTGCCTGCGGAACCTCATCGCCTGGGCACCCGTCATCCTATCAGCATTGTAAGAAATAACATCATCAGCATATTTGAGCGCCTGGGTTTTGCTATCGCAGAAGGGCCTGAAATAGAAGATGACTGGCATAACTTTACCGCACTGAACTTGCCGGAAAACCATCCGGCCAGGGATATGCAGGATACTTTTTACATCAGCAAGGCCCCGGATTGGTTGCTGCGTACCCATACCTCTTCCGTACAGGTTAGAGCAATGGAGAAGGGTCAGCTGCCTATCCGTATCATCTGCCCCGGTCGCGTATACCGCAATGAAACTATTTCAGCCCGTGCACACTGCTTCTTCCACCAGGTAGAAGGGTTGTATATAGACGAAAACGTTTCTTTTGCCGATCTGAAACAAACCCTTTATCACTTCGTGAAAGAGCTGTTTGGTGAAGATACCCGTATCCGTTTCCGCCCTTCCTACTTCCCTTTCACTGAGCCAAGTGCAGAAATGGATATTTCCTGCTTTATCTGTGGCGGTAAAGGTTGTAACGTATGTAAACATACCGGATGGGTAGAAATCCTGGGCTGTGGTATGGTACATCCTAAAGTGCTGGAAAACTGTGGAATCGATCCTGAAAAATACACAGGGTTTGCATTTGGTATGGGTATAGAACGTATTACCATGCTGAAATACCAGATCAAGGATCTGCGGTTGTTCTCAGAAAATGATGTACGATTCCTGGAACAATTTGAAGGGACAGTTTAGCAACGAGTATATTTAAATATATTTACAGACAGGAGAAAAGCGCGCAATTGAATCATCCATACGCCTTTTCTCCTGTTTTTCTTTTTAACCCCAAATGATAGCAATGATCGACCTGGAACAAATGCAAACAATTGCTGTATGCGGAGCAGGCACAATGGGCGCTGGCATAGCACAGGTAGCCGCAGTAAGCGGTTTCAGCACAGTATTGTTCGACGTACAACCAGCAATGCTGGAGAAAGCCAGGCAACAGATCGCTAGTCAGTTATCCGCCCTGGAGCAAAAAGGGAAACTGAAGGAGGGAATGGTGAATCAGATCATGGAACGCCTGCATTTTACAGCATATACCAGCGATGTAAAGGCAGATGTGATCATAGAAGCTATTGTAGAAAAGCTCGACATTAAAACAGCGTTATTCCGGGACTTAGCGGCTGTGAACAATGAGTATACAATCTTCGCTTCCAATACCTCTTCCCTTTCCATATCATCCATTGCAGCGGCGGTTCCCTATCCTGAACGGGTAGCAGGTATGCACTTTTTCAATCCTGCTCCGGTTATGAAACTGGTAGAAATTGTGAGTGGCGAAAAAACAGCGGATAGGGTATCACAACTATTACAGGCATTGGCGGTAAAGATGTGGAAGACACCAGTACAGGTCAGGGATACGCCTGGCTTTATTGTGAACAGAGTGGCCCGGCATTACTATTTGGAAGCAATGCAGGTGGCTGTAGAAGGAATTGCTCCATACAAAACGATAGATCGCCTGCTGGAAAGTGCAGGTTTCAGAATGGGGCCTTTTACCCTGATGGACCTGATCGGCAACGATGTAAATCTGGCCGTAACGCAATCCTTGTATGAAGCATTTGCAAAGGCTCCCCGTTTCACGCCAAATCCATTACAGATCGCCTGCGTGCAGGCCGGTGACTTAGGAAAGAAGACCGGAAAAGGGTTTTATAATTATCTTTAGACAAACGGAACAAGATTACATGATATTAGTAACAGGAGGAACCGGATTTTTAGGCAGTCATTTATTACGAAAACTGGTAAAAACAGGCATACCTGTAAGGGCATTATACCGCAAGGAAATACCTGAACAGCTCAAAGACATTGCAGATAAGATTACCTGGATCAAGGGGGACGTACTGGATGTATGCATTCTGGAAGAAGCCATGGAAGGAATTGAAAAAGTCTATCACTGTGCCGGTGTGGTATCATTCCGTCCGGAAGCCCGTGAACAGATTATGAAAGTGAACATAGATGGTACTGCAAATGTGGTGAACCTGGCGCTGGATGCAGGCGTAAAAAAACTGGTGCATGTAAGTTCTGTAGCTGCTTTGGGTCGCGCAAAAACCGGGCACATGATCGATGAAAACAACGAGTGGCAGGATAGTCATCATAATTCACAATATGCCGTGAGTAAGTATAAGGCAGAGATGGAAGTATGGAGAGGTATCGCCGAAGGGTTGCCTGCTGCTATCGTAAATCCTTCTATTATTCTGGGATCTGATTACTGGGAGGACGGCTCCGGCTTGCTCATCAAGAGTGCATGGAAAGAATTTCCTTATTATACAGAAGGGGTCACAGGTTTTACAGATGTCGAAGATGTGGCAGAGGTGATGATCCGCCTGATGGACAGCAATATCAGCGGGCAGCGCTACGTAATCTCAACCGACAACTGGCGCTATGTAGATCTGTTTACAGAAATGGCGATACAACTGGGCAAAAAGCCGCCGCATAAGCTGGTAAAACCATGGCAGGCAGAGTTAGTATGGCGGATAGAAACATTGAAAAGTAAGATCACCGGCAAAAAGGCGGTGTTAACGAAAGAAACAGCGCATACCGCACAACTGAAAGTGTACTATAGCAACGAAAAGATCAAAACAGCCTTTCCTGACTTTACGTTTACGCCGCTGAAAGATACCATTGCCCGTATGAGTAAGGCCTATCTGAAAAAGATGCAATCCTCATCTCAGCAATAAGGCGGCCATGGCCGCAGCAACAATACAGCGCTGCTCCTCTTTTAAATTATTCAGGTCTAACCATACCCGGGGATGAGTACCGGGTATGACGGCTGCCACCACCTTCTTCCGGGATACAAATTCGTACCGGATATTCTCATAAGAGTTTACAATGCCAAAATGGTTATTGGCCGTTACTTTGATCTCTCCCAGTGAGGAGCGGAGAATGCCTGCCTGCTTGTTTTCATTCAGCTCCAGATAAGTCATATTCCGAAGGATCATTTCCCAGTTACCTGGCGAAGAATCGCCAGCCTGGATGACTATATAAGTAAATTTATTGTCGCTCTCTGCATGTTCCAGCACTGACGGTAACGAACGATCTGAAAAAGCGATGCGAGGGGTATAAAGGGCCTGAATATGAGCCTTACTACCCGTTTTGCAGGTATCACATAGGAGGAGGAAATTGAAGGCGTCAATGGGGTTTTTAATGAAGGACAGGGAAGCGGGTTGATCGATTCCGTTTTTACGCTCAGCGGTGGTATACTTATCAAAAGAGATCGTTTTGGCGGTAAACCATCCGTCTTTTATCGTGACGGGAATTTCTGTGAGCCCTTTCTGGGCTACGCAGGTCAGGGTTGAAAACAGCAGGAGTAATGTTCGGAAAAGCATGTTCCAAATGTATAAAAAAATAGCTTCTGCCTATGACAGAAGCTATTTACGAAAGCGTTTATTTATTCTTTAATTTTTCCCAGATCTCTGGAATGCGTTTGATCCAGGCTACTTCCTTCATCTTCGCACGTGCATCATCTGCCGGCGTACCGAAGTAGGTCTTACCACCCTCCAGCGAACCCGGTACACCGCTTTGTGCCAGCACCACAGCTCCCTTACCGATCACCAGGTCTTTGGATACACCCACCTGACCCCACAGGATCACATTGTCTTCAATGTGCGCTTTACCACCGATTCCTACCTGTGCCGCAAAGAGGCAGTTGCGACCTATAATGGTGCCATGACCGATGTGGATCATGTTATCGAATTTAGTACCACGACCAATAATGGTATCACCACTTACACCTTTGTCAATCGTACATCCGGCGCCGATCTCCACATCATCTTCAATGATCACGCGGCCACAGCTCTCCATCTTATCATACATCACTTCCCTGTCAGCTCTTTTCTTAAAGTAAAATGCATCTGCACCAATTACAGTACCTGCATGAATGATTACATTGTTGCCAATCACGGTATGATCGTAGATAGTCACATTAGGATGGATAATACAGTTCTCTCCAATCGTCACGTGATTACCGATGAATACATTCGGTTGAATGATCGTGTCCTTCCCAATTACCGCAGTATCGCTGATGGGTTTGGTCGCTGGCTCAAAAGGACGGAACCTTTTCACAATTTTAACATAAGCACTGAACGGATCAGGTAATACAAGTAGTGTCTTACCAGGAGGACAATCAACTTTTTTATTGATGATAATAATTGTTGCTGCGGAACGCAGACACTTATCGTAGTACTTTTCAAAGTCTACAAATGAAATATCACCTGGAGTAACCTTATGTATTTCGTTAATGCCGGTTGCCATTTGCTGATCGTTGCCTTCCAGCTCTGCGCCTATGTATGCGGC
Organism: Chitinophaga sp.; assembly: GCF_039596155.1. Lineage (GTDB taxonomy): Bacteria > Bacteroidota > Bacteroidia > Chitinophagales > Chitinophagaceae > Chitinophaga. Next base: position 10,833 of record NZ_JBCNKF010000007.1, read on the forward strand.
GATTTCGGTTACCGGTATCGGAGCATTGAACTTCATATATTCTGCTGTTTAGTGCAGCAAAGGTAGGTGAGAATCGGGATATTATCGTTTGCGGAAGTATGGTTTGAGCATCGCCTGAAAAAAACTTTCGGCCACACTTTTTAACTGTTGTTATCCACACTTTTTTTACTGGTGTGAATAAAAAAGTTTGCTTTTTTTTTCTTTTGTGATAAAATTCTTTTTAATATTGTGTAGGGAATTTTTGTTCCCTGTACTTACTAACCCATTCACATAACAAGAAAGTCTGATTGTAAAAACGGTCAGACTTTTTTTATGCCTGCTCAACTCCTTTATTCATCAATGTTTCAGCTGATCGTTCCTTAAAATAATGTGATCGCTTATCACAGAATGAGTATTCCATTTTCTGGAAAAAATTCTATTCCCGGGATACTCATTCAGCGTAAAGCAATAAGAATGAAGTTAATAAGATTTAGATAGCACTACTGAACAGCTGTGATTGAGGTTGCCTGCGCCATAAACGCGCGTCAAATGCCATACAGATATTACGGATAAATGGACGCCCTTTTTCCGTTACAAAAACTTTCTTGGGTCTTACGGCAACTAAACCGTCTTTTTCAAGTTCCTGCAATCTTTGCAGACCTTCTACAATTGCATCACACTGCACATCCGCCTTATTCCAGGTCGTTTCAAAGTTGCACATCAGTGCCTGAATATGGCGGCGCAGTAACAAGTCTTCCGTGCTCAGAATATGTCCTCTTACCACCGGGAACTCATCTTTATTCACCCTTTCCATCCAGCGGTCAATCGTTTTCTCATTCTGTGTATAAGCATACCAGCTATCACCGATAGACGATGCACCTAAACCTATCATCAGGGAAGTGTGATGATCTGTATAGCCCATAAAATTGCGGTGAAGGGTACCCTCCTGCGCTGAGCGGTACAGGGAGTCATGTGGACGGGCAAAGTGATCCATACCTATTTCGGTGTACCCGTTTTCGGCAAACATTATTTTGCCTGATTCATACAGTGCCCGTTTTTCTTCATCTTTAGGCAGGTCTGCCTCAGAATATTTACGCTGACCGTTTCCCTTGATCCAGGGTACGTGTGCATAGCTGTAAAATGAGATCCTGTCCGGCCCCAGTTGAATAATCTTATTAATGGTATCCTGTACACTTGCCATGGTCTGCAAAGGCAGTCCATATACCAGGTCATAGTTGATGGAAGTATAACCAATCTCTCTCGCCTCGTTGGTTACCCGCTCTACCGTTTCATAAGGTTGTATACGGTTGATGATATCCTGCACCCTGGGATCAAAATCCTGGATACCCAGGCTCATACGTCTGAACCCTAAACTATACAGGGTCTGCATATGTGCCACGGTTGTATTGTTAGGATGCCCTTCGAAACTAAGTGATGCATCAGAAATCAGGTCAGCATGCTCGTAAATGCCGCTGATCAGTACCGCCAGGTTTTCGGCACTGAAGAAGGTAGGAGTACCTCCGCCAAGGTGAATTTCGCGGATACGGGGGCGTTTTTCAAACAGTTTGAGGTATAGGCCCCATTCACGTAAGATAGCGTCCATATAGGGCTTTTCCACCCCGTGGTTGACTGTTATATACTTGTTGCACCCACAGTAGGTACATAACTTTTCACAATAAGGAAGATGTATGTAAATGCTGATACCCTCGGTTGAGTTAGTAGCCTTAAAAGACTCCTGCAGGGATTGTTTCCAGCTGGTAGCATCGAAGGTTGATTCATCCCAGTAGGGAACGGTTGGATAACTGGTATACCTTGGTGCAGCGGTATTATATTTCTGAATGAGCGTCATTGTAATCAAGGTTTAATACAGTGTAAAGAAACCCTCTCTTCCTGAGGGGAAAGTACCGGGCTGATATAAGGTATGCCCAGGTTCAGGCCACGCATGATGAGTAATATGGCCATAATACCTGCTATAACGGGAATAAAGCGCCTTACTCTGGTGCGGAATTGAACACTGATCAGCTCTGTGAACCAGCTAACCGCTACCATCGCGGGTAAAGTACCTGTGCCAAATGCTGTCATGAAGAGTGCGCCCTGCCAGGTCGCACCGGTAGCTATCGCCCCGGCTATGGCAAAATAGACCAAACCACATGGCAATAAGCCATTGAAAAAACCGATTGCATAAAGTGTACTGAAACGACGTTGACGGAGTAAATTACCAAGGATCGATTTAATCCTCCTGGTATAAAATCCCCCTATTTCCGGAAGGCGAAATGATTTCCATCCGTACTGAAAAAAAATGACCAGCAGCAATAATCCTCCTACCGTAATAGAAAGCCATTGCTGCAGGCCACCCAGATAAAATTGCCTGCCCAGCCATCCGAAAAAGATACCAAGGCCGGTGTAAGCACTCACACGTCCTGCATTGTACAGTAATATGCCTCCCAGCCTGCGCGTACCTTCCAGATGCTGAACCGGCAAAGTAAGCGCTATCGGCCCACACATACCTATGCAGTGAAAACTGCCTATAAAACCGAGCGAAAGCGCATAAAGAAATGTCAGGAACATAGTGTGATATTTAAATTAGTTCACCGATATATTCTCTTCCTGGAAATAGTGTTTCCCATTAGCATCCCATTCCATCTGAACCTGGTATTGACCCTTGCTCAGTTTCTGTTTGCTGATGCTGACTGTACCCTCTACACCGGAGCGAAGCGGAACAGTGACATCCTGACGGGAATCTGCTGCCTTGTAGAAATATATCTTACCACTCAGCGGGGTCCCCTGCATTTCAGGAGGGAAGGTGATCGCTATCTGATCGCCGGCCTGATCGATCCTCACCGGTGCTGAAAGCAATGCTGCCTCTTTACGTCCATCTATCACCTGTTGGTATTTCAGCTCTTCCGCATAATAATCATTATTCACCATCTCCACATGTGCATGCATACTCTTGGTAACCAATGTGAGTATACCGGCGGCAAAAAGAACGAATACTACGATGATGCTATGTCCCCAGTTCATGATGATTAGTTTATTTAAGTTATTGGATCGGTCCCAGGAAAGTAGTTTTGATGGAACCAGTTTTCTTGTCGCCCGCATATAATGCTACATGCAGTACGGTTTTCCTTTTGTCGATTGCTCGCTTTGGCAATACGATAAAGAAGGTGCCTTCTCCCTGCGCTTCCGCTCTTACCCTGATCACAGGAGCTCCAATTGACTGTATACGACCTTCAATACCCTCCAGTTTTAATGTCAGCGGAATATCGGCGGTCGTTTTATTGATCAGTTTTATACTGTACAGATTGGATACGCTGTCCTCTCCCCTCTCCTGGTACAACATTCCCGGAGTACGAATGATGTCGCCACCTACCGGCTGTCTGCTAGCCAGCATAAAAGTGATGGCAGCGAGAATCAGTACCAGGATAGTGCTGTACACCTTCATACGGGCCGTGATCGTCAGCGGTTGTTTGCTGGCAATACCGTCTTCTGATGCGTAACGGATCAGGTTCAGCGGTCTGTTTACCTTTGACATCATGAAGTTACATGCATCAATACAGGCGGTACAACCTACACATTCCAGCTGGGTACCATTACGGATGTCAATACCTGTGGGGCATACCTTCACACATTGCGCACAGTCTATACAATCCCCGAAGTTTGCATCCTGTTGTTTTTTGAAATGGCTTCTTGGTTCTCCTCTGGAGTAATCGTAAGCCACAATCACGGAGTTTTTGTCAAGCAATGCGCCTTGTAGACGGCCATAAGGACAAACTATCGTACAAACCTGCTCCCTGAAAAAAGCAAAGACGCCATAAAAAATGCCTGAAAATGTGAGCATGGCAGTAAGACCGCCAATATGTTCAGTTACAGGTCCCGTAATAATGCGCGAAAGGTTATCTATTCCAATAATGTAAGCTAGAAAGGTGTTAGCTATCAGGAATGAAAGCAAATAAAAGAACACGTGTTTGCTGGTCTTTTTGAAAATCTTGTCTGTAGTCCAGGGGGCTTGATTCAGTATCCGTTGTGCAGCGGCATCGCCTTCTACCCAGTACTCTATCTTCCGGAAAAGCATCTCCATAAAGATGGTCTGGGGGCATGCCCAGCCGCAAAAGAGGCGGCCAAAGGCCATCGTGAAGATAACTATGAAGAGAATAAAGGCAACCATTGACAACCCAAAGATGAAGAAATCCTGGGGCCAGAAAATAGCGCCGAAGAGGATAAAACGACCTTCAACTACGTTAATCAGAAAAAGGGGCCGGCCGTTTACTTTAATAAACGGTCCGGCAAAAAACGCTATGAAATAGAGATAACTAAGAATACTTCTCGCATTATAAAGTTTACCCTTAGGTCTCTGTGCATAGATCCAATTGCGTTTCCCTTGTTTATTCACAGTCGCCAAACTGTCTCGAAACGTTGTATCCATTGTAGACACTTTAAAATTGGGCCGGAACTGGTTTCCGTTTACCGGTCAGTCCGGCCCGTAAAAGGTTATTTTTCCAGATTACCCTGTGGCTCCTTTGGATTAGGAGGATTAGAGCCATGGATGCTTTTGATATAGCTTGCCAGCTGTGCCAGCTGTACCGGAGAGAAATCATCTTTCCATGACTTCATCCCTTTTTCTGGTACACCATACTTGATGGTAGTGAACACTTTATTGATGCTTCCACCGTGTAACCAGTAGTCATCCGTGAGGTTGGGCCCTACCACTCCCTGGCCCTGAGGACCATGACATGGAGCACAGTTACTCGCGAAAAGCTTTTGTGCTGCAGCGAGATCCGCAGGATCGGTCAGCTGTTTTACTGTATTCTCATCCACATTGTTCGCCGCATTTTTCAGATAGGCAGCTTTTGCTTCATCCGCTTTCGCATTAGCCATGGCCAGCTCTTCTATCTGTGAAGGTGCTGAGTGAGCAACCTGGAATCGCCAGAGATATACTACTGCGAAAACAATACTGATGTAGAAACCATATCTCCACCACGGAGGTGTAGGATTATTCAACTCATGAATACCATCATAGTCATGACCCATGTCTTCTTCAGCTTCTGAATCAGCATCCAGTGTCCTGGTCGCATTCAGCTTCTCCAGCCAGTGAATACGAGGTTTCACTTCTATGCCCGCTTCAGCTGCTGCAATGGCAGCTTTCTCTGCTTTTACTTTGCGCCTGCTCTTGATACCTACCAGGATACGGAGCGCGTACAACAGCGCAATAATTACGAGCAATTCAAGGCCGATTACAGAAATCAGCAGGTAAAAGGAAGATTTGGACAGACCGCTGATCGTGTTTGTTGCTGCTGTGGATGTGACCGCGTCCTGTGCCATAGCACCAGATGCGGAAAAGAGACAGCCTACCAGCAAACCTCCAATCAGCAGGGCTTTACTGTTTTTAAGTCTTTCTTTATAGATATCGATGGCTCCGATTACAGCACTACCCAATATTACGATAGCGATAAACAAGCCTACGATCACGGTGAGGAGTACGATAGCTACAGGGTGACCCAGTTCTGATGGGCCATCTGGCTTGTAGGAGGTGTATTCTTCCGCAGCCGCAGGTAAGCTGGCCAGCAGTGAGAACAACAGTGTTGTATTAAAAAGTCTTTTCTTCATTGTTGGTCAGGTTTCAGCTTTCGTCTAATGGGATATTACTGATGTGGTCCACCATTCCTTTGGGCGCTTTGAAGGCCCAGATGGCTGCTGCTACAAAGAACAGCGAGAAGAGAACCAGTGATATCATCGGGTAAATGCTTACACCGGTGATGGATTGCAGATAGTTTATGAACTTCATGATAAATCAGTTTATTTCGTTTTGATATCCTTACCCATTCTTTGCAGGTAAGCAATCAGCGCTACGATTTCACGATCTTTACCAACATGCAGTTTTTCTTTTTCCAATGAGCCGGCAATTTCACTTGCCTGCTTCTCCAGATCTGCGTTTGCCTGATTTTCATATCCTGGCGCATACGGCACACCGAGTTTGCGCATCACAGTGATCATTGCTGGTGTCTTTGTCTTATCCAATCTGTCTTCAAATAACCATGGGTATCTTGGCATAATTGAACCAGGTGACATAGAGGTTGGATCCAGCATGTGATTGTAATGCCATGAGTCAGGATACTTACCGCCTATTCTGGCCAGATCCGGTCCCGTACGTTTTGAACCCCACTGGAATGGGTGATCATATACGAACTCACCTGCTTTTGAATACTCTCCGTAACGGGCTACCTCATCACGGAATGGACGGATCATCTGTGAGTGACAGGTATAACAACCTTCACGGATGTAGATGTCACGACCATGCAGCTCCAGCGGTGTATAGGGTTTTACAGAGGTAATTGTCGGAATGTTGCTTCTTACCAGGAAAGTCGGTACCAGTTCCAGCAAGCCACCTATCGCTACTACTATCAGACTGAATACCGCCAGTTGGATAGGACGACGCTCGATCCAGTTGTGCCAGTGTGCCTTACCATGTACCTCGATTACTTTTGGCAGTGCCGGTGCTTCTGCTGCCTCGTCAGCTACAAACGTACCACGGCTGATTGTTTTCGCCAGGTTCACGATCATCAGTACCACACCGGAAATGTAGAACACACCGCCTACTGCACGCAATGCATACATGGGCACTACCGTGTGAACCGTTTCAAGGAACTGGTATTTCAGCTGTCCTTCTGCAGTAAATTCTTTCCACATCATGCTCTGCGTGAAAGCTGCCCAGTACATTGGAATTACATAGAAGATGATACCCAGGGTTCCCAGCCAGAAGTGAGTATTTGCCCATTTGCGGTTATACAGTTCCGTGTTGAAAATACGTGGCAACATCCAGTACAGAATACCGAAGGTCAGGAAGCCATTCCAACCCAGCGCACCTACGTGTACGTGAGCAATAGTCCAGTCTGTATAATGGCTGATAGCGTTTACGTTTTTCAGAGAAAGCATCGGACCTTCGAAAGTCGCCATACCATAACAGGTCAGCGCTACTACAAAGAACTTCAGTATTGCATCTTCTCTTACCCTATCCCATGCTCCACGCAAGGTGAGCAGACCATTCAGCATACCACCCCATGATGGAGCGATCAGCATGATGGAGAATACAGTACCCAGCGACTGTGCCCATTCAGGAAGAGCTGTATATAACAGGTGGTGAGGACCAGCCCAGATGTAAATAAAGATCAGTGCCCAGAAGTGGATAATAGACCAGCGATAGGAATATACAGGTCTGTTCGCCGCTTTGGGAACAAAGTAGTACATGAGACCCAGGTAAGGAGTCGTCAGGAAGAAAGCCACCGCGTTGTGACCATACCACCATTGTACCAGTGCATCCTGTACACCCGCATACCAGGAATAACTTTTCATGAAGCTCAGCGGCAACTCGAAAGAGTTGATGATGTGCAGCATGGCAATAGCTACCCATGTACCGATGTAAAACCATATGGCTACATACAGGTGAGCTTCTCTCCTTTTCAGAATAGTACCTAGCATGTTAGCACCAAATACGACCCAGATGAGCGTGATCGCAATATCCAGCGGCCATTCCAGCTCGGCATATTCCTTACCGGTAGTAAAACCCATGAACAGGGAAAGAGCACCACAGGCTATGATCGCCTGCCAGCCCCAGAAGTGAATTTTGCTCAGCAGGTCGCTGTACATGCGCGCCTTACATAAGCGTTGTAGTGAATAGTACACACCCATGAAAATACCGTTACCTACGAAAGCGAAGATGACAGCATTGGTGTGAACGGGCCGGATACGGCCAAAGGTTGTAGGTGCAAAGTCCAGGTTGATGCCCGGGAGTACCAGCGCCAGCGCAGCCCAAAGGCCTGCCAGCATACCAATAAGCCCCCAGCCAATACTGGCATATGCAAACCATTTCACGGTACGGTTGTCGTACGCAAATTTTTCAAGAGACATATCTGTGCGATTACGGATGACGAGTTGATCGTAGAAATACTAAAACTTCCTGTTGCTGATTACTTATTGCTGCTTACAATTCTGTGGAGTGGCAGTGTTGTTGTTACAAGGTGCTGTTGGTGTAGATCCGCTGGCGCGTTCGGTTGGCTTGTGCTCAAATAGAATTCGATGGGCCGGCGAGAAATGATCTTCAAACTGTCCGCTTCTTACCGACCAGATAAAGGCCGCCAGGAAACATATCGCCACCAGTAGACTGGCTCCTAGTAATAAAATGATCACGCTCATGGTGAGTTGTTTTAATTTCCATGAACAAAGCTAGCCTACTACACTTGCGGGGACGATGATGCTGCTCAAGGAATGCACTGATTTATATCAGCGCATTCCTTGAGCAGCATCCTGCTTTAATAAAGTGATTAGGAGAACCTTCAAAACCTGCCTTTTCCCCAAAGGGGCAAAAGCAGGTTTTTTGACTCAGGTAATGGCTTGTTTTTAGCGTCTGTCGGCCCATTCGCTCAGGCCATATGAGAGTAATATCATACTGATAGAGTTGGCTGGCATCAGTATAGCGGCGGTGAGCGGCGATAAGATACCCTGCACTGCAAAGGACAATCCGATCACGTTATAGATCAGAGATATGACGAAGCTAATGACAATGATCCGTTTGTTCGCTATACAGATCCTGATAAACTTCGGCAATCTGGTCAGTTGTCCCGCCTCTAAAATCCCGTCACTGGCGGGTGTAAAGTTGTTGCTGTCTTCGGTTAATGAAATACCTACATCACTCTGTTTCAGTGCACCGGCATCGTTGAGCCCATCACCTATCATCAGCACACGTCTGCCCTTTGTTTGCAAATCCAGTATGTAGTTTAATTTGTCTTGCGGTTGTTGTGTAAAACGGAGCGTAGCATCCGCTCCCATCAATGATTTCAGATAGCCCGCTTCCCGGTCATTATCCCCCGAGAGCAGAGAAAGGCGGTAGCCTTTTGTTCGCAGGCTTTGCAACAGGGCTCCTATGCCCTCACGATACTGATTCCCGATCAGAAAATAGCCCAATGGTTCCTCGTTAATTGCCACATATACAATGCTACCATCATTGTGAACTGCAGGTGTTCTTGTACCGGTAAAGGAAGCGTTACCCAATAGCACCTCATCATCCTGAATATATCCACTTACGCCCATACCAGTGGTGGTTTTAAACCCGCTCACAGGTACCCGGGGTATGCTATGATAAAAGGCACTGATCAGTTTACTCAGCGGGTGGGTAGACTGGGCTGCTACAGCGGCAATACTCATGATCTGCGCCCTGGAAAGCGTTGGACCATGCCAAGTGACAGGAATATCCTTGTTTCCTGTCAGGGTACCGGTTTTATCAAATACAATGTCTGTAATACCAGCCATTCTTTCAATCGCGCCCGCATTGCGCAGATATAATTTATGTCTGCTCAGGATACGAAGAATATGACCATTAGTAAAAGATGCTGCTAATAATAATGTACAGGGGCAAGCTACAATCAGGATTGACGTGGCTGCCGGCCAGATCCTGGTGGGATCGGATTTCCACCAGTAAAGAGCGGACAATGCTGCTATCGCCAGCAGGATCCAGGTAAAGTTACGCGCCACCAGGTGAATAAATGATTCCTGTCTGGTCGCTTTCTGTTTCAATTCATCCCGGTTCCAGAGACTGGTCAGGTAGCTTTGTGCTACTTCCTTAATCGTAAGAATTTCAATGTTCCCTTCTAACTGCTTGCCTCCCGCATATACAATCTCGCCTATTGATTTGCTCACCGGCACCGATTCGCCGGTTACAAAACTATAGTCAACGAGAGCGGTACCTTTTACCAGGATACCATCTGCAGGTATTAGTTCGTTGTCATGAATGAGTAAGGTGTCGTTCACTTTGATGTCAGGAAGTGCAGTAGGCACTTCCTTTCCATCTTTTATAATTGTAATGGCTAACGGGAAATATGATGTATAATCTCTGTCAAATGATAACCCCTGGTAAGTCTTGTCCTGCAGAATTCTGCCGATCAGCATGAAAAATACAATACCGGTCATAGAATCGAAATAACCAGATCCGGTCCCCGATATCACATCGACCAGACTACGTACAAAGGTCACTACAATGGCCAGTACAATCGGTGCATCAATGTTCAGAAAGCCAGTCTTGATACCGCTCCATGCTGATTTGAAAAATACCTGTGCGCTGTAGAAGAATACCGGGAGTGAAAGACTCACATTCAGTATCCTAAACATCACATTCATTTTCGCATCGGAATAACCATAGTTACCAAAGTATTCAGGGAAGCTGAGCAACATAATATTGCCAAAGCAGAAGCCGGCCACTCCCAGTCGATAGATCAGATCCCGCTGCATGCGGGGTTTCTTTTTCTGCATGTCCTGCAGACTGATATAGGGCTCATAGCCGATGCTGGTCAGTATTTCAGCAATACGGCGTAGGGTGGTCTCTGACTGGCGGTATACAATGCGTGCCTCTTTCCGGGTAAATGTCACAGTCACGCTTTCAACTCCCTTGTCCAGTTTATGCAGGTTCTCCAGCAACCAGAGGCAGGAGCTGCAATGAATATGTGGAATGTAAAAAGTGATATGTGTATGTTCGTCATCCCGGTACTGAAGCAGTTGCTGCTGGATCTTACTATCTTCCAGAAAGGCAAATTTATCCTTCCTCACAGGTATCCTCTGAGCAAGTCCGGGTTTATTATTTAAATTATAGTATTCACAGAGGTCATTCTCATTGAGCAGTTCGTACACCAGTTTACATCCCTGACAACAAAAGATCTTATCCCCAAGAACGATGGTCGTGTCAGCACAGGCCTCTCCACAATGTTCGCACTCCACCTCAACACCAGGGACGGCGGTAAATGTAGCCATGATAAAGGATTTGGTGCAAAAATACCGGCAAAGGAAAGGGGGAAAAATGACAGGAGTCAAGAACCGGGGTGACAACAATCAGGAACTAAAGGAAATGACAGGACGGTGATAATTAGTCCTGCAGGTTGGCGGTTCGGGTAATCTCTTCCTGGTTAAGCAGGCGGATCTTCTTGCCTTGAAGTTCAATCAGACCATCCTTTTTGAATTCAGAAAGCAGGCGGATGGCCGATTCTGTAGCGGTACCTACCAGGTTGGCAATCTCTTCGCGACTCAGCCTTACGTTCAGGGTAGTGCCATCCTGCTCTACGCCATAAGTTTCCTTGATGAAGAGAAGGGTTTCCGCAAGTCTCTCCCGCACAGGTTTCTGTGCCAGGTGGGTTATCTTGGTTTCGGCTTTACGCAATTCGCTGGCAATGATACGCATCATCTCAAAAGAGAGGTTGGCATCTTTTTGCAGGATGCTCATAAAAAGGTCCTTGGGAATAAAGCAGACAGATGAGTCGTCGAGTGCAATTGCAGAAGCTGTGTACCTCTCCGCGGATAGTAATGCCTTATAGCCGATGATGTCACCTGGCTTAGCCAGCCTGACGATCTGTTCGCGGCCATCATCTCCTGAATGAGAGAGCTTAATTTTGCCGGTATTTACGCAGTAAATGCCGAAGGGATAGGTGCCTTCCTGGAATACTACTTCTCCTTTTTTATAGGTGGAGCAGACCTTGGCGGCGTCTATCTCTTCCAGATTGCACTTTTCCGCTTTGAATAAAATTGATCCAAAGCGATCCTGACAGTTCATACACGAGGCATTATGGAAAGGCGTACACATAGTATTCGATCCCCAAAATTACTAATTTAGTAGATTAAAACCTGCAAAAAATCGCATCTGTGAACACTCCTTATGGCATTTAGTTATTATATAATATATAAACCATTCCAGGTACTTACCCGTTTCGGAAAAGAAGAAGGTAAAGCGAGCCTGGGAGACTTTTTTAAAGTTCCTTCGGATGTTTACCCGGTGGGACGTTTGGATTACGACAGTGAAGGGCTCCTGATCCTGACCAACGATAAGGCCCTCAATCACCGGCTGCTTGATCCAAAATTTGCACATGAAAGGGAATACTGGGTACAGGTGGACGGGGCTGTTACTGATACTGCCATCCAACAGCTGAGCCAGGGAGTATCCATCAATATTGATGGTAAAATGTATAAAACACGTCCCTGTAAAGCCACCCTTTTTCAGGAAGAGCCGGCGGTGCCTGACCGAAATCCTCCTATTCGTTTCCGCAAGAGTATTCCGGCACCCTGGATAAAATTGTCTCTCAAAGAAGGGAAGAACCGACAGGTAAGGAAAATGACGGCGGCAGTAGGCTTTCCCACGTTGAGACTTATACGTTACCGGATAGGCAAGGCCACCATAGCGGGCTTACAGCCGGGCGATCTCAAAGAATACAGTAAACAGGAGCTCTACGACTTGCTTTTTAAAGCCTGATCCCGAAGGTTGTGCTGCTTTATTGTCAGGAAATCCCCTGCCCGTAGGCCTTTACGCGAAGCTTATTGACCGTACGGTGCCCTGTTTACATTTCATCGTAACACTGTCATCTTGAACGATTCTTTGTGCTTTGGGCTAATTTAGGTAGGTTTGTTGCTTACAAATCTCTAATATGCTGAAATCAATGACCGGCTTCGGACGGGCTGAAATAACCCGGGGAGAGACAACAATAGTGGTAGAAATTAAATCACTGAATGGAAAACAGTTTGAAGTCAACCTGAAAATTTCCCCGTTGTTAAAGCCCTACGAGTTTGATATACGCAATCAGCTGCAGCAAACATTAGTACGCGGCACGCTGGATGCCAGTGTTAATATCAGGCAGAACGGAGCAAACCGTCCGGTGGTCATTAATACAGATCTGGCAAAGTTCTACCATCAGTCTATCACTACCCTTGCTGATGAACTGAATCTGCCTAAAGAAGATATGCTCAATGTGCTCATGAAACTCCCCGAAGTGGTCAGCCCTGCTAATGAGCAAATCTCAGAAGAAGAGTGGCAGGAAGTGGAGAAGGCGCTGCAACAGGCTATCTCAGACCTCGATGCACATCGCCTTGATGAAGGCCAGGTGCTGGCTGCGGACTTACTCACCCGTATTGAGAACATTGAAAATTATACGATCAGGGTAAGAGAACTGGACCCCCAACGTAAAGACAGGGTAAGAACCAGACTTGAGTCGCTGCTGGCAGAATACGTAGGTAAAGAGAATATTGACGAGAATCGCCTGGAACAGGAATTGATATTTTATTTAGAAAAACTGGACATCTCTGAAGAACTGGTAAGACTGGAAAACCACTGCCGCTACTTCAAAGAGATCCTGAAAGAAGCGGAACCTTCCAAAGGCAAAAAACTGGGATTCGTGTTACAGGAAGTAGGCCGTGAAATCAATACGACCGGCTCCAAAGCAAATGATGCCAACATCCAGCAATGGGTTGTGCTCATGAAAGATGAGCTGGAAAAAGCGAAAGAGCAGGTGCTGAATGTGCTGTAATAAAAAACCGTATCGCAATAGTATATGAATAAATTCTTCCGGATGATGGCTGTAGGAGTGCTGCTGGTAGCAGCTTCCTGCGAGCCCATGAAGATGGACACCTATGAAAAGAACCTGGAGATACCGGGGCATGAATGGGCCTACAACTATAAGCCAGCATTTGAGGTCACCCTGCAACCGGCAGATACCGCCTATCTGTATAACATCTCTGTGAATATCCGCCACAAGGATGCATACCCCTATAGTAATATTTACCTGCTGATCAATACGCAGTTCCCGGGCGAACAACCGGTCTCCCAAAGGGTGGAATTACCCCTGGCTGACATGACTGGCAAATGGCTGGGTAGTGGACTGGACGACATTTATGAACACCAGATCCCCATTCAGCAACATGCAATTTTGAACAAACCAGGTACTTACAGGTTTACTTTTGAACAAAACATGCGGCAAAATCCGCTTCCGGATATCATGAATGTTGGCTTACGGGTGGAGAAAGCCGGTTTACGGACCAATGAAAAAGCTACTCAATAAATTACAGGACGGGAAAGCCATTTCCGTCATCTATCTGTTTGTACTTGCATACACAATCCTGGCACTCGTATGGTGGGGCGTACTCCTGTTTATGCAAAGTGAACAGATCTCCCGCTTTGAAATCCAGAACCTCGTGTTAAGAACTGACAGTGTTGCGCATCCGGTAGAATATCAACAGGAACTGGCACGCATCCAAACGACTGAATACCGCCGTACTGTCATGTTTATCGGAGAGGGGATTATTTTCCTGGCGATCATTTTAATGGGTGGTTTCTTTGTTTACCGCTCCATCTACAAGCAAATGAAGCTCTCACAGCAGCAGCAGAACTTTATGATGGCTGTAACACACGAACTAAAATCCCCTATCGCCGCCGCCAAACTCAATCTTGAAACACTTCGTAAACATAGACTGGATGAGGAAAAGCGGCTAAAACTACTCGACAATACTATTCGCGAAACCAACCGGCTTGACCAGCTCTGTAATAACATATTACTGGCATCCCAAATGGAGTCAGACCGCTATAAACTATTCCGCGAAGACCTCAACTTCTCCGAACTGTTGACCACCGGCGTAAAGGAAATCAAGGGCAGAATCGCCACACACGCCATACAGGCACATATTTTGCCTGATGTATGGCTGAATGGTGATAAGTTCATGTTGCAGATCGCGCTGAATAACCTCGTGGAGAATGCGGCTAAATATGCACCGAGAAATACGGTTATAGACGTACGGTTAGAGGAAAACGCCGGACAGCTAAGATTGATTGTAAAAGACGAAGGGCCGGGTATCCCGGTCGATGAACGGGAAAGGATCTTCCTCAAATTTTACCGCATTGGCAACGAAAATACCCGAAAAGCCAAAGGCTCCGGGTTGGGCCTCTTCCTTACCAGAAGGATCGTACAGCAGCATGGAGGCACCATCATCGTGAAAGATAATGTACCTACAGGAGCATGTTTTGAAATCACATGGCCGGTATATTCCGTACAAACGGCGTAAATTACATTATCAGTAATTTAAGCTATCGAAATTTAAACTATGAAGGAAGCTACAAAAGCATCCATACTACTGGTAGAAGACGAAGAAAACCTTCAGGAAGCCCTCAAGCTGAATCTGGAGCTGGAAGGCTATGAAGTAACGGCTGTAGATAATGGAACCGCTGCTTTAAAAGCAGTAAAGAACGAATATTTCGACCTCATTATACTGGATATCATGTTGCCGGAGATGGATGGTATCGCCGTTTGCGAGAATATCCGCATCCAGAACAACGAAGTGCCTATCCTCTTCCTCAGCGCCAAGAATAGCAGCGCGGACCGTGTATTGGGCCTGAAGAAAGGTGGCGACGACTACATGACCAAACCTTTCAACCTGGAAGAATTGCTGCTGCGTGTAGATAAACTCATTTTAAAGAATAAGAAGATTCAGGACAAAGACAGTGTATCTAATGTCTACCGTTTTGGCGATAACCAGATCGATTTTGCCGCACAGGAGTGCATCGGTAAAGATGGCAAACACTATGAGCTGAGCAAGAAAGAAACCATGCTGCTAAAGCTCCTGATTGAGAATAAAGGTGAAGTTGTAACCAGAGAAAAAATTCTGCAGGTAGTATGGGGGTATAACGTATATCCTACTACCCGCACCATTGACAACTTTATCCTCAATTTCCGCAAGTACTTTGAAGAAGACAGCCGGAATTCCAGGTATTTCCATTCAGTAAGAGGCGTAGGCTATAAGTTTACAGAATAGCCCCCTACCCGATCAATATTATTAATTGCGAAGTGCGGTTCTCGTATTTCGCAATTTTTTATTTTATAACCCCTGCTTCCCCTACCACTTACCGGTCAAATGACACCGTTTTTATTATAAATACTGCCTTGTAAGAAGTGTTGCTTCCTGCTTAAGCATATTTGACGGATATTGTTAGTACTGGTCAGAAAAGTAGCATTTCGTACCGAACTAAGATTTAATTGTATCCTTGGAATAGTAAACCGATAAGGCGTGAGTTTTTGCTTTGATTTATTCAATGCAGCGGGCTGGCAATATTGGCTGTTTTTTTTAATAAGCCTGACCCTGGTATTGATCTTGTTCCGAAGCCGGGAGAAAAAGATGAAAAAGGATGTGGCTAAAGAGATAAGGAGACAGCAGGCGCTCATCCACCTTGAAATGCATGCATTTCAGGCCCAGATGAACCCCCATTTCATTTTTAACAGCCTGAATGCCATACACCACTACATCCTTACAACCAGCACGGATCTGGCATCCCTGTACCTTACACGTTTTGCCCGCTTAATGCGGCTCATCATCCGTAATTGTAGCAAAGAATGGGTGAACCTTGAAGAAGATGTGGAGGCGCTGGAGCTTTATCTGCAACTGGAACAACTCCGGTTCGGCCCACAATTCGACTACCAGTTAGAAGTACTGCCCGCCGTTGCCCAACAGCTAACTTTTATCCCTCCCCTGCTCATACAACCATATGTACAGGATGTGATCTGGCGCCGTCTGCTGTTAAGGCCGGGCAAAGGCGGCATGCTACATATCACCATTGACCGCGAAGGCGATGAGATTGCCGTTTGTATTGAAGATAATGGTGTACAACAGGAGGCCGCTGACCTGGACCAACAGTCTTATCTGACCAAAGGCATCACCATTGCCGAAGAAAGACTACAGGTCATCAACGAAAAATATCACATCCAGGCCCGGATTGAGGAAGAAGAAAATCCCGCCGGTCACCGGATCAGAATCTCTATGCTTCATGTCAATAGCCGTATGATGCCTGCATATGAGGGATAATACGATCGCAGGGATTAAAATATCTCCGATGTCAGCAGATTTTGTATTTTCAACATGGAATTATAGCCAGTCTGCGATACGTTAAACTATTCACACATTACCTAGCCCTAAGCCGAGCGTAAAGGAATACAAATAGAACAAGAATTATTAATCGATCATGCGAACCATCATCGTTGATGACGAAAAGCTGAGTAGAAGTGTACTGAAACTATTACTGGAGAAGCACTGCCCCTCTGTTAATATCGTTGCGGTATGTGCTGATGGACTTTCAGCGCTTGAAGCCATAGAAAAACATCAACCGGAACTGCTCTTCCTTGATGTTGAAATGCCCGGCCTCAATGGTTTTGAGGTGATAAAAACCTGCGGTCATATAAACATTGCCATCATCATTACTACCTCTCACGAAGTATATGCACTGGAGGCTATCCGCAACCATGTTGTCGATTTTTTGCTGAAGCCTATCCTGAAAGAAGATTTGCAGGAAGCTGTGGATAAAGCGATGGTCCGGCAGGCCCATCGTAACGAAAAGACCCCGGCGCGCAACAGCAATACCATGGAACTACTGCACCAGCACCTCCATCCCGGAGAAAGACTGGGTCTGCCCAGCCCTGAAGGCTTACGAATGATCCTCGTAAAAGACATCCTGTATTGCGTGGCCGATGGGATCAATACCCGCGTACACCTGCTATCCGTAGCGGAACCAGCCACGGTATACCGCTCACTAAAAGAAATGGAAAATATGCTGAAGAACAAGGGGTTCTTCAGGGTACACCATAGCTATGTAGTGAACCTGAATCACATGGACCGGTACCTGAAAGGCGATGGTGGCGAGATCATTATGAATGATGGAAGTTGTATTCCTGTTTCCAGGCATAGGAAACAGGACTTCATGGAGCGAATCGAGCGACTATAGCTTTTTAATATCCCCACAGGCCATCCATCCGGTTTTGCCATCCGGCAATTCAATCTTGCAAAACTCACTGGTACCGTCTGTTATCTGCACTTTTACACCTTCATGTAGTTCAAACAGATCTTTACTGTTCTGATCCGGAGCGGATTTCACCTTTACCACATTGCCCATGATGATGCCGTTGTCGTGGGTAGTTGCATTGACATAGGTAGTGATCGCCATGAACAGGTAAAAAGCAAACAGTAAACCCAGTAACCCGGTTGCACTCTTTACAACCGTCGGAAATAAAGTGGGGCGTAGCAGGAGTAAGATACCTCCTGCAACTGCCAGCCAGAAAAAGATAATAGTGCCTGTCGCCCAGCCATTGGGAGCATGCATATATTTGATTGCCGTCCACCATTGCTGGAAAAACAGTTGAGGCAATTCATTGACATATCCTTCCACCCGTTGATTAGCAATATTGAGATTATGCTGCGCTGCCTTACTGAAAGGATCTACAAGCAAGGCTTTTTCGTAGCTATACACTGCCAGACCGGTACGGTTTGCTTTGTACCAGGCATTGCCTGTATTGATCAATAGTTCCGGCTGATCAAATCCTTCATCTACCAGTCGCTGATAGAGGTTGGCAGCTTCTGTATATTGTTTTTGTCTGAAAAGGGTGTTTGCTTTTTCAAAATCCTGCTGCTGGGGAGCCATTGCCGCCAGCAGGCGGGTACTGCTCAGCAGTATGCATAAAAGTATAGTGGTTACGATGTGTTTCACGTTGACTTCTATTTTATTTTAAACGGCGCTTTTCGCCCTTGTCAGTTCATCTTCCAGTTTGCTGATTACCTGTACGGCCTGTTGATATGTTCCCTGCATCTTGCTATTATTGTGGTTGGGCGTATACAAAGCCATTTCACAATTATCCAGCAGGTCAAACAGCTCAGCAGTATATTGTTCACTCACCTGTTGCTGGGCCAGTTTATCCTGGATCAGTTGCTTACTCAGGTCTGCAAACGGTACATGCAGTTTGTTACTCAGATAACCCCATACAGCACGGGATGTCTCTTCATAAAATGCTTTGTCTTTACCCTCTTTCAGATAACGGGCGGCGAGTTCCAGTCGTTTGAGTGCTACCTTGTTAGCATAGCGATGTTTCAGGAATGCAGCATTATTCTGTTGATACTCCAGGCGGCGACGGAACAGCCATGCACCAGTCAGTGCCAGTAACGGCAGGAGCAGGAGCAGGTAGAACCAGATAGAGGTAATGAAGTAGGTATTGTGTTTAACCCAATCCAGTACGCCGTTGCTGTTGTTAGTAATAGCGTTTTTGTTGATACTGAAGTCTTCTTTTTCACGCTTGGTTTGCTTGCCCGCCGTTACATGAATGGCAAAAGGCTTGGAGCTGACAGTTTTGTAGGTTTTAGAATCAGCATCAAAGTAAGAGAATTCCACAGGTGGAATCGTCTGCTCTCCCGCTTCTACCGGCATCAACACATATTCAAAAGTACGGCTACCAGATAGTGGGTTACTGTTCTTTTCAATATTGTCAGACACTTTAGGGTCATATTTATCAAAGCTGGCAGGGATGTCAACTTTAGGAGCATTCAACAGGTTCACATTCCCCTGGCCGGAAATCGTCACTTTCAGGGTCAGGGCATCGTCTGTAGACAAGCTATTCTTGTCCACAGTAGCAGTCATGTTAAATCTTCCCACGGCTCCATTATAGCTCGCAGGGCGGCTATCGATCGGCAGCGGTTTCACCGTTACCTTAACAGGTGCTGTCTGGATTTTGTAGGGAACATCCTGGTATTCTACTTCAGGACGGTTAAAGATATCATCAAAGAAAGGATCGTTGAACGCATCTTTGAAAGCAGGATCATTGAATATATCAGCCATGGGATCCCTGCGTTTACCATTCTTCACGAGTTTCACCAGTCTTACATGGTTTTCTACCTCTACAGGATCCAGTTCCAGCGTTCCGGATTGCATTGGGAACAACATGGTTTTACGGATTACGAATACCCTATATGGTATACCATTCACCATTTCCTCGCTGGCCTGTGGTGGATTGGGCAGTTCGATATCTTTAGCTGAAAAACCTTTGAAGGCAGGTACTTTAGTCACACTGGCATTAGTAGGGAGGCGGGTGTATAGCTTGTAGGTCGCAGTCAGCTGCTCTCCTTCGTAGAGCGATGTCTTGTCAACATCTACCTTTACGAAGATGTTCTTTTTAAGTTTGGCATTGATGTCCTCACCATTCTTCAGCACTCCTTCCATATCTTCTGCCTGGCGATTGGGAGCGTTATGCTGCCCCATGCCGGCAAAAGGATTAGCAGGCACCTGTTGCCGTTGCGGCTGCTGGGCAGCTGCATTGTTATTCCCTTTCAATACCTCGATAGTGACAGGATTTGATTTTACGATATCGCCATTCACCCTGGCAGCGGCAGCCGGAATGGTAAAGTTACCAACCCGTTTGGGCCTGATCAGGTAAATCAAAGCGATATAATCAGAACGCCTGCCATTGACAATTGACGTACCCTGCATCTGGTTAGGGCCCTGCAATAATTCAAAATCGTTGAAATTGGGTGGTGTGAACTGAGTTACATTCGTGCCATTTTCCAGCATAAACTGGATCTGGAATGGTTCGTCCAATGCCACTCTATTGCTTGAGACAGATGTGGTGAACTTAAATTCCTGCGCTCGCAGACTAGATACTATGCCCAGCAAAAACAATAGGGATAGTAGCGACCTCCTTATACTAACAGTAATGACCTTCATAATGTATAACAAATTTAACCAAACGGCACCCCTTACAGAGGCTGTCGCAGTTAAAAGTTAGTTAAAAAAAATATAAATATGAGGACTTGAAACGCTTGCTGGTAAGGGATTTAGCTAATATCGCCCAAAATTGGGCGCATGATCACTTCTTCCACAACAGCCTGAGCAGAGAGAGTGTAAGCAGCCCATAGCAGGTTCGCCACATCAGCAGGTGCCATCATTCTGTCTGCCGGCCCATCCCATCCATCCCACGATGCTGTGAGGGTAGGTCCGGGACTGAGTGCGGTGACTTTCACATGGTGATTTTTGAGCTCTTCACGCAGGTTCTTTGAGAAGCCCAGCAGGGCAAATTTTGTAATGCTGTAAGCCCCTCCATTGGGATAGGCCTGGTAGCTGGCTGTAGAGCAGAGGTTAAAAATGTGTCCTTTACGTTGTGCAATCATGGAGGGTAATAATTGCCGGGTGATGGTATGTGCGCTAAATACATTTACGGCCATCAGGTATTCCAGCAGACCGTCTTCCTGCTCATGCAGGGCCCCGGGAAAGTATAATCCCGCGTTGTTTACCAGGATGTCTACAGTCTGGAATGTTTCTTTTATTTTGTTGGCAAATGCCAGTACTTCTTCCTTTTTGCTCATATCAGCAGGGAATGTCAATACCTCCGCCTTTGGCGCTTTCGCTTTAATATCTGCTGCGGCAGCTTCCAGTTTGGCTGCATCCCTGGAACAGATGGCTACATTAAACCCTTCCATGGCCAGTTTTTCGGCGATGGCTTTCCCTATACCTTTACTGGCACCTGTGACTACTGCGTTCATAAATCTTGTTTAGAAGCTGGAAAATAGTAAAAAATGTGGATTCCGTATCTTTGCGATACATGAAATACAAGCATATATTTTTCGACCTTGACCACACATTATGGGATTTTGAAACCAATGCCTACCAGGTCTTAGAAGAATTATACCACACACATACGCTGGCCAGCAGAGGAGTTCCCTCGTTTGAGGTATTTCACCGCACCTACATGACCCATAACGATAAATTGTGGGACCGCTTCCGTAAAGGATTTATTACCCGCAATGATCTCAGGTATAAGCGATTTAGTATGACCCTGCTGGATTTCAAGATTGGGGACGATAAGTTATCACATGCAATGGGCACACAGTTCCTGGAAATATTGCCTTACAAAACCGTGTTATTTCCAAATGCTATCGAAGTACTGGAGTATCTGGCTGCAAAGAACTATCCTATGCACATGATCACAAATGGGTTTGAAGAAACCCAGCTGGTAAAGATGAAAAGTTCAAAGATAGATCACTTCTTTACCCATGTCATCACATCGGAAGTGGCAGGTAGCCTCAAACCATACCGCGAGATCTTTGATTATGCGATCAAACTGGCAGGCGCTACTGCAGACAGTAGTATTATGATTGGGGATGCGTTGGAAATTGATATTCTGGGAGCACACAATGCGGGAATGGATCAGGTATATTTCAATAACCTCGTGCCGGTCAATGGAACCTTACAACCGACGTATGTGATCAAAGGATTGGAGGAGTTGAAGAATATTTTATAAACGAAACAAAACCAGGGGCTTATCTTTTTATAGAAACGATACCGTTTCCATCTGGTACCTAATAAAAGGATCCTGTATCAAAAGAAAGACACAGGATCCTTTTTAATTATTTCTTGTTGGCAGGTTTTGCTGCTTGTGAAGCCTGTACATTAGCTGTAGTTGGCTTTGCCGTCTTCGTCCGCAGGCTGGCCGTATTACCCGGCTGCTTGCAGCAGGCACTTTTTCCGGTAGCATCTTTCTTACAGCAGGCTTTTGGCTTTTGCTTGTCCTGGGCCATTGCTGTACCTGTCAGGAAAAGTAAGGTCATTGCACCGAATAACATCTTCTTCATAGCTGGATGATTTAGTTACCTTTTAAAGTTAACCTTTTCTATTTACAAAGTAGCAATTACCGTCTGACCGGAACGAACTACCTGCTCCAGTTGCACATCTACTTTAGTCCCTATAGGCAGATACAGATCCACACGTGAACCGAACTTGATAAAGCCCAGCTCTTCGTTCTGGCTCACCTGCATACCAGGTTTCAGATAGTTAACGATACGCCGTGCAAGCGCTCCGGCAATCTGCCTTACCAGGATGTCAGCCTTACCATTGCCTATCACTACGGTATGACGTTCGTTTTCAGTAGAAGACTTAGGGTGCCATGCAACCAGGTACTTACCTGAATGGTATTGAGACAGCTTAACTTCTCCACTGATTGGGTTTCTGTTCACGTGCACATTTGCAGGGCTCATAAAGATGGATACCTGCAGACGCTTGTCTTTGAAGTACTCAGGCTCGTAAGTTTCTTCGATTACGACCACTTTACCATCGCAGGGGGCCATTACCAGGTTTTCGCCCAGTTTCATTTCTCTGGCAGGGATGCGGAAGAATGAAACGATGAACAGGAATAAAACCAGGGAAAAGGCAGCTACGATATTGCCTACGAGGGGCATACCGGGGAGGAAATAAATGACTGCACCGCTGATCAGTGCAAGTACTACAAAGGCGATCAGAATACTGGCCAATCCTTCTCGATGAATCTTCATGCTGTAATTGTTAGGTGATATAGTTTGGTTAAAGCGAATACAAAGTTAAATCATTGCGAAGAAATGGATGTAAATCCACGCAAAGGGCGCCGCCAGGATGAGGGAATCAAAGCGATCCATAAACCCTCCATGCCCCGGCATAATATTTCCGGAATCTTTTACCCCCGCCATGCGCTTGAGTTTGGATTCCATGAGATCGCCTGCGGTCCCTACCACAGCTGCCAGGCCCGCCAGCGCCATCCAGTGTTGGAGCGCCAGCCATTGACTCCCCCAGTAGTAACCATATACCCCAGCCGCCGCAACAGCCAGGATCATCCCTCCCACTGTGCCTTCGATGGTCTTTTTAGGAGAAATGGAAGGGAAAAACGGGGTCTTTCCTATCAGGGATCCCACGATGTAAGCCATGGTATCATTAATCCAGATAAAGATGATCAGCAACAAAGGAATGAGCCAGCCTGGTCCTGTTCCTACCCCATCTGGTCCGGCGGTAAAACGAATGGTGCCATAGTTTAGACAAAGGTGAATGAGCAAACCAAAAGAAACGGTGATATATAACAGGCCCATTGCAGAATAACCGATGTTTTTCAGGGAAAACTCCTTGCTCAGGAGTATTTCACCGATAGGTAGCACCATCACAAAGATGATGGCGATCCACCAGCCCAGAAAACCCAAAGAAAGGTTCCCGCCGGCAAAATGATCTCCCGTAAAAGAAAGGATCAATGCGCAGCTGGCCACCAATACCCCGGTTTTATGCCATTCAGATACGTTGCCATAGTCAGGATCGATATGCCTGATGAGTTTGAAATATTCCTTCAGGGCAAAGAAATTAACCAGGAAGAACAAAAGGAAAAAAGTAAACGGACTGTATAGGATACCGGCCAGCATGATCGCTACAAAAACTAACGCCGAAGCTGTACGGGTAAAGAATGTTTTCATCTATTAATGAGAATAGTTTGTACAAAAATGGGTAAAATAAACAGTCCATGCAAATGGTATCTGTAAAATTACCACGTAAATGTGTCTTATACTCAACAGGTTGCTATTGAATGGCTGGTTTGGAACGGCGCTGTAGCAACCATACCCACAGAGCCGTAAGTACCAGACTTGCAATGGCCGCCAGCCAGTTGGATTGCCCGCTTGCCATTGGATCGGTTTTCATCAGGTGCATCTGGAACAGGTACATTAATACGACCTGCAACCCATTATTGATGGAGTGAGCCAGAATGGACAACCAGAGATTTCCGGAGAGATAATAGATCACTCCCAACAGGAACCCCAGTATCACCCTTGGTACAAACGATAACCATTGCATGTGTACTGCACTGAATAGCAGTGCTGTAACAAGTATGGCTACCCATGCGCCATTCTTGACCGGCATCATTTTAATCATAAGTCGCTGTACAACGCTCCTGAAAAACGCTTCTTCAGCAATGGCAGGCATCACCGCGAAAAACAAAATATTCAATAATAGAGTAGAAAATGAGTCCATTTTGAGTAGATCGCGTGTCATCCTTTCTGCTACCTCTTCCTGCATACGCATGGTTTCAGACACAGGCCAGGTGAGGTTCCATTGAGCGGAAAGGTCCACCATTGGCAAACTTACAAGGATTATCAAAATTGCTAATATAGCCGGTATAAACTTCGGCGCACGCTGCATGGAAAGATATTCCAGAGGTTTAGGCGCAGCTAATCTGGCAAAAATTAACGCCGGGCAAAGATAAACGACTAAAGTATAAAGTATTTGCGTTAATTTCCTATAGCCGAGAACTTTAGGAACCGACGAATCCAGACTTTGCAGCGTAAAAATGGTATACCCGCTGATATGAGGAAAAACAATAATTAAAAATAGAAAATAAAGCAGGTAGAAACCGATAAAAAAGCCAATGAATATTGCAAATTGAAAGGACGGTGGGTACTGCTTCATATAACCGGTCTTAGATTAATTTTGCGTAAATTTACAGTGTGAAATTGAGTTGGCAATTGCAATCCGGGAAATTCCGGCACCTTGGTCAACCCTTAACAGAAAAAGATGGTAAAGATAGGTAACATACAATTGGGTGATTTTCCGCTATTACTTGCTCCCATGGAGGATGTAAGTGATCCACCCTTTCGTGCGGTGTGTAAAGATAAGGGGGCTGACCTGATGTATTCCGAGTTTATCTCTTCGGAGGGACTTATACGTGACGCAATCAAAAGCCGGCAGAAACTGGACATCTTCCCTGAAGAGCGTCCGGTAGGCATCCAGATCTTCGGCGGTGATGAAGAACCTATGGCCATGGCCGCTCAGATCGTGGAAGCTACCAATCCCGACCTGCTGGACATCAACTACGGATGTCCCGTAAAAAAAGTAGTATGCAAGGGCGCCGGCTCCGGTATCCTGAAAGATATTCCCAAGATGATACGACTGACCGCAGCCGTAGTGAAAGCGACCAAACTTCCTGTCACCGTAAAGACCCGCCTGGGATGGGATGATGATACCAAGAACATTGAAGAAGTAGCCGAAAGATTACAGGATGTAGGCATCCAGGCCCTCACTATCCACGGGCGCACCCGCACCCAGATGTATAAAGGCCATGCCGACTGGACCCTTATCGGGAAAGTCAAAAATAACCCCCGTATCCATATACCGATCTTTGGCAACGGCGATATCACCACCCCCGAACAAGTCATCGCCGCCCGTGCGAAATATGGCGTAGACGGCGTTATGATAGGCCGCGCTGCAATAGGATATCCGTGGATCTTCAATGAGATCAAACACTTTATGGCTACAGGCGAACACCTGCCCCCTCCATCTGTGCAGGAAAGGGTCGACGTATGTAAAAAACACCTGCAACAATCCGTAGCATGGAAAGGGGCCGTAGTAGGTATCCTCGAAATGCGCCGGCACTATACGAATTATCTCAAAGGACTACCACACATAAAAGAATTCAGGCAACAATTAGTAACTTGCAGTACACTGGCAGCAGTAGAAGAAGTTTTAGATACAATAGCAGAACATTACAAAGGTCACATTATAGAAAGGGCCTCTCCCCTTCCTGATAATTCCAGCCTGCCAGTAAACTTAGACAATGAAGTAGCAGATTGTAACGTTTACGGATAAACCCCAGGTTCAACTATTAAATTTTCTTTCACATGGCCACGATTAAAAATCTGAAAAATGAAGTCTGGAAAGACTTGCAGATCAAAAACAAATCTGCCCTGCGTAAAAAGTATGCAGTATCTAACATGGGAAGAGTGATTAGCTATTATGAAGAGATAACTGACGGTAAACTGCTCTCCGGCTCTACCGTTGAAGGTTATACCGTGCTAAATGTAAAACCCGCTGATAGTTATCAGTCACTGTACCTACACAGAGAAGTAGCGAAATTATTTAACAAAAAGCCCGGTCGTTCTCACAAGTATGTGATTCACATCGATTACGACAAAAAGAACAACAAAGCCACAAACCTCCAATGGGCTACTAAAGAAGAAATGGAAGCCCACCAGCAATTCAGCCCCGCCAAACTCGCTTACAAAGAAAAACAACGTAACCGCGTCAAAGGTCTGAAACTGAACATTACTAAAGTAAAGAGCATCAAGCGCTTACTGGCCAAACCTGGTCGCAAGACCATGAAACAGATCGCTGAACAATTCGATATCAGCGAAATGCAGTTATACCGTATCAAAAGCGGTGAAAACTGGAGCCATGTTACTCTGGATTAAAGCCTGACTAGTCAGGAATGATCATATGATGTTGTCTGACATATAGCCATCTGCCTTATGGTAGATGGCTTTATTTTTTATTTTTTATTGTGCCCTGATCTTATCCAGCACCTTCCCATAGTGTAAACTACCACGCAGCGCCGGCTCATATCCCATCAATATCACCTGCTGCCGCGCCCGCGACAATGTTACCAGCAGCTTCCTGTCCACCTCTATCGTATGCTCTTCCCACCGGAATGTACCCAGGCTTTGCAGCATATTCAACTGCGTAGGATGGTATACCGCCAGTGAAATAATAATAATATCATTCTCAGCCCCCTGAAAACGTTCGGCCGTGTCGATATTGATGGCCTGCAACGCCTCATTGGTCCCTATCAGCTCTCTGATCAGACTGATCTGGGTGCGCCATGGCGTTACCACACCTACCAATTCTTTGTTGAAAGCAGCTCCCCTGCTCTCCTGCAGATACGTTAGTAACGATACTACCTGCTGTGCTTCTGTCCTATGCATTTTGGACGTGGGCTCCATCGGACTGGGGAGAAAGATGGTCCTTCCCTGCGAAAGGATCTCCGCCCAATTACCCTCTCCTATATCCTGCTTTACAAAAGGCGCTGCCTGTAAGGCCTGCCCCGGTGATAACTGGTGGGCATAATAATGATTGATCAGATCCGCAATATCATTGTGCATCCGGAAGTGGGTATTCAGCATTCCCCACCCATGATGCCACCCGTTTTGCTTACAGGCATGGATCAATCGTTCGAATAATGTGCAGCGCAGATCTGAGATCCCCACATGCTGCAACAGCGGGGATGCTGTCATACAAAAGTTATCTGATTGTGCCACCACAGGAGGTAGCTGGTTCTGATCACCTATCAGTATGAATTTCCTGAAGGGAAGCACCAATCCCAGGAGCTGTGGCTCTGTCAATTGAGAGGCCTCATCTACGATGAGTGTATCTGTTCTGACCCCTAATAATTGTAGATTAGGTAGTCTGGTAGCCATGGTAGCAACAGTTGCCACAAAAATTTGCTGGTTGGCAATGAAAGCCCTGGCCTGGTCTAAATCCCCTTCCAGGCAATAGGTTCTCAATTGATGTTCTGCTGCCGAACGCCGTCCTCCCAGCCGAAGGTATTGTACACCTTTACTCTCCAGCTTTTTACAGATCTCATCTACCGCTTTATTGGTAAAAGCTACGATCATCATCTGGGTGCCTGCTGCTGCCAGGGTAGTCACCAGCGCAGTAAGCAGTGAAGATGTCTTCCCCGTACCCGGAGGACCCTGTACCAGGTAATAGTCTTTTGCATCCAGCGCCGCCTGCAGGATCTCCTGCTGGTTGCTGTTAAACATTTTAGGGGCTGGAAGGGGAAACGGCACCTTTACTGGTTCGCGCATACCCAATAGAAGCTCCATTCTGGCAGCGAAACGAGGTTCCAGTACATGAAACAGTGCCGTGGCTGAAATCCAGAAGTTGGATTCATAAATATCGTGTTCGATCACCCATTGCTGCTGGTATGCAAAGAAATCGTGGGTGATCTGCCGGTTGTTCAGTGAGAATGTAAGCCGGTCTTTTTGTAGTTCATCTACCCTGCCTTTAAGGATCTGGTGCTGTAATGGTGCCAGTCCGGTGGTATCCCTCGGGTAAATGATGGCCGTATCTCCGGGGCGGAAGTTGTGGTTGACCGGTGCCTGGATCGTAAATACTACACTACTCTGCGCTTCATCAAAGTGTTGAAAACAGAGGCCGGGTATTATCGTAAAGCGTGACAGCTTTTCTGATTCAGGTTGCAGCCAGAGAGCCGCAAATCCTTCTGCATCTTCTTCCCTGTGCATGGATGCATACATGCCACACTTGGCCAGCAGAAACTCCCTGAGTAAGAAAGAGAGAAATTGCTGGTAATAGGTTTTCATCAACGGATTGGCTTTGCCGTACGTTTCTTCGAAGTTGGCAAAATGCACCACGCTGAATGAAGGTAAGCCTTCCGCAGCCAGTGTCGTGATCTTTTCCAGTATGTCATATTCTCCGGCTGAGAGTCGTAATAGCTGGGATACGATTTCATTGCGCAGGGCAAGCAGTTCGTTTTCCGCAGGCCGGTTATTGGTCACGTTGCGTAAGGGGCTGTTGGCGGCAGCAGAATAGAGGATCGCCGAGCTGCCACAGCGCTCATCGCCAAAGGTAGATTGCAGCAACAGGTTATACCCTGTTACCTGCATTTCGTGGTTCTTCCAGGCACCGAAGTCCGGTGCCCTGCCACTCTTCAGTTCGAAGATCTCTTTACGGGTAGGATCGGTGTCATCTTCTGCCAGGATATCCAGGCGCCCCTGCAATCCATAGAGTGCTGAAAAGAAAGTGGGCTCTATTCGTACCGGCCGGTCTCTCAGTTCCCTGGAAGCTTCCAGCAGGTTAGGCCAGTGATTTTCACGGATATCGGCATACATGCTGTTTAACTCCTGCTTCCCATAGCCGACCGCCTGCAGAACATTTTCAGCTACCGATTCTACAAAGGACTCCCGCAACTTCATCTCCGGATGGCGCAATACATTGTCTAGCAGAGAGTTGACAATATTACCCTTGAAAGCAGCAATACCGGTAGTTTGTGGTACCAGTTTCCTGACCAGGTATAAAAATGGATTCGGACCACTTCGACCAAAGCATTCTGCCAGGTCACTGATGTCGATCAGCAGGTCAGGTTCCAGAATAAAACGGGTGGCTTTCACGGCTTCGTACCGGGCAGTGCCGGCATGGAAGTCAGCATGCAATATATGCAGGGTATCGTATACCCTCACTTGTTTGTGCAGAGCACTGGTATGCGGTTGGTAAACGGAACTTATATTGATAAGGAATTCCCCTGCCTCATCATCCTTGCCCTGCAATACAAATGATGTTACCCCGTCAGGCGTTGTCTGCAAAGGACCTATGCCTGTCACGAGGCATTTGAGCAGCGGCACCAGGGGATTGTCATCAACAGGTCCCTGTATCAGGGTTTTCCCCGCTACAGGCGCGCAGCGTTCCAGCAATGTTTCGGGCTGGGGTACTTCATAATATTGCTCAATGACATTGGCCAGGGTTTGCACACAGAGCAGTGCATCTTCCTGATCGGCACGGAGGCCGCCAGTCATAGCTTTGGTGGTGAGAATGCGTAGAATGGTCAGTTGTCGTCGTTGATCTGCCGCTACTCCGTGCTTATCGAAGTAGAACTGCATACGGGCAAACAGGTTGCTGAAGCTGCGGGCTTCATTCCTCGTAAGATGCCGGAATAACTGCTCCAGCACTCCCCGCAAAAAACGCAGGGTAGCTAGTGGCTGCTGCCCGTCTCCGGCTTCCAGCAGGCGCATATACAACATATGGCCGGTGAGGGCTTTATCGCTGGTATTCACTGACATAAATAAAGTGAAATTTCCCTTATTGAAAATATCCCTAAAATAACGCTTATGCCTTATGCATAGCCGTTATTTTAGGGATATCATCATCAGGAGTCGTTAATTAAGCAGCCTTTTTCTTCCTGTTCTTGTTTTTGGCTGCGCGGAACTCCCATGGCGCAACGGGTTTAGCCTGCTTCCAGAGTCCCAGTTTATTACGTTTGGCAGTGGCTTGTGCTGCTGCCAGTGGTGCACTTTTAGAATATTCTGTATAATGCCAGGCATGGCCTCCGGCTATCATCCAGCCATTGATATATTCACCCTTGCTGCTATATACGTCACCAATCCAGCGCTGATACCTGTCTTTTCGCAACAGTTCGACCGTTACTGTCTTGTTGAAGCACAAATCGGACAATGCCTGTTTGCTTTTCTGGTAGTAGTCCTGTCCCTTTTCCGGTGCATCGATGGCCGAAAGCCGGATGCGCACGGTCTCCTTTTTCACCAGCACTTCAAATGTATCCCCATCTATGATCCGCACTACCTTTCCTTTTATTTTCTTCGGAGGGCTGGCAACAATTGTCTGAGTAAACAGACAAAGGAGCATACACATGATCACTCTAAAAAAAATTTTAGGCATTGCATAGGATTTTGGGATGCGAAGTAACAAATTTTCCCCGGAAGAGCCTAACCATTGTGGCTGATTCATTTGCACATCTGCATATCTTGTTATACCTTCCCCTTGATTTAAAGCATATAGTGAACATCATGTCGAGCAAAAAAATAGCTATCATAGGTGGTGGTAATCTGGGTGCTGCCATTGCACAGGGTTTACTGAAAAGCGGGTTTTCTGCACCTGCTGATCTGACTATTACCAGGAGGAACGTAACTGCGCTGAAAGAATTTCAGGCAGCTGGTGTAAACACAACCGCAGACAATGATGCGGCCATTCGTGATGCAGAGATTGTGGTTATTGCGCTCAAGCCGTACAACTGGAAAGAAGTGCTGAGCAAGGTACAGGGTGCTTTTGATCCAACCAGGCAGGTAATGATCAGTGTGATGACCGGCGTATCTATGGATGACCTGGAAAAGGTGGGCGGTACAGGCATCGCTGTAGTACGTGCTATGCCAAATACTGCAATTGCCATTCAGGAGTCAATGACCTGTGTTTGCTACAAAAACGTGGCGCCGGCGCTGCAGGACTATGTAAAGGATATGTTTGACCAGCTGGGGGTAACCGTCGCGATCGACGAGAAGCTGATGGACGCAGCTACCGTGCTGGGTGCCTGTGGTATAGCCTACGCACTGCGCTTTATCAGGGCGAATATCCAGGGAGGCATCGAAATCGGTTTTGACGTACGCACAGCAAACCTGATCGCGGCTCAAACCGTGAAAGGGGCGGCAGAATTGCTGATACGTGAAAAACGTCATCCGGAAGAAGAGATCGATAAAGTAACTACTCCTAAGGGATGCACGATTGCTGGTCTTAATGAGATGGAACACCAGGGATTCAGCTCTTCACTGATCAAAGGAATCACCGTATCGTACAATAAGATTCAGAAAGATTAATAGGGAGAAACAGAACGGGGCTCAGACTACTTCCGCTTTGGGGTAATCAAAGAAAAGAAAGCTCTTATTGGCGCTGTCAAACTCTTTCCATGAATCGATATTAGCTTTTACAGCAAAAACGCCTGAAGTAGGAATATTATCTATCCTTATTTCCTGCGTAATGTAGTTGGCAAAATCCGTGATACCGGGATTGTGAGCGAAGATGGCGACTGTGTCGATATCATCGTCAATTTT
The DNA here is from genome assembly GCF_039596155.1 of Chitinophaga sp. GTDB lineage: Bacteria > Bacteroidota > Bacteroidia > Chitinophagales > Chitinophagaceae > Chitinophaga. The sequence continues at coordinate 42,588 of NZ_JBCNKF010000007.1, forward strand.
GGTGATCATTTTCAGGAAGGTAGAGGCGTAACAGAGATAGAGTTCATCTTCGAGCAGTATAGCATCTTTGTCGTAGTGCCATTCCTTGGCCATAAGACGGGCCGTATTCCTGGTACGTTTGGCAGGGCTGGCGATTAGTAGTTCGGGTATAATGCCCCGGCTGCGCAGACGATTAGCCATTTCAGGTGCGTTTTGCTTGCCCCGTTTGTTGAGTGGCCTGTCAAAATCATCTACGTCCGGATCATTCCAGCTCGATTTTGCATGGCGGATCAGCAGTAACGTTTTCATCCTTTAATTGATAATTGACTTTTAGTTACTTACTAATTTACTGATTTTACCGGATCAGTTCATGGAGCATACAGCAACAGAAGTGCGGAATTAAAGTAAAATTAATACTTGGTGTTGCTTTCCACCTGGCCCCGGCCCAAAAATAAAGCCCGTTGCAACGCAACGGGCTTTATTTTTGGTATTTTTCTACTAGTAACCTCTTTCGTTTTTGCCTTCCATGAAGTTCATAAACGCTTTATTCACTACCCGGTTCCCTCCTGGTGTCGGATAATTCCCTGTAAAGTACCAGTCTCCCAGGTTATTAGGACAAGCCTCATGCAGGCTTTCAATAGACTGGTAAATCACATCCACTTTCGCATTAATGCCCTTCGGTGTAATGATTTCCGCAATCTTCGCAGAGATCTGCTCAGTAGTAAATGGTTTATAAATATTCCTTACCACATTCTGTGCATGCAGGGTGTTTGTACGCTGTAGTTCATTGCACAAACCATACGCCTCCTGCAGTATATGCTCCTTACCATGGTCTTTCAGCAGGGCGATGGCAGCCTGGAAAGCTACGAAATCACCCATCTTGCTCATGTCAATACCATAACAGTCAGGATAACGGATCTGTGGTGCAGAAGAAACGATAATAATACGTTTCGGACCAAGCCTGTCCAGCATTTTAATGATGCTTTCACGCAGTGTGGTACCCCTTACGATAGAGTCGTCGATCACCACCAGTGTATCAACACCCGGGCGAACAGTACCATAAGTGATGTCATATACGTGCTGTACCATCTCATTACGGCTGGTATCAGAAGTGATGAAGGTACGCATCTTCACATCCTTGATAGCAATCTTATCGATGCGGATCCGGCGGTTCACCATTTCGGTTAGCTTCTCCTCATCGAAATCTTTGCCCCATGATACGATCCTTTCCACCTTGATCTTATTCAGGTAGTCTTCCAGGCCTTTGAGCATACCATAAAAGGCAATCTCAGCGGTATTGGGAATAAAGGAGAAGATGGTATTCTTCAGGTCGTTGTTAATGTCAGAGAGTACTCTTTCTGCCAGGTTGTAACCCAGGCGGGTACGCTCTTTATAGATCTTTTCGTCGTTACCACGGGAGAAGTAGATACGCTCAAAGCTACAAGCTTTACGTTCTTTCGGTTCCAGGATCTGCTCAATGCTGTATTCGCCGTTTTCTTTTACGATCAGGGCGTTACCTGGCATCAGTTCCAGTACTTCATTTTCACCTACGTTGAATGCGGTACGGATAGCAGCACGCTCAGAAGCAGCCACGATCACTTCGTCATTCACATAATAATAAGAAGGACGGATACCATGCGCATCACGAATCACGAAAGAATCACCGCTACCTACCAGCCCACATACATGGTAGCCACCGTCGAACATAGAGAAGGCGTCCTTCAGTATCTTCTTTACATCCAGCCCGTTCTGGCGCACTTCATCTTCTTTGCACAGGAAATGGTGTACCACTTCCAGCATGGCGGCGAGGTCACTGTTACGGTGAGTTTCTCCCGGGTCCACATTTACGAACTTGAACAGTTCATCAGCATTTACGAGGTTGAAGTTTCCTGCGATAGAAAGGTTGCGTGCAGGTACGGTGTTATATCTTACGAACGGGTGGCAGAGTTCTACGTTGTTCTTACCTTGAGTGGCGTAGCGGAGGTGACCCATCATGAGCTCTCCGAGGAAACGCATGTGGCCTTTCATGAGGCCGGGGTACTTGGTGATTTCGGGTTGGTACTTTTCGATCTCGTCGATTTCGTCCCGCACCTTGCCGAAGATGTCTCCTATGGCCTGGGGAGCGCTGCTTCGAAGTCTGTGCATGAAGGGAACCCCGGGTTCGGTGTTCAACTTCACGGTGGCGATACCTGCACCATCCTGTCCACGGTTATGCTGCTTTTCCATCAGCAGGTACAATTTGTTGAGGCCGTAGAAAACCGTTCCATATTGTTGCTGATAATAAGAAAAAGGCTTTCTAAGTCTTATAAATGCTAATCCGCATTCATGTTTTATGGCTTCGCTCATCCCATTAGAATTGAAGGCGCAAAGTTACGTTGAAATATCCTAAACAAAAAAGGCGGATCGATTCGATCCGCCTTTTCAGTAATTACTTCTGTGCGACTGCCCCCATCCATTTAGCGATATGCCCGCATTTCTTGAAGTCATTATCGACATGGATGTAATATGTAGGGATTGTTTCTCTCAGCCATTTATCTCTTGCCTCGGCCTGTTTGATGGCCAGTGTACGCTGTTGAATACGTGCATAGTCATCGTTCAGGTTCTCGCGGTGAGGGTTGGTACGCGTCTTCAGATAGACGATACGGAGATTAGTGGATCCGTTTTCGTCGTCAGTATACTGTTGCGGAGCGGAGACACCACCTGGTTTCAGGGTATCGAGCATCAGCACGATATCTCTTTCAGAAGGTTGGTCCAGCTGATCTATGGTCAGCAGGGTACCGCCACCCACGTTATTCTGCAGCATACCGCCGGTAAATTTAGACATTGGTTCATCACTGAAATTCCTTACTGCCTCAGCGAAGGTTATTTTACCGTTTACAATGTTCTGACGGATCGTGTCCAGTTTAGTTCTCGCAGCAGCGATATCTGATTTACCGATGTTTGGTTTGAGCAGGATGTGCTGAACAGTGATATTGTCACCCTGGCGTTTCAGGCACTGGATCAGGTGGTAACCGAACTGACTTTTTACAGGAGAAGAGATCTCATTTTCCTTGAGCCTGAAGGAGGCTGCGAGGAATTCAGGATCCCATTGCTTGTCAGTACGGTTCAGGATGTAGATACCGTTATTTTCCTTGGTACCCGGGTCCTGGGAGTAAAGAATAGCGAGGCGACCGAAGTCTGCCTTCTTTTCCTGTACCTCTTTTTTGAACTCATTCAGGCGGTCGATGGTGTATTGTTCCATCTCCTTCGTTGCCTTTGGAATGATCACCAGCTGTCCTATTTCCAGTTCAGACTCATAGAATTTGAGACTGTCTTTAGGAATGCCATCGAAATATCTTTTCACCTCAGAAGGGGTTACCTTTACAGCATTGGTGATTTTGTCCTGCATAGCCTTGGCCAGCAACCCTTCTTTGATAGGCTGACGGAAGCGCTCACGCAGCTGGTATATAGAATAACCGGTTACTTCTTTCATTTTTTCACGGCTACCATACAGTTGCTCGAAATAACGGATACGGTTGTCAATCTGACCATCCACATCTGATTCACTTACGGGCAAACTGTCTCTTTCTGCCTGAATCACCATTACTTTCTGAGCAATGATCTGTTCCATGATCGTACAGGCTGCATCAGGAGGTAGGTGGCCATCCGGCACCTGGCGTTGCATATTTACCAGCTCCCCTTCCACATCAGAACTCAGTATGATCTTATCCCCCACAATAGCGGCAATTTTATCCGCCACCATTCGCTGCTGTGCAGCGGCAACCTGACCGAGCAGCATCACACCTGCAGAAAAAGCCAAAAATTTATTCATATTGTTTAATAGCACAGTGAGGTTCAAAAATAACCAAAAAATAAGCCGCGTTAGAGCGGCTTATTTTTTTAACAAAATTTTATTGCTGTAAAAGCCTTATGCAGGCTGCATTAGAGCGTACGTTTCACTTCAACTTCTTCGAAACCTTCTACGATATCACCCACCTTGAGGTCGCTGTAATTCTTGATACTCAGACCGCACTCCATATTCGCTGCCACTTCTTTCACATCATCCTTATAGCGTTTCAGGGACTGGAGTTCGCCGGTGTAAATCACGATACCTTCACGTACCAGGTTGACACGTGTGTTACGGGTGATCTTACCATCCAGAACGAAGCAACCTGCAACGGTAACCTTGTCGAAGCGGTAGGTTTCGCGGATTTCCACGTTTGCAACCACTTTCTTCTCGATCTTCGGTTCCAGCATACCTTCCATCGCGCTCTTCAGTTCATCGATAGCGTCATAGATGATGGAGTAAGTACGGATTTCGATGTTTTCTTTCTCTGCCAGTTTGCTAGCCTGAGAAGAAGGACGAACCTGGAAGCCGAGGATGATCGCATCGGAAGCGGTAGCCAGCAATACATCGGATTCGGTGATCTGACCTACTGCTTTGTGTACTACGCTCACCACGATTTCTTCGGTAGACAGTTTCTGCAGGGAGTCGCTCAGCGCTTCTACAGAACCATCGAAGTCACCCTTGATGATTACGTTCAGCTGTTTGAAGTTGCCCAGTGCCAGACGGCGGCCAATTTCATCCAGTGTGATATGTTTCTTGGTACGGATACCTTGTTCGCGTATGATCTGTGCACGACGGTTTGCAGTTTCCTTCGCTTCAGATTCATTTTCATACATTCTGAATTTCTCACCGGCCTGTGGTGCACCGTTCAGACCCAGCACCTGTACAGGAGCAGATGGTCCTGCGGAGTCTACACGCTGACCGCGTTCGTTGAACATCGCCTTGATCTTACCGAAGTTAGAACCAGAAGCGATTGTATCACCCTGACGGAGCGTACCGCTCTGTACGAGCAGGGTAGCTACATAACCACGACCTTTATCGAGAGAGGCTTCGATCACGCTACCGGAAGCTTCCCTGTTAGGGTTGGCTTTCAGTTCGAGCAGTTCAGCTTCGAGAAGGATCTTTTCCAGCAGAACATCTACGTTCAGACCGCTCTTCGCTGAGATTTCCTGGCTCTGGAATTTACCACCCCAGTCTTCCACCAGGAGGTTCATACCGGCCAGCTGTTCTTTGATCTTCTCAGGGTTAGCACCGTCTTTATCAATCTTGTTGATCGCAAAGATCATTGGCAGACCTGCAGCCTGCGAGTGGGAGATTGCTTCACGTGTTTGAGGCATGATAGCATCGTCCGCAGCGATCACGATAATGGCAATATCCGCCACCTTGGCACCACGGGCACGCATCGCGGTGAACGCTTCGTGACCAGGGGTATCGAGGAAGGTGACGCGTTTACCACCAGCGGTCGTTACCTGGTAAGCACCAATGTGCTGGGTGATACCGCCGGCCTCGCCAGATACTACGTTTGCATTACGGATATAGTCAAGCAATGAGGTTTTACCGTGGTCAACGTGACCCATGATCGTAACGATGGGTGCTCTTGGTACCAGATCTTCTTCATTGTCCTGTACTTCTTCTTCTTCCATTTCGTCGGATTCATCAACACCGATGAATTCAACTTCATAGCCAAACTCACCAGCTACCAGTTCGATTACTTCTGCATCCAGACGTTGGTTAATGGATACCATGATACCCAGACCCATACATTTCGAGATCACTTCGGCAAAGCTTACATCCATCAGGTTGGCCAGTTCGCTTACAGAAACGAACTCAGTAACCTGGAGCTTGTTGTTTTCGCCGGCCTGGTTTGCCATTTGCTCAGCGAGCTCATGACGTTTTTCACGGCGTTGTTTAGCTTTGATGTTTTTGCCTCGGCCTCCACTATTGCCCATTTTGGCCATAGTTTCCTTGATCTTGTTCTGGATTTCGTTTTTGTCGATCTCCTTATCCTCAGGTTTGGCGTTGCGGTTATTGTAGTTATTACCACCTGGGCGGTTGCCGAACTGGCCACCTCCACGGTTATAACCACCACCTTGTCCTCCCGGACCACGGTTACCACCCTGATGGCCCTGACCTCCCGGACCGCGGTTGCCGCCCTGATGACCCTGACCTCCTGGTCCGCGGTTACCACCCTGATGACCCTGACCACCACCTGGGCGGTTGTCACGGTTAGGTGCGGTATGTGGTCTGCTTGGACCACCACCCGGACGGTTGTTATTGTTATTATTATTGTTGTTGTTATTGCCGCCGTGGCTGTGATCACGGTTGCCGCCACCGCGGTTATCTCTGTTGAAGTTGCGGTTACCATCACGGTTACCACCCTGGTTGCCATGGTTTCCATGGCCGCCGCGGTTACCTTCACCGCCCTTGTTGGCTTCATCACCTGGCTGGATTGGCTCAGGTTTCTTTTCTACAATAATACGCTTGCGTTTACGGTTGTTGTCGGCATTATTATTATTGCCACCGCGGTTGAAGTTATTATTGCCTTTAGGGTCCCGGTCTCTCCTTTCCTGATGAACAGGGAGATCAATTTTACCGATGACCTTAGGACCGGTCAGTTTTTCTGCCTGAATATTTGAAATCACGGCAGAACCGGTGCTGTCATCTTGCTCAGATGTGATATCTGCTGCTGCAACTACGTCCATATGCTGTGCGGCCGGCTTAATTGGTTCTTTTGCAGCCGGTTCTTTTGTTTTTTCCTGAGCAGCTGCCGGTTTTTCGGTAGCTGGCGCCTGTTTCTCTTCTACAGCTTTTGGAGCAGTTTTTTCAGCAGCAGGCGCTGAAATTTTTTCTTTTTCTATTGGTTGTTGTTGTTGTACCGGCGTTGGCTTTACTTCTGTGGCGGCAGGTTTTTCTGTCGCGGCAGGAGTCTGTACCGGAGGAGCAGTCTGCTGTTGTGCAGGCGGTACCTGAACAGGTTCTGGTGCCTTAGCTACTGGCTCTGGTTGTTTAGCAACCGGTGGTTGTTTCTCTTCCTGTTCCGGTCTTTTGGCAGCCGCAGCAGGTTGAGGTTTTTTGTTATGTCTGTTCAGAGCATCGAGGTCGATGGTACCCATGATCTTAGGACCATTTATTCTTGGCGCATCTGGTTTCTTTTCAGGTTGTGCTTCCGGCTGTGACTGTGGTTCCGGCGCTTTTTCAGCGACAGGGGCAACAGGCGGTTGCTGAGGTTTTACCTCTTCCTTCACCACTACCGGAGGAACTTCGGCAACCGGGGCCTTCACAGGCTCAGGTTTAGGCTCTGGCTTCGGCTCCGGTTTGGGTTCGGGCTTCGGCTCAGCTTTAGGTTGTTCCACCTTCGGCTCGGGTTTGGGTTCTGGTTTAGCTTCTGGTTTTGGTACCTCTGCTACCGGGGCTGTGGGCTGCTCTTCCTTGGCAGCTGCTTCTTTTTTCTTAGCGGCTGCTTCTGCTTCTTCTTTTTCCTTCTTCTTCATTGCATCTAACACGCTTCCTTTGGGCAGGGCTATCTGATCGCTTTTGCGCTTATTAGCCTTGTCCTGTTGGAATTCAGATTGCAGGGCGGTATACATCTGAGAGGTCAGGCGGGCATTGGGTGAACCGAATCCATCCATGTCATAGCCTTTATTAGAAAGAAAGTCGATCAACGTTTCCTTTCCAATATTAAACTCTTTCGCTGCTGCCAGCAATCGCGGCGTGTTGTTTGTTACTTCAGGCATATTGTAATCTCGGGCCTCCCCTTTTTTCCCGTTTATCAACGGGACTCCTTTTTAACAATTAACAATAACTTAAAAAAAATCCTGTCAAGTAAGCCCACATCCCGGGGAAGTGGTGGTGCGGTCTTACTCTTTGTCAAATTCTTCCTGCAGGATCCTTCTCACGTCCTTTACAGTTTCTTCTTCCAGATCAGAACGACGTACCAGTTCCTCAACAGTCAGGTCTAATACGCTACGCGCAGTATCACAACCAATACGTTTGAGTTCATCCAGTACCCATTCTTCGATCTCATCTGAGAACTCGGAAAGGTCAATATCGAATTCTGCCTGCTCTTGTTCTTCGTCACGGAATACATCTATTTCATATCCGGTCAATTCACAGGCCAATTTGATATTCACCCCTTTCTTACCGATAGCCAGGGATACCTGATCTGCCTTGAGAAAAACGGATGCATATTTATTATCATTATCTATCTCCATACGACTGATACGCGCAGGTGTCAACGCACGCTGGATCAACAGTTGGATATTCGCAGTATAGTTAATGATATCAATATTTTCGTTTCGCAGCTCACGTACAATGCCATGGATACGGCTTCCTTTCATACCCACACAAGCGCCTACAGGGTCGATACGGTCGTCATAAGATTCAACTGCCACTTTCGCTCTTTCTCCGGGCTCACGAACGATTTTCTTAATTACAATCAGGCCGTCAAAGATCTCCGGAACTTCAATTTCCAGCAATTTAGCGAGGAAGGTAGGATGGGTGCGGGAGAGAATGATGAGCGGAGCATTGTTCTTCATCTCCACTTTTTTTACTACTGCCCTTACATTTTCACCTTTCTTGAAATAATCGGTAGGAATCTGTTCAGATTTAGGTAAAATTAACTCATTCCTTTCATCATCAAGCAATAAAACTTCTTTTTTCCAAACCTGATAAACTTCACCTGTTACAATTTCACCTACTCTATCCGCATATTTCTTAACTAAAATGTTCTTTTTCAGGTCCCCGATACGGGCAGACAATGTCTGCTTTGCAGCCAGTATGGCCCTGCGACCAAAATCCATGATCTCAACTTCCTCGTACAAATCCTCACCTACCTGGTAATCCGGTTCTACTAAAATGGCTTCAGAATAAGCGATCTGTGCATTATCATCTTCTACCTCACCATCGTTAACAATGGTACGGCGGCGCAATATTTCCAGGTCACCCTTCTCAGTATTTACAATCACGTCAAAATTCTCATCAGAGCCATATTTCTTACGGAGAAGTGTTTTAAACACATCCTCTAACACCTTCATTAACGTAGGACGGTCAATGTTTTCCGCTTCTTTAAACTCCGTGAATGACTCAATCAGATTAATACTAGCCATGTTTTGCTTATATTATATATTTTAAAACACGATGCACACCTTGGTGTGCTTGATTTCGTTAAGGTTTATGTCAGTAATTTTTTTCTCTTTCTTCTTACCGATCGTCTCCTCTATTGTCAGCGCCTCCTCTGTAGCCGCCAGCAGGGTGCCTTCCTTTTCGGAACCATCCAGCAGGGTTACAGCTACTTTTCTACCAATGTTCTTGACAAATTGACGGTGCAGTTTCAAAGGTTCGTCCAGTCCGGGGGATGAGACTTCCAGAGAGAAATCGTTGTCAGGAAACAACGCCGCGGCTTCCAGCCTTGCGTACATGTTGCGGTTGAATGAGACCAGCTTCTCCACAGGTACACCATTATCACCATCCACAAATAGCTTTACATTATTAGTGGGCTTAATCCTGATATCGACCACGAAATATTCCGGATATTCAGCGAGCATTGCGTCTGCATGCTCCCGGATGCTTGTTATCACTTGTTCGTTTGCCATACAAAAAACGAGAAGGGGACTTCCAGTCCCCTTCGTTAGAATCATTTTCCTATGCAAAATTAGGATTTTATTTTGATCAAAGCACATTTTCTTTAACTTGTAGGAAATAATTTACATAAGCAAATCCTTTATCTACATAGATTACGACAAAATCTAATAACTTCGTGGGGACGTTTGTTATATGTCGATATTTCACCACATACAACGTATTAACATAGAATTGATCATATGGCCGGTAGCGTTAATCCTACTTTACTGCATGCATCCGGCAGCAAATGGCAATTTTAGTTTATGTCCCTTCAAATGGATCGGATTTACCTGGTGCCCGGGATGTGGATTGGGACATGGCATTCATTATTTATTACACGGTGACTGGAAAACAGCCATTCATTATCACCTATTAAGCCCCTTTGCTGTAGCTGTATTGTCATTCAGAACCTTTCAGCTTGCAAAAGCACAGTTGAAACTTAAAAACCATCATACATGACCGATTTCTCCTTTGCCATGTTACCTGGCGTTGACCAGGAAGAGATCCTGTGGTTACAGGAACTCACCAGAAATTATAGTGAGGACAATAAACGCCAGTTTATGGCCCTCTACCAGGGACGCCGTAAAGACCCCCAGACAGTACTGATCTGCTGCCTCATTGGACTGGTATGCGTTGCAGGTATCCACCGCTTCGTGCTCAACCAGGTAGGTATGGGTATCCTGTACGTTTTCACCGGCGGACTTTGCTTTATCGGAACCATCGTTGATGCTGTAAACCACCGCAAACTGGCATGGGAATTCAATAAAGCGGCTGCTATGGAAGCTGCTTCCCTGCTGAAGCAATATTAATCTATACGGCGCCGGTTCCGGCTGGCGCCTATTTTTTTGTTTTTAGCGCCTGGAGGAACACCTTTTCCCCCAGATTCAGGAATTTTTCTCTCTTTTAAACGCCCTTTACTGTTTTTCAGCCCCCTCCCCTGTCAGAAGAACTGTCAAAGGACTCTTTTTAAGCAATTCCCTTCCTGCGGCCTCTTTCCTTATTTTAAAGCCCCCTTTACCCTGTTAAAGGAATCTTAAAATACCCCCCTTTTTCTGCCCCTGAACCGGATTAAGGGCTACCTTTGCCCCATGGGTTATATCATTGCAATAATAGTCTGCTATATACTATATAAGTTCATATTCAACCTGGTACTGCCAATGTACCAGACTGCCAGACAGGTGCGCCGCCAGATGGGCGACATCCAGGACCGCATGCGCCAGCAGTACGAGCAGGAACAACAGTATTATCAGCAACAACAGTCGCCGAATAATTTCAGCCGCGAACAGTCTAAACCAAAAGTGGATAAGGGTGATTACCTCGATTTCGAGGAAATCAAGTAGTCCCTATTTGAATATGTCTGTGATGGTTCTGGGTGCAAGGAGATGAATAGTCTGCACGCCTACCGCTGTAGCCCCTTCTACATTGGGAAGGGTATCATCTATAAATAAGGTCTCTTCAGGTTTCAACCCGTTCTCATCTAACACCAGCTGATAAGATTCTTTTTCTGGTTTGCGATAGCCAATCAGGTGGGAATAATATGCCTTGTCAAAAAATTCTCCCATTGACAGGATTCCCCTGCTCTCTTCCAGTATCTTATTAAAAGCTGCCAGGTGAATGGCATTGGTATTACTCAGCAGGTACAGGTTATAGTGCTGCCGCAATTGCTGCAGTAACTGCAGTCTGCGTAGCGGGAAGTCCAGCAGCATCGCATTCCAGGCATCAATAATCTGTTGCTCAGTGGTACCTTCCGGGGTATGCTTTAGCATTTCTGACAGAAACTCCGCTGTACTTACACGACCTGTTTCCAGGTCATCAAATAACTTATTGCCTTTAAACTGACTGTACAGACTGGTAAAGTCCGCCACTCCCAGGTCGGCAAATGCCTTATAAGTTGCCTGATAGTCAATATTCAGGATAACGCCGCCGAGGTCGAAGATGATGTTTTTAATGCCTTTCATACTTAGAATGCTATTGCTGTGTATTGCAAATTAATGTCTATGCCGGAGAATTTTATTTATTTTCAGGTGTTTAACCTGATTCCATGCATCTTGCCTTCCATACATTGATGTTACTGGGGACCCTGCAGGGGGTCATTATGTGCGGACTGCTCTTCTTTTCCAGAAAGAACAGGTATGCTAACCGGTTGTTGGGAATGTTGATCTTATTAATCACCCTGGCAGTATTCAATATGTACCTGAATGGCGTGTCCCTTGAACCTCCTATTATCCGGTTTGTATTGACTTTCGTGCCTTTGATCATCGTGATGCCGTTTGGCCCACTGGTCTATTTTTATGTCAGATCCGTGACGGACCCCGATTTCCGCCTAACCCGGAAAGATCGCCTGCATTTCTGGCCGGTTATAATAGATATGGGGCCGCAGTTGGTCGCAATTATTTATGTAATCGGGTTGATTTCGGGCCTGTTGAAGAATAATGGTCGTCCCTGGGCAGATTTTATAGACAACTATAATGTGTATTCCGATATTCCCCGCTGGGCGTCGATCACCTTTTATTTGGTTTTAGCCTACCGGCATCTGAAGGGATTTAATCTGGCAAAGGACCGGTTGGCGTGGATGAAACAGTTCACAGGCGTGTTTATGGCATTTCAGGCTATCTGGCTCCTGTATTTAATACCTTATGTGATCCCTCAGCTAACCAATCAATTATTAGATACTGTAGATTGGTACCCGATTTACATTCCAATGGTGGCGTTAGTGTATTTCCTGGGAATAAAAGGGTTGTTGATGCCGGAAAGAGAAGTAAAGGCGACCCCTGCCCCACTTGAAGCACGTTTAATTGCCACGGCAGTACCGCTTTTGCAAAAAGCCATGAAGGAAGACCGGTTGTTTTTGAACCCTTTATTGAACCTCTCTTTATTGGCCGAACACACCTCACTACCCCCCAAAAACATCTCGGCTGTATTAAACCAGCACCTGCATACGAGCTTTAACGAGTTTGTGAATAATTATCGCATTGAGGCATTCAAAGAAAAGTTGTCAGATCCTAAATTTGAGCACCTGACTATTATGGGACTGGCACTGGAGTGTGGGTTCAATTCCCTTCCTACTTTCCAGCGGGCATTCAAAAATAAGGTGGGGATGTCGCCTAAAGAATACATCAAAATGAATGATCAAATCCGGATTTGAGTAGACTGGTGGCGGTATTTCCGGTTGTTTTGCCGGAAAAAGATCCATGAAGTATTTGTTTTTCCTGTTGTTGCCTACCTCGGTTTTTGCCCAGATTGTTAACCTGAAAGAAGTGGCTGTTCGTCCTGGTCAGGCACTGGAGATTGTCAAAAAGATGATCGCAGCTATTCCTGAAAATTACGATACGGGTGCTGTGCGAATGACAGCTTTTTATAAGGAGAATATCCGGTTGGCAGATGATACCCTTAATTATAATGAGTCTGAACTGGATATAAAGGGGGATCAGTGGAAAGTGACGAAGTCCGGGCGGAAAAAGACCTTTTTAAGCCGGGATTTCCAGTTTTATAACTGGATCAGTCATATAATGAACGCACCTGGAGGGGCTTTGAGGGAGGATCTTATTAAATATGGAAATACGAAGTATTCAATATTGAATCCCGGTTATTTCAGGTACTTCAATTACTATGTGGATACATTGCAGGGAGATCAGCTGGTAATAGCTGTGACACCCAGGAATAATAACCGGAAGGCACTGGCGAGTGTGCGATTATTTATTGATACGGCAAGTCTGGCGTTGGTGAAGTTTGAGCTGGTGGCTAGTCCGGCGGGCATCAGGCATGTGAACCGGTATGGCAGAGGGGGGATTACTTATACGCTGATGTCTGCTTATATGCAGGCGTCGATGAAATTTGAACAGATTAAGGTGTCGACAGATTACCAGCAAGTGGGAGGGAAATACTATATACATCAGGTGAAGCGGCATTGGGAAACGGTGATCAACAGTCATAAGCGAGGGTTGAAAGATGTACCCTGGCGGGCAGATTTTGAGTTATCCGTGCTTTCTTTACAAAAGGACTCCACTACTGGTTATCAAAGAGATGCAATCGGTGCGCTGGTCCGGGATAAAAATATTTCTACCGGACTTCAAAAAACTGATAGTAGCTACATTCCCCTGTCACCCACTGTTTCCAGCCAGCCGCAGAATTTTACCAACGCCGATACACTCAGGGGAATGTTGTCCCCGCTCCGCAGCTGCTATGACGTTACTTTCTATCACCTGGATGCAGCGGTTAACCTGGATATGCATGTCGTCAGCGGTAATAACATCATTCGCTACAGGGTCATCACTCCTTTTAACAGGATGCAGATAGACCTATATGCGAATATGCACATCCAAAAGATCCTCTTCAGAGGGCAGGTGCTCTCATATACCCGCGAAGCCAATGCTGTCTTTGTCCAGTTTCCCGGCATACAACCTGCCGGCGAAATCCAGGAGATCCAGGTTTATTATGAAGGGATCCCTCAGGTGCCTGATAAAAGTATCAGTATGAACGGCGGGGTGTTATGGGACAAAGATGATCTGGGCAACCCATGGGTACAGATAGTATGTCAGGGGTCGGGAGCCAGTGTATGGTGGCCCTGCAAGGATCACTTATCTGACGAACCGGATAGCATGCATATCTGGATCACGGTTCCGGAGGGCTTTACAGAAGTCTCCAATGGTCGTTTACAACAGCAGGTGCCGGTCGCCGGTCATAAAACCCGTTTTGAATGGTCAGTGAGTTATCCTATCAATAACTATAATGTCACCTTTAGTATAGGAAAATATACCCATTACACGGATCAGGGTGTGGACTATTATGTCATGCCTTATCACCTGGAACAGGCAAAGGTCTACTTCAGGGAGGTACCTGCCATGTTAGCCTGTTATGAAAAACATTTCGGCCCCTACCCCTTTTCCAGGGATGGATTTAGGCTTGTAGAAAGTCTTTATCCTATGGAGCATCAAAGTGGTGTTTGTATAGGGAGGATTCCTGCGGATCCCCACCCTGAATTTGCCTTTATAGTCTGGCATGAGGCGGCGCATGAGTGGTGGGGGAATAACATCAGCTGTAAAGATATCGCAGATATGTGGATACATGAAGCTTTTGCTACCTATGCAGAAAGTGTGTATGCTGGCTGTCGGGTCGGGGATGAGGCTATGCGTGAATTCCTGTATGATCAACAATCGCAGGTGAAGAATAAAAGGGCTGTCACTGGTAATTATGATGTGAATGATATTTTTTATGACATCAATGATATGTATACCAAGGGAAGCCTGATGATCTTCACTTTACAAAACGTTATTAACGATGATTCCCTTTGGTGGAGGCTTTTATTGGCTATCCAGCAACATTTCCGGTACCAGACGCTCTCTGCAGATGAGTTGGAGCAGTTTATCTGTGATTTCACGGGGAAGGACTATCACTATTTTTTCAATCAGTATTTGCATTATACGCGGATTCCCAGGCTGGAATATGTGCTTTCCGAGAAGGGGAGGAATCTTACTATTCGATATCGTTGGGTTGCGGATGTTCCTGATTTCCGGATGCCGGTAAAAATAAGAGGTGGTGGATTTATTTATCCTACGCCTGATTGGCAGACTTTGACGCTTTATAATCGGTCAGCAGAGGATTTTGATATAGATGATGAGAATTTCTATATTGAGGTGGAGGGGGTGGAATAAAAATTTTTAGGATTGGTTTGGTTAAATTGAATAAATTTTAAGTAATTTCGCCGTCCCGCAAAGGGACCCGAGAAAGTTTACATATATTATTTCGTTCTGAAAAGAACAGCTCCTATAGCTCAGTTGGTTAGAGCACCTGACTCATAATCAGGGGGTCACAGGATCATGCCCTGTTGGGAGCACGGAGATGAAGCCTTACTAGTTTAATACTGGTAAGGCTTTTTTATATTGGCTTATTCTCATAATAGCGATAATTACAGTACTTTATTTAGAGCAAAAAAATTTAATTAATATTTTATGTATTATTAAATAATTCAATTGTTGAGAGTTTAATTGGTTCTCACTCGATTCTTTGCCTAATCTTTTTATTGTATCAGGGTCAATTTTGTCACCACTTAGGTAATTATTAATCGTTAATAGTGCTATGAACCGCCCATTCGAAAATACCTTTGGAGGAGTTGATGAAAACTATTTTCCAATTTGCTACCAAAGGGGAAATATAAACATTGGAATAGCCAATATTTACATAATTATTAAGGAAGAGGGATATAGTATCGATTTATTAATAAGCAGATTCTATCAACACCTTTTGACTCATAATCAGGTCACAGGATCACGTCCCGTTGGGAGCACGAAGATTACAGGCTTTTAGTATTCAATTGCTAGAAGCCTGTAATTTTTTATAGGACTTGCAATAACTTAGTTGCATTGTGCAATTACAGTGCTTAATCAGATTCTCCACTCAACATACATCTTTGTTCATTAACTCCTTCTTAACCGAATTCAAACAGAAACGATATATACTGCATCCATTAATCCATAGAATTATGAAAAGCGAACAAATAATTGAGCTATTTGAAAAATTTGAGCTCATATGTTATGAACAAGAAGGTGTAGAATGTTGGAGCGCCAGAGAACTACAGCATCTGTTAGGCTATAGTAAATGGGAAAATTTTGAGAAAGTAATTACTAAGGCAAAAGATGCTTGTAATAATGCAGGAGGGAAGATAGAGGATCACTTTCCTGACGTCAGGAAGGTGATCGAGGGTGGGAAAGGTGCTCAACAGCAAATAGCAGATATTATGCTCACGCGTTATGCTTGCTACCTGATAGCACAAAACGGAGATTCCAGGAAGCCGGAAATTGCTTTTGCTCAGACTTATTTTGCTGTACAAACAAGAAGAGCAGAGATAATAGAGCAAAGACTGCTGGAATATGAAAGAGTGAAAGCTAGGGAGAAATTAAGCCAAACAGAACGACAGTTATCAGGAATATTGTATGAAAGAGGGGTGGATGATAAAGGTTTTGCAATAATCCGGTCAAAAGGAGATCAAGCGCTCTTTCGATTAACTACATCGTTGTTAAAGAAAAAAATGGGCATTCCTGAAGCAAGACCCATAGCCGATTTTCTGCCTACTATAAGTATTAAAGCAAAAGATCTGGCTGCAGAAATGACGAGTCTAAATGTTCAGAGTAATGATTTAAAGGACAACTTCCTATTGAAAATAAGCATATAGATAATAGCTCGGCTGTAAGGAACATGCTCCTGGGGCGTGGAATTCAACCAGAGAATTTATCACCGGCAGAGATGTGAAGAAACTGCAGAAATTACCTCCCCTTCCTCCCATACTCCTCCCCCCACATACACAACGCATCCATCACCGGTATCAACTTTTTCCCCAACTCCGTCAACCTATACTCCACCCGCGGCGGCACCTCTGCAAACACCTCCCGCTCCAGGATCCCATCGCGCTCCAACTCCCTCAACTGCGCCGTCAATGTCGAATGCGTAATATACTCCAACTCCTTCCTCAACTCCCCAAACCGCTTCGGACACTCCTTCCTGATACTATCCAACAATAACAACTTCCACTTCCCTCCTATCGCCTGCAACGCATGCATCATTGGATTGTCAAAATCAACATTTTTCGCGAGGATAACCGATTGACGCTGACCAATAGTATCTTTTTTCATACTTAATACCTTCTTCAAAACTACTTGATTTACAATCAGGCCCAGCCCAATTTTGTCATCCTAAATTTAACGCTTTATGTCGTACCGACAGGTCGCCCTCTTCGTCGTCTGCTCCGCCAGTTTCTTGTCAGTACTGGATTTATTTATTGTTAACGTTGCCCTGCCATCCATCAAAGAAGGGATTCATGGCACAAACGGCGATAGCCAGATGATAATGGCACTGTACTTATTAGGCCATGCGATCTTCCTCGTCACCGGTGGACGAATGGGTGATTACTACGGACATAAAAAGATCTTCATCTGGTCCATGTTATTGTTTACACTGGCATCCGGTTGTTGTGCTGCTGCTGCAAATGCAACACAACTAAATATATCAAGATTCTTCCAGGGGGCTTTTGCCGCTTTTATGGTGCCGCAAAGCATCGCGTTTATTCAACTCTTATTCCCGGAACAGAAAGAACGATCAAAAGCATTAAGTACCTACGGCGCCATTGGCGGCATTGCTTCTGTAGCAGGACAGGCACTAGGAGGAATACTACCGGAAATAGCAAACTGGAGATGGCTCTTTATCGTGAATCTGCCAATAGGATTGCTCGCCGCTATTATTGCATATTATTGGTTGAAAGAACCGACACCAACTATCAAAGGTAAACCCGATCACATAGGTATATTATTACTCAGCACTGGACTAATGACATTGATCTATCCGCTTATCAGAGGACGAGAAACAGGGTGGCCGCTGTGGAGTATCCTATCAATTGCTGTATCATTTTTATTGTTGATAATATTCATTTTTAGTCAGCAGAAAAAGGATGGATTAATAGATCTTAACTTATTCCGTAACAAAGAATTTAATATCGGTCTCGCGGCCGTTGTTGCGTATTTCATCGTACAGGATTCTTATTTTTTCATCAACACCATGATGCTGCAATCGGGTATGGGATTGACTACCGGCAGGACAGGTTTTTATTTTGTTGCGCAAGGAATAGGCTTTGTCGTCGCTGCGCTATACGCTATAAAATTAGTTGCAGTGTATGGAAAAAGAGTATTGCAGGCAGGCGTGTTGTTGATGATTGTAATGTTGCTGATGCATATATTGTTCATCAAAGAAAAAAGATATTTACTTACAGGAATTTTATTTTTATATGGCGTAGGATGTGGAGCTGTATTACCTTCTCTATTAACATTGGCATTGTCAAAAATTCCTTTATCACTGGCAGGTACAGCCGCTGGTACATACGTTACTTTTCAGCAAATCTCAATTGCATTAGGAGTATGCATCACTGGGGGTTTGTTCTTACAGCTGTTAGGTGATGTCCCCCTCTGGCAGCAATGGGTACAAGCTTACAGATGTGCTACCGGCGTCAATATTTTCTTTCTCTTACTGGTGTGTTATTTGTTATACAAATTGCCATAACCATTTTATTCATTAACTTGAAGTATGATGACATTAGAAAGAGCTATAGAGATTGCTGTCGCCGCCCATCATGGACAGAAAGATAAATATGGAGCTCCCTACATTGCTCATGTATTGAGGGTGATGAACATGGGAATTACACCGGAAGAAAAAATTGTCGGCGTACTACATGATGTGGTTGAAGATACAGACTGGACTTTTGAACAACTGGCTGCTGAGGGGCTGGCTCCTGCGTTGCTGGAAGCATTAAAGGGGGTGACTAAATTATCTGAAGATGAAGATTATGATCACTTTGTAAACCGGACATTGCAGAACCCGTTGTCATGTGCTGTGAAAATGAATGATCTGACTGATAACATGGACGTGAAACGTATACCAGAGGTTACAGAAAAAGATGTAGCCAGGCTGAATAAATACCTGCGCGCGTACAGGAAAATTGCAGCGAAGAGAATAGGGAATCATTCCAACAATTGATTCAACCCCTCCTTCTCAAAAATAAGCCTCCCAAACTTAAGTTCAGACCACCCTCTATCCAACAGGTAATAATTTACCGGTACCCCATCCTCTATGCCCGCCCGTAACTGGTAAGGTTCATACAACTCCGGTGGTAACTGACTCTTCAACTGGTACAAATGTGTTGAAATAATAAAATGACACTGCCGGAACTGACTCAACCCCTTTATCGTGGTAAAAGTCACCTCCATCGCGTCGTCTATATTGGTCCCCCTGAAAATCTCATCAAATATGGCAAAGCACCGCTGCCCGCTCTTCGCCTGCAATGCGGTGGTTTTAAGGAGCACGATCTCCTGCATAAAGTGACTAAATCCATTCTTTAAATCATCCGTTACATTGATTGCCACAAGTACCTGGTCATAGAACGGGATCCTGCAATTCTCCGCCGGTACCGCCAGCCCCAGATGTGCCAGCGCCACACACAATCCAATCGCCTTCAGTGTAGTCGACTTCCCCGACATATTAGGACCTGTCAGTACAATCATATTCCCCGTCGTTTGCAGGTTGTTTTTAACCGGATTTTCCACCATTGGATGCCAGAATCCCTCTATCACAAAATGATCCGCAGAAAAGGCCGGAATTGAGAATCCGTGCTTCCTGGTTCCCATTGCCAATGACCACCATGCCTCATATTCAAACAAAGCTTCCCAGAACCTACCAGTCATGTTGCGTTCCCTGCACAATACCAGTTTGCGGGCAAATGCGAAAATCTGCTGAAATGTCAACTCCTTTGGTAATTTGTGGATCTCCAATGCCTCATAAAGCGCCTTTGCGGGCCTCGCGAAATCTTCCAGCAAGGGTATGCCAAGCAATGGAACCAGGTACTTGCCGTAGATGTTCCGGAACAGGCGGATCGCCTGCATACACCTTCCCTGCAATTGGTACTTGTCTCTTCCAAAGTATTGAAAAATAGAACTTTCCGGGAGCTCGATATACGTTGTAAACTGGTATACCTCCTGCAAATCCGCTTTATGATATGTAAACCCCTGGATTCGCTCCCACTGAAATAGAAACGCCTGTAATAATTGCTGCCGCTCTAACGTCGCCGATAAGGATAACCGCGGTCCTGAAAAGATCTGGTATAACCGCTCGCTGGATGATGGATGTAAGGTATAGTCAAACAAACGGATGATCTCCTTTTCTATGTGTAAAGTTTCAGGCATACAGTAATCAGGATTATAGACATTAAAAGTAATGTATAAGTCCCTTAAGGGTATGTTAAAGCCAACCCCTGAAAGACCTGTTCCTTCTCTACGCCTTATCCATAGCGCTTCTTCGGAGATATTCCGCAGATAACCCGCAGATAACCCGCCTATAACCCGCATATAAGCCGCATCTATATAGAGGCGGGATATAGGCGGGTTATCTACGGAAAATATGCGTATCATCTCTCTAACCGCGAACTCTTTCCATTAAAGATGTAATATCTTTACCCCCTAAACCAGATCCATGCAGAAAAGCAGATTCATAGCCGTAGAAGGACTCGATGGGGCAGGAAAATCGACCCAGATTGACTTATTAACCAATTATTATCATCAACAGGGGATTGAAACCCGCTTCATTCACTTTCCAAGAAGTTCAAATGGCGGCGTATTTGGAGACCTGGTGGCGAAATTCCTCCGTGGAGAGTTCGGGGATGTAAAGAACGTACACCCGCAGCTGGTCGCCCTCATTTTTGCTGAAGACAGAAAAGACTTTGCCGCCACCATCAATGAATGGCTGGCTAATGGCTATACCGTGCTGGTGGACAGATATGTACTTTCCAATATTGCCTTTCAATGTGCTAAACTGACCACAGATGCCGAAAAGCAGGAACTGCGTGACTGGATCAATATGTTTGAATATCAATACAACCGTATTCCACAGCCTGACCTCTCCATTTACCTGGATGTACCCTTCTCCCACACGGAGCAGGCACTGACCAAAAGAAGGAAAAATGAAGACCGTAGCTACCTGAACGGAAAAGAAGACATCCATGAAAAGGACTTCTCCCTCCAGCGCGCTGTGAAGAAAGAATACGAAATACTGGCAGATACTGACCCTGCCATTACCAAAATTGTATGCTATGATGAAGCTGATGGAATGCTACCAATAGCAGATATCCATGCCAGCATTGTAGCCTGCCTGGAAAAACTGGCATAAAAGGGGATGCGTTAAGTAGCGGGTGAAATCAGATCCGGGAAGAAAAAGATAACTAGACAAAAACGGCCAACGGGAAAACCGAATTCATCAGAAAAGATGAATTCATCACCTGTGAGGTAAGCCTGATTCTATCAGCAAAGAAGAACGTCACCATCGTGACAATACGGCTTATGCCACCAGAGAAAATGAATTTCACCACCATGAGATAAAACTTATTTCAGCAAAAAGAAGTAACAGATGTCCATTACATCCACAGCAGAACTTACCGGCATGCAGGCCATCAGTGAAGTAGTTGGAAAAGTGTTGCAGCTGATGCGTCAATATGCCGCTGTCGGCATGTCCACCAAAGAACTGGATGAGTATGGCGGCGCTTTACTAACCCAAATGGGCGCCAGATCTGCACCAAAACTTACCTACAACTTCCCTGGCTTTACCTGCATCAGCGTGAACAATGAAGTTGCCCATGGCATACCCTCTGCACAAAAAATCCTGCAGCCCGGTGATCTTATCAATATCGACGTATCTGCAGAACTCGCAGGCTATTATGCTGACAACGGCGGCTCTTTTGTACTGGGTGCAGACATTCACCAGCATGCCCGTCTTATCAATGCCTCCATCGAAATCCTGCATAAAGCCATCAGCAATATCAGCGATGGTATCCGCCTGGCCCATATTGGCCAAATTGTGGAAACAGCCGCCAAAGAAAAGGGATACCGCGTGATCAGAAACCTGGTCGGCCACGGCATAGGCAGAAGCCTGCACGAAGCACCCCGGGAGATCCCTAATTTCTACGACCGGTTCAACAGAACCCGTTTTCGCAGCAATTCTGTAGTAGCCATCGAAACATTTATTTCTACCGGAGCAAATTATGCTGATACATCAGGGGATGGATGGACACTGGTGACTAAAGATGGAAGTTTGGTGGCTCAGCATGAACATACCGTGCTCGTTACGAGTGGAGAACCTATTATCCTGACTGCATCAAATGGAATATAGGGTTTTCACGGATAGCCTAAAAATTAGCATAGATTATACATTCAAGATCTCGAATGATTCCCGAATATAGTAGACAATGAGTTGATTTCCAACTATTCAGTTAGATGATACCACTCATTGCTAAAATAGTATTGTTATTCGATCCCGAAGATGTAAAATTGTGTTTCCTCTTTGTCTGAGAAATTATTGTCAGCAATACAAATAAGGCTGCTGTGGCCATTTGACAACTTCGGGCCTAAGGTCATCCCCTCTACATTATCCACGTAAGTATGCAAACTTTCAAAATTAAATAAAGGCTTTTTGGCGGCTGGTGTAAAGTGTGTATCTGCCTGCAACGACTGTATGGACGATACGTCAGTAGCATGGGAAAGATCTGCCTTGTACAGCCGGATCGTGCAATTCTTTACGCCCGTAGAAAAAGAACGTTCCATAATTACCAGCTGATTTTCTGATAATACCAGGATGTCAGGAATGCCATTTATGGCAAAGGCATCGGCAGGTACGGGGGCTGCTGCGATCGGTGATAGCCGGTAGGCAAACTGAGCAATGGGTTGCCTGGTTTGCAGGTTGTATTTGATAATGCGGATCCAGGCAGTTGTATCCTGCAAGCCCGCACGCGGACCGTCTTCATAGCGTGGTTCTTCCACACTTACGAACATATATTTGCCATCAGGTGTGAAACCCAATCCTTCAAAAGTGCCGTTCTTACGGGGGCCGTTGTTCGTTGCCCGCATGTGCATCTGGGCCGGTATCGGAAAGGTATCAAGAAAATGCCCCTCACGGGTTATTTCGTATATAGCCGGATCTTTCAGTATCGTGTCTTTGGCATTGACAATCCGCTCTCCTTCACTGCTCCATACGAGGTGATCGGTATGAGGGTTGTAGCGCATGGCTTCCGGATCGGGTGCCAGGTCTTTGGTCGCAGGAAACGGATGGCCATCGGGCATCGGGAGTGAATGAACCGCGGTAAAGGTCACCTTGTCTCCATTGACAGGTACCTGTGCCGTATAATAACGGGCAGCCTCATGCTCTGAGCGGTCATCGCAAATGAGATAATATACATTGCGGGCAGCATCGTAATCAATCCCTGATAGTCCCCCTACCGTGGTGCCATTGAAAGACGTATTGTAAGGAATGACGTGTTTATATAACAGCCGGAGTTGAGATACATCTGAAGTATTCACAGATTGACGGGATGTGCTGCAGGCTGCCAGGAGCAGGCTAAACAAAAGATATTTTCTCATACCCGCTAAGGTACGTCCTTTAAGAAAAAATGCTTCTGCCAGCGGCAAAAGCATTTTGAAAAAATATTTTTTTTGGCCGAAGGCCAAAGTATTTTATTGAACGATAAACAGATTGGCAATTGCCAGCACAGCTTCTTTGCTAAGCGGTTCATCAAATGATTCAGTCGCCGCGTTCTGTGTGACCTGTGTTGCAATACCGGTGATAGTAACATCTGCCTGGATCTCATTTTCTTCACCGTTGTACACAGGTTGGGTGGCAGGAATGTCAGTATATTTCCCGGTGATCCAGGGCTTTATTTTTGTATCGCCGGTAGATGCCCTGCGCATAGAACGGATATGGGCCGCATGCCTTGCTTCGATAGAGTGGATCTGCAGAGCGGCTGTGAGCACCGTCGGGTTTTCCATCAGTACCGCTGCCTGGCCTTTGTAGGCTCTTACACCGGTATCTTCAAATGCCTGTGCTACGGTCAGTAATGTAGCGTAATTGGTAAATACATCGCTGAATGCACCACCAGCCGTGAAATCGAAGGTAGGTTTATCGACCGGTGTACCACCTGAACTGGTAATGGCGCTTTTCAGGAAGGCTACGTGAGCAGTTTCGTGTGTACCAATAGTAGTAAAAGCAGTTAACGCAGCATTGGTCGGAAACAGCGAAGTATGTGTAATCGCCTCTGCATAAAAGGACGCTTCAAGATATTCCAGTGTCAGTGCAAAATTAAGTACTGCCAGTACATCGGCAGGTGTGCGGCCATAAGCTTTTTTAAGCAGGCTACCCAGTGCAAAAGGTACGGCTGACAAGGCAAGTACACGGCCAAACTGCTTCATCACATTTCTACGGGTATCGAGCCTGTCATATATTTCAGGATCTTTTTTTTCTATTTCAGAAAAGATATTTTGCAGGTCCATGATTGTAGGTTTTAAGTTATTTGGGGAGGGTGTTTGTATTGATCCTGGTTTTGATGTACACGCCAGCAGCAGCAAATACGTCTGCCGGTGTTTTAGCGCCATCCAAACCATTACTATCAGCATTCGATGAGAAGGATCCTGCACTCACCAGGTCACGGATATATGCTGCGTGACGTGCTTCTACAGATACAATTTTACCGGCAAGTCCCAGGTACGCAGGCGTGCTAATATACTTACCAGCACCATTATAAGCCGCCACCCCAAGGTCTTCAAATGTCTGTGCTGCTGCAAGCACTTTATCCCTGCTCGTGAAGTCAATGCTGCTAAAGTCAACCGCCAGATCAACAATCGCATTTGTGCTTAATGCTTTGCGGAAGAATTCACGATGTGCAATTTCATGATTGCGGATATCAGTCAGCAAAGACATTTCTTCATCGCTGATACCTGAATAGGGGGTTAAGATCACCTGTGTGTAAAAAGCAGCTTCCAGTTGTTCCAGTGCAAAGGCGTAATTTAATACAGATGTGTCTCCACTACCCAGGCTAACACCTGTACCATCTGTCGTATCATCTTCACCATTACAACTACTCAGTATGGAACCAGTAGAAAGTACTGCTGCACCCATACCTGCATATTTGAGAAATGTACGACGATGTACATTCGGCATGGCAATGCCATCCTCGTTACCATTACTGGTTACGGAGTGGGTTTTCCGTGTGAACATAAGATTGAGGTTTTAAAGATTTAGAGAATTAAAACAAACATTACATGACTATATTTTCTAATAATTGTCAGACGACTTTTCAAACGTGTATATGGATATACGAGCGTATAGAATGATTGGTTTTAGTATAAAAACTAAGACAGCCGACTCAGGGAGTGTAAACCCCTTAAGTCGGCTGCAGTCAGATGAAATTTCTTGATCCTGAGGTAGTCTGTTAAACAGCCCTACCGCGTATTATATTTACAAGGATAGCAATAATAGCCAATACCAGCAGTGTGTGAATCAAACTACCTGCGGAGTAAACAAACACGCCCAAAACCCATCCGATGATCAGAATAATTGCAATTAAATAAAGTAAGCCGTTCATATCAAAAAGATTTGGTTAACTTAAGGAATAGAAAATTTGTGCCAGTTAAACGGCTACTCCCTGAAATGTGTTGCTGATAGCTGTGTAAACCGTTTTAGCACCCCGAAATCCCTATATATACTGAGTTTGCGGCTAAAGCCCATGTAGAACATATTCCCCGTTGGGAGGTAAAATGTACGCTACTGATAAGGGCTTTCTACCGGCAGTATGTATATTCATTGCGGCCCGGCCGGAAAACGCTGGTATCTGAAAAGGCTGGTAAAATTTTTGAATTTCATATTTTAAAGGACACAACATTCTTCATTCATTTTTAAAACTATCATCATGCAATTGAACGAGAAATTGATAGAAGCCCTGAATGACCTGATCAGGATCAATAATGACCGTGTAGCGGGATATCTGAAGGCAATTGATCAGACAGATGATGCTGATCTGAAAGCACTGTTCCAAAGAATGAAAGAAGAAAGTATTACATATATAGATCAACTGAATGGTATATTGGAGGACGGTGGTTCAGAACCTACACACAATACTACTATTTATGGTAAATTATACAGGACCTGGATGGATGTAAAAGCTACTTTTTCAGGGCATGACAGGCATTCGATCCTGTCTGCATGCGAATACGGAGAAGATGCGACACAGCGTACCTACGAAGATGTATTGGGGTCCGATATTTCAATGCCATATAGTATACGTGAACTGGTAGCCAATCAGCGCAGGGCACTCAGAAGCGCACATGATACTGTAAGAACATATCGTGATCTGGAGAAAGTAGTTCACTGAACATCCTGTTCATTATAGACGTGGCTGTTCTTTTTGTTCAAAATGAAACGTAATGCCGTTGTTCATTATGTGCAACTTACATTTGAATACAAAGATTAAGCGGCTACTTATGTTTATAAGTAACAAATTTCAGTAATGGATTTAGGTAAAAAATGACAGTCCCGTCTACTGGCGGGACTGTTTTATGTTTATCAAAAGGCCTTATCCCAATCCTTCCAGACGGCTTCAAAGCCGCTTTGCTGCAACATCGCAGCGATTTCTCCCGGTGCACGTTCATCCGAAATCTCGAACTGCTCCAGTGAGTCATCTCCCATGGTATATCCTCCCGGATTAGTACGCGACCCTGCACTCATTGTAGTAATACCCAGCTGTATCACGTGATCCCTGAAGCGAGGAGATTCTCTTGTAGAAAGACTTAACTCCACTTCTGGCGACAGCAATCTATACGCACAGATCAGCTGTACCAGCTCCCTGTCACTCATCACCGCTTTCGGCATTACTCCACCTGCACATGGGCGTAAACGCGGGAATGAAAGACTGTACCGCGTTTGCCAGTAAGTTCTTTCCAGGTATTGCAGGTGTAATGCGGTAAAGCAACTATCCGTCCGCCAGTCTTCCAATCCAATCAATACACCCAATCCTATTTTATGTATGCCTGCTTTGCCCAGGCGGTCAGGGGTATCAAGGCGATAATTGAAATTAGATTTCCTTCCCCTGGGATGATGCAGTTTATAATCCGCTTCGTGGTATGTTTCCTGGTAAACCAGTACACTATGCAGCCCCAGTTGAATGAGTGCCTCATAATCCGGTTGATCCATGGGTTGTACCTCCATAGATATGTTGGAAAAATAAGGCCTGATCAGCTCCAGCACTTCCTTAAAATAAGCAAGCCCTACTGTCTGTTGCGCCTCACCTGTCACCAGCAACACATGGTCGTATCCCATGTTTTTGATCGCCTTCACTTCTGCCAGCACTTCTTCCCTGTTCAGCGTTTTTCGGGCAATTTTATTGTCAAGACTAAACCCACAATATGTGCAGATGTTCTGGCATTCATTACTCAGGTAAAGCGGGATATACAACTGCATAGTGTTGCCAAACCGTTGCCTGGTAAGCTGCTGGCTCAGGTAGGCCATAGATGGCAAATACGGGGCAGCAGCCGGGGATATCAGCGCTTTGAAATCTTCGATGGTACGCCGCCTGCTATGCAAGGCCTGTTCCACGTCCACAGCAGTTTTTGCATAAATACTTTCTTTTACCTGCTCCCAATCGTATTGGGAAAAGAGTGTTTTAAAGTCTGCCATACTATATTTCGTCTAAGAAACCAATAAGAGGACTGGAAGCAACAGCCTGTTTATACACAGGTGCCAGCCCTGCTTCATACGCCATTCTGCCTGCTGTTACAGCTGTAGCAAATGCCTGTGCCATCGCTACCGGATCGCGGGCCACTGCAATAGCGGTATTAACAAGTACGGCGTCAGCACCCATTTCCATGGCCTTAGCAGCATCTGAAGGGCTACCAATTCCTGCATCCACTACAACAGGGATATTACTCTGCTCAATAATGATTTCCAGGAAATCAGCTGTACGCAGACCTTTGTTGCTACCGATTGGTGAACCCAGTGGCATTACGGCTGCCACACCGGCCTCCTCTAATCGCTTGCACAATACCGGATCTGCATGTACATAAGGTAGTACCACAAACCCCAGTTTTACCAGTTCTTCCGCAGCTTTGAGCGTCTCTATAGGATCAGGCATCAGGTAGCGTGGATCCGGATGGATTTCCAGTTTTACCCAGTTCGTTTCCAGTGCTTCCCTGGCCAGTTGGGCAGCATATACCGCTTCGCTGGCTGTTCTTACACCAGATGTATTGGGCATTAATTGAAAGGATTGCAAATGGCGCAGCATGTTATCTCCGGTATCCTGTATGTCTACCCGCTTGAGTGCTACCGTCACCAGTTGTGTGGCAGACGCCAGGAGCGCCTGTTCCATCAATTGTAGAGAAGCAAACTTTCCTGTGCCGGTAAAGAGCCGGGAAGTAAATGTATGATCAGCTATTTGAAGTGATTGCATGTGGTATGGTTTGATAGAGTCTGGATAAAAGCTGGCGTTTGTCGGCCGCCTGTGTAATGATGCCGCTCACGGCAATGCCCTGGATACCTGTGGTGAACAGATCAGGTACATCATCAGGTGTAATACCGCCAATAGCGATAACAGGGATATTCACCTGTAACTGAGACATAATTTTCCGGATGCCTTCCAGTCCTAAAATGGGACTTAGTTTATCTTTGGTAGTAGTAAACCGGTAAGGCCCCAGGCCAACATAATCAGCACCGTCTGCAACATGTCGCAGAATGTCTTCGAGGGTATTCGCCGTGCCACCCACTATTTTATGTGGTCCGACAATGCTACGCGCCATCGCGACCGTCATGTCTTCCTTGCCCACATGTGTACCATGTGCACCTGCCAATGCTGCAATGTCAGGATGATCATTGATAATAAGCGTAGCGCCGTGCGCATCGCACACAGCCTTTGCAGCTATTGCTGCTGCAGTAATAGCTGCGCGATCCGCATTTTTCATGCGCAGCTGGATCCACTTACAGCCTGCTGCGCAAGCCATTCGGATATTGTCAAGATGTGAGAAGTTGTCAGTCTGCTGTGAAATGTACTGTATAGAAATCATGATGAGCTGAATGAATTGCCTGACCATGCATCGCGAATACTGATGAAAGTCCGTAATGCACGTTCCGGATGTTGCCAGATGGCGCCATGCAGGGCAATGCCATCAAAACGCATCTTCCGGGCTTTATCAGCAGTCTGCTGATTGATACCTCCCAATGCAATGACATTGCCCTTGTAACCATCTTTTTCCAACCGGAAGTTTTTGTCAAACGCGGCCATATATCCAGCTTTGGAAATACTGTCAAACACCGGGCTGAGTAGCAACTGATCCCAGATGTTGCTGACTACCGGCAACGTATGTATGCTATGGATACTTGTGCTGAGCATGTAGCCTGATTGCTGATACCGTTGCAGTTCTTCCTGTGATATAGATCCCCTGATGGCTTCCCCAAAATGTATCCCTAACAGCCCATAACGTTCACACAGAATGGGATGATTGGCAATGATGAGGTGAGGATAACAGGAGGGATTTGTATCGAGCAGCAACATTTCATAATCTGCTTCCTGCCAGCCTGGTTTGCGCACCAGGATACTATCAGCACCTGCCTGCAAAAGTTGGAGCCAGAGAGTTGGTTCGTGGTTGATTTTGCCTGTATGTGTGATGATCTGTATCAAAGTATTGGTGTTTATTTAAAAGTATTCCAAAACTGTACCGCGATTATATAACTGTCAGATTATGAATAAATAGTGCTGCCTTGTTCGCGAAATTCCATTGATTTTTCTGCCATGCCGGCTTCTCTTATTTCCTGCGTGATCTTCATGGAACAGAAGTGTGGTCCGCACATAGAACAGAAGTGAGCGACCTTCGCCCCTTCGGCAGGCAGGGTTTCGTCGTGATAAGAGCGGGCTGTGTCCGGATCCAGTGCCAGGTTAAACTGGTCTTCCCAGCGGAATTCAAAGCGGGCTTTACTAAGTGCGTTGTCCCTGTGTTGAGCACCAGGATGACCTTTGGCCAGGTCAGCAGCATGTGCGGCTATCTTGTACGTGATAACGCCCTGGCGTACATCTTCTTTGTTGGGTAAGCCCAGGTGTTCCTTCGGCGTTACGTAACACAACATAGCGGTACCAAACCAACCGATCATGGCGGCACCGATCGCAGATGTAATATGATCATAACCGGGCGCGATATCGGTAGTCAGCGGTCCAAGGGTATAGAAAGGCGCTTCGTGGCAATGTTGCAGCTGCTTGTCCATGTTTTCTTTGATCAGGTGCATAGGTACGTGGCCGGGGCCTTCGATCATGACCTGTACATCATGTTTCCATGCAATCTTAGTGAGTTCGCCTAATGTTTCCAGTTCTGCAAACTGGGCAGCATCATTGGCATCAGCAATACTACCGGGGCGCAAACCATCACCTAAAGAGAAAGACACATCGTAGGTGCGCATGATTTCGCAGATCTCTTCAAAGTGTGTATACAGGAAGTTTTCTTTGTGGTGTGCCAGGCACCATTTTGCCATGATGGAGCCTCCGCGTGATACGATGCCAGTAACGCGATTGGCGGTAAGTGGAATGTAACGGAGTAAAACCCCCGCGTGTATAGTGAAGTAGTCAACACCCTGTTCTGCCTGTTCGATAATGGTATCCCTGAATATTTCCCAGCTAAGGTCTTCTGCTTTTCCATTTACTTTTTCCAGTGCCTGATAGATAGGTACAGTGCCGATGGGTACGGGGGAGTTGCGGAGGATCCATTCCCGTGTTTCATGAATGTTCTTCCCGGTACTGAGATCCATAATGGTATCGGCGCCCCAGCGGCAGGCCCATACGGCTTTTTCTACCTCTTCTTCAATGCTGGAGGTAACAGCAGAATTACCGATGTTGGCGTTGATCTTTACGAGGAAGTTACGGCCTATGATCATTGGTTCACATTCCGGGTGATTGATATTGGCCGGAATGATAGCACGGCCTGCGGCCACTTCCTGTCTGACGAATTCTGGTGTAATGTGTTGTTGTGTGGCACCCTGGTTTTCGCGGATGGCGATGTATTCCATTTCAGGTGTGATGATACCTTTGCGGGCATAAGATAGCTGTGTTTCATTTTTCTTGTTAGTTGTCCATGCTGCACGCAGTTTGGGCAATCCTTTATGAACGTCTATCTCAATATTGGGATCAGTATAGGGACCGCTGGTATCATATACAATTACAGGATCATTAGGAGTGGTTTCTCCCTTACTGCCATGCAGTCGTGTAGGTGTTAAAGAGATTTCTCTCATGGCAACGCCATTGATGTAGATTTTCCTGGATGCAGGCAGTGGCTTGCGTGAAATGTTTTCAATTTTCATACAACAAATTAGATGGGTGAAGAAATGGGAAGTCCTGCTGCGAAGGGCATGCCTTGCAGTGCAATTATTTTTTTAATGAAGGAAAAAATTAACCTCCCTGGGTAGCGCGGATGATAGTAATACTATCTGCGGTTTGCAGCACGTGTTGTGGCCATGAAGGCCGGGGGATTACTTCCCTGTTGATTGCAACGGCCAGTCCTTTGTCTGATGGGAGCTGAATAAACTGTAAGAGTGCAGCGATGGTTGTCCCCTGCTGCACCGCATAAAGTTTATTGTTTACAGTCACTTCCATGAATACATGAATTAAGGTGAAACAATAAACTTTAAGGATGGTAGAAGATGTGAGGAGTCAGTAAGTTTTCCTTACAGCAAAGTGCGCTGTGAAGGTACTTTTCCCTACGGCAGTATGAGCTGCGTCAGGTCCTGAGGGTCTCATCTCAGCTTTCCGGATATATTATCCTGGAAAACACCCCTAAAGTGAGCGGTAAAGGTAGGGGAAAAAGTCCATATCTTTGAGCATATGAAAAATTGCATTCTGCTGGTGGGTTTTATCACCATCTTTTCATTTGCATGTCATCAGTCGCATACGCCTGCGAAGGAGGAAGCTGTGGTGGATACGCCGGCGGTAGCGCCTGTAGCGGATACAACGCCTGTGATAGTAGAGGACTCAACTGTAATGGTTGTAGCGGATACGATTGTGATAGACACAGCGAAACTGATAGGGAAATGGTTGCAGCCTGTAACGGGGATGGATAATGAGTGGCAGGGAATGGAGTTGCGAAAGAACAGGAAGGCGATAGCAATCAACATGTATTCCCTGGTTTATGAGAAATGGGCGTTACAACACGATACACTTTTGTTATGGAATCATGCAGAAGGTGTAAAATCATCGGATAGTACAAGAACTGTAGATACTGCAATTATCAGGGAACTAACGGATACTTCACTGGTATTGTTCCCTGTGAAAGCCGCTGAGGGGTACCTTGAAAAGTACAGGAAAGAGACAGGAGGGAAAAAAGTGAAGTCACGTAAGTAAGTTCTCTTCTCTCCCTCTGTTGTTAATCAGTTATACATCTGCCATAAGGTAACAGCGAGGGCTACAAAGGCCATGAATACACCGGCGGTAGCGACCTGCATGTCATCAATGTTCTTACGGGCTTTTATATCTGAGAGTCCACCCATGATGATGGCTGCAATAGCAAAGACAAGACCTGTTTCAGGGTTTCTTGCCACGAATGCATATACAGCGGAAGATATGCCTGCGAACAGGGAAATGTAGCAGGCAACTTTAGTGGAGGTGGAAGAAGTGGTGTGCTGTTGCATATGATTATTGATTTAAAGGTTTGTCAAATGGTGCTTTGAGTAATGCCCCTATCTGCTGATACCTTTCATCCTGGTATTCATCCAGGCCATACTTCAGGGAAGTTGTATCATTCACCTTCTTAAACGTGCCGAAGAGGCGGTCCCAAATCGAAAATATATTAGCGTAATTAGTGTCTGTTTCCGGCTGGAAATGGCTATGATGTACCTTGTGCATGTCCGGTGATACGATGATCCAGCTCAGGGCGTTATCCAGCCATTTAGGGAGGTGGATATTGGCGTGGTTGAACTGGGACATGAAGACAGAGATAGTTTGGTACAGGAAGACCATCCAGATGGGGATTCCCATGGTGATGACAGCGACAAAAAGTGCGATGACACGGAAGATGCTTTCTATGGGATGGTGCCGGAGGGCGGTAGTGGCATCTACAGCGGTATCGATGTGGTGGATCTTATGGAAGTGCCACATCCAGGCTATTTTGTGCTGAATGACGTGAATGAGGTAAGCGCCGATCAGGTCCATCATGAGGATGGCGAGAATGGTGTGGAGCCAGTTAGGCAGCGGTACAAGGTACAGCAGGCCAACCTGATTGACGGTGGTGTATGCGCAGGCCTTTACAATGAGGAAGGCAAGTGTAAAGTTTACAATCGCGGTAGTGAGTGTAAAAAAGAGGTTTGTACCGGCGTGGCGGTAGCGGTTAGATTTGAAGTAGAACCTGGGGAATGCGCCTTCGAAGATCCAGAGCAGGATCAAGCCGCCCACAAGGATTGCGGTGCGGTAAGAAGAAGGAATGTTATTGAAGAACGATTCCATAAACGGGAATTTAATGATGGGGTTCAATGGCTGTATTAAATTACGAAAAAATCAGGGAATAAAAAGGGCGAAAGTGGCTGTGGGACAATATTTTAAGCAGACTTATGTGGGTGATGGAATTATGTATAAGAGAAAAATAGTTAGTAAGTAAAAAAGTCACTTTCGCCGGAGCGGAAGTGACTTTTTTTAAGTTTTTTAGCATGGCGGAGGGCCATGCCGGAAAATTAGTTATTCAGCATCAGCGGCATTACCAGCATCAGCAGGTCTTCATTTTCTTCTTTTTCAGAAGGTTTCAGGATACCTGCTTTGGTAGGTGTAGACAGCTCGATAGTGATTTCATCGCCTTCTGCGGCGTTCAGCATTTCAATCAGGAATTTCGCATTGAAAGCGATCTGCATATCATCGCCGGTATAAGAGCAGCTCATGCGCTCGTTACCTTCGAAAGAGAAATCCACATCCTGTGCAGAGAGTTGCAACTCGCTACCAGTGATGCTCAGGGCTACCTGATTGGTACTTTTGTTTGCAAATACGCTCACACGTTTCAGTGCGTTCTGGAAATCGCTTTTCACCAGTGTGAGGCGATAAGGATTATCCTTTGGAATAACCACTTTGTAATCAGGGAAACGGGCATCGATCAGGCGACAGATCATCTGTGCACCGTCGTGTGTTACAAAGAAGTGATTCTGGCTATAAGCAATCTTGATTTCGCTATCGTTATCAGGCAATGCTGATTTCAGCAGGTTCAAAGGCTTCTTAGGCACGATGAAGGTTTCTGCTTTAGGGCATACAACACCGGTTCTAACGTATTTCACCAGGCGGTGTGCATCCGTTGCTACAAATGTGAGGCTGGTTGGTGTCAGTTCGAAGAACACGCCTGTCATAGCAGGGCGCAGGTCATCGTTACTTACGGCAAACAGGGTCTTGTTAATAGCGGTTACCAGTGCGGTAGAGGTCACTGTAAAGGAGGTGGTATCATCTGCAGTCGGCTCTTTCGGGAAGTTTTCCGGATTTTCACCCATTACCTTGTACTTACCATTGTCGGAAGTGATTTCAACCGCGTATGAGTTCAGGTCAATGTGGAAAGTCAGAGGCTGATCCGGCAGATTTTTCAGGGAGTCCATCAGGATTTTGGCCGGAATACAGATGCGGCCTGCTTCCTTGGCTTCTACCTCCAGCTTCACTTTCATAACAGTCTCCAGGTCTGTAGCTACTACTGTCAGTTCGTTCCTGTCAATGATGAAAAGGAAATCTTCCAATATAGGCAATACCGTATTGGAGTTGATAACCCCGCTGATCTGCTGCAATTGTTTTAACAAAGTAGAGGAAGAAACGATAAACTTCATGTTGATATGTTGTTATTATGCTTACTAAGGAATTCCCGCTGTAAAGGCGGTGAGGTTATACAACCTGAGCAAACAAAGATAGAAAGAATTGTCAATCTACGAACAGCGTTAGAATCAGGCATTCTATAGCTTTTTTCCACATGAAACCTGCATGGGTATGTGGAAAAGACCCATATCAATGTGTACTCTCCTTTGAAGCAAGCTACATTATAACAAAATGTTATGTTAGATGAGATGTCAAAAATGAGCGATTTTATTGAATTAAATTAAAAATATCGAATCTAATTTGGAATGTTGTGAAAAAATCCGGCATTTGTTTTAAATGAGTTGCATATCCGTTAGCTTTGCGGGCGCAAAAATCTATTAAACACTAAAAATCTTTTGGGTTATGAAACTGTCTCATTTAGCCGAAACGTTGATCGGGTCTGAAATTATTAAGCTGGCCGGTGAGATAAAGGAGAAGCAGGCCAAGGGTGAGAAAATCTACAATTTTACGATTGGGGATTTTGACCCCAAAGTATTCCCCATTCCGGCTGAGTTTGAGCAAGAAATTGTGACTGCCTACAAGGAAGGATTAACTAATTATCCACCAGCGGATGGTATCCTGGACCTGAGAAAGGCAGTGAGCGAATTCATTGCTGAACATGAGCAGCTGACCTACGATCCTACTAAGGAGATCGTGATTTCCTGTGGAGGTCGTCCTATCATTTATGCCACTTTCAGAACAATCCTGGACCGGGGTGAGAAGGTAGTTTATGCTACTCCGTCCTGGAATAATAATCACTATACTCACTTCCTGGAGGCTGAACACGTTGTACTGGAAACCAAGCCGGAAAACGACTTCATGCCGACTGCAGCTGAACTGAAGCCACTGCTGAAAGGTGCTACCCTGCTGGCGCTCTGCTCTCCGCAGAACCCAACCGGTACTGCCTTTGGCAAGCAACAGCTGGAAGAGATCTGCGACCTGGTAATTGCTGAAAACAAGAGCCGCGGTGCTGACGAAAAACCACTGTATGTACTGTTTGATCAGATGTACTGGGTACTTACCTTCGGTCAGACCGTACACCATACACCTGTAGGGCTGCGTCCTGAACTGAGAGATTACACCATTTTCATCGATGGTATGAGTAAGGCTTTTGCTGCTACCGGTGTGAGAGTAGGTTGGGCACTCGGTCCTGCACACGTAATCGGCAAGATGAAAGCCATCCTGTCTCACGTGGGTGCATGGAGCCCAATGGCAGAACAACATGCTGCCGCCCGCTACCTGCGTCGCAAAGGAGAAGTAAACACTTACCTTCAGCGTTTTAAAGCAGAAGTAGAAGAAAGACTGCAGAAGATCTATGAAGGTTTCGATTCACTGAAGAAAGCCGGTCACCCTGTAGAAGCGATTGCTCCTCAGGCTGCTATCTATCTGACCCTGAAGATCGACCTGAAAGGCAAGAAAACTGCTGATGGTACCGTACTGGAAGACCAGGCAGCTGTTACTTCTTACCTGCTGAACGAAGCAAAACTGGGCCTCGTACCTTTCTATGCTTTTGGTGCAAGCAAACAATCTCCATGGTATCGCCTGAGTGTAGGTACCTGCGTAAAAGAAGAAATCCCGGCTATGCTGGCTACACTGAAAGCAGCACTCGAAAAACTGAGCTAAGTTTTCAGCATCATATTTTGTATGGCAAGCATTACAAATTAGATGGCCGTCCTGCACCTCGCAGGACGGCCTTTCTTTTATAAAAAATTGCTTTCTTTTCAGTGGGTAAGATGCTTACCTAGTGCCGATCAGGACCTGGACGGTCATCTCTGTCGTTGTGTTTATTGTAGCCTTTCCTGCCTCCATTATTTGGATGGTCCTTTACCCACTGTGCATGCTGGGGATGACCCTTACTTTCAAAATACTTCTCTTCCCTGCTGTCACGAATAGGGGTTTGGTCGTGTTTACCCCTGAAACCACCATATTCCTGGCGGTATTTATCTGCATGCTGGTAAGGCCTGTTGTCACCATTGATCACTACCTTATGCACATTGTATAAGTCTACACTGCGATACTTTGCAGGCAATTGTTTAGCTCTTATCCAGCTGTTGCCACTAGGATATACATACACTTTGTTGGGTACATCATAATAACAGTCGATATCCGGCAGATAATAATAATCTACGTGGTCATAACCGGTAGGCCCCCATGCCGGCTGCGCGCCAATATTGATAGAAATATTTACCTGGGCCTGGCCCGCTACTGTGAAACCTATCACTGCTATAAAAAGGAACATTAGCTTTTTCATATAGATTCGATTTGCCGTTATAGAGACAAAAGGAATGCCCCTTCCACACAAATCTGATTTTTTGAGATGTATAGTCGAAATCTGTCGGCTAAACCTGAAATTATCCTGATCAATACCCCCTACCCCACCAATAAGGGTTTATAATAAGTATAATTAGTTGATAGACAATTGTATTATATGCACTCTAACTTTTTGACTTTTTAGTTCGAAAAGTTAATCAATTGTTAAATGACATCTTTTCTTCGCTATTTGCGCAAACTTTTCTACTTTTGACTTCGAAACTAAAAAAGTCAAAAAGTTAATGATCGCAGAAACCAAGGATGAAATGCGGGATAAGATCCTGGATGCAGCGTTAAGGAGATTCTCAATTTACACTGCTTCCAAGACTACCATGAATGAGATTGCGGATGATCTGCATTGTTCAAAGGCTTCGTTATATTATTATTTTTCCGACAAAAAGAGCCTGCACTTTGCCGTGCTCGAAAAGATCGGGGAGTATTTCATATCAGAGCAGGAAGCCGAAGCAGAGAAAGATTTGCCGGCTGCCAGCATTCTGATAAACCTTCTTGAGATAAAACGGCAGTTTGTTCTCAGGTACTGTCGCCTGGAAATGTTCAAGATCCTGAATGATAACAGTGCGGAAACACTCCGTGTCATGGCTATTATGAAGGAGCGGGAACTGAAAATGATGACACGCATCATGGAAAAAGGGGTGGCAGCAGGGGATTTTAAAATAGATAATATCAGTGAGGTTGCGGCCTTATACACACAAGCAATAGAGGGATTGCGCTTTTCAGTATTGGACTGCATCAATCCTAAATTCGAAACGGAACCGGAAGAAATAGAGAAGATCATAGATAAACAGCGGTTACTCACCGAGATTTTTGTAAAGGGCATAAAGTAATGAGTAAAACATGGGCGTAAAAGAAAGGATATTGGAAACTGCGCTAAGGATGTTCAGGTTATATGGAATCAAAAGCGTGACGATGTTTGATATTTCGAAAGAAACAGGCGTATCTAAGAAAACGGTATACGAGCATTTCGAAGACAAAGAAGACCTGGTGCTGGAGGCAATGAAATTTGTTCTCAACAGTCACATCGAGCATTTCCAGGAGTTCCGCCTTACCTCAGGCCATGCCATTGAAGAGCTGATCAGGGAACTGGAATATATGGAGATGATGGGAAAAACAATCAATCCCGTCATGCTATACGAGATACAGAAGTATCACCCGGCTATCTGGCAGCGAATCGAAGATTTTAAGAAGGATTGTGTACTACAGGGCATTACAGAGAATTTACGGCGTGGAATAGAACAGGGTGTGTACAGAAGTGATCTGAATCTGAATATTATCAGCCGTATGCGACAACTACAGCTTGAAACCGTGTTCGATCCTGTACAATACCCCGTCATGCAATTTGATATGCATGAGGTAATGGAGCAGCTGACAAGACATTTTATTCTGGGCATAGCTACCCTGGAAGGAAGAAAACTGGCAGCACAATATTTAAATATAGAAGAAGAATCTACAACCAGCATCACTTAAAAACCGAATCCGCCAACTAAAAAGCAATTCAAAGAAACATACGGATGAAAAAGATCATGTTTACACTTGTCCTCCTGGCGGGGATCAGGGCTTCCTACGCGCAATCCGCACTGACTTTACAGGACTGCCTGAAATATGCCCTCGCCAACAATCAGGCCCTGGCCCGCACCAGGCTTGAAGAAGATATGGGGAGGTTCAAGACCAGTGAAGTAAGAGGTCAGGCATTACCACAAGTCAATGCCAACGGAAGTTATACCAACAATATTAAGAAACAGGTATTGCCTGTTCCCGGAGAATTCATTGGTGAACCAGGCAAAACAGTACTGCTCACGGCAGGTGTAACACATAACCTGACGGCTTCCGGCTCCGTAACCCAGGAAGTATACAACCAGTCTGTTTTTACCGGCCTCAAAGCCGCTAAAGCCGGTGAAGAATATTACCGTATGCAAACAGCGCAGAGTGAAGAAACCGTGATCTATAATGTGACCAGTCTTTACTATGCAGCACTGGTAAGCCGTGAGAAAACGACGGTGCTGGATGCAAATATTGATAAGCTACAACAACTGGTCAACACGACCGCTACACAGGTTGAAAACGGCCTTGCCCGCAAAATAGACCTGGACAGAATGCGTGTGAACCTTACTAACTATAAAACACAGCGCATCAACGCGCAGAACCAATACCTGATACAGGTGAATCAGCTGAGAATGCAGATGGGTATGTCTATGGGCAATTCCCTGGAATTACCGGCAACGTCCTTTAAGGAAATTGAAAGCAAAACAGCGACTGCTGCCGATTTCGGAGGCGTGTCTCTGGATAACAGGATTGAATATAAAATCCTGACCAAACAGGAGGAACTGCAGAACTACCAGAAGAAAGCGTATATCGCACAATACTATCCTACTCTGCAACTGGGAGGTAACTATTCTTACAATGGTATCAGTAATAAGTTCGACTTCCTGAAGTCCAAGTCCGGCGGCTCTACGGCCAACTGGTACGACATGGCTGCTGTAAGTCTCACCCTGAAAGTACCCATCTTTGATGGTTTTGCACGCCGGTCCAGGGTTAGCCAGGCCAATGTGACACTGAAAGAACTGAGCAAGCAGAAAGAAGAAGTAGCGCTGGCCCTGAACACACAGTTTGAAAATGCCAAGTTGCAAGCCCAGAACAACCTGAGCACCATTCGTGCACAAAAAGAAAACGTAGAACTGGCCAATGAGGTGTATACCTCTACCCAGAATAACTACAACCTGGGTCTGGCCAGCCTGACCGATCTGCTGGATTCAGAAACATCCCTGACTGAAGCACAGAATAACTACAACGAAGCATTGTTGCAATATAAACTGGCAGAACTGGACATCATCAAATCCAACGGGAATCTTAAATCCCTGTTGAACTAACACAATCACCTTCTTAAAAAACCGTATACTGGAACTATATGAAAAAAATTATTATCTGGAGCTTAGTGACCATCGCCGCTGTGGTATTGATCATGTGGAAACTAGGAGCCAATAAAAAAGCTAACGAAGCCAAAACTAATTTTGTAAAAGAAAGTAATGCAGGTGAAATATCAGTGCTGACTGAGAAGGTGACAAAAGAAGATTTTTCACAGGGATTCCTGGCAAATGGAAATTTTGAACCAGTACGTGAACTGGACTACCTGGCGGAAACTTCCGGCCGTATTACCAAACTGTTGGTAGACGAAGGTAGCGTGGTGAAACAAGGCCAGGTGATTGCTTACGTGGATGGTGAAATTCTCGGTACTGACCTGCAATCAGCAAAAGTGAATCTTGAACAATTGCGTGTTGATAAAGAAAGATATGAAGCTGCGTTCAAAACAGGGGGGGTGACGAAGAAACAGGTGGACGATGCCACCCTGCAATATGAACTGGCGCAAACCCGCTATACCGCTGCTTCCCGTCGTGTGAGCGATACGTATATCAAAGCGCCGATCTCCGGTATCATCAATAAGAAATATGTAGAGCAGGGTGCTTACCTCTCCCCTGGTAACAAACTGTTCGACATCGTTGACGTAAGCCGTTTGAAGCTGTCGGTATCCGTTCCTGAAATTCAGGTGGTAACCCTGAAGGAAGGCGACAAAGTAAAGGTAACTACCAACGTATTCCCCGAAGTAAGCTATGAAGGTAAGATCACTTTCATTGCGGCTAAAGGTGATAATACCCTGAACTACCCTGTGGAAATGGAAGTAACCAATATCAGCGGCAAGCAGCTGCGTGCTGGTATGTTTGGTACGGCTCATTTCGATATCAAAAATGCGGCTCCAATGATACTGGTTCCCCGTACCTCTTTTGTAGGTGGTGTAAACAGTAACCAGGTATATGTATTCGAAAACAATACTGCCAAACTGCGCAAAGTAGTAGCAGGCCGAATTTTCGGTGAAAAAGTGGAAATCAGGGAAGGACTGAATGAAGGCGAAACGGTGATCACTGCCGGTCAGATCAACCTGACGGATGGTGCAAAAGTAACCGTGCAACAACAGGCGAAAGGATAATCAGGTCACTCCGGGTAAAAAAAGAAAACAATGAAGATTACAGAAATATCCATCAAGCGGCCTACCATCGTAGTCGTGATATTCACCATCCTTACCTTGCTGGGGGTGATGAGTTATCAGTCACTCAACTACGAGTTGCTGCCTAAGTTCAGCCAACCGGTGGTAACTATTGCTACCGTATATCCCGGTGCTTCGCCTAAAGAGGTGGAAAGTACCATCACCAAGAAGATTGAGGATGCGGTGGCCTCTATGGAAAAGATCAAAAAGATCATTTCTAAATCCAACGAAAGTTTATCTACTGTAACTGTACAGTTAAA
Organism: Chitinophaga sp.; assembly: GCF_039596155.1. Taxonomy (GTDB): domain Bacteria; phylum Bacteroidota; class Bacteroidia; order Chitinophagales; family Chitinophagaceae; genus Chitinophaga. The sequence continues at coordinate 83,816 of NZ_JBCNKF010000007.1, forward strand.
TAACGATGCGAATGTAGACGTTGCGCTGCAGGATGCTCAGCGAAAGGTGAATGCAGTATTGTCTGATCTGCCTTCTGATGCAAAAACGCCGTCACTGTCTAAGTTCTCTCTCGACGACTTACCTATCATGACGTTGTCTGCTACCGCTGATATGGATAGCAAGCAGTTTTATGACCTGGTAGATAAGAAGATCCAGCCATTGCTCTCCCGTCTGGGAGGTGTGGCACAGGTATCGCTGATCGGTGGCCAGGAAAGGGAAATACAGATCAACGTAGATCCTCATAAGCTGGAAGCTTATAAAATGTCTATCAATACCGTGCGTCAGGTGGTTACAAATGCGAACCTCGACTTCCCTACCGGTAAAGTAAAAACACTCGATCAGCAGATCCTGATCCGCCTGGCTGGTAAATATAAAGATGTAGATCAGCTGCGTAACCTGGTGCTCACTACGACTGATGATGGTACACAGGTGAGACTGAAAGACATTGCAGATGTACAGGATGCGCAAAAAGATGTAGACCGCATAGCCCGTGTAGATGGTGCAAGTGCGATCGCACTGATGGTGCAGAAACAGTCTGATGCCAATGCGGTAACTGTGAGTGAAGAAATGAAGAAGGCTATTGCTGAGATTGAGCGTGATTATGCTTCATTCCACCTGAAGATCTTTATTGCGAATGACTCTTCAGACTTTACACTGGAATCGGCAGATTCCGTGATCCATGACCTGATGATTGCTATCCTGCTGGTGGCCGCAGTGATGCTGTTGTTCCTGCACAGTATCCGTAGTGCGATCTTCGTAATGATCTCTATTCCTGCATCATTGATAGCAACCTTCATTGGTATGAAGCTGATGGGTTTCTCCCTGAACCTGATGTCTCTGCTTGGTTTGTCGCTGGTAGTAGGTATCCTCGTGGATGATGCGATCGTGGTACTTGAGAATATTTACCGTCACATGGAGATGGGTAAGAATAGGGTAAGAGCGGCATTTGACGGGGTGAAGGAAATCGGTTTTACGGTTACTTCCATTACACTTGTAATCGTGGTTGTGTTCCTGCCGATCTCTCTGACAAATGAAATGGTGTCACAGATTGTGCGCCAGTTCTGTGTGGTGGTAATGATCTCTACCATGTTGAGCTTACTGTCTTCGTTCATGATCGTACCGCTGTTGTCTTCCCGTTTTGGTAAGCTGGAGCATATCACAGGCAAGAACCTGTTTGAGAAGTTCATTTTGTGGTTTGAGCGTCAGCTGACGAAGTTTACAGAATGGATGACGGGGATCCTGAAATGGGCGCTGAACCATAAGCGTTGGGCGATCATCGCAGCGATTGTGTTGCTGATAGCTTCTTTCATGCTGGTGGGGAAAGGTTATATCGGTGGTGAGTTTATTCCGAAGGGTGACCGTGGACAATTCATCGTGGTGCTGGAAATGCCGAAAGATGCATCTGTAGAACAAAGTAACCAGGCTACACGTAAAGCAGAAGCTTTATTGTCTAAGCAGAAAGAAGTAACACGTTTGATCACGACAGTCGGTCAGACAAGTGAAGATGGTTTTGGTACCTCACAGTCTACTGCATATAAATCAGAGATCACCGTCATGATGGTGGATGCTGACAAGCGTAAAGTGAGTGCAGATATCTATGCTGCACAGATGAAGGTGGAGTTGCGTAAGATCCTGCCAGGGGTGAAAGTAAAGACCATGGATGTGAGCATTCTGGGTACTGCGGAGGCTGCACCTATCGAACTGGTGGTGATGGGATCTGAACTGGATAGTGCCATGGTATTTGCAAGAGAAGCGATGGCTGTATTGAAGAAAATAGATGGTACAAGTGATGTGAAACTCTCTGTAGAGGAAGGTAATCCGGAAATCAACGTAGTAGTGGATCGTGATAAGATGTCGGCACTGGGATTGACACTGGAGAATGTGGGTGGTACTATGCAGACGGCATTCAGTGGTACAGCGGATGATAGTAAGATTAAGTTCAGACAGGGGGATTATGAGTATGATATCAACATCCGTTTTGATGACTTTGACAGGAAAAATCTGACAGATGTATCTAATATCCAGTTTGTAAACAACAAGGGACAGCTGATCAAGTTATCCCAGTTTGCAACGATCACGGAGGGTTCAGGCCCAAGCCAGCTGGAGAGAAGAGACAAGAATACTTCTGTATCTGTTAAATCTCAGGTGATAGGGGTACCATCAGGTACAGTGCAGGCTGCATTTGCAAAACAGCTTGAGCCGCTGCGTAAGCCGGTGGGTGTGAGTTACCTGTGGGCCGGTGATGCTGAGAATCAGGGAGATTCATTTGGTACGATGGGGGCTGCATTGCTGATTTCTATTGTGCTGGTATACCTGATCATGGTGGCGCTGTATGACAACTACATCTATCCTTTTGTGGTATTGTTCTCTATTCCGCTGGCGATTATCGGGGCCTTGCTGGCACTGGCGCTGACGAACAATACGCTGAACATCTTTACCATCCTGGGTATGATTATGTTGATCGGTCTCGTAGCAAAGAATGCGATCATTCTTGTGGACTTTACGAATCAGATGAAGGAGCAGGGACAGAGTACAGATGAAGCGTTGATTCATGCGAACAATGCACGTCTGCGTCCGATCCTGATGACGACAATTGCGATGGTGATTGGTATGTTGCCGATTGCGTTGGCAACGGGTGGTGTATCTGCCACTAAAAATGGTCTGGCATGGGTGATCATTGGTGGGTTGATCAGTTCAATGTTCCTGACACTGATTGTGGTGCCGGTGGTGTATAAGATTGTGGATGGGTTTATGACGAGGTTTGGTATGAATAAGCCTTCGGCGAAGCGGTTGATCAGACAGCGTTTGGTAGCGCCTTATGCTGCGGAGATTGAAGAGGCATCCCTGAATTAGAAACAAAGAAATTTAAGATACGTTACAAACACAGTGTAACAGTTGTAGGTTTAAGAAGTGGCCGGAGTAGTCGTACTCCGGCCTTTTTATTTCACGCGAAAAGCTTTAGCCCATAGAGAAAGAGCTTTTTCGGCTTTCAGCCGGCTGAAGCAAAAGCCCAATGATTTATTTCCTTGCTAAGAGTAACATGTGTGATACCGGGAATGGAATTTCCTGCAGTCCATCTTCTTTTTCGCGGAACAACTTTGTTTTCCCTTCGAGCCTGTTCTCTACTATCCACTCATTCCTATATGGCTTCGACAATTTATCAACTCTAAAACCTGCTGTCTCCAATTCGCGTTTCCAATCAGCAAAGCTCCAAAAACAGAAGGTTTCGTGCATTTCACTCAGCCAGTTGTCCGTATAGTCTTTCGTGAACAGAAACTCACAGGCATCCTGCATGCGCAGCCGGCAATAAGTCTGCCCACCGGTGGTCACCCATTCATAAGGGAGTTTGTAGCCTTCCTGATGACGGAAATCCATTGCGAAGCGAATGAATTTTGCGCGTGTGGAGAGCTTGTCCAGTGCAGCCGCCAGTTCCTGGTTGTCAGTGATATCGGGTGACATCTGTTTATTTTCACCATCGGTATGATCTAACCATAGTAGCACGATCTCTTCCTTGTTCTCTGGTCCTACCACATCTCTATTGATCCAAACGCCGCCGGGAGCCAGTTCCTGGTAACGGTTGGCAATGAAATCGCGCAGGTCCTGTTCACTGCCATAGGAGGCTATTTCGTGGGTGAGTGAAGAAGTATGAATGGTGTTCATACTACTGGCATCAAATACCAGACTGGTCACCGCATTTTTCTGAGAGAAGAATACTGATGGATTGGCGAAGTCTCCATTGTGCTTACGCTGGTAACAGATTTCAAAAAGATGACGGGACACTTCGATGCCATAGAAGTCGCATTCATGCAAACGGTCGTCCTCGCATCCCATTTTAATCCAGGATCCTGCAGCACAGCCGATATCGCCAATATTGCCGGGTTGTATATAAGGCGCCGTCTCCTGGTACTTCAGGGCAGCGATGTCGTCCATTTGCCTGACGTAGGCATTGTAATCACGGGTAGAAGTCAGGTCACCATCCGCCCCGATGATGGGGTCTTTGAGAATATGTTGCACCTTCTCTCCTATCTTATATTGCTTCCAGATCTTAAAAGATGCAGGATGGATCAGATCCAGCACCGTCTTATCTTTTTGCCATTCCGGCGACTGGGCAATGAGGCGAACGATATCCCAGGGCAGCGGGTGTTTCAGCTGGCCGGTGGTGATATCTAATTCCGCTGGCAATACCCTGTAGCCAAGGGAGGTATACATATCCTTTACGGCAGTACTGCAAATGACTACGGTATTTTCCGGTGTGAGCTGGTGTAATCCTTCGCTGCTGTGACGAATGCTTTTGAGAGTATAGCCAGCAAAGTCATTGATCTCTCCTACATCATCTATTCCATATACAAACACGGGGATGTCCAGGTAACTGGAAAATTCCTGTATGATCATGGACCTGAGATAGAAAGGAACCGGGTTACGCTTTGTACCCAGGTGATTGGCAGAGGTAACTGCAAATATAACCGCCGTGATAGCGGAAGCTGGCATGGTTTGACCCTGAACATCCTGTTCTCCTTCCAGTTGATTTTGCAATAATCTATGGAGATATTTGAACTGAAAGTCTGACAATAGGTGATGTCTACCCGGTATTAGTAAAAACATGATGGGAAATTACAAAACAGTAAGTATTTGAACAAGGCGGGCCCAGGTCTGCTTGTTGCGATATAACCTGGTCACGTGAAGTCTGGACAAAAATCGCCTGTATCCTATGGAAGATACAGGCGATTGAATAAGATTGACAGCCGGCTTTTTTGCAGAAGCGCCTCCATGCTGGAGTAACAATGTGTAAAGCCGGCTCGGGTGTGATGTTGTACCAGCTCTGTATAGAAGCGTTTCTTTTTTGCTAAGGACGAGGCCTGCGGCGGGCATTTCAGGAATTGCCGCAGGCCGGATGAAGTAACAAACAATAGAAGAAAGGCTAGATCTGTGCGTTGGTTTTAATATCGTTAAATGTATATGAAGTTTTTATCTCTCCATTCTCAAACACGGTGACCAACTCATCTTTAAGGCCGTTAGCTTCACTTTCAGGGATGGTTATATATTTACCATCTTTTTTCACCAATACCTGTCTGCCACATTTTGATTTCTTGAAAGAAACGCGGGTGTGACCATTTGCATCCAGTTCCAAGGGATTTTTCTGGACGTTGATACCTTTCCCATTTACCACGGCATAAGCGCATTTCAATGCATATTCCTGTGTATCTCTGTTCACTCGCTGTAGCAGGGCACCACCCATACCTAATACCAGATTTTCGGCACTGATACCCGCATTTTTCAATGCTTCGTAGATAGTGGGGATGGAAGAATAACTGATACCATCACCCTGGATAACCCGTACTTGTGGAGGCAGTACTTTATAACCTTTTTCATTGACAGTATAACCGAATTTTTCAGTGAGTACTTCGAATACTTTCAACAAGGTTTGTACAGCATCACCGCTATCAGGGCGGATCACTAAGGTACCTTCTCTTTGCAGGATCTGTTCTTTCAATTCGGTACCCCAATATTCTTCACAGGCCCTGATAATGTTGTAGGAGTCAGACACGCAGGCAATTGTACCGGTAGGGAATGCATCTAACACATGCCTGAAAATCTCTTTCTCTCCTGGTTCGCCCAACAGTGTCATGATAGAGTGCTCGGTAGCAGGTATAGAGAGACCTGGTGCGGTAGGTGCCTGATAGTATCTTTTGGCAAAAGTTGATGCGATCAGGGTATCGCTACCTGCAAAGCTGATCAGGTGAGCACTACCGCCCCATCCTGCACTTTCTACAGAGCTGGCACCGCGGAAACCAAAGTCATTCAGTACAAAGTCAATACCTGAATAAGATGCAGCACTTGCTGTTTCTCCATAATATTTCTTTACAACTTTTTTGATCTCACGGCTCATGGTGGCTACTGTGGAAGGGTACCATACCTGCATGAGTAAAGTTTCGAGGAAGTTGGTCAGCCAGAAGCAGTTAGGATCGGTGTTTTCGATCGTCATCAGCACATTGTGTGTAGGCGTGACGGTACCTTCCGGAACGGCTTTGATTTTCACTGGCAGGCGGCCGCCGTGTTGCTCAATAATATATTCAAATTTGGTGCGGTCGAATACATCGCTGCGGCCAAATACTTCTTTCAATTCGCTTTCTGCTTCGTCAATTTTTTCTTTGGTGATCACTACACCCTGCAGGTATTCCATCAGCAGGTACTGGAGACCATAGAATACAGTTTCTTCAAACTTGCCGCCCCGGCTTTCAAGGTAGGAATAGATATATTCAGTGCCGGGGATATATAATTTATGGTGAGAGTATTTATAGGCGTCCGCTAAGAGTATGAGGTTTTCCTTTGTCATGATTCTTTGATTTAAGCGTTAGTAGAATATTTTTCAGCGAGTTTCTCTAATAATGGGATGTGTACAGGTACGATTTCTCCGTTAGCGATCAGGGTTTTAAGCTGATTGACAGGTACCCAGCGTAAGGCTGCAATGTCGTCAGCTGCTTTGGGTTCTCCGAACACCAGGTCCGTACTGAATAAGGTGGTAATGATCTTATCAACTTCGGAGCGGTACCGCCAGTCGTCCATTTGCATAGAAAGTTCATATTGCATCGGGCTGGTTTCCAGTTGACCACATTCTTCCTGCAATTCGCGGTGGGCTGCAACATCAAAGCTTTGATCTTCAGGATCGGTAAAGCCGCCTGGCAGGCGCCATGCATTTTCAGCAGGTTTACGCCCCAGCAGCACCTCGGTGCGATTATGCCTGAATACGGCGATATCTACGGTTGGGTATACTTTCGGGAACTGGTTGTATGTATTGTAGATGATGCCAGCCCGGAACTCTTCGGTATCAAAAACCTTGTCGGATACGGCTTCGCGCAGGGCGGTAGCATTGTAGTCCTTGACAGGAGGCAGGGCTTCAGTTCCATAACGACCGCTGTAGTAGGGGATGAAACTATCCCGGCTGCCGTACAGCACGAAGGATTCGTGTGGGAAGTTAGCGGACAGTAATTCATCCATTTTCATGGACCATACTTTATCATCTGCCTGATCGCTCAGCGGAAGAACAATCACTTCAGGGAAGAGTTGTTTGATCATTCTTTCCCGGGTGTAATAATCCAGTGGATTTTTGCGGCTACCTTTCACCGGGCTGACGCCGAGAACGATGATCAGGCGGTTATGTTTTTGCTTTACCTGCCGGATCAGTTCCAAATGACCTTCGTGAAGGCTGGGTGTCTGAAAGCGGGCGATGATTACTCCTGTCGGTTTTAGCGTTGTCATATGCCAGTGTTTTGTGTAATTTCTACACAAATATAGAAGGGTTATTTTATATACGCAAAATATTTTTGGTGATTTTTACACAAATACATCTTACGGATTGATTATCAATAATAAAAAAAATCCCCCTTCCTTTTTACAGGTAGGGGGAAATATGTTAGTGATCAGATCTGGCTTTTTGCTGTGAGATCGAATGGCTTTTGGGCTGGTGGCAGTTTGGACATGAGCGTCATTAGATTTCAAACATGATTCCTTCCTGTTTCAGCTGGAAATACCGCTCTTCGTTAAAGCTGTACAACTTGGCGGGTCTGCCGGCGGAGGGGTGTTTTAATTTTTCATTATGCTCCATTAAGATCCCGAAGTGGTTCATTTTCTTCTGGAAGTTACGCCTGTCTATAGGGCGGTCCAATACTGTTTCATACAGTTTTTCCAGGTCAGAAATAGGGAACTTCTTATCCAGTAGTTCGAAGCCGATGGGCTCATACCGGATTTTGTTTCTTAATCTTTTAACGGCGGTAGAGACGATTTCACCGTGGTCAAAAGCCAATGCAGGTAAATGTTTTATATCGAACCAGCGGGCATCTTCAGCATCTGAGCTGGCAGCCAGTTTAAAGTTAGTCGGGTTGACGAGACCGAAGTAGGCGATAGAGATGATCCTGCCCCGGGGATCGCGTTCCGGTCTGCCAAAGGTATATAGTTGTTCCAGGTAGTTGATGTGCACACCGGCTTCGGTAAGCAGTTCGCGGGTGACGGCGTCTTCGAGTGTTTCGCCGTTTAGTACGAAGCCTCCTGGCAGTGCCCAGTCATGTATAAAAGGTTCTATTGTACGCTTGATGAGCAATACGGATATGCTTTCTTTGGCTGTATAGCCAAATACTACAGCATCTACGCAGAGTCGTATGTCTTGTTTAGGTCCCAAATGATGTAAGCGGGTTATTTAATATAATTGGTCACCTGTGTGCTATCTTTCTTCAGGTTGATGAACAGCGGGCTTTTCTGTGGATCAAATGCGATGATCGTATTTGCCTGCCAGGCATCTTCGGGTGCCGGCAATTCCAGCATTACTTCAAGACCGTTGGCACGGCGAAAGAGCAGGCTGTCTTTGGTGACTATGTGTTTTTTGAATCCATGTCTTTCCAGGATACGTGACATTTCTTCCTGGCGTTGTAAGACGATATTGGTAAGGGAGTCACTACTCACAGGGTGGGTGTTGCGCAGGACATAGCTTTTCTCAGTCACTACGTCGTAAGCGGAGGCATCCCGGTTATCGTTACGTGACGGATTACACGAAAAGCAGCTGGCTGCTACCATTAATATCAACAAAACAGGCTTCATATCACGATATTGAAGCTGCAAGATACCGGTTTTAAAAAAACATCACAAAAAACGCTTTTGCCGTATGGCAAAAGCGTTTTTTGTAAGTGGGTAGCCTGCGGCCGGCTTATCATTCAGAATTGAATATCGAATTTCTTTTCCGCAGCCCCCCTTTTGACTAAGACTGTTGTTTTATCGCCTTTTTTGAAGCTGGCCAGGGCCTGCATGTAGTCTTCGAGATTGGTTACGGCATGGTTGCCTAGTTTAACGATGATATCATTCACCGCCAGACCTGCCTTATAAGCAGGTTTTCCTTCGGTAACAGCATCAACGTGCACACCATTTTTCTGCCAGGTATAATCAGGCATGATACCCAAAGTCACGGAAAACCGGGTACTGGTGCCCGTCTGCTTGTCCTTTGTTCTGGTAAAAGCCAGTTTGGTCATAGCATTAGTTTTCTCGACTATATCGTACACCATTTTCATCACTACCATTTCCCCATTATAGTTTATCCTGTCTGCATCATCTGATGGCTTATGATAATCCGCATGGGAACCGGTAAAAAAAAAGAGTACCGGTACATTTTTCAGGTAGAAGGAAGTGTGATCAGAGGGGCCTGTGCCGGAAGAATCGAAGGTCAGTTTCAAACCGGGGGGTGTCACCGCTTTGACAATGTCAGGCCATGCAGGGGAAGTGCCAATCCCTCCTATCTGTAATCCTTTTGAGGTGTCCAGCCGGCCGATCATGTCCATATTGATCATGTAGTCCACGGTCGCCAGATCCACCGGGCAATGGTCTGCCAGGTATTTGGAGCCAAAGAGACCCAGTTCTTCACCAGAGAAGGCGGTGAAAAGAAAATTGTATTTATTGAAATGTGCACCTTTCAGCAGGCGGGCCAGTTCAATGAGGGCGGCAGTACCACTTGCATTGTCATCAGCGCCATTGTGGATTGACTTTTCATTGGGAGTGAGGGAGTTATGATCCTCTCCTTTTCCCAGATGGTCAAAGTGGGCGCCTATTATGATGGTGGAAGCAGCTTTATTGTCCAGGAAACCAATCACATTGGTACCGGTACGTTTGCTGGTGCCAAAGGCAACATTCATGCTAACATGTACTTCCTCGGCATTTTCCATGGTCTTGCTGATGCCATCCGTTACCCACATGACGGGAATGGAGAGTGAGGTGGTTTCTTTTGATAACCATTTATGTACATCGGTGGCAGATTCAGGACCGTTGTAGAAAACGACACCGGTAGCTCCGGCTTTCGCAGCTTCGGCAGCCGCCTGGCGGTATACTTCCAGGGGATCGGTATGTGGGTCTGCTTCGATGTCTTTTACATTGAGCAGCCATATATTATCCGGTTCATTGACAGCAGGCATTACATCTCCCTTCGCGCTCTTTTCGGCACTGAAAGGCAATGGGATGTATTGTTCAACGGGGGTTAATGCATTATTATTAATAACCAGGGAGCTGGCGGCGCCGATAGTTTTACCTTCATTGACAGGAAAAGTCTGGAGGTAGCCATTATCTCCTTTAGGGGTCAGGCCGGCCTGCTTCATTTGTGCAGAGATATAACCTGCGGCCAGTTGTTCTCCGGGGCTGCCCGTGAGGCGTCCCTCCAATTTATCGCTGGCCAGGTAGGTAATGTGTGCCTGTAGGTTTCCCAGGGTTTTACGGTCGGCTTTCTTTTGGGCCGTCAGTTGCGCAGATGGCAAAGCGAGCGCCAGCAGCCAGATGGTGTGCTTCACAGTTGTATGCATTTAATATTAAAGAGGTCAAGAGACGATAGTCAGTTCAGCAAGCGATAACCCGGTATCTAAGTTGTTGGTTAGCAATTCATATACCGCGGGATAATAACATTCATATCCTATACGTTGTTTAGATTCCCGGTTCAAATTTATGACGCTGCAGCATAACTATTGTGACGGAAAAGGCAATTATTGGTCCAAAATCGCCGAATTTGGAAAATCAGCCTATTTTTGCGGGGCTTAAACAAAAACTAAACTATAAGCATACCCAAAACAAGTACCGATCATTAGATTATGAAGAACACACCATTTACAAACAAACACATAGCGCTGGGCGCTAAGATGGCACCGTTCGCAGGTTATAACATGCCTATCTCTTACACTGGTATCAATGATGAGCATCTTGCCGTGCGCAACAATGCGGGAGTTTTTGACGTCAGCCATATGGGTGAGTTCATGTTAAAAGGAGAGCATGCCCTGGACCTGATTCAAAGGGTCACCAGCAATGATGCTTCCAAACTGACGGCTGGAAAGGCACAATACAGCTGTCTGCCTAATGAAGAAGGTGGTATTGTGGACGACCTCCTGGTGTACTGCATCGAGGAGAACAAGGTATATATGTTGGTTGTAAACGCCAGCAATATTGAAAAGGACTGGAACTGGATCAGCAGGTTCAATACGAAGGGGGTGGAAATGCAGAACATTTCTGACCGTACGGCGCTGCTGGCACTCCAGGGGCCTAACGCGGCAAGCATGCTGCAACCGCTGACCAGTGTAGACCTGGTGAACCTGAAATACTACACCTTTGCGAAGGGTGACTTTGCCGGTGTTTCCAATGTGATCATCAGTGCTACAGGTTATACCGGTGCTGGCGGTATTGAGATTTATTTTGAAGACAAAGACGATAATGCAGATAAGATCTGGGATGCCATCTTCGCAGTTGGTGGTCCTAAAGGATTGAAACCCATCGGTCTGGGAGCGAGGGATACCCTGCGCCTGGAAATGGGCTTCTGTCTGTACGGCAATGATATCGATGATACCACCTCTCCGCTGGAAGCCGGGTTGGGCTGGATTACGAAATTTACAAAAGAATTTACTTCCCGTAGTATCTTTGAAGCGCAAAAGGCTGCCGGTGTGAAACAGAAACTGGTAGGTTTTGAAATGATCGATAAAGGCATTCCCCGTCATGATTATGAGATCAAGGATGCCAATGGTCAGGTAATAGGCCGCGTTACCTCCGGTACGCAATCGCCTTCTATGCAAAAAGCCATAGGCCTGGGTTATGTTCAGACTCCTTTTGCTGCGCTGGATTCCGAAATCTATATAGCCGTAAGGGATAAGTTATTGAAAGCCAAGGTGGTGAAAGCACCTTTTTTAAGCTAATACACCTTTTTAAAACCATATCGCTATGCCTACCATTCATCTGACTACTGTCATTCGTGCTCCATTGGACAGGGTTTTTGACCTGAGCCGGAGCATCACCCTGCACAAGCGCAGCATGGCGCACCTGCAGGAAGATGCGATAAAAGGCCGTGTAAACGGACTGATCGAAGCGAACGACACAGTAACCTGGCAAGCCAAACATCTGGGTAAGATCAGGCAACTGACCACCCGTATTACGGAAATGCGTCCAAAAGAGTATTTCTGTGACGAGATGGTGGAAGGAGATTTTACCTATATGAAGCATGAACATCATTTTAAGCAGATCGAAAATGCGGTAATTGCTATTGATGTCTTTGAATTTGGTACCCCTTACGGGCGTCTGGGAAGATGGTTTGAGAAGCTTTACCTGAATAAATACATGACGCAATTGCTCAAAATGCGCAATGATGTCATCAAGGATTATGCGGAGAGCGAAAAATGGAGAGTAATACTAGATTGATAATGAGCAAAGAAGAAACACAGTTACCATCTTTAGAAGTATGTTTATCACCTGCTTTATTGCACCTGCATGAGGTTAAAGGCAGTATAGTGGTGATTATTGATGTTTTGAGAGCCACTTCCACTATTTGTACAGCGCTGTACAATGGTGCCGACAGGGTGATACCGGTAGCGACTGTACCGGATTGTATCCGTATCGGTGCTGAACTGGGGGCTATTACCGCCGGTGAAAGAGATGGCAAAGTAGCCGAAGGACTGGAGCATGGCAACTCTCCTTTTGAGTACTCCCGCGATTTTATCGGAGGCAAAACGTTAGTACTGACCACGACCAACGGCACCAAGCTGTTGCATATGGCTAAAGATGCGGAACAGATCATTACAGGTTCATTCCCTAATCTGTCTGCAGTATGCGATTACCTGATCGCACAAAAGCGCCCTGTCATACTGGGTTGCGCTGCCTGGAAAGACAAAGTGAACCTGGAAGATACACTCTTTGCCGGTGCTGTGATCAGCCGTATTAAAGCACACTTTGCTATTAATGATGATGCTGCGCTCGCTGCAGAATTGTTGTATTCCTCCAAGCAGGATAATATCCAGGAAATGATGACGCAGGCATCGCACTATAAAAGGCTCGCGAAGTTCGGTTTACAAAAAGATATTCAATATTGCCTGACTCCGGATGGCGCTAATGTGCTTCCGATTTACCAGAATGGGGAGTTGGTAATTGCAAAATAATTCTTAAAGTCCCCGGCGAATCCTGTTGCCGGGGATTTCTTATTTTAATGAAACCCTCATCTGTTCAGGGATTTATCCGCAGGGATCATTTCAGCCCCTTCACTGCGTCCTTTCCGCTCATTTTTTTTACGATTTTTCTGTGTACTTTTGTGAATTGCCTTCTAGCCATCTGCTAAATATTTTAGTTTTTAACCCGCAAGTGGTCAGAATAAAATAAGGCAAACTGATACTATGTCGCTACCCCAGTTGCTCAAATATGTGTACAATAACGGAACCGATGAGGTGATCCGCAGGGGGAAACGCATATTTGCTACTGGTGGTGTGGAATTGATTGAAGCGGACCCTATCCTGAAATCGGCCACCTTTCGAGTGAAGAGCGATACCCATGCTAACTATTACCGCGTTTCCATCAATAAATATCATGAGACCAGCAACATGTCTGTGCGCTGTCAATGTCCCTACAACCTGGGCGACATATGCCGTCACGAGGCTGCTGCCATGTTTCAGTTACAGGAAATGCTGGATAAGAATCAGTTTGAAAATTTCGATACTTCCTATAACCAGCAGCATACACTGGTAAAAATAAAATCTATCGACCTGAAGGCCCTGAAGTTACTCACCTCCAATGATATTTTCATGGAAGCTGAGAAACTGGCCAAACAGAGCAAAGCCATTAAAATACAGTCAGCAAAGGACGAAAAGGTTGAAGCAATTGTGAAGGAGAACGGTACCGAATACCCTGTCATCCTGCAGCGGAATGAGGAACGCTTTTTTGATACCAGCTGTACCTGCGATGAGTCGGAGCATGCTATTTGTAAGCATAAAACGGCCCTCTTCCTGAACCTGCTGAATAATAACGGCCCTTATTACTTCGATAGCCTGCGCAATTGGGATAAGGAAAAGAATAAACTGCTTGCCCTCTATGGTTATTCGCTCAGCGATGACCTGGATGGTAAGTTTACTTTCGCTTATATGGAAGGCAAGCCTTTCCTGCGGGTACTGGACCCCAGTATCAAGAGAGTGGATGGCCTGACTGCCGGCCGGCAGCCTGCACCGCCCCCTCCTACGGAAACTGCGGCTGTAATCACCCATAGAGTTGGGGTTGTCTTCAATGCCAACGAGCCCTTGTATCCTTTCTTCAAGATAGACCTGGTAAGCGGGGAAGTGAACGATGAGCAGGATGCTTTCGTATCGCTGGTGAATAAGCTGGATCTGACCAAGTACGTTGATTTTTATCAATATAAAGAGCAGGATCGCGACCTCATTACACCTGTCCGCAAGGTACAGGGTACGGAAGTGAGCAAATTCCTGAGCAAGAATTCTCCTTTTGCGGGCATCTGGGAAAATATTACCCACGACAATAACGAATCGGCACTGCCTACAGAAACAAAAGAACTGATGCTGGAGTACCTGCATCCCAAACTTGCCAAACTGTTTCCGCAGATAGCCGCCCATGGCTTATTGTTCCTGCTTCCTAACCGTCAGCAATTCAAAACCAGGAATCTCCAGGTTGTGCAGCTGGCTGGTGAAAGATTGCAACCCATCTTCAAGACGCATGCAGGCAATGATGCTATTGAGATTACCTGCCATGTGTCTATACAGGGTGAACTGATGAGTGTATCGGACAATGAATGGGATAGCCCTATCCTGTTCCTGAAGAATAAAGTGCTGTACCTGTTCGAGAATCCACAGGATGCGCTGCATGTAGAACTGTTCCGCGAGCAGGGCCGCCTGCGCATTCCGGCAGGGGAATGGAGTACTTACCTGAAAGATTACCTGTTGCCGCTGAGCAAACAGTATAGTATACAATTCGATAATACCCTGCTGGCAGAAGTTGATGATGTGGTGCCTGAGACGAGGGTATTTCTTCGTGAAGTGGGTGAAACCTTCATTATCCAGCCGGGCTTTGCCTATCATGGGCAGGAAGTGGAATGGAATGATGATGCAAAGATCACGGTGCAGGAAGGCAACAAGGTGCTGATCATCCACCGTAACAAAGAGGCAGAACAGCAATTTGTAGAAAAGCTTTCCAGCCTGCATACCAGCTTTGCGACACCAACGAGCAACAACTATTTCTTCCTGAGAGCAAAAGAAGCGCTGAAGAATAACTGGTTTTTCCTCTTCTTCGATGCGCTGAAGGAAATGAATGTACGTGTGTTCGGGTTTGAGAACCTGAAAAATTTTAAGTTCAGTGCCTATAAACCGGTTACTAATTTACAGATCAGCTCTGGCATCGACTGGTTCGATGCGCAGATCGAAGTGCTGTATGGTGACCAGAAAGTAAGCATCCGCGACATCAAGCACGCGTTAAACAACAAGCAGAACTACGTACAGCTGGCAGATGGCTCTCTGGGCCTGTTGCCGGAAGAATGGCTGAAAAAGTATTCCCTGCTCTTCAAGATCGGGGAAGAAAAAGATAAGGGTGCGCTGAAGCTGAGTAAGTATAACTTCAGCGTGATTGATGAACTCTATGAGTTCATTGATGACGAAGCAATCCTGATGGAACTGGAAAGCAAGCGTAAAAAGCTGCTGCAGTTCGACGAGATCCGTAACATTGACCTGCCATATAACCTGGAAGCGACCCTGCGCCCATACCAGGAAAGTGGTTTCCAATGGCTCAACTACCTCGACGAAGTGAAGTGGGGTGGTATTCTGGCAGATGACATGGGTCTTGGTAAGACTATCCAGGCGCTGACCTTTATACAGCACTACAAAAACAAGAACGAAGGTAAATGTATGGCGCTGGTAGTATGTCCTACCACGCTGATCTATAACTGGGAGAATGAGATCAGGAAGTTTACCCCTTCCATGAAGTATCACATTCACCATGGCCCTGCCCGACTGAAGGATGCAGAAGCGTTACAACAATTTGATATCCTGATCACAACTTATGGTACCCTGCGCAGTGACATCACTTTGCTGATGAAGCTGGCGCTGGATTACGTAGTGCTGGATGAATCGCAGGCTATCAAGAACCCGCAGAGTAAGGTTACAAAGGCGGCACAGTTGCTCAATACCCGCAACAAGCTGGCATTGAGTGGTACACCAATGCAGAACAACACCTTTGATATCTATGCCCAGATGAACTTCCTGAACCCGGGAATGCTGGGTAGTGTGGACTTCTTCCGCAATGAATTTGCCACTCCGATTGACAAATTCCAGGACGAAGAACGCAAAGATCACCTGCGTAAACTGATTTATCCTTTCATACTGCGCCGTACCAAGGAGCAGGTAGCGAAGGATCTGCCAGAGAAGATTGAGACGGTGATCTTCTGTGAAATGGATGCGGAACAAAGGCATATTTATGATGCTTACCGTAACTCCTATCGCAGCAAGATCCTGGGTGTGATAGAAGATCAGGGTATGGAGCGCTCACAGCTCACGATCCTGCAGGGGCTTATGAAGCTGCGGCAGATCTGTGACTCCCCTGCTATTCTGAATGAGGCTGAGCAGTATCCTAATCACTCAGTGAAGCTGCATGAGCTGACCCGCGAGATGTCGGAGAACATCAGTAACCACAAGGTGCTGATCTTCTCGCAGTTCCTGGGTATGCTGGGACTGATCAGGGAGAAGCTGCAGCACATGAAAGTACAGTTTGAGTACTTTGATGGCAGCACCTCTACCAGCGAGCGGGAAAGGGCGATCCAGAATTTCCAGAACAACGAAGAATGCCGTGTATTCCTCATCTCTCTCAAAGCGGGTGGTGTGGGTCTTAACCTCACAGCGGCAGACTATGTATATATTGTAGACCCGTGGTGGAACCCGGCTGTAGAGCAACAGGCGATCGACCGTACGCACCGTATCGGGCAAACGAAAAATATCTTTGCTTACCGCATGATCTGTAAGGATACTGTAGAAGAAAAGATCCTTCAGTTGCAGGAGCGGAAGAAATCACTGGTAAAAGAGATCATTGCTGACGACAGTGGCTTTATCAAGAAGCTCACAAAAGAGGATGTATTGTACCTCTTTAGTTAGTAGTAATTGGCCAGGAATTTCACCATCAGCACAGGTACTCCAAACGCTATTCCCATTCCATACAGGAAATTCAGCCAGAACATAGAGCCGGCTGCACCCAGGTAGATTAATCCTACGATGGGAACGGTCAGGACTTTGAGCCATGTGGCGGTATTCTCACCATGCCAGATGGTTTCCCACATTATCCGGGCATCTGTGATGCTGGGGAATGCGTGCATGGCGATCGAGAAACCGAAGTATAGCAAGACAAAATCCGGGAAGTTGCCTTCGCCAAGAATGAAAACCGGGACAGCGGCGGGAAAGGCGATAGCCAGGCCTAATAAGGTATTGATAATAAAAGGTCCGATACAGATGAACAGCTGGTGAACCGGGTTACGTACAGGTTCATGTCTGACATAACCGGCAGGGTCAGCCATCTGGAAGTATTTTACATCAAATACAGCCACGCCGAAGATCCGGCAGAATAACTGGTGTGCGAATTCGTGAACGATAATGCCAGGAAAAGTGATAAGGGCGATATATATACCGGGTACGAAGATCATAAGTTTCTGAAATTAATGTGTTGGGTGATGATGCGTAAGAGGGAATCGGCAGGATGATAGGTATCTACGGTAAGACCTTTCATTTTGTGATAGGCCTCCATGGCGCCCTCTATATCATTATTACAGTATCTGGCCACGCCAAGGGTAAACCATCCGGTGTTATAAAACGGGTTTGATTGGCTCGTTTGTTCTGCAAGGGCCAGTGCTTCTTTGTCTTTTTTCAGCATGAGCAGTATGACTGCTTTTTCAGCGAGTGCCTGCGGTAGCTGGTGATTATAGGATAGTACGCGATTTACTTCGGTGAGTGCTTCTTTGTATTTTTTTTCTTGCCTCAAACCAATACAGTATAGACTGGAAGCCCTAAAGTTGGTAGGATTGTCGCGGATTATTTTTTTGAACAAGCTATCTGCTTCATGGAACCGGTTATCAGAGAAATATCCTGAAGCGGTGTTAAATAGCTGCTCCTGGCCTTTATCTTTAAGCCACATTTCCCGTACAGTTTCAACTTCATCTTCAAGTTCAGGATTGATTTTATAAGCAGGGTTTTTATCCAGTTGTGCTAATAATTGCAGGGCCTCTCCTGTTTTATTATTGTAATAGTAGGCCGTGAGCAGGTGTACTTTGGATTTTTCATGAGCAGGGTGAACGCGAAGTACAGCTATAAATGCATTTTCAGCGGACATAAATTCCCGGTTATCAGCGAAGGCGATTCCTTTTTCGTAAGTGATAGCTGCTTTGTACTGGCTTGGGAATTTATATAATGAAAGGGCGAAAAGGATGCCTAACCCGATAGCGCCCAGCAAGATATTCTTCTTTAACGGGTAGCGGCTAAATCGTTTTCGGCAGGTTTTGCACAATTTTACCTGGTAGCCAGGTTCATAATCCGGGCTATTGCATTGAAAACAGGCATCTGGAACCTCGTGTTCCTGTTCGTGAGGTGCATTCTCGGTCATAGGTGGCTAAACAGATTAAGCTGCAAAAGTTATATATTAAAATTCATTTCACAAAAGGGTGAAGTGTAGATGTGGAGAGTGGAATGGGATTTTGGGAATATTTTAACCCTTGGTTTTATTCCTATTCCATTAAATTTGCCTAATATTCTTTTTCAAGACTTTAACTTAAACATGAAGAAAATATTCTTTACGCTTGGATTACTGGGGATTGCTTATGGTATTTTTGCCCAGGACAACCCTGCCAGCACGGAGGTTTCGACAAAAGCAAAGAGTGCTGCCCGGCATTCCAAGGATTTTCTGGTGATAGAACTGGGTTATGTAGGTCTGTCCGGCACTGGTGCCGGTAACCTGGATACCAAGTTTAACCGGACTTTCAATATAGCCCTGATGTACGATATCCCGTTGACGGGAAGTAATTTCAGCCTGGCTCCCGGTTTAGGTATAGGGTCTGATAACTATATCTTCAATAACATGGTGTTGGATATCACGAACACAAGTGCTCCTACCAAGACATCCACAGATGCATATAAAAAATCCAAACTGGCTACCACTTACCTGGAAATTCCATTGGAACTGCGTTTCCGCCAGGTACCAGATAATGCCAATAAAGGTTTCAAAGCTGCGATTGGTCTGAAAGCAGGTTATCTGATAAATGCCCATACCCGCACAGTAGGTAATCTGACAGGTTTTAAAGTAATTGAAAAAGAAAGTAGTAAGTATTGGTTCAACACCTTCCGTTTTGCGGGTACTGCGAGAATTGGTTATGGTAACTTTGCGCTGTTTGGTACTTATGCGTTGAACAGCTTATTTAAGGATAACAATACCTATGCTGTAAATGCTTATTCCTTTGGGATTAGCGTGAGCGGTCTTTAGTATTCAATATATAAATAACTGTAGCGGTCTGGCCTTTGTAGGTCAGACCGCTGTATTTTTATGCGCCAGTGAAGACGGGTTTTCTTTTCTCAATGAAAGCTTTGATTCCTTCCTTGTTATCGGCAGTGTTACCGGCGATCTCCTGGCAATATGCTTCGTAATCAAGAACGGTATCCAGGTCTTCGGTCATACCTTTGGTAAGCATTTTCTTCAATAGGGCAATGGCTTTGGTAGGAGCATTCGCATAAAACAGTGCTTCTTCCTGCACTACCTGATCCAGCTCCTCTCCTTTTACGACTTTATTGACGAGCCCCAGTTCCTTTGCTTCGGCGGCGGAGAGCTTCGTGGCTTTAGTAGCAAGTTCAAAGGCCCTGTGATAGCCTACAGTACGGGGCAGGAAATATGATGAACCTGAATCCAGCACCAGTGCGATATTGATAAAGATCTCGATCAGTGAAGCGGCTTCGCTGGCAATGATCAGGTCGCAGGCCAGTGCCAGCGAGCATCCCGCGCCGGCGGCTACGCCGTTGAGTTTGCAGATAACTGGTTTAGGCGTGTTGCGGATAGCCCGGATAATGGGGTTATACCGTTTGTGAAGGGAGTCGCTCAGCTTGCGGTCTCCGGCTTCCATGGCTGCTTTCAGGTCTTGTCCGCTGCAAAAGGCTTTTCCTGCGCCGGTGAGGATTACCGCTCTTACCTGTGGGTCTTTTTCCACCTGTTTGAGTGCGTCCTGTAGTTCATAGCTTTGCTCATCATTAAATGCATTGTAAACGTCGGGGCGATTGAGTGTGATAGTTGCAATATTGTCTTGCACGTGGAGATTGATCGTATTCATTGGGGAAGTTTTAATAAAAAGCCCTCCCCTTTCTGAAGGGAGGGCTTTAGGTATTATAAGGTGTTGGAGAGCCAGCTGAAGAATTCACGCTGCCAAACCAGGGCATTTTGTGGTTTCAGTACCCAGTGGTTTTCTTCAGGGAAGTAGAGCAGTTTGCTCCTGATACCTTTCAGCTGTGCGAGCTGGAAGGCCTGTAGACCTTGTTCGATAGGCACGCGGAAGTCAATACCACCCTGGATAATGAGGATAGGCGTATTCCACTTGTTCGCATACTCACTTGGATTGAATTGTTTGTAAGCATTTGCGTTAGCAGGATCGAAATAGGCGCCGATATCCCAGTTCGCGAAGAACAGTTCTTCGGTGGTACCATACCAGCTTTTCAGGTCGAAGAGACCATCGTGGGCGATGAATGTTTTGAAGCGGTTTTCGTGTACGCCTGCCAGCATGTATACTGAGTAGCCGCCGTAGCTGGCGCCTACAGCACCCAGCCTGTTCTTGTCTACATATGCTTCTTTGCTGACATCGTCGATAGCGCTCAGGTAGTCACGGATTGGCTGACCGCCCCAGTCTTTGCTGATGCTGGCATTCCATTCCACACCATGCCCTGGCATACCGCGGCGGTTAGGAGCCACAACGATATAGCCCTGAGAGGCCATGAGCTGGAAGTTCCAGCGATAGGAATAGAACTGGGAAACGGCTGATTGCGGGCCCCCCTGGCAATACAGCAGGGTGGGATATTTCTTGTTAGGATCGAAGTCTGGCGGATAAATTACCCAGCTCAACATGTCTTTGTTGTCGGTGGTCTTTGTCCAGCGTTTTTCTATTTTACACATTGCGGTGTTGTCATAGATGGATTTGTTTACGCTGGTAAGTGGTGTGATTGTACCTTTTGGCAGGGCTACGGTAAAGAGTTCTGCTGCATGGTTCATATCGGTACGGGTTACCACCAGCGTATTGCCGGACTGGCCGACGATACCGGAGATATCGAAGTCGCCTGAGGTCACCTGCCGGATGGCTTTGGAGCTCAGGGTGAGTTCGTGCAGTTGTTCAGTACCCTTGATCACGGCAAGGAAGAAGAGCTGTTTGCCATCTTTACTCCAATGGAAGGATGCGACAGTGTTATCCCATTCTTTGGTAAGATTGGTTTTGGTACCTGTGCTGCGATCCAGTATAATGAGGTCATTTTTATCGGATTCGTATCCATCATGGGCCATGCTGAGCCATGCAAGGGATTTGCCATCAGGGCTGAACTGAGGGCCCACATCGTACCCTTTGTTACCTTCAGAGAGGTTCCTGGTGGTTTTGTCAGCGAGGTTGTATTCGTAGATGTCGGTATTGGTGCTGAGGGCATATTCCTTGCCTGCCTTTTTCTTGCTTACATAGATAATGCTTTTGCTATCGGGGCTCCAGATCATATCTTCAGCGCCGCCAAAAGGCATGGTAGGGCAGTCGTAAGGTTCGCCCTGCATGAGATCTACAGGCGTACCGATCTTACCATCTTCGTAGGTGGCGTAGAATACGTGCTGGTAATTACCATCTTCCCAGGTATCCCAGTGGCGGTAGTTGAGGTTATCATAGATCTGTACATTGGATTTAGGCAGGTCTGGATAGTGGTCTGCGCCGCTTACTTTCTGGAGCTTAACTTCTTTGGAGAAGAGGATGTATTTACCATCCGGAGAGATGCGGATATTGGACAGGGCTTCTTCGCCGTGAGTTTTCTGAGTAGCGTTGCTGCCATCGGCGTTCATTTCCCACCATTGTCCTTTGAGGGAGTAGCCGATCTTGTTGCCTGGCAGGTTGCATACATCTCCTTCTCCGCCCGGGGAGGTCGTGAGTTGTTTGGCGGTGCCACCAGCCACAGGTATTGACCAGAGATTTTTTTCTCCTTTGTTGTCAGCGACGTTGTAGTTCGTCACCCCAAAAATTACAGATTTCCCATCTGCTGTAACCGATTCCCCGCTCACTCTGCCCAGTTGCCAGAGCCGTTCAGGTGTCATTTTCTCCTGGGCCATTGCCATAGTTGTGATGAATAGTGTTGTTAACAAAAAAGGTTTATGCATGTTCAGATTTTGTTTGGACGCTAAAAGTATGGAAAAATGTTAGTCTGAGGGCTTTTCTTACCTTTGTCAAAATTATTATACACATTGATTGAGAAAAAACAAATTGTTGAGCAGGAAGAGCGGGTGGTAATTGTGGGGTTGATACACAAGGAGCAAAACAACGAGCGTCAGGTACAGGAGTACCTGGACGAGCTGGTGTTCCTGGCGGAGACGGCCGGCGCTGTGACTGTGAAAAGGTTTACCCAAAAACTGCAGCATCCTGACAGGGCCACTTTCGTAGGAAAGGGAAAGCTGGAAGAAATAAGAGATTTTGTACAAGGTAGAAATATCAATCTGGTCATCTTCGATGATGAACTGACTGGTTCGCAGATATCTAATATCCAGGACGTATTGAAGATCAAGGTGATAGACCGTAGTGACCTGATCCTGGATATATTTGCCCGCAGGGCACGTACGGCACAGGCAAAGGTGCAGGTAGAACTAGCTCAGTATCAATATATTCTGCCCAGACTGAGGGGTATGTGGAGTCACCTGGAAAGACAGGGAGGTGGTATTGGTAGCAGGGGGCCGGGTGAAACGGAAATTGAGACGGACCGTCGTATTGTAAAGGATAAGATCTCTTTGCTGCGGAAGCGGTTGGCAGAGATTGATAAACAGTCGCTTACGCAGCGTAAGGACCGTGGAGAGTTTATTCGTGTGGCACTGGTGGGGTATACCAACGTAGGTAAGAGCACCATTATGAATACGCTGAGTAAGAGTGAGGTATTTGCGGAGAATAAACTGTTTGCGACGCTGGATACAACGACCCGTAAGGTCGTGTTTGAGCAGACGCCATTCCTGCTGAGTGATACGGTTGGGTTTATCCGTAAACTCCCCCATCACCTGGTAGAAAGCTTTAAGTCGACGCTGGATGAGGTAAGGGAGAGCGATATCCTGTTGCATGTGGTGGATATTTCTCACCCGCAGTATGAAGATCAGGTAGAGGTGGTGAACCGTACCCTGCATGAGCTGAAAGCGTTTGACAAGCCGACGATCATGATCTTTAACAAGATGGATCTGTATGAGAAGAATACCTTCGATAAGTGGCTGGCGGATGATGTGAAGCAGGATATACTGACTCAGCTGAAGACGGATTGGGAAACCAGGACACAGGGAAATTGTGTGTTTATATCGGCATTGGAGCGCAGGAACCTTGAGGAGTTGCGTAAAACGATTATGGAGAAGGTGGTGGAACTGTATCGGGTACGTTATCCTTACAAATCAGAATTTTTCTATTAATTATATGGGGAAAACGTATACATGGCATCGGTTTGCTGATCCGGGGATTGGTGAAAAGGATATAACGATACTGGAGGTAGAGGGGAAAAAGATCTCTTTTACGCGGTATGAGGGTGCTTTGTATGCGTTTGCCTATAAATGTCCGCATGCGAGCGGGATTATGGCGGATGGTTGGGTAGATGAGGATGGGAATGTGGTATGTCCGTTGCACAGGTATCGGTTTAGTGTGAAGAACGGGCGGAATACGAGTGGAGAGGGATACTTTTTGAAGACCTACCCGATTGAGCACCGGGAGGATGGATTGTACCTGGGGCTGGAAAAGACCGGGTTGTTTGGATGGTAGCGGTGTTAAATTTCTATTAAAGACCTTGCTATTTAGCTTCAGCAATGTAATATTTGCGCATGTCTGATAACTTCTCTGAGAAGAAGATAAGCTGGTGGATAACAGGCCTGCTTATCTTTATGCACATTACAGGATTGTCCGTTACGATCATGGAGCCCGATGGCGCATTGTATGCTGGTATAGCGAAGTATATGGTGCAGCATCATGATTATCTGAATTTGTTTGCAGATGGTCAGGAGTGGCTGGATAAACCTCATTTCCCTTTCTGGATGATGGCATTTAGCTATCAGATTTTCGGTATTAACACATTTGCGTATAAGTTGCCTGCCTTTCTCTTTTTGATGATGGGGGTATACTTTACATATCGGTTTGCCCTGGACCTGTATGGGGATCGGGTGGCGCGATGGTCGGTATGTATCCTGCTGACGGCGGAGCATCTGGTAATATCCAGTACAGACGTACGGGCGGAGCCTTATCTGACAGGTCTGATCATTGGAGCGGTTTACTTTTTATATAAGCGGCGGTTGTTGTTGGGAGCGTTGTTTACGGCGTGTGCGGTGATGACGAAGGGGCCGTTTGCGTTAGTGCCGGTGGGGTGTGCAATAGCTGGGCAGTATATATTTACGAAGCAGTGGCGGGAGCTGTTCCACTATAGGTGGTTGATAGTGGGGGTGTTGGTGCTGGTGTTTATAACGCCGGAGTTGTATGCGTTGTATACACAGTTTGATGCACATCCAGAGAAGGTGGTATTTGGGAGAACGGGAGTATCGGGTATCCGTTTTTTCTTTTGGGATAGTCAGTTTGGTCGGTTTATGAATACGGGGCCGATCAAGGGGTCGGGGGATCCTACCTTCTTTTTCCATACGGTATTGTGGGCATTTTTGCCGTGGTCGGTGATGTTATATGCGGCGGTGGTGCAGTTTATAAGGAAGCGTAAGGTAGCGGTGGAGTTTTATTGTATAAGTGGGGCGATGAGTACGTTTTTGCTGTTTAGTTTATCGAAGTTTCAGTTGCCGCATTATCTGAATATCATTTTCCCATTTTTTGCGATTCTTACGGCACAGTATATACTAACGCTAAATAAGCCCCGATTTTTTAATATTACGCAGCAGGTGATTATGGGGCTTATGGCGGTAGCGATAGTGGGATTATGGGCTTTATATCAGCCAAAGATCAATTATGTTTATGTAGGGTTAATAGCGGGGGTTGTAGTATTATGGTTTACGGTGAAGGTGGAGAAGGTATTTTTTCGGACGTGTTTGATGTCGGTGATATTGAATTTGTTTTTGAACGGGTTGTTTTATCCGGATGTGTTGGGGTATCAGAGTGGGAGTTCGGCGGCGTTTTATGCGAATGAGCATTTGCGGGGCGGGGCGGTGTGTATGTACAAGGATAATTCGTATGCGTTTAATTTTTATCTGGATGCGCCGGTGTTGAGGTCGGATACGTTGTTGCAGCCGCCGGTATTGTTGTATACGACGCGGGAGGCGATGGATAGTTTGGTGATTATGGGGAGGAATTGTGAGGTGTTGAAGTCGTTTCCGAGATTTCCGGTGACGAAGCTGGATGGGGAGTTTGTAAATTTTTCGACGCGGAAAGCGGCTGTGGGTGAGCGATTTTTGGTTTTAGTGAAATAATTTTTGAAAAATATTTTGCAGAAATAAAAGATTTTCTATCTTTGCAATCCCGAAACGGGAAACACACTCCTCCTTAGCTCAGTTGGTTAGAGCATCTGACTGTTAATCAGAGGGTCGCTGGTTCAAGTCCAGCAGGGGGAGCGAAAAAAAGGGAAGGCTTGCAGTGATGCAAGCCTTTTTTGTTTTTGGGAAAATATTTTTGAGGGGGGGTATTTTCTTATTGAACCAGTGCTATAATTCCTAATCTTTCAAGAAAAGTAAATCCCTGAGTAAAGATTGAGATGATGGCAGTTCGGGGCATAAATAAAGAAAGATAATTGGTCACAGCCACCTTTTTGTTGCTTCCATCCATGAAGAATTATATTAGGCTCCCAATCAAAAGCTATTATAATGTGCCTCCTTCAGGCCAATTTCTCCAATGAGTGTTTGCGATCCTGACAGGTTTATATAATGAAATGTCTCCAGTTGAAATAACGGAAGCCAATTGTCGGAATGTTTCATTTTTACCTGGTTTTTCTTCCATTGCCAGGTCTGGATGATGCCACTCCCTTAATTCCATTAGCATAGGCAGATCAAGAGGGATTTTATTGGCCATCTCTGAACGTGTCAACCAGAATAGATCTGAATAATCCGGAATCAGCCCTCTCATAAATTCATAGTTAACAATTTTATCGGGACACTCCAGCAGGATACCTTTATTATGATAATGCTGACGATCGTGCATGACGGGTACTAGCTGATCTCTAACCTTTATATATTTTACGTCCGGATTTAAATAGGAACTGTAGGTTCTCTCTTCTTTTATCAATGCAGGCATCCCTTCATCTTCCGGGAAAGAGAAAAAACCATCATTATCATTATGCTTTTTAGTCAAAATGCAATTCCCAAAATAGCTAATGTGCGTCGTTATTCCGCCGATGTCCAGCTGATGATTATGATATGCTATTACCTCAATTGTCATCGCCCATCTTTCCGAATCCCTGTAGATCGTTAGTTTTTGATCGCCATGATAATAATACCCGTTATCTAACATGGGGAATATATAATTTTCAGCTTCTCTATCAAGTTGCCTTAGAATAGCCTTAATGTCAAATTGCATCATTTTATTTTTGTACAGCGTGAGCGAAGCATGCTTATGCTATATGCACCTGCATACTTCTGAAGTTAAACAATTCATTACTGGTAAACAAACTCATGCTAACAGATGTACTATTGTTATCATATTCCCCTTCACATTACATTGATAAGAAGAACCTCTCAAATTTCAATAAACCCCGGTTTGGAATTGACCCACTCATGCAATGACCAGAAAAATTTTGTCGCAAGTTGCCAGTATAGTTGTCGCACTCCTACCCCATTTCTCTTTTATAAGAGATTTACTTTTATATCAATAAAATTATAAGCTATGCGCAATATCATTGTAACCACGTTTCTGACCATGGACGGCGTACTACAGTCCCCAGGAGGTCCACAGGAAGACACTACCAATGGATTCATATGGGGTGGCTGGCAATTTGGATATTCAGATGAGCCTTCCAGAGAGGCGCTGGGAAAGATCATGGCAAAGCCATTTGACCTGTTGCTGGGGCGTAAAACCTATGAAATATTTGCTGCCTACTGGCCTTATAATGGAGATAATCCAATTGGTGAAAAGTTCAACCGTATCAATAAGTATGTAGTCGCCACAACGCCTGTTGATACCTCCTGGGCGCATACTACGTTGATTAACGAAGATGTGGTGAATGAACTAAAGAAGTTAAAAGCACAGGATGGACCTGATTTACTGGTAAATGGCAGCGGCCGGTTGATACAGACTTTGCTGGAAAACCGGCTAGTGGATATATTGTATACGTGGATCTACCCGATTACTTTGGGTAAAGGAAAGAAGTTATTTGCAGAAGGAACGGTTGCACAGCAATGGAAGTTGACAGAATCACTGATTTCAACAACCGGGATGATTCTGGCAAAGTATGAACCGGATGGAGAAGTAAGGATAGGCTCATATGTATCTAATGAGGTGAGTGACGCTGAAATTGAGAGAAGAGAGAAATGGAAGAAGGAAGAAGATAAAGCGTGAATTATCAGACCGAATGAATAAATGCTGCTTTGAAATTTGTTCTTCACCAGGCATTCTTATTACAGCCTTTTATGCTGCCAATTTTAACGCCATATTTCACAAGAAGGTTAAGCTTTAATTATCATATTATAATAATGTAACAGTAGGTACTCCTGGTCATTCCCCTGGAAGCTATGAATCGGACAATAAAACCGATAAAATGGCATGCTACTTGGGCTTTCCCCAATCTAATATCGAAGTAACTTTAATTATTACAAAAACTCTAAACAAAACTGGAATATGGGTAAAATTATAGTTAAAGACGGCACAGAGATTTTTTACAAAGATTGGGGAACCGGACAGCCTATTGTATTTCATCATGGCTGGCCTTTGTCCTCTGATGATTGGGATGCACAGATGATCTTCTTCCTGGAGCAAGGTTACAGGGTAATTGCACATGACCGCAGAGGCCATGGTCGTTCTACACAGACCGCGACTGGCAATGAAATGGAAACTTATGTTGCAGACGTAGCAGAACTGACCAAAGCACTTGATCTGAAAGATGCAATTCACATCGGTCACTCTACCGGTGGCGGTGAAGTTATCCGCTATGTGGCAAAACATGGTGGTAATGGTCGTGTTGCGAAAGCCGTACTGATCAGTGCTGTGACACCTATCATGGTAAAAAACGAAAATAATCCTGATGGTGTTCCAATCGAAGTGTTCGATGAAATCCGTGAAAATACGGGTACTAACAGAGCTCAATATTTCCATGATTTTCCAGATGCATTCTTTGGTTACAACCGCGCAGGTGCAAACGTAAAACAAGGTGTAAAGGATAATTGGTGGCGTCAGGGCATGATGGGTGGTATCAAAGCTCATTATGACTGTGTAAAGGCGTTCTCAGAGACTGATTTTACTGAAGATCTGAAATCCGTAGATGTGCCTGTACTTGTATTGCATGGTGAAGACGATCAGATCGTTCCTTACAAGACGACTGCCCTGGCGGCAGCGAAACTGCTGAAGAATGGTAAGCTGATCACATATCCGGGTTTCCCACATGGTATGCCTACTACAGAAGCAGCTACTATTAATAAAGATATATTAGCATTTATCAAGGGATAACAGGCGAATCAAATCCAATAAGAAAAAAGGCAATCAGTGATGGTTGCCTTTTTGTTTTTAAATATTTTCTCAATAAGCCATTAGCGCTTGAAATATTCTAAGTAGGCCACTTCATAATTGGAATACAGACCGTATGCGAGGCTGATATAATTAGTGCATTATCATGTAAAGACCGATAGATTAGCCGAAAAACAGACAGAAATGTAATATGGAAGTATATGTTGTTCTTTAAACGAATGAAAATACAAACAGCACGATTGCTACCACTGGAAACAGGTAATAGACAGGGCAGGTAATTTTTTGAACAAAGGGTTAATTGATGTAATATACAGCATGGAATATACAGTAGAAAAGTTCATTTGGACAGAGGCCGATTTTGAACAGATGGGTTGGCATGATGTGACGATTTATCAGATGGCTATGACTGGTGATCTTGAATTTGACATCGACTATATTTTCAAGTGGAATGAACCGGAGGTAAAAGGATTCAGGTATACTTTCTGGATAGCTCCATGCACAATGGCTTTTAAGCAGATTCGGGAATTGAGATTCGATATAGATGTGGTGAGGAGCGATGGGTATCAGATTGACTATATTGAGAGAAAGGATGATGACCGTTGGACGATAGTTACCCAAAATGGAGAGATTTCATTTATCAGTGAAGGGTATGAGATGTTTGTACGGCAACAACCTACTTTTCAATATAACAAGTTTATCGGACCAACAAGGGACGGGTATACACTGGAGAGAATCACAAATCAACCCAATCACTATCTGAATCATGAAACCTATATTGAAAAAAGAAGGCAGGAAGCAGAGTTGTTTGGATATGCACAAAAGCGCAAGCAAAAAAAACTGGATCTGGAAGCGTTGGAAGAGAGTCGGCTAAATGGGGAAATAGACACAAAAGAATTCTTACGTCTAAAAAAAGAATTGTGGACGGCAATAGAAGGATATGGTTATTGGCTGAAAGGAACTCAGTTTGAAGACGCCTGAGTTTAATTTCAATTCACCAGTTTACGGATATCATTGATCACAATTTCTTCCACGGATGTCAGCGCCTCCTCCGGTGTCATCCCGTTCATGCCTGTATCTCCTATCCTGGCTCCGAACACTGTAACCGCCCATTCCGCGACTTCCGGCTGTGTGTCTGTATGTTTCAGCGTGGTTTTACAGTTTTCCAGTTCCTGTACGACCCTTTCCTTCCCATATCGTTCTACGCATAATCTGATGTACATTTCATGGATTCTCGAGCTCCAGGACTGGACATTATCCAGTTGTGGCTTCAGCATGTTGATAGCAGCATCAATATCGTGGAGTTGTTCATTGGCATAAGCTCCCAGCATGGCGGTATTCACTGAGATCTGGCAATAATCATTCATGTCTGAGGTTTCATAAAGGCGTTCTTCCAGTTCTGCAGGATAGGCTGCTGCTATTTCCTTAAATGCATCTGTAGCGTCTTTTCCCTTGCTTTTAAGGGACTGGGCCCTTCTGGTGAGGATGATCAACCTGGGCGGTGCGTAGATCTCAAAATCGTGCTGCATATAGGCAAAAATGCCTGTCTGAATAGCGATAGTATCTAACGCATAGCTGATAGTCTCTACGGTATCACCGTGTACAATGACAGAATCACTCTGATGGTACAGGTTTTCCAGCAGTTCATAATCGAATGAGAACACCTCTTCCGGAGGATTGGAAGTATGTCCACAGGCTATGAGGATTCCAAAGAAAGGCAGCAGGTATAGGAATTTCATGGCGCGAAGATAAAAGAGGCCGTATCAAAAATAAATTTTCTCTGGTTTAATTCGATTACCTGATGGCGGGAGTGGTCATTTGTTTGATACTCAATGCCTTTTACTTTTGATACGCCCTCCTTTTTTATTTCATGTAAATCTTATCGAGGAAGAGATACCTTGCTCTGTCGGTTTCTTCTTTTTGTTCACTCTTCACATTGATATCCATATAATTGATTCGCTTGCTGTCTTTTGTAATGGGGTCCCATTGAGGTAATCCATTGCCATTGGGGTTGCCGGTTTTAATAAAGTTAGCAAAGTAATCCAGCATGGTAGCTGATACTTTGTAGTCATCAGCGGTCCAGGCGTATACTTTGTTACTATACAGGTTACCCAGGGCATATTCAATTTCAGAGGCGTGAGCTGCACCAACGGCGGGATACTTAGGCGGTGCAGGTTTTTCTTTATCGCCTTTCTGTACGCCTCCGGCCAGGCCAGGGGTTGCGTTACCCATTTTAGGTGTCATGGCCGGACGTATGCGGGAGAATACATACCGGTATACAGGTTGACCACTGGTTTTGGCTTGCAGGTCGGCCCATTTCCAGGTGCTGTATACAATAAAGCGGTCACTGGCTAGTGCTGTGGCCGCGCGAACTGTTTCTTCTTCATTGTTGGCCGGGTAAAGTTCAAGGATGCCTGCGGCCTTATCACCAAAAGTTCCGTTAACTATCTTTTTATAGTTTTCAGGTGTCGGGGCTTCTGCCCTCATAATGGCCTGAAAAGGTACTTCGGCAGAATTCCAGCCAACCAGCAGGGGGACCTTTGCCTGCTCTCCTGCTTCAAAGATTTCAGGCAGTGAGCGGGGAATGAGGTAGCCATCGATCGTGGCAGAGGAGTAAGGAGTGGCGACAGAGAATACTGAATCCAACAGTTTTTCTGCAGGAATCGCTCTTAGTGCTTCCAGGGTGTTGGCGTTCATTTTTTCAGAGAATGCTATACCATGTGTTTCTGCTTCTTTCAGTGGAACAGGATACAAGGTTGGGTTGATGGCAGCACCACTCTCTCCTATTGCACCTGCGATGAGTCCTTTGGACAATGGGGAGGCCATTTGTACCGAAACCGAGATAGAACCTGCAGACTCGCCTGCAATAGTAACTCTGGAAGGGTCACCACCAAAAGCAGCAATATTGTCGCGAACCCATTCGAGGGCGGCATGTTGATCAAGGTAACCGTAGTTGCCGGAAGTATGATGAGGAGATTCCTTAGTAAGGTCAGGATGTGAGAAGAAGCCAAAGATACCAAGACGGTAATTGATGGTAACGGCTACAATGCCTTTTTTCGCCATACTGGCGCCATCATAACGTGGTTCTGACCCGTCGCCGGCAGCGAGGCCACCGCCATAAAAGTAGACTAGTACCGGTAATTTTTCCTTCCCTGTCCTGGACGGTGTCCAAACGTTCAGGTAGAGACAGTCTTCGCTCATGCCGGAAGAGCGGAAGGACATGTCGCCAAAGATGTTTTTCTGCATAGCATTGTGACCGAAGTGATCAGCTTTGCGAATGCCTTTCCAGTTTTTGGCAGGTTGTGGCTCTTTCCATCTGAGCGGGCCAACAGGAGGTTCGGCATATGGTATGCCTTTAAAAATTAAAATAGCGGATCCCGGTTCCCGTACTCCCTGAACTACACCATTTTTGGTGGTAATCTGATCTTTTATCTGACTAAATGAATTCAGAGAGGCCAATTGTACCAGTACGCCTAGTGTCAAAAGAACTCTTTTCATATTGCTCGGGTTAAATGTAGACTTAAAGTACGCAATAAATGAACGCGATTTTAAGAAACTTTCTTACCGGGCGTGTATGCTTTTTATAAGACAAAAAAAATTACCACTCCAACAGTATGTATTGGCAGTAGCATCAGGATTATAATCGGAAGCAATCATTTCTCTTGGCAAAGGCCCTGAATTCTGGCCCAATATCTTACGGGATATTGGTGCCGGAATTCAGACCATACACCATATAAGTGAGACTTATTTTAAAGGTGAAGTGAAATTACTTGCCTGATAAATTTCTATCCAGACCACTTGGGGATAGGTAGAGTCCTATACCCTGAAGGTATTGGTACTCCACCGTTATCAACAAGGCTTGCACCCCAGTGCATGCTTGTTGGCGCCAGCTTGGATCCATCAGTTGATCTGGGGTCAGATCCGTTCCTGGCAGTAAGTTTATCAACTGTTTCGTTTTCGAAACTTAGGTCTACATAAATAAAGTTAGTTAGGTAGATCATTATAGTGAATTGATTAATGAACAATTTTATTCGCACAACTTGTACTTGCAAAAGCATGTGGTTTAGCCCGGAAGCTGAATCCCATTCCCGTGATATAACCCATTGCTTCTTTCAGCGCATCGTTACTTTTGAAAGCTGGATTCGTATTGATGTCAGCGTGTATCTCCATATCTACACTGTACTTAGTAAAGAGATGACACAGTGAATAAGCAATCTCTATACTCTTGCCTACCTCTGCCAGCATCCTTTCTTTTATACTCATTTTGCGGGTTGAAATATCATTTAATATATACATAAACCCTCCTTTCCCTTTCCGCAGGAAAACGATTACAGTAGCGAATTCCACGATTTTTCCTTTCTTCTGACTATCTGTGCCTATGCACACTTTCAGTGCATTGCCATCGCTATTCCCGGCTGCCAGCACTCTTTCAATTTCATCTTCGATAGGGCCTGTGATTTCCATCCCATTGAGCCTTCTCCAGCTTCTTACAGTTTCCATTGCTATGTCATGTTTGTTGTTTGCGTTTTCTTTTTAAAGTTCGTTGTTTGTTGGCCTGACTGGATTTGAACCAGTAACCGTTTGCGTATAAGGCAACCGCGCTAACCATTGCGCCACAAGCCAGTAAAAGGCATAAAAAAACCCGATCGCTTGATAACGACCGGGTTCTTTTTACTGAGCACATAATGTTTCATTATGTCCAGATATAACTAGGTCGTTGATATATTTCCGGCTCGCGCTCGCTATCATTGTTGTATTTACGATCGTCACCAACTGGCGCATCAAATCCAATACTTCCACGTTTGCTAACTGTTGATATGTATGCACACATCTCCCCTGCGCCTGGTCTGTGTAGACCCGCGAGCATAGTGAATTGTATGGATATCAACTGCATCTGCATGCGCATTTGTTTTTCGGTTTATAAATGAAAAAAGCCCCGCAATTTCTTGCAGGGCTCTCGTTATATTGAATTAGTTAATTATACTACTTCGTTACATAACACACCCCGCGCACGGCGTCGATCTCCAAACCGACTGTGTCTATATTTTTTATTACGAGGTACTGCATCTGTGAATTGTTTAAATAATTTTGTCGATGCAAAGATGAAATAAATTTTTCATTCTACACAAATATTTCGAAATATTTTTTTAGCTTGAATTGCTTTCCTGTAGCTAATTAACGGAAATTTAAATTGTTGTTGACCTGAAAATGCAAGAAAAAATTATGAGAAATATCATCACAGAGAAATTGTCAATGATTGAAAAAAGTCAGGGTGTAAAAATCATATATGCCTGTGAGTCAGGAAGTAGAGCATGGGGCTTTGCTTCGCCTGATAGTGACTATGATGTCCGATTCATCTACATTCGCCCATTAAATGACTACCTGAGTATTGCTGAAAGACGAGATGTAATAGAACTACCCGTGAATGAAGTGCTCGACATCGGGGGCTGGGATTTACGCAAGGCTTTACAACTGTTTTTAAAATCGAATGCACCGTTATATGAATGGATACAATCACCTATACATTATATACCTAACAACGAGCTCAAAGGAGCGTTACTAACGCTGGCAAATAAATACTTTTCTGCGAGAGCAGGTTGTCATCACTATATTTCTATGGCGAAAAATACTTTTGAAAACGACTTACAGGGCGAACAGGTCAGGATCAAAAAATATTTCTATGCATTGCGTCCTTTACTGGCAGCAAAATGGATCATAGAGAAAAGTGAGGTGCCTCCCATGGAGTTTCATATCCTTAGAACTTTGATCAATGACCTGAAATGGCAGGAATCTATCAATGCATTACTGTTACAAAAGCAGGCCGCTGATGAAAAGACCACGATCTCTCCTGTTATGTCCCTTCAACAATGGATAGCTGATACAATTCAGTATTGTAATGAGAAGGCCGCGACATTGCTGCCCTTGAAAAATGATACAAATGAACTGGATGCACTGTTCAGAAAATATATCCGTCACTATGACCTTTGAACAATTAATGAACGAGCCGCAACACCTTTTAATGAAGGCTATTAGCGGAAGTCGTTCCCAACAGCTACATACCGCTACTTCTGATACAGACCTGAAAGGTATTTATGTATTACCCCAAACTGAGTTGTATGGATTTACTTTTACACCTCAGGTATACAATGCCACAAATGATGAAGTGTATTTTGAAATAGGCAGGTTCCTGGAGCTATTACAGAAGAATAATCCTAATATACTGGAGTTGCTGGGCACACCGGAAAACTGTGTGCTATTCCGGCACCCGCTCATGGAACTGATCAAACCAGAACATTTCCTTTCTAAATTATGCAAAGATACTTTTGCGGGTTATGCTGCTTCACAGATCAAAAAGGCCAAAGGACTGAATAAAATGATCAACCGCCCAGCGGAGAAGTCAAGGAAGAGTGTGTCTGAATTCTGTTATGTTATTGACGATAATGGAAGCATTCCTCTCGCCGAATGGTTAGAAAAGTATCACTTTCAACAGGCGGATTGTGGACTTACCAGTGTTCCGCACTTTAGGGATGTGTACCTGATCTATCATCAGCCAGGGGGCTCCCTGAAGGGAATTGTGTCAGGCGAAGATGCCAATGACGTTCGTCTCAGCAGCATTCCCAGGAACCTCTCTCCTGTTGCCGTGATGCAGTTCAATAAAGATGGTTACTCCGTTTATTGCCGTGAATACAAGGAATACCAGGAATGGATTGAGAACCGGAACGACATTCGTTTTCAGAATACTCTCTCCCACGGTAAAAACTATGATGCAAAGAATATGATGCATACCTTCCGCCTGCTAAATATGGCAGAAGAAATTGCGGTTCATAAAAAGGTAATTGTAGAAAGGCCAGATAGGGAGTTCCTGCTTAGAATAAAAAGTGGTGGCTTTGAATACAATGATCTTTTGAATATGGTAGATGAAAAACTGGAACGTATAGAAGAACTTTTCCAGCAGTCCGATCTGCCGGATATGCCAGATGAAGTAAAAACCAATGAATTATTGATTACAATCAGAACAAAGTTCTATAAATAATGGACCACCGCACAGCCATTGCAGAAAAAGGATTTACTGTTGTCAATGACGTTTTCAATACTGCCGCGGTAGAAGCATTGATTACGTGTATAGAAAATACAGATACGGCGAAGGCTACTTTTCGCCGGACGAAAGATCTTTTTGCCATCAGGCAATTCTTTAAAGAAGTCCCAGTTTCCCTACCATTGGTATTCATTCCTGCGTTACACCAGGTTATTGATACGCTGTTTGGACATGGATATCATGTTGTAAAGTCAATCTACTTTGATAAACCCGCAGGATCCAACTGGTTTGTATCTTACCATCAGGACCTGACTATTTCAGTAAAGGAAAAAGCGGTAATGGAAGGTTACGGACCCTGGACTGTAAAACAGGACCAGTATGCCGTGCAGCCACCACTACAAATACTTGAAGACAATTTCACAATCAGGATTCACCTGGATGATACCGACGAAAATAATGGTGCATTGCGGGTGATACCAGGCTCCCATCGGAAAGGAATTTACAGACCGGAAGCAATTGACTGGCAAAATGAAGTGGAGGAAACCTGTACTGTACAGAAAGGCGGCTTGATGATCATGCGGCCGTTATTATTACATGCTTCCAGCCGTACTAACAATCAGCAGCCCCGCAGGGTTATTCATATTGAATGCAGCAGGACGGAGTTACCGCTGCCTTTGCGCTGGTCGGAAAAAGTAAACTTACCAGGCTGATCGGCGCCCTGGCAGGTCAGGCCGCCGATCAGATATTGAAGGAAAAGTAGAGAATACCTGCGTAGTTGTCATAGGATAGATTGGAATAATCTAAAAATCGGGTTTTTTATAGGGATAGGAATCATTCATATTTAATACATCCAACTTCTTTCCCGTAACACCGTTTCCTTCTCGATACTGATCTCCTTTGCAAACGGAGTTACCGCATTGCTGCCATCAGTATTAATGTCACCCCGTATCCTGACGAGATAAGCATTTCGGCGTACAGTATTCGCATCAAATGCGAATGTGAAAGATTTGGTTGTAGAAGAATACCCGGGCTGTAGTAGCTTACAGTTTTCTGATAGGTCAGTGAATTTGGTAGCCCCTTTACCAGGATTACAATCGCTGACTGTAACAGAAAGTAGCGGTATGGTTTTCGATGTGTCTCCCGCTGGTGTAAGACTTACTTCCAGGTTTTTCAGCAAGGCGGATTCGTGTACATCTTCGAAGTTGATATTCACCCGCACTTCCTGGTTGGCATTGATCATAAATTCAGGCTGTACTGACAGGTGTCGGCCAACAGTGGTGTATGCTGCTTCCCTGTCATATACAATGATAGTATCGAATTTGTAAGCAAGTAAAACATAGCCTCCGATGGCCAGGGCCAAGATTACTAGTGCTATACTTCCGTACCTGATCATGATGTAAAAGTAGGGTGGTTTATGCTCTCTGAGAATCCCTGAAAACAGGGGTTTTGTTTTTTATAGATGTAAGTGGTTGATTATGAGTGTGGTTTTAAGGTCAAGACAGAGCGGCTTAAAAAAGCCGCTCCTCAATCAATGACACAAATTTGAAAAGGTGTCTTAAACGGACGAAAAGCGGTAAAATTCGTATTGTCGTTATTGTTAAATCGACAGTATAAAAGTCTACGGCAACTGCGCAGTTTTTTTGCGCAATTAATTATTTTTCCTACTTTTTGAAAAATATCCCGGAAATGCCTGCTAATAAGAACGCTTTAATCCGATATAAAACCATTGACGCCTGCTTAAGGAACCGACGCAGGAAGTGGACGCTGGAGAATCTGATAGACGCGGTATCCGATGCGCTGTACGATTACGAAGGTATTGACAAAGGTATCAGCCGCCGTTCCGTGCAGGCAGATATTCAAACTATGCGCAGTGATAAGCTGGGTTATAACGCACCGATCATTGTAGTCAATAAGAAATTTTATACTTACGAAGACCCGGATTATAGCATTACCAATATTCCGTTGAGTGAACAGGATCTGGGAAGAATGAATGAAGCCGTCGAAATCCTGAAACAGTTTAAAGGTTTTTCCCACTTCACCAACCTGAATGAAGTAGTACAAAAACTGGAAGACCACGTTTATTCTGCCGCAAACCATACAGCATCTGTAATTGATTTTGAAAAAAACGAACGACTGAAAGGGTTGGAACACCTGGAGATTATTTACCAGTCAATTATCCAGCAGAAAGCAGTCACCATTACCTACCAGTCATTCAAAGCCAGGTCAGAGAGCACGTTTGAATTTCATGTGTGGTGGTTGAAAGAGTTTAAAAACAGGTGGTTTGCCGTAGGGGTGAAAAACAAAAACGCACAAATCCAGAATCTTGCCCTGGACAGAATAGCATCCATCTGCTTTTGTCCGGAAGCTTTGTATGTGGAAAACGGCCGCATCACTCCTGCGGAGTTTTACCAGGACGTAGTTGGTGTCACAGTTTCCAATGAAAAAAGCGCAAAGAATGTAAAACTATTTGTTAGCCAGGAACATGCGCCTTATATTGCCACTAAACCCATGCACCATTCCCAGGAAATTATTGAACAAAGAGCGGATGGAATAGTTATAAAGATCAAGGTACAGCTGAACCTGGAACTTGAAAGAGAAATACTGGGTTATGGAGATGGAATGAGGGTGTTAGCACCTGAAGGCCTTAGAAAGCGCATATATTGGAAGTTTAAAAATGGAATATCCGGTTATGAAGAGGAAGGAAAGGAAGCCGGCGCAGCTTCATAATTAATTATAGTGCTCAGGAGTACCATACTCTACCCAATTCCACAAAATTGAACGAATGAAGTGTAAGATCATCTCGCTGTTTTTTCTCATGCATTATGGGCTACTCCATGCTTTCCCAAAAAATGACAGCCTCCTTAAACAGTTAAATCATACGATTGAACAAGCATCCACATATGACGAAAGTAAGCTCAGACAGATCAATGCACTGAGAGCTGAACTGGTGAGCACCCACTCCCTCTCCCTTAGGGAACAATTCGATATCTGCCAGCAGCTATACGAGCAGTTCATGGTCTTTAAATTTGATTCTGCATTTGCCTACGCCCAGCAACTAAAACTACTGGCGGAAAAAATGAAGGATTCCGGGCGTATTAATTATGCCGGCGTCAAATTGGGATTTGTGCTCCTGTCGTCGGGAATGTTTAAAGAAACGGGGGACTACCTTGCTGTTATTGATGTCCGCAAACTGCCTGACAGCGTCAAAGCCGAATACTATGCCTTAAAGAGCCGTTATTACTATGATCTATCCGATTACAGCAGCGACCAGTACTTTGCGCCCGGATACACTCAGCAGGGCGGGGCTTGTATCGACTCTGCACTGGTACTTTTTAAACCCCATAGCTTTAATTATGATTATAATTATGGATTGAAGTATCAGAAAGCAGGAAATCTGGACAGTGCAGCATACTATTATCGCTTAGCAGTTGCTCATAAAGATCTCACTGTGCATCAAACGGCAATTGCGACATCTTCCCTGGGAAATATTTTCATTCGCACCGGCAAAAAAGATAGTGCCATCATTATGATGACCATCGCTGCCATGGCAGATATTCAATCCAGTACCAAGGAAACTACTGCCATGTTTATCCTGGCAAGTCTTCTATTTAAGGAGCAGGATGTAAAAAATGCCTCGCGATACATAGAATATGCCGTTGCCGATGCTTCATTTTATGGCGCGAGACTCAGAAAAGTGCAGCTAAGTGCCATTGTCCCTATCATAGAAGGTGAAAAGATCAATACTGTAGAAGGACAGAAAAAAATGCTGTTCGTATACGCCACCATTGTCACCCTGCTCCTGCTGGCCCTGGTATGGCTGGCCATCATCATTCTCAAACAATATAGAAAATTACAATCCGCACAGCAGACTATCACAGCAGCCCATGCTATCCAGCAGGAAATTAACGAGAAACTGATGGAAGCGAATAAAATCAAAGAAGAATATATCGGTTACTGCTTCCAAATCAATTCTGCCTACCTGGACAAAATCAAAAAATTCAAGAAGTTGGCCGACCAGAAATTGTCGGACAATAAATATAGCGAAGTCAAATACCTGGTTAATAATATAGATCTGAAAGATGAAAGAGAACAGCTGTTCAAAAATTTTGACAGGATCTTCCTCCGGATCTTCCCCAACTTTGTTACAGTATTCAATTCTTTCTTCAAAGAAGAGGATCAGATCAAACTGAAAGAAGATGAACTGCTGAATACAGATCTTCGTATTTTTGCCTTGATAAGAATTGGTATTAGTGACAATGTAAAAATTGCCCAGATCCTGGAGTACTCAGTTAATACAATTTACACCTATAAAACCAAGATCAAGAACAAGGCAATCATTCCAAAAGAGGAGTTCGAAGAGCGGCTAATGGACATAAAAGCACTATAATAACCATTATATATATAAATTTTTAATTCGTCATTAAGTATTTGACTATTAATTTATTAGTTATGAAAAAGACCCTGTTCTGAGTTTTATTTTCTATATAATGGCCATATAAATTGTCGGCCTCTTTTTTCCGTTTTATTATTGAACCATCAACCAAATTTATTGACAGACTGTGTTGTAGGTAATAGTAACCTGTAGTGACCGGACGCGCAGTATTTTAAAAATTCCAGTTATGAAAGAACCAGTTGTGATGACAGTCTGATAAAGACGCAAAACTTTTCTTTCTCTTTTTTCAATGGACTATCGTACGTCAGCATGCCTGACCGTACCCTTCATTCATTACATATGGCATCAATATTCCACAAACCAATAAAAACTGAACTATGACCAATCTCCTGTTTTGTAAGGTGCGGCTATTATGCTCGTTATTACTGCTAGTAGCAGGCATAGCCAGCGCCCAGAACCGGCCCGTCACCGGTAAGATAACAGACGAAAATGGCAACCCCGTTCCAGGTGCTACCGTCCAGGTAAAAGGTACAAGCACCGGTACCGCTGCCACAGCAGATGGTACTTTTAAATTGAGTGTTCCTCCGAATGGTACTACGCTCGTTATTTCTTTCATCGGTTATAATCAGCAGGAAGTTGCTATAGCCGGTAAATCTGAATTCGCTATTTCACTGGTCCCTTCCAGCACTACCCTCACCGATGTGGTGGTAGTCGGTTATGGTACTACCCGCAAAAAAGACCTGACAGGCTCTGTTGTCTCTATCAAGTCTGCCGATTTTAATAAGGGGATTGTCACTGCGCCCGATCAGCTGATTCAGGGTAAAGTGGCCGGCCTCATGGTTATGAATAACAGTGGCGCTCCGGGTGGTGCGACTACTGTAAGGATCCGCGGTAACTCTTCCGTAAGAACCGGTAACCAACCTTTATATGTAGTGGATGGAATGCCGCTTGACGGTCGTACGGCCAAGCCCTCTGTAAACGCAAATGGTCTGGGTCAGACCCCAGATGCCAACCCCCTGAATTTTATCAACTCCTTCGATATCCAATCCATGGATGTATTGAAAGATGCATCCGCTACTGCTATTTATGGTGCCAGGGGCGCCAATGGCGTAGTGATCATTACGACTAAGAAAGGCCAGCCAGGACCAACCCGGTTGGATGTGAACTATTCTGCTGGTTCCAGTAGTATCCTCAAAAAACTGGATGTACTGGATGCCGCAGGTTACAGGTCAGCGCTGAAACAATACAACCTGACTTCAGGAGATGATGGAAGCAGTGTGGATGCGATGAACAGCATTCTCCGTACGGGTATCACACACAATGTGAATGTGGCCCTCAGTGGCGGCAACGAAAACAGCGGTGTATACCGTGCTTCATTTGGCATGCTCGATCAACAGGGGATCGTCAAGAAAACCGGTTTGAAAAAGTATACCGCTAATCTAAATGGCCAGTTCAAATTGCTGGATAACCAAAGGATAGGTATCGACTACTCTATTCAGGCAGCACATACTACTGAGCAGATAGCGCCAATTACAAACGATGCCGGTTTTACAGGTAGCCTCATCGGGCAGGCCCTGCAATGGAATCCAACACTTGCTCTTCGCAAGCCAGATGGCTCCTTTAATATATTAGGTGCCGGTTCTGCCATCAACCCGGAGGCTATGTCTGCCGCGTATGACGATGGCGTAAATGTCAATAGTATTCTGGCGAACCTCTCCCCTTATATTAAGATCACGGATGACCTGGAATACCGTTTCGTATACAGCATCAATCACCAGGTAGGTGAAAGGGAAACACAAATTGCTTCCTTTATTAATATTACCGGTGTACAGGATAACGGACAAGCCTATTATGGTGTAAATACGCTGACCTCCCAGTTATTTACCCATACCCTGAACTATAATAAGCAGGTGACCAAGGCCCTCTTCCTAAGTGCGGTAGTAGGTTACGAAAGCCAGCAGTTCAATTATAAAGGACGTAGTATGGGCGGCCTGGGCTTCACTACCGACGCACTGAAGTATGTAGATATCCTGCAGAACCCGACCCAGACCAATACATTCATCTCTTCATTTAAGAACCCAAAGTCAGAACTACAATCTTTCTTTGGCAGGGTGAACCTGAACTTCTTTGACAAGTACCTGCTGACTGCTACCCTGAGAGCAGATGGTTCCAGCAAGTTTGGAGAAAACAATAAGTATGGTTACTTCCCATCTTTCGCCGCTAAATGGAATATCGCCAATGAACCATTCCTGAAAGATAATAAGACTGTCACCCAGCTGGCATTGCGCGTAGGTTGGGGTATCACCGGTAACCAGGAATTCCCTGCCGGAGCAGCACAGGAACAATATACCCTCAATTCAAACGGAGGAGCCAGTTTAAGTAACGTGGCAAATCCTAATCTGAAATGGGAGAGTTCTAAACAGTTGAATGCAGGTATTGACTATGCATTTTTCAATGGCAGACTATATGGTAGTGTCGACTATTTCAATAAGAATACCACTAACCTGCTCTTCAACTTCCCTGCTATTCAACCCGCACCAGCATCCAACTACTGGATCAACCTGCCAGCAAACGTGATCAACAAAGGTTTTGAAGTTGTACTGCGTGGCGATGTAGTAGCTACTAAAGACTTCACCTGGGATCTGGGAGTGAATGCGACCTTCCTGACCAACGAACTGAAGAACTACGACGGACCTCCGGTACTGACAGGCTCCATCAGTGGACAGGGGGTATCTAATGCTTATGCACAGCGCCTCGTGAACAACATGCCTTTGAACTCTTTCTATGTAAGACAGTTTGAGGGCTTTGACGACAATGGTCAGGGCGTATACAAAGATAATGGCAACAGTATGTACTTCCTGGGACAACCTAACCCAAAGACCATGATGGGGATCATTACCTCCGTGAATTACAAGAGCTGGACCCTGGGCGTTAATATGCACGGTGCTTTCGGATTCGATATCTATAATAATACCGCCAATACGGTATTGCCAATCGGTAACCTGGGTTCCAGGAATATCGCTGCCAAACTGGTGGGTACCAAAGAAGCACTTTCTAATCCCATTACAGTATCCAGCCGCTATCTGGAAAAAGGCAATTTCATGAAAATGGACAACGTGACACTCAGTTATAAGATCGGGAACATCGGAAAGGTGATTAAAGGAGCTTCTGTATACTTAACGGGTCAGAACCTCTTTATCATAACGAAATACACCGGATTTGACCCTGAAGTAAATACTGATAAGAATATTAATGGGGTTACATCTCTGGGTATTGAATACTCACCTTATCCAACAGCCAGGAGCATTCTCGCTGGTATCAATTTCTCGTTATAAATCACTGACCAAAAATTACTGACATGCGATCCAAAATAGCATATATCATATTAGTACTGGTTATAGGTGGAATGGCGTCCTGTACAAAACTGGACGAGAAACTCGGTTCTACCTTAACCAAGACACAGGCTGATTCCGTGATTAAAGTAGCTGCACTGCTGGTGACTGCCTACGATGGACTTCAGTTACCTTTTCAGGACCAATCCAACTATTGGGCTTTATGTGAAATGACATCTGACGAAGCAGTTGCTCCTACCCGTGGGGGTGACTGGGACGATAATGGTGTGTGGCGTGCACTGAAGCTGCACAACTGGAATTCAGATCATACATTCATTGGTAACTCATTTACCAATATCCTGCAATTACAGTTCCTGGCTACGAACGTATTAAACTTTCATCCCAGTGATGCACAGGCAGCAGAAGCCCGTTTCCTCCGGGCATTCTCTATGTTCGCTACCCTGGACGGCTGGGGACAGGTACCTTTCCGTAATCCGGGAGATACCCTGCTGAATGCACCTAAGGTGTTAAAGGCAGGTGAAGCAGCAGATTTCATTATTAGCGAGTTGGAAGCAATTATTCCGATATTGTCTGATAGTGCAAAAGCTTATACAGCTAATAAAAATGCAGCCCGGGCACTGTTGATGAAAGTATATCTGAACAGAGGGGCTTTCCTGAACAGGCAATCACCCACCTTTGATGCGGCTGATATGCAAAAAGTGATTTCACTGGCAGATCAGATTATCAGCTCAGGGAAGTATAGTATCAACAATAACTTCTTCGCGAATTTCGCCTACAATAATGATGTAGTAGGTACAGAGAATATCTTCA
This sequence comes from Chitinophaga sp., assembly GCF_039596155.1. Classification (GTDB taxonomy): domain Bacteria; phylum Bacteroidota; class Bacteroidia; order Chitinophagales; family Chitinophagaceae; genus Chitinophaga. The sequence goes on from NZ_JBCNKF010000007.1 coordinate 128,072, forward strand.
CCCAACGTAACGGGCCAGGTATTAGTACTGCCGGTTCCCGGGGTGGAAACAACGCATTCTGCCGTTGGGCACCCACCCTTCACTACAACCAGGACCCCAGTGGATGGAATGGTTTTACGACTATTTCTGACTTTTATGACAAGTTCGAAGCTACCGATACCCGCAGAGGCGGTAGTTATGCTGGTGTAACAGACGTAACAGGTCTGAAAGTTGGCTTCCTGCTGGGCCAGCAATATGGTGCCGGTGGTGTAGCATTGCAAGATAGAAAGGGACATCCCCTCAGCTTTACAAGGGAGTTAAAGTTGCAGGAAACTGATCCCGCGACCCTTGAAGTAACAGGTATTCGTGTGGTGAAATATCCGCCTGATCTGACTTCTAAAGAATCCAGGAATAGTAACAATGCGAGTAATGACTATGTATTCCTGCGTTATGCAGATGTATTGCTCATGAAAGCGGAAGCAATGCTTCGTACAGGAGATGCAGCCGGCGGGTTGATAATAGTAAATGACCTGCGTGTAAAACGCGGGGCGACCGCCTTCACTTCGCTGACCCTGGATAATCTGATCGACGAAAGAGGCCGTGAGATGTACTGGGAAGGTTGGCGCAGAGAGGACCTGATCCGCTTTGGCAAGTTCCTTGAAACATGGCAGCTGAAACCATCTGATGATCCTAAATATCTATTATTCCCAATTCCCACCAGCGACCTTTCGGTTAATAAGAACCTGGTTCAGAACCCGGGTTATTAGTCACAAACATCAGCTGACGGAACTGTACCCGTCAGCTGATGTTGTTAAAGTCATCATATGAACAGATTAGTTTGGATTGCTATAGTAGTGTTGACGACACTATGTAGCAACAGGGTTCTCTATGCCCAGAATGGTGTCGTGAATGCAGGCGATATTAAGCAGGTGCATATTGGCAAAGGTCAGGTGAATCTTACTACAACACATGCTTATGCACAGATAAGCGTATATAATGATAGTGTGATCAGGGTAAGAATGGATAGAAAGCCACTGGGAGATGATTTCTCCTATGCAGTGATTGCACATCCATCTCCTGTTACTGCTACAATTAAAGAAGCTGGTGATCAGATCACCATACAAACAGCGCTCATACAAGCCCGTATTCAAAAACGGCCTTTCTCCATTTCGTTCTATACCCCGGATGGAAAAGTTATTAACGAAGAAGAACGCGGATTAACAACTTCATGGGTGGATAATACAGTGACGGCCTACCGGAAAATGCAGGTGGAAGAACGCTTTATTGGATTGGGAGAAAAGAACGGGCCACTGGACAGAACAGGCGCCGGATATACTAACTGGAACTCCGATGTATTTGGATATAGAGCAGATCAGGATCCGCTGTATAGTACCATCCCTTTTTATATCGGCATTCATGACGGGTTAAGTTATGGGATGTTTTTAGATAATACTTACCAATCTGATTTCAATTTTGGTGCGAGTAACAATCGATTTTCATCGTTTGCAGCGCGAGGGGGTGAAATGAATTATTACTTTATACATACGCCTTCCGTAGCGGGTATCATTCAGGCTTATACAGGTTTAACCGGCCGGATTCATATGCCGCCGTTATGGAGTTTAGGGTACCAGCAAAACAGGTATAGCTATTATCCTGATCAGGAAGTGCTACGAATAGCACAGACACTGAGAGAAAAGAAAATTCCGGCAGATGGAATTACACTGGATATCCACTATATGGATGCGTATAAACTTTTTACCTGGGACAAGAATCGTTTTCCTGATCCTGCCGGGTTAATTAGTCAACTGAAACAGCAGGGTTTTCAATTGACAGTTATTAATGACCCCGGAATAAAGGTAGAGAAAGGATATGCCGCGTATGAAAGCGGGGTGAAGGAGAATGTGTTTATCAAATATGCAGATGGAGAACTATATACCGGTCAGGTATGGCCGGGTTGGTGTCACTTCTCAGATTTCACGAGTGAGAAAGGGCGGAACTGGTGGAAACAGCAATTGAAATCCTATATAGATGTAGGCGTAGCTGGTTTCTGGAATGATATGAATGAGATTGCAACCTGGGGACAAAAGATGCCGGATAATGTGTTGTTTGATTTTGATGGACATGGTACGACTCACAGGCAGGCCCATAATGTGTATGGACTGGAAATGGCAAGGGCTAGTTATGAGGGTGCCCGGGCTGCAATGAATAAGCGGCCGTTTATATTGACCCGGGCTGGTTATGCAGGTTTACAACGTTATACGGCTATATGGACAGGTGATAACAGAGCGGAAGATGACCATATGATGGCTGGAATACGGATCATGAATAGTCTGGGAATCAGTGGGGTACCATTTACAGGGATGGATATCGGAGGTTTTACAGGCAATGCATCGGTAGGATTATATACAAGGTGGATGCAGGTAGGTGCATTTCTGCCCTACTATCGTAATCATACAGCCGTTAATACGAAATCGGCAGAGCCATGGACATTTGGCGAAGAAGCATTGGAGGTATCGAGGAATTATATCAACCTGCGCTATAGGTTATTGCCTTATATCTATAGTGTGTTTTATGAAGCGATGGAGAAGGGATTGCCAGTGATGCGTTCATTGGCGATCAATTATACGCAGGATGCACATGTGTATGATCCCCTGTTCCAGCAGCAGTTTCAATTAGGTGATGCTTTTATGGTTGCACCGTTTGAAAGTGATCAACCGTATGGAGCTATTTATTTTCCTCCAGGAGGTTGGTATGATCTGTATACAGATGAGCAGATAGCAGGTGGGCAAATAAAGATGAATACATTGGGTATGCATGAGCTTCCGGTATACATAAAAGCGGGTAGTATCGTACCTATGCAGTCGCTGGTACAATCAACAGCGGAGCAACCGAATGATACGTTGTACCTGCATATATATAAAGGTGATACAGCCAATGCAATTGTTTATTATGAAGATGATGGACAGACATATGATTATGAAAAAGGGAGTTATTATAAGCGCACTATACACTATGAACATCAACTGGTCCTCGACAAAGTAGAGGGCAGCTACAAATCGAAGTTTAGTAATATCAGTTTGATATTACACGGATTTGGGGCATTGCAGCAGATAAAGGTGAATGGTGCAATACAATCTTTACAATCTTCCGGCATCAGTTTCCTCGATCCTATTTCCCGTTTCGATCCACAGGGTGGGTATGCCACAGCAGCTGTTTGCCAGGTGCAGGCGCTAAGCATAAAAAATAGTGCGGATAGGATAGTGGTGGAATTTTGATGCAGCCTGTTACCCGGTTGGGGGTAGGAATTGGTTGCCTCCACCGGGATCAGGCAAGATTAACGGCTGGCCAGTTTGAACTGGCCGGTCTTTTTTTATTTGTTAGTGAACAGAGTGAACAGTAACGTGAAGGAATGAATGAAATGGTATGAGGAAATGCGAAATATGAGATGTAAATTCGTAGAGTAAGAATGATAATTGTTAACCAAAACCTATGTAAAGATGACACCACAACAACATATATGTACACCTACGTTTCCTGTTTCATATCATTTGTCCAATCGGCGTTTCAAGAAGGAACTTTCATCATGGTTATTTAGTTCAGATTTGGTGAATTCAAAATAGGGTATAGCATTTAAATATCCCGGGAATTATTCCTGATGCCTGGTCTTTAACTCATTTTGAAGTTGAGGAATGGAGTGGCATTGCTCTTCCGAAAATGAAGAGAGGGTGCCTGTTACCAAGTGTATTGACAGAACCATTGATAGCAATTCCTGCTGTCTTAAATAAAGCTTTTTATTTTGGGTTAATACATAGATGTTTTCATGCGAGTTAATCATAACTATTAACAACAGCATAATGCATGCTAATCCGGGCTTCAATCCTGGAGCCTGGTATCTTATCAGCATGAATAGACTTTGTCGGGTTATTTAGTTCGGTAATGGTTAATTCACGCTGCTCTGTTTAATGCAATTGGATCCAAATCAATTGAATTGAATTGAATACTACTCGATACAATACATTGTAATGCAATGCAAATAAAATGCAATACAATATAATGTAAAACAAGTGTAGTGCAATGTAATACAATGCAGGTAGAGCCAAGTAGAGGTCGATATCATACCATTCAATTCAATACGTCAAACCAGTTGTATTGATCAAACTGGATGATCTAATGATATAATCATTTTTAATTTTTGATTGTGATTCTCTTTCCAAATAGGGGATAAATAAAGTATGCTTAACCGGATACTATTCATGGTAGCCGGCAATTTTTAAACTAACACCATTCAAAAAAAAATTCTAAATGAAAAAAAATGTTCATACAAGCATATTAGCGTAATCCTTGTACTATTCATAGTATGAGGTCCCTGTTCAACAAAAAGTGTCTATATAATAAGTAACAAAATCGAGGACCAAATAAACGGGGACCATTCATGGTTCCTGATTTAATCTATCCCTTACCTATACAATGGGAAAATATTTCGTATTTGTCATAATGATTTAAGTTGTTACAAAGGCTCAAATTTAATACAGCAAAGACTAGTCCTGGTTTTTGAATCGGCAGTTGATTTAGACTGGTAATAAAAAACCGGGGATTTTCGCAGATCCCCGGTCTTATTACCAAACGCAAAAAAAAACTCCAAAATGCCGTTTAAATGCCGATTCATACAATCGGATTTATTAAATCAAATGGGTACAATCTATAGCCAGAATCAGATTATAGAACCAGACCCATTTGTCGTAATGTATTCCGTCAGGTTTTTTGAACCAGATTTATAGAATCTAATTCATTCAGTTATATGTTTAATCAATTAACAGTATCAGATTCAAAGAATTAGCAGCCTTCATTCCAATACCTATAATCAACTACATGCTATCAGATGCATTCAAATTCATTTTACAAACCTGCTCTTTAATGATGCCATTTGCCCAAAGTAATTGCTATACACTCGCCTTTTGCAATGCCTGCAATACCTCCGGTGTCACCCCGCCAAACAACGATACACCAGACGCTCCATTCTTAATCGCCAATCTCACACCCTTCTCCAGATCATCCATGTTATCATGAAAATCCGGTAAATACAACCCTGCATACAATGGGAAACGACCATCCAGCCCTCTGATGCCCTCAGCCACTGCATCTCCAATCCAGTTCACGTCTTCCTGATAAAATCCATGATAGATCATCGGACAGACCGCATTCAATGGCCAATTCGTCCAATCCTGCCTGACAATACGTTTTGCAATTTCTGGTGTTGGAAACACAGCCGCCGAAATAGGTTTCTTATATTTCTTCGCTACCCCCGCCAGATTTGTTACAACATTTGTTATACGGTCATACCTGAACTTACGCCAGGAAGGGATCTGATCCGGATGTTGCAGTTCCAGCGGATCTTTACCATGCAACTCTTTATATTTATTTCGACAAGTGTCGCAATAACAGAAATCATAATCTGCCAGCTCTTTACTCTGATCAATACCGTAATTACTCCAAAGATTCACCGGCAGTATAACGTCACAATATCTGACATAATCAAGATGTAATCCATCTACATAATCTTTCGACAATACTGCTTCCGCCTGCTCCTTCAGGTAATTGATCGTCTCTGGCTTACTTGGACATAACCAACGATAGTAATCTACATAAGGAGGATGTGTCGCACAGCTTTCTCCTTTGCGATTCTGTGCATACCATTCCGGATGGCTCCCCAGCAACTCCTTCTCTCCCCTGTTCATTGTCCAGATCCAGCGGTGTGCTTTAATACCATTCTCCTTTGCAATTTTAAAATGTCGTTCGCTGTCTGCTTCAAACATAATGTCGCCGATACCTGCTTTTTTATAAGCAGCATATCGCTGACGAATTTCTGCATCCGTATCCTTTTGGTCAGGATTGATCCAGACACGATGCTTGATTTTTGCTGGCGCAGTGCCTTTGTCTGCCCTTTCCGCCTTCACGATAGCGGGAAGTCCGGCGCCCATCATGGCTACGCTGCCGAGACCTACTGACTTAAGAAAATTACGTTTGTTCATAATGTTGGACCTGTAATAATGTTGTTAGTGTTTTTTGGTTGTTACTCTTCCTTCCTGATCGATACTGGCTTTGTGCACGCCCGTTTTATCGCTGATTGTCGCAGTATACTGTCCTGAAATAGCTTCCATAGACAATGTATAAGCAATACCATTTACTGTAAATGTCGTATCACTGATGCCGAGTTCACTAAGTGACACTGCATAACGGCCGTGTGACTGACGATAGGCATTTTGCTGATGATATATCTCCCAAAGCTTTTCCTTTGCTTCCTCAATAGCAGGGATCGATAATTTAACTGGTGTGCTGCCAACAGGACGTTGTACAAAGAAAAGGTAACCCCATTTCTCCGGTGCATGCATATTAATGATACCCTGTGGAGACCATACCCAGTTATGTTCCGGCAATGGTTTGCCAGTAGCTTTGTCCGTTCGCTTTACATATTTTCCATTCACGATATCAGTGTCCCATTCTACTCTTGAGAAATTGATACGCCACATGGTGCTGTCTTTTATTCTTATATGCTGGTTGAAGAAACCAAATGCGCTAAAGGGAATAGACATTTCTACTGTCCATTTTTTGTCTTTGTCGCCCGGTTTATTCAGTGTACCATCAATATGGGTGGCTGTGCGCATGCCTTGTGCATCCCAGTTCATAAGCGCATCACCGTTTTCACGATAAGGTTTAGGCATGAACAAATCCATTACAGTATTAAATGGATTGATCTCTAATTCAAAATATTGATGCGTGTCGCCATCAGGGTCTACGAACACTTCGAAATCATTGTCGTGGTAGATAATGGTATCATGTTGGTGTAAAGTAGCCCAGATATTTTGATCTTCCAGTTCAGCGAAAATGTATAAATGATCCTGGTCCCACAGCATTTTCAACCTGGTACGCATCGCGGGAGCCGGTTGTTTGTCCCCTTCTATGTCTGTAAAATCCTGACTCCATTCCGCCTTTTGCCAGGCGGCTTCGTCTGGTTTTCCATCCAGTTTAATGGGTGTGGTGGTCTGATAAACATGATATTGTCTTGGCGCCAGGTAGGCAGCTTTCTTTTGTGCATAGGAAGGGAGGCTCAGACACGCCAATCCCAATCCTGTAATCACATGACGGATAAGTTGAGACATGAGTTAAATATAATAAAAGTCGATTTTGGTTTTATAGGTTTCTCAATGGATGGTAGGAATTATTGATGAATTAATAATATTCTATCACTTTGGGTGATTATCAAATGGACTGATTTAACAGCAGCAGGGTTTACTCCTTTGGTGAAATGTGATACGTAGCAATTATCCACCCATCAGGCCAGTTACCTGTCCATTGAGACAACTTCCCTACAGGGAGAATACTTGTGCCTCCCTGGCAAAAAAGCAACCTATTGTTGATTCATCAACGCAATTACCTCATTCGGATCATAGGCCGGACACCCACCATGGTACGACGCTACCGTTGCCCCTAATGCACAGGCATAAGCCAACGTAACCGCCGGAGGCGTATTGAGTATCCTGTTATAAAGGAACCCCGCCAGAAAGGCATCTCCGCTACCAATCGTATCCGCTACCGTTACTTTATAACCTGAATGAATATAAAACTCATTATCTACCAATAATGCAGCCCCTTTATCTCCCAATGTTACAATGATAGTTGGAATATTAAATTTCAGGCTGAATGCCCGGGCCCTCTCCTCCATACTTACCGGCAAATCGTACCAATTCCCAACCAGTTCCAGCTCTGCCTCATTGATTTTCAATATCTGGCAATGCTGCAACAACAATTCTACCAGATCCTGTTTAAAATGCGGTGGGCGCAGGTTAATGTCCAGCACCAAGGTTCGGCCGCCATCTAACAATGAAAGCAGCGTACCTTTACTCACCTCATTTCTCGAGGCTAAACTCCCGAATACCAGGTAACCCGGCGTTCCCGCAATTTCCTGCAATCCCGGGGAAGGTTGTATATAATCCCAGGCAACTGGTTGTACAATCTCATATTGCATTTCATTGGTGGCAGCCAGACGGGCATACACCTTTCCCGTTTTATGATCCGGATCTCTCTGTACAAACGTAGTATCCAATTGTAATTGCTGCATAACCTGCCGGAGACCATCTCCATCAGCGTCATTCCCTGTCGCTGATATCATTGCTACAGACACTCCCAGTTTCTGTAGGTGATAAGCCACATTCATAGGGGCCCCTCCCGGCAATTTCTTATCCGGAAGTATATCCCATAATACCTCTCCAAAGCAGGCAACTTGATACGGTTTCATAATTAATCTGTTAAGCTGGCGCATATTAATGATTTTCAGTTAAAAAGCCAGAGCATTGGACAATGCTCCGGAGTTGGCATGTTCAATCTTGGATGTTCTAAGAAAGAATGGTATTCACAATGGATGAAACTTTCATGGATACGATCAAAAATTCCTTTTCCTTTTGAAACATAAACTATCAGTTGAACTCTTCTATCATACATGCTATGAAAACAATCTGATCCCAAAATTTTCCTATTCTCCAATTTAGCCAGCCTCATCTAAACCATTTCATTCATTTTAATTTCCCCATAATCAGTTTGTTCACGCACGCGCCAATCATATTATATTAACCCACAGTGACGCGGAAGACCTTAAAATTAGCTTAAAAACATATTTTTCTCCAAAAAATTTAAACGATCGTTTGATTAAATTAAATGTTTGTTTAACTTTGTACCCACAATTCGGTAGAAGATGGAATACAATCACAAGCAATTAGCAATCCTGGACGCTGCAGAACAACTGTTCGCTTCCCAGGGGTTCCACGGAACCTCTGTAAGGGATATTGCTCATGCCGCTGATGTGAACATCGCAATGATCTCCTACTACTTCGGTTCAAAAGAGAAATTGATTGAAGCAATTTTCCTGAAAAGAATCGTTGGCTGGAAATCAGTTTTGGAAACTGTCCTCACAGATGAGTCACTTACGTTCGAAACCCGCTTCGACAAGCTGGTGGAAACATACGTTGGAAGGATCTTCAATAACCCCTGTTTTAACCTGATGATGATGCGCGCGCAAATTCAGGCTGACCTCGGGGTAAACGACCTGATCCACCAGAATAAACTGGAAGTGTACGGCATTATTAGCGCCTTTATCAAATCAGGACAGGAAAAAGGGGTGTTCAATGAGGGAATCGACATACTGATGATGGTAAATACGCTGGTTGGTACCACCAACCACATCATGTCAACCAGGCATCACTTTGCGAGAATTTCAGGGCTTGAGCATCTTACAGATGATCAATTACAGCAGCACCTTATTACGCATATCAGTAATCATTTAAAAAATTTGTTAAAAGCCATTCTTATCCATGAAGCTTAATAGCACATACAGGCGGTTATGGTCTCTGGCAGTGGGAGTATTGTTGACATTGCCATACCTTGGCAGTCAGGCGCAGGAAAAGAGAACCCTGTCATTGAAGGAAGCCATATCGCTTAGTATTCAGAACAGTAAAGAGTTGAAGCTTAGCCAGACAAAGATAGATGCGGCTATGTCTTCAGTTAAAGAAGCTAAAAATGCGCAATTACCGGAAGCCAGTGTATCCGGTTCCTACATGAGAATCAACGAACCAAATATATATGGTCCGCTCTTAGGTGGCAGCAGCTCAGGTAGCGGCGGAAGTTCTTTCCCTAAAATCAACTCCGTTTCCTACGCTTTGGCCAATGTATCTATTCCGGTTTTCGCCGGCTTTATGATCCAGAGCCAGAAAGAATCTGCCAGATATCTGGCAGAAGCAGCAAGACTGGATGCTGTGAAAGATCGGGAAGCTGTTATTCAAAACACCGTTAATGCTTACAGCAACCTGTACAAAGCTCAGCAGGCTGTTGCACTGGTAAAAGAGAACCTGAGACAACAGGAACAACGTGTTACAGACTTTACCAACCTTGAAAAGAACGGACTGGTAGCCAGAAACGACCTGCTGAAAGTACAACTGCAACAATCTAATGTAGATGTATCTCTCCTGGAAGCTGAAAGTAACCTGAAAATCGCAAGCATCACCATGGATCTGCTGCTGGGCCTCCCGGAAAGCACTGAACTGGAAGCGGTAGCCGATACCTACGATCAGGGCGTGGCAGCAAATAGTAAAGGTGTTGCAGAATGGGAACAGGTAGCAATGACCAACCGCACCGATGCCGCAGCACTGCAGGCCCGTGAAAAAGCTGCTAACGCTGGTGTGAAAGCTGCAAAAGGGAACTACTATCCTTCCGTAGCTATCACCGGTGGTTATGTAGCACTGGATATTCCAAAGGCTTTCGGTGTAACAAATGCAGTAAACGCAGGTGTAGGTGTTAAATATAATGTTGCTTCCCTCTGGAAAAACAGCGCGAAAGTTGATGATGCTAAAATCCAGCTCGCACAGGTACGTGTAAATGAAGAGATGCTGCAGGATAACATTCATATCAGCATCAACAAAGCCTATCAGGATTACCTCGTCAACCAGAAGAAAATCGACATGTACCAGAAAGCAATCGATCAGGCTGAAGAGAATTACAAGATCGTTAAGAACAAACAGGAAAATAACCTGGCTACAACAACCGATCTCCTCGAAGCTGACGTCGCTAACGTACAGGCAAAACTGAACTACGCTTTCGCAAAAGCAGATGCTATGGTGGCTTACTCCAAATTATTGGAAACAGCAGGCGTGCTGAACGAGACTGGTTCAGAAGGAACTACAACTACCGGCACCACAACCACTACCGGTAAATAATTATCACTCAGTAACAACTTATTAATATCATATATCGCATTATATGGAAACGCAATCAAATCAAGCGCCTAAGAAAAAGAACTCCACCTTCATCATCGTTTTAGCCGTGTTGGTAATAGGTGGCGGTGCATTTGGTATCACTAAATATATACACGCCCAACACCACGAAGAAACAGATAACGCTCAGATCGAAGCAAACGTGAGCCCTGTAATTCCCCGTGTTACCGGTTATGTGAAAGAAGTGCGTGTAAAAGATAACCAGAGAGTAAAGAAAGGTGATACCCTCGTTATCCTTGATGACAGGGATCTGCAAATAAAATTAGAACAAGCTGAAGCTGCACTTGCCGCGTCTGAAGTACAGGTATCTGTAGCTGCTGCCAACACAACTGCTGCACGTTCAAACATCGCTTCTTCCTCAGCTAACATCGGTGCTGTAGATGCACAGATCAAAGCCGCTGAAGTAAACGTATGGCGCGCAAATCAGGACTACGAACGTTACAATAACCTGATTAAAGATCACTCTATCACACAGCAACAATACGAACAGGCACTTGCTACAAAGCAAACTGCTGAACGTCAGTTGAAAGTGCTGCAGGAACAGAAAGAAGTTGCTGCCCGTCAGACCAGCGCCGTTGGTTCTCAGGCAAATGCGACCGCTGAATCTATCAACGCCGCCAAAGCCGTTATTAAAGAACGTCAGGCAGAAGTTGACAACGCAAAACTGCAACTGAGCTATACCATCATCCTCGCTCCTGAAGATGGTGAACTGTCTAAAATCTATGTACAGCCAGGTCAACTGGTACAGGCTGGTCAATCTCTGTTCAGCGTTGTATTGTCCAACGATGTGTGGGTTGTCGCTAACTTCAAAGAAACACAGCTGAATAAAATGAAACTGGGCCAGGAAGTAGAAGTACATGTAGACGCTTTCCCAGGTAAATCGCTGAAAGCAAAAGTAACCAGCTTCTCCCCTGCTACCGGTGCCCGTTTTGCACTGCTGCCTCCGGATAATGCTTCTGGTAACTTCGTGAAAGTGGTACAACGTCTCCCTGTAAAGATCGAATTCGAAAATCCATCTTCACAGCAAGAAGTTAAACAACTCCGCCCCGGTATGAACGTGGTGGTAGATGTTCACCTCGACTAATAATTTTCAATCGCCGGTGATCAATTACGAATTACGGGAAATGGACTCACAACAATTACTTCAGACTGGATATAAATACCGCTTGGCTGTAATTCGTAATTGAACATCTGCGCATTGATCACCATAAAATAATTAACATGCAACAAGAGAATCTGGTAGAATATGGTGCCCGTAGGGTCATCATTACAATCACTGCCATTTTTTGCGCCTTGCTGGAGATCGTGGATACCACCATCGTGAACGTGGCTCTGAATGACATGCGCGGAAATATGGGTGCTACCTTGAGTGAAATTGGTTGGGTGATCACAGCATATGCAATTGGTAACGTAATCGTGGTTCCGATGACCAGCTGGTTGTCTCAACAATTCGGTAGACGTAACTACTTCGCAGTTTCTATTATAATCTTTACCATTTCCTCTTTCCTATGCGGTAACGCAGGCACACTGTGGGAACTGGTACTGTTCCGCTTCATACAAGGTGTTGGTGGTGGTGCACTGCTGGTAACTTCTCAAACAATCATCACTGAAAGCTACCCTCCTGAAAAACGTGGTATGGCACAGGCCATCTACGGTTTAGGTGTGATCATCGGCCCTACCCTCGGACCTCCTTTAGGTGGTTATATCGTGGACAACTTCGCATGGCCTTACATTTTCTACATTAATATTCCAATCGGCGTTATCGCTACATTGCTGACCCTTCAGTTCGTACGTAGCCCGAAATATGCAGAGAAGAAGTCAGCAAACGAAATCGACTGGTTCGGTATCGGATTCCTGGCAATGGCCGTTGGTTCTCTCCAATATGTACTGGAACGCGGACAGGAAGATGACTGGTTCAACGATACTACCATCCTCGTTCTGGGTATTACAGCAGTATTAGGGTTCTTCTTCTTTATCTGGAGAGAACTGGTGTATAAAAATCCGATTGTAGAACTGCGCGTACTAAAGAATCCCAACCTCCGGGTAGGTACTTTACTCTCGTTCCTCTTAGGTTTCGGCCTCTACGGATCTACTTTCATCATTCCTTTGTACACACAGGGATTGCTCGGATGGACCGCTACCCAGTCGGGTATGCTCATGATCCCCGCTGCATTGATGACCGCTGTAATGATGCCGCTGATCGGTAAGCTCCTTGAAAAAGGTATACCTAATCAATACCTGGTAGCCGGCGGTATGGTGGTGTTCTTCGTGTACAGCTTCTGGGGATACAAGATCATTACACCCGATACAGGCGCAGATGACTTCTTCTGGATGTTGATGGCACGTGGTATCGGTATGGGGATGCTCTTTATCCCGATCACAGCACTGTCCCTTTCTACACTGAAAGGACAACAGATTGGGCAGGGAGCAGCGTTTACAGGTATGATGCGCCAGCTGGGAGGCTCTTTCGGGGTGGCACTGATCACTACCTTCGTATCAAGACGCAATGAACTGCACCGCATGGACCTGGTAAGTAAACTGGATACCAACAATCCTGATGTGATGAACAGAGTACATTCCGCTACCGCCATGTGGGCAAGCAAAGGAATGGATTCAAAAGCTGCCTTGGGCAGCGCTTATCAGGGACTGGAGTACAGCATCATCAAACAGGCTACAGTACTCTCCTACATGGACGTGTTCCTGTACCTGGGTATCCTGTTCCTCATCTGTGTACCATTCGTACTCATGGTGAAAGGAAACAAACAACAAGGTAAACTAGACGCAAGTGCTATGCACTAAAAGATATTAAAGATATGTTACTAACAGTGTAACAGTTGTAGGTTTAGGTAATGAGCCGGAGTATTCCTACTCCGGCTTTTTTTATAAACTATCAGACATATTAATTTCTATATGCATGTGTGTATAAACTACCAATAATAGTTATTCACATTTTCCATAATTGCCACAAATGTGGAAAAATATACTCGAAGAAATGAGTCTGGATAGTACCTTTGTGCTATCTAATGCCGTGGCATTGGGTTTGCCCCAGATATTATCATCAGAATTGTCATTGTTGAAAAGCAGAAGGACAGTATTGTATAACCAAAGGAAAAAGAACAAAAAAGGAATCCCAAAATTTACCTTTATGAAGAGAATTGCATTTGCGTTTGCTACAATAGGTACAGTATTCGCCGTTTTAGCACAGTATGCTATCACTAACGATTGGGCCTGGTTCCGGGTATTTCATACCCTGGGCTTCATAGGCTACATCCTGATCATTAGTGCAGCCGCCTTCTTCTCCCTGATGTTCATACATCAGCTGTCAAGAGATGAGAAAGTAAGAATGCGCAACCGTTCTATCGATATAGACGGAAGCATTGACGTGTAAACCGGCTGCCGCGCCTTGTTAACCGATGCCATTATTAAAACACAGGGAAATAGTCCGATGGAGGATTTAAATTTTATACTAAAGTTCGAATACAACGGAAAGCCGCACATCCTTGAAGTACGGCCTTGGGTTCAACGTTATAAGATCGCTTTTAAAGTTACAGTAGAAGAACACGAAGTCACATATGAACAGGATGAAGAAGGGAAATTACGTGCTATTAGCGACGAACCCCACTCCTCCAGAGACATTGACAATGGACTGGTTGCCTTTATCGCCGAAAAGATTGAAGCTGCCGTAGCCGGAGAAGAATAGTTATTCCTCCTCCTGCCGCGCTTCTTCTATCAGCGATTGCTCGTCCCACCCTAACCCTGATGGATTAAAACGGGTCGTTCTTTCTCCAGACATCAGCTTTTCCAACTCCTCAATACGTTCCTTCACAGTATTGATATACAGCTTTTTATCATCGCGTATAGCAGATAGACCTTTCATGGCCTTTTCATCCTGCTTACGGAAAGTACCCGCATTTCTATATGCATGATATGCCCTGACTCCCAACATCTGTAGTGCGTCAGCCCCCATACGTAGTGAAGTATCCAGCGTCTCCCTGTAAATATGCAATACCCCCAGGTCCATCAACTCAAAGGTATCCGGTATATTCTCCGCCTTCACCAGCATCTGCAGGTGAGGAAAATGTTTTCGTACTACCCGAACCACTTCCAGCGTCTGCTCTACCGTATCCATCGCTACAATAATGACCTTCGCATCCGCCGCCCCTGCTGATTCCAGCATATCCCTGCGGGCCGCATCTCCATAATATACCTTCACCCCCAGGTTATGCAGCGCATCTACCCTGTCAGAATCCAGGTCCAGGATAGTCGCCTTCACCCCGTTCACCCTGAGAAAGCGCCCTACTATATTCCCAAAACGGCCAAAACCTGCTATGATAATGGGATGCTTCTCCTGGATCTCGTCAGCCTCACGGGTATTATCGGAAGACTTCACACTGAACCTCGGCTGTATCAGCTTTTCATAAACAAGTAACAGCAAAGGCGTCAATGCCATACTGATAGCGACCACCGCCGTGAGGATACTCACCGTAGCCTGCGGCAAAATATTATTCTGGTTGGAAAATGATAACAATACAAAAGCAAACTCCCCTACCTGCGATAAAGCCATCGCAAACAATAGATTCTGCTCTATGCTGATCTTGAAGATCTTCCCTAATCCTAACAATATCAGTGCTTTTAATGCCATTAAACCCACTACAAGACCTAGAATGACCCAGGGTATACTCAATATCAGCCTGAAGTCGATCGACGCACCCACGGCCATAAAAAATAATCCCAGCAGTAATCCTTTGAAAGGCTCTATATCACTCTCCAGTTCATGACGGTATTCGCTATTGGCCAATACCACCCCGCCTAAGAAAGCGCCCAGTGCAGGGCTTAATCCTACCAGTGACATCAATACCGAAATAGATACTACCAGCAGCAGCGAAAAGGCCGTAAATAACTCCCTCACCCTCGTCGCCGCAATAATGCGCAATAATGGCCTTAACAGGTAACGTCCTGCTACCACAATCACTACCACGGCCCCCAGCACCACCATCGTTTGGCCCCATGCAGGTAAATTATCTCTCAGTGAAGATGCACTATGACTACTCCCCTGCGGGCTACCCGCCAGCAATGGAAATACTGCCAGCATGGGAATGACTGCAATATCCTGAAACAGTAATACTGAAAATGCACTTTGCCCCGCCGCTGAAGATAGCTGCCCCTTCTCTTTCAAACTTTGTAGCACAATAGCCGTGGATGAAAGTGATAAGATCATCCCCAGTGCAAGTGCCGCATTCAGCGGCTGCCCCAGCAGCAAGGCTAAGCCTGCCACTGCCGCAGTGGTAAGCAATACCTGCAAGCCCCCCAGCCCCAGTATCGGTGCCCGCAGATTCCAGAGCAATGCCGGTTCCAGCTCTATCCCGATCAGGAACAACATCATCACTACACCGAACTCGGCAAAGTGCATGAGGTCCTGGCCTTCACTACCAATAAAACCCATGAGAGAAGGTCCAATCACTACCCCCGCCAGCAGGTAACCCAGCACAGAGCCCAGGCCCAGCTTCTTGGCAATAGGAATAAACACCACCGCCGCCGCGAGATAGATCATGGTTATAAAAAAGTATGAATGCTCCATAGTTAACGGTCCCTTAAGTTTTCCAAAAATTCTTTGTAACTGATCGCATGTTCACTGATCGCTGTAGCCCCCAATTGGTGAGTACCATACACAACAAACGGATCCAGATATTGCATATTACAAAGCGTAGCCGTCTGCTTGAATGGTAACAGGAAATCTGTCAATGGATGCTGATGCCATCCATCAGCCTGGTAAGCTTCCTCCTTCGTGCCGGCGGAGATCACATTTGTGATCCGTTTACCACGAAGTGCTGTTCCGGTACGGCCATAAGCCCAGCCATGCTCCAATACAAGATCCTGCCATTGCTTGATGATGGCAGGAGCACTATACCAGTAAAAAGGGTGTTGAAATAAAATAATATCGTGTTGCAGTAATAGGCCCTGCTCCTGTCTTACATCGATGTTCAGATCAGGGTATGTTTCGTACAGATCGTGCACAGTCACACCCTGCATACCACGAATAGTGGTCAGCAGCTGATGATGAACCCTTGATTTCTCAAAGGCGGGGTGCGCGAATAGGATCAGAATTCTTGACATAGAAAATGAAAATTACGAATTACGTTTTACAATTCAGGTACATCGATGATTTGTAAAACATAATTCGTAAAATCTATATCTCGTCGCCGGAGTATTCCTGCAACAATAACCTGTATTGATTCAGGATGTTTGATTTAGAGATAAACCCTATCAGTTTATTATTTTCTACCACTGGCAGATTCCATTCTTTTACTTCATCAAATTTCGCAATTACATCCACCACATTGTCATGTAGGCCTATCAGCGCTGGTGGCGCCTGCATCACTTCTTTTACGGAAACGGTATCGTACAGCTGTTGGTTGAACATAATCGGGCGGATACGATCCAGTGTCACAATACCATCCAACATACCTTCCGGAGAAACAACTGCAATGATATTCTGTGTGCTGTTTTTCACCAGCTCAATTAGCTGGCGTAAACTTGCATTCATGTCTATATGTTGAATCGTATTTTCCACCAGTTCTTCAGTACGCAGCAGGGAGAGAATATTCCGGTCATGTTCCCTCGTGAAGATCTTTCCTTCATCAACCAGATGCTTCAACTCCGGCGAGATCGGAGAAAACCATTTTGCCACCAGGAAAGAGGTCGATGATACAATCATCAGCGGTATGAACAGATCATATCCGGAACTGGCTTCCGCAATCAGGAAAATTGCTGTAAGCGGAGCATACATCACACCACTCATTACGCCCGCCATACCTACAATTACGAGATTCGTAACAGGTACATCCCGGAAGCCCAGTTGTGTACACAGCATAGCAAAGAAGAAGCCCAGCACACCACCGGCAAATAGTGAGGGCGCAAAGTTACCGCCGTTTCCACCACTCTGAATGGTAATGGAAGATGCAAATACTTTCAGCAGACACGTACATCCCAGAAATGCCAGTAACACCCAGTTCTTAGCAGGAATATACCGGAAGAAACTATTCCGGATAATCTCATCTGCCTGCCCATTGGCCATCTGCTTAACGCTGGAATAGCCTTCACCAAACAGGGGTGGCATCAGTACGCAAAGGATCGAAATGATCACACCTCCCAATACAGCTTTTTGCAGTGCACTCCATTTAAGCGCATGGAAGAAATGCTCTACTTTCTGTGAAATAACAATATAGTAACGGGCATATAATGCACTTAATAACCCCAGCATGATATAGAAAGGCACATTGTGGTAATTAAATGCCTGCCTGGATTCGAAGTGAAATAATACCTCCTCCTGCAAAATAATTTTGGATAAGAGGCTACCACAGATCGCTGCCAGTATCAACGGCAAAAAATCAGAAAATACCACACCTGTCAACAGAATCTCAAAGGCAAACATCACTCCCGCAATCGGAGCATTAAAAGAAGCAGCAATACCCGCAGTCGCACCGGCAGCCAGTAAAAGCGTCCTTTCTTTATATCCCAGATGATAATTGCGTGCATAGTTACTACCAATGGCGGCCCCTGTTACCGCAATAGGACTTTCCAGACCGGCAGAACCACCTAATCCTACCGTGAGAGCACTCTGCAGGATCTGTGAATACATTTTAACCGGTGGTATCAGGCTGGAGTTTTGTGCAATTTCGTATAGGATCAGTCCTATCCCTTTGCGGGACTGCCCCTTAAAAAATATGATAACAACAAGTGTGGTCAATACGATGCCAAGGAAAGGGAATATAGCGTAGAAGAAGATCTGTGTATTAAAGTGAACTTTGTAGGTAATAAAGTAGTGGATATAGTGAACCAGTGTTTTGAGTATTACCCCTGCCAACCCGGCAACCAGGCCAACCAGGATGCCCGACAGCACAAGGAATTGGTTTCTGTTCATTTTACTGTGCAGCCAGTGGATAATAATCTCATAACTTCTGACCCTACGCATGCTGTACTGCTCAAAATCGCGCTTAAAGCGCAAAAACGAGTGAAACTTCTTTATGTTTTTAAATTGACTCATCGGTTTATTATCATATTTCAATCAACGCATATACCTTATCATTCAAATACGGCCCGCCAGGATGACGTGCAGAATAGTCAAGGTTTATCCAATATTCGCCCTTCATCTCGTGGTAATGGATCTCTTTAATGGGTGGTTGGGGAAACAAAGTTATGATTGCCTGCTTGATTACTTCGAAATCCTCCTTATTGCCGCAGTATAACTCCGGATAAGCATGGCCCTGGATCAATACAATACGACAACGGGCACCAATTGATTGCAGGCAGGAGACCATCAAAATACTATGGTCATCACAATCTCCTCCCAACCCATTCTGAATGGTTTCTTGTGGAGTGGCAAAATATTCGTCTCGTCGGGTATCAGGTACCCAGCGGAAATGTTTGTTAATATATTTAAACAGTGCAAGATAACGGGCAACTTTCCCATACTTGGGGAAATATTCATCAAAATCTTCTACAGAATGGTAAATGGAGAAATTGCGTACCAGGGAATCTTTATAATTCACCTTGTCCCGGATGCCCCTCACAGTTTTATCCCGGTAAGTTTCTACCCGGTGAGGATATAAACTCAGGATATCCAGTTGTTTGTAATTTTTAGCCCCCCAGTTACCTTGTACCATCCCCTTATAGTCGTTCAGCACATTACTGAAGGAGTAATTGTCCGAGAAGTAATTGAAGGATAATACCCCCACCACCAGCACAAAGGCAGGAATGATCAGCGGTTTGAAGATCCAGAGTAACAGGCGTGTAAAGAGGAATGCCGCCAATACAGCCAGGAACATATCCAGGTGCCATCCATCTTCAACCAGCGGAGGTATGTACCGGTTCAGATATGGTGCCAGCGGTATGATTGTCAGTAGGCTCAGCAGGTTGAGCAGAAATTGCTGGAAAGAGGAATATTTACTTTCATCTATGGCCATTACGGTATGCAATAACGCAAAATTATGCCAGATAACGAAAATCAGATGTGAACGGCGGTCAGAAAGCCGCCAGCCCCTTTATTGCCCCCACAGCTTATCAAGCTGCTTAAATGATGTACTGGTCCCGATTAACAGCAGTTGCTGCCGGGTCATGTGTAATTGCTTTTCGGCTTTAAGCGCGGCATATATTTTTTGTAATAATTGCAAAGCCATCAGCATCAGCAATTTCAAATCCATTTTCTGCGCTATCTCCATGGCCGTTTCCGTCAGGCGTATGGCTTTATTTAGCTCATTTTCAATCATATATGCATATCCTTGTATCAGTTTATGCAGGACTTCCAGGTGTCTGCCATTCGTATGATCAAAAGAGTAATTCTTTAGTAAGAGATCAGCATGCCGGCTGATCCTTACAGCTGTCTGTAAATCGCCCTGCCCCATACCGGCATACGACTGCCAGCTCAGCAGGGAGAGCCGTACAGTATCCAGTTTCTGGTATACCAGGGCCGGATAACATTCAAAGATCCGCCGCGAATAATTAGCCATATGGCTATAGTCATTCAGCAACGCAAATGCAAATCCTGAAAACCGGAACACCAGTTCATGCGACACAGTCGGTGCCTGCCGGGTACTGCCATTCAGATAACGCCCGTAATTATAAAGCTTATCCTTAATGCCTTCGTTAACGATACCAAATTTCAGGTATTCATATATAAAGAGGAAGAGATCATAAGGGGTAACCCACAGCTCTTCTTCCGTCATTTCACGTTGTACGATCTTTTTAATAAGATGCAGTTCCTGCTCACACTGTTCAGCATCCAGTTGCAGGAGCGACATGATGAACAAGATACTTCTGATCTTCAGTTTATCCTCCGGCAACTCGGCCAGTTCCAATAACGCTACCAGCACTTTGCGCTTACCGAAATGAATAAAGTTGTCATTCAGAATTTTACTCAGCGGATATTTCTTAAAATAACCATGAGGGAAGATAGATTTCAGCGACATCTCCCTGTTCCCCTCCTGCTGATAATGTACCGCCAGATATTCCAGCAACTGGGATTTTTCAATATCAGACAAAGAGAGATGAAACATCTGCCTGATGCTTTCCTGCTGCCCGTTGTTGATCGCATAGCGCAACATCCATTTGAAAATGCCGGTACGGAAGGGAGAGGAAGGCAGATGTTGAATCACATTATTAAATACAGCTTCTCCCGTCTGATGATGACCCTGAGACACAAAGTGCATGGCCATAAAATACTCCATCAGGAATTGGTGGGCAAAGCGCACCTTTACGTAGAACATGATGTCCTGGCTCAGGTTCTCTTCTACCAGTATATTATCGGAAAGCAGTTCTTTGTAAGCGGAAAATAATTCAGCATTCTTATTCAGCAGTGCACTCTTTTCGGCGTATTGCCCCTTCTTTCCATAGTCCAGCAGCTCCAGCAACTTATTGATAATATTGATCTTAAAGTTGTTGTTGTTTGTGCTGAACACTTTCATCTGCACGAATCGCGAGACCATTTCAAAAAGACTAAGGTGCTCATTAATAAAGGTATTTTCACCGGTATTGAGCTGACAAAAGAGCTGTAAATAAAAAGGGTATCGCAGTTTTTGCAGGAAACTTTCACTGAAAGTACGTACCACAGCTGGATCCATGCGATGGTTGTAGAGTACGGATTTCACTTCCTGCTCCGTCATGCGGGGTATGTTGATATTCGTTTCCTCATCCATTTCCGGCCCCAGGTACCAGTAACGGCCAAAGGGCGGCATGCGCTGATCATTGTGAAAGATCTCTGACCAGGTATTGCTGCGAACGGAAAGGATCACCTTTACCCAAGGGAATTCATCGTTGGAATAGACAAACTCTTCCAGCTTAGTATACATGAGTTTTAGCTTATCACTACTCATAGTGATCTCATCAAATCCATCAATGATGAGGATGAGCCTACCACCAATTTTATCGAAATGTGCTTTGAAATATTCTCTGAAATTTTCGCGCTGTCCCAGATTTAGCTGGTCATCCAGCCAGTTGCTGAGATTAAGTCCGCGAAGAAATAAACTTCCGGCAGCATGTGCATGAATGAACCAGCAAATGTCGTTAGGATACCGGGCTTCTTTGCTGTACCAGAAGTGTTCTACCAGGTGCACAAGTGAAGTGGATTTACCCCATCCGCTTGGCGCAATAAGGGCTGTCGCAGGATACTTTCCTTCCAGGAATCGCTCTATATGTGCAATACTGAACGCCCTTGAAACAGTATTTTGAAAAGGAATGCCCGAGCGATTCTTCAAGGTGACCAAAGTATAATGAGAAACAGCAGCCCCCTTGGTCTTCAGCTCTGCCCATTTACCATCTTTGACCACTTCCCCCGGAGTAGATTGCGTAAAATGCCTTGTCTGGAAATCTTCCCAGTCCTTATAACTGCAATATTGCGCCAGTGTATTTAAAGTATAACGCGAAAAACTATGCTGTGTAACAGCAAACCCAAAAACTCTCTTAAGCGTCGTCTCACTAACCAGTTTGCCGGTTTCATCGGATATAGCAAGCGACAATCGTTTGCAATCACTTGCTGTTACAGAGTCAACGCCAAAACGTCTTGAAACTTCTTTCTGTAGAGTTATGATAAAGTCATAGGAGAGATCTATCATACGGGGACAAGAAATGGATTTTTTGTAAACGGATTTTGGTAATTCAAGGGTAAACTTACGTAGCCAATTTTAGTTTAGATTTTTTGACAAGAAAATGAACAAAATGAACAAATCATATATTAATGAATGTAATTTGAAAAGGGTTGTAAAACATGGTTATAGAATAATCAGCCGGACTTCTGTTTAAAAATATTTTTTATTTGATGCTCAGTTGATTATTAGTACTGCCAACTAAATCAACTGTTAATCACACCTCTACAGTTATGGCTTGATTGAGTTAAAAGGAATGGATAAAAAGATTTTCAAATTGTGCTAATGAATAAAATGAATATCGTTCAAATACTGAACGAAAAGAACAGCTGGTTTACCGCCCTATCAACATAAATTCGTACCGTATTCTGACCGATGGGTTTTAAAATTGTGTGTTCTTAATGTATCAACCGAATCAGATTACCCCTTTTTTGACCATATCATCTTTATTGCTGCCTCCCCTTCATGACCGTGCCAATGCATAGACTCATACATACATGCGCTGTGCTCCCCGTTGAATGGTCGCTCCCTGGCCGCCATCTTCAATGTGATGCATCGCTCACCTGAAATCCTGGAAAAACGAGAATGGAAACAATAACTGTGAAAAACATACACGCTTTATAACCCGAACCAATTGATTTCTATGCATTTTAACGCTACCCTTAAAAGCTCCCTAAGAGCTTTTATCCTTATTATTTTTTCATGTCTTTGCATGGTTGGGTTGCCGGCAGGAGTCTCCTTTGCAGAGAAGACTTCAGTCCCTGTCGCTGCCAACTACAGCAACGACATAATAAATAACTATGCCCTGTCTTGGTTGCAGGCATATACCGCGCAACATCCCTACGCGCCCGTATCGCGAAAGCAGCTGCCATGGCAGCACTGGCTTACTTCCAGCGCCTACTTCGCCGATGGCCCCCTGTGGAGCAGTGCTACCAATCCAACCGTAGTCACGTTCGGACTCGCCTGCGCCGCCTGCAATGTGAGTGATGCTGCCAACGCAGTGGATGGAAACACCAACACCGCCGCTACCATGAATCTGCCCGTCGGCGCTATCGGCGGCGTGGGACTTCAACTCACTTTTCCAGGTACCTATCAGGCAGGCGATGCAATCGCCCTCGACCTCGAAATCCCTGACAAAAACGTTTCCCTTTCCCTGCTCTCCGCAATATCTGTTAACACCTTCAATGCCGGCGTGAGCAATAATGACGCCATATCACTGAACAACAGCATTGTAAGAGTAGACCTCCTGGGACTCGGTATCGGAAGCACACCCAAATTCCGCGTAGTCATCCCTGTCTCTCATACCTTCGATGAAGTGCAACTGAACTTTTCAGCTGTTGTCACAGCTTTCAGCGCCCTTCGCGTGTATGAAGCAACCGCATTTCAACCCGTAACTGTGTCCCCCGCCACCCCGGCAGTGATCACAGGCGGCACTGTTGCCCTATCCGCTGCACTACCACGTATCCCCAATGCGACCTTCCAATGGTATACCGAACCAGACGGCGGTACCGCTATCGGCAGCGGCGCTAACTTTACTACACCTGTTTTAAATCGGACTACCACCTTTTATGTAGCAGCAACCAATCCGGCAGATGGACTGGTAAGCCCCGTTCGTACGCCTGTCCAGGTACTGGTAGGGGGCGGCGCAGGTCTGCTCTGGATGTATGGCGACAGACAGGCAAGCGCACTATCTAACGGTGTCGCCTGTGCACTATGTACTGTCGACAATCCGGAAAATGCCGTTGACGGTGATACTACTACCGCTTCTACACTCTCCATGCCCGTAGGCGCCCTGTCCAGCATTGGACAGTTTATCGCATTCCCCGGCAACTACAAAGCCGGTGATGCAATCGTGATGGACCTGGATGTACCGGGTCAGTTACTTTCCGTTGCTGCACTATCAGCCATCCAGGTTACTACCTACGCTGGTACCACTTCTAATAATGATCCCGTATTTTTAAATAATAGCCTGGTCCACCTGCAGGTGGCTGGTCTGGGATTGGGCAACACGCCCAAAGTGCGCGTAACAATCCCCGCGACCAAAAATTTCAATGGTGTAAGAATTGATCTTGGCACCGCGTTCACCGCCTTCGGTGCATTGCGGATTTATGAGGCAGCTGCCGTCATTCCGGTATCAGTTGCTCCCGCGGCCCCTGCTACCACTGCAGGCAATTCACAAACTTTGACCACCAGCGTTGATACCAGGGTAAGTACGCCTACCTTCAAATGGTATACTACCCCAACCGGTGGATCTCCTGTAGCTACCGGCAATCCGTTTACTACGCCCGCACTGTCCAGGACAACTACATACTACGCGGAAGCATATGATCCTGTCAATAACCTGAGTAGCTATGTCAGAACTCCTGTTACCATCAAGGTGGCCGGTGGCCCCGGTACAATCTGGAGCTATGGCCAGGATCAGGAAAGCCCCATCACAGGCGGGGTTGCATGTGCCGCCTGTACAGTTACTGATTCTGCCTTCGCCGCTGATGGTGATACGACTACTGCCGCTACATTGACAGTACCATTAGGTGTCTTGTCTACTGTCGGACAACTGGTTAAACTCCCCGGCGTATACCAGGCCGGCGATAGCATCGTCCTGTTCCTCGAAGCCCCTACTGAAAACCTGGCGGCTGTTGTACTGCCCAAAGTTTCAGTTACCACTTACCAGAACAGCATCGCAGGTCCTGCAATATCTAATAATGATACCCGCTCCCTGGATAACCCGGTTGTTAAATTGCAGTTGCTGGGTGCTGGATTGAACAATGCCCGCAAATTCAAAGTCACTATTCCCGCTACCAAAACTTTCGATGGCGTGAAGGTAGACTTTGGCGGATTACTGGGCGTATCCGGCTCTCTCAAATTATACGAAGTAGCTGCCATGATCCCCGTATCAGTGACGCCCAATCCGGCAAAAACTGCGTACAACACCGGCATTACTTTAACACCTGCTATCCGGATATCCAATCCTACTTACAACTGGTACACCTCCCCTACCGGTGGTACGCCCGTATTCACCGGCACCGGTGCATACTCCACACCTGCACTCATCCGCAATACGACCTATTATGTCGAAGCGAAAGATCCTGCAGGTAATTCCAGTTTTACCCGCACCGCCGTTCCTGTTACTATAGGTGGTGGCAACGGTCCATTATGGACATACGGTACCGACCAGACCTCCCCTATTACTACCGGCGTGGCCTGTGCACTGTGTAGTGTACAACAACCCCTGCTGGCAATAGATGGAGATACGACTACGGCTTCCCGTTTATCACTGCCTTTGGGCGTTGCTACTGCTGTGGCGCAGAAAATCACCTTCCCGGGTGTTTATCATGCAGGCGACAGCATCATCCTGACGCTGGGCGTAAAAGGTGATCCGATTGCCAATGCTTCTCTGCTGGGCAGTATAGGAGTAACTACTTCCCTGAATAACGTGAGCAATAATGACCGCACACCATTGAATGCCTCAGCTTTAACACTGGAGCTTTTAGCTCGCGATACCATCAGCAAAGTGCGCATTGCCATTCCTGTTACAAAGAGTTTTGACGCAGCCACCATAGATCTCAGCAGCCTTGTTGCTGTAGATAACGCACTATATATTTATGAAGCAGCGGCGATGATCCCGGTTACGGTAACACCAAGCCCCGCTACCATCAATGCCGGTGAAACTGCTACTCTTAACGCAAATATCCCAGGTATTCCAAATGCCATATTCAACTGGTATGAGGTGCCTGCAGGCGGATCTCCTGTGCATACCGGTAGCTCCTTCACAACACCACCACAGTATGCTGACAAGACTTACTATGTAGAAGCATTATCTCCTACCGATGGATTGATCAGCATTGTACGTACCGCTGTAACTGTAGATGTAACGGATACTACCGGCAATGGTCCCCTGAGTTGTAGCGGAGCTACTACTCAAAACAATGGCATCACTGGCTTACTCTGCCTCTTATGTGGTGTGTCAGATGCAAACAATGCCGTGGATGCTTCTCCGGCTACTGCATCCAACCTGCGTATCAACGTAGGCCTGGCCGCAACAATCTACCAGGATATGATATTCCCTAAATCAGGGAAAGCTGGCGACTCTATCCGTATTGGCCTCGGTACATCCACTGGCCTGCTCGATGCAACGCTGCTCGCTGGTTTAAGCGTGGGTACCGGTAACGGCGCACGTCCCGCTGATGCAGATATGATAGCATTGAATCCTGCTCTGCTCTCTGTCCGCCTGTTAAATGGAGTACAACAATCTGCTTATACATTCGTCGCTACCAAAGATTTCGATCGTGTCGAAATTCGCATCAATGGTTTACTGGCGGCACTCGCCTCGTACAATGTTTATTATGCACAGGTAGTGACCCCAATCGCCCAGGTGTCTGCACCAACTGTATATGCATGTACGGGTACTGCTGCTACTTTAACTGCCGTTAGCCAGAATGGCTATAACTATCGTTGGTATACCACCTTTACAGGAGGTGCACCCGTTGGCTATGGTACTACCTTCACTACCCCGGTAGTGACCAAAGACACTACTTACTTCGTTGCAGCCGTAGGGGCTGATAGTTGTGGAAGTGAAAAACGCACTCCTGTACAGGTAAAAGTGGGTTTACCTGGTGTGAATGTAACTCCATCTACTGCTACTGTGGCAGAAAGCGCCACCCCAACATTCAATGTTGTATCGCCAAATGCTGCTTATCAGTATAACTGGTATACTGTACCCGCTGGCGGTACCCCTGTATATGTAGGCGCTCAGTTTACCACACCTCCGGTATCTGCTAATGTTACTTATTATGTTGAAGCGGTGGCCCTGGGCAATCCAAATTGTAAGAGCCTGCGTACGCCGGTAGCTATCACACTGAATGGCACAGGTGGCCCTGCACCTGTAGGAGATATAGATTGTGGTGGAGCTACTTCGCAACTTTCTACCACCAGTGGTATCTGCGTCGGTTGCTATGTAGAAAAACAGGATTCCGCAGTTGACAATAGTACGGCCACTGCATCTGTGATCCATACCATACTGGGCATAGGTTCCTATGTACAGCAATCCCTGATCTTCCCTGCACCAGGTGTAAAGGGGGATAGCGTAAGGATCAAGCTGGGCTTCACGACAGGTCTGGCAGATCTTAGCGTGTTAGCCGGTATCCAGGTATCATCTTCTAATAATGCGACTGCTAATAATGACGCCGTGTCCCTGAACAGTGGCCTCCTGAACCTGCAATTGCTGAATGGTAACCGCGACCTGATTTATACATTCGCTCCGGGAGCGGCTTATGACCGGGTGAATATCAGGCTGAATGGCCTGGCTACCGCCCTCACCGCGCTGAAGGTATATTCTGCACAGATCTTTGCAGGCACACCTACCGTTGAAAAAGATACGGTTTATGCATGTGCCGGTGCGCCCGCCACACTCCGCGCAACGGGCCCTGGTACTACCTTCCGCTGGTATAGCCAGCCCACAGGCGGTACAGCATTGTCTACCGGCGCTACCTATACAGTCACACCAACTACCAATGCCATCTACTATGTAGAAGGCGTATCCAGCAGCGGTTGTGCAAACCCTGTGCGTAAAGCTGTATATGTAATAGTAGGTTTGCCTCAGCCATTGGTAAACCCGGCTACTCAAACGATCAATTCCGGTCAGACGGCTACTTTCTCTGTACTGAGTCCTAATCCTGCATATCAATATAATTGGTACGATGCACCGGCAGGTGGCAACTTACTGCGATCAAATTCCACCACTTTCACAACAGGTGCACTCACTGCAGCTGCTATCTATTACGTGGAAGTAAAAGATCCGGTGAATGGTTGTACCAGCGCTACCCGCACTGCTGTGAGGGTAGATATTAACCTGCCTACAGAGCCAACACCATGTAGCTATGCTACTTCACAGCAAAGTCCTATTATCAGTGGAGTGTGTCTGTTGTGCGCTGTAAGCAATCCTGCCCTGGCAGTAGATCAGAATGCAAACTCTGCATCTACTATCAACGCTACCTTAAATGCTGCGGGCTATGTCGGTCAGCTGTTAAGGTATAACAATACGTACCCTGCCGGTGATAGCATTACGCTGGACCTGGAAGTGCCTGGTAAAGTAGCAGACGTTACATTGCTGGGTGGTATCAGGGTAGAAACATATAATGGCGCTACTGCTAACGGTGATGCACGTTATCTCTCTGATAACCTGGTCCGCCTCACCCTCCTTACCACAGGCAACAAATTCAGAGTGACCATACCTTCCACCAAAGCCTTCAATGGGGTAATGGTAAGTATCAATGGTCTGTTGACGGCTGTTACTTCTGTAAATGTATATTTCGCGGCCGTGGTGACGCCAGGACCTGACGTATCTGCATCTGCAGTAAATGTATGTAGTGGTAATTCCGCTACCCTCATCGCCAAATCTGCCAACAATGCTGACATTGCCTGGTTTACCAGTGCAGTGGGTGGTACTGCTGTAGCTACCGGCGATACATTTAGAACTGCTGCGCTCAATGCATCCGTTACTTATTATGCAGCAGCCAGTCGCTTCGGTTGTTCAAACCCAACCAGGGTACCAGTGTTGGTGAGCGTAGGTAATACACCAGCAGCACCAACTGCTGCTGCTAAGAATATCTGTGCCGGCGACAAGGTCACCCTGCTGGCAACTGCACCTTCGGGAGCCACCTTCCGCTGGTATACTGCTCCTACAGGTGGTACCCTGCTGGCATCTACTCCAGACTATACAACAAATGCACTGACAGCCGATACTGCTTTCTATGTGGAAGCAGATAATAATGGTTGTATCAGCACAACAAGGACCCGTGTAGCTGTGACGGTGAATGCAGTACCGACAGGACTCACTGTAACTCCGATGGGTACCTCCATCAGCAGTGGTCAGAGCGCTACTTTCACCGCTCATGCTACCGGAACGAACCTGATCTATAAATGGTATAACGCTGCCGGTGATTCTATCTTTACCGGAGCCGTGTTCAATACAGGGGCCCTTACTGCTACATCTACCTATACGGTGGAAGCCGTAAATGCTGCCGGTTGTAAGAGCGCATCCCGCGTATCAGTCACCGCTACTGTACTTCCGGGCAATAATGATGTGCCTTGTGATGCAGCTACCGCAGAAACCAACAATGCGAATGGTATCTGCATAGGTTGCTATGTAGAAAATCCTGCGTTGTCTGTAGATAACAGTACCAGCAGCAGCTCTACGCTGCATGTGATCCTGGGCCTGACTGGTGGTTATGTACAGCAAACCCTGATTTTCCCGCAGGTGAGCGAACTGAATGACAGCGTACAGGTACGCCTGTCCTTCTCCAGCTCCCTTGCTGATGTAAGTCTGTTAGGCACCATACAGATAGGCTCATACAATGGAGCTACTTCAAATAACGACTTTGTAGCACTGAATGCGGCAGGCGTAAATGTGAGCCTGCTCAGCGGTAACGCACAGGCACTGGTCGGCTTCAAACCTAAAGGCCTGTTCGACAGGATCGTCGTTCGCCTCAACTCCGGCCTGGCTACTGCACTGAGTGCGGTGAACATTCACTACGCCAGCCGGCTGGTAGGAGCACCTGTTGTAACCGGAGACACTGTTTGCGCTGGTAACCGTGCAACGCTTCTGGCAACAGGTCCTTCCAATGTAAGCTTCCGCTGGTATACAACTGCTGTAGGTGGTACATCCATCTTCACAGGTACCAGCTATCAGACACCCGCGCTGAACACCACCACTACCTATTATGTAGAGGCTGTTAAAACAAGCCTGACCTGTCCAAATCCAGTAAGAGTACCTGTTACCGCTGTGGTAGATCCGGTACCTGATGCACCTGTACTCGATACGACCAGCATCACCATTTGCAGTAGTAGTAAAGCTACCTTCAATGTGAAACCGGCAACTGGTGTAACCTATCGCTGGTACACCGCATTGTCCGGTGGTACAGCTATCTTCACCGGTAATTCATTTACAACACCTGCTTTAAATACTACTACCGTATACTATGTAGAAGCGTCAAATGCATCCGGTTGTTCAAACACGACCCGCACGATGGTGACTGCGAATGTCATTACACAACCTGCAGTCGTGACCGTAACACCCGGTACTGCTGAAGTATGTGCTGGTAGCAGTGTACAATTGGTAGCTTCCAGTCCAACCAATGGCGTGGTATTCCGCTGGTATACTACACCTACTGGTGGTACCGCTATATTTGAAGGGGCTATCTATAATACGCCGGTACTGAATACCACTACTACCTATTACGTAGAAGCGGCAGCAGGTATCTGCGCAAGCGCCACCAGAACTGCTGTCACTGTCAAGGTGAATGCTATTCCGGCAGCACCAACGGTAAATGTGTCACCTGCCGGTGGCCAGGTAGTATCCGGGCAGACTGCTACGCTGACCGTATCTCCTGCTGCTACGGGTGTTACTTATAACTGGTATACTGATGCTGCAGGCAGTACTCCTGTCTTCACAGGTAACGTATTTACTACACCGGCACTGACCAGCGATATCACTTATTACGTGGAAGCTGTAGCCGATTCAGCTACCTGTGGTAGTCAGCGTACCGCTATACCGCTCACTGTAACTGTAGTGCCCAATACTGCGTGCGACTTCGCAAATGCTCAAACCAACAGCACTACAGCTATCTGTGTATTGTGTTCTGTACAGGACGCTGCGAATACAACAGATGCAAATACAGATAACTACTCCCTGCTGTCAGTACCACTGGCTGCAGGCAGCGGCAGCGTACAGCAATCCCTCATCTTCCCGAACGCTGCCACCGCAGGTGATAGCGTAAGACTGGTGCTGGAATTGCCTGCACAGGTGCTGGATGCCGCACTGTTGGGCGCGATAGAAATATCCAGCGCCAATGGTGCTACTGCAAATAATGATGCTCTCCTGCTCAATAGCAGCAACCTCCGTGTGTCATTACTGAGTGGTAGCAATAAATTCATGGTCGCATTTGCCCCCGGTAGTACTTACGACCGTGTACAGGTGAAGGTCAGGGGTGGTGTGATCTCTGCGCTGGTAAACCTCCGCGTATACTACGCTTCCCGCCAGGTATCAGCACCGGTGGTAGCTGTGAGAAGCATCACCATCTGTAGTGGTTCAACCGCTACCCTCACTGCAACAGCAAGCGCTATAGCATCTATAGAATGGTACAATGCCGCTGGTACAAAGGTGGGCGATGGCCCTTCCTTTACCACACCGGTATTGACTGCGAATACTACCTATTATGCACAGGCAGTACGTACGTCTAATGGTTGTGCGAACCCGAACAGGGTTTCTGTAGCTGTGAATGTAGTGCCGGCTCTTACCGCACCTACAGTCACCAATGCAAACATCTGTTCAGGCAAAACGGCTACCCTTACCGCTACCGTAACCGGTTCCAATATCACCACCAGGTGGTATAGTGCACCAGTAGGTGGCATCCTGTTGTTCACCGGTACTACATATGTAACCAATGCGCTTACCGCAGATACTGCATTTTATGTAGAAACCAGCAACAACAGCTGCACACTCGCTACAAGAGTGAAAGCTACTGTCACTGTTGGCGCAGGTGCTCCAACGCCAACCCTGCAGGCGAACAATGTTGATATTTGTGCTGGCCGGCAGGCAACCTTCACTGTTACATCCGGTACAACCGGTATCACTTATAACTGGTATACCACGCTTACCGGTGGTACTCCAGTGTTCTCCGGACCTACCTATACAACAGGTGCACTCACTACATCTACCGTTTACTATGTAGAAGCAGTGAATACCGCATCAGGTTGTACAGCTGGTACTGCAAGAGTAACTGCTACTGCAAACGTAGCGCTGAATCCGGATCAACCGGTCGTAACCGCAGGTAGCATAAATGTATGTACCGGTCAGGATGCAATACTGTCTGTATCCGCACCGCAAAGTGGCGTTACCTACCAATGGTATGATGCTGCTACAGCAGGTACCCTGATTGGTTCAGGTCCGACCATTACTATCAGGAATGTAACAACCAGCGCAGACTACTATGTAGAAGCGGTGAACACCAGCGGTTGTGTGAACACTGGTGGCCGCACGAAAGCCAGCGTAGTAGCCCTCGCGTCTCCAGGTACACCAGCAGTGACCGCTGCTGCTGTAAGCGTATGTCAGGGTAACACTGCTTCTCTCGCTGTACAGAATCCAAATGCCTCATTCACCTATCGTTGGTATAGCACCGCAACCGGTGGTACATCGCTCGGATCAGGTACTACATTCACTACACCTGTCATCAACACGGATACAGACTTCTATGTAGAGGCTACCAATGGCAACTGTACAAGTGCTGTAAGAGCAAGAGTTAGCGTGCTCGTAGCAACGCCTGCCCCTACTCCTACGCTCGAATCAAATAATGTATCTACCTGCTCCGGTACCACCGCTACCCTGCGTGTAACATCTGCAACTACCGGCGTAGATTATAAATGGTATACTACAGCAACCGGTGGTACACCAGTATCAACCGGACCTACCTTCACAACGCCGGTGCTGACTGCAACAACTACCTACTACGTAGAAGCTGTAACAACTGCAGGTTGTGGCAGCGGTAGTGCAAGGGTAAGCGCTACTGTAACTGTCGGCGCTTCTCCTGATGCACCAACACTGGTATCCGGTAGTGTAAGAGTATGTAGAGGTAGCGATGCTACATTGTCTGTACTGAATCCACAGACAGGTGTTACTTACCAGTGGTACGATGCTGCAAATGGCGGTACGCTGGTATTCACCGGTCCTGTATATACAGTAGCAGCACCTGCAGCAAACGTTACTTATTATGTACAAACGCTGATCGGTACAAGCTGTGTAAGCACAACCCGTACAGCCGGCAGTATTATAGTTGACAATGTGCCAGGAGCACCAACAGTCGCCGCAGCTGCTGTAAGCGTATGCCAGGGTAGCACTGCCACGCTCTCCGTACAAAATCCTGATGCGTCATTCACGTATCGTTGGTATGCTACAGCCACTGGTGGTACTGTACTATCTACCGGGTCCAGCTTTACAACACCTGCTATCAATGCCGATGTTACCTACTATGTAGAAGCTACCAATGGTAACTGTAACAGTGCAACAAGAAAAAGCGTAAGTGTAACTGTATCCAACACAGCTCCAACACCAACACTGGAATCAAATAATATCACCACCTGCTCCGGTACAACGGCCACCTTGCGTGTGACATCTGCCACTTCCGGTATAGATTATAACTGGTATACAACTGCTACCGGTGGTACACCTGTGTTCACAGGAGCTACGTTCACCACACCGGTATTAACTGCAACAACTACTTATTATGTAGAAGCTGTAAGTACAATATCAGGTTGTGGTAGCAGCAGCGCAAGAGTGAGTGCAACGGTGACAGTCGGCACTTCGCCCGATGCACCAACCCTGGTGTCTGGCAGTGTAAAAGTATGTGCTGGCAATGATGGCACTTTGTCCGTACTGAATCCACAGGCAGGTGCAACTTACCAATGGTACGATGCTGCCAGCGGTGGTACACTTGTATTCACCGGTCCTGTATACACAGTAACTGCTGTTACGGCAAATGCAACCTATTATGTACAGACGATGATCGGTACAAGTTGCATAAGTACTACACGCACAGCAGGTAGCTTTGTAGTAGATAACTCTGCAACAACGCCTGATGTGGTGTCTGCAAACGTAACAACATGTGTAGGCGGTACTGCTACCCTCTCCGTACTGAATCCTGATGCATCACTCACTTATCGCTGGTACGATGCGCCGGCTGGTGGTAACCTGCTCTCTACCGGGCCTGATTATACAACTGCCGCCCTCAGCACGAATACTACCTTCTATGTAGAAGCACTGAACGGTTCCGGTTGTAGCAGTCTTGCACGCAGAGGTGTGATGGTGACGATCACCAATACAATTGACGCGCCGGTAGCAACAAGCGGTGCAACAGTTTGCTCAGGCAATACAGTTGTACTCGCGGTAACCAATCCGGTTTCAGGGTTTGCTTATAAATGGTATACAACCGCTACCGGTGGTACACCGGTATTCACAGGTGCTAACTTCACCACTCCTGCCCTCACCGCTAATACAGTTTACTATGTAGAAGCAGCGACCGGTGGTTGTGTAAGTGTAAGCCGCACCTCAGTGCCCGTAACAGTCAATGCAACTCCAGCTGCGCCAGTTGTGGCCAATGCAGCAGTTGTAACCTGCGCAGGTACTTCAGCAACGCTGCAGGTACAGAATCCAAATGCGTCGCTCACTTACCAGTGGTTTACAACAAACACCGGAGGTACAGCAGTAGGCACCGGATCTACCTTTATAACTCCTGCTATTACCGGTACTACCATGTACTATGTAGAAGCACAAAATCCAAATGGTTGTGCAAGCAATACACGCACTGCTGTAACAGTATCTATAGGTGCACCTGGCAACAATGCAGTCGTATCCGGCAATGAAGCGGGCATCTGTCCGAACAGTTCAGCAACGCTGACTGCCACTTCAACAACAACGGGTGCAACCTTCAGCTGGTATACCGCAGCCACCGGTGGTACAGCCGTAGCAACGGGTGCAACCTTCACCACACCTGCGCTCACAGCAACAACTACATACTACGTAGAAGTAGCGTCTGCAGGCGGTTGTACAAGTGGTACACGCGTAGCTGCTACAGTAACCGTACTGCAACCGCTGGACGCACCAGTCGTAAGTGTGGATACCGCGCTCACAACTACCAATGCTGTGACCTTCACATGGGATCCTGTAGCAGGGGCAACCGGCTATGAAGTGACGACCAGCAATGGCGCAAACTTCACCGCTCCTAGCTCCGGCAGCACAGGTACAACACATACAGTATATGGCCTCACCCCTGGTCAGCCAGTGACCATACAGGTACGGGCACTGGGTAGCGAAAGCTGCGAAACAAGTGCACTGTCCAATGCAGTAACTGGTGAAGCGAAGAACCCGCAGGGTAACAAGGTCTTTGTACCAAACGTGTTCACACCAAATGGCGATGGCTTCAATGATATCCACTATGTATATGGCAATACCATCAAATCCATTATCATGACCTACTACAACCAGTATGGTCAGCTGGTCTTCGAAACCCGTGATCAGGGAAGAGGATGGGATGGTACGATGAGTGGCACACAACAGCCGGTGGGTGTGTATATCTATGTCCTGAAAGCTACCCTGCAGGATGGTACTGTTGTGAACAGGAAGGGTACTGTAACCATTGTACGATAACTAACACAGATACCGGGATAGTGACAGACACTATCCCGGTTAATAATATCAAAAGATAAACCTCTTCCCATGAAGAATAAGAATATACTCGCTATTGTATTAATGGCGGCTGCAGCGTTCCTGCCGGGAGTAACCAGGGCGCAGGTTGATCCCCATTTTTCTCAGTACTATGCCTATCCGTTGTGGCTGAACCCTGCACTGACAGGTGTGATCGACGGAGATTACCGGGCCAGCGCCAATTACCGCAACCAATGGGTAAATATTGGCAAACCTTTCGCTACAATGGGCTTCTCATTCGATGCTGCCGCTGCAAACAATGTAGGGATTGGTATCAATGTTACGAACATGAAAGCAGGTGACGCCGGTTACAATTACTTCAATGGGATGGCCAGCTTCTCTTACAGAGGGGTGCGTTTCGGTGCTACTGGTACCAGCCAGCTGGTATTTGGGGTACAGGCCGGGATGATCAACCGTCGTATTGATCCTTCAAAATGGCAGCTGGGTAGCCAGTACGATCCTGTGATCGGCTTTGACCCATCCAAATCAAGTGGGGAGAATATAAATACCACTTCGTCAAATGTATTTGATGCGGCAGCAGGTGCCATGTTCTTTGATGGTAATCCCAATCATCAGTTCAATCCATTTGTAGGTGTATCCGCCGGTCACCTCACACAGCCCGTAGATCCATTCGTGACTGGGGCCAACAGAAAACTGCCTGTTCGTTATCTGGCACATGGTGGTACCCGCATCAAGGTGAATGATCTGCTGAGTTTTACACCAAATGGTATGTATATGAGACAGGGAAATGCAGAAGAAATAGTGGCAGGTGTATATGGGTCTTTCCTGGTAAATGAGGACTTCGACTTCCTCATCGGTGGCAACTATCGCTGGAATGATTCAGCCATTCCATTTGCCGGTTTTCACTTTAAAAATTTTGTACTGGGCCTCAGTTATGATGTGAACGCTTCTAACCTGAGAAGACTGGTTAATGGCAGCAACAGTTTCGAAATCTCCCTGTCTTTCATCAGCCGTAAGAAAAAAGTATATGGAGAGGAATACTTCATATGCCCACGGTTGTAAAACAAAAAAATAACGGATGAAAAAAATTTCACACTATTGGCTGGCCATCATTTGCTGCTTATTTGTGGTTAACTCTTTGAAGGCACAGTACGTTTACGATTATAAGCGGACAGGCGATGTGTATTATGAAGCAAAAGACTATTATTCTGCTGCACAGTATTACAACAGAGCACTGGGCACCTTCAAGATAAATGCAAATGAAATTCTGCCCTATCAGCCAGGATCCAAAGACAAAAAAACAGGTAAGATCAAAGACTATGAAACCGTAAAATACCGATTGGCAGAATCTTACCGCATGTACAACGACTTCGGAAATGCCGAAAAGTATTATGAAGAAGTTGTGAGCTACAATAACACCGAGTTATTCCCGTTGGCCCGCTTCTGGTATGGCGTTTGTCTCCGTGCAAATGGAAAGTATCCTGACGCGATCGATCAGCTTAAAAAGTTTAAGGAAAGTTA
Source organism: Chitinophaga sp. (assembly GCF_039596155.1). Taxonomy (GTDB): domain Bacteria; phylum Bacteroidota; class Bacteroidia; order Chitinophagales; family Chitinophagaceae; genus Chitinophaga. The sequence goes on from NZ_JBCNKF010000007.1 coordinate 165,238, forward strand.
TGCCAGGACAGATGATATCAGTACACGGGCAGCACTGGAAATTGCAAGCTGCGAATTTGCCATCTCCGAAGCCAGCCGTACACCAGGTTATATCGTTACCAAACTGAATGGTGATGTAAATGTAGGTGGTGCAAATTATGCACCTGCACTGCTGAGTAAAAATATACTGTTGTATACCTCATCCCGTCCTGATACTACTTTACTGGAGAAAAAGAAAAAAGAAAATCCTTATATCAACAGCTTATTCCAGGCCGATGGAAAGGACGCTTCTTTCAGTAACAGTCGCCCCTTGGTAATACCAGAAGTAAAAGGTGTAGATCAGGGCGTATCTGCTATCACACCAGATGGTAATAGCATCTTCCTGACCCGCTGGACGAATAAAAATGGGGTAAAGGCAGCGGCTATCTATGTAAGTACGCGCAATGGTGATAGCTGGTCTGAACCAAAGTCATTAGGACCAAATGTAAACGTAGACGGCTATAGCGCTATGCAGCCCTTTGTGACTGCAGATGGTAAATATCTCTTGTTTGCTTCCAACAGACCTGGAGGTATGGGAAAGAATGACCTTTGGTATAGTATGCTTGATAAGAATAACCCCGGTCCTGCCAGGAATATGGGCACAGGAATTAACACGCGCGATGAGGAGCAGGCTCCTTTCTACGATGGAGACAAGCATATGCTCATCTTCAGCTCTGATGGTCGTGTAGGACTGGGTGGCCTGGATTTCTACTCCAGCCAGGGTGATTTTAGTAGCTGGGCAGTGCCTAAGAACTTAGGGGCTCCCCTGAACTCCCCCAAGGACGATATATACTATGCAGCATCAGATTGGGCACACCCTATGAACGGCGGCTATATCAGCTCTGACAGAGAATCAGTATGCTGCCTGGAGCTGTTCCACATCAAGAGGATTTCCAGGTCCATACATGGTATGGTAATGGATTGTGACAATAACCTGCCATTATCAGGCGCAAAGATCACCCTGATCGATACAGTTCAGCAGAAAGTACTACAACAGGTAACACTGGACGAAACCGGTCGTTACCGTTTTGAAGTAGAGCCGAAAATGAATTACAAGATCATGGCGGAAAAGGAAAACTACTTCTCCAAAGCGATCTATGTCAATACAGATCAGCTGGAAAAGGTAGATTCCATGGAAAGCCGCACCATTTGCCTGAAACGTTATGAAATAGGTAAACCCATTATCCTGAAAGATATCTATTACGATTTTGATAAAGCGACCCTGCGTCCGCAATCACTGATTGTACTAGATACAGTAGTGGCTATAATGCAGGATAATCCGAATATTATCATTGAAATGAGTGCCCATACAGATAGTAAGGGTAAAGATGAATATAACATGAAGTTGTCTCAGCGCAGGGCACAATCCTGTGTAGATTACCTGATCAGCAGAGGTATTCCGTCATCCCGTATGATTGCGAAAGGGTATGGTGAATCCAGGCCTATAGCACCGAATACACTACCAAATGGTAAGGATAATCCTGAAGGACGGCAACTGAACAGAAGAACAGAATTCAAGGTGTTGCGCGTAACCCAGTTATCGCAATAAGCTATAAAGAAGGTTAAACCCGCCAAAAGGTGGGAGCCATATCCTATCGTATAGAGGACCATCATAATAATGGCCGGTTGCAAGACCGGCCATTATTTTTTATAGGAAGTGTAAAGCATGATTCCCGTAGTCTTATGTCAGGGCTAAAACTAAAATATAGGTTAAATGGTTCCGTAAAGTGTTAGTAAAACGGACACAGTAATAAAAAAGTTACAGCGCCCCACTTATTTTCTGGTATTGGTCAGGCCTGACTACTGCTGGCCTGACCAATCATTCACTACTATTCAACCCGGTCACCATCCATGAAATTTTAATGTTTTCTGCTCATTCTCCTTGTTGCCATAGTATCGACAGGTGGTACACCAGTTGAGTCGCCAATTCCTGTTGAATCATGAGGATAGTGCGGGTAATGGGGAAAGGTGTCAGTAGGCAGATGGGTACTGTCGCCCGGGAAATGATGTGTACTATCCCCTGGCAGGTGAGTACTGTCGCCCGGCAGGTGCGTGCTGTCTCCCGGTAAATGTGTACTGTCACCAGGAAGATGGGTGCTGTCGCCTTTACGATGTTCATCCGAATTGGCCACACTTTCTGTGTTCTTCAGCGCCTGTTGATTTTCCTTTGAACAGGCAATAACGGTTGCTACAATTACAGCTAATAAAAGAATACCGGTTTTCATTTTGACTAACATAATTACATGTTTTTTTTATTAGACAGTAACCGTATGCCCCTCCCCTTATCTTTCCAATAAAAAAACTATCTTCGTGGTCTTCAATCATCACACCATGAAAATGTAATACCCGATCCGGTACGTCCGTGATCCTTCTTTCAACCTCCAAATTTACGGTACAGCCGTACCATCTTTCATTGCTAACTTTTATAACAATCTGACAATGCAGCAGGCAGCTGAAAATCGTCTGCGCAGGGTATTCCGGTTATTTATATCCGCAGTATCCGGCAAAGAGACTGAATTTACAACCGGTAGTATTGACCGGGCTATTTTTTTGTTATCAGTACCCATGATCCTGGAAATGGTGATGGAATCACTACTGGCAGTAGTAGATATATTCTTCGTAAGCAAACTGGGTACACATGCGATTACGACTGTAGGATTAACTGAATCTATACTAACTATTGTATATACCGTTGCATTCGGAATGAGTATGGCAGCCACTGCTGTGGTAGCAAGACGCACAGGCGAAAAGGACCCTGATGCTGCTGCACACAGTGCGGTCCAGTCATTGTATATCGCGCTGGTTTTTTCATTACTGATCAGTATTGCAGGCGTTGTATTTGCCCGGGAACTGCTCTCCCTGATGGGGGCTCCTGCTGATGTAGTAGAGCATGGCAATATCTACACGCGTATGATCATGGGCAGCAACCTGGTAGTCGTATTATTATTTCTTATCAACGGTATTTTCAGAGGTGTGGGCGACGCAGCAATGGCCATGCGTTCGCTCTGGATTGCCAATATCGTGAACATCATTTTATGTCCCTTATTCATCAATGGACTGGGACCAATACCCGCCATGGGATTGATGGGAGCTGCACTCGCCATTTGCATTGGCCGTGGCGTAGGCGTATGTTATCAGTTGTATAATCTTATAGGTGGCAAAGGATTGATTAAGATCTCTGCCCATCATTTAAAAGTGGATTTTCCTGTCATTGGTAAATTACTGAAAATAGCAGCTGGCAGTACCGCACAGTTACTGATTAATACCACAAGCTGGATCTTCCTGGTACGCGTGATTGCGCGGTTTGGCGAAGAAGCGGTGGCCGGGTATACAGTGGCCATCAGGGTCGTGATCTTTACCATATTGCCGGCAAGTGGTATGGCCAATGCTGCTGCCGCACTGGTAGGTCAGAACCTCGGTGCAGGACAACCAGAAAGGGCAGAACGTTCTGTGTGGAGAGCCGCATTCTTCAATATGATCTTCCTGGGTTGCGTGTCGCTGTTCTTTATCCTGCTGGCCAGGCCCGTCATCCTGCTGTTCACACAGGATGAGGCTGTGGTGACCTATGGTGCACAGGCCTTGCAGTTGGTAAGCTTAGGATATATATTCTATGCATATGGCATGGTATTATCCCAGTCTTTCAATGGCGCCGGCGATACGCGTACCCCCACAATCATCAATCTGATCGGGTTCTGGATGTTTCAGATGCCGCTTGCATGGGCCCTGGCAGTGCATTACGAATGGGGGCCAGCCGGGGTTTTTACAGCCATAGCGGCCGCAGAATCTGCGATGGCAATAGCCAGTATCATCATATTCAGGAAAGGATGGTGGAAGCGGGTAAAAGTTTAATTACCTTTGCGCGTGTTCAAAATATCTAACTAATCTTAACTAAAACGAATTACACATGTCGCTCACAGTTGTAGGCACTATGGCATTTGACGATATAGAAACCCCATTTGGTAAGTCCGGAAGAATCGTAGGTGGCTCTGCTACTTATATTGCATGGGCTGCATCCAACTTCGTTCAACCTATTAACCAGGTATCTGTAATAGGCGGGGATTTTCCGCAGTCTGAACTGGAAGCACTGAAAGCCAAAGGCGTAGCGCTGGAAGGCATACAGGTGAAAAAGGATGAAAAATCCTTCTACTGGTCCGGTAAGTACCATATGGATATGAATACCCGTGACACCCTGGTTACAGAGCTGAATGTACTGGGCGACTTCAATCCTGTAATTCCCGAAAGCTACCAGGGTAGCGAATTCCTGATCTTAGGTAACCTTACCCCCCAGGTACAGCTGTCTGTGATCAAACAGATGAAGACCAGGCCTAAACTCATTGTAATGGATACAATGAACTTCTGGATGGAAGTAGCACTGGAAGACCTGAAGATAACGCTGAAAGAAGTAGATGTACTGTTGGTAAATGATGGAGAAGCACGTCAGTTGTCTGGTGAATACTCCCTGGTGAAGGCGGCTCGTAAGATCCTGACCATGGGGCCACGTTACCTGATCATCAAGAAAGGAGAACACGGTGCGCTGCTGTTCCATGAGAACCACGTATTCTTTGCACCTGCATTGCCGCTGGAAGATGTATACGATCCAACCGGGGCTGGCGATACATTTGCGGGTGGTTTCATTGGTCACCTGGCTAAAACGAAGGATATCTCTTTTGAAAACATGAAGACGGCAATCATCGTAGCTTCTGCAATGGCTTCATTCTGTGTAGAGAAGTTTGGTGCTGATCGCCTGAAGAGCATCACACAGGAAGATATCTCTGCAAGGCTGGACCAGTTCGTAGAGTTGGTAAACTTTGATATCGACCTCGTTTAGTAGATACGTAACGCCCCTGGCGCTTCAAAATCATATTAAAAAAGCCGATCAGTATCTGATCGGCTTTTTTAATATGATTGCACCCTATTTATAAATCTCATTTAAAATAGCCGCCAGTCTCAACCCTCCCTTCAGTAACTGGCTATTCAAATCCTTCACAAAAAGATAATTATACTTGTAACTCAGCTTCTCATTCGCCGGTGTTTTATCATACACCTTATCCGCCAGCTGATTCGATTCAAACAACCAATCCTTCACAGTCCCACGCTGTATCACCTTTATCTGTGCCGCATCCGCCGTATCCAGTGCCGCGGTATACTCTGTATAGCTCAACTGCTGAAAATCTATCAGCTGCTCATCCCACACCCTATGCAAATTAGATTGAACCCCGAACCACATCACCGGGATCTTATTTCCTCCCTGGTCTTCATCACGACCCACATGCAAAGGCTGGTGCATATCCCCTATCATGTGAATCAAATACGTCATCGCCAGCCACTGCTCCTCTTTCGTTCCCTTACCGGATTTCAGTTCCCCGATCAACGCCTCCGTTTCATCATACAAATTCTCCTTCTTCACCGTCTTCAAAGTCGCGTCCATCCCTGCTCTGTCTACATGCGCAGGAAAATCTACGAAATGCCAGCTATACCGGCTATCGAACCGATGCGTGGTATCACTCTTAATGTAATCTGGCCATGTAGACACCATGGCCATACTCTCTTTCCCAAGTATCGCCTGTACAGCTTTTAATGCCTTCGGTGTCAGGTGTCGGTAAGCAATTTCAGCAACAATGCGGTGTCCCGTCACGCCCCATGCAGAAACAGACAACGGTATGAGCGGCAATATCAGGCCCAGACCAAGCAGGTATAACTTCTTAAGCATAAAAAATAAATGAGCTGGTTAAGTCACTAAAAAGTAAAGGTAATGACTTCTAGGGTATGCTGCCGACCAGTCATCCAAATCTCACCCGCTATCCCGAAGGATATAACCGGCCTGTATGCTTCTATTTCCATCTGCCAGATACCCGCTGTTAACAGTGGAACAACTACCGAAGGCAGCAGTAATCGTTTGTCCATTTTCACGTAAATTTGATGATGCCATTTAAAATTCATTCACCTTACGCTCCCTCCGGCGATCAGCCAGGAGCAATCAAACAACTGGTGGAAGGCGTGCAGGATGGAGCTCCTTACCAAACCCTGCTGGGTGTGACCGGTTCAGGGAAAACTTTCACCATCGCCAATGTAATCCAACAGGTACAGCGCCCTACCCTGGTGCTCACTCACAATAAGACACTGGTAGCCCAGCTTTACGGCGAATTCCGCCAATTCTTCCCCGACAATGCTGTCGAATACTTCGTTTCTTACTACGATTACTACCAGCCTGAAGCATACATGCCGGTCAGTGATACTTATATAGAAAAGGACCTCGCTATCAATGAAGAGCTGGATAAGCTGCGCCTCAAGGCCACGACCAACCTGCTGTCAGGTCGCCGCGATATCATCGTGGTAGCAAGCGTATCCTGTATATATGGTATGGGGAACCCTACCGATTATGAAAACGGTATCATTCGCCTGCACAAAGGCCAGACCATCAGTCGTAATACCGTCTTACATGGCCTGGTGAACTCCTTATACACCCGTACCACAGGTGATTTTAACCGGGGTAACTTTCGTGTAAAAGGAGATACAGTCGATATCAACCTGCCTTATGTAGACTATGCCTACCGCATCACCTTCTTCGGCGACGAGATTGAAGAAATAGAAAGCTTCGATGTACAGAACGGAAAGCGCATCGGTACCATGGACAATGCGGCCATCTTCCCGGCCAACCTGTACCTGGCTCCTAAGGATATGATGCAGCAGATCATCTACGAAATACAGGATGAACTGAAAGCACAGGTCGATTACTTCAGGGCAGAAGGGAAACATATAGAAGCTCAGCGCCTCTCAGAAAGGGTCAATTACGACATCGAAATGATCAGGGAACTGGGTTATTGCAGCGGTATTGAGAACTACTCCCGCTTCCTGGACAGGCGTACCCCAGGTACCCGGCCATTCTGCCTGCTCGATTACTTCCCGAAAGATTTTCTCTTAGTCATAGACGAGAGCCACGTCACCATTCCCCAGATCGGTGGTATGTATGGCGGTGACCGTTCCCGTAAGCTCACCCTCGTAGATTTCGGCTTCCGCCTCCCCTCTGCACTGGACAACCGCCCGCTGAACTTCTTCGAATTTGAAAACCTGGTAAACCAGGCCATCTTTGTCAGTGCAACTCCAGGGGATTATGAACTGCGCCAGACAGAAGGTGTGGTGGTAGAACAGGTAGTACGACCTACCGGGTTGCTGGAACCACCTATAGAGGTAAGGCCAAGTATCAACCAGGTAGATGACCTGCTGGAAGAAATAGATAAACGGGTACAAAGTGGTGGTCGTGTACTGGTAACTACCCTCACCAAGCGTATGGCAGAGGAAATGGATAAGTACCTGCAGCGTATTAATATTAAGTCCCGGTATATTCACTCTGAAGTAGATACCCTGGAAAGAATAGAGATACTCCGCGATCTGCGTTTAGGTAATATTAATGTACTGGTAGGTGTGAACCTGCTCCGTGAGGGGCTTGACCTGCCTGAAGTAACGTTGGTGGCGATCCTGGATGCTGACAAAGAAGGTTTCCTCCGCGATGAGCGTTCCCTGACCCAGACAGCCGGTAGGGCCGCACGTAACGTAGACGGATTGGTGATCTTCTATGCAGATAAGATTACAGATAGCATGCAGCGTACCATAGACGAAACCGACCGTCGTCGCGAAAAGCAGATTGCCTATAACCGCCTCCATGGTATTACGCCGCGGACGGTACTGAAAAGCAAGGAACAGATCATGGGGCAAACATCCGTGCTGGAAATCAAGAACTTCGATGAGAACTCCCCGATTGCAGTACACGACGAAGTAACGCTGGTAGCAGAAAACGCCGTGGATTATGCCAAACAGGAAGCTGCAGCCAAGACTATCCCGCAAATGGAAAAATCAATAGCCAGAATAAAGAAGGATATGGAAAAGGCGGCAAGAGATCTGGACTTTATGGAAGCTGCCAGACTACGTGATCAAATGTTCGCATTACAACGTGAACTCGATGCAATGAAAGATATATAGTAAAAATAATAATAAATAGCTTTTTAAGCATTCCTGTTAAATTTTCTCACCTTCATTCCCCGAAAAGAAGTTTTTGTCTGAAGCAAAACCTTTTTTTCGGGGTTTGTGTTTTAAAAAGGTTCATTTTTGAGGCAAAAATTGGAAGTTGCTTCCTTACAGAAACCATTAAGTAGTGATTTTAATATTATAAAATATAATATGTGTTAGGTGATTTTCAATAGTTTTTATCAACATAACAAAATATAGATAATGTTTATATTGTTGTATTATATTAATTTGTAAGCCTTGTCTTCCAATCGCTGTAATACTCAAAACCCTCTTGTTAGAAAATCGTTAATTTCTACTTAAGTACCAAATAACTTATTGTAAATCATATTTTTATATTTTAATCTTACCACTTCTTCCACTCACAGAATGACGAAAATCATTATTAATATTATTTTTATTTATAATATAGTTAACATTTGACCCACTTTCTCCTGTTTTTATAAGATGATTTCTATTTTTGACCCCTACTATTTGATAAAATAAATTTATCACTACTTTTATTGAAGAAATTTAAAATCGCATTGCTATGAAGAAAACATCATTTCAAGACTATTTACCCTTTATATTTCTGGGATTAGTGGCAATATTTGGTTTATTCATTAAAAACGAGCCGCTTTTTGTGGATGCTGAGGGAAAATACAATTATGGTGACATTGCGTGGATTCTGGTATCAACCTGCCTGGTATTTTTCATGACACCTGGTTTGTCATTTTTCTATGGTGGTATGGTAAACCGTAAAAACGTAATCTCTACCATGATGCAGAGCTTCATAGCTACAGGCCTGATCAGTATATTATGGGTGACTGTTGGCTTCAGCCTGTCTTTTGGTAATTCATACCACGGGATCATTGGAGATCCTACTACCTTCCTCTTCTTTAAAGGAGTCGCTTCCAGCGCGCCATGGAGTGCTGCTCCCACCATTCCTTTACTGCTGTTCGCGCTTTTCCAGCTGAAATTTGCGATCATCACACCAGCACTGGTTGTAGGTGCTACTGCTGAAAGGATCAGGTTTACATCTTACGTATTATTTATGGTGCTTTTCAGCTTACTGGTTTATTGTCCAATTGCACACTGGACATGGCATCCGGAAGGTTTCCTCTTCAAGCTCGGCGTAATTGACTTTGCAGGTGGTACTGTTGTACACATCTCTGCTGGTTGTGCCGCATTGGCTGGTGCCCTGGTACTGAAACGCCGTAAGGATCATATTGAAAAGAAAGAATTGCAACCTGCTAACATTCCATTCGTACTGTTAGGTACTGGTTTGCTGTGGTTCGGCTGGTTTGGTTTCAACGCCGGTTCTGCCGTTGCCGCAAATGGTCTGGCTGCATCTGCTTTCGCTACTACTAATACAGCTGCTGCCGCTGCAGGTCTGTCATGGATCTTCTTCGATGTAGTTCGTGGCCGTAAAGCTTCTGCACTTGGTTTCTGTATCGGTGCCGTAGTTGGTCTGGTAGCTATCACGCCTGCCGCAGGTTTCGTAGGTATCCCACAGAGTATATTTATGGGCTTCATCGCTGCGATCATTTCCAACATGATGGTTCATTACAAATCTAAAACCGCTATCGACGATACACTGGATGTATTCCCTTGTCACGGTGTTGGTGGTATGGTAGGTATGTTGCTGACAGGTGTATTTGCTACCAAAGCGGTGAACGTTGTAGATGGTTGGTTCTATGGTAACTTCGATCTGTTCAAAACTCAGTTCATTGGTCTGGCAATCGTAGTAGTATATAGCTTCGTTGTATCTTATGCTATCTTCAAACTGATTGATGCAATCCACCCGCTCCGTGTAAGCGAAGAAGAAGAAGCACTGGGTCTGGATGCCTCACAGCACAACGAAAGCTACCATCCGCACATGATGAGTGTATACGACAACGGTACACTCAAAGAAGAACCAATGATAGATTAATGAAGATTATATAGTGCGTTTGAATACCCAAAACATTTAGAATAGCTAATAATTAACACGGGAAATTGTAGATAGTATCATTTTATCAACCGAAGTATTTTATCAACCAATTTCTTATTTGTTTCGTGTAAAAATTTTCCTTCCCGAGGTTAATTATTAGCTATTCTTTTTTATTGTCTTATCGGTCCTATCGCTTAAAAGCAGCTACCACGCAGATTTAGCACACTCCTTTTATCATCCAAATTTTACTGCATGAAAAAACTTTTTTTGGCAGCCTTCGCTGCCAGCCAGATTTCTTTTGCCTATTCCCAAACGGCGGATTCTACCAAAAGCCCATTAGTGAATATCTCCGGTTCTGCAGATGTTTATTACAAGTATAATTTCAACGGCAACAGCACAGACAATAAGACAAGCTTTACTAATTCGCAGAATAGTTTTGAACTGGGTATGTTCTCACTGAAGGCAGAACAGTCTTTCCAAAAAGGTAGCATCGTTGCTGATCTTGGCTTTGGCAGAAGAGCGGCAGAGTTTTCATACAATGATCATCCCGTTGATAAGGGAAGTATGGAAATGGCCATCAAACAACTTTATGTTAGCTACCAGGTGCTCGACAAACTCAAGATCAGCATGGGTAGTTTTGCCACCCACATCGGCTATGAACTGGTGGATGCCTATCAGAACAGGAACTATAGCATGAGCTATATGTTCAGCAACGGACCTTTCTTCAATACAGGTTTAAAAGCAGATATCACGATCAATGAACACCTGACTGCCATGCTGGGCGTATTCAACCCGACCGATTTCAAATCGGCTTCCTGGTCGAATAGCAAGTATATCGGTGCACAGATCGGTTATAGCGCCAATACCACCCCGCTTAAGTTATACCTGAACTACCTCGAAGGCCGCGATACTGCTGGTGTACAGAATCATCAGTTAGATTTCGTTGCACTCTACAATGTCAATGATGTGATCGGATTCGGTTACAATGGTACCATCAGTACATATATCAATACCCGTGAAAAAGAAGCAACAGATAATACCGCTAAATGGTGGGGCTCTGCTTTGTACATGAATATTGATTTCAATAAAACACTGGGTGTAACCCTGAGAGGCGAATACTTTGATGACGCTGATGGCCTCAAGACTTTCGCAGGTATCGGCGGTGGCCATGTGATGGCCGGCACGGTCTCCCTGAATTATAAAGTAGGAAACCTGACTATCATCCCCGAATTCAGACTCGACAAAGCCTCAGTAAATATTTTTAATAAACATGATGGAGCCCCGGTAAGCACATCTCCCAACGTTTTGGTAGCTGCCACGTATCATTTCTAAAAGCTATTTTATATTTTGTGGACAAAATCTGATACATGTTACAGCCCACCACGTTGAAATTTTTGAAATCACTGAACAAGAATAACAATAAGCCATGGTTCGAAGACCATAAAGGGGACTATCTGCAGGCCAAATCTGACTATGATAGTGTGGTTCAACAAATCCTGGATGGCCTGTTTAAGCAGGATCCGGCCCTGATCGGATTGCAGGTGAAGGACTGTACATTCCGTATATACAAAGATGTAAGGTTCTCAAAAGACAAAACACCTTACAAAACAAACATGGGAGCTGCATTTGCCCCTGGGGGCCGCAAAACACCCCGCCCCGGTTATTATTTCCATCTGGAACCCGGCGGTAAGAGTTTTGCCGGCGGTGGCCTCTGGATGCCTGAAGCTCCGGTATTAAAGAAAGTAAGACAGGAAATAGACTATAACTTCGAGGAATTCCAGCAGATTATATCCAATAAGGATTTCATCCGCTACTTTGGTAAAATAGAGGGAGAAGCACTCAAGACGGTGCCGCAGGGATACCAGCCGGACAATCCGGCCATAGCTTACCTGAAACTAAAAAGCTTCACTGTATGGCACCACATCTCAGATGATGCTGCCATACAGCCTGCACTTGTTAGAGAAATTTTGAAAATATTTGCTGTCATGCAGCCATTTGTAAAATTCATGGACCGGGCGCTGGACATGGAATAATAGCGCCAGCTTCCACCCAATCTCCGGGCTGACTAAAAAACGGTGTTGATGCACTCCTGTGCTATGACTCTCTTGTGTTTTTTAGTCAGCCCTTTTCCGTACTCATCACCAACTTCAGTAGGACAAAAAATTCTTACCCTGTGCGGTACTTAAGGCACAGGCAATTGACGCTCTCTACAATACACTCTTCGATTTGTAAGACAATCTCCAGCACAAAATAAGCTTGTCTGTAGTCCTATCTGCCGGATGTGCATACCTGACATATACACATACTATAATGACCAACAGATAAATACGGGACAAGTATTTTGCGGGCTAGTTTTTGTGGATCAGGAACTCAAACGGTCTTGCCTTACGATTCTTCAACAGATTTTCTTTGTCTGTTTTAGTGTGTGCAAAACGTTGATTATACACGTTGGCTACCTCAATGATGGGTATAATGCCGTCCAGTGTATCATGTTGATCCACAATGTTCATGATGCGTGATACCTGTGAAGAAAAGTTGTTACTCCACTCCTCAGTAAATTTGTGCATCAATAAAAGCTCACGATTGGCGTTGGTTTTCATAGGACTTAAGGGTGTTTACGGATTTGTGAATTTTAGTTCTGTCAGCACCTTACTTTTTACAAGTTTTTTGACTCTTTTTGAAGAAGTAAGTTGGCATAGGATTATTGATACCAAAATTGAATTTTATCCTTCATTAATCAATACTACTTCTGTGTAATTTTTGTTTCGGTGATACAAATTTCTCCTCAGAATAATACTAAATAATACAAAAAGAGCAAGTGGTAGGTCACTTGCTCTCAATTGTTTATGTTATGACGTATATACGTTTACGGATATCATGGTCATAAAAACTAGATCCATTTCTGTGCATGTAAAAATTCTGCTATTTGCACTGCATTGGTTGCTGCGCCTTTACGTAAATTATCTGCGACAATCCACATGTTTAAAGTCTTCTCCTGGGTCTCATCACGACGCAAACGACCTACAAACACCTCATCTCTCTCATGTGCATCTTTTGGCATCGGATATTTTGCATTTGCAGGATCATCTACTACTATTATACCCGGTGTCTTCTCTAAAATGCTGCGAACTTCACTTAATTCATACTCATTATCGAATGCAACGTTCACAGATTCACTGTGACCACCCATTACCGGAATACGAACAGTTGTAGCAGTGACACGAATGTTACTATCTCCCATGATCTTTACAGTCTCTTTCACCATCTTCATCTCTTCTTTCGTGTAACCGTTATCGAGGAATACATCAATCTGAGGTATCACATTCAGATCTATCTGGTGAGCATACGCTTTAGGCCCTTCTACACCTTTACGCTCATTCATCAGTTGCTCTACAGCTTTTACACCGGTACCCGTTACTGACTGATAAGTAGATACTACTACACGATTGATTTTATATTTTTCGTGCAGTGGGGTCAATGCCAATACCATCTGGATAGTAGAACAGTTAGGATTAGCGATGATCTTATCCTCAGGAGTCAATGTCTTACCATTGATCTCCGGAACAACCAGTTTTTTGGTAGGATCCATTCTCCATGCAGAAGAGTTGTCAATAACAGTAATACCCGCTGCTGCAAATTTAGGTGCCCACTCAAGAGAGGTACTACCACCTGCGGAAAACAGTGCTACTGCAGGCTGCATGGCAATTGCCGTATCTGCGCTGACTACCTTATACTGCTTGCCCTTAAATGTTACTTCCTTACCTACTGACTTCTCAGATGCAACCGGAATAAGTTCTGTAACCGGAAAATTCCTTTCCGTTAACACCTGTAACATTTTTGAGCCTACCAGTCCGGTAGCTCCTACTACGGCAACTTTCATTGTATTTACATTTTAAATTTTTGGAGATGCGAATTTAATACAACCTTATCGGTTTTCAATGTATGTCTATGAATCATAGAAAATCACTAATTTCGGCTACTTTTCATTAGTAAATCGTTAATAAATGAGGTTTCCCATTGTTTGTGTATGCATGCTTTTGTATGCCCTTTCTTCCCGTGCCCAATTCGAAGAATATTTTAATTATCCTGATATGAAAGACGCCACGCGCTGGCACGGCACCGATTCCGCGTGGACTATACTGAATGGACAATTAAAAAGCAGCTTCGAACAAATTAATAGTATTTTCTATATATCAACTGATGTAGCACCTCTACCTGTTAACACCTGGCAATGGTGGATGCAACTCAACTTCAATACATCTTCATTAAACTATGTGGACACTTACCTGTGCGCTGATAAACGCGACCTCCTGGATTCCTTACTCACCGGGTATTTCGTAAGAACAGGTAACACGAAAGATGAAGTGTGTTTATACCGCAAAGATCCACATGCAACACCGGTGCTACTCATCGACGGCAGAGATGGTGTCACCAACCATTCAACAAATACATTAAACGTAAAAGTGACACATAATGCACGGCATGAATGGACACTAATCGTAAATGATATAGTAGAAGGTACCGCAACTGATAGTATGTATACTAAAGGATCAATCATGGGATTTGCCATCCGGCAATCCACTGCATCGTTTATAGGGAAGCATTTCTTTGATAATATTATAGCAGGAGATGCGCACACAGAACCCGAAAATATACATGTCGTGATCAATGAGATATTATATGATGGTGATGTAGAATTTGTAGAGTTATATAATAATGGTACAGATCCGGTATCACTTTCACAGTTATATATTATAAGAGCAAAAACAAACGGCGGGTTTACTGATCGTGTGGCATTTCCCGCAGGCACATTGGCTCCCGGTAGCTATGCTGCATTCACAAGCGACTCCGATGCACTCTGTATACAATATCATTGTGTGAGTCCAGCACAAATCTATAAAATGGCACTACCGTCTCTGACCAACGAAAAAGGCAGTATTTATATAATAAATAATAAAGAGGATACCATTGATGCATTACAATACACAGATGCCATGCATTTCCCTTTGGCAGCAAATACCAAAGGAGTATCGTTAGAAAGACTAGATGTCAATGCCCCCACACAACAATTTTCAAATTGGCATTCTGCATCCTCAACGGTGGGATTTGCGACACCTGGTAGTGCAAACTCCCAGCAGTTAAGCGCAGTAGATTTGCCAGGTACATTCACCCTGACGCCCGAAGTGTTTTCTCCGGATAATGATGGAACCGACGATGTAGCTGTGATCAATTACATGTTGCCCGCTGCAGGAACTGTTGCAGATATATCTATATATGATGCCGCCGGCAGATCAGTCAAAACAGTTTGTAATCATTTTTTATTGTCTTCAAAAGGTTTTTTTACCTGGGATGGTACAGATGATGTGCACAATATAGTCCCATCTGGTATATACGTTGTTTACGCCTCATTCCTTCATCCTGAAGGAGATATGCAGCGCTGGAAGCTCCCGTTGGTATTGGCAAAACGAAAAAATACCTGATTTTGTCAACTTTTTTATTTGCTAAAAGCAAATAAATTTTTAATATATAATTGGTCAGTTTGGTTGATTAGAACGAATAAAAATAAAGTATAGGTCGGATCAATTTGTCGGATAGAAACGATTTTTTATATTTGCGCTTCTTAAAAATTTGAACATGCAGTATAGAGAAATAGTTGCAGTAACCGGTTTGGGCGGTTTATTTCAGTTGATCGCCAGCAAACAGGATGGTGCCATTGTAAGATCTCTGGAAGACAAGAGTACGCGTTTCGTGAGTTCGCGCATCCATAATTTTACCCCCCTGGAAAGCATTGAAGTATTTACCACAGGCGAAAACGTAAACCTGGCGGAAGTATTCAAAGCTATGCAGGACCAAGAAGGTAAAACTGCCCTGGTGGATGCTAAGGCTGACAATAAAGCGATCAAAGCTTACTTCAAAAGCGTATTCCCTGAATTCGATGAAGAAAGGGTGTACGTGAGCGATATGAAGAAGATGGTAAAATGGTATACCATCCTCAAAAATAATGACCTGCTGAAATTCGAAGAACAAACAGAAGATGCAACTGCTGAAGAAGTAGCTGCCGAAACTGCAGTTGTTGAAGAAGAAGCAGAAAAACCTGCTAAAAAGGCAGCTAAACCTAAGAAAGCAGCTGCTAAAGAAGAAGCCCCTGCTGCTGAAGGTGAAGAAGCACCAGCTGCTAAGCCTAAAAAAGCCACCAAAGCTAAGAAGGAAGAAACACCTGCTGCTGAAGGCGAAGAAGCACCTAAAAAGAAGGCTGCTCCTAAGAAAAAGAAGACTGAGGAATAAGATTTCTCTCTCCGGAATAAATTTTTGCCTGGCGGAAAGCGCAAACGCGTTTTCCGTCAGGCATTTTTATTGCTATAAGCCCACGTTTAGTCCAACACCCGTTCGACACTTGTTCGACTCGTCTTCGACTGTTGTTCGACTGTTCTTCGACCGTTGTTCGACGCTTCTTCGACGCTTGTTCGACTAAACTATAATTCAGCTTTAGCCAGACTTCGCCACCAATAGTCCACCTAATGCGCACCAATAGTACACTGTCTGTAGTATAGTCAGACTATCGCTCTGGTATTAATTTCTTATTTTAGTATTATGAAGACTTTAGACGCAAATATTGATAAACAACCCCGTACACTGTTACCCGAAGATTTTAAGGTAACCACATGGGAAGCATTGAAGCCATATTATGATGAGTTGCTGGCAAGACCAATTGAAAGTGTGGCTGCGCTGGAAAAATGGCTGAAAGACATCAGCGAACTGGATGCAGTGATAAGCGAAGACGCCGCCTGGCGACAGATCCGCATGACCTGCGATACAACCGACAAATCCCTGGAAGAAGCCTTCGCCTACTTCTGCATGGAAATACAACCGCAGTTGCAACCCTATACGGATGCACTCAACAAAAAACTCCTCGCAAGTGAATACCTGGGCCAGCTGGACCAGGAACTATATGCCACCTTCCTGCGTAGCGTAAAGAAACAAGTGAAACTGTTCCGCGAGGAGAATGTACCCCTGCTGGCTGAACTCAGCGTGCAATCTCAGCAATATGGCCCTATCGTAGGTAAAATGACCATTAACGTCAATGGACAGGAATATACCCTGCAACAGGCTGCCCGCTTCCTCGAAAGCAGCGACCGCACCCTCAGGGAAGAAGTGTACCGTAAAACCAGCGCCCGCCGCCTGGAAGACAAAGATCAGCTGGATCAACTGTATTCTACCCTGGTGCAAAAACGCGATCAGGTGGCAAAAAACGCCGGTTTCGCCAACTATAGAGACTATAAATTTGAAGACCTGGGCCGGTTCGATTATACCAAGGAAGATTGCTTCCAGTTTCACGCTGCCGTGAAGGAGCATATCCTCCCGCTGGTTAAGAACTTCCAGGAAAAACAACGCCAGAAACTGGGCCTGGATGTGCTGAAACCATGGGATGGAGAAGCTGAACCTGCAGGCGTAAAACCCCTGGAACCTTTCCACACCGGCGAAGAGCTGATCAATAAAGCCATCGCAACCTTCGACGAACTGGGACCTTTCTTTGGTAATTGTCTGCGCGTAATGCAGAAAATGGGACGCCTGGACCTGGAAAGCCGTAAAGGAAAAGCACCAGGTGGTTACAATTGCCCACTGGCAGAAACCGGGGTGCCTTTCATTTTCATGAATGCGGCCGGTCAAATGAAAGACCTTACAACCATGGTGCACGAAGGCGGCCATGCCGTACACTCCTTCCTGAGCCATAACCTGAAACTGAGCTTCTTCAAGGAATATCCAATGGAGATTGCTGAAGTGGCAAGCATGAGCATGGAGCTGTTCACCATGGACAACTGGAATATCTTCTTCAGTAACCCCGATGAACTGCGCCGTGCTAAATTGCAGCAACTGGAAAGAGCGATCGTCATCTTCCCATGGATTGCAACTATCGACAAATTCCAACACTGGGTATATGAACATCCGCAGCATACCGTCGAAGAACGCACAGCTGCATGGGTAGCTATCCTGGAAGAGTTCTCAACAAATACCGTTGACTTTACAGGACTGGAAGAGTCCAGGGCCGCTAGCTGGCAGCGCCAATTGCACCTCTTCGAAGTACCTTTCTACTATATTGAATACGGTATTGCACAACTGGGGGCGATTGCCATGTGGAAACAGTATAAGGAGAATAAACAGCAGGCACTGGATAATTATGTGAAAGCGCTGAGCCTGGGTAGTACCAGAACATTGCCTGAACTCTATAAAGCTGCAGGCATCAGGTTCGACTTCTCCCCTGCTTATGTGAAGGAACTGGCAGATTTCGTGCAGGCAGAAATTGAAAAGATCTAACTAAAATAAAAAAACGCTAATGCGGGAAGCATTAGCGTTTTTTTTATCGGGCATGGCCTGTGGCCTGCTTTGCTTAACTGCTATTTACACTCTTTACATACCCCACTCACCACTACATCTACATTATGCATAGCGTACCCCTTCGGTAGCTGTATCACCGGGATCTCTGTATCATCCAGGCAAATCGTGGTGCCACAATTTTCACATCTGAAGTGAATATGATGATCATGATGATCATGTTCAGAACAATCAGATTTGCACAAGGCATATCTGATGCTCGTATCGGTAGTGGGAATGGTATGAATCAATCCCTTATCAAGGAAAGTTTGTAAAGTGCGGTATACGGTCACGCGGTCAAAAGATTGACCGGCGAGTTTTTCAAAACTACTATGTTCCAGTGCGCCATTACTCTCCATGAACAACTCCAGGATCTTCAACCGCGTATCTGTAATGCTTAGTTTGCTCGCCTTCAGCAGCTCCGTGATATGTGTTTTGTGCGTAAGTTCCATATTTATTCCTTTAGCAGCCTGTCAATATCTGTGATCAGCTTGTCTACGTCAGCAGCTTTGGTGCCTTCATATAATCCCCTGATGCGACCCTGACCATCTACAAGCGCGAACCATTGTGTGTGTACAAAATCTTCATCCCCCGCATAGGTACCATCATCTACAAGATAACCCTGGCGGGCCAGTTTATATAATTCTTTTTTAGAACCGGTCAAAAACCACCAGTTGGACGGATCTGCACCATGCTCTTCTGCATATTTCTTCAATACAGGGACACTGTCATTTTCCGGGTCAACCGTGTGAGAAAGGATCCTGAACTTAGGTTCGTTTTTATATTTAGCATATACTTTCTCCATGTTCTTGTTCATCTTAGGACAGATGCCGGTACAGGTGGTGAAAAAGTATTCCGCTACATAAATTTTGCCTTCCACATCCTGGGCGGTAATGGTACGCCCTTCCTGATTCGTGAACGAAAAGCCACCTACAATATGGCCGTTAGTACCCAGCACTGGCAGTTTTTCCCTGCCGAAGAAATCACCCTGCTCTCCTTTGATCACATAGCCGGAGTATCCCATGAAAGCTATTGCCAATAGCACGAAAAAGGTGATTAAAAAGACGTTCTTCTTTGACATAATCGCCGATCTGTTATTTATATAATGCAAAGGTAGGTGTTTTCTTAATTACCCTATAATTTAGGCTAGCCTAAAAATTATTTCTTGTTAATAAAAAATTAAAAAATATTTTCGTGAAAATTAAACATACATGCTCCGATTACTTACAGCAGTGCTCATACTCTGTAGCATGGCTGCTTTTGCCCAAACCGATTCTTTGCAGACTGCCCACCTGAACGAGGTGATTGTGACAGGGGTGACCCGGGCCACGACCGTCAGGAAGAATCCCGTTCCGATCGCTGTCATTACCAAAAAAGAAATGTCCACTCACCTCAATACCAACCTCATTGATGCTGTCACCAAATCTATCCCCGGTGTATCGGCTGTGACCACCGGGCCAAACATCTCTAAGCCGTTTATCAGGGGACTGGGGTACAACAGGGTCCTGACCCTGTATGACGGGGTGCGGCAGGAAGGACAGCAATGGGGAGATGAACATGGTATTGAAGTAGACCAGTATGGTATAGGGCGGGTGGAAGTAGTAAAAGGCCCGGCAAGTCTCACGTACGGCTCAGACGCCCTTGCCGGTGTTGTCAATATGATCCCGGATCTGCCGGTTGGTGAGGAGGGGCGCCTCAGGGGCAACTTTCTGACCGAGTATCAATCCAATAATGGTATGGCCGGCTCTTCCCTGGGGCTCTCCTATCATAAACATGACTGGCATTATGTTTTTCGCCTGAGCGGCAAGATGGCCCACAACTATCGTAATGCAGTGGATGGCTATGTGTATGGCACTGCCTTCAGGGAGCTAAATGGTACCGCCATGGCCCGTGTGGATAAAAAATGGGGATACTCGCTGCTGGCTACCACCTTATATAATAACCTGCAGGAGATCCCTGACGGTAGCCGTGACTCCCTCACGCGCAAATTTACCATACAGGTAGCGGAGGGGGATAATGATGATATCAGGAACCGGCCGATCGTTCCGGATCACTTATTAAAAACTTATTCCATTGCTGACCTTCACCAGCACATCCGCCATTATAGATTATACAACCGCACAAAGATCGGGAACTTCCTTTCTTCCATCGCTTTACAGCAAAGCTCGCGACAGGAGTACAATCATCCGCTGACACCGAAACAGCCAGGCCTGGACCTGATACTCAATACCCTGAATTACGATTTCCGCTACAACCTCCCAACGGTCAATAATATAGAAATGACAGCAGGGGTCAATGGAATGTACCAGACTAACCGTAGTCAGCATGCGACCGACTTCCCGATCCCCGACTACAACCTCTTTGACGTTGGTGGTTTTTATTTCGTGCGGAAGTCCTTCGGGCCCGTGGAGGTTTCAGGGGGGATCAGGTATGATCACCGCCATATTCACTGGAACGATTTCCGGCAGTTTACAGCCTTTGCCCACAGTTATAATGGAATATCCGGTAGCCTGGGAGCTACTTATAACCTCAGCGAACGGGTATTATTGAAGGCGAATATAGCCAGGGGCTATCGTGCGCCGAACATTACAGAGATCGGATCAAACGGCCTTGACCCGGGTGCACACATCGTGTATTTAGGAAACAGGAACTTTGACCCCGAGTTCAGTCTGCAGGAAGATATTGGCTGGCTGGCCTACCTGGAAGAAGTAGACCTGAGTGTGGAATTGTTTAATAATAATATTACCAACTACATCTACCAGGCCCGCCTCAATGATGTGGTGATCGTGCCGGGTAATGCCACTTATCAGTACCAGCAGTCAAAAGCAAGGTTATATGGTGGAGAGGTCAGTATTAACTTTCATCCCCGTAGCATCGGCTGGTTAAAGATTAACAATAGTGTGGCGTATACAGCGGGATTGAACCGGAATGCCGCATTGATCAGGGAGCATGGCGACCAGGCAAAGTACCTGCCTTTCATTCCACCGCTGCATGCGCGTTCAGAATGGAAAGCGGTATTCCCGAAAATGTATGGGCGGATAGAGGTCGATGGCTACGCAAAGCAGGATCACTTTTACGCAGTGGATAATACGGAGACCGCCACAGACGGGTATGTATTATTGAATCTGGGTGCCGGGGGCACGATTGCCAAAAGGTTCGACCTGTTTTTCCAGGTAGACAATGTATTCAATACAGTATACCAGGCAAACATGAACCGGTTGAAGTATTTCGAATATTACACCGCCTCCCCCAATGGGCGATCAGGTATATATAATATAGGAAGGAATTGTAGTATTAAAGTTTCAGTCCAATTTTAATCCCGAGCTGAATGCTTGGCAGTACACTCACCAGTCTGCCATCATTCGACTGGGCAGCACCATTATTCTCTGTGAAGTTCTGGTAGCGATAGACTTTGGTACGGACCCCTAAGCCAACGTACGGGTCAAAGACGATTTTGTCTTTAGTGATCTGTCGGCCCACCAGGATCTGAAAGGCATAGACATCCTTGGTAGCAGAGCGTTTGTATTTATCGTCGTTGATCGTTACGTCCTCGTTGGGGTAAAAGACCTTCTTATATATTAAGACAGGTTCGAAGTAAGTACCCATAGCCCTGTACAAACCGTCTCTTGCGGAGAACAGGTAGCAGCGCAGGCCAGCCCTGAATCCCAGCCCTCTCCCATCTACATATTGTTCGGTACTGATATCCGGCTTCTTTTGCCCGATGTCTATTTTTTTAGACAGCAGGTAATCAGGATAGTCAGTATAGATACCGGATACACCCACTTCGAGGCTGAGTTTTTCACTCAGCTCCTGTTCGATCGATACATCCAGTTCATTAATAAGCGTTGTAGGGTTCACCTTGATGTAGGTAGACCTGCGAAATGGGGATTTGTTATCCTGTGCAAAGGCATAGGCCGCGCTCAGTAACAACAGGCATGTAACAAGCAGTGGTTGTTTCATAAAGTTTAGTTATCAGCTTCTTAGGCTGAAAGTATGACTGATTATAAAGTCAATAATCGTTCCACAATTAGTGGATAATACTTGTGTTCCAGCACCTGTACCTTCTTTGCGAGGGTTTCCGGGGTATCGTCCGGGGTGATGGTACAACGTTCCTGTAAGATGGTAGCCCCGTCGTCATACTTTTCATTAACGAAATGAATGGTGATACCACTCTCCGTTTCTTTTGCGGAGATCACAGCGTCGTGCACAAAATGGCCATACATACCTTTACCTCCATATTTCGGTAATAGGGCGGGATGTATATTAATAATACGGTCCGGAAATGCCTGAACGAGATTGGCAGGTACTTTCCAGAGGAAACCAGCTAAAACCACCAGGTCAATCTTTGCTTCCTTTAAAAGCTGAATATAATCATCGCTTCGGAAAAAGCGTTCTTTATCTATTAATATAGAAGGAATGTGCTCGTTCTCTGCAATTGTGAAGACACCGGCTCCCGGTTTGTTGCACAGGATGAGCGTAACGGCAGCTTTGTCGGAGCCTTTGAAGTGGTCAATGATCTTTTGCGCGTTACTGCCTGCACCTGAAGCGAGAATGGCTATATTTTTCAAGATGATTCTTTTGTTTGCTTAATAAAGGAAGAAGTTGCAAAATTAGATAAATATAACCAGATGTCCGGTAGTGCCTGTTTTGATCCCAGAATTTTAAGAGTATATTTGAACCATTCACGGGGAAAAGAGGTTAAATAAGGAAGGCACAACTTTGGAAATGATCCCCCCACACTATACCATATTATGATACGTGATAATATGTAGGCCTGCAAGGAAGTGAAGAAACCATTGTGCGGTTTATGACATTTATCATGTTTTTTCTTATGCAAAAGTATCTGATCATTACGCGCTTTGCCGCGTCATATATAGGGAAAAGGAATTAGTGAAGCAAGTAAGATTTTTTTATAATTGTTGATAAATTGTCAATATTGTGTCTTATTTTTGCTGGCACTTTTTAAAGAAACTTAAGGTCAAATCTAAACTAAATAGGCTGTGTATCGTCGTGTTTCCATCCGTATGCGTAAGCATTTTGTGAGTGTTCTTGTCCTATGCGTTGGTATGATTGCTTCCTTCTCAGTAAGGGCTGCCGATCCTTCCAAGGGTAAAGCATTGTTTCAGAGCAACTGCGCATCTTGCCACAATGTCCATAAGAAACTAACTGGTCCTGCCCTGGCGGGTGTTGAAGGTCGTTGGAGTGATAAGAAATTATTACACCAGTGGATTCACAACTCAGCGGCTGTATTGGCCACTGGTGACCAATACGCTAATGCGTTATTCAATGAGTACAAAATTCAGATGACTGCTTTCCCAAGCCTGTCCGACGGTGATATCGATGATATCCTGGCGTACATTGCGCAGGAAGAAAAGAACGATCCAAATGCCAAAGCTGGTACTAATGGTCCTGCTGGTCAGACGGGTACTCAACCTGAAGAAGGTAGCGCTAACAACAGCCTGCTGTTTGGTATCATCACCCTCATTCTCGCAGTAGTCGCACTGATTCTCCTCCAGATCAACAGCAACCTGAACAAGCTTGCTGCTGACAAAGAAGGCGTAGCAGTTCCGGAACCTGTTCCTTTCTACAAAAACAAAGCATACATCGCGCTGGTGATCCTGGTGATGTTCATGGTTGGTGGTTATTTCACTATCAACGGAGCAATCGGTCTGGGTCGTCAGAAAGATTACATGCCTGAGCAACCTATCTTCTTCTCTCACAAAGTTCACCCTGGTATGAACCAGATCAACTGTCTGTACTGCCACGCCGGTGCTGAGAAGAGTAAGCATGCGATGATCCCTTCTGAGAACATTTGTATGAACTGTCACAAGGTGATCAGCGAATACAGTGGTCCTGAGCTGTTCAATGCAGAAGGCAAGAAGATCAACGGCTCTGCGGAAATCGCAAAATTATATGAGTACGTTGGTTGGGATGCAAATGCAAAAGCTTACACTAAACCAGGTAAACCAATTCCCTGGACGAAGATCCACAACCTGCCTGACCACGTTTACTTCAACCACTCTCAACACGTAGTAGCTGGTAAGCAACAGTGTCAGACCTGTCACGGTCCTATCACCGAAGAAGATGAAGTTCATCAGTTCGCGGACCTGTCAATGGGTTGGTGTATCAACTGTCACCGTACTACCAAGGTGCAGTTTGCAGACAACAAATACTATAGCATTTTCGAGAAGTTCCACCAGGATGTTAAAGACGGCAAGATCGACAGCGTAACTGTTGAAATGGTCGGTGGTACTGAATGTCAGAAATGTCACTATTAATATAAGAAGTGAAGATAAATCTGGTGGAGGAAGCAAAGTAGTAGCGTCAAAAACAGATCGTTATAATACCAGCTTCATACATCGTTCTTCATAGTGCTAATTATAATCCGTAACTCGTTAGTATAAATAACATGGAGCAAAAAAAGTATTGGAAAGGCTTGGAGGAGTTGCACAATACCAAGGAACATCAGGAGATTGTGAATAACGAATTCAGAGAGGATCTGCCTTTTGAGGAGAGTGAAAGCCTGTTGAATGCTACTACCCCACGCAGGGACTTCCTGAAATACCTGGGGTTCACCACTGCAGCGGCTACCATCGCTGCCAGTTGTGAGATACCTGTGAAGAAAGCAATACCTTATGTAAATAAGCCTGAAGAAATCACTCCAGGTGTACCTAACTACTACGCTTCTACATATGCCGTTGATGGTGAGTTCGTTCCTTTGGTGGTGAAAACCCGCGAAGGTCGTCCAATTAAAGTGGATGGTAACGAATTGTCTTCTATCACTGGTACTTCCTCTACTGCAAGGGTACAGGGTTCTGTGTTGAGCCTGTACGATGCGGCCCGTCTGCGTTTCCCAACGATCGCAGGCGCTGAAACTACCTGGTCCGAACTGGACAAACAGGTAGGTGCTGCTCTCGCTGGTCTGGGTGGTGCTCCGGTTGTACTGCTGACTTCTACTATCATCAGCCCTTCTACTAAAAAAGTAATCGCTGGTTTCCAGGCAAAATATCCAGGCTTCCGTCATGTAACTTACGATGCAGTTTCTTACTCCGGTATGCTGCTGGCGAACGAAGCTTCTTATGGCAAGCGCACGCTTCCTGCTTACCACTTTGAGAATGCCAAAGTGATCGTGAGCCTGAACGCTGACTTCCTGGGTACCTGGTTAAACCCGGTTGAATATGCGAAGCAATACGGTGCTACACGTAAAATCGATGAGAAGAAGCCGGAAATGAGCAAACATTTCCACTTCGAGAGCATGATGAGTGTAACCGGTGCGAACGCAGACGAAAGATATACACACAAGCCTTCTGAAACCGGTGCTGTTGCCCTCGCCCTGCTGAATGCAGTAGGTGGTGCAGTAAGCGCTCCTGCCATTGCTGACAAGCGCCTGGCAGAAGGTATACAGAAAGCCGCTAAAGCCCTGCAGGCTAACAATGGTAAAGCCATCGTAGTAGCAGGCTCCAACGATGTGAACGTACAGATCATCGTAAACGCGATCAACAGCCAGATCGGTGCGAACGGTACAACTATCGACTGGAACGCTACTGTAAACTACCGTCAGGGTATCGATAGCGACATGGAAACACTGGTGAAAGATCTGAACGCAGGTACTGTGGGCGGTCTGTTCATCTACGGTGTAAACCCTAGCTACGACTACTACAATGCACAGGCTTTCACTGAAGGTCTGAAGAAAACCAAACTGACCGTTTCTTTCAACTCCCACAAAGACGAAACTTCCGAGAACGTTAAGTTCGCAGCTCCTGCTCACCACTTCCTCGAAAGCTGGGGTGATGCTGAAGGCCGCACCGGATATTTCTCCTTCATACAGCCTACCATCGCACCACTGTTCAAAACACGTGCATTCGAAGCAACCCTCCTGGCATGGAGTGGCAACACAACTGCCTGGGAAGATTTCCTGAAGAATGAGTGGATTGCTAAACTGGGTAGCCAGGAAGCATGGGATAAAGCACTGCAGGACGGTGTGATCGAACCTGCTACTGCGCCTGCTTTAGGCGGTGCTGCTTTTGCTGGTAATGTAGCTGATGCAGCTGCTAAGATCAACAGCGCTAAGAAAGGTGGCAAACTGGAACTGGTACTGTACGAAAAAGTAGCAATTGGTAACGGTAAGGAAGCCAACAACCCATGGTTGCAGGAAATGCCTGATCCAATCACCCGTGCTACATGGGATAACTACGCTGTAATCTCTAACACCCTCGCTAAAACTTTCGGTTCTGAGCTGGGTGATGATTACGAAATCAACAACGATAAGACTGTTCTGAAGATAAAAGCAAATGGTAAAGAAGTACTGTTACCATTGCTGATCCTGCCAGGTATTCACCCTGACGTGATCGCTATCGCAGTGGGTTATGGCCGTAACGCCAACGCAGGTAAAGCTGCTGCTGGTGTAGGTAAGAACGTTTACAACTTTGTAAGCTTCAATGGTACCACCCGCGACTACTTCTCTCCTGAAGTAGCAGTAGAAAAAACAAACCAGACTTACGAAATTGGTGTAACTCAAACACACAACAGTTACGAAGGTCGTCCTATCATCAAAGAAACTACCCTCGAAGAGTTCATCAAGAACCCGGAGGAAGTAAATGAAGACAGGAAAGAACTGGATCAATTCGGTTACGATCCGAAAAATCCACACGACTCTACCAGCAACTTCGTTAAGAATGGTACACTCTACCCGGATGTTCACCAATACCAGGGGATCAAATGGGGTATGTCAATTGACCTGAACACCTGTTTCGGCTGTGGTGCTTGTACCATCGCTTGTCAGGCTGAAAATAACGTATCAGTAGTTGGTAAAGAACAGGTGATCAAGGCGCACGAAATGCACTGGATCCGCATCGACCGTTACTTCAGCGGTGATGAGAACAATCCGGAAGTAGTGTTCCAGCCTATGCTGTGTCAACACTGTGACAACGCTCCATGTGAGAACGTTTGTCCGGTAGCAGCCACCAACCATAGCTCTGAAGGTATCAACCAGATGGCTTACAACCGTTGTATCGGTACTCGTTATTGCGCAAACAACTGTCCGTTCAAAGTACGTCGCTTCAACTGGAGAGACTGGAATGGTGCAGATAGCTTCGCTAACAACCTGTATGATGTAGGTGGTATGAACGATGACCTGACACGTATGGTACTGAACCCGGATGTAGTGGTTCGTAGCCGTGGTGTAATGGAAAAATGTTCTTTCTGCGTACAGAAATTACAGGATGCTAAACTGACAGCTAAGAAAGCGGGTCGTCCAATGAAGGATGGCGAAGCAAGAACTGCTTGTCAGCTGGCTTGTTCTGCAGATGCAATCGTATTCGGTAACGTAAACGATAAGGAAAGCCGTATCTATAAAGTGCGTAACGAAGAGCAGAAGAGCAGAATGTACTATGTACTGGAACAACTGCACGTACTGCCTTCCATCAACTACCTGGCTAAGATCAGAAACAAAGATGCTGAGCCTAAGGCAGAAGGTGAGAAGAAAGAAGCTGCTCATCATGAAGCATAGTCAGCGAAAGCTGGCTTTTTGCTAAAGAGAACGAAAGATTAACAGAGAGATAAAGTTTTAAGTTTAGAACAATAAAAGCTCCTTATTCTGAAGCGCAAGTCAAGGTTAGGGGTAAAAGCTTAAAGAATTATGCATTTAAAGTACGAATCCACACTAAGAGAACCATTAGTTGATGGGGAGAAGAATTACCACCAGGTAACTGAAGATATCATCAGTCCTATTGAAGGGAAGCCTGGTAAACTGTGGTATGTAGGCTTTTTCATTTCCGTAGCGCTGTTGTTATGGGGTGTATTCTCCGTAACCTGGGAAGTTTATTACGGTACCGGGGTGTGGAACCTGAATAAAACAATTGGATGGGGTTGGGATATTACCAACTTCGTATGGTGGGTAGGTATTGGTCACGCGGGTACGCTGATCTCTGCGATCCTCCTGCTGTTCCGCCAGGGATGGCGTACCGGGGTAAACCGTGCAGCAGAAGCGATGACGATCTTCGCGGTAATGTGTGCCGGTCAGTTCCCAATCTTCCACATGGGTCGTGTTTGGATGGCCTTCTTCGTATTGCCTTATCCAAATACACGCGGTCCGCTGTGGGTGAACTTTAACTCTCCCCTCCTCTGGGACGTATTTGCGATCTCTACTTACTTTACAGTATCTCTGCTGTTCTGGTATTCAGGTTTGCTGCCTGACTTTGCAACTGTACGTGACAGGGCAAAGACCAAACTGCGCAAGCTGCTGTATGGTGTAGCATCTTTCGGTTGGACCGGTTCTGCAAAACACTGGCAGCGTCATGAGGCACTGTCCCTGGTACTGGCAGGTCTGTCTACTCCACTGGTACTTTCTGTACACACTATCGTATCTTTTGACTTTGCAACTTCGGTTATACCTGGTTGGCATACTACCATCTTCCCTCCTTACTTCGTGGCGGGTGCGATCTTCTCCGGATTTGCAATGGTACAGACACTGCTGATCATTGTACGTAAAGTATTAGGTCTGGAAGATTACATTACCATGGGCCACATGGAAGCCATGAACAAGGTAATCGTACTGACCGGTTCTGTAGTAGGTTGTGCTTACCTGACTGAGCTCTTCATGGCATGGTATGCAGCAGTTCCTTACGAGTTTGCAACATTCTATAAATATCGCGCAGCGGGTCCGCTGGGTTGGTCTTACTGGATCATGATGACCTGTAACGTAATCACACCACAGGTATTCTGGTTCCGTAAAATGAGAAGAAACATCGTTGTAACCTTCGTGATGTCTATCATTGTAAACATCGGTATGTGGTTCGAGCGTTTCGTAATCATCTGTACTTCCCTGTATCGTGACTATCTGCCATCCAGCTGGAGCTACTATCGTCCATCCTGGCCAGAAGTTGGTTTCTACATGGGTACCTTCGGTCTGTTCTTCACCTGCTTCTTCCTGTTTGCTAAATACTTCCCGGTAATTGCAGTAGCTGAAATCAAGTTCGTACTGAAGACTACCGGCGAAAGCTTCAAGAGAGACAACATGGAGAAACTTGAGCCACTGTCCGATGAGCAATTCGCTCACGATCATGCTCATCATCATGACGACCACGGACATGCAGGTCATGCCGTAGCACATGCAGCGCACAATTAATATTGATAGCTGTAAGAAATCTGGACATAGACATTTTAGACTTAGAATTTTTTTAAACATATGGCGGTTAAAAATTTCGTTGTAGCAAGTTTTGATGATGAGGCGGTATTATTTCCGGCAGTTAAAAAAGTAAGAACTGCGGGCTACAAAATCCATGATGTGTACACACCATTTCCGGTGCATGGTCTTGATCATGCAATGGGTCTTCGTGAAACCAGCCTGCATACTGCCGGTTTCATATATGGTATCTGTGGTACTACAACAGCATTATCCTGCATGAGCTGGATCTTTACTTCAGACTGGCCGCTGAACATCGGTGGTAAGCCACACTTCCCATTACCGGCGTTCATTCCTATTACCTTCGAGTTGACAGTATTGTTCGCTGCGGTAGGTATGGTAATGACTTTCTGCTACCTGTGTAACCTAATGCCAGGTGTGAAAAAACACATCTTCCATCCACGTCAGACAGATGACCTGTTCGTAATGGCGATCGAGGTAACTGCTAAAACAAACGCCGAAGAAGTAAAAGCACTTCTTGCACAGGCGGGCGGTTTAGAAATAAACGAGCAGCGTGCAGAAGCAGGATGGTGGTACGGTCGTTTCGATCAGGATGATGAGCCTACCCTGTACAAGAACGCTCAGACTGCTGTAAACGCGTAAACAACGATTTAAGACTTCACTGTAAAGCAGACTTACAGAGAAGTTATACAGAATATAAGCTTGAATTATAATAAACAGATGAAAAGGACTTCCAACATATTGATCGCAGCTGCTTTGGTAAGTGGAGCTTTGGTATCGGTATCATGCAACAGGGGAGAGAATAACAGAAAGCCCGGAAGGATTTACATGCCTGACATGTACGAATCCCGTGCTTATGAGTTCTATAACGAGAAGGTATCATCTATGAAACCTGTAGATGGCACCGTGAAAAGAGGAGAGTTATTGCCTTACCATCTGAAAGCAGAAGATACTGCGTTAGCTAACGGTGTTAAAAATCCACTGATTCTGGCGAAAGCGGATCTGGAGGAAGGAAAACGTTTATTCAATATTTATTGCGGTATTTGCCACGGTACTAAGCTGGATGGTAATGGTCCACTGTATAAGGACGGAACTGGTCCTTATGTAGCAGCTCCTGCCAACCTGGCTAGTGGTGCAAAAGCCAGCTACAGCGAAGGTCGCCTGTTCCACGTAATGACTTATGGTTACAACGTGATGGGTAGCTACGCCAGCCAGCTGGATAGAACACAGCGTTGGAAAATTGCTGCCTATATCCGCAGTGTACAGAACGGCGGTGCAAACCCTCCTACCCTGGTAGATGGTGATGCAACTACCAAACCTGCAGCAGCACCGGCTGAAACTTCAGCAGCGGCGCCTGCTTCAGACAGCACTGCACATAAGTAATTGAATATAATTAGCATTAATCAAGTATTTTAATATACAGTAATGAAGGACCAATTTGTAGTACCGGCAAGATTAAAGACGACCAGCTTCGTGTTAATGGGGATTGGCTTGCTGACTTTGTTGATCGGATTTTTCGCATTTAGTGGTGAGCATGGCTCCACACGTTTCTGGGCTGGCCTCCTCCAGAACAGCTCTTTCTTTCTACTTGTAGTATTAGCCAGTACCTTCTTTATTGGTGCCACTACCCTGGCACATGGTGGCTGGCAGATTGCTTTCCGTCGCGTACCGGAGGCGATCTCAATGGCTGTTCCTGTATTAGGTATTATCTTCTTCGTGATCCTGATGTGCCTGATCTACGGAAAAGCTGGTCATATTTACCACTGGCTTGACAAAGAACACGTAGCTCACGATCCGATCCTGAGCTGGAAATCCGCGTTCCTCAACCCAACTTTCTTCACAGTAGCAGCGGTTCTGACTATCGGTCTCTGGATCCTGTTCACTATCAAGCTCCGCAACATGTCTCTCGAAGAAGATACATGGGATCTCTCTAAAGAAAGCGGCAAACGCATCCTCTGGAGAAATACTGTAATGTGCGGTGGCTTCGTAGTTATCTATGCACTGAGCGTAGGTTCTACTACCCCTTGGTTATGGTTGATGAGTATCGATGCACATTGGTACTCTACTATGTATAGCTGGTATACCTTCGTGAGCAGCTGGGTATCTGGTATCTCCCTGATCGCACTGTGGGTGATCTACCTGAAACGTCAGGGCCACCTGCCTTACGTAAGCGAAGAACACCTGCATGACCTGGGTAAACTTGCCTTCGGTTTCAGCATCTTCTGGACATACCTCTGGTTCTCCCAGTACATGCTGATCTGGTATGCTAACATGCCTGAAGAAATTATTTATTTCAAACCTCGCCTGTGGGGTGAGTGGAGACCTATCTTCTTCCTGAACCTGATCATCAACTTCATCACTCCGCTGTTGTTCCTGATGAGCAAGGATACTAAACGTAACTGGTCTTCTATGACTTTCATCACTGTACTGATCATCGGTGGTCACTGGATGGATTTCTGGCAGATGGTAGGTCCTGGTACTTATCAGCACCTGGTATTCCCTTGGTTCGAATTAGGTATAGGTGTAGGTTTCGTTGGTCTGATCATCTTCCTGGTATCAAGACAGCTGACTAAAGCTCCGCTGGTTCCAAAGAACCACCCTTATCTGAAAGAAAGTATTATACACCAGGCTTAATTGGCAATAATACCGCGAGATAGATTTAGGTAAAATCGTAAAGCATTAGATAACATAATTATTCAAAATAGCAATGTCAGGATATTTAGCAGTCTTAGTAGTTGTGCTCATATTCGTAGTCATCTTCCAGATTGCGAAGGCCAGCGAATATGTGTCGATATTAAAGGGAGAAAAGAAGTCGCGCCAGCAATCTAACAAGGTGAACGGCTTCCTGATGATCGTGTTCCTGGTGGTAGGCCTGATAGGTGTTTACTACTGTAATGAATTACTGAAAGGTAAAATTGGTGTTGAATCAGCATCTGTTCAGGGTGAAGGTATCGACAGCATGATTAAATGGACACTGGTTATCACTGGTATCGTTTTCGTTATCACCCAGATCCTCCTTTTCTGGTTCGCATACAAGTACCAGGAAAAAGAAGGCCAGAAAGCTTTCTATTTCCCGCATAACAATAAACTGGAATTGATCTGGACCGTAATTCCTGCTATCACACTGACCATTCTGGTAGCATTCGGGTTAAGACACTGGTTCCGCCTCACTTCCGATGCACCAAAAGATGCAATGGTAGTAGAAGTAACCGGTAAGCAATTCAACTGGCTGGTTCGTTACCCTGGTAAAGACGGTCAGCTCGGTCGTAAATTCTTCAAAAACATCAATGATGCAAACAATCCTGTAGGTCAGGATTGGGATGATCAGCTGAATAAAGATGACTTCATGGCCACAGAAATTCACCTGGTAGTTAACAAACCAGTGAAGTTCATCATCGGTAGCCGTGATGTAATCCATGACGTAGGTCTGTCTGCTTTCCGTATGAAAATGGATGCTGTTCCAGGTATCCCTACCACCCTGTGGGTAACGCCTAAGTTCACCACCAAGGAAATGAAAGAAAAGACAGACAATCCTGATTACGTGTACGAACTCTCCTGCGACCAGATGTGTGGTAAAGGCCACTACTCCATGAAAGCAAATATCGTGGTGGAAACACAGGAAGAATTCGATGCATGGGCTGCAAAACAGAAAGCGCAATACGATGTAGCGCATGAGAGCACAACTCCAGCTCCAGCTTCAGCACCTGCAGCAGATAGCACCCAAAAAGCAGTGGCTAAGAAATAGTGTAAGCGCAATTTGTAGCCAGAGAAAATATTTTTAGACGCACACAAGACGCACAGGACATTTAAAATAATTGTAAGAAAAACTGAACGCACATCAGTTTTATATAAACAGCACCGATTATGAGTAACGAAGCAACATTGCACGGTCAACAGGAGGTTATGCACGGCGCCCACGCGCACGATCATGGCCATGGTCATGACGATCATGAGCACCATGAAGGCGGCTTCATTTCGAAGTATGTTTTCAGCTTTGATCACAAAACTATCGCAAAGCAGTTTCTGATTACCGGTATCATCTGGGCTATCATTGGTGCTTTCTTCTCCGTACTGTTCCGTTTGCAACTGGGGTTCCCCGATGCTACTTTCCC
Organism: Chitinophaga sp.; assembly: GCF_039596155.1. Taxonomy (GTDB): domain Bacteria; phylum Bacteroidota; class Bacteroidia; order Chitinophagales; family Chitinophagaceae; genus Chitinophaga. Next base: position 198,815 of record NZ_JBCNKF010000007.1, read on the forward strand.
ATGGATGGAAAGCATACTGGGACATTGGGCTAAAGGTGGCCGTATTACAGACGAAGCGTACTATGCATTGGTAACCATGCACGGTACAATCCTCGTATTCTTTGTATTAACTGCCGGTTTGAGCGGTACCTTCTCCAACCTGCTGATTCCTCTGCAGGTAGGTGCCCGCGATATGGCTTCTCCTTTCATGAACATGCTGAGCTACTGGTTCTTCTTCCTGGCCAGCGTGGTGATGATGAGCTCCCTGTTTGTACAGACCGGTCCTGCTTCTGGTGGTTGGACCTCTTATCCTCCACTGAGTGCACTGGGCGATGCTTCTATCGGTTCTAAAATAGGTATGGACCTCTGGCTGGCTGCTATGGCGCTGTTCGTAGTATCTCAGCTGCTGGGTGGTCTGAACTATATCTCTACTATTCTGAACATGCGTACCAAAGGTATGACGATGACCAAGATGCCACTGACTGTATGGGGCTTCTTCTTCACTGCCGTACTGGGTGTACTTTCCTTCCCTGTATTACTGTCAGGTTTCATCCTGCTGCTGTTCGACCGCCACGGTGGTACCAGCTTCTATCTGAGCGAACTGTTCGTAGCAGGTAAAGCACTGAGCAACGAAGGTGGTTCTGCTATCCTGTACCAGCACTTATTCTGGTTCCTGGGTCACCCTGAAGTATATATCATCATCCTCCCTGCAATGGGTATGGTATCTGAAGTAATGGCGGTGAACTCCCGCAAACCTATCTTCGGTTACCTGGCGATGGTGGGTTCCATGTTCGCGATCGTTATCCTGGCCTTCCTGGTATGGGCACACCACATGTTCGTAACTGGTCTGAACCCGTTCCTTGGTGCCTTCTTCGTACTGTTGACATTGCTGATTGCAGTACCATCTGCGATCAAGGTGTTCAACTGGATCACTACCATCTGGAGAGGTAACATCCGTTTTACACCTGGTATGCTGTTCTCTATCGGTTTCGTGAGCACATTCATCTCCGGTGGTCTGACTGGTATCTGGCTGGGTAACTCCTCTATCGATATTCACCTGCACGATACATATTTCGTAATCGCGCACTTCCATATAGTAATGGGTGTATCTGCCTTCTTCGGTACCTTCGCCGGTGTTTACCACTGGTTCCCGAAAATGTTCGGCCGTTACATGAACAATACCCTTTCTTACATCCACTTCTGGATCACCCTGTGCGGTGCTTACCTGATCTTCTGGCCAATGCACTATGAAGGTCTGGTGGGTATGCCAAGAAGGTATTATGACTACTCTACCTGGGAGTCTTTCAAACAGTTCGCTGACCTGAACCACTTCATCTCTATCGTGGTGATCCTGGTATTCGCTACACAGCTCCTGTTTGTATTCAACTTCTTCTATAGCATCTTCAAGGGTCGTAAATTAACTACCCAGAACCCATGGAGCGCAACTACACTGGAATGGACTACTCCAATCAATCCTGGTCACGGTAACTGGCCTGGTGAGATCCCGGAAGTTCACCGTTGGGCTTATGACTACAGCAAGGATGGTCAGGACTTCATTCCGCAGACCGTTCCGCTGACTGATGCTGAAAAAGCTAATGGCGGTCACTAATCCTGACCTGCCGGTTGTCCTCCCCTCCAAAAAGGGAGGACAACTCCAAAACAAAAGTGAAGATTGATATTTTTGGACCCCTGTGAAAGCGCACACATCACAGAATTGGACTAAGAAGAAATGATAAGAGAAAACTCCATAAAATTGTCGTTGTCGTATGCTGTGACCAGTAAAGTGAAGGATTATTCTCAGCTGATGAAGTTTAACCTGACCTTTATGGTTGTGTTCTCCAGTGTAGTAGGATATCTCCTTGTACCTGGAGTGGAGTTTTCGTTAATTAAGATCATTGAATTATTTGCCGGTGGTTTGTTAGTGTCCGGCTCAGCAAATACCATCAATCAGTTAATCGAAGTAGAGACAGACAAGCTGATGAAGCGTACAGCCGTAAGGCCATTGCCTTCAGGTCGTGTGTCAGAAACTGAAGCCAGGGTACTGGCCTTTGTAACAGCTATCTCCGGGGTACTGATCATGGCATGGGCATTCAACTGGCTGAGCGCTGGTTTGAGTCTCCTATCGCTGGTAGTGTATGCATTTATCTATACACCCTGGAAAAAATGGAATTCACTGGCAGTACTGGTGGGAGCTATTCCGGGAGCGATGCCATTATTGATTGGCTGGGCAGCAGGAGCTGATGAACTGGGCGCTGGCGGATGGTCATTATATGCCTTGCAGTTCGTATGGCAGTTCCCTCACTTCTGGGCAATTGCATGGATCGGGCATAATGATTACAAAACAGCCGGTTTCAAATTATTACCAAACGGTTCAGAGCCAAACAGGATGATCGCTATTCAGGCAGTGATGTATACCTTCCTCCTGATCCCATTAGGCTTTCTTCCGTACCTCTTTGGAGTAAGTGGTGGTATTTCGGCAATCATCGTATTGCTGGCTACACTCTTCTTCCTCTACCGTGCAATCAATCTGTACAGGAAATGTGATGCACCCGCAGCGCGTAAGCTGATGTTTGGTTCTTACATTTACCTCACAATAATGCAGCTGGCATTATTAGCAGATAAAGTGCATAACATTTAATAAGGTTTTAAAGACAAAATAGTGATGCAGGCAATGAGTTTACAACAACGCAAAAAGATACATCCACACAAATATTCCCTATGGATCGCTATGGGGAGTATCACCATGATGTTTATTGGTTTTACCAGTGCGTATGTTGTAAAGCGATCGCAAGCAAACTGGATCACGTTCGATCTGCCTATGATCTTCTGGGCAAGTACAGCAGTTATCCTGACTAGTAGTGTAACTATTCAGCTGGCTGTTAGGCAGTTCAGAAACAGACATATGCAGGCATACAAACAGCTGATCACGCTGACCGCCGTATTAGGAATAGCTTTTGCGGTTTGTCAATGGATTGGGTTTTCACAGATGACAGCGAGAGGACTACCTTTGAATGGTCCGGCATCTGCGTCCTTCATTTATGTGATAGTAGGTGTACACCTGCTGCACGTACTGGGCGGTGTGGTTGCTTTACTGATCATGTTTGGCAGGGCTTTCAGAACAAAAGTATTAAGCTATAGTTCAGTTCCAATTGAGGTAGCTTCTACATACTGGCACTTTGTAGACATTCTGTGGATTTACCTCTTGATTTTTCTGAGTATCGCCAGATAAACTTTCTAAAAATTAATTTACAAAACAAACAATGGATACAGCAGTTACAGCGAAGAAAAAATGGTGGTCCGGGGGACATTCTCCTTTTAATGTGAGCTACGGAAAGTTGATGATGTGGTACTTCCTGTTGTCAGATGCGTTCACTTTTGGAGCATTGTTGATATCATATGGAACTATCCGTTTCATGAGTACTTCATGGCCTGACCCTAACGAAGTGTTCCGTTCTTTCCCAGGTATGGGTGAAAGACACATTCCAATGGGATTTGTGAGCTTGATGACATTCATTCTGATCATGAGCTCTGTAACCATGGTTTTGGCTGTACATGCTGGTCACCAGCGTCGTCAGAAAGACGTAGTGAAATGGCTGGTTTGGACAATCATCGGTGGTATTGCGTTCCTGAGCTGCCAGGCATGGGAATGGACACACCTGTGGCACGAAGGTGCATGGTGGGGTCAAAATCCTTTCCTGAATGCTGATGGTACCGCTGCTTCCAGCAACTTCACTAACTTCTTCTTTACAATCACCGGTTTCCACGGTCTGCACGTAACTTCCGGTGTGATCCTGAACATCGTTATCCTGTCCAATGTACTGAAAGGTACTTATGAGAACAGAGGTCACTACGAAATGGTGGAGAAGGTTGGTCTGTACTGGCACTTTGTAGATCTGGTTTGGGTATTCGTATTCACCTGTTTCTACCTGCTCTAATCGGAATTGAGAATTTAGTAAATTGGAATTTTAAAAAGAGAACACATGTCAAATACACATACAGACGCAGGTCAGGACGTTCACGTAGCAGATAGCTCTACCAAGACCATCTGGAGAACGTTTTGGATTTTATTAGGTATCACCGTTTTCGAAATCGCGATCGCTTTGGCGCACATGCAATTTCATTGGCCTAAATTACCGGTAAACTCCCTGTTCATTATCCTGACTATCGTAAAGGCATTCTTTATCGTAGCAGAATTCATGCACCTTGGCCACGAGATCAAGAACCTGATCATGACAGTCCTGATGCCATTGCTGTTGTTTGTCTGGTTTATCATCGCTTTCCTCGCTGATGGTGATTCCTGGAAGAACATGCGTAAAGACCTGGCTCCAGGTACGCCAAAACCAGCAGAGAAAGTGCAGGTGATCGAGCATGAGGGTGGACATCACGAATAATTCAGATTACTGGTATTGCCTCATTTAGTATTTTGATAAAAAATGGCCCGTTGCCTGTTTATGTCTGCGGCCGGCTTTCAATCGAAAATGAGTTAATCACTACTTATACTATTACGCTTTACATGATCCCCAGCGATGCGGATATTGTAAAGCGTAATTTTTTATTCACACTTAATACCATACGCCATCACACAGAAAGGACTTTTAGGATTAGTACTCGCCGTGCTGTTGCCATTGGTGGGCTACCTGATAGTAGATCACTATCGGGAAGATGCAGTACCACTCCCCCGCCATTACGTGGCGGAGCGTGTAGATACGGTGATCAAAGATGGGAAGAAAACATACGATACCATCTACCATACAGTAAAGGATTTCACGTTTACTGACCAGATGGGCAAGCAGGTATCCCTGCATGATGTGCCTAACAAAATGGTGCTGGTCAATTTCTTCTTTACCAGCTGTCCCAGTATTTGCCCTGTTATGATGTCAAATCTGGAAAGGCTGCAGAAAGCGTATATAAAAAGCGATACGCTGCTGCAACTGTTTTCGCTGACAGTAGACCCGGAAAGAGATTCGTCGGAAACCTTACGTCAGTATGGGTTGAAGCATGGTATCAATCCGGACAACTGGTGGTTGCTCACAGGTAGCAAAAAGGATATTTATGATCTGGCCCGACACGAATTTTTTGTGAGCGTAACGGATGGTGATGGCGGACCAGATGATTTTATTCATACAGAAAAGCTGATCTTACTGGACAAGGACCGCCATATCAGGGGATATTATGATGGAACAGATAGTAATGTGATCCGTCAGATAGCAAATGATATCGCAGTATTGCACCTGGAGAAAGCAAAGAATCGTCCTCCCTTCCTGAAGAGGATATTGAATCCAGGCACTGAATAAGTAAATTATAAAAATGAAAAGTAAGTAAGAAAGTGAAATGTGTGGACGCTGAACAATAGCGTTGCCGTTTCACTTTTTTTGCTTTAAATATCCGGATATGAGTCTTACAAACAAAAATCTAAACCTGCCTATTGCAATAGTATCCATCGCAATACCGGTAGTAGTGGCACTCCTGATGTTCCTGCCACGTCAGCATATGGAAGCAGGGTTCAATGTAACGGTATTGCCGCTGTTCCATGCAGCGCTGAATTCAGCAACGGCAGTGTTGCTTTTGGCGAGCCTGTATTTCATTAAAACAAAGCACATAAAGGCACATAAAATAGCCAACCTGATTGCAGTTGCATTGTCAGCAATCTTCCTGGTATCGTATGTGACGTATCACTTCTTCGTGAAGTCTACAATGTTTGGTGATGTGAACCATGATTACATTGTAACAGAAGCAGAGAAAGCCGCCGCAGGTGGATTGAGATATGTATATTTCTTTATTCTCATCACGCATATTGTACTGGCGGGTATTATTGTTCCGCTGGTGTTGTTTACATTGCTGCGTGGATTCCAGAATGACTTTGAAAAGCATAAGAAGATTGCGAGAATCACCTGGCCGATCTGGTTTTATGTGGCAGTGACCGGTGTGATTGTTTATGTGATGATCTCGCCTTATTATTGATTCCGGCAACCTTGTCAGGCAAAAGAATCCTTGTATTTCTTTTCCAATAAAATGCCCCTCCCTTACATCATCTGCCAAAGGCAAATGAAATTAAATTCAGTAAATTCGTGGTATGAAAAAGATTGGACAAATAGCAGTCGTACTCCTGGCCCTGAGCATCAATACCATGGCACAGTGTTCTCTTTGTACCAAGACAGCACAGCAACTAGGAGAAGGACCTGCAAAGGGCCTGAATGCAGGTATTCTGATGCTGGCAGTAACGCCACTCATTATCATCGCATTTCTGGGTATTCGTTATTACAGGAATAACAGACAACAGGCGTAATTACTATTACATTCATCATAAGCAAAGGGCTGATCAGCAATGGTCAGCCTTTTGTGTATCAGGCAACGTACTGTTCTTTACGGCCGGTGGGAAACTATAACTAAAAACCGCCCCTTACAGATGCTTTCGGCATTTGAAAGGGACGGCAGCTACGTAGAATAATGCAAAATGAATAATTTTATAATTCTACCTGCAACCTTCTAATTCGTAAATGTGATAACCCTGCTGCTGAATATTCTTCTCCCAGGAAGGAACAGTCTCCTGCATATGGCAGAACCTGCAATCACGGGAAGAAATAATGGGGGCAGCAAGTGAACGCGATTTCAGATAAGCATTACCAAAAGTGAGGACGCTCTCGTAATTAGTATCGGCAGAGACAATGATATCAAAATGCATATAGCCTCCTTCACGGCGCTTCACATAGGTGTCAAAAATAGCAACTTCCATGGATATGATATTAATAATCAATAACAGTAATCTAGGTCGCACAAAAGTAGGGAGGGGTATATATGGCAGGAAATTTTTAACATGCTATTGACTAGCGACTACTCATTAAAAATGAACAAGCAATTGTCAGTGTAATAATTTTATTATTAGTTTGTAATAAATGAGGAATTAAAATGATCTTAAATAAGTAGTCTTTTTTGTTAACGAGTCATTAACATAATTGGAAGTTAAGAATGAAGAACATAAGCCTGGCTGTGCTTGCTGCGGTGGTTGGAGCGGCAGCTGTACAATGTATCACCCTGATCACCCATGCGGTCAGCTGGATCTGCTTTTTAGGAGTAGTCAGTTTCGAAGCGCCTGATATCAGTGACTCCGGACTGGGTGGATGGATCATCCTGGTGCCTGTGATGGGGGCGATCGCAGGCGTCCTGTTCATAAAGTTCGGGAAAAAAGCAATCACTCCCCTCAGTGGAATCATTATGACCGGAACAGGTATTCCTTTTGGAGCAGAAGGAATCCTGACGAGTGGTTTATTTGTATTGGGGGAAAGGAACTTACTTAAAGCAGTAGTGGTGGCATCTGCACTGGCATGTCTGATGAAGGCACCAGTAGCAGCTGTGGTATTGGTTTTTGAATTGGGCCTGGTAACGTTATCGTTCGCGAATTTGGCGATGGTGGCATTGGCTGCTGCAATAGGTGCCGGATTAATTTTCCTGTGGCGCGGCTGGGAAGCGGTTTTCTATCTGAAGGACCTGCCTCAACTGAACTTACACACATTGTATATTTACTTTGTAGCGGGCATTATCGTATCTCTTTTGGGCATCCTGATGACATGGCTGACGAAGTTGCTGGAGCGGGTAAAGTATCAGCGCGTATGGTTGCCGGCAGTGGCTGCCGTTATTATCGGATACCTGGGCTGGCAGCGACCGGAGGGATTGGGAACAGGCTATAATTTTATTCCGGAATTAGCTGCCGGAACCGTGAATTTGCAGATCCTGCTCGGATTATCGCTGGTACGAATGGCCATGTTGATACTCGCCGCCGGTACCGGTACACCCGGAAGAGAATTGATTATTTCGCCATTGATATTGATTGGTGGCGCATTGGGAATGGGAAGTGTATTCCTGATCTGCCTGGTGACAGGGACGTCTGGCATCACACCAGGCCTGGCTGCAGTAGCAGGTATCGCAGCTTTACTCAGCGGTCGGCTGCCGGTTGTATTTGGAGCGCTTATTCTCTCCCTGGAAATAACGCATCAGTGGATGGTGATTGTTCCGGTCCTGGTAGCGGTCATACCAGCTATTTTGCTCCGTAAGATGCTTGTAAGAAACGATATAAATTAAAGTCTTCTTTTTCCATCGCTGCTTTGATCTGCTGAAACAATTCCTGCCGGTTAAACACCTTCATCCGCTGGCGCTGTAGTAATTGCCATGCCTTTTCAGTGAGCAGCTGCGCATGTTTTTCAGGATGTTGGGTCAGTTGCGCCTGGTGAATATCAATGGCTTGCACCAGTTCTTCCAGGCCTGCGCCGGTAGTTGCGACTGTCTTTAAAACGGCTGTTTCCTGTACCCGGCTATGCGCCAGTATTCGCAGGTTTTTTACGAAGGTATCCGCATTGTCTCTGTCTGCTTTATTGACTACAAAAATGTCTGCGATTTCCATGAGTCCTGCTTTCATGGTCTGTATTTCATCGCCGGCTTCCGGAACCACCACGACGATGGTAGTGGTAGCAATTCCCGCTATTTCAACCTCACTCTGCCCCACCCCTACTGTTTCTATGAAAAGGTAGTCGAAACCCGCGGCTTTCATCAGGTCGCTCACTTCGATGATCCTTGGACTTAATCCGCCCAGCGCTCCCCTGCTGGCCATGGACCGGATAAAGACATGGTCGTTGTTGAAATGCTGGGCCATGCGTACCCTATCGCCCAGTAAAGCGCCATAATTGAACGGAGAACTGGGATCTACAGCAATGATACCTACCTTTTTTCCCTGCTTCAGCAACAATTCGATCAGGCCATTTACAAGCGTGCTCTTACCCGCACCCGGAGGGCCGGTAATACCGATCACCCGGGTATGATGATTGGGAGGAAGGTCTGTCAGCAGCGCTTCATATCCGCTGGCTTCATTTTCCACCAGGGTAATACATCGGGCCAATGCCCTTGGTGAGCCCTGCAATAGGGCTGTCAGTAGAGAACGCATCTTCTAAATTACGAATAACGGATTATCTTCGCAGCCAATATAAGTATTATATGAAAGTAGCCGGATTCACTTTTGTTCGCAATGCCGTAAAATATGACTATCCAGTACTGGCATCTATCAGGTCGATCCTGCCACTGTGCGATGAAGTAATTGTAAGTGTAGGTGATTCTGATGATGGTACACTGGCCCTCATTCAGTCTATTGATTCTCCTAAAATTAAGATCACGCATTCTGTGTGGGATGATTCACTGAAAGAGGGGGGTCGTATCCTGGCTGTGGAAACAGACAAAGCATTTGCGCATGTGAGTTCCGATGCAGACTGGTGTTTTTATATTCAGGCGGATGAGGTGGTGCATGAACAGGATTATCCTGCTATCAGGGCTGCCATGGAAAAATATAAAGATGATAAGAGAGTAGAGGGATTGTTATTCGAATATATGCACTTCTTTGGCAGTTATGATTATATAGGTGACTCCAGGGTGTGGTATAAGCACGAGATCAGGGTGATCAGGAATGACAGGAAGATCTCTTCTTACCGTGATGCGCAAGGCTTTAGAAGGGAGGGAGAGAAACTACATGTGAAGCCGGTTGATGCACACATCTATCATTACGGATGGGTAAAAGACCCGGAGGCGCAGGCAAGGAAATTGAATAATTCATTCCAGTTGTATAATGGATCGAATGATGAGAAGATGAAGAAGCGGGTAAATATTTCAGCATTTGATTACGGAGAGGTAGATAGCCTGCAGGTATTTAAGGGCACACATCCCCAGGTAATGCAGTCAAGAATTGATGAGAAGAACTGGAAGTTTGAACATGATATTAGCAGGAAGAAGTTTGATTTTAAAGACAGTATTCTTTATTGGATAGAGAAGAGGACCGGGAAGAGATTGTTCGATTACAGAAATTATAAGAAGATATAGCCATAAAAAAAACGCTTTTGCCATGAGCAAAAGCGTTTTTTTTATGGCTGCGACCTATGGCCGGCAAGTACCGTATTAGTAGAGTTTTCTATACAGATCAAAGTATGCTTTTGCATTGGCATCCCAGCTAAACTGCAGTGCATGCTTTTTTACCGCACCGGCAAGATCATTGCTGACAAAGTGTTCCAGTCCTTTCGCAAAAACATCCTGCATGGCTTCGGGCGCAAAGTCACGGAAGTAATAGGCTACCTTGCCGCCGACTTCAGGCAGGCTGGTTTTATCAGATAAAAACACCGGTTTACCAAATTGCATCGCCTCTACCACAGGTGCACCAAAGCCTTCTGCCAGCGAAGGAAACAGGAATGCCAGGCACTGACTGTAATACCAGTATTTCTCTTCATCCGAAATGCCTCCTACTAACTTCAATCTATTGCTTACACCCAGTTCCGCAGCAGCAGCTTCAATCTTTTTGATATAGTCTCCCTGTTGTCTGCCGGCAATGATCAACTCATAATCATTCCCTACAAGTAATGATGGCAGTACATGAAAGTTTTTCTTTGGTGTCAGCATCCCGATAGAGAACAGGAAAGGCTTTTGTGGTTTATACGTTGGTGTATCGAACCCGGGAAATTGCTTTACTTCAGAACCCTGGTATACGATCTGACATTTATTGTCTGGTACGTTGATATGCTCCCTGATCACACCAAGTGTAAACCTGGAAATGGACACTACCAGGTCCGATTCATCCACCTGTTGCTGCATCTGCCGCAGGTGATGTTTTTTCTGCCAGTTTTTCAACCGGTCATCCACCAGGAAGTTCAGATCATGAATGGTGACCAATGCGCGCTTTGCCTGCTTTCTGGGCCATACATTACCTGTCTGATGAACGGCGTGAAACACATCCATCTTTGACGGACGGAAAAAGTACCTGTCATACCACTTGTAGGGGATCGTTTCAAATCGTCCGTCGAAAGCTGTGAAGGAGCCAGGCATGTAATACAACAGTTGTTCATCCTGCTGTTGTAATTGCAAAAGTCGCTGTCCTAATTGTAAACAGAAGGTGTAAAGCCCGTTGTGTGGATACTTTAATTTTTCAAAATCCAGACCGATGCGGTGCATAAAAAGTGAAAGTTGAGTTTAATAAAGGCTGCGATATACATTTAGATAGCCCTTGGCTGTATTATCATAGCTAAACAGAGCTGCATGTGCCTTTATTGCTGCTGAAGGATTATTTTTCTGGTAATCCTGCATCCCGTTATTGAAAACTTCCTGCATATGAGCAGGTTCAAAATCCTGGAAATAGTAACTAAGCGGTCCGCCTACTTCAGGCAAACTGGTTTTGTTAGAAAGAAAACATGGTTTTCCCAAGGTCATTGCTTCTATAACTGGCAGTCCAAAACCTTCGGCAATAGAAGGAAACAGGAACCCTGCACAGTGACGAAGGTACCAGTATTTCTCCGGATAAGAAATGGCACCCGTAATTGTTACCCGGTCGGCAACACCATGTTTCTGCGCTGTCACCATTATATGTTGCTTGTAAGACTCATCAAAAACAGGTCCGGCTATGATCAGTTCATAGTCATTACCGACTAGTAATGGTGGTAATACATGAAAGTTCTTTTTGGCATTGACACCGCCGATGGTAAAGAGGAATGGCTGAGCAGGACGGTAAGCCGGTGCATCGAAATCCGGATATGCTTCTATGTGGGCCGCATTCAATACTACGCTGGCAGGTTTGTCTTTCAGATGCAAATGCGTTTTCACATCATCCATTACAAATTGTGAAATGGTTACAACATGATCCGCCCGGTTAATGTTATCCTGTACTGAATGTAGAATACGCTTTATTTTTTGGGGAGGAAATTTTTCATGAATGCAGTTAAGGTCATGAATAGTCAGTACTTTTTTAGACCGGCCTGTTGATGGCATATACCTGGAACTCTGGAAGGTAGTATGCCAGATATCTGGTTTTATATTCGGTGGAATACAGAATTTATGTAGGGAATTTTTCTTTTTATAAGTAGCATTATCTCCAAAGAAGCCCTGGTACTGTTTAGGAACATAATATATCATTTCCTCATCTGCCGCTTTATTTTTCAGTAGCGCAAATCCCAGTTGTTTACAGAATTCAAAAAGTCCTGTATTGGGATTTTTCATTTTCTCACAGTCAAATAACAGTTGTGGCATATAAGTGGATGCGAATATTTGGGGTTAAAGATATATTCTATAATTTAGAAACCATGACGAATTTCATCCCAATATTTCCCTTAGGTATTGTGGTATACCCCGAGGAACAGCTGAATCTGCACATATTTGAACCCAGGTATAAACAGCTGATCCGGGAGTGTATAGCAGAACAAAAACCTTTTGGAATTCCATCTGTAATCGATAATAAGATAGTAGAGTACGGTACCCTGGTAGAAGTGGTACGCGTGGAAAAGTCATACGAAAGCGGCGAGCTGGATGTAGTAACAAGAGGTACCAACGTGTTTCGCGTGCTGGAAGTGATAAAATCTATTCCAGACAAGCTCTATTCAGGCGCCATTGTAAATTACCCGGAGAATCGTATGAACCCGAACGAACGGTTACAGAAACAGGTATTACAGGCTTTGAGAGAGCTGCACAACCTGCTGCAGGTGAATAAGAGCTTTAAAAAGGAAGATGCAGACCTCCTCTCCTACGATATTGCCCACCATGCAGGTTTATCGCTGCATGAGGAGTACGAGTTGCTCCATCTGTTCCAGGAACAGCAGCGACTGGAATACCTGAAAAGACACCTGCTCAAAGTCGTGCCTGTAATGGCAGAAATGGAACGGCTGAAGGATCGGGTGAAATTGAACGGGCATTTCCGAAACCTGTCAGCAGGTGATATGTAGGAATTGTATAATTTTGCTGCCCGAAGTACTTATATGAAGAAAATCATTACGCGTTTAGCGTTTCTATGGGTTCTGATAGCTGCCACATCGTGTGAAAACGATATGCAGGCTGTAATGAACCTGGATAAAAAAGCCACCGCTGTAGAGGAAGGGAAGCAAATCAACTCCCTGTACAGTCAGCATGGCCACGTAAAAGCCAATCTGACAGCCCCTACCATGATTCGTCATCTGGCAGTGCCGGTCTACGTAGAGTTTAATAATGGCCTGAAGGTATTGTTTTACAGCGATAGCCTGACTGTAGAGAGTACACTGACAGCCCGTTATGGAAAATACTTTGAGACTGACGGAAACATTTTTCTCAAAGATCACGTAGTAGTTGTCAATAAGAAAGGAGAGCGGCTGGATTGTGAACAGCTGGACTGGGATTCCAGGACAGCACAATTTATTTCCAAAACCCCGGTGAGGATCAGCACGGAAACAGATACCTTATATGGTACAGGGTTGATTTCCAACCAGGATTTTACTGACTATACCATCCTGCACCCGACAGGTCCTTTTGTGGTACAGGATACGACTATGCTGAATTAACGATACCAAAGCTTACTTAACGACAACGGCCCATCATTGCGTATGCAATGATGGGCCGTTTCGCTTTAACCTATTTTTAACCTAAAATTTTGTCTTTATAAAAACGCAAGAACCATGCCATTAAGTATGTGAATACAACCAAGTTTTTTATAATATAATGATACTCTGACATGTGTGCACAAAATCTCTATATCCTGCATTCACCGGGAAAAATATAACATTCACCAAATGGCAGGTTTTTCTACGAAATTGACGATCTATATTTACAATAGGTTTTTCATAGGATATGGTTAAATTATTAGGCGGTACTCTTACCGCCTTTTTTTTATTATCTTAAGCCTTCAATATCATAATATTATGGAACAGATCACCTGGCAGGATTTCGAGAAGGTAGCCATTCGTGTAGGAACTATTATTGAAGTAGCAGACTTTCCCAAGGCAAAGAACCCGGCTTACCAGTTATTAATCGATTTTGGCCCTGAACTGGGCATTAAGCGCTCGTCTGCACAAATCACCAAATTATATACTGAAGAAACATTAATCGGAAGGCAGGTAGTCGCCGTCGTGAACTTCCCGGTAAAACAGGTAGCCAATTTCTTTTCCGAATGCCTGGTACTGGGTGTAGTAGGAGCGGACAAAGAAGTAGTACTGTTACAGCCAGACAGGACAGTGCAGAATGGTCTACAGGTGGGCTAATGACAGGATTTTAACTAGTAATTAAGAATAATTACAATTTAAAAATTAATTAATATTATATTATTAAACATATATCTGCTGACCTATTCATTCTTACTGTTTTACGAACTATTTTATAACGTTCACGGAAATGGGAAGATAACTCAATTAAGTAGACTATATCTTTGACTTAGGTTTTTCATAGGATATGGTTAAAATTATTACAAGGGCGGTATTCTTACCGCCCTTCTATATTTTAGGCAGGTTCCGCCATACCGGCTCATCTTTTACGTTCACCCCTCCAAAACCTGTTTTCACCTTCAAAAGCAGGTACGTTTAACTTCCTTTTTATTACGTTCCCAAACAAAAATATAGCATTCACCAGAATGGGTTTTGTACGTATGCAAAATAAGCCCACCTTTGGTATAGGTTTTTCAATAAAGATATGGTTAAAATTTTTCGGGGCTGTAGTCTTGCAGCCCCGTTTCTTTTTTTATAACGCTGCCGGGAACGGTTCTTCGAGCAGGTAGCGATAGATAAACCGGTACATTTCCATATCACTATGTCTCATCTTGATACTGGTTCTCCACCCATGACGTTCTCCCGGATATAACATAAATTCAAAATGCTTATTCATGTCTTCCAGCGTATTAATTAGCTGGATACTGTTCTGCATATGCACATTGTCATCCATCGTGCCATGTACGATCCTGATCAGGCCCTTATAGCGATCCAGGTAGTTCATGGGCGAGGTGATCTTATAGCCCTCCGGATTCTCGGCGGGCGAATCCATGTATCTTTCAGTATAATGGCTGTCGTATAGTTGCCAGTCAGTTACTGAATAGTTCGCCATGCCATAATTGAATACAGAAGCGCCGTAGGTCAGGGCCATACAGGTCATGTAACCCCCAAAACTGCCTCCGGTTATACATACCTTGTTTGTATCTACATAAGATTGGCTACGGAGCCATTGGGTGGCGTCCATATAATCCTCGATCTCATAAATCCCCGTCTTACGATGGATGTAGTTCATGCCCATTTTACCCAGTTGTCCCGAGCTACGGTTATCAATCACCACCTGAATGACGCCTTTTTCTGCCCACCATTGTGATGTCAGGTTCAGGTTCCAGCGGTCATATACGGTACCGGCATTAGGTCCTCCATAGATGCTGATCAGCACGGGGTACTTTTTGCCTTCCTGCATATGGAGTGGCATGGTCACCGTCATTGGCAGGGTTAGTCCGTCACGGGTCTTATAAGTCATTAATTTGGGGAGTGCCAGGTTATAATCACCTAACTGAGCGCCTTTGCTGTCACCCAGTTCACGGATCATCTTGCCTTTATTATCCAGCAGTGCTAAGCGGGTAGGCGTTGTGAGGTTGGAATAGCTGGTAATAAAGTAGTCGCCATGTGGGCTTACAGTGGTGGTATGGTGGTAATCTCCGAAAGTAAGACGTGTGATTGCACCATTGTTCATATTCACCTTGTAGAGGTCTGTACGGGTAGAATGTTCTTTGCGTGCTACGAAATAAACCTGTTCCTGTTTAGCATCGAGGGCTACAGTATAGTTCACTGTCCAGTTGCCGGATGTCAGTTGTTTTTTCAGGGAGCCATCCATATTGTACCAATAAAGGTGTGACCAGCCGGTTTTATCACTCTGCAGGATGAAGCCCCTACCCTTTTCAAGGATGGTCATACCATCTTTCCAATCGATCCAGGTGGGTTGTTTTTCGTCGTATACTTCTTTTTTAACGCCAGTGGTCAGGTTGACGTCGTAGATTTTCAGGTTGTCCTGTCCCCTGTTCATCCATTGTAACCACAGGTGATTATCGCTTGTCCAGAACGGGGTACCGAAGTATTGGTCTGCCTTTTCGTCAAAAGCGGCCCAGGTAGTAGCCCCACCTGTTACAGGGACTACGCCTACTTTGACTTCCGGGTTTTTGTCGCCGGCTTTTGGATAACGGGTATTTTCCGTAAAGCCATGCTGACCTTTTTCGCTATAGATAGGAAATACGGGTACCTGTGTGTCGTCGAAACGCATGTAAGCTATATAGCGGCTATCAGGGCTCCACCAGAAAGCACGATAGCGGGAGGCGCGGCCCAGGATCTCTTCATAATATACCCAGGAAGCATAGCCATTGTATACCACGTCACTGGCATCGTTGGTATAGCGGGTCTCCTTTTTAGTGGCTATTTCTACGCTATACAGGTCATTGTGGCGGGTAAAGGCTACATATTTTCCATCGGGAGAGATGGTCGGGTTTTTCTCCGTGAGCGTGTCATTGGTGAGCTGTGTAGTAGTACCATCAGCAGCGGTATAGATAATGTCGTGATTTTGTACGGATACGGAGATGCCACCGGCGGCGTAATCGGCAGCGTCACCGGTCTTTACATCTATTTTGTAAGGTTTGCCGTTGCGTATTTCGATATAGTGGGTGTCATCTGCCCAACCGGTTACATTGGGTAAGGGTCTGGAAACGCCTGAAGGGGCATTTTTCCAGATCTGCTCGAAGGTAAGGTCTTTCTTGTCCTGGGCACACAATGGTGCGGATAGGAGGCCCAGGGCTGCCATGCAGCAGGTGAAGTGACGTAATTGCATAGATCGGATTTGTTGTAAATTAAAAATCCGGCCGCTAGCAGCCGGATTTTCTTGATATAAGGTTCAAAAAGAAGACTACTGGCCTCTCTCTGGTTTCATTTGCGGGAAGAACAATACATCCTGAATGGATGGGTTGTTGGTCATGATCATGGTCAGACGGTCGATACCAATACCGATACCGGAGGTAGGTGGCATACCATATTCCAGGGCACGGAGGAAGTCGTAGTCGATATACATGGCTTCGTCATCACCTCTTTCCATCAGTTTTACCTGGTCTTCGAAGCGCTGACGCTGATCGATAGGGTCATTCAGCTCACTATAAGCATTTGCCAGTTCTTTACCATTTACCATCAGTTCAAAGCGTTCTACCAGACCTGGTTTGCTACGATGTTTCTTGGTGAGCGGGCTCATTTCTACCGGGTAATCGATGATGAAAGTAGGCTGTACATAATTGTGTTCAGCTTTTTCGCCAAAGATCTCGTCGATCAGTTTACCCTTGCCCATACTTGGGGCTACGCCGATACCCAGTTGTTTACAGGTGTCACGCAGTTGTGCCTCATCCATTTCTGAGATGTCGATGCCGGTATGTTCCTTAATAGCATCATACATGCTGATACGTTTGAAAGGCGCTTTGAAGTCGATCACCTTATCTCCTACCTGTACCTGGGTGGTACCATGCAGGGTGAGAGCAATTTTTTCCAGCAGGGTTTCGGTGGTACGCATCATCCATTCGTAGTCTTTGTAGGCAGCGTACATTTCCATTACGGTAAATTCCGGGTTATGGGTACGGTCCATCCCTTCGTTACGGAAGTCTTTGGCAAACTCATACACCCCATCGAAACCACCCACGATCAGACGTTTCAGGTACAGCTCATTGGCAATACGCATGTATAATGGAATATCCAGCGCATTGTGATGAGTCTTGAACGGACGAGCCGTTGCACCACCAGGAATTGCCTGGAGGATAGGTGTTTCTACTTCCAGGTAGCCCAGGTCGTTGTAGAAATCACGGATGGTCTGCATGATCCTGGTACGCTTGATGAAAGTATCCTTTACATCAGGGTTGATGATCAGGTCCACATAGCGCTGACGGTATCTGAATTCAGGATCGGTTACCGCATCGAATACTTCGCCTTCTTTTTCGTTTACTACAGGCAGTACGCGAAGGGATTTAGCGAGGAAATCAAGTTTGTTGATGTGGATGGATGTTTCACCTGTTTTGGTAACAAAGGCAAAGCCTTTCGCACCGATAATATCGCCGATATCAAGGATCTTCTTGACTAAAATATCGTACATGGACTTATCCTCACCATTGCTGATGTCATCGCGGCGTACGTACAGCTGAATATGTCCGGTATGGTCCTGCAATTTGATGAAAGCAGCTTTACCCATGTCACGGATCTTCATAATACGGCCTGCAACGCAGAGGTCCTGCAATTGTTCTTTGGTTTCTTCGCTATATACCGCTTTAATATTTGCAGCGGTATTGTTTACGGGGTATTCTTCCGCCGGATAAGGGTCGATGCCCAGTTTCTCCAGTTCCTGCAGTTTCTCCCTGCGTATGATCTCTTGCTCAGATAGTGATGTCATGTAAATACTGAATTACAATAAATGGAGTGCAAAAATAACTGTTTTCTGCCCTTTGGCATTAATTTTTCTCTTTATTCCATAGGTTCTACATATTCCACACTAAAACAGTAATGAGATGAAAACTATTATTGTTCCTACAGACTTTTCACCGGCAGCATATAACGCGGCCCGCTATGCGTTAGGGTTGGCAGGGCAACTGGAGGCATCGCGGGTTATTTTATACCATGCTTATGAGCTGGTAGTGCCGGTGCCGGATATGCCTTCGGCTATTCCGATGGTGGATTCGGAGGAATTGAAGCTGGCCAGTCAGGAGGGGTTGGAAAAGATGAGAAATGAACTGGCGGCAGTGGTACCGGCTAATGTATTGCTGGATCTGAGGGCGGAGAATCACCTGCTGGCAGCAAATATTGATGGATTCTGTACCGATCAGCAAGCGGATCTGATAGTGATGGGAACAGAAGGTGGCAGTCAGTTTGAAGAAATGCTGATAGGCTCCAATTCAGTCGATGTGGCAAAGCATACTGCCTGTCCGGTGATCATTGTACCTGCAGATGCCGTTTATCATTCTATCCGGAAGATTGTATTTGCGTGTGATTTTAAACATATAGGGGAAAATACGCCCATCGGTCCGCTCAAGAGTTTGCTCAGGGTTTTCAATGCTGAGCTGCATGTCTTGAATATTGATCATTCAGGAAAGGGGCTGGCAGGTGAAACACCTATGGAAAGCTTGCTGCTGGATTCTCTGCTGGAGGGATACCATCCCATTTACCATTTTGTAGACAATGAGAATGTGGCAAATGGTATAATAGAATTCTCTGAAAAGGAAGGCGCCGATCTGATCTTTATTATACCCAGGAAACATGGTCTGTTCGAAGGGATGTTCAGAAGGAGCCGGACCACTCAGTTAGCATTTCATAGTCATATTCCGTTGCTGGCAATACACGAATAGGAAAATACGTTAATTTTATAGTCTGTAGCAGCCCCGGATCGCACGGCGATCCGGGGCTGCTGTGTAAAGAGCTACCCTTCATCACTAATTGAATTGGTAGATTAAATATTGTTATTAATTTGCATGTAAACCACAACTTCAACAATATGTATAAGAAACTATGTCTTCTGTTTTTGGCAGGTATTTCTTTAGGAACGGTATCAAAGGCCCAGATATTAAAGAACTTGAGTAAAGCAGTAAGTAGTGCAGCCAGTGGTACGACCGGCGGTACTGCTGGTGTATCTCAGACAGATGCAGGTAATGCGATCAAGGAAGCATTGGCTAATGGCGTGTCAAAGGGGATTGCTTCTTTGAACAAGACGGATGGTTTCTTTGGCAGTGACGTGTACAAATTATTATTACCACCTGATGCGGTGAAAATTGGGAATACATTGAGAAGTGTAGGGCTGGGCAGCCAGGTAGATAAAGCTATTTTATCTATTAACCGTGCAGCTGAAAAAGCGGTAGGTTTTGCAGCGCCAATTTTTGTGGATGCCATCAAGGAAATGACCATCACTGATGCCCTGAACCTGTTGAAGGGGTCAGATAGTTCTGCTACAGTATACTTCAAGGGTAAGACAACGGCAAAGCTGAAGGCTGCGTTTTCACCTGTGGTGAAGGGTGCGCTGGATAGTACAAGTGCGACAAAGTATTATGGCGATATTGTGACTAGTTATAATAAGCTGCCGACTACCTTTAATAAAGTGAATCCTGATCTGCAGGATTATGTAACAGGGATGGCAGTGAATGCACTGTTTGACCAGATTAAAGTGGAAGAAAAGAATATCAGGGCAAATCCGGCGGCAAGAACGACGGACTTGCTGAAGAAGGTGTTTGGTAGTGCGATCACAACGAAATAAAGAAGTTTTTAAACAGGCCTGCCACCCGGCAGGCCTGTTTAATTATATGGCTAATAAGATCTGCCATGCTGCCGCTACTTTGCCTGCATCGAGCAATCGCTGCGCATATGCATGCAGCTCCCTTTCCATCTCCTCGGGTGTAATACTGTAATACTGGAAGATATTCTTCAGGTGCTCATCTTCAAATGCGGGATCTATCACCGGTTGCTCATGCACATTGGCCAGTTGCCCTAAATGATTCCCCGTCAGAATTTTGCTGTTCCGGATATGCGCGGGCAGGGCATCAATCCCGATTCCCAGCGCTGTATTTGGCTTTGCTACTTCAAACACGGCATCGCCAGAGGCCCTGCAATAGTAATCGCCTCCCATCCTGGCTACCAGATCCAGTTTATGCGGATCAATCGCTCCTTTCTCATTCAGCACTTCATCCTTTATGTGGATCAGGACAGGTTCACAAATCACCAGATTGCCTGCACCGCCTTCTGTACCTGTTTCAATGATCTGCCTGACTATACACTCAATCTGCACCGGGCTTTCCTGTACCCTGAAGGGGCGTACCTTTTCAGCTGCCAAGGGGGTAAATCCCGCTTTCTCAAATTCATTGACAGCTTTGGGGTATTCACAACTGGCCAGGGAAGTTTGCTGAACCATGGCATAGTTCACCATATTAATTACCACTTCTTTCACCTCATAAAGGTTCTCCAGCGTATGTTTGGTAGTATTATCCCTCACCCTGCGTGAAGGTGAAAAGATCAGTGTAGCAGGATTAGTACCGAAAATATTGAAGAAGCTAAAAGGTGATAAATTAGGTCTGCCCTCTTTATCGATGGTGCTTGCAAAACAAATCGGCCTGGGTGCAATGGCCCCCTGTAGATATCCTTGCAGTACGGCAGTTGTTACCTGCCCCGGAATGATCTGCATTTATTTCCTGAGTTTGAGGATCGAGAAATCTGATTCTTCTGCTACAATGGTATTGGTCAGTTTTCCCAGCCCTTCAATTTCCATTTCTACCACATCACCTTCCTGCAGCCATTGCTCAGGGTAATCAGGATTATTGAGTTTACCAGTACCGTTCAGTTCCAGGAAACATCCGGTACCTACTGTACCGCTACCAATAACATCACCGGGCATAATGTTCGCACCATAAGAGCAACGCTGAATGATTTCGGCAAAGGTCCAGTCCATATCCGCCATATTACCTTCGCTTACCTGTACACCATTTACATGACAGGTCATTTTCAGGTTGTATGCCTTGCCGGTATGGCCAGGTTTAGGATCGGTGAGTAAATGCTCCAGTTCATCGGGCGTCACCAGCATCGGGCCGATCACGGTACTGAAATCTTTGCCTTTGCAGGGCCCCATATTCAGTTTCATCTCATCCATCTGCAGGGTGCGGGCACTCATATCGTTCATAATCATGTAACCTCCGATATATTCATCTGCTTCTTCAGCAGGAATGTTGCGGCCTGCTTTACAAATGACGATGGCTGCTTCCAGTTCAAAATCCAGTTTTTCGAAATGATCGGGCATGCAATAAACATTCCCCGGCCCCTGAATAGCATTGTGGTTGGTAAAATAGAAAACAGGGAACTGGTCAAATTCTGCAATCATCTCCACCCTGCGATTGCGGCGTGCAGAGGCAACGTGCTGACGAAAAGCATAACCGTCACGACAGGAATTAGGGAATGGCACAGGCGCCATAAGTGTAACTCTTTCAAGTGGAATGGGGGTAGCGATGCCTACATGTTTGCCAGCTTTGAGTTGTGCGTCGGCCTCTTTTGCGATATCGATCACATCTTCCCACATGAGCAGGAACATCTGCATATTGCTGGGAAGGTTCGGGTGAAGGTCCTGCGTGTTGTAGAGCTGATTGTCTACTAAAATTGCCAGCTGGTCGCTTTCTTCCCGGAGATAAGTAACAAGTTTCATAATGTTAAACGTTCTGGTTGTATGATATGTAAATATAGCTGATACATTTTAATGGTTGCCATACAGGGGTATTCGTCACTCTTAAATAGTAATTCATTTGCATTTTATTGCCTGAAAAGGCAGAATGGCTGGCAGCTGGTTTTAAAATTGCATCACTGTGCTTCATTCATACATGATATATCATCTCAGTCAGAACATCGAAATTGAGACTACAACAAACAATGCTTGTTGGCTGTCTATATAGGTCCATCTACCCTGCTGAGGTAGCAAATCCACATTATGACACGATAACATAAGCTGCGGGGCTATGTTAATTTTTTTTCGTTAAGAACGGTCATAACAGATCGGCATCTTTCATAAACCGGGTCAGTCCTGTCGGTTTCTAATTGGTGTAATTCAGCCAGAATTCATGCTCAGCGCTGTATTCGACATGAATAGCCATGCCATTCTGAATGATAATAAATATAAATATGAGGCTGGAGGGGAGGATTTTTCAGTAAGATATGTGGGTAAAATTGTCAATATGACTGGCGGTTAAATGGTAGCTGGTGAAATCCCTAAACGCACATGAAAAGTGAAGTTAAGATCGGCATAATATTGGTGCATTAGCTCATTGGCGAAAGTTGTACCGGAAGAATCTAAGGAATATTTAAGGCTTTTTACTTGAAAAAAATTTAAAGGAAGTCATGAAGTTTGATAAGATTAAGAACAAAGGACAGGCGAGGTTATTTGAGAGCAGATATCTGGAAATGCTCACTAAAACACATCCGTTAGTAATATGGGGCATGTACTTACCTATTATAGGGTATAGTCTATACTATAGTAATACCTCATTAGGGTTTAACATCACGACGGTGCTAACTGTATTTTTTGGTGCTATGTTATTCTGGACGTTTTTCGAGTATATCATGCACCGGTATTTATTTCACTTTAGTAGTGAGAATCCCAGAGTAAGGCGGTTTATTTACGTAATGCATGGGAATCACCATGAGTATCCGCGTGACAAGCAGCGGTTGTTTATGCCGCCGGTGCCCAGTTTGATACTGGCATCTATGATATTTGGCGTGCAGTATTTTTTCCTCAGACAGTACACTTATATGTTCTTCCCGGGATTTATGTTAGGCTATCTGATTTACGGCAGCATGCACTATGCTATTCATGCATGGAATCCGCCGTTTAAATTTATGAAGCCATTGTGGCGTAATCATCACCTGCATCATTATAAAGCAGAGGAGAAAGGGTTTGGTGTAAGTTCTTCCTTGTGGGATTGGGTGTTCGGATCATCGTTCGAACTGGAGAAAGAGAAGGAAGATAAGGCGAAGGTACGTGAGTTGATGTTTGATAAGTAGTGTTGAATGTTTGTTTGGATCAGTCATTTATCATTTACCAACGTTCTTCGTCGTCATTGTCGTTAATAGGTCTGGTGAAGGTTTTGCGGGAGATGACTTTTTGTTGCTGACGCTCTATGAGTAAGGCGGCGATTTTGCGATAGACGTTTGCCGTTGTATCATCTGCCAGTACCTGGCGTACTTTTTTCTCTGCTACATCAATCTTGTACAACAACAATACGAATTGCTGGAAGTCAGTATTGATCAATGTTTCAAGCCTTGCTGCAAGCAGTGATTCGAGTTGGTCGTACGTGATATGCTCTGGAATAGACAGGGCAGTGTTAGCTGCGATCTGTACTGCGGTTTCAGGTAATAGTTGCATTGTATCAGAATTTGTTCAAATTTATTCCGCAAAAAAATAGCTGCTGCCATTGGCAGCAGCTATTTTTTTATCAGCATCTGACTGTTCATTGCTGTCGGGAAAAGTTCAGATGATATTGAAGATTATTTCATTCTTTTAATCTTGTAAGATGCGTTGGTGACAATCCTTACAGGTACTTTCACATCACTCTTGATCCTCTTCGCTTTATTTGCCTTATAGGTATATGTACCATTCATCTCTGTGTTCTGAGACGCGATACTAGGAAATCCGGAAGAACGATCAATCAGGTAATTCGTCATAATGTCTCCACTGATTTCCGCGGTTGCCTGAATACCATCATCTGTTGTAAACGTCTCTACCTTATTGGTCGTAATCTTACCTGTACCGTTGATCTTAGCGGTTTGAGCGTCCCATGTCTGCAGGTTCCAATAGAGCGAAATATCACCTACCAGTCCTGTGCGGATGGGTACATTTTCTTCCCAGCGTGTACCGGTCTTAATACTACGAACAGGATAGATAACCAGCAGTTGTTCCAGCCAGGTATGGAAGGCATTCGTTCCAAACTGGTCTTTCATCAGCTTTTTATAGGCTGCCTGCTCATCTGATTTCAGGTTAGAGAAAGTAGCCGATGCTTTGTCAAGCAGATCATCCAGGCCTATTACCTTGTTGATATACCCGGAAGACGAGATATCGACAGAGAATGGCTGATCGATAATGCTTTTCAGGGCAGCCTGAAAAGGCTCCTTTTCATTTGGCACAGCAGCATCTACAAGAATGTTCTGGTTGCGTGCATTGAAATTGAACTTCAATTCTTTATATCTGAAAGTCAGGGTGGCATGTCCATCCGACGTTTCGGTCACCTCGATAGCAATGGTATTATTGAAGTCGCGGGTTACGCGTTGCATTACATCATCTACTGTCGTATAGGTTTCGCTGCGGCTTTCCTGTTTCAGCTCGAATTGTTGGCCTGTGAGAAAGTTGTAGCTCAGGTCTACATAGTCTCTTTTATCGTCCTGTTGTTGTGCAAATGCCGGTACGGCCAGGGTAGCGCCCAGGGCCATTGACACAAAAAATCGCTTCATCATTACGCTATATTTATTAAACATATTTTTCTATGACGCCGAGGCCGAACAGGGCGAAGTCGTATTTGGCAGGGTCTTCGGGGTCCAGCTGGCGTAGCTTTTCCGTCAGTTCCAGTGCAGTACTCCAGTCCGCTTTGGCAGTTGATATCAATCCCAGTCTGGTAGCGACTCTGCTTACATGTATATCTACAGGGCATACCAGTTGTGCGGGGCTGATATGCTTCCATAGACCAAAATCCACGCCATTTTCGTCTTTTCTGACCATCCAGCGCAAATACATGTTCAGCCGCTTGCAGGCTGAGTTCCGGGCGGGGGTGGATATGTGTTTCCTGGTCCTTTCCGGGTGCTCCATGGCAAAGAATATTTTATGAAATCCCAACAGGGCTTTTTCGACAGTCAGGTCTTTAGGGGTCAGGTGACCGCTAAAGGCAAATTCCAGGGAAGTGACGTTGCTATAATAATGTTGCAGGAACTCGACAAAATAGAGCAGATCTGTTCCATTGAAGGTCCTGTGGCAGAAATGCATGAGTTTCATCCGTTCTTTGGGCTGGTGGTGCTTAATAAAGTCATAAGGCTCGTTGTCCATCAACTTCATCAGTTCCGTGCATTTATTGATAATGGTGGTTCGGTTGCCCCAGGCAAGTATTGCAGCAAAAAGCCCTGCGATCTCGATATCCTGTAGTTTTGAAAACCTGTGCGGGATCGTGACAGGATCTCCTGGTATAAAATCCGGTGTATTGTAGTACGCCGCTTTGGTATCCAAAAACGCCTTCAGTTGCTGGAATTTCATGGTGGTCATTCGATTAGGTGTGTCTGTAGGCCCGCATAATATTGCAGCATGACGCATTGAAAATAAGTAAAATTGTGAAAACAGCTGTCCCAAAAAGCAAACGCTCCTGCCGCAGGCAGGAGCGTTTGTGATTATCCTATAGCTTTTGAGAGGTCGGCGATCAGGTCGTCTGCATCTTCAATCCCTACACTCAGCCGGATCAGCGAGTCAACCAAACCATTGCTGATACGCTCTTCGCGTGGAATTGATGCATGTGTCATAGAAGCCGGATGTCCTATCAGTGATTCCACTCCCCCCAGCGATTCCGCCAGCGAAAAGAGGTGTGTGCCACTTAACACTTTTGTCGCGGCTTCCAGGCTATCATCTTTCAACGTAAAAGATATCATACCACCATAGCCACGCATCTGCTTTTTAGCGATAGCATGGTTAGGATGGTCTTCAAAACCGCACCAGTATACTTTGGCAACTTTGGAGTGTTGGCGAAGGAAGTGTGCAACGGCAGCGCCATTCTCACAATGTCTTTGCATACGTACGTGCAGGGTTTTCAAGCCACGAAGTACAAGGAAACAATCCTGTGGTCCGGGTACAGCTCCGCAACTATTCTGAATAAAGTAAAGCTGTTTGGCCAGTTCTTCATCTTTTACAATGATGGCACCATGAACAACGTCGCTATGCCCACCCAGGTATTTGGTAGCAGAGTGTACAACGATGTTGGCACCCAGATCCAGTGGATTCTGCAGGTATGGTGAGGCGAATGTATTATCCACCGCGAGCAGTAATTTATGTTCGCCGGCAATCTGTGCACAGGCAGCAATGTCGATAATGTTGAGCAGCGGATTGGTAGGTGTTTCTATCCAGATCAGCTTTGTGTTGGCATTGATATAATTACGGATGTTTTGTGCATCCTGCATGCCAATGAAATGGAATTTGATGCCATAGCGCTCAAATATTTTCGTGAAGATGCGGTAGGTGCCACCATAAAGATCATTGCTGGCAATGACTTCATCTCCGGGGTTAAGAAGTTTCATCACTGCATCAGTAGCGGCCAGGCCACTACCGAAAGAGATACCGAATTTCCCGTTTTCTATAGCAGCCAGTGCATTTTGCAAGGCATCACGGGTTGGATTCTGGGTACGGGCATACTCATACCCTTTGTGTTGGCCGGGGGCACTTTGAACATACGTGGAGGTCTGAAATATGGGGGTCATAATGGCACCGGTAGACGGATCCGGTGTTACACCCGCGTGAATGAGTTTAGTTCCCAGCTTCATGCCTGTGAAATTTTGTAGTTATTAAGGAAAGGCCAAAGGTACGATCCTCCGTACTTACCACAAACGGCAAAATGCGTAGAACTACGTATGCGAAAGGGGATAGGTAGTCAAAAATAGCTTTTCAGTGTAGTTACACGGATGAATTCGCCACGTTCACGAACAAATTTCACACTTTGGGCCTATACCGTAGTATTCCCGCGGTATTTCCGGCTAAATTTGGTGCAGGTTTTTCATAGGATATGGTTAAAATTCGTGGGCGGTACTCTTACCGCCTTTTATTTTTTTACAGGTGCAGTTGTATTGCTAAACTTCACTGGCAGGCTTACACTCACTACATCCCAGGCAATGATCAGGTTTGCACCATAATCAGCTTTTTCAAATACCATAGTGAAAGGTTCCACCGGGGTATCCATTTTGGTTACCGGGATATCTGTTCTTACCACATCCTTTGCTTCGTTGTATTTGAAAGCCCCCCATATGTCAGTATCTCTGTTGATAATGATTGTCCACTTTGATTCGTTAGGAATGGCGTACATGGTATAGCGGCCTTTAGGCACCAGTTTGCCACCGATTGTAACATTGCGGTAGAATTCCACTTCAGTGGCTTCGTTAGCTCCCAGGCGATAGAGTTCACCATACGGTTCCAGGTCGCCGAATATCTTTCTTCCTTTCTTTTGTGGCCGGCTATAGATCACGCGGGCCACGAGGGCGCCGGGTTCTCCTTTTACTTTTACAACGTAGGGATACATTACAGGATAATACGCCATGTCCATAGGGCTGGAATCCAGTGGCGGTAGTTTCTTGTCCTGTGCAAACACAACACTACAGCCAAACAGGGTAATCAGTGCGGCGATGAATACTTGCTTCATTAAACGGTCTTAATTGTTCAAAAATATAGTTGTGCAAACCTACGACTAAAGTTATACAGATGCTAGATCCGGCGGTACATTTTGCACAAAGTTGACAAGGTCAGGGAAAAAGGTCTGGTAACTGGCAGAGAGGGCATCATAATTTTCTTCCAGTGCGGCGAATGGTACATCGGCTGTTACATCAAGGTAACGGCTTCTTCTCACGATGCCACTGAAAGTTTTGTACATCCCATCCCTGAACTGATAACCATACAGCCAGTTTTGTTCCCGCATGTATTTAAATACTTCCTGGAACCCGGATGGTAACAGTTGATGTTGTGCGAGCAATGTGGTATAAACTTCCTGTGCAAAGGCCGCCAGGCTATCCCCGGGAAACCGGGATCTGTCATTGGCGAGAAAATGATCATAGACAATGTCGATGAATACAGCGCTGTATTTGCCACAGCCTGGTTGGAAGAATTTCTTGGCTTCCAGGGTGGCGGGATGTGTATCGGTGAAAGCGTCGATGCGTCTATGCAATCGAATGCCCTTTTGTATACCTGGTTCATAATCCTGCCAATGCTTCCCTTTCACAAAGTCAGCGATCATATTGCCTGTGATAATAGAAGGCTGGTGATATGATAAATATGCATGGGCGAGAAAATTCATGTAGCGAAGATAGATTTTATTTTTCTTGTCCAGTTTAACAAAAGCTTAACGTAGGTGCCTGCAACTTTCCTCCTTCCCGTGCAACTCTTCAGTGGGAAAGCTTGTATATCGTGTACGGAGAAGGAGTATAGCCCCAACCTGACAGAAGATTGCGCACATCTTATCCAGTGAGCTTCCATTTGTAACAAAAGCCTTGACCTACCTACTGATAAGCATGTACCTTTGACTCATCAAACAAAATAAAAGTTTCCGCCATGAAACAATTCAGTTCAACAATCAGTAATCACATTGCACCTGTAGGTGTAAGGCCTTTTGGCCGTTTTAAAAAGCTGTTGCTCCTGGTAGCAATTGCTGTATTTACCTCGATTTATTCTTTTGCAGGTACAGGTACAAAGGAGCTTGAAGCTTCCAGTACGTTGAAATCGGCATTGGATAAAGAATTCACTGGTGCTTCCGGCATCAAATGGTACAGCGATGACAACAAGACCTTTATGGCCCGGTTCACGCTGAATGAGCGTAACGTAACAGCTTACTTTGATGGAGATGGACATTTGCTCGCTACACGTCGTTATGTTGACGCTGCAAACCTGCCATTGGCTGTATCTACAAAACTGGCGCAACGTTATCCAAAGGAAGTTGTCCGTTGGGTAGTGGAGTTCCAGAGTGAAGGTAATACCGCGTATTACATAACACTTGAAGGTGCAAATACCTGGAAAGTGATCAAATCGAATGGTAGCGGCGACCTGAGTGTACACCAGCGTATGAAAAAAGCATAAACTGCTTTTAAGTTAGAGAAGACTATTGTTATTTTTTTGGAACCGGGGCATTTATTTGCCCCGGTTTTGTTTTTTATGCCGGCTACCGGCATCCCGGGTGTCTTTTTACGGGAATAGGGAATCAGGAATGGGCGCCAACTATACTTAGCAAAATGATAATCTGCTCCCCTGCTGCGCCTGAATTGAATTCTTTTCAAAATCCTTACCTTTGCCCCTCTGTTTCAAGATTTAAACTTATTCAACAACGGAAATGAACAAAGGTCCAATTTCTCAATTTATCCAGCACCACTACCGCCACTTCAACGCGGCTGCACTGGTGGATGCTGCTAAAGGATATGAAGCTCACTTACTGGAAGGGGGCAAAATGCTGGTATCTCTGGCGGGTGCAATGAGTACTGCCGAGTTGGGTATCTCCTTCGCGGAAATGATCCGTCAGGGGAAAGTGGACATCATCTCCTGCACCGGGGCAAATCTGGAAGAGGATATCATGAATCTCGTAGCGCATACGCACTATAAGAGAGTTCCGAACTACCGCGACCTGAGCCCTCAGGAAGAATGGGATCTGCTGCAGGATGGTTTTAACAGGGTGACTGATACCTGTATCCCGGAAGAAGAGGCTTTCCGCCGTATTCAGAAGCATATCCACAAGATCTGGAAAGAAGCTGAAGATAAAGGAGAGCGCTATTTCCCTCACGAATATATGTACAAGCTGCTGTTGAGCGGTGTGATGAAAGAACACTATGAGATTGATCCAAAGAATAGCTGGATGCTCGCTGCTGCTGAAAAAAATATTCCTATCGTAGTACCAGGCTGGGAAGATAGTACTATGGGTAATATCTTCGCCTCCTACTGCATTAAGGGTGAGCTGAAAGCTTCTACCATGAAGAGCGGTATTGAGTACATGGTATGGCTGGCTGACTGGTACAGGAACAATTCTGCTGGTAAGGGCGTAGGTTTCTTCCAGATTGGTGGCGGTATCGCTGGTGACTTCCCGATCTGCGTGGTACCGATGATGTACCAGGATCTGGAATGGCATGATGTTCCTTTCTGGAGCTACTTCTGCCAGATCTCTGATTCTACTACTTCTTATGGATCTTATTCAGGTGCTGTACCTAATGAGAAAATCACCTGGGGTAAGCTGGATATTAATACCCCGAAATTTATCGTGGAATCTGATGCTACGATTGTAGCACCGCTGATATTCTCTTATTTGCTGGGTTGGTAATAGTACCACAATGGCAAAAAGGCATCCGGGTTCTTGCCGGCCGAAGGCCATGCCCCCGAAAAAAAGCGCTTACCATTGGTAAGCGCTTTTTTTTTTCGCCTATAGTCAACTCCATGTAATCCAGAAAAGCGTATATTGTACCCTTATAACTTCCAATGCATGAAAAACATTATTCCACTACTCACAGTGGCAGCCGCCGTTAGCTTAAGCGCCTGCCAGTCTGGTACAAAATCCAATAATAATTCAGTAGACAGTATGCAGACCACTCAAGACAGCCTTTCCATCGAAGGGAAGATCCCTGCTGCCCATTTTGACAGCACGGTAGACGGTAAACAGACAAAGTTGTTTTACCTGAAAAGCAAAGGTAATGTGCAGGTTGCCATTACAAATTATGGCGGTAAAATCGTAAGCCTGCTGGCTCCTGATAAATCGGGCAAGCTGGAAGATGTGGAACTGGGATATGACAATATCTCCCGCTACGTAAGCACCAAAGAAAGATACTATGGTGGTATCGTAGGCCGCTATGGCAACCGTATTGCAAAGGGTAAGTTTAAACTGGACGGGAAGGAATATACACTGGCTACCAACAATAACCAGAACCATCTGCATGGCGGTAAGAAAGGGTTTAATGATGTAGTCTGGGATGCAGAACAAACTGCACCTAACTCACTGAAACTGCATTACCTGTCAAAAGACGGTGAAGAAGGTTATCCGGGGAACCTGGATATTACACTGACCTATACACTGACAGACAGCAATGAACTGAAAATCGATTATTCAGCGACTACAGACAAAGCAACTGTCGTTAACTTAACCAACCACTCTTTCTTTAACCTGCACGGTGCTGGTAATGGTGATATCAATGATCATATTCTGACTATCAATGCTGATAAATTTACCCCGGTAGACAGCACACTGATCCCAACTGGTAAATTAGAAGCCGTGAAAGGTACACCAATGGATTTCACTACACCTACTAAGATCGGTGAGAGAGTAGATGCTGATTTTGAACAGCTGAAATTTGGTCGTGGGTATGATCATAACTACGTGTTGAACAAGAAAGGTAATGAACTGTCTCTGGCTGCAAAAGTAGAAGAACCTGTAAGTGGTCGTACATTGGAAGTGTGGACGACTGAGCCGGGTGTTCAGTTCTATGGCGGTAACTTCCTGGATGGTACTGATAAAGGTAAGGATGGTAAGACTTACGTACATCGTGGTGCTTTCTGTCTGGAAACACAGCATTTCCCCGATTCTCCGAATCAGCCGGCGTTTCCAAGTGTAGTGCTGAAACCAGGAGCTACCTATACATCTGAGTGCATTTACAAATTCGGTGTGAAATAAATTTTTCCTATCCCACCCGTCATCCATAGCGGGTGGGATAATTTTTAAAAGAATAACTGCGCAGCAATTCCGTCTGCAAACAGCCTGCCCTCAGGCGTCAATATCAGCTTCTCCCCTTCCTGTCGCATCCAGCCTTTCTTTATAAATTGCTCAGATTCCTTTACAATAACTGATCGCTTGTCATCGCCGAATCTATCTGCAATAATCGCCAGGTCACACCCCGCTGAAGTTCTCAAAGCAGTCATCAGGTACTCGTTCAACATCATTACCGGCGTTAATTCCTCCCGCTCAAAATTCAACTCGCCCTGTTCCAGGCTTTTTATATACAATGCATTATTTGCCACATTCCACTGTCTTGATTGCGTATCAAAACTGTGTGCAGACGGCCCCAATCCCAGGTATGACGCCCCCTGCCAATAACTACTATTATGTCTTGAATGCCATCCTTTCAGGGCAAAGTTTGAAATTTCATATTGCTCATAGCCTGCTTCACCGGTCCATTTCAGCAACTGTTCAAAATGTCTTGCTGCTTTATCCGCATCCACTGCAGGCATTTTCTTCTTTTTAATGAAATGATCCAAAGCAGTTCCCGGTTCTACTGTCAATGCGTAACAGGAGAGATGTGGTACGCCCAATGCTATCGCCTGTTGTACATTATACTCCCAGCCGGTATCTGTTAAGGTAGGACCACCATAAATCAGGTCAATGGTTATATTCTCAAAACCCGCATCCTGCGCATGTAGTATACATTCCTTTGCCTGTTGGGCATTATGTGCTCTATGCATCCATTTCAGGTCTTCTTCATGAAAAGACTGGATACCTATACTTAGCCGGTTCACGCCGGCATTTTTCAGGACGAGCAGTTTCTCAGGAGACAAATCGTCCGGATTCGCTTCCAGGGTCACTTCTGCACCAGCATTTACCGTAAAATTTTTATGAATTGCTTCCAATAAGCGGAGCAGGTCTTTTTCGGGTAGTAAACTCGGGGTACCTCCTCCAAAGTAGATGGTATTAATAGAAGCCCCGGACAGATACTCTTTTTGTATCTCTATCTCTTTTAACAAGGCTGTCACCATTGCCGGTTCCTGCGCCAGTGAAGTAGAAAAATGAAAGTTGCAATAGTAACAAGCCTGCTTACAAAAAGGAATATGCAAATAAATACCCGCCATTTTGCAAAGGTGGGTATTTATCCGCGATTTTAGCGCACAGTCATTTCTCCTTTGCGCTGCCAGTTATTTATGAGCACGGCAATAATAAACCCGGTAAACACCATTACCATGCTGAACATAAAAATATGCCTCATGCCAAAAGTGCTTTCCACAAGGCCAACCAGTGGCCCCGTGATACCCAGCGAAAGATCAATAAACAATCCATATCCACCCAGGGCGGCACCTTTATTAGATGCAGGCACCAGTTTTACTGCTTCCACCCCCAGTGCAGGGAAGACCAGTGAAAAGCCAAATCCTGCAATACAGGCACCGGCCAGTGCAATGTGCGGACTATATGCCTGCCAGAGAATGGCCAAACCTATCGTTTCAGTAACCAGGCAAAAGATCGCTGTTTTCATACCACCATATCTGTTGATATAATCTTCAAAGAAAAGGCGGCCCAGGATAAAGCTGATACTAAAGGTGGAAAGACACATTACAGCGCCCTGCCATCCCAGTTGTGAATAGTATAAAGTGATAAATGTAGAAATGGTTCCAAATCCCAGGCCACCCAGTGCCAGGCACACACCAAACGGGGTAACCAGTTTGAAAACATCTGCAAAAGGTTGTCTTGGCGCCGAAGAATCGGATTTCAGAGGCGTCTTACCTTTGGCATAGTAATACCCGATGGTACCACAGATCATGATTAGTACAGCCATGGCGCTCATGCCGAAATGGTGGTGGAGTATAGCGCCAAAGGGTGCCCCAATCGCCAGTGCGCCATAGCTGCCAATGCCATTATATGAGATCGCTTTGCTGGTATGTTCATCTCCCACCGCCAGGATGGCCCAGTTGATAGGACTTGCGCCAATCATACCTTCGGCAAAACCGGTGGTAAGACGGGTGATGATCAGTAAGGTAAGGCTCAATGAGGGTATGCTTTTGCAGCAATAAGCAATGACCAGGAGGGCCCCACTTACGGCAAAGCCAATCATTCCCATCATGACAGCAGGTTTGGGACCTTTTTTATCAACAATACCACCAGCATATCCCCTGAACAGGAAAGTAGTGACATACTGAAGGCTGATAACCACACCAGCGGTCATCGTACTAAAACCCAGGTCATGATAGATAAAGTAAGGTAATACGGCCAATGCAAGACCTATAGTAAAGTATCCAATAAAGGTAAAAGCGACGAATTCCGCTATGGTAGAACGGACTCTTGACAACGAAACACCAGCATTTTGTGCTGTTTGCATATTTATTTATTTAATTAACAATCGTACTGTAAGTTGTATAGGAAGAAAGCGCTTTACATCCAGGTGCATATACTGCAAAGTTCCTGTAGTATTCTTTGGTGAAAATGGTATATGTAGGAGATATTATTGTAAATTTAATAGATGAAACGGAGACAGTTTGAGCCACTGGAAGTAGATGAAATGGATACAGACGTCTATCATTTACCTGTGCATAGCCATACTTATTACGAGATGATCTATGTATACAGGGGCGGTGGCATTCACCAGCACAACAACAACAGAATTCCTTATGAAACCGGAGATCTGTTTTTGATCTCTCCGGAAGATGAGCATTATTTTGAGGTCAGCGAGCGGAGCCGGTTTATCTTTATTAAGTTTACAGACAGTTATTTTAGTGGAAGGAGTTATCTGTCACTGTCGGCTTCTCCTGAAAAGATCATGCGACTGACGCTGTTGAAAGAAATGAAGCCGGTAATGGATGATGCGGGGAAAGTGGTACTGCGAAACACGATCGATAGCCTCCTCACCTACTGTAAACAGGAAAAAGATGTGTCGAACTCGCCCCTTGTGTATTTCCTGGTATTGTCGGTATTCGGGTTGATCCGGGAAGCCATGGTTCGCATGAATGTAAGGATCGACCAGGGGCAGCCGGACAAAGAAGAGATGATCTCTTACATTCACCAGCACATATATGACCCCTCGATGATTAAAATCCGGCATATTGCGAGCCACTTCAATATCAGTCCTAATTATTTCAGTGCTTATTTCAAACGCAACTTCGATGTCAGTTACCGGGATTATGTGAATGATTACCGGATCAGGCTAATAGAAAACAGGATTGCTGCAGGTGCAGTAACAATGAAACAAATCGCCGATGAGTTCGGGTTTACCGATGCCAGCCATTTATCACATTATTTCAAACAGCGTAAAGGGATACAGCCCGGATCATACAGAAAAGATGCAGAGCACCTATAGACGACGTACTAATTTTATATCTTTGCCAGCAATCATATTTCAGCATAAAAAAATATTTGAGGTGCGAAGCTGGTTATTGTTCCTGTTCATAATACCCTGTTTAAGGCTGGCTGCGCAAGATAGTGCGGCAGTTCATCATACGACCCCTGTGGCGGCAGAGAGCCATAAGGATACAGGACGTGTACAGCCGGTGAAAAAGAAGATACCTGTGGTGAAGAAGGATAGTTCAGGGTTAAAACCTGGTACTGTGAGTGCACCTGCCGGGGCTGCATCCAGGCCTGCCGGCACTAATCCCCCAACAACACCGCTTCAACCAGCGACAATGCACTCCGCTACCGGAGCGACTACAACCCAGGCTAACAATCCCGTCAGTACTGCTGCTCAACCTGCTTCGGCAGTGCCTGCTAACCCTGTAGCAACGGGTACAGACAGCTTACATACTGATTCCATTCCGCAGGCACCGACTGTACCTTTGCGTCAGGAAACGGTTTATGAGAAATATTTAAAGTCGTTGACTGCCAGCAATATTTTTTTAAAGAAAGATAAGCCACACAGACTGGACCTTAACCCGGTACGTGTTTACAGGGACCTCGACTGGCTGGTGTATGTAATGGGAGGTGTGGTTTTATTACTGGGTATAATACGGTTAAGCTATCTGAAATATTTCACAGACCTGTTCAGGGCGTTTATGAACCCAACCCTGAGCCAGCGTCAGTTGAAGGATCAGTTGTCACAAAGCCCTTTCCCCAACTTCCTGTTGAATACCTTTTTCGTGATCAGCCTGGCTATGTATCTCTACCTGCTGATGTACCGCCAGAACTATATTCCGAGCAGCAATGCATGGATGGTAATACCCGCTTTGATAGTTTTAGTGGCATTGGTATACAGCGTAAAATATGTGATGTTGCGGTTTTGCGGGTGGTTATTTGGCAGTTCGGAGTTGGCAGATGCATATATTTTTATTTTGTATCTGATCAATAAAGTGTTGGGGATTCTGCTGGTTCCATTTCTCGTTATTCTGGCCTTTTGCAGGCCTGAAGAGGCAAGAGCCTTTGTGTACATTTCGGTTTTCTTTATAGTAATATTGGTCGCATACAGGTATATCAGGTCTTATTCAGTGGTAAAGCAATACTTATCTTTCAGCAGATTACATTTTTTTCTTTACCTTTGCGCATTCGAAGTAGCACCGGTACTAATAATTACAAAGGTGTTGCTGGTCTGGTTAACTGGCGGTCATTGATCTCCTATTGTTAACACAAGAGCAAAAAACGTATGATTAAAGGCGGGCCAAAAAAAGATTTGCAGGCGAAACAGATTCAGTCAATTCTAATTTCCCAACCTAAGCCTGAAACAGAAAAATCACCATACTTTGAACTAGCGAAAAAATTCAATGTAAAGTTGGATTTTTATCCGTTTATAAGGGTGGAGGGACTGTCCGCGAAAGATTTCAGGAAACAGAAGATTGACATACAGCTTTTTACAGCCGTGATATTTACGAGCCGTAATGCTGTAGACCATTTCTTCCGCATATGCGAAGAAATGAAAATCAAAGTATCGCAGGATTGCAAATATTTCTGCATTACAGAAGCAATTGCTTTGTATCTCCAAAAATTCATCCTTTACCGTAAACGTAAAGTATTCTATGGGGCTGATGGTTCTACCAAAAGTCTGCTGGAAGTGATGAATAAGCATCGTGACAACGAGAAATTCCTCTTCCCAAGTTCTGACAGTCAACGGAAAGATATTGAAGAATGGCTCAAAGCCAATAAATGTGAATATGCTACCGCTACGCTGTACAAGACCGTTTCAAACGATGTAAAGGAAGTACTTTCAGGCAAAGATTACGACATGATCGTGTTCTTTAGCCCATACGGTGTGAAATCGTTGTTTGAAAATATGCCAAAGTTTGAGCAGAATGGCACCCACATTGGCGCCTTCGGACCTACTACCTCTGCCGCAGTGGAAGAAGCCGGGCTTAGATTAGATGTAAAAGCACCTGCACCACAAGCACCCTCTATGGTAGCTGCACTGGAGCAATACCTGGCTACAGCTAACAAGAAGTAAATCCTCCTGCTTTTAGGAAGAATTGGCCCAAATAACAGCGTTCTATCTGTTAATCAGCGTAGTTGGAAAAATAATATGTAAAAAAAACAGGAAATTAATATACCTTAAGGGACAGCAACCGCTGTCCCTTCTTATTTTTGGAAAAGGAATTACTGGAAGACCATAGCCGTGAACAAACTATCTAACGAGACGAGCCCGTATCTGCTACAGCATGCGCACAATCCTGTAGACTGGTACCCCTGGGGCGATGAAGCTTTACAAAGGGCCATAGCAGAGGATAAACCAATATTAGTTAGCATTGGCTATGCCGCTTGCCACTGGTGCCATGTCATGGAACGCGAAAGCTTCGAAGACGAAGCGACAGCGCGGATCATGAACGAGCACTTCATTAATATTAAAATAGACAGAGAAGAAAGACCGGATCTCGATCATATATATATGGACGCCCTGCAAGCCATGACTGGCGCTGGTGGATGGCCGCTGAATATGTTCCTGACTCCGGAGCGACTGCCATTCTATGGAGGTACCTACTTCCCTCCGGTGAAAGCCTATAACCGCCCTTCCTGGCAGGAATTACTGCTGGCCCTGTCAGACGCCTTCAAAAACAGGCGGGAGGACATTGATACACAAGCGATTAACATGCGTGATCACCTGGCGCAGGCCAGCAAGTTTGGTAGCGCCATCAACCTGCTGCCCAAAGAGGAGCAATTCACTCGTAATCAATGTGATATTATTTTCCAGAACATCATGCAACAGGCCGATAAGGAATGGGGTGGATTCGGAAATGCACCGAAGTTCCCGGGTACTTTTATCATTCAATACCTGTTGCGCTACTACCATAGCTTCGGAGATCAGGCTGCGCTGGACCAGGCGCTGCTATCGCTGGACAAGATGATACAGGGTGGAATTTATGATCAGGCGGGAGGTGGTTTTGCACGCTATAGCACGGATGCCAGATGGCTGGCTCCGCACTTTGAAAAGATGCTGTACGACAATGCGCTGCTGGTAGATGTAATGAGTGAAGCGTACCAGTTAACGGGTAATCCGCTTTACTCCGTAACGATAGCCGAGACACTGACCTTTGTGCAACGGGAGATGACAGATGCCGGAGGCGCCTTTTATGCCGCACTGGATGCAGATTCAGAAGGAGTGGAAGGAAAGTTTTATACCTGGAGCAAGGCAGAAATAGACGAAATATTAGGCGCGGATGCGGCATTATTCTCTCGCTTTTATGATATCAGCGAGGAAGGAAACTGGGAGGATACCAATATCTTATGGATCAAACAACCATTATCTGCCTTTGCCGCTGAGCATCAGTTGGATGAAACTGTTTTGAGCGAACAGCTGGCCACCGGCCTTGCTAAACTGATGGAAGTGAGAAGCCAGCGGGTGAGACCGGGATTGGATGATAAGCTCCTTTTAGGTTGGAATGCCCTGATGATCCATGCATGCTGTAAGGCTTTTGCAGCAACGGGGGAAAGCAGCTACAGAGAAATGGCAGTAAAGGCAATGGATTTCTGCTGGACACATTTCAGGAAAAATGAGGAAGAGTCCTTTTATCATACTTATAAGAACGGACAGGCAAAATATCCGGCATTTCTGGATGATTATGCCTGGTTGATCAGGGCGCTGATCGCACTACAGGAGGTGACGGGTGACAAAACTTACCTGGATAAGGCATTTTCGTTAACAACTTTCGTATTGCAGCATTTTTCTGACGAATCGGGTGTATATTGCTTTTATACTGTTGAAAGTCAATCTGATGTGATCGTTCGAAAAAAGGAAGTATACGATGGTGCCACTCCTAGTGGCAATGCGATAATGGCTGCCAATCTCTGGTACCTGAGTATTGTGTTTGATCAGAAAGAATGGGGTGAAAGGGCGTTCAAAATGCAGGCTGGTCAGGCGCAGACGACGGTGAGGTATCCTACATCGCTGGGAGTATGGGCCGGGCTGTTATTACAACGGGTACAGGGAGTAAAAGAAATTGCAATAGTAGGGCCGGATTATAAGTTGAGAATGGAGGATACTAATAAACATTATATTCCGTTTAAGGTACTGCTGGGAGCGAGGCACGATAATCCAGAAATACCCTTACTGTCACACCGGGAGCGGGCGAATGAGACGCTGATCTATGTTTGCGAAGATTATCATTGCATTAAACCTGCTAATTATATAGATGAAATTATTAATTTGAAATAATATTTATGTATCTTGCATGACCATATCTCTGTAAAAAGGAAACGGTAGAAAGGATTTTTTGTCAGATATAATAAAATGTTAAAAAATACGTTTAATTTAATTGTCATCGGTCCTATGAGCGAATGAAAAAGTTGGCTAAAAACTAACTACGGATTAAAATTAATCATTACATTTGTTATCTTACTTAAGATTCAAACGGGTGAGTGATGGGCAAAAGTGCTGATTCTGAGAACACGACCTGATCGGGCAAGATATTTAAGAAACCAACAAGCGAACCACCAGTTATATCTGGAGTTGTCTATAAATCAGCAGCTTTAGAGTCATTTTAAATACAAAAAATGTGAATGGCTGGTTGGCTTATTAGTCTAACCGGGGCGTCCGGGAAGACTTCGGCCATGTTTCAGAACTTAGCGACGGCAAGCAGTGTCATTTCGGCCAATGGAACTGCGTCGCTGTATCGAAATAAATGATTTTCAATGAAAGCTACCCTTATGAAGCTTAATTTTTCAAGTGGTCTGTTAGCAGTATTGCTGGTTAGTCTGCTAGCCAGCTGCGGTGGTAGTAAAACCCCCAAAAATGCACAAGGACAGCTGATTGGAGTTAGTCCCAGACCGAAGTATTTCCCTCCTGTACCCTATGGAATGGTGTATGTACCTTCTGGTACCTTTCACATGGGCCCCAGCGATGAGGATCTGAACTATGCGTACACTGCTCGTAACAAGTCTATTTCTATTTCCGGCTTCTACATGGACGCTACGGAGATTACAAATAACGAGTATCGTCAGTTCGTAAAATGGGTGACAGATTCTATCGCGCACATTTTGCTGAGTCATGTTAAGAGTGATGGCGGGCAGGATGTGATCGACTGGAAGCAGAAGATCAATTACAAGGATAAAGGCACCATGGATAAGCTGGAGCAGATGACGTATGCTCCGGAGGATCGCCTGTATGGTCGTAAAGAGTTCGACGTACATAAACTGGTGTATCACATAGAAACATTTAACTGGGAGCAGGCGAAGCTGCGTGAGAACGCTAACAAGCCACGTTCTAAGTTCATTGTAAAGAAGGATGTAGCTGTTTATCCTGACACCCTGTGTTGGATCAGGGACTTCTCTTACGCTTACAACGAGCCGATGACGAGAATGTACTTCTGGCACCCGGCATTTGATAATTATCCGGTAGTAGGTGTGACCTGGCATCAGGCTAACGCATTCGCAGAATGGCGTAGTAAGTTCTGGGAAGACTACCGTATCTCCAAGAATCTGTTTACTGAAGATAAATTCCAGTTACCTTCCGAGGCACAGTGGGAATATGCTGCACGTGGCGGTAGAGAGCAATCTCCTTATCCATGGGGTGGTTATTATATCCGCAACAAGAAGGGCTGTCTGCTGGCAAACTTTAAACCAGGTCGTGGTAACTATCCTGAAGATGGTGGTTTCTACACTGTAAGGGCAGACGCTTATTGGCCTAACGATTACGGACTGTACAACATGTCTGGTAACGTAGCGGAATGGACACAGGATATTTTCTATGAGAATGCCTACTCCTTCACATCTGACATGAACCCATATCTCCGTATGGATGTTACAGATGATGCGCCACCAAAAATGAAGCGTAAAGCTGTAAGAGGCGGTAGCTGGAAAGATATCGGATATTTCCTTCAAACAGGTACACGCTCTTACGAATACCAGGACAGTGCTAAATCTTACATTGGTTTCAGATGTACGATTGCATTCCTGAGCCGTTCTAAAAATGATTTTGGTCACCATTAATCTGGACATTATTCAATAGTATAATCAGCATTACGGATAGATGGGCAAGGAGACAGGCAGTATCGAAGCAGTACCGGGGAGTTATTTCCGAGTGCCTTTGGGACAGGCATGTAGTGTGTGTTCAACAACTTTAAATATGTTTAACATGACAAACCGTATGATGTACATTGGGAAACCGCAAATCATCGATGAGCAACAACTATTCCATAACAACAATTTAACCTTTAACACTTTAACCAGTAAATTTTGACCTATGGCTATGAATCCTACTACAGCGAAATGGCTTAATTTCTTTGTATGTATCGCTGCATCAGTAGTAATTATCGGTGCGTTGTTTAAGATCCAACACTGGCCAGGAGCGGATATCGCCCTGATCGTTGGTCTGACAACCGAGGCTTTAATCTTCTTTGTATACGCATTCGTACCAGATAGTGGTGGCGGAGATCACGGCGGAGAAACACATGTTTCTGTTGTTGCCGGTGGTAGCCCTGCACTGGCTGGCCTGGACAAGATGCTGGAAGAAGCTGACATCACTCCGGTATCACTGCAGAGGCTGAGCGAGAACTTCCAGAAATTAGGTACCACCGTTGATAAGATGAGGGACATCAGCGACGTTGTTGCAGCTACCGGCGATTACACCCAGAAAACAAGGGAAGCAGCCAGCGCAATTACTAACGTTGCACATGCTTACACTACAGCAGCATCAGCTGTTGCATCATTTAACAGTGCTTCTGAATCAACAAGAAGTTTCCATGAGCAGATGCAGGGTATGACCAAGAACCTGGCTTCTCTGAATGCTATCTATGAACTGGAACTGCAGGACACAAACAATCACCTGAAAGCAATGAACAATTTCTACGGAAATCTGCTCAAAGTTTCTTCAGCAATGACAAGCAGCGTAGACGACGCGCGTAAAACTCAGGATCAAATCTCCCAACTTGCAAAAAATCTGAGCAACCTGAATACCGTTTATGGTAACATGCTCAGCGCTATGCAGGGAAGATAAGGTACGCTTATAGTTTTGGAATTAACAACAGACAATCATTTAATCTGAAAACAAACTATGGCACTACCTAAAGATCCCAGGCAGAAGATGGTCAATATCATGTACCTGGTCTTGACGGCCATGCTGGCATTGAACGTTTCTGCTGAGATATTGAACGCTTTTAATATAGTAAACGACTCTATCGTTAACTCTAACGGGTTAATTACAGAAAAAAACGGCCTCACTTATAATGCATTTGAAGCTAACATGAAAACGGATGCTGAGAAGACAGCTCCGCTGAAAGCCAAAGCAGAACAAGTGAAAGCCATCTCTCAGGAAATGGTTGTTTTCATCGACACGCTGAAAGCAACGATCATCAGAGAGTCCGGTGGTTATGACGAACATGGTGACATCAAAGGTAAATCTGACCAGGACGCTCCTACCCGTGTGATGGAGAACCGCAAACAAGGTCCTGAATTGGAAAAACGTTTGACAGAACTGCGTGCTAAATACCTGTCTTTCTTTGATCCAAAAGAAAGAGCCGTAAAAGAAAAATCATTACCACTGAAAATCGTGGTTGGTGAAAGAAAAGGTGGTCACAGTCCTGCAACGAAAACCTGGACCAGCTACCACTTCGAAATGGTACCTACTATCGCAGCAGTAACCCTGCTGAGTAAGTTCCAGAACGACGTTAAAAACTCTGAAGCTGAAGTTATTGATGACCTGCTGAAACAGATCCATGCCAATGACTTCACTTTCGATAAGATCAGGCCTTTTGTATCCCTGAACTCTAAAAACCTGATGGAAGGTCAGACCCTGACAGCTAACATCGCAGTAGGTGCTTATTCCAGCACTGTAAATCCTGAGATCGTAGTAAATGGTCAGACTATTACCGCACAGGATGGTTTAGGTACTTATACAATGCCTGTATCCGGCATCGGTGAAAAGAGCATCTCCGGTATCGTTAGACTGAAAAAGCCAAACGGTGCGATCGAAGAGTTCCCATTCAACGAAGCTTATAGCGTAGGTGCTTCTACTACATCTATCTCTGCCGACAAGATGAACGTACTGTACATTGGTTTACAGAACCCAATCTCTGTATCTGCAGGTGGTGTACCAGCTGAAGCTATCAACGCAACTATCTCTGGTGGTTCTATCGTTAAGAAAGCTACTGGCGAATACATGGTGACTGTTAGCAGCCCAGGTAAAGCAGTAGTGAACGTTAGCGCTATGATTGATGGTAAAGTAAAAACTTTAGGTTCTAAAGAATTCCGTATCAAATACATCCCTGACCCAGTATTGAAAGTTGGTCTGAGCAAAGGCCCTTCTATGAAGGCTGCTGAGTTCAAAGTACAGGGCGGTCTGCGTGCTGATCTGGAAGACTTCGTATTCGACGGTGTAAAGTACGATGTAGTTAGCTACCGTATCGGTATCCAACCTCGTTCCGGCGATTATGTTGAAGGTGAGGCAAATTCCGCTTACTTCCCTAGTGGTGTAATGGGTGCTATCCGTAGCCTGAAACCAGGCGACCAGGTTTACTTCGATAACGTTCGTGTAAAGGGTCCGGATGGTAAAGTAAGAGATATGAGCAATATCAATTTCAAGATAAACTAATAACGTTCTATGCGAGCAGTCATCCTTAACAAAATTGGTTGGTGTTCCCTCATGCTGGTGATCCTGCTGGCATCTCAGGCTGATGCACAACGCCGTGGAGGTACACGTCGTAAACCGGCGACTCCCGATGCAGCTACCCAGGATGCTTCCGTAGTAAATCCTGCTACAGGTAACAGCGTTGCGCCGCCACCGCCCCCTCCACCAACCACAGGTGCTTCACTGCGCCCTGATGGTATTGGTATACCAGTTGATACCCCGCGTAAATCACAGCGTATCGATGGTATTTCTGAAAAGAATTTCATCAAAGACCGTACGCCTATTGCTTACGATCATATTCGCTCAGATGACGAATTCTGGGAAAAGAAGATCTGGCAGGTAATAGATACCCGCGAAAAGATGAACCTTCCTTTTCAGTATAATGTTGAGGATGAAAATGGTACCAGCCAGCTGTTCATTAACATCCTGCTTGATGCTATCAAGAGCAAGCAGGTAGAAGCCTTCAGCGCTATTGATGACAGATTCACCACTCCGATCGCTTACGAAGAGATCCAGAATAAACTGAGCG
Organism: Chitinophaga sp.; assembly: GCF_039596155.1. Classification (GTDB taxonomy): domain Bacteria; phylum Bacteroidota; class Bacteroidia; order Chitinophagales; family Chitinophagaceae; genus Chitinophaga. The sequence goes on from NZ_JBCNKF010000007.1 coordinate 243,050, forward strand.
GCGAAGAGAAAACCATCCGTAGTATCGACCCTGTAACAGGTGAAGAGAAGATGGTAACCACCCGCGACGAATTCGATCCACGTACTGTTGTGCAGTACAAGATCAAGGAAATCTGGGTATTCGACAAGGAAGCCTCTCAGCTGAAAGTTCGTATCCTCGGTATCGCTCCAATGGTATCTCGTATGAATGAAGATGGTTCTTTCCGTGCAGCTATTCCGCTGTTCTGGGTGTACTATCCTGACATGCGTCCTATCCTGGCTAAATACGATGTATACAACCAGAATAATGACGCGGCTACTATGAGTTGGGAAGATCTGTTCGAAATGCGTTTCTTCACCAGCTACATTACCAAAGAAAACAATACTTATAACCGCGAGATCAAAGATTATATCAAAGACGGTACTATGAGATTGTTGGAAGGTCAGGCTGTGAAGGATAAAATCTTCAATAAAGAACAGGATATGTGGCAGTATTAATAGCTGCTCGCAGATAAAGATTAAAATAAAAAAGGGGATCGCAATTGCGATCCCCTTTTTTATTCCTTATGAAAGTGATTGTATATCAATTTTGCTTTGGACGCTCCTACTTCTTTTACCAGATCATCTTCTGTCAATAACCTGATCTTTGCCACTGACCTGAATGTCTTCAACAACTGTGTCGCCGTGTTCTCCCCTATTCCCTTAATGCCTTCCAGCTCATTCTTAAATGTCCCCTTACTTCGCTTATTCCTGTGGAAGGTGATACCAAATCTATGCACTTCATCACGCACTCTTCTGATTAATTTGAGACTCTCACTATCGTAGGGTAGCTTGATACTATCCTTGTCTCCCGGAAAGAAAATTTCTTCTTCGTTTTTGGCCAGGCCAACGACTGTCATACTACCTACCAGGTCCAATGCCCTGATACTCTCCATCGCTGCTCCCAACTGCCCCTTACCACCATCTATGATCACCAGCTGCGGTAAAGGTTGCTGTTCTGCCAATAAACGGCTATAACGACGAAACACCACTTCTTTCATAGACGCAAAGTCATTGATGCCTTCGACTGTCTTCACATTGAAATGACGATAGTCTTTTTTTGATGCTATCCCATCCTTGAATACCACACATGCGGATACAGGATAAGCTCCCTGGAAGTTCGAGTTATCGAAACACTCTATATGTGTCGGTAATTCTACCAGTTCAAGGTCAGCCTGTAACTGGTACAGCACCTTCTTCTTCTCCATATCACTCTTTCCTTCCAGGTGCAATATCTTCTTACGGTGTAATTCTTCTTTGAAATAATCTACATTCTTTTCGGAAAGCTCCAGCAGTTTCTTTTTATCCCCTCCTTTCGGTACGGTGACGATAATATGCTCTTCAGGATACTCTATTTCTATTGGCACAATGATTTCTCTTGTCACGCTCTTGAATGCATCTCTCAGGTAGCTCACTGCATAGGCAAGCACCTCATCATTTTCTTCTTCCAGTTTTTTCTCCAGCGTTACCGTTTTGGTATCTGCAATCGTGCCGTTCAATACACGCAGGTAATTCACATAGGCATGGTTGCCCTCACTGATGATGGAAAACACATCTACATTGCCCACCTTTGTATTTACAATGGTAGACTTGGATTGATATTCCTGTAGCTTTTCAAGTTTCTTCCGCATCATCTCTGCCTTCTCAAATTCCATGTTCATGGCATACTCCTGCATTTGTGCGCGGAAGAGTTGTAAGATGGGGGAGAGATTACCTTTCAGGATGTTCTTTACCTGAGATAATCCTTCTCTGTAATCATCCTCAGTCTGTAATCCCTCACAGGGTCCTTTACAATTTCCCAGGTGATATTCGAGGCAAACTTTGTATTTACCCCTGGCAATATTCTGTGGGGAAAGATTCAGGTTACAGGTACGCAAAGGAATGTTGGACTTGATCACTTCCATCAGTTCTTTTACTCTCCATACAGAGGTATAAGGCCCCAGATACTCTGAACCATCTTTGATTACATTCCGGGTAAAAAATACCCTTGGGAATGACTCGTGTTTGATCACGAGATAAGGATAGGTTTTATCATCCTTCAGGTTGATATTGAATTTGGGCTGGAATTGTTTAATCAGTGAGTTTTCCAGCAGAAAGGCATCCTGTTCGGAGCCCACAATGGTAAATTCAATATGATGGATGTGTTCAACCAGTTTCCTGGTCTTATAATTATCGTGATTCTTTACAAAATACGAGCTCACCCGTTTCCGCAGGCTTTTTGCTTTTCCTACGTACAGGAGCTCGCCTCCTTCATTGTAGTACTTATAAATACCGGGTTGAAGGGGAATGGTATGTGATATCTGTGAAAACTCCGCTGCTGTCATCTGATCAATAAAGTCATTAAAGGTGCATCATCGCAATCTTAATATCCAGTTCCTTTTCAGGCAGGAAAGCAATACGCTGTCTTGTCGTGATACGGATGTGGTGATTGTGCTGATACTCGAGGTTTTGTTCGTATTCATAAACGAGGTTGCGCACATGCTTGTTCAGCTGTACGGCAGTGATTTGCTGTGCACTATCTAATTCGAGGATAATTTCCTGGGGAAGGGTTGCTTCGTCCTTGGCTTTGTACATCAGGGACCGCTTTCCGGTGAACTGATCTGCCAGCAAAATGGTATCGTAGGCCCCCTGTAAACTGGGTTTGTGAAGGTCTACATCCATAAACGGTGCCAGCATATTATGCAGTTGCAGGGAATCGGGAGCACTGATAGTAACACTATCATGCTTTGTATTCAGTGAAACTGTTTTGAATAACCCGGGTTTCTGTGTTTCCAGTCTGTTGAGCTCTCCCTGAAAGTAACCTTTAAGATCCCTGTATCCGCTGCCGGTTGCAGGAGGGGGGGAAGAATCAATATTACAGGAGCTGATGATTATAATGCCAGTCAGTAATGTCCAGAAAAATTTCATGCAGCAAAGGTAGCGAAGTATGAGGAATTGAAAGGAACAGCAAACTGAACTGCTACTGCGGTAAATGTTAAAAAGATAATGCGCCGTGAAGACGGCGCATCTGATGCATGAGCAAATCTGTCGAGAGCACTAAAAACGTAAAACGGTTTACCAAACAGAATAGTTACAGGTAACGGAAAATAAAAAGGCCGTCCTGTTACTCACAGAACGGCCTTTCGGTGCTGTAGGACCAGCAGTTATATCAGGACATTACCACTCATTTCTTTTGGAATTGGTAACCCCATCAATGTCAGGATGGTAGGTGCTACGTCGCCCAGTTTACCAGGTTTTACTTCGCCTTTGAAATCATTGCTGATGATGAAGTAAGGAACCAGGTTCAGGGTGTGAGCAGTATTTGGTGTACCGTCACCGTTTACCATGAAGTCAGCATTTCCGTGGTCTGCAGTCAGGAATACAGTATAATTGTTTGCCAGGGCAGCTGTAACTACCTTACTAACGCAGGTATCTACAGTTTCTACAGCTTTGATGGCAGCTTCCCATACACCTGTATGGCCCACCATATCAGCGTTCGCGAAGTTAAGAGCTATGAAGTCAGCTGATTGCTGATTGATTTCAGCCACGATAGTATCGGTTACCTCAGGGGCACTCATTTCCGGCTGCAGATCATAAGTCGCCACTTTAGGAGAAGCTACGATGAGGCGGCGTTCGCCATTGAATTCTTTTTCACGGCCACCGGAGAAGAAGAAAGATACGTGCGGGTATTTTTCTGTTTCTGCGATGCGGATCTGGGTGCGGCCATTTTGTTCCAGCACTTCACCAAGGGTATTGGTGAGGTTGTCGTTTTCGAAGATCACATGCACGCCTTTATATGTTTTATCATATTCCGTCATGGTGGTGTAGAACAGGCTCAGTGGTTTCATATCGAAATCAGGGAAAGCCTGTTGTGTAAGTACCTGGGTGATTTCGCGGCAACGGTCAGTACGGAAATTGAAGCACAGAACGGCATCTCCTTCCTGGATGGTGGCCACTGGTTTACCTGCAGCATCAGTGATGATCACTGGCTTGATAAATTCGTCAGTCACACCTGCCTCGTAAGACGCTTTTACAGCAGCCAGTACATCGGTAGCAGGGGTACCTATACCACTTACCATAGCATCATAAGCGAGTTTTACGCGTTCCCAGCGTTTATCGCGATCCATGGCGTAATAACGCCCTGTGATACTGGCTACCTGACCGGTAGTTTGAGCCAGGTGAGGTAACAGATCAGCGAAGTAGCCAAGGCCACCTTTGGGATCTGTATCACGGCCATCAGTGAAGGCGTGAATATATACTTTGGTCAGACCTTTTTCTTTGGCAATCTGGGTCAGCGCCTTCAGGTGAGTAATGTGAGAGTGCACACCACCGTCGCTCACCAGGCCAATCAGGTGAAGGGCTTTATCGTTGTCTTTAGCGTAGTTAAAAGTTTCCTGCAGCACAGCATTGCCCGCCAGTTCTCCGGTACGGATCGCAACATTGATACGCTGCAGTTCCTGGTACACAATACGACCAGCCCCCAGGTTCAGGTGACCTACTTCTGAGTTACCCATTTGTCCATCCGGTAAGCCTACCTGTTCGCCACAAGTTACGAGGGTACTGTGTGGGTACTTTGAATAAAGACTGCTCACGAAAGGTGTCTTGGCATTTGCTATTGCGTCAGCGGAAGGAACCTGTCCTTGTCCCCATCCATCCATGATAACGAGCATGGCTTTTTTCTTTTCCATATATCCGGTTGAGATTTTAAAGCAGTAAGATCGTAAAGTTAACAAGCATCCTTCAATTCCAATAGTCTTTTGATCATTTGGTGTCAAAATTCATATCAGCTTCTATGAAAAGGAGTAGTCATAACATAAACTTAAATTTTACGCTGAATTTATATATTTTTTAATTTGCATTAATTATCAATTGGATGATACAACGATAATTGTATTTTCCGCGTCAACCCGCAATTTGGCATAGTTTTAGCCCATTTCACATTGATGATGAAAACTTTACTTTCTAATAAAATACTGGCAATGAAAAAGTTAATGTATGTGCTGGGAGTAGTGCTGTTAGCAGGCATTGTCACTGCATTTACAATGTCAGCAAGCGCCTTGAATCAAGGTGCTGCCGGACCTTTCGAAGATGTAGTCAGCTCCATCAAATCGGGTGATGCTAGTTCACTCTCCCGCTACCTTGACAATACTGTTGAAATCAACATCTCAGGTAAATCCAGCTCTTATAGTAAATCTCAGGCAGAAATAATATTGAAAGATTTTTTTTCAAAGAATCAGGTAAAATCCTTCGAACTGATCCATCAGGGAGAAGGTGGTGGCGGTTCCCGCTTTGGTATCGGTAATATGGGTACTTCAGGTGGAGCATATCGTACATCCTTTTTCTTACAAAAGAAGGGAGGCTCAATGGTATTGAATGAGCTTCGTTTTGAAAGCAAATAGTAATTGTTAAGATTGATATTGTTTAGTCCGGAGTACATCTCCGGACTTTTTTTGTTTGAAAGCGTGAGTTAAAATTCGCTTACTTTCGTTGTTTCAAAGTAATAGTATGTTACAGGAACCAGCATTAACAAACCTTATTCGCAGCGCACTGGCAGAAGATATCGGAGACGGAGACCATTCAACCCTGGCTTGTATACCGGCAAATGCCAAAGGCGGGGCCAGGTTAAAGATTAAAGAGAACGGCATTTTAGCCGGCATGGAGGTAGCTTCTACCATATTCCACCTGCTGGATCCGGAAACTGTGTTTACTCCCCTGAAGAAAGATGGTGAGGCGATGACTGCAGGCGAGACAGCCTTTGAAGTGCATGCTTCTGTACATACCCTGCTCATGGCTGAAAGACTGGTGTTGAACTGTATGCAGCGTATGAGTGGTATTGCAACCCTCACCAATCAATATGTACAAAAACTCAATGGTTATAGAACTAAATTGCTCGATACCCGAAAAACAACACCCAATTTCCGCCTGCTGGAAAAAGAAGCAGTCAGAATAGGTGGTGGCGTCAATCACAGGATGGGGCTGTACGATATGGTGATGCTGAAAGATAACCATATTGATTTTGCCGGCGGTATTACTGCGGCTGTCAACAGAACCGTTGCTTACCTTGAAGAGAACGGGTTACCTTTGCAAATCGAAGTAGAAACCCGCAATCTTGATGATGTTAAAGAAGCAATGACAGTTGGAAAGATCCATCGCATTATGCTGGACAATTTTACACCCGCACAATTGCATCAGGCATTATTGCTGATAGACGGGAAATATGAAACAGAGGCTTCAGGGGGCATTAACCTGGATACAATCGAAGAGTATGCAAAGACAGGCGTGGATTACGTATCGGCAGGAGCTGTTATTCACCATGCAGTGAGTCTTGACCTGAGTCTGAAAGCTATTTAAAACAGAAATATCCCTAGCGTTGAGAAAGATATTATTTATCATCAACCGGAAAGCCGGTACGGACAGAGAGAAGCGGTTAGAACATGTGATACGGCGATACCTGACTCCTAAAGCCTTTCAGGTAGACATTAAACACCTGGAATACCTGGGGCATGGCGCTGACCTTTCGCGCGAAGCAGTTGCTCAGGGCGTAGATACAGTGGTAGCTGTAGGCGGAGATGGCTCCATCAATGAAATCGCACAGGGATTGGTAGGCACTGACACCGCACTCGCAGTAATACCACTGGGTAGCGGCAACGGCCTGGCCAGAGCGCTGAAAATTCCGCTGAAAGTACCTTTGGCACTGGAACTGATTGCCAATGGAAAACGTAAGCCGATTGATATCGGTTATGCCAACGAACACTTATTCCTTAGCAATGCCGGTGTAGGTTTTGATGCCCTTATCGCCGACCAGTTCAGAAATACAAAGAAAAGAGGATTGTGGGGATATGCCAGGCTGGTGATCAGCAGTTTCAACAAGTACAAGGGACCTAGCTATAAAATCGATATCGACGGGCAGCAACTGGAACAAAAAGCATTTATGTTCACAGTTGCAAATGGTAACCAGTTTGGGTACGAGTTCAAGCTTGCACCAAACGCAAGCGTTTTCGATGGCAACCTCGATGTATGTGTGGTACCACCCATGCCTTTCTTTGGATTACTGCCATTAGGATTCTTTTCACTGATGGGTAATATTGATAAGACCAGTTACATGAACCATTACATGGGTAAACAAATTCTTGTAAAGAGTCCGGAACTGGCCCATTTACAGGTGGATGGAGATGCCGTACCGCTGACCAGTCAGGGCGAGGTCCTCTTCAGGGTAGAACCCGCTTCACTGCAGGTGATTGTAGGATAATTTAAAACCAGTATCATGTCCAAAAAGAGAAATAACACCGGTGGTGGGATCGTTTACTCTACAGATCCTAATTTTACACCAGCAAATGAGGATGACCAGGAAGAGATCAATACCCTCCCCCCTGCTCAGCAGCAGCTACGTGTTAAACTGGATACGAAGCAGCGCGCAGGTAAAGTGGTAACATTAGTAGATGGGTTCGTGGGGAAAGATGAAGATCTTGAAAAACTGGGCAAAGACCTCAAAACAAAATGCGGCACCGGCGGCAGCGCAAAAGATGGCCAGATACTGATCCAGGGAGATTACAAAGAAAAGGTGATCAAATGGCTGCAGGACTGGGGGTATAAAGCCAGGTAACTTACTGCACGCTGAAAGCAAGTGGCCTTCCGTCAAAAAATACACAACTGCTTTTCTGTTTTAAGGGGGAGAATAAGACGTAAACAGTTAATAATTAAAATTATATGTTTCTGTGTTGCATTTTTTAATTTGATAAATTAACAAAGTTTTCACAATTTAGTCCTACCCTTTATCAACCAAAATCTTGTTTTCATCTGGCTTTTTGATGAACTGCTATGAAACATCAACCAACTACCCTCCTCGCAGTAAAAACAAGATATTAGAACGGATTACGTGACCCCGTCATCCACCTATATTCTTAACATGAGCGCGGCACGTAATCCGTATCATTTTAAGTGTTCGCTTTGATCGAAACCGGACATTACTTTGCAAAAATGAACTCAACCTCCCCAAAGCCGAGTTGTAAAATGTTGTTTTCTTTTTCAAGACATAATTTGCCATCTGGAAGTACATCTCTGATGACGCCTTCGAAGATTTCCCCGTCCTTACGATACAAGCCTGGCTTGTTCATGCGCACGAGTCTGCTTTTGTACTCTTCCAGCAGATCTGTATAATATGCCGGGTGCAGCTGTTCAAAACGTACATGCAAAAACTTACATAGATCCTGTGCCAGCTCTGCAGCATCCCAGATCTTCCCGGTTATTTGCCTGAGTGATACAGCGTTCGGTAAATGTGGCGGGAATGACGCCTGGTTAATGTTGAACCCGATTCCTGTTATGGCATATTGCCATGTATTACCACGCAGCACATTTTCGATTAAAATGCCTGCTGCCTTTCTGTCACGCCAATAAATATCATTACTCCATTTAATACCTGTCTCATCACCTGCATATTTGGTAAAGAAATCTGCTGCCCCCAGGGCTACAGCCACGCTCAGCATAAATTGTCTGGAAAGCGGTAGCATGGTGGGTTGCAGCGCTATTGTCAACGCGATGTTTTCCCCTCTGGGTGAGGACCATTGCTTTCCACGCGTACCTTTTCCTGCTGTTTGTTCCATTGCAAACCAGGCTGTTCCAGGTGTCACTAAGCCCGTATTTACCTGCTCCATGGCATAGTTATTGGTGCTGTCTACTGATTCTAAGATATAGAAAGGCTGTCCTGTCATTAGAAAAATTCGTTGATTTATTTTAGAAAGGCAAAGTAAATCATTTTATCTTTTCCTTAACAGTCACAAACAGCCCGCCTCAAGCCGCCGAAAGCCATAGCAAGTGCATGGTTCTTAAGCATTAACACCTGATAAACCTTCGATTATCACCTATTGGTACCTTCGTTTTATTCCGGCGTTTATTTCAGGCTTGTTTAGTAATTTTGACAATTAAAGTTTATTTTTAACCAAAAGAGATTTTTATTGGCACCCTTAACCGTTCTGAGTACGAGAAAGAAAGCGCTTGCGCGCCTGAGTAGAGAAAGCGAGATTTTTTCCACCATCATCAAGGCCATCCAGGAAAAAAAGGGAGAGAACATCGTTTCCCTGGATCTGCGCCAGATTCCTGAAGCTGTGGCTGATTTCTTTGTTATATGTGAGGCTAACTCCAACACACAGGTGCGGGCTATTGCTGACTTCGTGGAAGACCAGGTGCAAAAGTTTACTGGCGAAACCCCTTATAAGCATGAGGGCTTTACCGCACAACAATGGATTCTTGTAGATTATGTGAATGTTGTGGTGCATGTATTCCAACCGGAAACCAGACAATTTTATGGTCTGGAAGATATGTGGAGTGATGCCGAACGAATGGAGCATAATGAGACTAACTAATAACTTTTAACTATTACCCGACATCCGTAAAGGAGCGAAAGATTATGGAAAGAGGCAACAACTTCACAAAGGGGTCAGACAAATCGCCTAAAAAAGGACCAAAGTTCAATATATACTGGGTTTATGCCTTTATAGGTATTGCCCTGCTGGCAATGAACTGGTTTCCCTTTAACCCACCGCCCAGAGATATAAGCTGGCAGGAATTCCAGCTGGACTATCTGAAACCAGGTGACGTAGACAGGCTGGTGGTTGTAAATAAGAAAGCAGTAGAGGTTTACATAAAAAGAGACCGGCTTAATGAACCTAAATTCGATAAAGTATCCAAGGGAAACCTGGGTCGCGTGAATCCAGGTCCTCATTATCGTTTTACTATCGGTAGCGAAGAAAGCTTCAAGAAAGATATGGATCAGGCTGAAGCCAACACCCCACTGGAAGATCAGGTGAAAGTCACCTATGATGAAAGACAGGGTTGGTTCGAACCATTCATTCAATTATTGTTGCCATTGGTACTGCTGATAGGTCTCTGGATCTTGCTGATGCGTAAAATGGGTGGCCCTGCCGGTGGTAGTGGTGGCCCCGGAGGCATCTTCAATATCGGAAAATCCAAAGCCACCCTCTTCGACAAAGGCACCCGTGTCAACATTACTTTCAGTGATGTGGCCGGCCTCGACGAAGCCAAAGTGGAGGTGATGGAAATCGTAGACTTCCTGAAAAATCCGAAAAAATATACCTCCCTGGGTGGTAAAATACCAAAGGGCGCTTTGCTGGTTGGCCCTCCGGGTACCGGTAAGACCCTGCTGGCCAAAGCAATGGCTGGTGAAGCACAGGTACCTTTCTTCTCTATGTCCGGTTCTGACTTCGTTGAACTGTTCGTAGGTGTGGGTGCAAGCCGTGTGCGTGACTTGTTTAAACAGGCACGTGAAAAAGCACCATGTATCATCTTCATCGATGAAATTGATGCGATCGGTCGTGCAAGAGGTAAAAACGTAATGATGAGCAATGATGAGCGTGAAAACACCCTCAACCAGCTGCTGGTAGAAATGGATGGTTTCGGTACTGACAGTGGTATCATTATCCTCGCTGCTACCAACCGTCCGGATGTACTGGATAGTGCGCTGCTGCGTCCTGGTCGCTTTGACCGTCAGATCTCTATCGATAAGCCAGATCTGGCTGGTCGCGAAGCCATCTTCGATGTGCATCTGAAACCAATCAAGACTTCTCCGATCCTCGATATCAAAAAACTGGCATCCATGACACCGGGTTTTGCCGGCGCCGATATTGCCAACGTTTGTAACGAAGCAGCCCTGATCGCTGCACGTAAAGGCAAGACGGAAGTAGAAATGGATGACTTCAACGACGCTGTGGATAGAGTGATTGGTGGTCTTGAAAAGAAAAATAAGATCATTTCTCCTGAAGAAAAAGAAATCATCGCATTCCATGAAGCTGGTCACGCTATCTGTGGCTGGTACCTGGAGCATGCTAATCCGCTGGTGAAAGTAACGATCGTTCCCCGTGGTGTTGCTGCCCTTGGTTATGCGCAGTACTTGCCCAAAGAACAATACCTCTATAATACCGAACAGCTGATGGACGATATCTGTATGACCCTTGGTGGCCGTGCAGTAGAAGAAATCGTATTCGGTAAGGTATCTACCGGTGCCCAAAATGACCTGCAGGTGATCACCCGTATGGCATATGCAATGGTTACCGTATATGGTATGAATGATAAGGTAGGTAACGTATCCTTCTACGATCCGAATAGTGATCAGTCTTTCACAAAGCCTTACTCAGAAGAAACGGCAAAACTGATTGACGAAGAAGTACGTCTCCTGATAGAAAAGGCTTACAAGCGTACTAAAAACCTGCTGACTGAAAAGATTGACAACGTGAGAGCGCTGGCGGGTGAACTACTGAAAAAAGAAGTATTATATCAGGCAGATCTGGAAAGACTGATTGGTAAACGCCCTTATGATGTACATAAAGAGCATATAGCCAACCACGAAGGTATGACTACTGACGGCGTACATCCTACAGACCTGATCAATCCTTCACCAGCTACAGCTAATGCGTAAGTTGATATGAAAGTATCTCCTGCCAAGGAAAATATTCTCAAAAGAGTACGAAATGCATTGAGCCAGTCGGTACAGTTGCCTTTCCCTAACTCGGAAGGTAACAACTCCGTCTTTGTGAAAGAACATGAAGGACTGGAAATGAAATTTGCAGAAGAATTTGCCCGCTTGCAGGGCAAATTCGTTTTTTGTACCAGTAAGGCCGAACTGTTGGAAAACCTGCAGGCACTGGCCGCCACCCGGGAATGGACAGATATCATCTGCCAGACGCCGGCACTGATCAAAGATCTGCAACTGAATCAACTGCCCGGACTGAACAAAGGTGACATGCATTCAGCACAGGCTGCCATCACTGACTGCGAAATGCTGGTAGCCCGCACAGGTACTATGGTATTGAGCGCCGCACAGCATTCCGGAAGAGCATTGCCTGTTTATACACCGGTCCACCTCGTGATCGCTTATACACACCAGCTGGTGTTCGACCTGAAAGATGCCATCGCAAGGATGAAGGAGAAATACCATGGAGACCTCCCCTCCTCTATTCACTTCGCCTCCGGCCCAAGCCGCACGGCAGATATCGAGAAAACACTGGTGGTGGGTATACATGGTCCGAAAGAAGTGTATGTATTTCTGGTAGATGAATAAGTAAATGATCAGTTAATAATATTTTGTACAGCGCGTGACCCCGTCATGCGCTGTTCTTTTAAATAATCCAGCAAGTGACACGGTTTCTGTTATTTATTTCCATTATTGTCATGTGCGCCTCCTGTGGCAATGGAGGCGGTGGTAACTTCAGCGACACTACCAGTACCCTCGTCGTTGCCGATACCTGTGCCGTAATATTCCATCCTGCCGGCAATAAACTGACTTACCTGAAGAATACCTTCAACAAGAATTCTTTCGCTGCTATGGAGCAGACAAACAATGCTACACTGGCAGCAGATAGTACCTATCTGGCTAAACTCGGTATCAAAATTATCAGTACGAGCAGGGTAAAATTGAAGTTTCACAAGAAGAACGGCGAAGATATAGACATTAACCTCATGCATGAGAAGTATGCCTGGGAGATCTTCCTTTTCGACAGTTTCAATGATCCTGTCAAGGCTGACCTCACCGATATCGAAACTGCCGTACAGGAAGCCGGTATCAGGTAATCACATTTTTTCTTCATCTTTGCAGGCGCAATTAAAGGCTCATGCATCATCAAATTCAACTGCCAGCTGGCAAACGTGTTTATTTCGCTTCAGACTTTCACCTGGGTGCACCAGATATGGTACGCAGCAGAGATAGAGAGCGAAAGATCGTTGCCTGGCTGAATGAAGTAGCCAAAGATGCAGGGCATATCTTTCTGGTAGGCGATATATTCGATTTCTGGTTTGAATACAAAGAGGTCATACCCAAAGGCTATACCCGGCTGTTAGGCAAGCTGGCCGAACTGCGTGACAATGGTATTGGGATCTCAGTGTTCATAGGTAATCATGATATGTGGATGGATGGCTATTTTGAAGATGAACTGGATATTCCGGTGTATTACGAGCCGCAGACTTACGAAATTGCAGGGAAACAGTTCTATATTGGTCATGGCGATGGCTTAGGCCCTGGTGACCACGGCTATAAGATGCTGAAAAAGGTGTTTCGTAACCCGGTATGCCGCTGGATGTTTTCCCTGATTCACCCTTCGTGGGGGATCGGATTGGCGAATTACTTCAGCCGCAAAAGCCGCGCTGCTACCGGTGGAGAGCACGATGAGAAATTTCTGGGAGAAGAGAATGAGTGGCTGGCAGTATACAGCAAAGACATTTTAAAAACGACTCACTACGACTACTTTATATTTGGGCATCGTCACCTGCCTTTAGATCTTGCAATAGGGCCCAATAGCCATTATATTAACCTTGGTGACTGGCTGCGTTACTTTACCTATGCAGAATTCGATGGTACGACTACTACCCTGAAGTATCTTAATCAAGAATCTCATGCAAAATAGGCGGGGAATTCATTTCCTGAAAGTCCGGCATATGTAGCTTGAAGAAGTCCAGATAAGCATATAGTAATTTCCTTCTTTTATCTTTATTCATCACGACCTCTCCCAATTGTACCCACTCCTGGCACTGGAACAGGCGATCCGTAATTTCACTGTTCACTGCATCCAGGTAATTGTTATGATGAGGCGGCAGATCTGTAAACGAACCTTCCTGCAAATCAAGGAAAGGTGCATATTCAGAAAAGCGTCCATTCAGGCGGAACCCCAGTTGTTCAGCCAGTTTCAAAGTGAAGTACAATGGAATATTCGCTGCAATACCTAATGGGGCCTGATCAAGCGCTGCCAGTGCCCTCTCTGTAAAATAATAGAGATCAAGGTTTTGCTCCGGTTGTTTCAGGCTTTTCTGTAACAATTCTATGAGATAGAGTGCGACAGTATTCTTAATAATATTGAAGTGCAGAGAAGTATAGATGTAGCCAAGTTTAAATTCAGAAATACGCTGAATAGTTTTTTGCTCATAATGATACACGACAAGCTCCAGTATATTGCCCGGTTGAAACAGGTTACCTTTGGCCTTTGGCTTCGAAGACCGAACCCCATTCACCATATATGACTGAATGCCGAACAGCTCTGTGAAAATAGTTACAATGGCGCTTGTTTCGCCATACTTAACTGTTCTGAGGACTATACCACGTGTTTTGTGTAACATTACCCTGCAAAAATAGGCTAATTAATAAACACTATCTTTGTCACGAGCTGTTCTCCTGCAGTGGCATTAGAAGCAAATACCAGGTAAACTCCGGTTTGAGGCCGGTGTCCTGTATAATCTAATCCATTCCACATAGCAAGTCCACCTTTAGACCAGGTTTGATACACCACCCTGCCGTTTAGGTCCGTAATCTTCACCAACGTATTTCCGGCCAGACCACTGATAGCAATATTCCCGCTGTAGTCATGTGGTACAGGGTTTGGAAATGCCAGTACAGAATCCTGTTTCATCACTCTTCCCTCCGTCGCCGTACCCCTGTAAGACATAAGCCCCTGATTGGTGGCAAAGTATACCTCTCCTGTAGTAGGGTTGATAGTAATGCTATAAATACGGTTGCCGGGTAAAGGACTATTATCAGTGGTGAAGTTTTCAATAATACTGGTGCCGTCATCATTCACCAGCCATACGCCATTGTGTGTACCTATCCATTTGCGGTTGGCGCCGTCAACAGCGATTGCTGTCACCTGTTCATCCTGGAAGAGGTAGCCGGCAAAATTACCCCGTTGAATAACCGGCCATACTGCATCACAGGTACTGCATGGAATGACACCAACACCGGTACCAGTTCCTACCCAGATACTTCCGTTTTTATCTTTTGCCATACAATAGACGTCGTTGGAGGGCAGATTACCTTGTCCACTTCCCTGCCTGTACTGCGTCCATTGATTTGTTGAAGTATTGTATATGAAAACGCCGTTGCTTTGTGGTGATACAATCCATATCTGCCCGGCTTCGTCTGCTATTAACTGGCTGATAGCGTTACCACTTTGCGCATAGCTGCTGCGGAAACTAAGGTAACTACCATCAGGCTTTTTGCACAACAGGTTGTAAGTAGCTCCATAAACGGCTATCCAGAGATTTCCGGAGGCATCCGTGGTAAGACCGCTTATTTTGTTGCCCTGTAGTTCATAAGTACGTGTACCATCACTGGCAATATGAAGGAGGCCATTTCCGAAGGAGCCGGCATACATACCATTGCCGGTAGGATCAGGAGTCATGATCGTAATATCGTGGTGCAGGCTGTCAGTGTATTGATGCCAGTCTCCTTTTTCATAAGTATAGTAAACCCCGGTGTTGTTGTTGGCTGTCCAGCTGTCAGATACCCCACCAGCAGGAGCATACAGGATGTTATTCGTAAAGAGTAACTGCCCTGTAAGAATGCTGGCCGGTCCATTGAGAAGGATAGTGGAAAACTCATGCCCATCATATTGAAGCAATCCGGAAAGTGAGTCCGCCACCCAGGTATACTGGTTATCTCCCGTCGTTTGACGAATCGATTTTAATAGTGCATTTTGAATGGGAGCGCCTGCGACACCATCTTTATCGATATAAACAATACTGGTATCATCGACAACGGTGAGGTAGTCACCTTGTACCGTCATGTTAGCAGCTCCCGTATAATAAGGCTCCCAGGTCCCATTCTTCAAAAGATAAAGCGCCCGGCCTTTTTGGCAAATTATGCTTTCACCTAAAGAGACAATATTATGCACGGTATCGGTGAATTGCCCTACCGTTGACCAGTTTCTGAAATCGGCGGGGTTACTGCCCGTCATAGGAACTGTTTTCACGCCGGTAGCAGTAGCAGCATATAGTTGATTCTTCAGGATCGTAAAACCATATACCGGTCCAAGGGCATAAGTAGCTGCAATCTCAGGTACGCTTGTATTCACCACCACCACTCCCAGTCCGGTACATAGATACTCATAGCTCCCCCCGGCATACATGCGGAAAATGGTTTTGTCCTCCGGAGTTTGTTTCCTGAAAAGGTCAGGCAGGTTGTAGCTGTTACTACCACTCAGAAAGTCGAGGTTGCTGTTGTGATAGGCAATCAGCACCCCATGCTCATTACAGCAGATAGCCCGAATCCCGATATCATGAAGACCGTTGACTTTGCTATACCTGGTGATGGTCTGTTCTGCGCCAGTCGTAAGGGAAAATAGGCCGTAACTGGTAGCACAATATACCTTATCTCCCTGCCGGGCTACGGCGATTGCCGGGAGAGAAGGCAGCCATGACTGCCATTGTCCGATAAGGGTTTGTGCTGGTAACAGCAGCGGACCAAGGCACAAAAGATATAGGGAAAGCAGGAACCGGTACATGCATCAAAAATAGTTATATGTTGTTACTTTATGACAATTACTGTGATATAGGCTGAGTCGCCCATTTTTTTAGACAACTTTGATTACCTTTACGACCTACTAAATTCAACGATGCTTATGTGGCAACGCTTAGCGGGTTTCGTACTAAAATTCAGGCTCCCACTGCTGATAGCACTATTAGCAGCTACCGCAGTAATGGGATATTTCGCCAGCCAGGTCCAGTTATCTTATGAGTCCAACAAAGCCATTCCTACTGACAATCCGAAGTACCAGGAGTACCTGGAATTCACAAAACTCTTTGGTCAGGATGGAAACATGGTCGTACTGGGTGTTCAATCGGACAGTTTCTTTAATGCCGGATTTTTCAACGACTATGTACAACTAAATAATGACCTCAAGAAGGTGCCATATGTAGAGAATGTGCTGAGTGTACCTGTGGCCATTAATCTGTTGAAGAATGACAGCACCCACAAACTGGTAGCGCAGCCGCTGTTCAGAGGTGACATCAAAGACCAGGTGGTACTTGATAGTCTTAGCAATGTATTTCATAACCTGCCTTTTTACAAAGGGCTGTTGTACAACCCTGACACACACGCATATCTTATGATGATCAGTGTGAACAAGGAGGTGATGGCATCAGCTGGTCGTACCAAGGTAGTGAATGATATCATGAAGCTGGGCGATGATTTCGGTGCCAAACACCATACGCAGGTACGTATGAGTGGTCTGCCACTGATCCGCACGATCATGGCGGTGATGGTGGCAAATGAAATGAAGATGTTCCTTGTGCTGTCATTTGTGTTGACCGCCCTGATCCTCTTTGTATTCTTCCGTTCACTGGGATCCGTGCTGATGTCAATGGTCGTGGTAGCAATGGGGGTAGTTTGGTCAGTAGCTACTATCGTATTGTTAGGTTACAAGATCACATTGCTCACTGCCCTGATTCCACCATTGATTGTGGTGATCGGGATACCGAACTGTGTATATTTCCTCAATAAATACCATACTGAATACGCCAAAGATCAGAATAAGACCAGGGCACTGGTACACATGATCCAGCGTATGGGTATTGTGACCCTGTTTACGAACCTGACAGCAGCCATTGGTTTCGGTGTATTCTGCTTTACCAAGAGCTCTCTGCTGAAAGAATTTGGTATCGTAGCAGGTCTGAATATCATGCTGATCTTTGTGATCTCCTTTATCTTCCTCCCTGCTGTACTGAGCTATCTGCCAGCACCTAAGATGAAGCATACCAGCTATATGAATAACCGCTTCTTCCGCGCGTTCCTCGATGGCTTGAATGCACTGGTATTTAAGTACAGACCCGTTGTATATGTCGGTACTGCAATAATGGTGATCGTTGCTGTTTCCGGTATGTTGCGTCTGAAATCAGAAGGCTTTATGCTGGATGATGTTCCGAAGGAAGACAGGTTGTATCTCGACCTTAAATTCTTTGAGCAGAATTTCAAAGGGGTAATGCCGCTTGAAATAGCAGTTGATACAAAGAAAAAGAATGGAGTAATCAATCTACAGACGTTAGATAAACTGGATCAGTTATCTAAATTGTTTGCAGTACAACCCGACTTTGCACAGCCGCTGTCAGTAGTACAGGGTATTAAGTTCGCAAAGCAGGCTTATTACAATGGAGACAGTACTAACTATGCAGTGCCTAACTCATTTGATATCGGTTTCCTGGCTCCTTATCTGCGTATGAAGAATACAGGCAATGCAAGCAAGGAAGCAGCCATGTTTACCAAACTGGTGTCAAACTTTATGGATAGCACCCGTCAGGTAGCAAGAGTAAGTGTGAATATGGCGGATGTAGGTTCCCGTCGTTTGCCAATCCTGTTGGATTCACTGAAGCCGAAAGTAAATGAGATCTTCGATACCACACATTATCAGGTGACTTATACAGGTAGCACCGTGATCTTCCTGGAAGGTAGCCGCTTTATTATCGATGGATTGATGGAAAGTATTTTACTCGCCTTTATACTCATCATCTTCTGTATGCTATACCTGTTCCGTTCATTCAAGATGCTGATTATATCACTGATCCCGAATATCATTCCGCTGGCATTGACAGCAGGTGTGATGGGCTGGGCAGGCGTACCGCTGAAGCCATCTACTGTACTTGTGTTTAGTGTGGCGCTGGGTATTGCAATTGATGTAACGATTCGTTTCCTGGTGAATTTCAAGCAGGAATTACCACATCATAACCTGGATATTTCTGCAACGGTAAAACAAACGATCAATGAAACGGGTTTAAGTATTGTGTATACTTCGCTGATCCTGTTTGCCGGTTTCATGATCTTTGCGTTCTCTCAATTTGGAGGTACAAAGGCATTAGGTTGGTTAACCTCGCTGACATTGATGCTGGCAATGATTACGAACTTAACAATTTTGCCTGCATTGCTGTTATGGATGGAGAAGGGCCTGATTAAAAAGGCACAGAAGAAACAGTTATGGAACACACTGGATGATGAAGAAGATGTAGAGATGTCCAAACTTGGATTAAAAGACCGCGAAGAAGGAAATAAATAGACCAAAAAGAATATCCAAAATAGCAAAAAGCTCAATGCCAGTGCACTGGCATTGAGCTTTTTAGTTTCAAATAATCTAGTGCAAGGCACTCATCCCCCAGTTTTAGCCGCTTGTATAAAAGGGTGTATTATACCCATTAAAAAATAAGAGGTTTAGGATGCCATTCTAACCACTTTTAGTTCATGAAAAACAAATACTTAAAGGGCGCTCATTTATCTGAGCGTAAATTTAAGGAGATACTACGGCTATTTGCCGAGGATCTCACGGCCACTCAGATTGCCAGCATAAGTGGAGTAAGTCGGGTTACTGTTAATAGTTATCTTAAGAAAATCAGACAACAGATAGCCCGGCACTGTGAATCTTTATTGCCAACCGACCCCTTACGTTCAACCACTACTACTGAACGGAAAGCAGTCCCAGCCACTCAAGAATCCGACTCCTCACTTCCCGTAAAGACAGATGTAAGCAGGAATATCAAGCCCGTTGTCTTTGGTATATATCGTGCATCTGATCGCCTGCATACTGAGATTCTGCCCGATGTAAGCCGCTCCATGATTCATTCTGTAGTCAGGAGTAACCGATCAATATTGGAAACCCAGAGTGCAGCTGACAAGATCAGACGTTTTAGCAACGTCGCTGACCTGGGGCAATACAGGCTTTACAATCTTGAAAACGAAGGAGCCAGCAATGCTACCGAAGATGTAGATGCGTTCTGGGGACTGACCAAGCATCGCCTGGCCAAGTTCAAGGGACTAAACCGGAGCACGGTTTATCTTCACCTGAAGGAATGTGAGTTCCGGTATAATAACAGGAATGAAGATATCTATGAAACATTGCTGGAGTTGTTGAAGACACAGCCACTAAGCCTATCTTAGGCAAAAATGAATTTTTAGGGAGGGAGCGCTGCCAGCCTTTATAAAAGGCCGGTTAGCGATGTGCGTGTATGTGGAAGGCAAATCAAATTCCCCTTTTAAACTGTTATCAGACGTAAATTTTTATTTAAATCTGGTTTAACCCGGATTTAGATTTTGGTTGATGAGCGCGCAGGCGGTAATCTTACCGCTTGCCTTAATATTTTCTTTAATATGAAGTAATTCACGATAAGTTTTAGGATTTTTATAACATTATTTTGACAATCCTTTAAAACTTAACTTGGATAAGTAATGCCATAAAACCGCCTATAATAGTCTATCCTTACAATTTTATGACAAAATAAAAGCGACATAACATGAAAATTGTATGTGCGTTTTAACATTTTATTAATTATCTTGCCAACCTATTAAATAATAATAAAGTAACATTACAACAACAGAAATCTAAGCCAAAATCAATTGTAGATGAAAGGAGCTGCTGAGACAGATATGTATTGTGCATACAACCCTACATTATCACTACATCATCTCGTGAAGTGCTTACTGAACAAAAACTAGTGAACTGAATTTTGGTGCCCGAATCTATTGCATGGTAACATGTAGTGTACGAATTATTATTGGTTTTGCTTAGAGATGATCGAATAAAGTCGGAATTTATTATTTGGTTACACAGAATTAGGGGTCGCTTGTATCTTATTTAAACAGCATTGAAGAAAGGGGGAATGAACTTGAGATGTTAAAATGAACAAGAGAATTGCCTGTTTGCTTATGAATTTTTTAACTGCTTTGTTATACGCCGTTAATGGCGTGGGAGAGGTTTTGCTTTTTATCTATTGAATATTGCTTATGAGGAATACTGATATAATTGTTAACAAGTTCATTTTATCAAATCAATTATCTTTTATGAAGAAAGGATTACTCCTATGGCTGTTCGTGGCCATGAGCGTGTTACAGACGTTCGCACAAACACGAACAATTACGGGAAAGGTAACTGATACCAAAGACGGGTCTCCCTTACCTGGAGTGTCAGTAATAGTGAAGGGTACTTCCAAAGGTACTGTAACTAGTGCTGACGGTAGTTACAAGATTGAAGCCGCTTCCAGCGACGCACTGATCTTCTCCTTCATAGGATATGTAAACCAGGAAAAAGCCGTAGGCAGCGCTGCAAATATCTCTGTTGCCCTTGGTACAGATAATAAACAACTGAATGAAGTTGTGGTAACCGCTCTGGGTGTTTCTAAAGAAAAGAAATCCCTGGGTTATAGCGTTCAGAAGATCGGCGCCGATGAGTTGATCAATTCTAACGAACACAACGTTATCCAGGCACTGGCTTCCAAAGCTGCCGGTGTACAGGTAATTGGTTCCGGTGGTACGCCAGGTGCATCTACCAAGATCATCATTCGTGGTAACGCTACCTTCAACCTGGACAACCAGCCACTGATCGTAATCGATGGTGTACCTATCGATAACAGCACAAACTCTACTTCTGCAAGAAACTACCCTTATAACTCAAACTTACAGGGTGTAAATAACTCTAACCGTGCACTGGATATCAACCCTGATGATATCGCTTCAGTTACGGTACTGAAAGGACCAGCTGCCGCTGCCCTGTATGGTGCAAATGCTGCTTCTGGTGCAATCATCTATACGACTAAAAGAGGTCGTGCCGGTGCTACAAGAGTAACTTATAGTTTTAATGCTGGTTGGGATAAAGTAAACAAACTGCCTGAAGAGCAGAAAATTTATAGCCAGGGTGCTCCAGGTACAACACCGGTTTATCAACCAGGTGCTACTCCATATAGCTGGGGACCTGCAGTGAGTTCTATAAGTGGTGCAAGGATTTATGACAACACGAAAGAATTCTTTAAAACTGCTACAAACTTTACACATGATGTATCTGTAACAGGTGGTAACGAGAATACTTCTTTCCGTTTGTCTTTGAACCGCGTAGACCAGAATGGTATTATTCCAACTACTGATCTGCAGAGAACTACTGTACGTATCAATGCTGATTCTAAGATATCCGAAAGACTGACAATGGCTGTTTCTGCATCTTATGTACTGACTGAAGGTACAAAAGCGCAGAACGGTTCTAACATCACTGGCGTAATGCTGCCGCTGATGAGGGCTCCTATCTCCTGGAACCTGGCTGATTACAAGAATGAAGATGGTTCCAGCAAGAACTATTTTGCCGGATACGATAACCCATACTGGAGTTTGTATAACAATCCTTACAGGGATAAAACTGACCGCTTCTACGGTAACTTAAACACAACCTTCAAGATCCTTGACTGGTTATCCCTGACCAACCGTACTGGTGTTGACATGTATACTCAGTTCAGCAAACAGATCTTCGCGATCGGTTCTAACGCTGTGAGTGACTATCTGGGTCAGATTGAAGAGAATACTTTAACAAGCAGAGACATATACTCTGATTTGATTCTGAGTGGTCATAAAACTTTCGCAGACAAACTGGACGTAACTGCTAACCTGGGTGGTAACGTATTCCAACAGCAGAGCCAAAATGATTATGCAAAAGGTACCCAGCTGTCTATTCCTAACTATTACAACCTGAATAACGCTTCTACGCTGTACGCTGATAACTCTACATCTATTAAGAGAACATCTGCACTGTACTATGATCTGGAATTTGGTTACAAGAATCAGTTCTTCCTGACTACTACAGGTCGTAATGAGTGGTCTTCTACTTTTGGTCAATCAAAGAATAACTTCTTCTATCCTTCAGTAAGTGGTAGCTGGGTATTCTCTGAAGTTATTCCAGCTAATAACGTAATCACTTACGGTAAAGTTCGCGCTGCTATCGCTGCTGGTGGTAAGAGCCCTAGCGTTTATTCTACTAACACAGTTTATACTTCTCCTAGCTTTGCGGATGGTTTTACTGATGGTAACTCTTTCCCTTTCAAAGGTCAGAATGGTATGAGCCTGAGCAACACGCTGGGTAACAAAGGTCTGAAACCAGAAAGAAGCGTGGAAAAAGAATTTGGTTTGGATTTCAAACTGTTCTCCCGTGTGAACGTGGAACTGACCTATTACAATAAGACTTCCAGCGACATCCTCGTATACAGACCAATCGCTGGTTCTTCTGGCTTCCAGTACATCCTGGACAACGCTGGTAAGATGCAGAACAAGGGTATAGAAGTATTAGCATCTGCTGATGTGCTGAAGGTGAAAGACTTCACCTGGAATGTGCAGGTAAACTTCGCAAGAAACAAAAACACTGTACTGGCACTGGCTGAAGGTGTTACAGAAAACAGTGTTGAATCTGCCTTCGCTTCTATCGGCTCTTATGCGATCGTAGGTCAGCCATATGGTGCATTATATGGTTCTAAATGGGTGCGTAACGATGCTGGTCAACTCGTAATCGGTGCGAACGGTTTACCTTCAATTGCTGCTGCAAGTGGTAACCTCGGTAATCCATTCCCAGACTGGACTGGTGGTGCAAGAACTACCTTCACTTATAAAAACTTTAGCCTGTCTGCCCTGCTGGATGTAAGACATGGTGGTAAGATCTGGAATGGTACCTATGCAAGAATGAACAACCTGGGTAGAACTAAAGAATCTGGTGATCGCGAAAGAAAATACATAATCGAGGGTGTGGTATTAGGTGCTGATGGTAAATACACGCCTAATACAACTGAAGTTACTGCTCAGCAATACTTCCGCACATACAAAGGTGATGGTCCAGGTGCCGCAGTTGAAAACTCAGTTGAAGATGGATCCTGGGTTCGTCTGCGTGAGCTGAACCTGGGTTACAAATACAACTTCGCCAAATCCAGCCCGATTAAATCAGTAGAACTGACATTGTCTGGTCGTAACCTGTGGTTACATACCAAGTACAAAGGCGTAGATCCTGAAACCAGCTTAACTGGTGCTGGCTCTAACCTGACTGGTTTTGATTACTTCAACAACCCAGGTACTAAAACTTATGCAGTTGGCGTGAGAGTTGGATTCTAAAGTGCATTAAAAGGTATTATTCAAAATAATAACAACGACGAAGTCATGAAAAAAGTCTTGATATTTTTAGCATTACCGCTGTTATTCATGGCGGAAGGCTGCTCAAAATTTACAGAAGGTTATGGTGAAAGCCCTAACAACCCAACCATAGCAACCCCCCCACTGATACTTTCATCAGCAGAACTGGGACTCTACGCTTCTTACACAGGTACGTTGGCAAGGATCTCTGCTATTCTGACACAACAAGCTGGTGGTGTTCAGGGGCAGATGCTGGAGTACGATCAGTACCAACTGCTGAATACAGCTAATACTAACGACTGGAATAACCTCTATAACAACATCGTTCAGCCTGCAAATGACCTGATCGAGAATTATGGAAAGACCAACGAACAGTATGCAGCTGTAATGAAAATCATGAAGGCAATGGCGCTGGGAGCTACCACTGACATATGGGGCGATGTACCTGCTACCGAAGCAGGGATGGGTAACATCACCGGTAACCAGACACCTAAATTCGATACACAGGAAGCGGTTTATACTTACCTTCAGACCCTCCTGAATGAAGCCATTACCACCCTGACCGCTACTGGTGGTACTAATAACTATACCATCGGTTCTGACGACTTCATCTTCGGTGGTGATCTTGAGAAATGGGTAAATACTGCCCGTATCCTGCAGGCACGTTTTGCTAACCACCTCAGCAAAGGTGATGCTACCGGATCTGCAACTAAGGCCCTTGGCTACCTTGCGAATGTAACTGATGCTGGTGATGCAATGGCTCAATATGGTACTGTTACCGCTGAATTGAACCAATGGAATGCTTTCAACGCAGACAGAAAGAACTACCTCAAGATGGGTAAATTCCTGGTTGATCTGTTAGCGTCCTACAATGACCCTCGCTTGCCATATTATGCTGCAAAGACTGCCGCTGGTACCTATGTAGGTGCTGCTCCTTCTTCTGAGGATGTAAACACTTCTGACATTGGTTCTTACATTGCTGGTGAGGGAGCTCCAATTCCTTTGGTAACCTACTCCGAAGCACTGTTTATTAAGGCGGATGCTAACCTGCGCCTGGGTAATACCGCCGAAGCTGCAGCTAACTACAATGCTGCCGTAATCAAGGCTGTAACGCAGGTAACTGGTTCCGCTCCTTCTGCTGCCTATATCGCTGCTCACGCTTCTGCTACAGCTGCTACAATCACAGAAGAAATGATCGCAACCCAGAAATACATTGCACTGTTCACTCAGATCGAGGCATGGTCTGAATGGCGTAGAACTGGTTATCCAGTGCTGACTCCAAATGCAGACAACGTAACCGGTAAGAATGAAATTCCAAGAAGACTCCCTACCGAAAATAACGAACTGCTTTACAACAAAGCAAACGCTATTAACGTAACAGATATCTTCGCGAAAGTTTGGTGGGACTCACTGTAATCCTTTCAACTCTTCATACCAAAAAGGGCGTACATCGTGAGATGTACGCCCTTTTTCTTGTGCGCCATGCATGGCGATAAACTTGACGGTGGAAGTCCGTTATGGGGGTTTGTAATCGCCAACCATTAGCCAAGAGCAAGGGTGTCCACTGCGAAGTGGAATCTGAAGGAAGCTTACGGCAAAGT
>NZ_JBCNKF010000008.1:0-256972 GCF_039596155.1 Chitinophaga sp.
ATACTACGGATAAAGTTTTACCTCTTGCCATATTTAAATATAGGAAGAGTTAATAAAATATTGATTAACAATACATTTTTTTATACAAATAAAAGAGGGTGCCTCATTTATTTATGAGACACCCTCTCGCGGGCTACGAGGGATAACATTCGAACCAGTTTACAGATAGTTTATCTGGAATTGATACATTTATAAGTTTTTTATGTAGCTGATTTTTCATTTAATAAATCCAATCTACTTATATAGAAAAGTTAAATATATTGTTTCTGTATGTTTGAAAGTTCGACGCCCCACATTTTTAATTCTTTATAATAGTTAATGCATGCAACTCGATAACCTTGTTTGAGATAAAACCAAAAACATTCCCCGGTGGACTTTTTGATAAGTAAAACGGGTGGATTTTTTTTCATTGAATAATCAACATCAATAACTTTTACCCGCGGAAAATAAGGTTTGTGAGTAACGATTTTAGAGTTATATATAATATTATCGTCTAATTTGATTAAAATGCTATCATCAAAATTTTCTTCAAAAATCAAACGGATACATTTCGTTAATGTGTCAGAAAAATACTTTTCTCCTGAAAGCGTTTCTCCTGAACTGTCAATTGATGGTACAATTTGATTATTACAGCAGATATTCTGTTGCCCAAACGATTTTAATACGCATAAGAGGAAAGAAAATATAAAGAGAATATTTTTAATGCGGATTTTTCTCATCCTTATCTATTTGATTAGAGATTTGATTTAATTGTCCCTGGTTCAAAGAGCAAATCCAGCCATTATTGAGAGGAGGCTGCTTTATCATCCGCTTTGCGGATGATTTTCTGTTAGGGTTTACCAACCGGGAAGATACAATACGAGTGATGGAAGTACTCCCCAAGCGATTAGGGACTCCGGAGAGATTTTGAGAAAACAACGGATTCCCTCACCCACCGACGGCTTCGATCCGGCAGTCCATTTCCCTCAACATATTGGAGAGAAACTGATCCTCCTGGATAATGAAGGAGCTATACATGTATATAATGTATTGACACAGTAGGTTACGACGAAAAGAAGTTCGGTTTACATAAATATTAAACTTGCGGAAATAATTCGAACCGAACCCCCTTTTTAATTTTCTCAATCCGGCACATCGGACAGATCTATGTGTGCTCATAGCTCATTGAGGTTGATCACCATTTTTGCAGCAATTTCATAAGCATCTTTAGCTGTTACATTCATTGGCATATCATCCGGCGCAGCCCCCACATACAGATCTCTAAGGTCAGATAGCCCCGCTGTTGTATCAAGCTCCCGGCCATAGAAAATACGATTAAGGCTCTTGGCTTCTTCGATAAGCATGGTAGAAATGGTCACGATCTCATAAGCCTCATTTATTGTTTCGTCGGCGGCAAGTCCGGCTAAATGGCTCATTCCTACTAGCAGAACACCCGATTCGTCATGCTCTACCAACGTTTTAGCAATACCTTCATTTCTTTTTTTAACATTTAATTCTGCAAGCACAGCTTTCAATTCAGTACGCTCTTTCTCTGATATTGGTTCTGTCGTCGTACTTTCTGAACCTGTATTTTTATAAATATCCACACCGGTAACGTTTGCCCCTTGTTGATACAGGTTACGGAAAAAATGTTGGCGATGCGCTATATCACTGCCATCATGTTGTGTTGGTTCGTTATCATGATATGGTTCTACATGCTGCCTTACCTGGTCGGGTGTTGATTCGATATAAAAGCGGCTCACATTTAAACGTTGCATAGCTCCTACTAAAATAGTTACCATCACACGGCTGTAAGGATCATCATGGCCTTCGCCGACTATCACCAGCAATTTTTTGCCCAAGCGCTTCGCACGCTCGTGTGCCGCATCGATCTTTGCTCCGACAAAGGGCACATGTATCTGCAAGGCCTGGCCGATTAATTCTTCAAATTGCTTTATACTACTCCCCGACCCTAAATCTGACGAACTTGCATCCACTTTTTGCGGTGGGTTAGCAATCAACTCCAACAAAAGTGTGGCAAATGCTTCGTTACCTTGGTTGAGCGCTGCCTTTAAAGATGCTGCTACCTGATATTCAGGGTCCTTCACCCAAAGAAGTACCGACTTAAGATCTTTTTCAGTCACGTTGTCCAACTCGGATAAATTGGATATCTCTTCAGCGCGATCTTCATTCTCAAACGTTTCGAGCAACCAGTCTAAGATCGGCTCAATATCATCTTTTGCATCCTCATACATACGCTGAATAATTGCAAGCTGGCTGAACTGGCCAGGCTGTAGAACACGCTCCGGACCAGCCTCCTCATTATCCTTTATAAGTTGTTTTACCTGGGTAACAGCGTTAACAGTAGTATAGTACTCATCATAAATTTCTTGGAACTCAGCCCGGGTCAGTAGGTTATAGCGGACTGGTGATACATTTCCTTCATCTAACATTCGTAGAATGTCGGATACGTGGTCCTCCCCGATCTTCCATACTCCCGGTACCGTAAAATTTTTATTTGCTGCAAGGTGCATCACGAAAGATCGATATTCTTTAGCATCATTCATTGCCTGAGCCGGCGAATTTATCATCTGTTCGCCATTAGGGATCCATCCGTTTGCCTGACAACGATCGTGCAAATCCTTTAGTTTGTAGGTAACTCCGGTCAATGGCTCTGTCAATTCCTGGAATTCAACTACCAGCACAAGCGCTGTAACCATGTCCTTTAACTCAATGGCAACTCTCTGGATGTCGCTTACCCCTACGATCTTCGTTGCAGGTGGTTCAGGTTGTGTTAGATGATGTGTGTGTTTGTAAAATTCTTCTATGACGGCAATGTCTATCTGGATGGCCAGGTCGGTAGCACTTTTCTTCAGGCTCACTAAGGTGTTGCGCAGCTCTTCCCGGAAAGCTGCTTCAAGATCGACATCTTCCACTTCCTTGTCATGATCATCATTTTTTACGTTGGTTTGTGCCTGGTGTTCTACCTGAGATGAGTTATCGGGTTCAACCACCGGCACATCCTCCAGTGGTGCATCATCCACCTCCCCTGGTAAAACGTGATCAAGTTTAGTGAAAGCCGACTCCAACTTTATGGAGAAATCGGCCATGATATAGCGTACCCGTTCAAGGGTGGGATCGGCACTCTGGGTATTCTCACTTTCATCTTCCTGGTGTACTTGTGACCAATCTAGCTTAAACATGCTCTCGAGCCAGTAGTTATAAGACCCGGTTTTTGCAACCGACAAATTGTATTCCTTCTGTCTGCGGGGGCCACTGCTTTCTTCATGATCTTCGCCCACTACATTAAGCTTGTCTACCGCCAATGCAGCCAGTTGGGCAACAGGCATATACTGAGAAACTTCATTTTGTGTTGATTTGGTACTCTTAACCTGGTCAGCAACTGCGCTACTATTATTTTCTTCAGACTTTAGTTGCAGGGCTTTTGCACCCATTATATCGGCCTCACTTTCCAGACCGGGATCGTTATTTATAGCGGTACCATCTGTTTTTATGGTAGGCTTTACCTGCCCGCGCGCCTGTTGTACCACGTGCCAGGCCTCATGTGGCAAATGCCTTTCCTCCCCGGGCGCTATGTGGATATCGGTACCCTGTGCATACGCATGGGCATTAAGCTGGGCTGGTTTGGCCGAATTGTAATGCACCTTGACATTATCCAACGAATGGCCCGACAATTTCTCGATACCAGCTTTAAGGCTCCCGGGTAAACCTGTATTATCCGGCTTGTTTTGTTTTAACTGGAATGTCTTTGCCAGCGATGGCGCATTAACTGTTTTTTGGGGCCTTGGAGGATCGAATCGTGTTACTTGATGAGCTTGTGTAACTGCTTCGGCAGTAACAAACGGAATAAAAGGTGTTAATTGCACGACAGCATCGGCAGAGTTGATCACACCTTGGGTGTTGAATCCACGCTGTAAGAGGTCATTGCCCGTGACTGAATCAAATACTGAAACCACTGCAGGCTGTTTTACTTGTAAAGCATTGTCCTGGTCTTCGTCTTTTTTCTGCCAAACAGGCACTGCGGGATGGCTTGCCCCTCCACTTGTAATGTGCTGAGCTGAGGGCATTAACGGGTTTGAAACATCATTAGCATATGCTTGCGCCATAGGTGGACTTAATATTGGGTATTTATATTAAGGTAAGAAGAATAACTAAGATTACATTATATTAATTAAATATCGTATTTAGGATGCTACTGGTTGGTTACGCTATTGATGGAAATTGGAATAGCCGTACATTACAACGTAACGTAGATAGTCAATATCTAGGAAGAATGCTTAAACTTCCTGAAAATGAATCAAAGGAGGCTGCGCATTTTATTAAAGACCCATACCTTTTTGAGTTTTTAGGTTTACCGCTGGATAAGGAACAAACGGAGACTAAAATAGAATCAGCACTAATAAATCATCTGCAGCAATTTTTAATGGAGTTAGGAAAGGGTTTTGCATTTGTGGCCCACCAACAGCATATCGTTACCGATACTTCTGATTTTTATATTGACCTGGTGTTCTATAATTATTATTTGAAGTGTTTCGTATTACTCGAGTTAAAAACACATAAACTTACTCATGAAGCAATTGGTCAGATGGATATGTACGTAAGAATGTATGATGATTTGAAAAAGAGCGATGATGATAACCCTACGATTGGTATTCCCGAAGGATTGTTATGCGTTATATTAGTACTTAGTAACTTATTATTAAAGTCATACAGGGAGCTTTGTATGTTTTTACCCCCGACATTGTTATCAGCAATAGCTTGAATAGTGCGGCCCTCGTCATCGTAATATGTAGTCGTAGTCAACCAATTGTCAGTTCCAATCACCCTAACCTTGCTACCGCAGTGAAGCGATTTTTACCTAAACGCCAATTATTTTCATACTTCAGAGAAAGATGCAGGTATCCTCAAACGCCAGATTATTAGGCCTTGTTACTCCTTCATCTTGAGGTGATTTTTGTGTCCTTAAAATCCTCTAAAAATTCCAGGCAATTGAAGCAGGCGTGCACAGTGGACGCATGAGGTAAATATTTCATTTGAGGGCGAAATATATAAAAGCTTGTAAAATAAGTCAATGGCATTAGTCGTCATACCTCTGGCTGGCCCAACTTTTATGAACGCTAACTTAGTGTAATAGTGTATAAGAAATCTATTATTTAAGGGCTGGTGGGAATTTTTTCCCACCAGCCCTTAAAATAGCCCGAATAATCGCGTGTCTTATTCGTTAAAGATGGCTTTTATATATTCATTTTCCAGTTCTTTCACAACTACAGCGGCAAGCTGAGAAAATGCATTCATACCTATAAGAATATGTGGTGCGACGGCGAAATAGCTGAGTGCTTCCCACTCACTGCCGGACCAAAGATAGAGGAATGAATTTCCATCTCTCATTACTTCCATAGGATGTTCGTCATTTTCAATATCCGGTCCATCGGTATGGATCTTACAGGCATAATATGCTTCCGGAACAGACAGGTCTTTCAACTGAAAGGTCCCAATTGCAGATTCATCCATGCCAATGATCGAAATATCATACAACGTCATACCGTCCTTATCAAATTGAATTTCTATTTGATTAAGATCACAGAAGTTGTGCCTGTAGAGGATCGACTCTGGCTTGTGTCCTGACACACCAAATCTGAAATTGATAGGTATAGGATAAGGTTCATACCAATTGATAATCTTAAAGAATGGAATTGTATTTATTTTTTCAAAACTTATATTAAGCATATTATTGAATTTTCCATGTTCCCTTTGGTCTGATGACGTATTTTCATCCACGTCCAATCTATTTTCGATGAGGGCGACTTCATGTGGACTAGTCGAAGTCGTGTGCTCGGCGAGTAGAATACCATTAGCGTCAGTTATAACCATGAGCTTCATGCCTTTGCCACGCATGGTCTTTCCAACTCTTAGGCCCCTTTTTGCCACCGCAATTGTGCCATCTACAAACCATTCATGAACCTCGAAAAGTAATGGAATATGCCGCTCCATAATTGGGGACTGTTGCTACATCAGTATATTACTATCTTTGAAAACCGATGTCGAATTTGATCAGTTGAGTTTATTTTTACTCAATATATTTCATATTCTCAAAAGCTCGCAATTGCGAGCTTTTGAGAATATCAGTTTTAAGGTATTTTACTAATATTCATTTCATCAGACAAGTCCCAATACCACCATTTATTAGGATGATTCTTCTCTATTGCAAATCTTCTTTGATAAGCTACTTTGAATAAACTCAAAAGCAATAAGAATACTTTATTAAGTTCATTCTCTGGCAAATTTATAAGCTTTTCTAAGTTATGGGTTGCAACCCCTTTCTTCAATAAAACACAAGGCGTATAAGTAGGTTTCAAACCACTTCCTAAGATAGCTGGCTCAATATCACTAACTGTTGGTTTGGATTGTTGAATAAGGAAAAGCATATCGTTTAAAAAACTTCTCTTAGATACAACTTCTAATCCTTTAAAAATCAACAACAACGGTTCTGAATTAATTAAACCTTGTCCATACTTATTGATTAATATTTCGTATTCTATTATCATTTATCAGGGATTTATAGTTATGTAAGGCTTGGTAGGGTCAAGCTTTTCAAAAATATCAATATTCCTTGGAGTAATGTCTAATAAAGATTTTGAACCGGGCAAGGAATTCTTAAGTGACTTCTGCTCTTTATGAGTCAATCCCTCAATAACATAATCCCAATCAGAAAAAGATTTTGCCTCTCCTCTTGCACGACTACCTACAACAGTTATCGGCTGCTTTATTTTCGTTGCTGCATTTTCAATTCGCAAAAAATCTCCAGCACTTATTACTTTGGGGTCCACCCATTTTCCAAATTTGGTTGGACCAGCACCCAAAATTGGTGCCATAGCTTTTGAGGCAATTGTCCCCACTTCATCAGTTATTACTGTTGATAAATGCTATAATTAACCGACTCTTCAACTGACAAATCATAAAGGCTGCTATTGCACATCTATGGTTTGTTACTATTCATCCTTTTGATAATGGAAATGGTTATATTGCGTATTTGAGTGATTTCATAATAAAGAATAAACCTGACTATTATAGACTATTACAGAAAGTGCGCATCAGTGGAGAATGGGAAGAGTGGATTCTTTATATACTGAATGGAATTGAGCAAACGGCAAAGCAAACAATTAATCAGATTAAAGAGATTAATAGGTTATTTATTACCACACAGGAGAAAATAAAAATTGAAGCAGAAAAGCTATATGATAAAGAGCTTGTAGAACTATTATTTGAACAGCCTTATTGTAGAATTGATTATGTAATTGAACGGTTAGGCGTATCAAGAATTACAGCCTCTAAATATCTAAAAGGATTGGAAGAGATAGGTGTCTTAGAAGACAGGCGTGTGTGGAAGGAAATATTATATATCAACAAAAACTTGTTTGCACTGCTAAAAAGTTAATTAATCAGGCCTGATAGATATATGAACGAATTAGTTTATTCTTGCACCATAATCAACTAACATTCCAGTAATTCAAAGCGATAATGAAACGAAGCCTTTTCATTTCCCTCATGTTCTCACTAAAGTTGTTCGGTCAGAAAAATAACGAAGTGGTTTTTCGCTCTATGAAAGACGCTTTAGCTAACCCGGCAATTGTACACTCGCTTGACCTTTCCGGCCAAAATATGCTAGTACTTCCGAACGAAATAGTCCAATTCACAAATCTTGAAAAAATTGACATTGGTTCCAATACCAAACTGGACTTGAACCAGGCATTTGATCTTCTCACACAAATCAAAAGTCTAAAAGGACTTAGTCTGACAGACTGTAAAATACAAGTAATACCTAATAATATTTCTCAACTTATAAGCCTCGAAGATCTTAATTTAGATAATAATGAACTAACCGACTTTCCTGAACCTATCAAGCAATTGAAGGGTTTAAAGTATCTAAGTTTAATTAGCAATAAAATCAAAAAACTAAATTTCAAAAAAGGAGAATTATCAAATTTGATATATATAAATCTCTGTTATAATGAATTTATGAAATTCCCTGTTCAACTTTCAGTCCTCTCCAATCTCAAACGAATAATTATTTGGTATAACTCGATCAATGAAATTTCTAAAGAAATAGGACAACTAAAAAATATCGAAGAAATAAATCTTGACGGCAATGATCTTACTTCGTTACCCAAGCAATTTGAACGGCTTAGATCAATTCAAAAATTAGGTTTAAGAGATAACAATCTTTCGGAAACAAGTATTAATGTCGTTTACAAACTCCGTAATTTAAAAGATCTTGACCTACAGGGGAATAATATTAAGGTGCTATCAAATGAGATTGAAAATCTCCAAAAATTAGAACGCCTTTCTGTTTGCGACAATCCTTTAAAAGAGCTACCTGTTAAACTAGAAAAAGTCAAAACACTTCAGCAATTAGGATTGGGGGACCTGCACTACTTAAACTGGATAAATGCTTTTTCTATAATGGAAAAGCTACCGAACTTAAAAAGTGTTGGAATGTACACGATGAAACTTTCAACTATGCCTAAAGGCTTTGAAAAGCTTCAACAAGTTGATGTATTTTGGTTAACATTCAATTCATTTGACAGAAATGAGAAAAAACGAATTCGAGAACTGGTACCAAGAGCAAAGATTGAATTCGAGTGACGAACATTGGTGTTGCTAATAAGTTATACAGCACGTTGGTGTAATGATTACTGGAGGCTTAAATACAAATTTCCGGCTAAATAATTTAGATGATTTAGTCTGCCGTCTGCCGCAGTGATGCGGCTTTTGTTGCTTATTCTTTTTCATTATTCGATATAGCACAACCCTTTTATATTAGGGGTATGATATAAATCGTAAATGCCTTTCTTTGGTTCAATGCAAATGTTAGTAATTTCATCGTAAGTGTAGCATTGAACATCAAGAGAGTTTACAGGTTTAATTTTCACACCATTTATCTCTGGCACTTCATTTTTTCTAGAATGTAATTCAAAATTATAAGATTGTCCAATCGTTATTACCCTTTTACATTCTATGTTTTGATAATTTTCTTTTCTCACTACAATTTTATAACTACTGCCATTTCTAGTTGCATATATGGTGTACCAGTTGTTTACTGAATCGATTGATTTTATTAAATATAATGAATCGCTTTGGGGCATGTTGGTTAAAGTCTTTGTGTCAGCACAAGAACACAACTTTACAAATATCAGTATAGTACTTCCTAAAGTTTTCATTATGGTAATGTTTGAATTATTATTCTAGCTCCTTTTTACTAGTAACAGACCATTCAACTCTTGTAACACCTGCAGGATATCCTCCTTCAGGCGTCATGGACAGAATCTGTCCGGCGGCATCGTATAATGTTTCATTTATTGTACCAGACTGCCTAGTTGCTGTAGCAACTGGTAACCCGATGACGTATTTTAAGATGGCTGCCGTTGATTTTGGGTTTAGCGAGTAATAAAAAAGAGAAATTTTGCAAAAAGGAAGGTATAAAATTGGGACTAACTTCAAATGGACATCATAGTAAATATAAGGACATCAACGAAAAATTTTTATGGTTGGATGATATAACAAATTTAGATTTCGAACACCAAAAGAATTCAGAACAAACAACTTAGGAAGTTATCAATTTTCTTTAAAAAAGCAAGACCCGCTCATAGAGCGGGTCTTGCTTTTTCTGCGGGCTGCGGGGGACGAAGTTCGAACCAGTTTGTAGAAGATTTGTCTGCCATTCAATGTTTCAGTGGTGAATTAAATATAAAGATGCATTGAAAGCTGGAATATTATCTAATCTATCTATGTCACAGTGTATCCAGCAGATCTGATCTGTTAGTACTAAATACAACCATCCTTATTAGAGCATTTAACAATTAAATCGCTTTGCTCAGAGGCAATTGAAAAGCTAATTATCAACCTGTATGTTGCTCACGGTTGAAAATCCTACAACTGCAATGTCAATTGAATATAAAGGCTTATAACTCGTTGTTACATGTACTATTCTTTAAATGAAAATCAAGTTATTTAATTGAAAATAAAATACTTACATCGTAATACATCCTTTAAGGAGATTTGTTGTTAGTCTATGGATGTAGTAATTTTAATACATTCAAATATTTCAACCAAACAATCTCTGGAATGGAGGATAAATTGATAAAAGAAGAGAAAAAATTATTTGACGAAATAAGTCAGATAATTGAAAATAGTAAGCGCACAGTGCTAATAGCAGTAAATACTGAACTAGTGCTACTATACTGGAATATTGGCTCAAAATTAAATAATTATGTTCTGGGAAATCAAAGAGCTGGCTATGGAAGAGAAATAGTTAAGAAGTTATCTATTTCGTTAATAGAAGCCTTTGGTAAAGGCTGGGATGACAAAACATTAAGGCATTGCCTTCGTTGTGCGGAGATTTTTACAGAAGCACAAATTGTCTCCGCAGTGCGGAGACAATTGAGCTGGACCCACATAAAAACGATTGCCTATATAAAAGACGAAGTTCAGCGAGACTTTTACCTGACAATGGCCTCTAATGAAAGGTGGAGCAGCAGGCAGTTACAGGAGCGAATTAATTCTATGCTGTATGAGCGTACTGCTATCAGCAAAAAGCCTGAAATTGTAATCAAGAATGAGCTTGAATTATTACAGCATAAGAAAGAAATGACAGTAGATCTTACTTTCAAAGATCCATATATACTTGATTTTCTCGGTTTACGCGATACATATAATGAAAGAGATCTTGAGCAGGCAATTATATACCAGCTACAGTTATTCATATTAGAGTTAGGCAATGATTTTGCTTTTCTCGCCAGGCAAAAGAGAATTTCCATTGATGATACAGATTATTATATAGATCTGTTATTTTATCACCGTAAACTAAGGCGTTTAGTTGCTATAGACCTTAAACTAGGAAAGTTTGAGCATAGTCATAAAAGCCAGATGGAATTGTATCTCCGGTGGCTGGCTAAACATGAACAACAGCCTCATGAACTTTCTCCAATTGGATTAATTCTTTGTGCAGATAAGAATGATGAATTGGTTGAACTGTTAGAACTTGATTCAGCGGGTATACATGTTGCACAATATCTTCTTGAATTGCCATCAAAAGAATTGCTGAAACAAAAGCTACACATGGCAATACAGTTAGCACAACAGAGAATTAGGAAAAAAAATGCTTAGATGGCTAATTACATATCTTAAAGCAACTGATTTCGAATGCTGATGTAATTGACAACAAATATCTTAGATATTCATCAAAATAGGCTTAAACAATAAGACCCGCTCATAGAGCGGGTCTTATTGTTTAAGCGGAGAAGAAGGGATTCGAACCCTTGAAACCCTTTCGAGTTTACACACTTTCCAGGCGTGCCAGTTCAACCACTCCTGCACTTCTCCTTGGTTGAATTTTATTTCGGATGGCAAAGGTAGCCTTTTCATCCACATTTCCAAAATATTCTCAAAAGAATAATCCTGATCCTCGTCACCAATCATGATTTATCGGCGTCAACTCCCCCCTCAACGACGTCTCTATCATCTCCCTCGTCGCCACCGCATCCAAATTCTGCCCCAACACAAACATCAATTTTGTGATCGCCGCCTCAAACGTCATATCATGCCCGCTAATCACCCCTATCTGCGCCAACAGCGAACTCGTCTCATACTTACCTAACTCTACAGATCCACCATCACACTGCGTAATATCCACTATAATCACCCCCTTGTCTATCGCCTTGCGCAAACAATCTATAAACCACGGCTGCGTATTCGTATTCCCACTTCCAAACGTCTCCATTATCACCCCCTTCAACCCCGGTACACCCAAAATCGCCTCCACCACCTTCCGCGTTATCCCCGGAAACATCTTCAATACCGTCACATTATCATCCATATGCTTATGCACCTTCAATGGCGCCGTCGGCAATGGCAATACCGCCTGTGTCTTATACTTGATATCAATACCCGCCTCTGCCAATGGCACATAGTTCATCGAATAAAACGCCTCAAATTTCTCCGCATTATACTTCTTTGAACGATTCCCCCTAAACAACGAAAAATCAAAGTAAATACATACCTCCGGCACCACTACATGCCCATTATGACGGGTAGATGCTATCTCCATCGCCGTAATAATGTTCTCCTTCGCATCCGTCCTGATCTTACCTATCGGCAACTGCGACCCCGTCAGAATCACCGGCTTCGCCAGGTTCTCCAACATAAAACTCAATGCCGACGCCGTAAATGACATGGTATCTGACCCATGCAGGATCACAAAACCATCATACCGGTCGTACCTGTCCTCAATAATCGAAGCCAGCTCTACCCATATTTCCGGCTGCATGTCAGACGAATCTATAGGCGGATTGAACGCATAAACATAAAAGTCTATGCCCATACGGTATAATTCGGGCAAGTTGTTCCTGATCTCGTTAAAGCCAATTGGTCGTAATGCCTTTGTCTTTTCATCGTAGATCATACCCACTGTTCCACCCGTGTAAATAATCAGGATTTTACTCATTGCAAGCTGCTGTATCTGCTGTATCTAAAATGCGTGCAAATTTACCGCGTAATCAGTTAGTTAGTTTTGAATAATTTCAGCGCATTGCTTGTCGTTATTGCAGCCACCTCTTGTATTTTTAGATTTTTTATATCTGCAATTTTTTCACCGATCAATGGAATGTACGCACTCTCATTCCTTTTCCCCCTATATGGAACAGGCGCCAGATAAGGCGCATCTGTTTCTAATACAATGTGTTCCAGGTCAATCTCCGCCAGCGTTTTGTCCAGCCCCGATTTCTTGAATGTCACCACACCGCCAATGCCTAAGTAAAAACCAAGATCTATAATCTCACGCGCCTCCTCTACAGTACCCCCAAAACAATGAAAGACACCACTCAACCGGCCATCCTGCAACGCCCTCACCTCATCTATACACTCCCTGGTACTCTCCCGGCTGTGTATCGCCACCGGAATACCATACTGCCGCGCCAGGTCCAGTTGCCTCCTGAATGCTTTATATTGCTGCGCCGTAAATGTCTTGTCCCAATAAAAATCCAGCCCAATCTCCCCGATCGCCTTAAACGGCCTCTTCTCCAGCCAGCTTTCCACCGCCCCCAGTTCCATATCCACATTGTCATTCACATAACAGGGATGTACCCCCATCATCGGTATACATACCCCCGGAAACTGCTCCTCCAATGCCAGCATCCCCTCAATCGACTGACTGTCAATATTAGGCAAAATCAACTGGTAAACACCCGCCTTTATCGCACGCTCAATCGTCGCCGTCCTGTCTTCCGAAAAATCTTCCCCATATAAATGGGCATGTGTATCAATCCATTGCATTTTAGCAGAAATATTAATCCTTTTAAGAGATTATAAAAAATATTATATTTGTATAATATAAATGTTTCAGCGATCTCCCGTACAAAAGTACGGCCGCAAAACCTCATTAAAAATTATACTTATCCTATGAGAAGCTATTTTTGCTTTAACCGTATCCTTGCAGGTGTTGTGTGCCTTTTATTGACAGCCACTTTGTTCTACGCTTGTTCCAAAAGTAGTACCGACGTAAAAACAAACAACACAAACGACAATCTGACTATCACCGCTGCCAGCGATCAGGCTGTTGCAAACAGCTATTTCGATGATCTCTTCGCAATCGCACAGGAAGTATGTCAGGACGCCGGTTATAACCAAACCGGTCGTAAAGCTTCTCCTACTACAGAAATGACTTCCAAACTCGGCGCCTGCTATAGCTACACAGTCGACAACGTACAGTATGATAGCTGGCCTAAAACAATATTAGTAAGCTTCGCCTCAAAGTGTGCGGACGCTGACGGCCGTCTTCGCGCAGGTAATATCCAGATCACGATGACCGGTTACTTTTATTATACAGGTTCTGTGATCACCGTAAAGCCACTCACTTATACCGTAAACGGTAAGAGCATAAGCGGTACACAAACTATCACAAATACCAGCACCAACAGCGTATATAAATACCTCTCTGTCATCTCCGGCGGTACTGTTACCCTGGATACGACCTCTGTAGGTTTCGGCGGAAGCGGAACTTATACACAAACTTCCGGCACTGCTACCCTGGGTGATGTAAGTGATGATATCTTTACTTATGTAGGTACTGACTCCCTGGTATATGCAACAGGCAAAGCTGCCTATATCACTGTAGCAGATTCTTCTGCACTGGAAAGAAAACTGAGCTGCCCTTATATCGGCAAAGGTAAAGCAGCCGTGACGTTCAACTCCCTGACTGCTATCGTAAATTATGGTAACGGGATATGCGACGACTCTGTAACGGTTGCTGTAGGCGACAAAGTGAAAAGCATCGCACTGCCTAAATAATAAATAATTACCCAGGTTGCTGATTGCCCGAAAGCGCGAATGCCATTAGGGTAGCAAGGAACCTGGGTTTTCTGTTTTTATTGAGGAAAAATTATAACTATACCGGTATTGCCTCCATCTCCAGCCCCTTCTTCTTAAAATATTCCATCACCCTCGGCAATGCATACTCCAACCGCTCCCATGCCTTCGTACTGTCATGAAACACGATGATAGATCCCGGTTTTGACTTAAATACCACATTCTGCACACAGGCTTCCCCATTGATCTCCGTATCAAAATCCGCACTCAATACATCCCACATCACAATCTGCGCCCCCGGCACCAGCCGCTTGATCTGCCTGATCTGGAAGGGCGTAATCCGCCCATATGGTGGCCGGAACAAAGTTGATTGAATATATTTCCTCGCCTCCATCACATTCTCCACGTACTTATCTGTCCCCGTCTTCCACCCATTCAGGTGATTATGTGTATGATTACCCGTGGTATGCCCCTCCTCCAGGATCCGCTGGTAAATATCAGGATGCTCCACTACATTCTTCCCAATACAAAAGAACGTGCCCCTGGCATTATACTTCTTCAATAAATCCAGGATGAACGGCGTCGCTGTAGGATGCGGACCATCATCAAATGTAAGGTACACCGATGGCCGTGCAGGCGATAAGCTCCAGGTACAACTGTTATAAATGGCTTTCAGGATAGCCGGCGTCTTGGTCAAATAAAACATGGATGGGTTCGGATTTATTTTAAAGGTAGCATAAATTGAACCGTATTTCGTAATTCCATTTTACCTTTGCGACATGCAACAACAGAAAGTTCGGGTACGATTTGCGCCCAGTCCTACCGGCGGATTACACCTGGGTGGTGTACGCACCGTCTTATTCAATTACCTATTTGCAAAACAGCACAATGGTGAATTTGTGCTCCGTATTGAGGATACTGACCAGACCCGTTATGTGCCCGGTGCAGAAGAATATATCATGGAATGCCTGAAATGGTGTGGCCTCAATCCGGATGAAAGCCCTGTAGTAGGTGGCCCTTATGCCCCTTACCGTCAGAGCGAGCGTAAGCCCATGTACCGCGAGTACGCAGAACAACTGGTTAAAGCCGGTTATGCTTACTATGCCTTCGACACACCCGAAGAGCTGGAAGAAATGCGTACCCGTCTTAAAACTGAAGAAAACCCGTCGCCTCAATATAATCACGCTGCCCGCGCTCAGATGAAGAACTCCATTTCTTTGTCCGAAGAGGAAACAGCTACCCTGCTGAAAAATGGCACCCGCCACGTGATCCGTATCAAAATGCCGGACAATGAAGAAGTGAGCTTTACCGACCTGATTCGTGGCCATGTACAATTCAATACCAGCACTGTCGACGACAAAGTATTGCTGAAAGCCGACGGTATGCCTACCTACCACCTCGCTGTAGTAGTAGACGACTACCTCATGAAGATCACCCACGCCTTCCGTGGTGAAGAATGGTTACCATCAGCACCGGTTCACCTGTTGCTGTGGAAATACCTGGGCTGGGAAGCGCAGATGCCTCAATGGGCACACCTCCCACTGATCCTGAAACCCGATGGCAATGGTAAATTGTCTAAGCGTGATGGCGACAGACTCGGTTTCCCTGTCTATGCCATGAACTGGACCGATCCTAAAACCGGCGACCTGACAAAAGGCTTCCGTGAAAATGGATTCCTGCCGGAAGCATTTGTAAATATGCTGGCTATGCTGGGTTGGAATGATGGATCCGGTCAGGAAATTTTCTCTATGGATGAACTGATCGCCCGTTTCTCCCTGGATCGCGTGAGCAAGTCCGGTGCTAAATTCGATTACGAAAAAGCAAAATGGTTCAATCACCAATACCTGCTGAATGCAGATAACAACAAGCTGGCAGCACTGTTCGCACCCGTACTGAAAGAGAAAGGCGTCACCGCCGCACCTGA
Organism: Chitinophaga sp.; assembly: GCF_039596155.1. Taxonomy (GTDB): domain Bacteria; phylum Bacteroidota; class Bacteroidia; order Chitinophagales; family Chitinophagaceae; genus Chitinophaga. The sequence goes on from NZ_JBCNKF010000008.1 coordinate 16,283, forward strand.
ATACGTAGCCACCATCGCTGGCCTGGTAAAAGACCGTTGCGATTTCGTAAATGATATCTGGAACCATGGATTCTTCTTCTTCGAGGCGCCTGGAACATGGGATGTCACTGCAGTGAAACCGAAGTGGAATGCAGATAAGACACAGTTCTTTATGGACTGGGCATCTGTGCTCGAAACACTGTCCGATTTCTCACTGACCAGCGTAGAAGAAAGTTTCAAAACACTGGCAACGTCTATGAATATCAAAGTAGGTGAACTACAATTGCCTTTCCGCATTATGCTTACAGGCGGCAAGTTCGGTCCTCCTGTCTTCAATATCGCAGAGACACTGGGCAAACATGAAACGATTCAACGAATCATGAATGGCCTGAAAGCCATTAACGCATAAAAATGAAAGCATTCACGCCAAAGAATTGCACACAATAAAAAAGGCTCGCTGTTTTAAGCGAGCCTTTTTATTCTGAAAAAATGGTTTTCACTCCCATGGGTGAATCCCCCTTTCATCCATATTTTGCTTATTTCTTGGTTTCTTTAGCCCAGGTATCTTTCAAAGTCACCGTTCTGTTGAAAACCATCTTCTCTGCGGTACTATCAGTATCTACTGTAAAATACCCCTTCCTCAGGAACTGCAGTTTGTCTCCTGGCTTCGCATCTACCAATCCCGGCTCTATCAGCGCATTCGGTATCACAGTCAGTGAATCAGGGTTGATATAAGATTTAAAATCACCCTCTTCATTACCCGGATCCGGTGTATTGAACAGGCGATCATACAATCTTACCTCGGCAGTCTTCGCATGTGCCGCACTCACCCAGTGAATGGTCCCTTTGGCCGTCATACCAGATTGATCACCACCACTCTTGCTCTCCGGGAAGTAAGATGCATAGATAGTTGTGATATTGCCATTTTCATCTTTATCAAAACTTTCGCCCTTGATGATGTAGGCATTTTTCAAACGTACGATCAGACCGGGCCCCAAACGGAAGAACTTCTTAGGAGGCTCCTCCATAAAGTCTTCTCTCTCTATAAACAGCGTCTTGCTGAATGGTAGCGTACGGGAACCAGCTGCAGGATCTTCCGGGTTATTATCCGCCGGCATTTCTTCCACCAGGTCATCCGGATAATTAGTGATCACCAGTTTCACAGGATCCAATACCGCCATCACACGATTCGCCGTTTTATTCAGCTCATCACGTACCAGGAACTCCAGCAGACTCACGTCAATTACGTTTTCACGCTTCTGTACCCCGATCCTTTCGCAGAATTCACGGATACTTGCAGGCGTGAACCCTCTTCTGCGCAGACCACTGATAGTTGGCATACGAGGATCATCCCAGCCACTTACATGTTTTTCATTGACCAGCTGCAGCAATTTACGTTTACTCATCACAGTGTAAGTCAGATTCAATCTGGCAAACTCATACTGATGAGATGGGAAAATGCCCAGCTGTGCAATGAACCAGTTATACAGTGCACGGTGAGGAATGAATTCCAGCGTACACACAGAATGTGTAATACCTTCAATGCTATCACTCTGCCCGTGGGCAAAGTCGTACATGGGGTAAATACACCATTTGTCGCCGGTACGGTGGTGATGTGCATGCTTGATGCGGTACATCAATGGGTCACGCATATGCATATTGGAACGCTCAGGTGAGCCTTCCTCAAATTGTTCAGTATCTATTTTAGCACGCAGTACTTTCTCTCCATCCTTAAATTCACCGTTCTTCATACGCTCGAACAGATCAAGGTTCTCTGCTACGCTACGGCTGCGATAAGGCGTCGGCTTCCCGATCTGGGTAGGGGTGCCTTTAGATGCAGCGATCTCCTCCGGAGTAGAATCATCCACATAAGCCAGCCCTTTCTTAATCAGTTGTACAGCGAAGTTGTATAGCTGGTCGAAATAATCAGACGCATAGAGTTCCTGTTCCCATTGGAAGCCCAACCATTGGATGTCGGCTTTAATAGACTCCACATATTCAGTGTCTTCGGTTACCGGATTGGTATCGTCGAACCGAAGATTGGTCTGGCCACCATATTTCTTTGCCAGTCCAAAGTTCAGGCAGATGCTTTTCGCATGCCCGATGTGCAGGTAGCCATTGGGTTCAGGCGGGAAGCGGGTTAATACCCTTCCGTCATTGACACCGTTGGCAATATCCTCTTCGATGATTTGTTCAAGGAAGTTCAAGGACCTTTCTTCGCTCATAAGGTTTAAATTATTTCGGACGACAAATGTAACGAAATCTGCCAAGCCGACCACAGACCCCATCCATTTATCGCATATCTGCCGTGGTAATGGCTTTTACACGCCTCTTATACCCGGCCCTGCGTACAAGTTGAAAAGCCCACCCTCATCCCCCCACTGATTTTTTCTCCCTGAAGCGAATACACTTTTTAAGAGAATCGTACATTTAGGGAATAAATTCACGGAAAAACTACAAAATACAATGGTCACCCCCCTGCAACGTCCCATCCGGGTACTCGTCGCCAAAGTAGGCCTTGATGGCCATGACCGTGGCGCCAAAGTGATCGCCGCAGCCCTCCGCGACGCCGGCATGGAAGTGATATATACCGGTCTTCGCCAAACACCTGAAATGGTGGTGAACGCCGCCCTTCAGGAAGACGTAGACGCCATCGGGGTCAGCATCCTTTCCGGTGCTCACATGACCGTATTCCCCCGCATCATGGCTATCATGAAAGAAAAAGGCATGGACGATGTACTGCTGACAGGCGGCGGTATCATTCCTGAAACAGATATGCTTGCACTGCACGAAATAGGCGTAGGTAAACTATTCCCACCCGGTACCCGGACCGATGATATTGCCACTTATATCAACGAATGGGTCGCCAGCCACAGGAATTTCTAAAATTTCTGTAACCTTTTGACGAGCTGGTCGTCTTTCCCTGAAAAGAAGTACGTATGAATCTTAAGCGCTCCCTGTTTGTCTTGTTATGTTGCCTGTGCCAGTTGGCAGTGTCTGCCCAGGATACCACAACTGTCGAAAAACCTGTCAAACTCCGCCAACATGTATATCCATCCGTAGGTGGAGATGGTCCCATCCTCAATTTTGCGGATGTAAAATATGGCGGCGAACATGTAAGCACCGCTCCCCGCTTTACCCTGTTCTTCAATATGGGACGTAATTATAATTACGACTTCTCAAAGTACGTAGGGATCTTTTCAGGTATCAACCTCAAAAATATAGGCATTATCACCAAAGCAAGCGATACCCTGGATGTAAAACTGAAACGGCGCGTATATACCCTTGGTGTACCTTTCGGGATCAAAATAGGCGATGTAAGAGGACAGAATTTCTTTTTCTTCCTGGGTGGACAGTATGACCTGGCCTTTAATTATAAGGAGAAACAATTCGTAGACGGTAAAAAAGTTAAGAAATTCAATGAATGGTTTAGCAACCGTACCCCGCTGCTCATGCCGTCCCTGTTCGCCGGCTTCCGCTTCTATCCCGGTATCGGCCTCAAGGTACAGTACTATCCAAATGACTTCTTTAATAAAGACTATAAACAAACCATAGCCGGTGTCACCACTTACCCTTATCGTAATACCACATCGAAAATGTTCTTTGTAACACTCACCTACGATTTCAGAGATCCTATTCTAAAGAATTATCACCACTTTAAAATGATGAGGTCAAAATCCTGATGATATTTTCACGTGTTCGATGCTTCGCCGTCGCTTGTTCGACGCTAGTTCGATGCTAGTTCGACGCTAGTATACGTGAGCTTATAAAAATGAGTATGAAAAATGTAAAGTCTTTCTCAATCAATGATAGAGAAGGACTTTTTTATGAGTATATGTGATGTATATAAGAATAGTTGAATGTTAATATTGTATTAGTGACGCTCCGTAAAAATTCGTTACATTAGATATCCAAACAGAAAACCATGTACCAGACGATCAATACGACTATAGAAAACAACACCCTGTTCATCTACATCAACCGTCCCGATAAAATGAATGCCCTGAACCAGCAGGTCATGGCAGAACTGGCGCTTGCAGTAGACGAGATCTATAAGAACAAAGAAATAAAAAGTGCAGTTATCACTGGTACAGGAGAAAAAGCATTTGTAGCAGGTGCAGATATCTCTGAATTTTTGAAGTTGTCTCCACAGCAAGGCGTAGAACTGGCAAACAAAGGTCACATGATCTTCAAGCGCATTGAAGACTGTCCCAAACCTATCATTGCCGCTGTAAATGGTTTCGCACTGGGAGGCGGATGTGAACTGGCAATGGCCTGCCACTTTCGCATCGCTGCTACCAATGCAAAATTTGGTCAGCCGGAAGTGAACCTGGGCATCATTCCCGGCTATGGAGGTACCCAGCGCCTCACCGCACTTATTGGCAAAGGCAAAGCTATGGAACTGATGATGACTGCCGATATGATCAATGCACAGGATGCATTGCAATGGGGACTTGTGAACCATGTGGTGGCACCAGAAGAACTACTCACAAAAGCCAAAGAAATACTGGCAAAAATTCATGCGAAAGCACCGCTTGCAATCGCCAGGGTTATTAAATGTGCCAACGGTGCCCTGGACAAAGATATTGATGGGTACGATCTGGAAATCAATGAATTTGGTGCCTGCTTCGCCACGAAAGATATGCAGGAAGGCGCGTCCGCATTTATTGAAAAACGCCCTGCTTCATTCATTGGTGAATAAATAACATCTGTACTTTTAAATCCAATATCCGTGTATAATAATTGATGGGAGTAACCCGTTGTGATAATTTCATGAAATATATTAACCAGGAATAACCTTAAATGCCTACTCATGAAGACAACAACAACCCTTACCCTCAAAGCATCCAAAAAACTGAAATTGAGAAAAGTAACAATTTCAAAATTAAACACCCATCAATTTTTACCCATTCTGATCGATGGCCCCGGACAATCGACACACCCCGTGTGCGATTTTACACAAAGCCAGACGGTACTGGAATCTTTTATTTTTTAACTCAATGCTTACTATCAGGGAAACCGTTTTTCCCTGATAGTAATATTAACCATTCATGATGACACGACTCTTATTGACCCTCTTTCTCTGCTGTTGTTTATGCCCGGCCATCGCACAGGATTGTGCCTGCAAACCCAGCTTGCAGCACCTGATTGATAAAGTAGAAAAGAACTATATCGGCTTTACTGATAAAGTCACTGCTGCGAACAAGCTGCAATACCAGGCATTTACAGATAGCTTACTGCAGGTGGCCGATACTGCCTCCATCCCCGTATGCTTCACCGTACTACAGAAATGGACGAGCTTCTTCCACGACAAACACCTGCTCGTCATACTCAATCGTGCAGGAAAAAATCCCCTGCTGAATACTTATTTTCCTAAGAAAACTCCCGCCCCGGCAACCACAATTTCACTCACCCCTTCATTCAAAATAATCAATGATCAGACCTGCCTGCTTACTATCCCCAGCGCCCGCCTGGAATACAAAGGCATGATCGATAGCCTGCTTGTACTGCACAAAACAGTCCTCCTGAAAACACCCCATCTCATCATCGATGTCAGGGAAAACAGAGGTGGCTCTACACTGTGTTTTGACAACCTGATACCTTATTTATATACCCAGCCCATCATCTCAGAAGGCGCGATGGTACTGGCTACAGAAGAAAATATCCGCAATCTGTACGAAGTGACGGATTATCCCAATGTAAGCGATAGTATGAAAGCCGTCTTTAAAAAAGAAGCTGCTGCATTACGGGCACATCTGGGTAGCGAGTATCAACTGTGGAATAATGATACAACCCGGATGGAACAGGTATTGCCCTATCCACAAAAAGTATCGCTCATCATCAATCAATATGTAGGTAGCAGTACAGAAATGTTTGTATTGAAAGCACGACAAAGTAAAAAAGTACAACTGTTCGGCACACATACCGCCGGGGTTGTAGATTATTCTGATGTAGTGCCGTACTCTATGCCCTGTACTTTATTCGCATTTGGCGTACCCAGCTCCCGCACACTTCGCATGCCGGCAGTTGTCATTGATAATATTGGCATCGCCCCAAACGTTGAAATCCCAGCAAACACGACTGACTGGGTGCAGTACGTGATCGAACATCGCTGATTTATTTTTTTATCTTCATGGAATAATGGAATCGTTGACGAAAACCCGGGCCTACGCTAAACTCATAGCCTATCACATCTTAGCATGGTCGATTTATATTTTCTTTGGATTAGCCCGAAAAATATTTCTGACCAAATATACCTTCGACCTGCTCGACTTCATATTTACTGAGTTGCCGGTGGTATACTTATTCTATGGCCAATATTTCGTGCTTAAAAAATTCCTGAGCACGAAAAGATATGCATGGCTGATTGCCGCCGAGGTAATCCTCTATTTTTCCGCAGCAGGTTTATATTGGTTGTGTGGTACTATCATCAGGCCTTTTGTTCCACCTGGCACTATACCACCCTATATATTCTCTGAGCTTTTGGTAGATCTGATGTGGATCTACCTGGTATACAGCTTTTTCTCTTTTGGCTATTACTTCGCTATGGAGTCGGTGACCAAGGAAAAACGATTGCGCGTCATGGAGCAGGAAAAAGCCCGTATAGAAGCAGATCGCCTGAAGTCAGAATATGCATTCCTGCGGGCACAGATCAATCCCCACTTTCTGCACAATACCCTGAACCTGTTTTATACCAAATCTATCATGGTGAGTGAAGAACTGTCAGAAGGGATCCTGACCCTCTGCGAGATCATGCGCTACTCTATGCATACCGGTGAGCAGGATGTAGATACCGTACCGCTGTCGAGAGAAATTGAGCACGTACAGAACGTGATCAAGATCAACCAGCTCCGGTTCAGCAACCGGCTGCAGGTCATCTTCGACATCGACGGCGAGATGAACGACATCCGCATCATCCCGCTGGTCATTATCACCCTGGTAGAAAATGCCTTCAAGCATGGTGAACTCAATAATGACCGGCACCCATTGGTCATGCAACTGAAAGTATCAGAAGAAGAGGGTACGATTTATTTCTCCACCCACAACAGGAAGAAAACAGGCCCCAAAGAACTGTCCAACGGTATCGGTATGGACAACATCAAAAGAAGACTGGAAGCTACCTATAAAAACAACTATTCCCTTACTACCACCGAAGAAGCTGACAATTATACCGTCTCCCTGTGGATCACCGTCTCCTGATTCCCGGATTTTAAAAATATGTGCAATCCTGCTATCCGTACCTTGAAAAGATGGATCGGTGTAATGTATTTTCTCCACCCCACAGGCAGACTTACCTTTGATTCAACGATTCCTTTAACCCCTATACCAGAAGTCACCTTACATGTTGGGGGGGACAACCCAACAAGCCCCCTCCCGGGAAGTGCAAAAGCGGAATTGACCGCACCGGGAGGGAAGGCTTACCTTAATAAGGTCATGTAGTCCCGGTTGTTAATAACACCCCAAAGGATATTGAAGGCGGGTTTTCATCCATTTGTGTAACCCGGAAGGCACCTGCCAGCTTTTTTCGTCCATTCGCCCCCAAATTTTTTGCCTGCAAGAGGCCATGTTTCGTCCATTCGCCCCCAAAGACTTTCGCCTGTAAAAGGCCATCCATTGATCCCCATAGATTTTTCTTCATTCATTCGCCCCCAAACCCCTGGGCCAGCAATGGCCCGTTTCATCCATTCGTCCCCGAAATTTTCGCCTCCAGGAGGCCTGTTTTATCCATTCGCCCCCAAACAACTTTGCCGGTCCGGCCATCCATTTTAACCTGGTTTTCATTCATTCGCCCCCAAACACTTAGGCCTGAAAAGGCCTTTTTTGTCCATTTACCCCCATCTTTTTAGACCTATCCTATACCCATCCATTGGCCCCAGAGCCCGCTTGTACAGGCCGTCTGTTGTTTATAACCCATTTACCCGTTTTTCATTCATTCCCCCCAATTTTCAGCCTGTACAAGCCATTTTTTTACTGACATTTAGTACGTTTGTACCGCAAAAAATCAAGCATTATGGAATATAGAATAGAGAAGGATACGATGGGCGAGGTACAAGTACCAGTAGACGCTTATTATGGTGCTCAAACCCAACGTTCTATCGACAATTTCAGGATAGCACAGGATATTAACAAAATGCCGAAGGAAATCATTCAGGCATTTGCTTACCTCAAAAAGGCAGCCGCCCTCACTAACCTGGACGCCGGCGTTCTCTCCCAGGAAAAAGCAACACTCATCGCTACCGCCTGTGATGAAATCCTCGCAGGTAAACTGGATGACCAATTCCCCCTGGTAGTATGGCAAACGGGTTCCGGTACCCAGTCTAACATGAACGTAAATGAAGTGATCGCCTACCGCGCCCATGTAAACAATGGCGGTAAACTCACCGATAAGGATAAAGCAATACACCCGAATGACGATGTGAATAAGTCACAGTCATCCAATGATACTTTCCCGACCGCTATGCACATCGCGGCTTACAAAATGCTCGTCGAGGTCACCATCCCAGGCATTCAAAAGCTCCGCAATACCCTCGCTGCAAAGGCAGAAGCCTTCAAGCATGTGGTGAAAATAGGTCGTACCCACTTCATGGACGCTACCCCACTCACCCTGGGCCAGGAAATAAGTGGTTATGTATCTCAGCTGGATCACGGTCTCAGAGCCATCAACAATACCCTCGCTCACCTGAGCGAACTGGCATTGGGCGGTACTGCCGTAGGTACTGGTATCAACACCCCTAAAGGTTATTCAGAGAATGTAGCCAAACACATCGCGAACCTCACCGGCCTGCCTTTCATCACTGCTGAAAACAAGTTTGAAGCCCTGGCTGCTCACGATGCAATCGTAGAAGCACATGGTGCACTCAAAACGGTAGCCGTAAGTCTGATGAAGATCGCGAACGATATCCGTATGCTCAGCTCCGGCCCACGCTCCGGCATCGGCGAACTCCACATTCCTGACAATGAACCAGGTTCTTCTATCATGCCAGGAAAAGTGAACCCTACACAGTGTGAAGCCCTCACCATGATCGCTGCACAGGTAATGGGTAACGACGTAGCGATCAACATAGGTGGTGCTACCGGTCACTTTGAACTGAATGTGTTCAAACCCGTAATGATTTATAACTTCCTGCACTCCGCACGCCTGATCGGTGATGGTTGTGTAAGCTTCAATGATAAATGCGCAACAGGTCTCGAACCAATCGAAGCAAATATCAAAAAGCACGTAGACAATTCCCTGATGCTGGTAACTGCACTGAACACCAGGATCGGTTACTATAAAGCAGCCGAAATTGCACAGAAAGCACACAAAGAAGGAACAACCCTGAAAGAAATGGCGGTGAAACTGGGCTATGTAAAACCAGAAGAATTTGACGCGTGGGTAAATCCTATTGACATGGTCGGAGAGATCAAATAGTTCGTCTCCATAAGGCAGTGAAAGCAGGAATAAATCGACAGTAAAAACATGTTCCTGGCATCTTCCTGATGCAATGCCTGTTCAGATGAGACACAAAAGCAAAAGAGCCTGTATCTTTCTAGGATACAGGCTCTTTTGTTGGGTATAAATACCTTATTAATGATGTAATAATGCGATGATAATTGTTCGTAAGCTAGTGAGGATAATCAGGCAGCCCACCATAATCATCAGCGGCTTACGCTTGATCTTCCTTACCAGCAGCGCTGCAAAAGGAGAAGCAATCACCCCGCCTATGATCAGCCCTATGATCACCGGCCAGCCGGTAATAGCGCCAAACAGCAGGAAGGTACCCGCACTGCTCAAAGAGATAAAGAACTCTGCCGCATTCACAGATCCAATAGTATAGTGTGCAGAACGGCCTTTGCTTAACAAGGTAGACGTCACCACCGGGCCCCATCCACCGCCGCCAATGGCATCCATAAAGCCACCAAACAACGCCAGCAGTCCCAGTCTTTTCGTTTTACTCTTTCCTTTCTTATGCTGAAAAGCTTTACGCAGTACAATCACACCTAAGATCAGCAGGTAAGCACTCATAAAGGGCTTAATGATATCACCATTAATCACCCTGGATAATAAAAATGCACCTGTGACAGCACCAACAATACCCGGTACCAGCAAGCCTAGGAACAGCTTTTTATTCACATTCCCAAAACGGAAATGAGAAATACCAGAAGCCCCCGTCGTAAATACCTCCGCCACATGCACACTGGCACTGGCTATAGACGGCGGTATACCCAACCCCAGCAGTAAGGAAGTTGAAGTCGCACCATACGCCATACCTAAAGCCCCATCCACCATTTGAGCAGCCAGACCTACACAGATGTAGAATAAAACCTCGCGGGTGAATAAGTTGGCCGTAAAGTCGTAGATCCGGGTATGGGTAGCTTCGGAAGTATTAAAATAATACAATATCCCCGCTCCTACGAGTACCGCTATCCCTATAAGACCAATCAACAGCCATAATGCAGGCTTCTTACGATTGTCATCATTGACAAGGTCAATAAGGACCTCCTGGCGTTCAGGACTGGCTACCTGATTCTCTAGTTGCTCTATCTCCTCGTTATGCGACATTATTTTCTTTAGTTATAAAGTCTATAGATATTATAGACTAAGGTAGGGGGAATAAACGGTTTATCCAAGCAGGTCACCTTAAAAAGTTATTAGAAAGCGGAAAAATGAGAAAGGTGTACAACCAATATGGCCGCTCTGGCTGCGGTCAGGCATTGTCTTAAAAAGAGAAAAGCTTTTGCCTCCGGCAAAAGCTTTTCTCTTTTGTTTATTTCTTCGTAAATGGCAGATCATAAGTGATCGCTACATAATATAATCCCTTGATCGTAGGCCCACCCACATACTGGAAGTAAGCCGTATTAAAGATATTCGACCCACCCACTTTCACTGAAGTATGGATCTTTGGTAATCCGTAAGTCACCTGCGCATCCACCGTGCTGTAAGCAGGTACATCGCCATTACCGAACAGGTTTTGCCAGTAGAAAGTATCCTGCCAGTGCCATACCACGTTGAAACCTACATTCTTAAATACCTGCCTGTTACCAAAGCTCACATTCGTGAAGTACTTCGGGGTATTGAAACCCGGGATCAACGCGTCATCTTTTGTCTTATCCTGGGTCAGTGTATTGTAATTCAGGTTACCACTGATGGTATATCCCTTGTCGAAATTGTAAGTCACACCCAGTGCAAACCCATAATTCTGTACGGTCGACTTACTGTTTGTCCACACCCTGTACCTGTTCTGGTATTGCTTATCGTACATCTGATCCAGCACTGCCTGTGTCGGGTTGTTCACACTACCCGTCTTTGGTACGGCCACTTCCACCTGTCCAATGAAATTCTTGTAACTGTTGAAGTAACCATCCACGTCGATAAATACCTTGTTGTCAAACAGTACACTCTTATACCCTGCTTCAAATGAATGGATCTGCTCAGGCACAATCGCATCCAGGTTCGCTACTTTCAGCACACCAGCACTCTGCTGCTCTGCCTCCGCCCTTGTTACACCAGGATTTGCATTCGTGATCTTATTCACAGCTGTGGTAAATGCGGTGGCACTGGAAGTCAGGTATGAATTCTTGAAATATCCCAACCCATCTTCAATGAATGCCAGACCACCCACACGACGTACACCACCATTGTTCACAAAAGAATAAGCTTCGAACAGGGAAGGGAACCTAAACCCATTCTGCCAGCTGGCCCTGAAGTTGTGACGCTGGTTAGGTGTAGTATACACCGCGGCAATGCGGGGATTGAACTTACCATCAAACTGCTGGCTCTTATCATATCTCACAGAAGCTGTCAGTTTCAACTGATCGTGGAAGAAGGTCTTGCTACCCTGTACAAATCCACCCGCTTTACCATACCAGATATGCTTACCTCCCGGTGTATTACGACTAGCCAGTGGTTTAGTGAAATCCACAAAGTTGTTGCCATCAGGAATAATCTCGTAAGTACGATAATCAGCACCTACCAGTACATCCGCAAAGTGGATATATTTACGCAGGTTCCAGGTACCTTCTGCATGATAGAAGTGGCTCATCTGTAACAATGCAGCACCACCACTTTTGTTCGTGCTGTCTTTTGATGTAGGATAAATGTCCCAGTCATTGATGCTTTTGATCAAAGCAACTTGTTTGTCAAAAGCAGCAGTACCTGGTGTCCATCTGCCTTTATCTGCAGCTGCACGGGCCGCGCGATGTGCTGCTGCAATATCGGCGCCTTCATCCAGTGCACCATTCAGCGCCTTGGTATAATCCGCCTGCCAGACCTTGTCAGTTTTGAATGACTTTTCCAGGTTATCAGCCAGCGGGTTCATATTATAAGAATCTCCGGTATTCTCCAGGGACATGTAGGAACGGATGGTGAAATCCTGCCCCTGTAACTCTACTTTATGGTTTTGTACGACTACGTTTTTCAACCCGATACGGTTACCACGCTGAAAAAAACCATCCATCTGGCCAACACGGTAGTTATAAGAAACCTGCAGTTTAGGCGTGATCTTATAATAAAGACCTCCATCAAATTTCAGGTTGCGAACTGTATAATCCCCTACCAGGTCCTTTTCCCAGTAACCGGTACGTGATACGTTGTAAGACTTACCATTTTTATCAGTAATAGGGAAAGTACTCTGGTCAGCGTATTTATTCCACGCATCGTTAGCCACATTATTGGCGCCTACCAGGGTGGGGAAGTCAGGATTCGCCTTAGTACCCGGATTGAAGTCATTGTGACTATCCGCATACCAGTCAGTACCCTGCATATAAGAGAAATTGACCTTAAAGGCAAATTTGTCGTTAAACGCCTGTGCATATCTCACAGAGGTCTCTGTCAGTGCTTTTGGAGAACCACCACTACCATCAAAGTGGTTAGCCCCGATCTTCTGATACACACTGATACCCTGGTACTGGAAAGGATTCCTGGTAATCAGGTTCGACATACCGTTGATCGCATTCATACCGTATAATGCAGAAGAGGCGCCGGGCGTTACTTCAATGCTTTGAATATCCAGTTCTGTAGGACCAATGGCATTACCCAGTGGTACCCCCAGCGTAGCGGCCTGGTTATCTACACCGTCTACCAGCTGCATAAAGCGGAAGTTGTTCGGCACATTGAAACCACGGGTATTGAACACCTTAAAGGTCAAACCGGCAGTGGTCATCTGAACACCTTTCAGGTTACCAATGGCATCGTAAAATGAAGCGGCAGGCGTTTCTTTCAGTGCTTTCACATCCAGTTTTTCAATTGCCACGGGTGACCGCATGAGTTTTTCCTGCTGGCGGGAAGCCGAAACCACCACCTCGTTCACGAGCAGGTTCTGGGTAACCAGTTGTATCTGCAAGCGGCTATCGCTGTTCTTAACATCAAATTCCTGTGGTTGATAGCCGATAAGACGAACTACTAATTTGAAGGGGAACTTAGTATTAGCGGTGAGGTGAAAAGCACCCGTTGTGTCGGTAGTGGCGCCAAAAGAGGTACCTTTTATCTGCACAGAGGCGCCTGCCAGTGGTTCCCTGTTATCCCCGGTGATCTTCCCGGAAATAATATAGGAACCGTTGAGTTGTGCCTGCGCCATCAGCGGCAGGAGGACGGTCAGGAGCCACAGGTAGATAATACGTACGGGGCGTCTGGTGTTTTGCATATAATTGATATGTATTAGTAAAAAGACTTCGGTCGTTGTAGATATTTAATGAATTACAGATCAGTACTTTACCCTAAGTATCTTTCATTATGTCTATTAGTCTATAGAATTTGTGGACAAATGTAATGCGGGGATTTAGTATTTCAAAATATTTAATCGAACTGGACATAAAAAAAGCTCCGGTCACATGACCGGAGCTTTTCTATATAAATAATGTATAGTGCTTACTTACTCACAGCGATCTGTTCTTTCTCTCTTTGCGCTCTCTCCTTTTCATGGTGCTTAGCAAAGAACTTTTTCTGGAACACCAGGATGGTGATCACACCCACTGAAATCGCAGCATCTGCCACATTGAAGATAGGTCTGAAGAACACGAAAGACTCCCCGGCATTGAATGGGAACCAGCTGGGGAAGTGGCCTCTCAGGATCGGGAAGTACAGCATATCCACCACGTTGCCATGCAGGAATGAACCATATCCGCCACCAGGAGGCAGGAACTGTGCTACATCAGAATAGTTGGAAGAAGAGAATATCATACCATAAAACAGACTATCGATCAGGTTACCGGCAGCACCAGCCAGGATCAGAGATCCACAGATCAACAGGCCCTTGCTATAATCCTGAGCGACCAGTTTCTTCATATATCTGAATCCTATGACCACTGCAAACAGGCGGAATAAGGTCAGGATGATCTTTCCAAAATCACCACCGAACTTCATACCATAGGCCATTCCATCGTTTTCAATGAAATGGATCCTAAACCAGTTAGGGAAAACAATGATCTCATCAGAGAAGTTCATATGGGTTTTGATCCATACTTTTAATGCCTGATCTACTACCAGCACCAGTACAACAATCAAGATTACGTGACGATATTTCAAAGGGTATAATTTTTATCAAAATTAATAATAATGTGCAAAATCGGAATTTCCAATCATTCCTGGAAATATACCCGCTTCACACGCTGCGAAATTCCTGTTAATATTTCATAGGGTATAGTACCTGCCCAGGCCGCCAATTGCTGTACAGGTAAGGATTCGCCAAAAACAATTACCTCATCACCTTCCGTCACATCCGGTATATTAGTTACATCCAGCATCACCATATCCATCGCTACGATGCCTGCCACGGGTGCCAGTTGTCCTCTCACGAGCATCTTGCCGACCCCATTGCTGAGCCTGCGCGGATACCCATCTGCATATCCGATTCTTACAGTTGCCGTCACAGACGGCCCTTTTGCCTTCCACTTGGCACCATACCCTACCGTATCGCCCTCTTTCAGGTGTTTTACCTGCGAAACGGTGGTTTTCAGCGTGCTCACCGGTTTTAGCTGGCCCTGCATTTCCTCACTGCTGTCTACCCCGTACATGCCAATCCCTAACCGCACCATATCCAGTTGTAAATCAGGATGACGTAAAATGGCTGCACTGTTCGAAATATGCCTGATCACCGGGTAGCCAAGCGCCTTTTGCAACTCATAGCTCATTTCATAGAAAAGCTTACCCTGCTGTTTGGTCAGCTCATCCAGTGCCGGATCTTCACTGCCTGCCAGGTGACTGAATATAGATTTAACGGTAAGGTAATTATTATCCGTCAGCATGGCCGCCAGCTCCGGAATCTCTTTCTTCTCAAATCCAAGCCTGTGCATACCCGTATCCAGCTTGATATGTACCGGGAAACCAGTCTTGCCCGCTATCTGCACTTCTTCTTCAAACTGCTGTAATAAATGCAGGGAGTAGATCTCGGGTTCAAGGTTCCACTGCAGGATCGCGTCAAACGAACTGGGCTCGGGGTTCATCACCATGATTGGCATAGTAATACCTGTTCTTCTCAATTCAACACCTTCATCAGCATAAGCAACGGCAAGGTAATCTACGCCATGGAACTGCAACAGGTTTGCAATCTCAAAACTTCCGCTACCATACGAAAATGCTTTTACCATCGCCATCAGTTTGGTAGTGGGTTTCAGCAATGCCTGGTATTGTTTGATATTATGTGCTACAGAGCTCAGGTTGATCTCCAGAATGGTCTGATGTACCTTTTGCTCCAGCAACTTGCCTATCCGCTCAAACTCAAAAACACGGGCACCCTTCAGCAAAATCGTCTCATGCTGGAAATCCTGTTGGTTGAATTGCTGGATAAATTCCTCCGTAGTAAGGAAGAAAGAACTCTTTAACCCCTCTACTTGCTGGAAACACTTCTTTTCACGGAAGATGTTTTTACCAATGCCCACCAGTTTGTCAATCTTCTTTTGTTGCATCAGGCTGGCGACTTCTTCATAAAGAGAAGCGTCGCTCTTACCACTCTGCAGAATATCGCTGAGGATAACGGTGCGGGTAGGGTGCTGCTGTTGCTGCTGCAGGAAATCCAATGCTATATTAAGAGAGCCAAGATCTGAATTATAACTGTCATTGATCACAGAACAGTTGTTGATACCCTGTTTCAACTCCAGTCGCATCGCAATATTACCCAGCTGATCCATACGCTGCTGAATCACCTCCGGAGAGATCTTCAGGTGTAGCATCAGTACCCAGCAATGAATGGCGTTCTCAATGGAACCCTCATCCACAAAGGGTATGGTTATATTCAGTGCCTCATTTTTGTACAATGCTTCGATGTGAGAATGAGTACCGTTCTTTTCCACACTCAGCACCCGGAGGTCAGCCTCCGTTTTGCGGGACCAGGTGCACAATTGCAACCCTTCCTGGTTCTCCTTTTTCCCTACCAGGTTGTGAAACTGGTTCACACACTCATTCAATGCCAGGTAATCCTTACAGTAAATGAGTAATTCGCTTTTGGAGAACAGCACCAGCTTTTCGTTGATCTTCTGGCGAATGTTCAGGAAGCCTTCATTATGAGCCTCTCCAATATTAGTAAAAATGCCAATGTTTGGACGGATAATCTTTTCCAGGTGCTCCATTTCCCCGGGTTGGGAGATGCCGGCTTCAAAGATGGCCAGCTGGTGCTCAGGTTTCATTTGCCATACAGAGAGGGGTACCCCTATCTGCGAATTATAGCTCTTTGGACTGCGAACAATGTTGTAATCCTTTTCCAGCAGCTGGTACAACCATTCTTTTACAATGGTTTTCCCATTACTACCAGTGATACCGATCACAGGAATATGAAATTGTTGACGATGATAAGCTACTAATGCGTGCAAGGCATTCATTGTATCTTTCACCAATATGAAATTGGCAGCTGGATATTCCGCCAGGTTAGGCGTTTCGCTTACAATGAAGTTGCTGACCCCCTTTTCGTACAGTTCTTTAATATATTGATGGGCGTTCCTGCGACTACTGACCAACGGAATGAAGACAGAGGTGGCCGGATAAATAACCTTCCGGCTATCCAGCAGCACATGTTCGATCTCCGGGTTCCCTGTTTGCTGTAATAGCTCACCTTTCAGCACCTTGCTGATACTTTCTGCGTTATACACTTGTGGTTAATTTATTTTGACGGAACAATGACCAGTTAGCTGTCTCATTGTTCCACTTCCCTTGATAGAATTAATTAAAACAAAGTTGACGTCTACTTCTAATGTGGGGTCATGGTTGCCGCAATTTTTTAATGAATGAATGGCAAATATATGAGAATAACCGTTAGCACATTGTTATAAATGTGTGCTTTCCGGTTATTAATAAAGGCTTTATCTCTTGGTCCCCCGTTCTGGAATTGCAGGCGGGTAACCCATTTTTCCAAAACAGGAACCTCCGCTTATCGTTCGAACTTGCGTTGCCTGATGAACTGGAAAATCACCCTGAACAACAGGATGAGCAGAACGGGAACAATGACACAAATAGCCTGCCACATAGACTTATTTTGTTTGATCTTTTCAGCATCCAAAAGGCGCAGGGTCAATTCTTTATTGCGCGCTTCCATGATGCCGGCATTGTTGGTGAGGTACCCCAGTGAGTTGAGCAGGAATTCTTTATTGGCATACACCATCGAGGGGTCGAACAGGTTTACGCCCATCTGCATAGGACCATTTTTCTGGGAGACAGCATTGGTGATGAGATCGCCATCGCTCACAATGATCATTCTATTAATAGTATCACTATAATCTTTGAAGGGTTTACGGGTCACCTGCGCAATCAGCTGCTGTTCATCTACACTCAGCCTGTTGCGGAACAGGGAGGTAAACCGGCCTTCCAGTAATACCGCTACCGGCAGATCATGATCGCGGAACTGGCGTGGATTAGGTTTTACACGCAGGTCATTCCAGCTCAGCTGTACCGGCGCCCGCTCCTTTTTAGAATTGGCAGATGACGTGAGTAACACCGTTTTTGAAATGTCTCCACCTTTCACCGTGTCAATTGAACTGGCAAAATGACTCAGCACCAGGTCCATATTTTTTACAATCGGATGGGCACTGGTAGGGGAAAGCAATGGGAAATAGGGAAAAGGCAACAGGTCAAACTGTGGTTTATCCCCAACATGCCCCACTACCTGTGGAAGGCGATCACATTGCAGATCCTGGATCAGGTCCTGGTTGATCCTCACACCGTAGCGGAACAGGATGTCTTCCAGGTTCAGGTCCCGGTCCATGGCTACATAAGTATCGTGTTTTTGCAGGCTGTCCATACCTACATTCAGCTCATCCACAAACCAAAGCACCTTTCCTCCATTCATGACATACTGGTCAATCTTCAGTTTGTCTTCGTCTGTAAAGCGGTCAATCGGTTTGGCAAACACGATCGCGGCAAAGTCCTGCGGAATGTGAGAAACGTATTGCAGCGTAATGGTGTCAAGGAGATAGCTGCTTTGCATACTGGTGAGGGCATCCAGTACTTCGGCACCCAGTAGTTCATGGTGACCGAGCATATAGCCAACCAGCGGCAGGTGTTTTTGCTTGAGTTGATATATCGCGTTGGCAAACTGGAATTCCAGCAGTGCTTCCGAATTGTTCATGGTCTGCATCGGATCCTGTCCACCCTGGTTCTTCAGCAGGTTGACACCGATGGTTTTACTACCATACTGCACCAATGCACCCGGGAAGATCAGTTTTTCAGAGTAGCCCTGGTTCGCATCTTCCTGTACCTGCATATTGAAAGGCATGATTCCCTGCTCTGCCAGCGACTGTTGGAAAGCCAGGCGATCGGAGTCATTCATGCCCTGACCCGGGTTCTCGAAAGAAAACTGTACACGGTTACCACCCACTTCCCGAAACTCTTCGAGCATTTCCTTGGTCGATTGTGCCAACTGACGGAAAGACGCCGGGTAATCACCTTTTAGGAAGACCCTAATAGTAACAGTGCTATCCAGCCCCTTGAGTAATTGACGAGTGCTGGGCGTAAGGGTAAATCTTTTTTCGGCGGTAAGGTCCCATCTTGTATGAACGTACATGGCCAGGATGTTGACGCCGACTAGTATAGCGATGACGAGTATTGCCCGTTGCAGGTATTTTTTCTTACTGTTAACCACAATCTGATTAATTACTTAGTGTGACAGCCTTATTTTCAATCCCAGATTCTTCTTTGTAATGACAATCTTGTTAGATAGAGCATCAGTGCAATGATACTGAGGAAGTAAACTACATCCCGGCTATCGATGACCCCTCTGCTGATAGAGGTGTAATGGAAGCGGATGCCTGCCATTTGCAGGTAGTAGTCCGCCGAACCGGTGAAGGTAGGCAACTTACTCAGTGAATCGAATCCATAATAAAATATAAAACAGGTAAAAATAGCGGTCAGGAAGGCTACCACAGAGTTGGTAGTAAGGGAAGAAGCCCATACGCCGATGGCGGTGAATACGGCTCCCAGCAGGAAAAGGCCAATGTACGAACCGGCAATGCCCCCGTTGTCCAGCAAAGTATTGTGAGCACTGAGCTTGAGGATGGCGATATAATAAACAAATGTAGGAACCAGTGAAATCAATACGATCAGCAGGCCGGCAAAGAATTTTCCATTCACAATCTGCCACCAGCTAAGCGGTTTGGTGCTCAGGAGTTCCATCGTGCCTGATTTGAATTCATCGGCAAAGGAACGCATGGTGATAGCGGGAATGAGGAGCAGGTAGATAATCGGCGCCAGGTTAAAAAGCGGGTCCAGGTTGGCGTAACCATAGTCCAGCAGGCTGGTATCCGGGAATACGAATAGCAATAAGCCATTTGCCAGCAGGAAGAGGATAATAGCGATGTATCCCGTGATGCTGCTGAAAAACTGATGGATTTCCTTTCTGAATATTGCTAGCATAGTAATTTGACTGAAAGTACAAATATATATATTATTTAAGCTGCAAGCGTTATAATATAATCACCTGCAGCAGGGATGTGTACTTTGCAGCAGTTCCAGCTGGCTGCAGGCCTATTCCCCCCTGTGTGGCCGGCTTAAATAATAAATCCCCTATATAGCGCAGAATTCAGAAAAATATTGCAGAGAGTAAACCTTACCACCCGGGGAGAACCCCCGGATGTATGTAAAAAAATAAGAAATAATCGTCACTCAATCCCTCTCGTCATAGTAATCAGCTGGCTCTTCATACTCTTCCACTGCCGGCTCCATCCCATTTTTCGCCCTGTAATCATTAATCGCAGCCCGTACAGCATCTTCAGTCAAAATCGCGCTATGAATTTTTGAAGGAGGTAAACTCAACGCTTCCACGATCTCCATATGATCTAACCGGAAAGCTTCTTCAATCGTTTTCCCCTTGATCCATTCAGTAGCAATAGAAGAACATGCAATAGCTGAACCACAGCCAAAGGTTTTAAATCGTGCTTCTCTGATTACATGAGTGACAGGATTCACTTCGACCTGAAACCTAACCACATCAACGTATTCCGAGACATGTACTAACCCCGTACCTACCTGCTGGGAATTCTTATCCAGCGTGCCGGCGTTTCTGGGGTTGTTGTAGTACTCCAGTACTCTTTCAGCGTAAGACATAAGCATAAGTATAAAGCATCAAATAATCCAGAGACCTACTCAGTGCTCTGTTGGCCACTTACGGTTGGTTTATAGCAATCATGCGGCCAAATTTTTCCGTTTTATGAATGATGCGACCATTCAATCGCATTCATGTCCACTCCCTCCTTGAACATTTCCCACAAGGGACTGATTTCACGCAGTCTGTTCACGGTTGCTGTTACAGCATTGATGGTATAGTCTATTTCTTCTTCTGTGGTAAATCTTCCCAGTCCAAAACGCAGGGAAGAATGGGCAAGATCATCCCCCAGGCCCAAAGCTTTGAGCACATAGCTAGGCTCCGGCGATGCAGATGTACAGGCAGAGCCGGAAGATAAAGCTACTTCCTTCGCAAACCCCATCAGTAGGGCTTCTCCTTCTACATACTTAAATGAAATATTACTTACGTGCGGCAGGCGGTGTGTACGGCTGCCATTCACATAGGTTTCTTCAAGTTGTAATAATGCATTTTCCAGTTTATCACGTAGAGCCCCCAATCGCTTTCCTTCCGCCTCCATCTCCTGCAAAGCCAGTTCACATGCTTTGCCAAACCCTGCAATAGCAGGCACATTCAGCGTACCGGAACGCATACCACGTTCGTGGCCACCACCATCCATTTGCGCAGTCACCTTCACCCTGGGCGATTTACGACGTATATATAACGCACCGATCCCCTTGGGACCATATAATTTATGTGCACTAAAGGCAGCGAGGTCAATGCCATCTCTATTGACATCGATTGAAATCTTGCCGGCAGCCTGTGTGATGTCACTCATCATCAATACACCATGGCGCTTGGCAATGGCACTGATTTCTTTGATTGGATTGATAGACCCAATCTCATTGTTGGCATACATTACAGCTACGAGAATCGTTTTAGCAGTAATGGCAGCTTCCAGTTCTTTCAGGTCAATCATACCTTCATGATTCACCTTCAGGTAGGTCACAGATGCACCCAACTTTTCAAGGTGCTTACATGTATCAAGTACAGCTTTATGTTCTACTTCGGTGGTGATAATATGATTTCCCTTGTCAGCATACATTTCAAATACACCTTTCAGGGCGAGGTTATCGGCTTCTGTTGCGCCGGAAGTGAAGATGATTTCTTTAGGATCAGCACCTATCAGGGCTGCTACCTGTTCCCGGGCCAGATCTACCGCAGCTTCTGCAGCCCATCCATAAGCATGATGACGGCTGCTGGCGTTGCCAAAGTGCTGTGTAAAGAAAGGAAGCATCGTCTCCAGCACCCTCGGATCCAGGGGCGTAGTAGCATTGTTATCAAGATACACAGGCAGTTGCAACATACACAATAATTTATACTACAAATTTAACGAATTGCTATCATCAAGGTACGAATTCATCGCGAATGGGATTTAGCCATTTTGTGTTAATTTGCTTAACATGCTGAAAGTAGAACACATAGGTATTGCTGTAACCTCATTACAAAAATCTATTCCGCTGTTTGAAGCGCTGCTCAACACTTGCTGCTATAAACAGGAACAGGTAGATAGCGAGGCCGTCAGGACAGCTTTCTTCCGGAAAGGTGAAACAAAAGTGGAATTACTGGAACCAACAAACCCCGAAAGTGTGATTGCGCGTTTTTTGGAGAAAAAAGGAGAAGGAATGCACCACATTGCGTTCGATGTGGCTGATATTCATGCAGAAATGGCTCGCCTCGCTGCCGCTGGTTTCACCCTGCTCAACCCCGAGCCCAAAAAAGGGGCAGACAATAAACTGGTCTGCTTTTTACACCCTAAAGATACATGTGGGGTGCTTGTAGAACTCTGTCAGGAAATTTTTTGAAAATTTCCAGTTTTTTAAAATCCACCTTCTATCTGGTTACGTAGATATTGTCAGACACCGAAGAAAACACGTTAATTTCAAAAAAGAAAAACATTTTTAAACAATAGTTATTATTATTTGTTAGGATTTATAACTTGGGAATGTTCGGGATATGCAAACATCATTATCGATATACCTAAGAGTTTAGATTACACAACCAAAAGCAACTGATTACCGCTAATAATTACCTTAAACATATTGTATCATCCCCATTCATTGGAAAATGAAAACGGGATTGGTATTTCAAAATACTCTAAAGTTGGCATAGGTTATGAACACCTGCGGGCTTTTTAGCTTGCAGGTCTCTTTTTTTATAGAAAGATCTATTCCCGCCACCGCAGGAATAGATCTGACAAAGAACTTACTGAATCACCTTCTCCATACCCATACTTCTCGATCCCTTGATCAATATATAGGTATCTGTAAACTCCTGTTGCTTCAGCCATTCCGCTGCCGCCGCGGCGTTTTCCATGTATATATAAGGATGCTTCACCTTGCTGAAATCTCCACCTACCAGTACCACTGCATGCCAGTGAGTTCGCTCCAGCATGTCTACCAGTGCCTGGTGCTCATTCACACTGTCTGCCCCTAACTCCATCATACCACCTAAGAGTAATACTTTTTGTGCCGCTGCTAACCCCGCAAAGTTTTCAATGGCGGCTTTCATACTCGATGGATTGGCATTGTATGCATCCATTATCACTGTATTGCTGCCGTGCTTGATTACCTGCGAACGATTGTTGGAAGGAACATAGCCTGCAATCGCTTCCCGTATCACTTCGCCCGGAATATTGAAGTATAAGCCAACAGCTACCGCTGCCATTACATTCGGGAAATTATAAGCACCTACTAATTGAGTTGGAATCAATCCTGTCACAGCATCGCTCGTTACTTTTACACTCAGCAGTGCTGTATCAGCCAGCGGATCACCTGTATAGGTGGCATCCTTCTGCCCGTAAGTGATTACCTGGGGAATCCCCTTACTCATCTCTATCAGATAAGGATATTCATTACATAAAAAGACTGTGCCCTCGTTCGCCCGCAGAAAATCATATAACTCGCCTTTTGCACGACGCACTCCCTCCGGTCCTCCAAAACCTTCCAGGTGAGCCTTACCGATATTAGTAATAATACCATGCGTAGGCAGTGCAATTTTACAATACGCTTCTATCTCATGTTCATGGTTCGCACCCATTTCAATCACTGCTATCTCAGCATCTGCAGGTATACGCAGGATCGTCAGTGGTACGCCGATGTGATTATTGAGGTTGCCAACGGTCGCCGTCGTCTTGAACTCCGCTGCCAGCACCGTACTTACCAGCTCTTTGGTAGTCGTTTTACCATTGGAACCAGTGATCGCAAGAAACGGAATATTCAACTGCTTGCGATGATGTAACGCCAGTTGCTGCAAAGTGGTCAGCACATCCGTTGTCAGCATCATTTTTTCAGGCTGCGTATTGAATTCAGCTTCATCTATAACCGCCAGTACAGCACCGGCTTCCAGCGCTGCTGCTGCATAGGCGTTCCCGTTAAAATTGGGCCCTTTCAGTGCAAAGAAAATGTCGCCTTGTTTGAGCTGGCGTGTATCAGTCTGTATAGATGGATGGTTGCGATAAACTTCGTATAACTGCGCTATGTTCATAAAAACAAATGTAACATATAATAAAATATCTTGGTAAGCAGATTAAAAGGCTTTTTACCGGCCTCAAAAAACCAAAACTGCTGTGAGCAAAACGCAGTTTCTTCAGGTATACCTGTAGGTTTACGTATAATCCACTCTACTTACACCGCAAAAATCCCCCCAAATTTCCCGGGAAAAATGAAATAAAATTAAAAATTATATCTTCTATATTTGGTCCAACATATAACCATATCAAGACTCAACAAGACTCAAATAACCATCACTCGACTATATTAAAAGACCTGGCTGGACAAAACCAGCCATTGCAATCACCACATGAAGCAACCTATGCAAACACGCCTATTCGTACTGTTTCTATTTAGCCTGCTCGTCTATGGCTGTACTGCCGAAAAAGCACCCGCTCCGGACTCAGGAATCACTGTTACTGCATGCGATACCGCAGTTATTACCTCCGCTTACATTCTGACCGCCGTCTCAGATAAATGTACCAGCAGAGGATGTCACAAAGGAACCGGTTCTACCGCATCTACAAACTTCACTACTTATAGTGGTATCAAAGGTTACATTACTGCGAATGAAGCCCTTTGGAAATCACGTGTGACTAGTGCTGATGCCGATATGCCTCCCGGTCCTACTAAGTTGAGCCAGGGCATGAAAGATTCTATCAACTGCTGGATCTCGCACGGCATGCCCGAATAAGTTACTATTCAAAAATCCTAAAAAAGTAAAACAATGAAACATTACATTGTGCTGTTGACAACCCTGCTTTTGTTAGAACTGCGCACTACCGCACAGGATGTCTTTTCCTGCAAAAACACCACCCTGTCTTTCTTTTCTGCTACTCCCATGGAAGACATTGATGCTGTCACCAACAAAGCAGTATCTGCTATCAATGGAAAAACAGGCGCAGTATACTTCAAAGTCGCCATCAATACTTTTAAATTCAAAAAGACATTGATGGAAGAACACTTCAATGAAAACTACCTGGAGAGCGACAAGTATCCTACCGCAGAATTCAAAGGTAAAATCATGGAATTACCCGACCTGCACAAAGACGGCACTTACCCCGTAACAGTTGAAGGCACTATGAATATGCATGGTGTTGATAAAGTGTATCGTGAAAAAGGAACCATCACCGTCAAAGACGGTAAGCCTACCCTCGATGCCAAATTCAACGTTAAATTGGTAGATCACAAAATTAAAGTACCCACCATCGTAGTTAAAAATATCGCAGAGGTAATAGAAGTGACCGTAAAAGGGGTCTATTCTCCTGCCTCCTGAACCATTTAAAAAAATAACCACACTACTTTTCTATGAAGCAAGTATATCTGTTATTGCTGGGCTGTTGCTACAGCCTGGGCACTTTCGCGCAGGATGAACTGGCGGGCATGTTTCAGGATAGCATAAAGAAGCATGAACCTGTTATTGCAACATTCAAATCAACCCGTATCATTCAGGGCAATTCAATAGAAACCCTCAAAAAACATGAGCTGGATTTTCGCGTAGATCACCGTTTTGGAGACATCGGTGGTGCATTTGGTGGAGGGAAAACAGCTTTTGGCCTTGATAACTCTTCCGATATCCGTATCGCATTTGAATATGGTGTAACAGATCACCTGATGGTAGGTCTGTCCCGCTCAAAAGGCTCCGGCGGGCTTACACAACTATATGAAGGGCTGGCCAAATATCAGCTCGTCACACAGACAACAGACGATCATGTGCCCGTTACTGTTACCCTGTTTGGTAACGCAGTGGTTAGTGGCGTAACCTCCAGCACCGTAAAATCAGACGCTGCCTGGTTTGACAAATTCAGTGATCGCGTTTCTTATACGGGACAGGTGATCGTTGGGCGCAAATTCAGCCGCCGCCTGTCATTGGCAGTATTGCCTACATTAGTTCACCGCAACCGGGTAACATATATGGACGAAAACGACGTCTTTGCATTAGGTGCAGGTGGCCGCCTGAAGTTCAGCAACCGCATGGCATTGCTGGTAGAATACTTCTACCCCTTCCGTAGTCAGGAAACAAAAGATTATTTCAAAAATAAAGGCCGCGAATTATACAATCCACTCTCAGTCGGATTGGAAATCGAAACCGGTGGACACGTATTCCATATCAATTTCACCAATTCAACCGCCATACTGGAAAATCAGTTCATACCAGAAACGACGACTTCCTGGTTACAAGGGCAGTTTAGATGGGGATTCAATATCTCCAGAAGATTTTCACTGTAAAAATAAACCTGATAACCGGTTACCAAATGCTTTTGCCCATAGCAAAAGCATTTGGTATTTATAGGATGATCTCTTCGCTGTGCACGATTTTTGCCCCTGCGACTGGCATATAGAATTGATTCGTATTTTTATAATGTAATGGAAAAACTTGTTTGCCATATCAAAGAACATTCTTTCCTGGCCCGATTGGCTGCCCGCCGCATGAACAGTGAACAGCTGGCCATGGTGATCGGAAAAACTATCCACCTCCACGGGGTAACCCGCAAAGAATTTTTACGGCATCCCTGGTGGGTACGCCACGAAGTGTGTCACATTATGCAATACCAGGAGCTGGGTTTGCTCCCATTTCTCTGGCGATATCTCTGGGAATGTATGAAAGTGGGGTACTATGCCAATCGTTTTGAGGTAGCGGCCCGGGCCGCAGAAAAGAATACAACAATCACTAATCGGGTAGTATTTAGCTAAGTAGTTGTAATTCAATATATTGATAAATTTAAAAGAAAGTGTTAAAGTCTGGGCCCGTTCATATTTTTTGATAACACTGGATTTATTTTGCTTATTTTTACGTGAAACGGAGGTGTTCTATGGTAAAAAAAGTAACAGACGGAATCACCATCAGCGTGGAAACATTTTATCAACCGGATTATTCTAATCCGATTGGTAGTGAATTTATGTTCGCCTACCGTATCACTATCGAAAACAATAATACCTTTCCCATAAAGTTATTGCGCCGTCACTGGTACATCATTGACTCTAACGGTACACATCGTGAAGTAGAAGGAGAAGGTGTAGTAGGGGTACAACCACTGCTCGCCCCTACCGAGAGCTATCAGTACGTATCAGGTTCCAACCTGCGTACCGAGATCGGTAAGATGTATGGCACCTACCAGATGGAGAACCAACTTAACAAGAAACTGTTTGAGGTTAAAATCCCGGAGTTTCAAATGATTGTGCCCTTTAAGCTAAATTGATTTATTGATTTACACAGGTCTTATTGATCATGGCAACTAATTGCCGTGATATCTCTTTTTGTTCGCACAGGTCTACCAAAATCCAAGATATCATGTCTCGTTCGTTCCTCATGCTATTGCTGGTGCTTGCCCAGTGTAAACCATCTGTTGTACATACTACTTTGCCTGCACCAGATCCTGATAACGGCGGGCTTATTTTACCAGACAGTTTTGCTGCGGTAACGGTCACACAAGGTATAGGGCCTGCCCGGCACCTGGCCGTAAATAATAACGGGGATATCTATGTGAAACTCACTTATAATGAACCACTGGAAGGACGTGGTGGCTCCGTAGCACTACGTGATAAGAATGGCGATGGCAAGGCTGATGTAGTTGCGTATTTTGGTGATTACCAGGATGAAGGCGGACTACCCGCAGGAATGTCTATCTATAACGGCTACCTGTATTTCTCGACAGTGAAATATGTGTTGCGAACAAAACTCATTCCCGGTCAACTCATTCCCGAAGGTAAAACAGATACCATCATCACCGATACAGATACCGCACTTTTTAAACACTGGCATAGCGCAAAACCCCTGGTATTTGACCATGATGGACACATCTATGTTCCATTTGGTGCGCCAACAGATGCCGCACAGGATATCAATACCGCAGGTCCCGGAGGCATGCCCGGTGGTAAAGGTTTAGACCCTGCGCCAGACTTATTAAGACATGGAGGCGTCTGGCAATTTGATGCCGATAAAACCGGGCAGACGCAGGATGATGGCGTACTATATGCCACCGGTATCCGAAGTGCACTGGGCCTCGCCTGGAGCCCCCTGGACAATACATTGTATATCGCCATGAATGGAATGGACAATTTCCATAACCGCTATCCGAATATTTTCTCTGCCTGGCAGGCAGCAGTACTGCCCTCAGAACCACTCCTGAAAGTAACACCACATGCTAACTTCGGCTGGCCTTACGCTTATTTCGATCAGCTGCAGGGAAAGAATATGCTAGCCCCCGGCTATGGTGGTGATGGAAAAATCACCGCAAGAGCAGATAGTTTTGATGTACCTGTATTCGGCTTCCCCGGCCATTGGGCACCAATGGACCTCCTGTTCTATGAAGGCAATCAATTCCCCGATCGGTACAAAAACGGTTGCTTTGTAGCTTTCCATGGTTCTACCGACAGAGCCCCTTATCCACAGGCAGGCTACATCGTCTGTTTCGTGCCTTTTGAAAAAGGTAAACCTACCGGTAAATGGGAAGTCTTTGCAGATGGCTTTACCGCAACAGATACCGTATTCAATACCAGCGATGCCCGCTATCGCCCCATGGGATTAGCTACCGGTCCTGATGGTTCCCTGTATATAGCGGAATCCAACAAAGGGAAAATATGGAGAGTAATGTATACAGGAAATAAACAATCATTCAGCGCCGCTCAACTCACAACAATGGAAGCAAGAAAGTCACGTACCTATATCAAAACACCAGATCCCATATTAGACATGGTAGGTAAAGGCAATGAAATGCACGGCAGAATGCTGTACAATTCTTACTGTGCCACCTGCCATCAGCGGGACGGAAAAGGAGATAATAACCGCTATCCACCGTTAGTCGGATCACCTTATCTTGCTTGTCATAAAGAACAGTTGATCGATATCGTATTGAATGGGCTAAAAGGGAAAATTACCGTGAATGGAAAAACCTTTGATGGTGTAATGCCGGCACATGGTGCTTTCCTGGACGATCAGTCGGTAGCATCTATCGTGGCATATATCAAAGACAGGTTCAATAACGAAGAAATACCCGTAACGGCCGAAATGGTGAAGAAGGTAAGGGGTAAATAATAGGGTTATTCGGCTTTTGTAACGGTAAAACCTTCTGCAAAAAACTCCTGCGGTGTCATTTCGAGTCCATCGATGATCTTCAGGAGGGTGCTCAGGCGGATATCATCGAACTTACCTGATTCGTATCTTGACATTCCGACACGGGAAATATCAATATCATAGGCAAATGTCTCATAAGACCTGAATCCTCTCTCTTTTCTTAAAAATTTTATCCTTTTTCCCAGTTCTTCGAGGAAAACCTCATGATCAAAATGACCCAGAACCGCCTTCTTCTTAGGCTCCTTCTTTTCTTTACCCATGATGCAATTAACAAACTAAGTTTACTACAATCAACTCAATAATACAAGTTGTATTATGATATGTATATTATATTGTACATTTTTCAGAAATACCACTTATATTTGTGTTGTAATCATACGGAACACAATCAACTCATTATAGGCAAACAACCGGGTAAAAAAAGTATGGACATTTTGGGGTTAAACTGGTATGCGACAGGCGCTGAAATGTTTATTTCAGCCCTCTTTCTTTCGCACTAATAGTAATGCCGTGGTTGGGGAAGGCTTAGATACTTCCCATGCATAGTGGCTTTGGCCGGAAGACGGCATCTCCCCGACCCGGTATTTATTTGTTACGTTGAGCTAAGAAACGCGGTGGGCTGATTTTTCAGCACCACCGCTACTATTTTATTTGGGTCTGTATTTAGATTGCTGAAATATACTCATCGCATCTTTGTTATCCATCAATTGCTTCAACGTCACTTCCGGATGTGCTTTCATATAGGCTTGTACAATTCTCCATCCTACAAAGGCACCGATCTTACCCGGAGATCCTTCCGGCATTCCCTGCGTAGAAGGGCCATCATTCATGAAATGCATATTGTTTTGCCAGTCAGATTTATACAACAGATCCTGCTGTACAAAATACTGCCAGATCATTTGCTCATTGTCAAAACACCACTTTACCTGCTCTCCGGTATAACCCAATCTTAAACTATCATCCGTATATGGCAGTACCTGCTCCATAAAGTACTGCTGCTTGCCGGCATTTACCAGCTGAATCACCAGTTTGTCGCCCGGCTGGCCACCCGGATATAATTGCTGCGCCAGCACCTGTATACAGTTCGGTACAATGTACTCAGGTGAAAACTTCCTGACCATATACCCGGGGTAATCAGGCAGCATAGCATAAATCGGAAAACCTTCACCCAGATACATATCCAATCCGATGCCCAGCGTAGAATCAACTGTTACCGCCCCGTAATTGCTGATCATAGAACTGAACGTCACCACTTTGGTTGGAGGCTGAAATTGAGGAAAGTAATATTTGATGAACTTAAAACTTTGCGCCAGCTCATCTTCAATATGCTTCAGGTCTTTATAATGTGCATTGATTGAATCCTGCAATAACCGGAAATCCTTGTTACCCACCAGCATTTTGGTCTGTAGCAGGATCATATGGCTGGTATCGGAATAAGGACCGAAATTCATGATATGCTCTATATAACTCGGCAGAAATAAAGGATATTGCTGCTCCAGTTTTTGTAAAGCAGGGGTGATATTCGAGGTGTCTAATTTATCCAGCGCCTGATCGAAACGGTCAATATGTACACTGATGGCAATTTTACTGACATCTGGTACGTTTTTATGCGTACAGGCCGTCAGGCAGAACAATAAGAGGACATAGGTCGATAACTGCTGACAAATACCGGTTAATTTATTAGTCTTATTTTGCATACTTCTACTAAACTACTGATCGGTAAAAATATTATATACCTTGTATTAAAAAAAAGATAAAATTAACATGAGAAAGGCATTTTTGGTGATCCTGCTTTTAAATATTGCATTGATAAGCAACGCACAACGTAGTTATTATGTAAAGGAACACCGTGTTAGATTGGGTTTTCGGCTGGATCCTACAGTATCCCTGCTGGTACCACAGGAGTCCGGAGTAGATAGAAATGCTGGAAGACTAGGGATAAGTTTCGGCGTCATGGCCGATTTCATGCTGGATGATGCCGGACATTATGCTTTTGCTACAGGTCTGCAGATCACGACTGCGGGTAGCAAACTTAAATATGATGCCGGAAAAGGACTGGATGATTATAAAGCTAACCCTGCTGAATACAATATCAAAGCTACCTATGTAGAAGTCCCCCTGGCATTGAAACTCAAAGCAGAGACAGCTCCGGGAATGAATCTCTTCGGTCAGTTCGGTACTTATGTGGGTTTCCCCGTAAGAGGCCGTGCCGATGTAGTGAGCCTGACACAGACTTATGATAAAGTAAATATACTAAGGGATTTGCAGCCTGTGAATATCGGTCTGCTGGTAGGTGCAGGCGTAGAATATCCAATCAGTGAAAGCCTGACAGGCCTGGTAGGCCTGGATTATAGAAACGGATTCATCGATGTGACCAGGAATGCAAAGTGGAATGATGGCAAGGTGAATATGAACAGTATAGCACTGAAATTAGGGTTATTCTTCTGATACATTTAATTCAACCGTGTAAAAAATCGCTTCCGCCAAAGGTAGAAGCGATTTTTTGATTTAAAATCAGGAAATTTGTGTTAGTCCAACGCTATTACAGATGAAAATTATCCTGGCTCAACAAAATTATCACATAGGCAATTTCGAATGGAATACCCAGCAGATCCTGAATGGTATCAAGGAAGCTGAAGCGCAGGGCGCAGATCTCGTAGTCTTCTCCGAACTTTGCGTGAGTGGCTACCCTCCGAGAGATTTTCTCGAATTCGAAGATTTTATTCAACAATGTTATGCTGCTATTGACACGATCAGGGCACATACTCAAAATATAGCCGTACTGGTAGGTGGCCCCTGCCGTAACCCGGCACCAGAAGGCAAAGACCTCTTCAACGCTGCCTGGTTCCTGTATGAAGGCGAGGTGAAGCAGATCATTCACAAGACCCTGTTACCTACCTACGACGTGTTCGACGAATACCGTTATTTCGAACCCTCCTTCGCCTGGAACGTCGTTCCGTTCAAAGGCAGGAAACTGGCTGTCACCATCTGTGAAGATATCTGGAACCTGGGCGATAACCCACTCTACCGTATCTGTCCAATGGATCAGCTCATGGAACAACAGCCAGACGTGATGATCAATCTCTCTGCCTCTCCGTTTGACTACGATCACGATGAAGACCGCAAAGAGATTATCCGCGCCAATGTTCGCAAGTATAAGTTACCCATGTTTTACTGTAACACGGTAGGCTCACAGACTGAAATCGTATTCGATGGTGGTTCTCTCATCTTCGATGCACAGGGCAATATCGTAAAGGAATTCCCTTACTTCACAGAAGCCATTGATGGCCTGGAACTGGAATCCTTGCAACAAACAGCCGCTGCGGTGACAATCAAACCATACATCCCGGTTACTGAATTGTTGTTCGATCACAATATAGATCGCATCTACCAGGCCATTTTGTTGGGTATCAAAGATTACTTCCGTAAAATGGGCTTCAAAAAAGCGATCCTGGGTTCATCAGGGGGCATTGACAGTGCAGTGGTGTTAGCCCTGGCGGTAGAAGCACTGGGCAAAGAAAATGTACGTGCAATCCTGATGCCCTCTCCCTATTCAACAGAACATTCTGTTGATGATGCAGTAGCCTTATCCAAAAACCTGGATAACCCATACGACATCATCCGCATCAATGATATTTATGAATCCTTCCTGCAAACATTGCAACCCTATTTCCAGGGGCTGCCCTTCAACGTGGCGGAAGAAAATACACAATCCCGTATCCGTGGAAACCTACTGATGGGATTGTCCAATAAATTCGGTTACATCCTGCTGAATACCTCTAACAAAAGTGAGTTATCCACAGGATATGGTACCCTGTATGGAGATATGGCTGGTGGCCTTTCTGTATTGGGTGATGTGTACAAAATGCAGGTGTATGCACTGGCCAGGTACATCAACCGGAATGGTGAGATCATCCCGCAGAATATTATTGACAAAGCGCCTTCTGCAGAGTTACGCCCTAATCAGAAGGATAGCGATAGCCTGCCTGACTACTCCGTACTGGACAAAATACTCTATCAATACATAGAGCGCCGGCAAGGGCCTAAAGAGATTATCGCACAGGGATTTGATGCTGCGCTGGTAGCGCGTACCCTTAAGATGGTAAACAATAATGAGTATAAGAGGAATCAGTTCTGCCCTATTATCAGGGTGTCATCGAAGGCATTCGGTGTAGGTAGAAGAGTTCCGATTGTAGGTAAATACCTGAGTTAAAAGTATTAAACCACATTAAAAACCTCTTCTGCCGCAGGCGGAAGAGGTTTTTTAATGCTTTCTCTTATCTTTGGCAAAATTTAATTGATCGTACAATGTTACAAGTTCCGTTCATTCGTCAAAACAAAGAACTGGTACTGGAACGTCTGGCTTTGAAGAATTTCAAAGAAACCCAGCTCGTTGATGAAGTACTGGCACTGGATGACAAGCGCAAAAAGCTGACGCTGGAATATGATGAAACCCAAGCCCAGGTAAACTCCGCTTCAAAAGAAATCGGTAAGCTGATGGCTCAGGGTCAGAAAGATACTGCTGATCTGCGCAAATCGGAAGTAGCATCCTTAAAAGAAAAATTACAACCTATCAATGAAGAACTGATCGCCACTGAAAAGTTGCTGCACGATACATTGGTACAACTCCCTAACCTCCCCGCTGCCATCGTTCCTCCCGGCAAAACCCCGGAAGAGAACCTGGAAGTAGGCAAAGGTGGTAATATCCCTTCTCTTTACGAAGGCGCTGTACCTCACTGGGACCTGGTTAAAAAATATGATCTCATCGACTTTGAACTGGGTAATAAAATCACCGGTAGCGGTTTTCCTGTGTATAAAAACAAAGGTGCCCGTTTACAGCGTGCTATGATTCAGTACTTCCTGGATTACAACATCAGCAAAGGCTACACCGAATACCAGGTGCCGCACATGGTAAACGAAGCTTCTGCTTATGGCACCGGTCAGTTACCAGACAAAGAAGGACAGATGTACCACATCGGCGAAGATGGTTTCTACATGATCCCTACTGCCGAAGTACCCCTGACCAACATCTACCGCGATGAAATCCTGAAAGATTCAGACCTCCCTGTGCGCATGACCGGCTATACTCCTTGTTTCCGCCGCGAAGCCGGTTCTTATGGTAAAGATGTACGTGGTCTGAACCGCCTACATCAGTTTGACAAAGTTG
Source organism: Chitinophaga sp. (assembly GCF_039596155.1). GTDB lineage: Bacteria > Bacteroidota > Bacteroidia > Chitinophagales > Chitinophagaceae > Chitinophaga. Next base: position 50,513 of record NZ_JBCNKF010000008.1, read on the forward strand.
AACTGGTACAACTCGTTCACCCGGATAAATCTTACGAAGTACTGGACGAAATGGTGGCACATGTAGAAGGGCTGATCCAGTCCCTGAACCTGCCTTACCGTATTCTGCGCCTGTGTGGTGGCGATATGAGCTTCACTTCTGCCCTCACATACGATTTCGAGGTATACAGTACTGCACAGCAGAAATGGCTGGAAGTTAGCTCTGTATCTAACTTCGAATCTTACCAGACGAACCGTGCCAAGATCCGCTTCAAAGATGGTGGTGGTAAACCGCAACTGGTTCACTCCCTGAATGGTAGCTCCCTGGCCCTGCCACGTATCCTCGCCTGCATCCTGGAAAATAACCAGACAGCAGAAGGTATCGTGATCCCGGAAGTACTGAGAAGCTACTTCGGCAGCGATAAGATTGCGTAACATATCATTACATACATAAAAACGCTTCTGCCACCGGCAGAAGCGTTTTTATGTATAGCCACCCCTGATTTCTTATTACATTTGTAGCTAATATGCAGCATTTTCTTCCCAATGGTCAAACCCTGGAACTCCGCCAGGCCGTGCCGGACGATGCCCCGGTGCTACTATCCTATTTCCGCCAGTTAATCAGCGAAACAGACTTCCTGCTCTACACCAGGGAAGAAGCCGCTACCTGGACCGTGGAAGAAGAAAGGGAATTTATCCTCTCCTTTTCTAAAGACACCATCGACCTGCTGCTACTAGCCTTCGCCGGCAATCAAGCCATTGGTACCCTTTCCGTTCGCCAGAATTCCTTCTCAAAAGAAGCTCACATCGGCAACCTGGGTATCGGCGTTCTCCACAGCTACTGGAACATGGGCATCGGCAGGAGAATGATGACAGCTGCCATGCGTTGGGCCGAACAACATCCCCGGTTAGAGATCATTCAATTAGGCGTACTCGCGAATAATGAAAGAGCGATCCAGTTATACCGTAACTTTGGCTTTATGGAATATGGACGTATGCAAAAAGGCATTCGCCAGCCAGATGGATCTTATGTAGATAATATCCTGATGTCAAAAAGAGTAAAGCCATTGTAACATGAGGTACGACAGACATTTGAAACTGGAAGGATTTGGCCCTGCCAAACAAGCATTATTACAGAACGCAGCTATATTAGTCATTGGTGCAGGCGGCCTCGGTGTGCCTGTATTGCAATACCTGACAGCAATGGGCGTAGGAAGAATAGGGATTGTAGAACACGATACGATTTCTATCACCAACCTGCAAAGACAGGTCTTATACCACACTGCAGAGCAAGGCCAGTCTAAGCTCCTGATCGCTATCAGGCGATTACAACAACTCAATCCCGAAGTGAAATTCGCGCCATATGATACCTGGCTCTCCCCGGAAAATGCACTGGCTATCTTTGATCCATACGACGTCATCATCGATTGCTCTGACAACTTTGGAACACGCTATCTTGTAAATGATGCATGTGTGTTGCTCAATAAACCCTTTGTATACGGCGCCATCCACAAGTACGAAGGACAGGTAAGTGTATTTAATTATAAAGAGAGCGCTACATATCGTTGTCTCTTCCCGGAGCCACCAGCCCCGGGGACTATGCAGAATTGCAGTGACATCGGCGTATTAGGCGTACTGCCCGGCATTATTGGTACTTACCAGGCCAATGAAGCGGTGAAGATTATTTGCGGAATTGGAGAGCCATTGAGCAATCAATTACTGACCATCGATACATTGAGCAATATCCACCAGGTGTTTCAGTTCAAGCCTGTAAGACAACCGGTCACTGCATTGCAGGATGAATACGATATTCCCTGTGATACAGGGGGCGTAAAACACCTGAGCGTACAGCAATTACACCAATGGCTCAAGGAAGGGAAAGAGGTGCAATTGATCGATGTAAGAGAGCCCGACGAATGGGAGGTGTGTAAACTACCGCAGGCACTCTTTATCCCCATGGGTATGGTTGGTAGCATGCTTTCTCAGTTGAGAAAAGACATTCCTACAGCCGTATTATGCCACCATGGTATGAGAAGTATGATGGTGGCCCAGCAACTGGATGCTGCCGGTTTTCCTAAAGTTTATAATGTAACTGGGGGTATACACGCCTGGGCTTATGATATAGACGATGAGATGGATACTTACTAAATGATAGCAGGTGTGAACCGTTTAAGCGATGACGGTTTGCGGCCTTACTTGTTTTCTTACCACTGGCTTCTTACGCTTTTTGCCCCACCAGATCAAAAATCCGGTCACCGGTAAGGATGCGGCTACAATCGCGCAGATAAACGCAAGAATCTTGGTTGGCCAGCCAAACAACCCTCCTGTGTGAATCGGGTAAACTAACCTCCTTGCCTGCGTGCCTTTTGTATCGTTGGCAAATAATTTATCACTGATAAATACACCACTACCTGACTGGAAATAAAGTATATCCACAATATGCGTGGTAATCCTGTCAGTATTCTCTTTCCCCACACTGATCGCCTGATCTTTCTTTTCCGGAAAGCGAATATTCACAATTCCATTATAAGTCAGCCGCTGGTTAGTCTCCGCATAAATCTTGTCTAACCATGCGATCTCATTGCCTTTTACCGCCTTGCTTTCCGGTACTTCTACCTTTTTCTGCGGCTTGCCATCAAATGCATAGAACAACAGGTTATTGACCCACTTATAACTCCACACTAACCCTGTTAATGCAGTAATGAAAATAACAACGTGAATATAAAATCCAAATACCGCATGCATGTCCCAGTTCAAACGCTTGAAGCTTGCATTCCACTTCACTTTCAATCTTTGCTTGCGGGCATTTCTTTTAGGCCACCACAGGATCAGTCCACTGATGATGAGCAAAGTAAACAGGCTGCAGGAAATACCTGTGATCACTTTGCCGGTTTCACCCATACACAAATACCTGTGCAGGTTCTTAACCACTACAAAGAATCGTTTGTCCTGCGCAGCCGTGTGCGTAATCTGGCCGGTATATGGATTCATTACCACCATCAGCAGTTGCCCTTTCGCTTTCCCTTTTTTCAGGTAAAAGGTGACCGTGCTGTTCGCAGCAGGTTGAATCTCAATATTATTCGGTTTTAACGTTGGGTATCTATCGTGTACAATCTTTGCCAATTTATCCAGTGACATTCTTTGTGCTCCCACTGGTGCCTGTACACTAAAAAGAGAAGGTTCAAAAAGGTGCTCCAGTTCATCCTCAAACACCAACAGGCTGCCACTCAGTGCAACCACTATCACTATCAGACCAGAGGCAAGCCCCAGCCAGAGATGTAACCAGCCTATAAATCGCTTCATTATCAAAGGATCCCATTTTCAGATCCTTCACAAGGTACTGCGGGAAATAACACCGGGTTACTCAAATCGGGAAAATTTATATCATCCGCCTATCACAGACATGCTATCCCAATGCTGGTTCTGGCGCTCCGCCTCAAAACCATCGGCGGCTCTATTGCTCAGGGCGGTTTGAATCTCATTCAGAATGAAAGCACTGCTGGCTCCGCTGCGGAGTAAATCCCGCACATTCAGTACATCTCCGCCATACAAACAGGTCTTTATTCCACCAGTAGGTGTAATCCGTAGCCGGTTACAGGTACCACAAAATGTTCTGCTATAAGCCGGAATCACACCTATCTGCCCCTGATAACCACGGATCTGGTAATTGATACTCGTAGCCTGTGGGGCATTCGGCAATTTCTCTATAATAAAATCTTCCTGCAGGGCATCCAGAATGCGCAGGTAGTGCCATTGGTTCCCTGAAAAACTATGCCCCTGCCCGTTGAACGGCATTTCTTCAATGAACCGCACGGATATAGGGGCTTGTCTGGTCAGGTCTGCAAACGCTTTCAGCTCATCGGTATTCACTCCACCCATGACCACCACATTCAGTTTTACCTGCATGTCATGCACCAGCAAACTGTCCAATGTCTGCATTACGGCAGAGAACTGATCTCTCCGCGTGATTTCCATGAACCGGTCCCTTTGCAGGGTATCCAGGCTCAGGTTGATCTTCCGTATCCCTAAAGCTTTTAATTGAGGAATATAAGGTTGGGTCAATACACCATTGGTAGTGATCGAAATCTCGGGAATGAATGCTTTGAGCGCAGCCAGCAAGGGCATCAGGTCTTTGCGCAAAAATGGTTCACCCCCCGTGATCCGCAGTTTGTCAATCCCGGCTGCTGCCAATGGTTGTAAAAGGGCCAGGATCTCTTCATTTGTGAGGAGTGCTTTCCTTTGCAGAAACTGCATCTGCTCCGGCATACAATAGGTACAACGCAGGTTACAGCGGTCAGTCACTGCCAGCCTGATGTAATTGATAATACGGTTATGTGCGTCTTTCAACATATTTTAACAACTCTGCATCGGATTCTCGAAAGCCTGGCTTTCGTCCTCATCTCTTTCGGTCAGACATTTAAAATCCTTTTCTATCAGCAGGTGTAATACAGAGCCGTCTGCATTGGGCAACTCATGTTTAAAGCCCACCTGCTCAGTCGTTACCCATGTTGATACCTGGTCTGCCGGCAGAAATAATTGAACCCCGTTTGCATGCAGCGTTATTGCTGGCTCACCAGCCTTTGCATGTATTGAAAACTGCAGGGTACCAGTGCCAATCGTAGTGATTTCCTCCACCCGCTGCTGTTCCTGCAGGGTAGCGATATCTGCTTTATCCAACCGGTAGCGGATACTATTTCCGCGAATTCTTATTTTCATCCAGTAAAAAGTTTGACGTATGTAAATTACTACATTATCGTAGCTTTATCGATAACTATGCGTGTGTTATTATTTGGTATTGCAAAAGATATTGCGGGAGCACCGGCTATCACCACTACACCAGTTGCAGATGTCGCTGCCCTGAAAGAATGGTTGTATGCACAATATCCACCGTTACGGGAACTGCGCTCACTGATGATAGCGGTGAACAAAGTGTATGCAAATGATGCGCAACCATTACTACCCGGTGATGAGATTGCTGTAATTCCTCCGGTAAGCGGAGGGTGAAAAATGTAAATATGAACGTCCTTGTAAAGATCTCTCCTGACATCAATGTGCCGCAGGCACTGGACTTTGTGGAATCACCAGATTGCGGCGGCGTGGTGCTCTTTGTGGGTAACGTGCGTAATGAAACACAGGGGAGAAAAGTAGAGAAGCTATTCTTCGAATGTTATGAGCCTATGGCGATCTCTGAAATGGAGAAGATTGCACAATATACCGTCGAAAAATTGGGTATCAGGCGCATTGCCATTCTTCATATTACCGGCGAGAAATTTCCCGGTGAAACTGTTGTTGTTATTGCAGCTGCTGCGCCTCACAGGGGTGTTGCATTTGAAGCATGTGAGTATGCGATTGATACTTTAAAACAAACAGTGCCTATCTGGAAAAAAGAATTCTTCGAAGATGGTGCTATCTGGGTAGCGGCGCATCCATAATGGGACTCAATGCATTAATCCTTCCTGGATTTTTTAATGCCCCGGCGCTTTTCGAAATGTTTTGACACTTCTTCTTTTTTAGTGGTATTTCAACACGCCGGCACTTTTCGCAGTGTTTTAACACTTCTGTTTTTTCCGAGGTATCAGTATTTCAACACGCCGGCACTTTTCGCAGTGTTTTAACACTTCTGTTTTTTCCGAGGTATCAGTATTTCAACACGCCGGCACTTTTCGCAATGTTTTAACACTTTTGTTTTTTCCGAGGCATCAGTATTTCAACACCCAGGCGCTTTTCGAAATATTTAGCACTTCTCCTTTTTTAGCAGTACTTCGCCGCGTCGACAACTTTCGCAATGTTTTAACACATCTGTTTTTTCCGGGGTATCAGTATTTCAACACGCCTGCACTTTTCGAAATATTTTAACACTTCTCCTTTTTTAGCAGTACTTCGCCGCGTCGACAACTTTCGCAGTGTTTTAACACTTCTGTTTTTTCCGAGGTATCAGTATTTCAACACCCCGGCGCTTTTCGAAATATTTTAACACTTTTCTTTTTCCTGCAGTACTTCAACGCGTCGACAATTTTCGCAATGTTTTAACACTTCCTCTTTTCGCATCCTTTTACGCCTTCAATTCTTGCTGAATCGTCTGCAAAGCTGCTGCTCTTTCCTCCGGCGTATTAGCATTAAACTGCTCTATCGCAAATGGATTTTCAATCAACGCGATATCCGCTTTCATTAACGTTTTCCGCGGGCATCCTTTTTCTGCATCCAACCTTTTCAAACCAGCAATTTCCCATATCGTCATCAATGGTTCCGGTGATTGCTTGAATGAACTGATGAATGCAGTAGCTTCTTTATTCACCTCTCTCTTCGAAACTAATAACGATAAACTCTGTGCACTGACTAAAGGCAGATCACACGCCAGCACCAGCCACGCCCTGCCAGGAAATGCTTTGAATGCACTCAGTATACCAGTAGCAGGACCTGCTTCTTCAACACTATCCACAATAACCGGCAAATCAGTATCTAACTGCTGGTCCACACGACAGGAAAGATATACCTGGTCCGTTAGTGGCGCAAGCAACTGATACAAATATTGCCACTGCGGTAACCCATGATAATCCAGCTGGCTTTTATCCTGCTGCATGCGAAGACTTCGCCCTCCACATAATATCAATCCATATAAACCTGCCATCAGAAATCGCGTTTACCGCCCGTTTTACTGATTAATTTTGTTTGCCTGATCTCCATGCCATGAGAGAATGCCTTGCACATATCGTAGATCGTCAATGCCGCAATACTGGCCCCTGTCAGCGCTTCCATCTCTACACCCGTTCTGCCGGTAGTTTTGATCGTGCATCTCACCACTGCTTCCTCTCCTTCCAGTTTAATATCTACATTACACCCTTCCAGCAATAAGGTATGACAAAGCGGTATAAGATCTGGCGTTTTTTTTGCAGCCATAATACCGGCCAGAATGGCCGTCTGAAACACAGCACCTTTTGCCGTATGAATATCCGATCCGCTAAATTGCTGCCGGATCACTGCCGGTAAAAAGATCCTGCTTTCTGCTACCGCTATTCTTTCTGTCACCATCTTGCCGCTTACATCTACCATAGTTGGTTGATCTGCAGCATTCAGGTGAGAAAAGCCCTGTTTACTTGAATCATTGCTCATAATAGAATAAATTTACAAAGAAAGCTGTTAACATATGCTAATGGATGTCATCGCTGCCTATGCTGCCGTTATGGGGATAGCCAGAGACTTCGGAATGGAACAGGTGCCATTTACCTCCGCTAACGGAAGGGTACTCCGTGAACCCATACTTTCCGATCGTGACTTCCCGCCCTACGACAGAGTCATGATGGATGGGATTGCCATCAATTTCGAAGCCTATGCCAAAGGCCAGACTGTATTCGGTGTTGAAGATATGCAGGCCGCTGGTATGCCGCGCAAGCAACTGGGCAGCATGGCTGATTGTATGGAAGTGATGACCGGCGCCATTTTACCGGAACTAACTGATACCGTCATTCAATACGAACACCTGGAAATGTCGGAACACGATGGTTTCCGGCGCTTTACTATCAAAGCCGGCGTTGCACAAGGACAGCACATTCACCGTCAGGGAGCCGATGCTGCCGCTGGCCAGGTGTTGATCGCAGCCGGTACCCGTATCACTGCCGCAGAAATAGGCATACTGGCCGCTGTGGGGAAAACAATGGTGAGCGTAAGCCGCTTGCCTAAGGTGGGCATCATTGCTACCGGCGATGAACTGGTACCTGTTTCGGAAACCCCTGATATCCACCAGGTGCGTATCTCTAATTCTTATACACTCGCCGCAGCACTACAAACAGAACTGGGTATCCAGGCTCCCTGTTATCATGTCAATGACGATATACCCGCTATTCAGCAGTTATTGGGATCGTTGCTGGATCATGATGTTCTCATCTGCACAGGAGCCGTTTCCGCCGGTAAGTTCGACCACCTTCCACAGGTATTGGAAGAGCTGGGTATGCAGCTGGTTTTCCATAAAGTACAACAACGCCCGGGAAAACCTTTCCTGTTTGGTTATTTTGAAAATGGACCTGTTGTATTCGCGTTACCTGGCAATCCTGTGTCAGGGGTAATGTGTTGTTTTCGTTATGTTTTACCCTGGCTCAAGGCATCTTTGCAGATCACTACTACCCCTGAGCCATATGCTGTTTTGGGCGCAGACGTCCATTTCAAGCCTCCATTGACCTATTTCATGCCTGTGCGTTTGCACCCTGTAGCCGGTGGCCAGCTCATTGCCTTGCCACCACCCTATCACGGTTCCGGAGATCTGGCAGCTTTATTGCAGGCAGATGGATTTCTGGAATTGCCATCAGAAAAGGAAATGTTTGAGAAAGGCAGTAGTTATCCCGTATGGAGATTCAGATCCTGATTTAAAAACAAAACTATGGTCCCTGAAAAATTACAGATGCAGCACCTCGCATGGAGGGCTGGCTTTGGAGAACGCTATCCTGTGATAGCAGATTGGACCCACCGGCGCCGCAAACAAATTGTGAGCAAGATCCTCATTGGTCCTGCTAAAGACGAGACCACACCTATTAAGATCATTGACCAGTCCGACCTTCCTGATTACAGAAAGAAAAAAGACCTGGATGCCGACACCCGCAAGATGGTGCAGCAAATGAATACACAGGGTATCAAGGATCTCAACGTTTCGTGGGTAGACGAAATGGTACGCAGTACCCATCCCCTGCGGGAGAAAATGGCACTCTTCTGGCACGGACACTTTGCCTGCCGCACACAAAATGTGCTGTTCAACCAGCAATTGCTGAATGTGATCAGGGTCAATGCCCTGGGCAATTTTGGTGACTTGCTCACCGCTGTTTCCAAGACACCTGCCATGTTGCAGTTCCTGAATAATCAGCAGAATAAAAAAGCGCATCCCAATGAAAACTTCGCCCGCGAGGTAATGGAACTTTTCACCATGGGACGTGGCAATTATACAGAACAGGATATCAAAGAAGCTGCCAGAGCATTCACCGGTTGGGCTTTTGATGATGACGGCAACTTTGTGTTCAGAGAAAAAACACATGACGAAGGTGTGAAAAACGTGCTGGGTAAACAGGGCAACTTCAATGGTGATGACGTATTGAAAATACTCCTGGAGAAGAAAGCAACCGCCCACTTCATCACTGCCAAAGTGTATAAATTCTTTGTAGACGAAGAAACACCAGATGCTGAGAAAATCAATACACTCGCTGATAAATTCTATAACTCCGGGTACGATATCAAAGAACTGATGCGCAACATCTTCATGGCAGACTGGTTCTACGATAGTCAACTAATCGGCACACATATCAAATCTCCCATCGAATTACTTGTTGGTTTTCGCAGAACAATTCCTGTCGATTTTGACCGGGAAGAAGTGATGATCTCTTTCCAACAGGTATTAGGCCAGACATTGTTCTATCCGCCAAACGTAGCCGGGTGGCCTGGTGGAAGAAACTGGATCGATAGCTCCAGCTTGATGTATCGCATGCAGTTACCATCGATGATCCTTTATGAAAAAGATTTCAATATCCAGCCAAAAGAGATCACACCGGAAATGGGAATGGGTAGTTACAAAGTGACGCAGCAGGTGAATGAAGCAGCAAGAAAACAATACGCACGAAAGATCAAAGGTGTGATTCACTGGGATGATTACCTGCAGGATTACAAAGACGTCACGCGCGATGATCTGGCTGCTACTATCGCAGATACGCTCCTGCAGAATAGTAAAAATGTCAGCAGGAAGATCCTGGAGAACTATGCTGACATTACATCCAGAGAGCAGTTCATTAAGACAGTCACCATCGCTGTGATGAGTACACCCGAATATCAATTGTGTTAAAACTTATTGTATGTTAATATTGAACAGGCGTCGTTTTTTACAGGCAGGTTCACTGGCCTCTGCATCTTTGTTCATACCAAAGTTCCTGAAAGCATTGGAAAATCCGGCACATGTCATGGTGCCGCCAGGCAATAAAGTCCTTGTCATTATCCAGTTGTCCGGCGGTAATGACGGTTTAAATACCGTAATACCTTACCGGAATGATATCTACTATCAACTTCGTCCCAGCCTGGGTATTCAAAGAGAGAAAGCCTTGTCGCTCACAGATGAAACAGGTCTGCATCCTGCCCTGGTAGGCATGAAAGCATTGTATGATGATGGGGGAATGGGCATCCTGCAAAATGTAGGGTATCCTAATCCCGATCGGTCACATTTCCGCTCTATGGACATCTGGCAGTCTGCCAGTGATGCTGCCGATTACTGGGGCAATGGCTGGGTAGGCCGTTATCTGGATGCACAATGTAAGGATTGCGATAAACCTGTGCAGGCACTGGAAATAGACGATACATTGAGCCTGGCCATGAAGGGCGAATTCCAGAAGGGATTAGCCTTTAATGATCCCGCCAGGTTAAGTGCAGGCATGAATGCAGGTCTTTACAATGACCTCATGCGTCAGCATCACGATGAAGAAACCAATGTAGATTATCTCTACAAGACGCTTGGAGCGACGCTATCATCTGCTAATTACATTCAAAAACAATTCAAAACATACGATACCAAAGAAACTTATCCCTCCACACAGCTGGGCAAGAGCCTGCGTACCATTTCAAAACTGATCATGTCGGACATCAGTACCAAAGTATACTATGTATCTCATGGTAGTTTTGATACACATGTCAACCAACAGGCACAGCAGCAAAACTTGTTCAAACAGCTGGATGATGCAGTTACGGTATTTGCCAGAGATCTGAAGAACAACAACCGCTTCCAGGATGTAGTGGTCATGACTTTTTCTGAATTTGGCAGAAGGGTGGCGCAGAATGCCAGCAATGGAACAGACCATGGCACGGCTAATAGCATGTTCCTGATCGGTGGTGGGTTAAAGCAACAGGGCTTACTGAATGAGGGACCTGATTTAACAAATCTGAAAGATGGAGACCTGCAATACAAAGTCGACTTCAAGCGTGTATATGCCACACTGCTCAACAAATGGTTGGCGGCAGATGACAAAACCATCTTAAAGCAGCACTACGACTATTTATCTTTTATTTAGAGTGTATCTCTGACAAAGACGGCTCTGATAAAGCCTTTTCTAAGTGTCTTGGGTGAGATGGTACCGGTACTGTCTACCAGTTCTCCGTCAAAAGACCCTTCAATAAGGGTATCCACTACTTTGGAGATATTGAAGTTGAGTTCACCATAGGTATAATTTGCCTGCAGGTTGTAATCAATACCTTCAAAACCAAGCCGCATACTATTGCCCTGAATGGTGGACGAATAATTGCCGGGCTGAATGTTGGATGATCCTGAGATCAGGGAAAACCGGATTGACTCACCATGATTACCGGTAGCGGTGATATGGAGAATGGGGTAGTCGTTGGTAGCATCGTTATCTGTGAGATTAGCTGGAGAGAGTACCGCAGTTGGGTTTTCCGCGAGCACAATCAGACTGTCTGCCTGGAACGAAGTGAATTTTCTGATGGGTTCGTTATCGTCGTGCTTGCAGGCGCTAATCAGTAATACAATTCCGGCTAAAGCAAATAATTGGCGCATGTGATTTTGGGTTTATATACCTAACGAATAATGTAAGAGGTTAATTGTCAACCGATAATTAAAAGTAAATAAAAAAGCGTTTTTGACCATCGGCCAAAAACGCTTTTTGTATTTTATAAGGAAATATTCCTTTAAGCAGTAGCTTCTTTTTTCGTTGCAATGCGATAGAGCACCCATCCCATAAACACGAATCCGATCACCCCAAGTATATAATAGCCTTCTTCACCCAGTGAGCCGGATAGCGCATTTTCAAAGTTCATTTTATCCAATGCACCAGCAGTGCTGTTAAAGCCAGCCATGATCGCAATGATCACACCAGCCACCGCGCCACCAGCTACCAGACCTGTTGCAAAAAGATTACCCTTGCCCAGCTCCTCTTCTTCGGCAGATAATTTGATGTTCTTTTTCTTGTTTCTGTTATCAACAAAACCACGAATTGCGCCACCAATAAAGATTGGCAGGGTAGTAGACAATGGCAGGTAAGCACCTACTGCGAAAGACAGTGATTTGATACCACACAGTTCCATCACGATGGAGAGGAATACACCTACAAGTACAAACTGCCAGTCAAGGTTATAAGACAGGATACCTTTTGCCAATGTCGCCATCAGGGTACCTTGTGGCGCAGGAAAATAAGTACTACCAATTGCGTGGTCAGTGACACCATTTGCTATCATTGCCGCAGTAGGCTTATCCAGGAATTTTACGGTTAAACCGATCACGATCGAAGATACGATTGCACCAATGAACAGTGACAGCTGCTGGTACATAGGCGTTGCACCTACAATATAGCCAGACTTGAGATCCTGCGATGTTCCGCCGGCATTAGCAGCAGCAATACAGATCATACCTCCTACAACCAGTGCCATTGGCTCATATACTTTACCACTCCAGCCTACAGCAATGAACACCAGACAGGTACCCATCAGGGTCGCGATGGTCATACCAGAGATGGGATTGTTGGAAGAACCGATCAAACCTACGATTCGGCTGGATACTGTTACGAAGAATGCTCCAAAAACAACTACCAGCAAACCTACCAGCAGTTTTTTACCTACAGAATCTCCCGGCAGCTGTGGCAAAAATGCCATCAGGATGATCAGGGCAATGCTACCAAATAATACCAGTTTCACATTCAGGTCTCTTTCCGTACGTGGTACTTCAGCATTGGCACCATCTTCACCTTCACTTTTCTTCAGTGAACCAAGGCTACCTTTAAATGAAGAGATAATAGTCGGAATGGTTTTAATCAGGGTAATGAAACCACCTGCTGCTACCGCACCAGCACCAATCTGACGAACATAAGCAAAATAGATGGCCGCAGAGTAGTCAGCGAAAGTGTGTGTAGCTGGGTTCCAGTTTCCTTTTCCCCCTGGAGTGGCCAGGTCAGCCAGGTAACCCAGTTTTACCAGCTGGGTAGCAATCAGGTCGCCAGGCAGCAAACTTGCCAGCAAAGGAATTAATACCAGCCAGGACAATACACCGCCCGCTACCAGTACGCCGGCAATACGGGGCCCAATGATATAACCCACACCCAGGTATTCAGGGGTAATGTCAGCACTTATTTTAGCAGAAGGGAAGAATTTATTTACCTGTTTGGTCATATAGGCAGGTGTTTCCGCAATCACGTGAAATACCTTTTGGAACAGTGCATATACTACCGCAAAGCCAAGACCATAAAACGCAGTTTTGGCAAAATCGCCCCCTTTCTCTCCTGCGATCAATACATCACCACAGGCAGTACCTTCAGGGTAAGGAAGGGTGTCATGCTCTTTTACGATCAGGGATCTGCGAAGCGGGATCATCATCAGGGTACCAAGAATACCACCAAAGATGGCCAGGATGAGGATCGTGAAATAATTAAAATACTGATCACTGTTCTTATCAGACAGGAACAAAAAGCCCGGTAACGTGAATACCACACCCGCAGCAATAGACTCACCTGCTGAACCGGTGGTCTGAATAATGTTGTTTTCCAGAATAGTGGTCTTAAAGAATCTCCGGCCAAGTGTGATAGCAATAACGGCGATCGGAATAGACGCGGAAACCGTTAAACCCGCTTTCAGTGCCAGATACACTGTCGCGGCGCCGAATATAATACCAAACATGCAGCCCAGTAAAATGGACTTGACCGTAAATTCCTTCATCTTCACCTCAGGTGAGACAAAAGGCTTAAAATTATCTGCCATAATAAGTGTTGGTGGGTATAGTTAGATTTTGTTCGGGGGGCAATATAGCATTATATGCCCTTTTATCCATAAAAAAACGCTTCTGCCAGCCGGCAGAAGCGTTTTTTCCACTTAGTGGACATATTATTAAATACCGCCAGTCTTCTCTTTTACCACACCAGCGATCCATTTACTGATCATCATCATCACGACAAAAGCAATCGCTGCCGCTACGGTCAGGATCATGAAGTACACCTTCTTGTCTGTAAAGCTATCCCAGAACGTACCCATCATACCAGCTACTTTGCCGGCAATAGAGTTCACCAGGTACCAGCCACCCATCATCAGCGCCGTGAGGCGGGGAGGCGACAGCTTGGATACCATAGATAATCCGATCGGACTTACCAGGATTTCGCCCACCGTGAAAATTGCGTAAGTACCTACCAGGAAGGCCATAGAGCTCTTATCCACGTATACATTGGTCATAGAAGCCGCAAAGATCATGAGCAAAGAAGATAAACCGGCAATGAAGATACCCATTGCCACCTTTACTGGGGTAGTTGGTTCCTTTCCTCTCTTGGCCAGCCATGCGAACAGGCTAAGGACTAAAAGTGTAAATAGTACAATAAATCCAGGGTTGGCAGACTGGAAGATCTCCGTAGAAATCAGTTTCATTTCTCCGCTGGTAGGCCATTTATCCTTCGGGAGGTTCTGGAAGTAAGGATCCGGACCCTGTACTGTAATGGTGTTGCCCTTTCCATCAGTCACAGCACGGAATTGTGCATCGATCTGTGTTACAGGATGTGGATGGGTGGTCACTGTTTGCAGCATCCCCATTGGTTTAGCCACCTTTTCTACACTTTCAGACATGGAGCGGTCGGTATACTGATCGGCCCAGATAGTGAGACCCGTGCTATTCTGGTTATATATTACCCAGAACACGATCGCTACTACAAAGAATGCCAGCAGGGCACCCAGTCCGCGCTTGTCTTCCTTGTTCGCAGTGGTGTACAAACGGATATAAAATACGATGATCGGTACACAGGCAAACATGAATGCATCGATGGATGGAGTACCGAATAAAGGATGGCCCAGGAACTGGTGAATAAAGTAACCCAGTATAGCAGCAATTAAAGCCGGTAGCAATACAAGGCCGAGGATCTTGCTCATCGGCATATCATCCTTCTGAACAGGCTTGCGGATATCTCCTTCGGCAATCACCTTGGATTTGGCCACAAAGATGAACAAGCCAATCAGCATACCAACACCCGCAGCAGCAAAGGCATAACCCCAGCCCAGGGAGTTGCGGAGGTAAGCAGCCACAAAGTTACAGATGAAAGCACCGATATTCACCCCCATATAGAAGATGTTATAGGCAATATCTTTCTTAGGTTTCAGGTCTTCCCTGTTATAAATGTTACCCAGTATAGTACCGATGTTGGGTTTGAAGAAACCATTCCCGATAATAATCAGGGTCAGGGAAATGTACATAGCAGTTTCTCCGGGAAATGCCAGTCCGAAATAGCCGGCGGCAAGCAGGGTGCCCCCTAAGATAACCGCTCTGCGATAGCCGAGATATCTGTCGGCCATCAGCCCTCCAATGAATGGCGAGAGGTAAACCAATGCAATATATGTACCTACAAGGTCAGAAGCGTGGCCGTTGGTAAAGCCTTTACCGCCATTGGCAGTTGGATCTATCAGGTATAGGAAGAAGATCCCGATCATCAGGTAGTACCCGAAGCGCTCCCACATTTCCGTAAAAAAAAGAACATAAAGGCCTTTGTGATGGCCACTATTCTGTTTTGGTGTAATTACAGGCTGCTCAACTGCAGATTGAGTCATAATTGGTCAGTTTTGTTGATAAGTAAGTCCTATGAATGCGGCAAGATAAATAAATTAGGCTTTTTATATAGAAAAATGGTGTTTTTGGTTAAATTTTGGCCTTTCTTTGCAAAAAATTTGGAAGAACGGGGCAGAAATGGCTGAATTCGCTCAAATTACACACTGATATACAATATGAAGATTTTACTATTAGGAAGTGGTGGCCGGGAACATGCACTGGCCTGGAAAATGACTCAAAGCACTTTATGCGAACAGTTGTTCATCGCCCCCGGTAATGCCGGAACTGCCCAACATGGACAGAATGTAGACATTGCGGTGTCCGACTTTGAAAAGATAAAGGCTTTTTGTCTTGAAAACGCCATTACCCTGGTAGTACCTGGTTCTGAAGAACCGCTGGTAAAAGGGATCTACGATTTCTTCCAGCAGGACGAAGCTTTGAAACACATTCCCGTAATGGGACCTTCTGCATATGCTGCACAACTGGAAGGCAGTAAGGCATTTGCAAAGCAGTTCATGAGCCGTCACAACATTCCAACTGCCGCCTACAGGGAATTTGACGAAAGCACTTACGAAGAAGGGGTTGCTTATCTGCGTCAGCATACTACACCGATCGTACTCAAGGCCGATGGCCTGGCTGCCGGTAAAGGTGTTGTAATCCTGGAAGATCGCGAAGCTGCGGTGACAGAGTTCACCCAGATGATCCGCGAGGCGAAATTTGGAGATGCCAGCAAAAAGGTAGTTGTGGAACAATTCCTTTCTGGCATAGAATTATCTGTATTTGTGCTCACGGATGGCAAAAGCTACCAGCTACTGCCGTCCGCGAAAGACTATAAACGCATTGGCGAGGGTGACACCGGCCTGAATACTGGTGGTATGGGAGCTGTATCCCCTGTTCCATTTGCTGACAAAGCATTCATGGACCAGGTGATCGAACAGGTTGTAAAACCAACGGTAGATGGGTTGGCTAAAGAGAACATAGTTTATAACGGCTTTATTTTCTTTGGGTTGATTAAAGTGGATGGTGCTCCTTTTGTGATAGAATACAACTGTCGCATGGGAGATCCTGAAACTGAAGTAGTGATGCCCCGCCTGCAAAATGACCTGCTGGAGCTGTTTCAGTCAGTGATAGACGGTAAACTGTCTGCACAAAAAATCTATGAGGATAGCCGCGTGGCCACCACAGTAATGCTGGTAGCCGGAGGATATCCGGAAGCGTATGAGAAGGGGAAGATCATTACCAACATTCCTGGGCAAACACAGGATCAGCTGGTATTCCAGGCAGGTACAAAGGCATCCGGTGGTGATATCCTCACCAATGGCGGCCGGGTACTCACCATCACTTCACTGGCTTCTGATCTGGGTATTGCGTTGTCGCATAGCCGGCAAACCGCAGAATCTATTGATTTTGAAGGCAAATATTACAGGAGGGATATTGGATTCGAGTTCGTGTAAGCCCAGCACGGATAGCCTGTGGCTATGCAGGCACCGTTACTGTCGCATAACTCATTCATTCATAGAGAGCAATACCATTACATTAACGATCATTCGTTTAAGCGTTTTCGAGAGTCATACTATACCGGCTGATTAGTTGTTTTTAAACGTTGCAACTACTAACCGGCTCATCAAATACAATAAATAACATTTTTTAATATTATAGTTGTATTATTGAGAAAACATACAATTTTAAGATTGTATATTCGTTGGAATTATTCATTTTTGCACACAATAATATTTTGACCATATTAAGCAATGGGGTTCTTTAATTTTTTAACACAGGAAATAGCGATTGACTTAGGTACAGCTAATACGCTGATCATTCACAATGACCAGGTGGTGGTGGATGAACCTTCCATTGTTGCTATAGAACGCGCTAGCGGGAAAATTGTGGCTGTTGGTAAGAAAGCCATGATGATGCACGAAAAGACACATGAGTACCTGCGCACCATTCGTCCCCTGAAAGATGGTGTAATCGCGGACTTTAACGCAGCAGAAGGTATGCTTCGTGAAATGATCAAACTGGTGTATCCAAAGAAACCTTTGTTCTCTCCTAGCTGGCGTATGGTAATCTGTATTCCATCCAGCATTACAGAAGTAGAAAAACGCGCCGTACGCGACTCTGCTGAACAGGCAGGCGCTAAGGAAGTGTTCTTAATACATGAACCGATGGCCGCTGCGCTGGGTATCGGTATTGACGTAGAAGAACCGGTAGGTAACATGATCATCGATATCGGAGGTGGTACCACCGGTATCAGCGTGATCGCCCTCGCTGGTATTGTATGTGACCAAAGTATCCGTATCGCCGGTGACGAATTTACCGCCGACATCATGGAAGCCCTGCGCCGCTATCATAGCCTGCTGATTGGTGAAAGAACTGCTGAGCAGATCAAGATCCAGATCGGTTCTGCACTGAAAGAACTGGACAACCCACCAGATGACGTAGCCGTAAATGGACGTGACCTCGTTACCGGTATTCCTAAACAGATCATGGTATCTTACCAGGAAGTAGCCGAAGCGCTGGACAAATCTATCTTCAAGATCGAAGAAGCCATCCTGAAAGCACTGGAAACAACACCTCCCGAACTGGCTGCCGATATCTACCGCAGAGGTTTATACCTGACCGGTGGTGGTGCACTGTTACGCGGCCTGGACAAACGCCTCACCCAGAAGATCAAATTGCCCGTTCATGTGGCTGATGATCCGCTGCGCGCCGTAGTAAGAGGTACCGGTATCGCACTGAAACACGTAGGTAAGTATCCGTTCCTAATGCAATAATAAAGAGAGGCCTGCAAAACAGGAAGTTCAACAAACTACCAGCTTTGCAGGCTTCTTTATAGAAATAAAATCCTGTGCGTAATCTCATCATTTTCTTAAGGCGCTATTTTAATTTTTTTCTGTTCCTGCTGCTGGAAGTGATCTGTTTAGTGCTGGTCTTCCAGAACAACGATTTTCAGAAAACAGCTTACCTCAATTCCGCCAATAACATCAGCGCCAGGTTATACGAACGTTACAACAACGTAGAATACTACTTTCACCTGAAAGCAACAAATGACAGTCTGGTAAAAGAGAACGCCCGTCTGCACAACATGCTGCGCACAAGTTTTGACACTGTTATCCTCGACAATATTGTAAAAAATGATACCCTGCGTCAGTACGGTACTGATACCACCCGCAGGGTGATCAGCACTTCTGTACGCCGCTACCTGTACAAAGCAGCCAAGGTAGTCAACAACTCAGTGACCAATCCAATCAATTATATCACCATCCACCGTGGCAGTGCCGATGGCATCCGCCGAAATATGGGTGTAGTTGGGCCAAGTGGTGTAGTAGGTATCGTTCGCAGCGTAAATGAACACTATGCAGTGGTGCTTTCCCTGCTCTCCAAAGGTCGTAACTTTGGTACCAGCGCCCGCCTTAGCCGTGGCAAAGAAATGGGTATGGTTCGCTGGCATGGCGGCGAAGCCGGTTACGCTACCATGGAAGATGTGCCTAAAAGCGTACACCTCGTAAAAGGTGATACCGTAGTCACCAGTGGTTACTCCGCCTTCTTCCCTGAAAATATCCCGATCGGTTACGTAGAATCAACCGAAGAGGTAGACAAAGCCAGCACATCCTTCAATATCAGGATCCGCCTGGCAACGAACTTCTACAATCTGCAATATGTGTATGTAATTGACAACCTCTTGCAGGATGAACAAAAATCTTTGGAGGATTCAACTTACAAGATGATCAAACAATGAGCATACTGTTAAGAAATATAATTCGTTTTGTGCTTTTGCTGTTGCTGCAGGTATTTGTTCTGAACAGAATTTTGCTGCACCAATCTATTAGCTTCAACCTCTATTTACTTTTCGTGCTGCTGTTGCCCTTTAACCTGCCTCGTCCGGCACTCATGTTGCTGGCGTTGCTCATGGGCCTCAGCCTCGATATGTTTATGAATACAATGGGTATGCATGCCGCTGCCTGCGTATTCATTGCCTACCTGCGACCTTTCATTATCAATGTCCTTTCACCACAGGGTGGATTCGAAACCACACAGAGAACACCTTCCATGACAAGCATGGGAGTATCCCAGTTCCTGATCTATGCAGCTATTCTGGTATTCCTTCACAATCTGGTTTTCTTTTCACTGGAGGTATTCAATGTAGGTAGCTTCTTGTATCTGCTGTTAAAGATCGTCTTCTCTACCGCTGCGAGCATTTTCCTGATCGTGCTGTATGAGCTGTTGTTCTTTTCGAGGAAGTAAAATGTATAGTATCTTTATAAAGAAGGATACTTTTGTTAATAATGCATCTCCGGGGAAATGTCTGTTTATAACCAACCCAGAAAACGGGTCATACAATTTATATTCCTTGGCATGGTCGTACTGATCATGACAAGGCTTTTCTTTTTACAGATCGTCGAAAAGAAGTACTCCAAGCTGGCAGATGCCAACGCGGTACTCCGCAAAGTAGTTTACCCAAGCCGTGGTATTATCTTCGATCGCAAAGGTCGTAGTATCCTTAGCAACGATATCATGTACGACCTGGTCGTAACACCTATCAATGTCAAAAACATCGATACGGCTTACATGTGCCAGATCCTGAATATCAACAAAGAAGAATTCAGAAAACGTATCACCGCCTCCATCCTTAAAAATGGCAGCCGCCGCGTTTCCGTATTCGCTCCCCTGCTCTCCCCCGAAGCCTTCGGTAAATTGCAGGAAAGCATGTATATGTTCCAGCCCGGATTTGAACTGGTTCCCAGACAGATCCGCTCCTATCCATTTGCCGCCGCTGCAAATATCTTAGGGTATATCGGCGAAATCTCCCCCCAGATGATGCAACGCCCGCAGTATGCGGATTATAACCAGGGAGATTACCTGGGTATGACAGGCCTGGAAAGAACTTACGAAGAAGTGCTGATGGGACAACGTGGTATTCAATACCTCGTAAAAGATAACCTGAACCGCCCGCAGGGCCCTTACGAACACGGGGAGTTCGATACCGCCGCCATTGCCGGCAAAAACCTCCGCCTCTCGTTAGATGTCGATCTGCAGGTGCTGGGCGAACACCTCATGCGTAATAAAATTGGTAGCGTCGTAGCCATCGATCCGCAAACAGGAGGTATCCTCTCTATGGTGAGTGCACCTACATTCGACCCAAACCTGTTGACCGGATCTTTCAGAGCACGCAACTTTAGCCGCCTCTTTACCGATACTACCAAACCACTCTTTAACCGTGCCATCCAGGCAGGCTATCCACCGGGATCTTCCATGAAACCGCTGACCGCCCTGATCGCACTGGATGAAGGCGTTATTACACCCAGCTACGGTTTCCCTTGTTTTGGCGCATATACCTACTGTGGTCGTCCTATTGCCTGTACCCACCACAACCCCGGTCACGCAGCCAACCTGCGACTGGCTATTGCCAATTCCTGTAACGCATACTTCGTGCACCTGTACAGGCTGGAAGTGGATGCACCTAAATGGGGTGGTGTGAAAAAAGGACACCAGAAATGGCATGACTATATTTCTTCGTTCGGTCTCGGTCACAGACTGGGTATCGATATTCCGAGTGAGTCAGGTGGTAAAGCCATCGATACAGCTGGTATGAATAAATTGTACCGTGGCCAGTGGAACTCCTGTTCAGAACTGTATGTAGGTATGGGCCAGGGGCAGGTAGTAGCCACACCCTTACAGATGGCCAATGCCATGTGTATCATCGCGAACCATGGCTCCTATTATGTACCTCACTTCGTGAGCAGCATTGACAACGATAATACCCACCTGCTGGATAAGTATAAGGAAAAGCACGTGGTTGCCCACGTATCAGATACTTCTTACCGTTCAGTAATCTATGGAATGGAGGATGTGGTGGAAAAAGGTACTGGTATGATCGCCCGTATCGACAACATCATTGTGTGTGGTAAAACAGGTACTGCGGAGAACAATGCCATTGTAAACGGTAAGCTCACCAAACTGAAAAACCACTCCGTATTCGTAGCTTTTGCGCCAAGAGACAATCCAAAGATCGCCATTGCTGTAATAGTGGAAAATGCGGGTTTTGGTGCTACCTATGCTGCTCCTATCGCCAGCTTGATGATTGAAAAATACCTGAACGATACCATATCATTAAAACGTAAGCCGCAAATGATGAAAACATTGAATGATGTGACCATCGATCCTGTGGTGAGAGAGAAGTCCAAGCTGGATTCGCTGAACGGAGCTTCGGCAAAAATGACAACAGAACAAATACTTAAACTCTATTTTCCGAATAACTAATTATGAACCGCCGGCAGCAATTAAAGCTTACAGAAGGTATCGACTGGCCTATAATGGGGCTCTATCTGGCATTGGTGTTCGTTGGCCTGTTATCGATCTTTGCTGCTGAGTACAGAGAAGGCGATAATATCTGGAACGATATCATCCACCTGAATAAAAACTACTCCCGTCAGATTATGTGGCTGGGCGTATCCGCCATATTGGCTACCATTATCTGGCTCACAGATAGTAAATTCTTTACCGCTACCGCCAATCTGCTATATGCTGGCGGTATCTTATTATTGCTGTTGGTAATTGCGATCGGTAAAGATGTAAAGGGGTCACATTCCTGGCTGGTAATAGGCGGGTTCCAGTTCCAGCCTGCGGAGTTGACGAAACTATGTACTAACCTGGCTTTAGCTAAATACCTCTCCTCGCTGGAAACGGATTTTACCAAACTGAGGGCGCGGCTGATCGCCGCAGCACTGGCCCTGATCCCTTGTGCGATCATTATCCTGCAGGATGAAACAGGTCTTGCGTTGGTGTATTTCTCTTTCTTCCTCGTCATGTACAGAGAAGGTTTGCCTGCAGTACTGCTGGTGATTGCATTCTCGGGAATTGTGTTAGTACTGTCAGCACTATTGGTGGATAAGAATATTCTCTTTTATATATTCACAGGTATTACCGCGCTTGTTATTTATTTCATGCGCAGGGATATCAGAAGGCACCGGTCAAAACTGGCCCTGATTGTTGGTATCTATGCATTCTGTTCCGTGTTTGTAATGTTCATCGTGCCTTTTGCATTTACCAAAGTGCTGAAAGACTACCAGGTAAAACGTATTAACGTAATGCTGGGTAAAGAGAACGATCCGAAAGCAACTTACAATACAAGGCAGAGTATGATCGCCATCGGTTCGGGTGGTGTGATCGGAAAAGGATACCTGAAAGGAACACAAACGAGATACGACTTCGTACCGGAACAAAGTACCGACTTTATCTTCTGTACAGTAGGGGAAGACTTTGGTTTCCTGGGCTCCCTGATCTTTATTGGCTTATATGTGGCACTGCTCTTACGGATCATATTTGTCGCTGAACGACAGCGATCGACATTTAGCCGGGTGTATGCATACGGGGTGGCCAGCATCATCTTCTTCCATATGGCCATCAATATATCGATGACGATTGGTCTGGCGCCGGTTATCGGTATCCCATTGCCGCTCGTGAGCTATGGTGGTTCGTCACTGATGACATTTACGATGTTGATCTTTATTATGCTCAGACTGGATGCCGACAGGCAGATGGTGTTACGGTAATATATATATTGCCACAGGAATACTCATCCAAAGGAACGCTCCTGCCGCAGGCAGGAGCGTTCCTTTTTAATTTCGTACCTTTGTTCCCGCACTTTGGCAAATGAACATATGGCACGTATTATTCCATTATCAGAAGGGTCTTTCACTGTAGATGCTACAAAACAGTTCGTACCTTACAATCCATCGGTAGACACCATGCAGCAACGCTCGGGTGGCTCCCTGCTGGTAGAAATCCAACCTTTCCTCGTCATCACCAACCAGGATTACATCCTTTTCGATACAGGTCTGGGCCTCCGCAATAAGGATGGCGTACTGCAAATCCATCAACATCTCATCGATCATGGCGTGAACCCCATGGAAATTACCAAAGTACTGATGAGCCATCTGCACAAAGACCACTCTGGTGGCGTTTCCGCAGAAGATCCTATCACCGGCCAACGTCAGCTAACCTTCCCACACGCTACTTATTACGTAAACAGGCAGGAATTCGAGTATGCAATTGAGCATGACGGCAAATCCTACCTTGCTGCCGATATCTCCCTCCTCAAAGATTACGACAACGTCATCTTTACCGAAGGCAATGGTACCATCGATGATTACATCTCTTACGAGGTAACCGGCGGTCACTGCCCTTATCACCAGGTTTTTCTTATCGACGATGAAGATGGTAAGATCTTCTTTGGCGGAGACGAAGCCCCGCAAATGTCTTACATGATCCGTCGCTTTGCAGCCAAATACGACTTTGACGGAAAGCGCGGTATGGAACTCCGCGAGCAGTTCAAACAACGCGGCATTGCAGGTGACTGGACATTCCTCTTCTATCACGATACAAAGACACCTTTCAATAAATTCAAATAAATGTATACTGCGTATGATAACCTCTGTTTTACCGGCCATGCACACATGCAGGCCTGGCAACAGGGATCATACAACTGGGCTGCGTACAGCAGATATCATCGCAAGGCAGATCATGAAGTATACACCCCCGTTAGCATCCTCAACCTGGTGCTGGAGGGAGAAAAGCGTATGTACGATGGACAACGCATTCACCATCTGCATGCCGGAGATGTATTCCTTATCCCAGCCGGTACGCTTGTCTGCTCTGAAATATTGGGGCGAAAAGAAGGGTATGCAAGTATCAATATAGTACTGCCTGATACATGGACACGGTTGCTGCCTGCACCAACAACCCCCATTGAAGTGGCTACCTGCCGGCTCAATAATGCACCTACCTGGCAGGAGCTTTCGTTGGAACTATATACCGGTTTTCAACAATCGTCCCAGCTCCATCCCGGCTACATTATCCCCAAAGTGCTTGCACTGCTTCCGCTACCGGCCTTACAGATGCTCCGGCAGTCGCATGAGAGTCATCTCCCTGTACAGGCAATCGGCGGCGAACTGGCCTCTCCTTTACAGGTGGAAGATCTGGCCCGCCAGAGCTGTATGAGCAAAGCCACCCTGAAACGACGTTTTCAACAACGTTATCTTAAAAGTCCTATGCACTGGGTATGGGAAAAGCGGCTGGAAAGAACCAGCTTTTTGTTAAGAACCACTTCCCTTTCCATACAGGAAATCGCCTACAGCAATGGCTTTGAGAACATTCCTCATTTCTATCGATTATTTCGTCGTGCTTATGGTATGACACCAGGGGAATGGCGTTCCATAAAATGAGCCTTTCAGCAAATAGTCCTGTCATCCCACTATCTATCTTGTTTTAAAAAAAGTAATTATGAGCAATTTCGCGCAGGAATGGCTACATGCCTGGAACTCTCATCAGCTGGACACCATTATGGCTCACTATGCAGAAGACGTGGTGTTTTACTCTCCTTTTATCATCAAAATTAATAACGATCCCGCCGGCAATCTCCACGGCAAAGCCGCCTTGCAAGCTTATTTCTCCAAAGCATTGCTTGCCTATCCAGACTTACATTTTGACCTGATACAGGTATTGGAAGGCGTGAATTCTGTGGTATTGTATTATCGTAGTGTGGGTAACAGACTTTCTGCCGAGATGATGGTCTTGAATAATGAAGGGAAGGTAGTAGAAGTAAGAGCACATTATGCTTAAGAAAAACAAAGCCTCCCCGACAGGGAGGCTTTGTTCACATATTCCGTTTATAATATTTTCTGATTATCAGTTTCTAAACCTGCGGGCCCCTGGTCCACCTACATTTCTCACTTGTCTTTCTTTCAACTGCTGGATCAATACCTTCCTGAATTCTCTTTCTGACCTGAACACCGACCCCGCTTTATTTGCAGGTAATACTTTTTGAAATTCTTTGTCGTAGTGGTTTTTAATATCCAGCATACGCTGCTCATATTTCAACTCCGGATCTGGCTTGGGGTCAGCATTGCTTGTCTTAGCGGTCGTATTCCGGTTATTTCTTTCAGCAATGAGAATTTCAACCTCTTTCGTATACTGGTTATACACCGGCCAGAATTTCTGGGCTTCATCTGGTGTGAGATCAAGCTTCTGAGCCAGGTAGGCTATTTCAGCAGCCCGGATCTTGTCTTTTATCTCAGCATCGCTGCCACCATTCTGTGCCACACCCGGTGAGGGTCGACATAGAAGGCAGGTGATAAAAAGTAAGCACAGTATGTAGAAATGTTTCATTTAGTTTGTAATTGGACTTTCTTCTTTTAAAGAACCGGTGTTCTCCAGATAGCTCTTAATGTCTTCGGTAGACAATCCACCAGGCAGTGGTGAAGTTTCTGTAGTCGCCGTCGTTTTGGATGTTCCTGCTGTCAATCCCATGAGATCTTCTTTATCAAAAGCATCCACGTGATTCTGCAGGTACTCCAGGATTTCCTGGTCACTTACATCTGATAAACTAGCTTCGGCCAGATTAATGGTGGCAGTAGTTGTTGACTGATGTTGTGTATTTCGCATATAATACAGGCTACTGGTGCCCACGAGCGCTATCATGCAGGCTGCTGCCGCCCATTTATAGAACTGCATTCTGCGTGGGCGCATGTTCACCACTTTGGCTGGTTGCTGAACAAGGGCCGTAACCTTTGTATCCAGCTGATTGAAGTAACCAGTTGGAACAGAGAACGGCATTGTCTTAGGTACACCTGCCAGCAGCGGAGAAATGGCGGCCAGTTCATCAGCTACTTCCTCACTCCTTACTTTTTGCAGGATCTGGTCAGACAGCTGCGCAAAGTAACCTTCCGGCATAGAGAATGGGGCCGTTCTTGTCAGCTCTGCAAAAGGCGATACGTTTTCTGTATCGGCTGCTTCCATTATCTTTTGCATTACCAGGGATGGTAGTTGCCCGAAGTATTCGTTTGGAGGAGGGGTAAGCGGAGTTGTCCGGGATATACCAGATAATTCCGGGGCCAGCTCTTCTTTTATAAGTGCAACGATCCGTTGTGGAAGTTGCTCAAAATATGCCGGTGGCGGAGCCGAGAAAGGTACATCTCTTGAAATTCCCTGCAGAACCTGTTCCTCATTTATCCGGGCAAAGACCTGCTGTGACAGCTGCTCGAAATACCCTGCCGGCGGAGCTGAGAAAGGTACATCTCTTGAAATTCCCTGCAGAACCTGTTCCTCATTTATCCGTGCAAAGACCTGCTGTGACAGCTGCTCGAAATACTCTGCCGGCGGAGCGGAGAATGGTAGTTCTCTGGAGATCCCCTGCAGAACCTGTTCCTCATTTATCCGTGCAAAGACCTGCTGTGATAGCTGCTCGAAATACCCTGCCGGCGGAGCCGAGAAAGGTATATCTCTGGAAATTCCCTGCAAACCCTGTTCCTCACTAATCCGTGCAAAGACCTGCTGTGGCAGTTGCTCGAAATACCCTGCCGGCGGAGCCGAGAAAGGTACATCTCTTGAAATTCCCTGCAAACCCTGTTCCTCACTGATCCGTGCAAAGACCTGCTGTGGCAGTTGCTCGAAATACCCTGCCGGCGGAGCCGAGAAAGGTACATCTCTTGAAATTCCCTGCAAACCCTGTTCCTCACTGATCCGTGCAAAGACCTGCTGTGACAGTTGATTAAAATACCCGGCGGGCGGAGCGGTAAAAGGTAATACCCGGGTTACCCCTGGCAATTCCGGCTCCTGCGCATCGTGGATATGTGCCATGATGGCTTGAGGAAGTTGATCAAAATAACCCTGTGGCGCGGACAACGGGAGCGTTTTGGGTGTAGCCGCGAGTAGGGGGGAGAGGTTTTCCAACTCTTTCTGCACATCTGCCTCACGCACCCTATCAAGGATGATTGCTGGCAAAGTCTCAAAGTAACCAGCAGGAACCTCTGAGAGGGGCGCCTTTTGTGGCCATTGAGCACCAGGAATCAGCTCCTGAATTTCGTTCGCAATATCGTTGCCTTTGGGTATCATTTGGTATTTAGACGGCAAAAGATATGAATAGTTTAAAGACTTAACTGTTTCGTCTTTAAATATTTCATTTTCATCTCAAAAAATAACGATTTCACCTCAAAAATTCAGCAAATGTCGCATTTTTAGCTGTTCTTGATAAATTCTTCTATCTTTTTTACGGCGTGGTGGTAGGAGGCTTTCAGCGCACCCTCTGAGGTATCCAGCACACGGCTCATTTCTTCATAGGGCATCTCGTCATAGTATCGCAGGTTGAATACGATCCTTTGTTTTTCAGGTAGTCCCAGGATAGCTTTCTGTAATTTCCATTCCAGTTTATTCGCGTCAAACTGGCTATCAGCTTTCAGCGTATTACTAAGCCCTGTTTCCACATCGGAGAGGGACACGGCTGTATTTTTCTTTTGCTTTTCCAGGAACGTGAGGCACTCGTTAGTCGCTATTTTATATAGCCACGTGTATAACTGGGCGTCTTCACGAAACCCTTCCAGGTTCTTCCAGACTTTCACAAATATGTTCTGCAACACATCATTTGCGTCATCATGATCCAGCACTAACCGCCTTACATGCCAATATAAGCGCTCCTGATATTTTTGAATAATATACGTAAATCCTTTTTCCCTTGTGGCAGGATCGCGGTACAAACTCAGCAATGTCTTATCATCCTGGATAATGGCCATACTAAGGTTAAATGGTTAAAGAATGGAATTTAATTAAAAACCACTTATTAAGATCGTTTTTACCCCGGAAAGTTTAATCTGCTTTCGAAATGATAGGTCGCATTTTTTGCATACTGGTATAGGAATAAAGCGGGTTGTATCAATTTCGTACTGGCTTTGAGCAAGATAGCCACCGCCTGATAGCCACCCGGTAAAAAAATATAGGCTGACTGGTATCCAGTCAGCCTACAGTCTTATAAAAAGCCGTTCAATTGCTACTTATTTAGCCTTTTTTCTGGCAATTGCTTTTTCAGCAGCTGCTACGATATGATCTGCATCCAGACGATATTTCTTCAGCAGTTCCAGTGGCTTACCGCTTTCGCCGAAGGTATCTTCAGTACCTACATATTCAATAGGAACTACATGGTTACGAGCCGCTACCTGCGCGATGCTATCACCCAGACCACCGAGTACATTGTGTTCTTCTGCAGTTACAGCACAACCGGTTTTCCTGATGGAAGCCAGTACTGCTGCTTCATCCAGTGGCTTGATGGTGTGAATATTGATGATTTCCACGCTATAACCTCTTTCTTCCAGGATCTTACCTGCCTCGATAGAGAGCCATACCATGTGACCACAGGCGAAGAGGGTAACGTCAGTACCTTCATGCAGGATCTGCGCTTTACCTACCTCAAATTGCTGGTCTTCAGGTGTGAAGTTAGGCCATTTTGGACGGCCGAAACGCAGGTAAACAGGACCATGATGTTCCGCAATCGCAATAGTGGCAGCTTTGGTCTGATTGAAATCGCAAGGTACGATCACAGTCATACCTGGCAGCATTTTCATCATACCTATATCTTCAAGGATCTGGTGAGTAGCACCATCTTCACCCAGGGTTAAACCTGCGTGTGATGCACAGATCTTCACATTCTTGTCAGAATAAGCAACGGACTGACGGATCTGATCGTATACGCGCCCGGTTGAAAAGTTGGCAAACGTGGTAGTATAAGGGATTTTACCGCCAATGGTCATACCAGCAGCGATACCTATCATGTTGGCTTCTGCAATACCGACTTGTACAAAACGATCCGGAAACTCCTTAATAAAGGCGTTCAGTTTCATAGATCCCAGCAAATCAGCAGTCAGTGCCACTACATTTGGATTTCTACGTCCGGCCTCCAGGATTCCTTCTCCAAATCCTGCGCGGGTTTCCTTCTCATTTAACGGTTTAATGTCTTTTACCATAGCCTTTATTATAAGTATTGAGCCTTAAAAGTAATAAAAAAGATGAGCATGTTATACCTTTTTATAGTTAGCACAGGGTATGCTCTTTTATTTAAAAAAGGGTTTCTTCTGCCTAAGGCGGATGAAACCCTTTTTTAGCATTAATTATTTAACACCCTGTCTCTCAGTGCTACTTCCCACTGCCAGGCTGTCCTCATCATATCTTCGATACCTGTTTTAGGCTCCCATCCCAGGGCTGATTTGGCCTTGGTATTGTTTGCATAGATCGCGATCACATCGCCCGGACGATCCGGACCCAATTCGTAATTCAGCTTGACGCCGGAGATCTTTTCAAATGCCTTGATAGCCTCCAGTACAGTGACACCATTACCGGTACCCAGGTTGAATACCTCGCAGTTGGTACTGTTTTTCTTGTCGATCAGGTATTGTAACGCCCTGGTATGCGCATTCGCGATATCCATTACATAGATATAATCGCGGATACAACTACCATCGCGGGTATCATAATTATGACCGAATACAGTCAGCTTAGGAATTTTACCAATTGCTGTCTGGGTGATCACAGGTACCAGGTTATCTGGCTTTCCCAGCGGCAGCTCGCCGATCAGGGCAGAAGGATGTGCCCCTACCGGGTTGAAATAACGGAGCAATATAGACTGGGTGCTGTTTACACGGCTATAGTCCTCAATGATCTGTTCTCCCATTTGCTTGGTACGTGCATAAGGAGATTGTGCTTCTCCCAGCGGCGTTTCTTCTACTACCGGCAATACATTGGTGTTGCCATATACAGAGCAGGAAGAAGAAAACACCATGTTAGGAATGTTGAATTCCTTTACACATTTCAGTACGTTCGTCAGTGATGTGAGGTTGTTGTGGAAATATAACAATGGCTCTGACACCGATTCTGGTACTGTTTTCAGGGCTGCGAAGTGAATGACACCTACGATGTCACGGTTTTCGTGGAATACGGCGTGTGTATCTTCCAGGTTGCAGAGGTCAACTTTGTAGTTACGGACTTTTTTACCTGTGATTTTTTCTACGCCTTCCAGCAATTGTGTACTACTGCGGATATTGCTGTCTACAGAGACTACGTCAAATCCATTATTGATCAGATCTACGATAGTATGAGAGCCAATATAGCCACAACCGCCGGTAACAAGAACCTTCATATAATTTGTTTTTAGAGTTGGTATCAAAGTAACAAAAAGCGAATTACGAATTTATGTCGTAAATACCATATTCTCAAAATATTGGTCAGCCAGTATGCATTCCCCGGAAAAATTTCCTCTTTTCACATTCTTTTTAGCTGACTCATGCCGGGTTTTTCAAAACCGGCAGGCGGTAATTTATTGATGCTGGTAGGTATTCTCTGCAGGAATCACACGCACTTACTTCTTTTTGAGGCGGCCTTTTAATGCTGGTTGCAAGGCTGCCTGCTACCCGGATCATTTTTCCTTGTATAAGTATCAGGGACGTACATACACCAAAAAAATCGCTTCTACCTGGCGGCAAAAGCGATTTTTTGGTGTATGAATATCAATATTATTGTTTCAGCAATGACTCAAGGTAGTTGCCATAGCCGCTCTTCAGCAGTGGCGCTGCCAGTTTATGCAGCTGCTCTATGTCTATAAAACCTTGTCTATAGGCGATTTCCTCGATACAGGCAATCTTGATACCCTGTCGTTGCTCTATCACCTGAACAAACTGAGAGGCCTGCATCATAGAATCGAAGGTACCGGTATCCAGCCATGCAGTACCGCGTGGTAAGATAGATACTTTCAGTCTGCCAGCTTCCAGGTATGCCTTATTCACATCTGTGATCTCGTATTCACCGCGGGCGCTGGGCTTCAGGTGAGCTGCAATCTCCACCACATCATTGTCATAGAAATACAGCCCCGGTACAGCGTAGTTGCTCTTTGGTTTCGCTGGCTTTTCTTCGATAGATACAGCCTGCATCTTGTTGTCAAACTCAACCACCCCATATCTTTCAGGATCCGATACCTGGTAGGCATATACGATCCCCCCCTGCACATGTACGTTGTTGGCCAGCTGGGTACCCAGACCTGCACCATAGAATATATTATCACCTAATACCAGTGCGACATTATCCTTGCCAATAAAGTCCTTTCCGATCACAAATGCCTGTGCCAGGCCATTAGGTTCCGGTTGCTCAGCATATTGAATATCCAGACCCAGTTGCTTACCATCGCCGAAAAGGCGCTTAAAAGCAGGTAGGTCATGAGGTGTGGAAATAATAAGGATCTCCCTGATGCCAGCCAGCATAAGCGTAGACAATGGATAATAGATCATCGGTTTATCATACACCGGCATGATCTGCTTGCTGATGGCATAAGTAATGGGGTGTAAACGTGTGCCGGAGCCTCCGGCTAAAATAATACCTTTCATTGCGGTTTATTATATGATAAACAATAATCAATACGAGGGTCATCTCAAAAGTGATGCCTTACAACCGGAATTAATTACTGGATGCAATTCTCCCTGCTTTTGGCTGACTTTTGAGGAAACCTTCTCATTGACGTAATAGGATACTGGGTCTGTCAAAAGCCTTACAAAAATAGGGGGATGGGGGAGAAAAAAAAGCGGCAGCAGGAAAATATCCATAAAAAAAGCCGGCGTGAGAGATATCTTTAATATTCTCACGCCGGCCCGGATGTATCGATTCGAAGATCGTTTAGATAAAGAGATTCACGATGAAATACACAGCAGCAGCCAATAACGCACTGATCGGAATAGTCAGTATCCATGCCCAGAGCAGGCTGACAGTAACCCCCCAGCGCACAGCGGACAGGCGTTTGGTAGCACCAACCCCGATAATAGAACCGGTAATGGTGTGTGTTGTACTCACAGGAATGGCCAGTGCTTCAGTGAGGTAAAGCGTAATCGCACCTGCAGTTTCTGCGGCCACACCTTCCAGCGGAGTTACTTTCGTGATACGGGATCCCATCGTTTTTACAATCTTCCAGCCACCACTCATGGTACCCAGACCAATTGCAGCAAAACAGGAGAAGGGTACCCAGTTCGGTATATGCGCCAGGTCAGGAATCACACCATGTGCAACCAGTGCTGCAGCGATGATACCCATTACCTTCTGTGCATCGTTACCACCATGGGCAAGGCTCAGCGCACCTGAAGATACCAGCTGCAGGCGTTTGAACCAGCTTTCTGCCCTATATGGGTTTGCCTTGCGGCAAATGTTCATAATGATGATGGTGATCACAAAGGCTACGGCCATACCTATGAAAGGCGCGAGCGCAATGAAGTAAATGATTGGCATCACCTTACCATAGTTGATCACATCAAAGCTACCATGAGCAGCAGCAACGGCAGAACCAATAAAACCACCGATCAGGGTATGTGAAGAACTGGATGGAATACCATACCACCAGGTAAGCAGGTTCCATAAAATAGCTGCAATCAGTCCGGAGAAGATCACTTTCAACGTGATAAACTGCTCAAACACCGATTTGGCAATGGTATTACCTACCTTAAATTCCCCGTAAATGTACTTTGAAATAAAAAAAGCGGCAAAGTTGAATATAGCAGCCCACAATACGGCCTGAAACGGAGTCAGCACTTTTGTGGATACGATCGTAGCTATAGAGTTGGCAGCATCATGAAACCCGTTGATAAAGTCAAAGATGAATGCCAGTATAATAATTGTGACAAGTAGGACCATTAGAATACAGTTTGCATTGAGCCATTAAGACCGGGCCATTATGCATATTTAATGATGATGGATTCGATCACATTCGCACAGTCTTCGCATTTATCGGTAGCGATTTCAAGTGCCTGATACAGTTCACGCATTTTCAGCAGCTCGCCTGCATTGTTGGATTCCTTTTCAAACAGGTCAGCAATAGCCATATCATAAATATCGTCAGCATGGTTTTCCAGGCTGTTGATTCTTACACAGGCATCAGTGATATTACGCATATTGGACATGTTTCTCAGTTCAGGGATCGCCTTGTGTAATTCCAGGGTACCCTGATAGATCAGGTCTGCCAGTTTACGAACGCTATCGTTGATATCTACAACTTTATAGAGATCAAGTCTTTTCGCGGAACCATGAATATAATCTGCTACATCGTCCAGGGTAGCTGCCAGGTGGTGAATATCTTCACGGTCAAAGGGAGTGATGAAGTTCTGGCCCAGTTCTACGAATATGCGATGGGTAAAGTCGTCATTCTTATGCTCCAGTCTCTCGATCAGGTGCGTCTTATCCTTCCTTACAGCAGGGTCTGTAGCGTTTACCAGTTCAATCAGAACCTTGCCCATCTCTACCAGATTGGCAGCTACATCTTCAAATAATGAATAGAATACCCTGTCCTT
Organism: Chitinophaga sp.; assembly: GCF_039596155.1. Lineage (GTDB taxonomy): Bacteria > Bacteroidota > Bacteroidia > Chitinophagales > Chitinophagaceae > Chitinophaga. Next base: position 84,166 of record NZ_JBCNKF010000008.1, read on the forward strand.
AGGAATAAACAATTTTACAAAGGAATTAAAGCCTCCCATACGCTATATAGTTTGAATTTGGCGCAAAAATAGCTTTCCGCGACCAATACCTCCAAGAAATAATTTTTCTTAATGATTCCTTAACACTGGATTAATATAAAAGTAATATAGCAATTTTTTCTTTGTATCGTAAAAATCTGCAGTGTATGAGCCTGGTTTCCAGGGGTGTTTTATCCCGAAAGGCCGAGTACAGGGCAGCGTACACCTACAGCGAGCGAACAACTATTTATCACCATTAGAACAATGAACCTGGCTTTCCGGTTCACCAGCGTAAACAATGTCCGATAAACGCCCACTTGATATAGTCGTTATTTCCGATGTGCATCTCGGAATATATGGCTGTCACGCTAAAGAGCTTGTCCAATACCTAGATAGCATCGATCCTAAGATACTGATTCTCAATGGCGATATTATCGACATCTGGCAGTTCAGCAAACGCTACTTCCCTAAAGCGCATACCAAAGTGATCCGCAGGATCCTGAAAATGACCGGAAAAGGTACCGATGTCTATTACCTGACGGGTAACCATGACGAAGCGCTCCGCAAATTTGCAGGGTTCGGTCTGGGTAATCTCACCATCGATAACAAACTTATCCTGGACGTTGACGGCAGAAAACACTGGTTCTTCCATGGAGACGTTTATGACGTGACCATGAAAAACTCCAAGTGGCTCGCAAAACTGGGTGGTAAAGGTTATGACCTGCTCATCATTATCAACCGCCTGGTAAACAATATCCTGGAAAGCATGGGCCGGGAAAAGATGAGCTTTTCCAAAAAGGTGAAACATGGTGTGAAACAAGCAGTGAAATTCATCTCCGATTTTGAACAGATCGTGGCCGAAATAGCTGTAGACAAAGGATTTGACGTAGTTGCATGTGGGCACATCCACCAACCCATCATCAAGGAAATGGTACACAACGGTAAAACCGTTACTTACCTGAACTCCGGCGATTGGGTGGAAAGCCTCACTTCTCTTGAATATGTAAATAAGGAGTGGACACTCTATCAGCACCCGGTTACAAAAGCAAAAGTGGTACTGCCAGAGGAGGAAGAAGATCAGCAGGTATGGGGAGATCTCGATTTATCCAAAGCTGTGACGTTCCCGAATTCTTAAGATCCGTTTTTCCCACGCACCAATATGGCGGATGGGGTAAGCCACCACATTGTGGGCTAACCCGGCAGTCAGGCTGCCTGCAGACCCCGGAGCCGTCCCTGAATAGCTCGTTTTTGCCCCAGGTAAAAACGAGCTGTTTCAAAGAATAACCCTAAACTTATATATGTTTTACTTTAACATATATTTATGATTAGATAACACACCCTTAATATTCACTTAATACGTACAAACTAAGTTTGCAAAACAAATTCAGTAAGACTGGACATACTAATCCAAACACGAAATGAAAGTATTGAAGTTACATCCTTTAATGACAGTATCCCTTTTGCAGATGCAGTTTCAACGGTTACTCTCGTGTAACATTGCAGTTTATATGCGGAACTCCCCGGCGAATGCTTTCGATACATTGCAGGAAGCTGGCTTTCTGGAAAATATGCTCATTGAATACCCCATCGACGAAACCCTGAGCCTGCGCGAATTCGAAGAAGAACTGGAAGACAGATTCAATTTCACCCTCGAACTTTGTAACAAGGACAATAAACCGTTTACCAACAAAAGTATGCACCTGTTTCAACTGATCAAAAGTATCAGCGACATCGCAAGACCAGGCCATACTAACGGTAATGAATATAACATCCAGCTCGAAAGATTAATAAATCTCCATAATAATAACAGACAAGGACCACAACCCTTTTCCTGTTAATTATTATATTGCAACTATGTAAAACCTTATATTCCTATACCTAGAACGTACCTACGAAAAACAACAACTGTTAACATACTGGTAATGTCCTGTTAACACTGCGGTTATATTACCCCTCTACTTTTGCTTTACTATCAATCTATAACTTACGAACGAACAACTCTACTGTGAAGCAACTTTTTGAGTCCGCACTCTTATGTGTATGCCTATTATTGTGTACTATCTTGCCGTCCTTTGCTTTCGATAATGGAAGAATTACTGGTAAAGTAACTGATCAGAAGACAGGCGAACCTTTGATTGGGGTAACTGTACTAATCCAGGGGACATCGCAGGGAACCGTTACTGATGTAGCGGGAAATTATACGCTTAATATCGCTGCCGGTACCTATACACTCGAGTTCAAGTACATGGGATATCAGACCAAAGCAATCACTGAAGTGATTGTAAAAGGTGGCAACGCTACCAGTCTGCCTGTTATCATGGACGAACCTACTTCCAAAAATCTCGCGGAAGTAGTGATCAAAGGCTCTTTCAAGCAGGAAACTATCAATGCATTATATACATTACAGAAAAATAACGCCGCTGTATCTGACGGTATTTCTGCTGATGTAATTAGAAAATCTCCGGACCGCAGTACCGGCGAAGTATTGAAACGAGTAAGCGGTACCACTATCCAGGATAATAAGTTCGTAATCGTACGCGGTCTCAGTGACCGTTATAACGTAGCACTGGTAGATAATGCCGTGCTGCCCAGTACTGAGCCTAACCGTAAGGCTTTCTCCTTCGACATTATTCCTGCGAATATGATCGATAACATTGTTATCACTAAATCGGCTACACCTGAATTGCCTGGTGACTTTGCGGGAGGTGTGATCAATGTACAAACAAAAGAAATTCCTGCACAACAGTTCTTCGATATCTCATTAGGTACCGGTTTCAATACCGTTTCTACTTTCCAGCCTTTTAAGACTGGTTATAAAACCAGCACCGATATCTTAGGTTTTGATAATGGTGACCGTCAGCTGCCATCTGCCTTCCCTTCTACCGTAGCTATCAAAAACAGCGAACTTAGTCTGGAGCAGACGCGTGCAGCAGAGAAATCACTGAACAATGACTATCGCGTAAGAGAGCGTAATGGTGCACCAGCCATTAACCTGCAAGGTAGCTGGGGGAATCACTGGGATACTAAGAAACATGGTAGCCTGGGCATGATCGCAGGTGTGACCTACTCACACAATGAAACGGTGGCGAAAGATATGATCAGGCACTACGATAACTTCGATTATATTGATAATGTATATAAGTATTCTTCTAACCTCGGTGCAGTTGCCAACGTAGGCTATACTACAGGTAAAAGCAAACTGGTTTGGAGAAATATTTACAACAAGATATTCGACGATAACTTCCTGTACAGAACCGGTGATAACATTGGTAGCTCTAAGTACGTGAACTACTACGCGTTTGACCTGATCCAGAAATCATTGTTCAAAACATCCGTTGAAGGTGATCACCAGGTAGGACAAGGGCAAAGTAAAGTCAACTGGTTCGTGTCTTACAATAAGGTTACTAACAACCAGCCTGACCAGCGTAAAGTTTCTTACGGAAGGGCTATCAACGATGCTTCTGCACCAATGATCGCTGAAGTGGGTTCAGTAGGTAAAGCAAACAGCCGGCTGTTCTCCAACCTCGATGAAAATATTTATATCGCTAGTGCCAACTATACACATCCTTTCCGGTTCCTCGATAACAAGAGCAGCTTCAAAGCTGGTGTATTAGGTCAGTATCGTTCCAGGGATTTTCATGCACGTTACGTCGGTATGAAACTGGATGCGATCAAAGATGGTGGTGATGAGGTAGCACAACGCCCTATCAGCACACTGTTTGGGAATGATGTAATTGATCAGGATTACTATTTGCTGGATGATATTACTTCTACAGCTGATGAATACAGGGCCACGACACTGACTACTGCCGGATATGCTCAACTTGATAACCGCTTATCTGATAAGGTCCGTATCGTATGGGGAGTACGTGTAGAGTCATTCGGTCTGAAACTGAAATCACCTATTCAGAATGCATCTGTAAACCTGGATAATAACTGGCTGGATGTACTGCCTTCAGCAAATATCACCTATGCACTGAATGAGCGTTCCAACCTGCGCGGTTCTTATTACAGAACAGTAGCCAGACCCGAACTGCGTGAGATTGCACCATTATCTTATTATGATTATGAGATGTCTTCACTCATCAATGGCAACATCAACCTGAAGCGTAGCCAGATTGATAACGCAGATCTGCGGTATGAGATCTTCCCCGCAGCCGGTGAAATTGTATCAGGATCTGTGTTCTATAAATACTTCAACAACCCGATAGAAAGCAGGGTAACATCTTCTGGTCTGAGCCAGTATGATGTTACACCTTACAACTATCCAAATGCATATAATATCGGTGCAGAAGTAGAAGTGAGAAAGAAACTGGGATTCATAGCACCACATAGCTTCCTGGATAATGTGACTTTTTATGCGAACGTAGCCTATATCAAATCTGTGGTATCTGACAATACAACTACTACAGCGAAAGACAGACCGTTATCCGGTCAATCAAATTACGTAGTGAATACAAGCCTTGGTTATGCACTGCCCAATGATAAGGTAAGCTTCAACCTCCTGTATAACAGGATAGGTCAGCGCCTGTACCTGGTAGGTGAAGGTGGTGGTGCAGATGGTTCCGGCAGACTCGGTAACATCTACGAAAGCCCAAGAGACCTGCTGGACTTCCAGGCCAACCTGAATGTAAGCAAGCGCAGTGGGTTCCGTCTGAACATCAAAGACCTGTTAAATGCACGTTATCAGTTCTACTACGATCAGAATGGTAATAACAAGTTCGATAATCCTGTATATAAAAAAGGAAGTATTAATTCTGGCGAAGACTACCTGTTACAGCGGTACCGCCCCGGGACATCATTCACATTGACATTTACATATCATTTATCAAAGTAGTTTAAATTTTTCTGAACCTAAATTCAATTCGACAATCCATGAAAAGGTATCTTTTAGGCTTGCTGGTAGTGGCATCTATTGGGGCGATGACCTCATGTAGCAAAGATGATAACGGATCTACACCTACAACCGATTCTACGTCTGCGTACGTTACACTGTCTGGTGACATCAAGACAAATACAACTTTGTCCGCTAACAAAAAATACTTCCTGAAAGGGTTTGTATATGTAATGAGCGGTGCTACCCTGACCATCGAGCCAGGCACTGTAATTACTGGTGATAAGGTGACCAATGGTACATTGGTAGTAACCCGTGGTGGTAAAATTAATGCAACTGGTACCGTAGATAAACCAATCGTATTCACTTCTGCACAGCCAGCTGGTTCACGCAGAGAAGGCGACTGGGGTGGTGTTATCCTGCTGGGTAAGGCGCCTGTAAACGCTGCTGGTGGTGAAGCTAAGATCGAAGGTGGTCTGACTCCTACTGCAGGTGGCGACGAAAAAACTTACATCTATTATGGTGGTAGCGATGCTGCTGATAACTCTGGTACACTGAAATATGTACGTATCGAGTTCGCTGGTGTTGCTTACTCTCCTGATAACGAAATCAATGGTCTGACCATGGGTGGTGTGGGTAATGGTACTACCATCAGCTATGTACAGGTATACCGTTCAGGTGACGATGCTTTCGAATGGTTCGGTGGTACTGTTAACTGTGATCACCTGATCGCTACTTATGCATGGGATGATGATTTCGATACTGACAACGGTTTCTCTGGTCGTGTGCAGTTCGGTCTTTCTCAGCGTTACAGAACAATCGCTGACCAATCTGGTTCTAATGGTTTTGAGTCTGATAACGATGCTAACGGTTCTACCAACGCTCCGCAGACAAAGGCAGTATTCTCTAACATGACGATCGTGGGCCCGGGTTCTACCGGTTCAATCAATGCTAACTATCAGCATGGTGTACAGATCCGTCGTAACTCTTCTATGAGCCTGTACAACTCACTGATCATTGGTTTCCCTTATGGTTTCTACCTGGATGACAGCAAAGTAGTTTCTCACAAAACTTCTGCTAATGCCACCGAAGGTACCCTGGTATTCTCTCACAACATCATCGCTGGTAGCACACAGGCTGCAACGAAGAGTGAGTGGGCAAATGCTGATCCTACCGCATACGCTGCATGGTGGACTGCAACCAAGACCACTGTCCTGCCTAATGCTACAGACGTAATGCTGGCGAACCCTTATCAGTTCTCTGCTGGTGTAGCTTCTTCTAACGTCGGTACACCTAGCTTCCTGCTGAAAACAGGTTCTCCTGCGCTGACTGGTGCTGATTTTGCTAATCTGACAACTGGTTTCACCGCAACTACCTATGTTGGTGCATTTGATGGTACTAACGACTGGACGAAGACCTGGACAACCGCAGGTGCAGAAAAGACAGTTTATTAATAGCTGCAGATACATATATTAAAAAGCGCTTTAGCATTTAGCTAAAGCGCTTTTTGATTTTTTAGCAGATTGACCCTTCTTTTTTCTTTGTTTTCCGCTCCCATGGCTCACTTATTGCACTCCCGTCTTATGAAAATTTTAACAGTTATCAGAGATAAAGTTAATATTAGCGTAACACTCCCTTAACATAGACCTCCTATTTTTGAACATATTGCGAACTAAGAGAATACCTATAGCGAACGAACGAATTCTTCTTATCCGCACCTATATGCTGGCCTGCTATACAAGCCATTTTTAAATTATTTTCCACAAATTATCAGCGAATTCATATGTAATTCACTGGTAACTAATGCTGCATGCGCTCGTTAACATTAATTTAATATTGTGTTAACACACGCGTAATGTTGTCGAAATACGTTTGCGTCAAATTTAACAGACGTGAATAAGATTTACTCTTCACTAATTTTTCTTTTTAGCATCCTTGTACTAGCTGCTACTAACGTAGAGGCACAAATCACTACATCACAATTAACAGGTAAGGTAGTAAGTGCAAAGGGCGAACCTTTGCCAGGTGTAACTGTCCTCGCTGTAAACACAGGAACCGGTACCAAATACGGTGGTCAAACCAATGCCGAAGGCCGTTACCTGATCAACAACCTGAATCCTGGTGGTCCTTATACCATCACCGTTACCTTCATCGGATTTAAGAAGGAAGAAAGAACTGATGTAAACTTATCTCTGGGTAGCGTTACCTTCAACTTTCTGCTCCAGGACGAATCAACAGCACTGAGCGAAGTTGTTGTAAAAGGTAACAATACTGGTAAACCAGGTGGTTTCCGCGTAGGTCAGAATGCACTGAAAACATTGCCATCTCTGAACCGTAGCTTCCAGGACTTCACCCGTGGTACTCCTCAAAGTAATAATAACTCCTTCCTGGGTTCTAACTTCCGTTATAATAACGTGACCCTGGATGGTGCTATCAATAATGACGCTATCGGTTTTAGCCCTTCACTGGGTGGTCAGACTAACAGCTCCGGACAGCCAGGTAGCTCTACCCGTACTAACCCGGTTTCTCTGGATGCCGTTCAGGATATCCAGGTATACCTCGCTCCTTACGACGTGAAAATTGGTAACTTCCTCGGTGGTAGTATCAATGCCGTAACCCGTAGCGGTACGAACGAAGTACATGCTTCTATTTACGCTTTTGGTCGTAACGCAGCAATGATTGGTAAGAACAATGCAGGTGATGGTTCTAAAGAGCCTTCCAGCTTCCATGAATATCAAACAGGTGTTCGTGTAGGTTTCCCAATTATCAAAGATAAATTGTTCTTCTTCACAAACGAAGAGATCACCCGTCGCCAGGATCCTGTGATCCTTGCTGCCGGTTCTGCTGACATGCCTTTGCTGACTGCTGATCAGGCACAACAGATCGCTGCTCACATGGAAGCACTGGATGTGGATAAAACAGGAAAATATAACGCCGGTACTTACGGTAACTATAATATCTATTCTCACTCTAACAAGTTCTTTAACCGTTTAGACTGGAATATCAACGACAAGCACCAGCTGTCTATCCGTAACAATACCATCTTCTCTGAAGCTACTAACCTGGAGCGTGACCAACAGAACTTCCGTTTCAGTGGTATTGACTACAAGCAAACCAACAACCAGACATCTACTGTTGCTGAGTTGAAGAGCCATTTCAACAACACTGTTTCCAACAGCCTGATCCTGGGTTATTCCAGCATCCACGACTTCCGTGATCCACTGTCTGATCCTTCTCTGCCTCAGATCCAGATCGCGAGCAATGGTGGTACTATCTTCTTAGGTACTGACCGTGAAGCTGCTATCTTCAATATGAAACAGAAAACCTTTGAATTCACTGATAACGTGAATATCTTCAAAGGCAGACATAACATCAACATCGGTACACACAATGAGTTTTACAACATCACTTATGGTTTCGTAAACTCCTGGAACGGCCGTGTTGACTATAGCAGCATTGCTAATTTCCTGGCTGACAAGCCAAGCCGTGTACGTGGTAACTTCAACTACACAGATAACTCCCGTGATTATATCATGGCAAACCCACCAGCAGCGTTCAAGATCAACTTGTACTCACTGTATGCACAGGATGAGATCCAGATCTCTGACCGTTTCAAACTGACTCCTGGTGTGCGTTTAGATTACACCAGCCTGCCTAACAAGCAGCCACTGAGTGCGAAGACAACTGGTGCGCCAACCGACGCTAATTACGGTACTACCTATACTTATACTAAACCAAGCGATATCAAGAATAAGTACCTGAACAACGTACAGATCTCCCCCCGCTTAGGTTTCAACTTCGATATCAATGGCGACCAGAGCCTGGTACTGCGTGGTGGTACTGGTATCTTCACCGGTCGTATTCCTTTCGCATGGTTAGGTTATGCTTATTACAACAACGGTGTAACTTATGGCGCGTATGATAAGAAATTCGGTTATACAAGCGCTACTGATGCTCCTGCTGCTGGTTCTAATCCTGTAAAGGTGAGCAACCAGGGTGCTGCACAGTTCGTGACTGCACAGGGTGTAGACGTACATGATGCAAATGGTGCTACCCAGGTGGATATGATCGATAACAACTTTAAGATGCCATCTATGTGGAGAAGCAGCTTAGCGTTGGATTACTCTACTTCTAACCAATGGCGTTTCACAGTTGAAGGTATCTATACAAAGACCATCAACGATCTGAAATTCCAGCAGGTGAACCTGGTTGATAATCCTTATTATCTGCCTTATGATACTAAACACCAGCAGCCTATTTATTCTGGTGCAAAGATCAACTCTAAATTCACAAACGCTTACCTGTTGTCTAATACTAAACAGGGTTACCGTTACAGCATCACCGGTCAGGCTAACAAAACCTGGAAGTTTGGTCTGAATGCAAGCGTAGCGTATACTTATGGTCAGTCTAAAGATATCACCAACGGTATCCGTAACTCCATGGAGTCTAACTGGCAGCTGAACCAGGCACTGAATCCTAACAATCCTGGTCTGGCTTATTCTAACTTTGATATCCGTCACCGTATCGTAGCAACTGCTTCTTACAAAGTTGACTGGACTAAGCAGAATCGTTGGGTAGCTAACTTCGCTTTGTTCTTCAATACATCTTCTGGTGTTCCTTTCACTTATGGTTTTGTGAACAGTACTATTCAGGGTACTCCACAGCAGGTAAGTCTGGTGTATATTCCAAAAGATCAGACAGAAGCCCGTACCTTCTTCACCGGTGCTAACCAGACAATGGCGGATGCATTCTGGGCTTACGTAGAGAAAGATAAATATCTGAAGACACGTAAGGGTGAGTTTACAGAGCGTAACGGTGGTCGTACACCATGGAATACTTCAGCTGATTTCCGTTTCACACAGGACTTCAATTTCAAGAGTGGTAAGACCCTGCATACGCTTACACTCACTTATGATATCGTGAATGTGACTAACCTGATTAATAAGAACTGGGGTATCCAGTACTTCTCTCCAAATACATTCAACTCAACAGCGAGTGTAGGTTTGAAGACAGCTACAGCTGGTACCGCTACAACTAATCCGGTGTATACATGGTCTGATCCAGGTACTCCTTATTCAAAGGATTTCTTTGCGAGCAGACATCAGATGCAGTTAGGTTTGAGATATAGTTTCTAGTTGATAAAAGTATGTAAAAGTCGAAGGGCGTATCGTGAGATACGCCCTTTTTTTGTGGGAGGCGGCTGACAAGACCAGACATACTTTCCACTAAATGATACAAAAAGAGTGGCCGCTATTTTGTGTCTTACACAAAGTTATGGGAACCTTGCGTACGATGCGTGTGTAAAACTTTTTTTGAAAATTTTGTCTGAATGGTGCGCTCGAAATGAATGTAGAAATGATGTTTTGATAATGAATGGTGGTGTGGTGGAAATGATTGATAGTAAAGGATTTGGTAGGAGTTATTAAGACAAAAAATACTTGTATTTGATCGGTAAAGTTGAATGGTTCCCGTATAGTTATTTGCGATAGATTTGTAGTAATGACTGTGAATCAGGGCTGTTAAAGTACCGACTAATGGCTGGTATTTCTGATTGCTGTAGTTAGCCGCCTTGCGGCTTTCGTTGCAGTGAAGCGGCTGGCAAAACAGCCGAAAAAGAAATATGAATAAAATGAAAAAACCGTCCCGGTTTTTAGTCACCCTGGACGGTCTCACCAAATTGGTCGAGTTCGGCATAAAACTAATAACGCTTTGGAAGATTTTTTTCTGAGGCGTTCACAAGGTCAGGTGTTCACAGCACCTGGCTTTTTAGTTTATACAAATATAAATCAATTTCTTTATTCCGGTATCCTCTCCTCCACCATCATCCCTCCATTCACATCAAAATCCGTACACTTCATCTGTCACATACTCACCACCCACTTCTCCACCCCAGTCTCCGCACACATCCTGCAAAACCCCATATAATCACTCTTTCCTTCCTGATGCTCCCTCAACCCCTCCTTAAACTCCTCCAAACTACTCACTTTTTTTACCTCTAAAAAACCGTACTTCTCCTCAGAAATAACCGTCTCCCCATGCTCACTATAATACCCCGTATGCCCATCTGATACATACGTCTCAAACCCAACGACTCCTAACCCCTTCAGATCCCTGATAAACTGTGGGAAATCAGCTCCCGATTTTACCTTTGCATGTGCATTTTTAATCTCTTGTAATGTAAACATCTGTCTAAGTATTTATGCAAAGATCCATTTCACCACCTACCCCCGATTGTAAAAAATCGTTTATTTGAACTCCTCCGGTGTCTTCCCCGTAAACTGCTTAAAGTCTTTTATAAAATGTGCCTGATCAAAAAATCCATATTCGTAACAGATCTCTGTTAATGACCTGGCGTTTCCCAATCCCTCCAGCACCGCATTAAACCGTACAATCGACGCAAATTTCTTCGAAGAACTCCCTACTACTTTTCTAAATCGCTTCTCAAACGCACTCTGACTGATAAACAACTGGTCCTGCAACGTCTTTATCTTTATCATCCCCTTTGCAGCATAGATCCTGCGCACCGCTTCTACAATCAACCGGTCTATTTCCACCTCTCTCAATAACGATAAAAAGAACCTGTTCATCACTTCAATCCGTCCTGCATCATTCTCCGCCAATACAAGCCTTTCTTCGGCTTCTCTTACCTTAGATAAGGGAAATATATTATCTACTCCCACGCTCTGGTTAAACAACTCATTTGCCGGACAGGATGTAAAATGCATTAACCCAATCTCCGTAAAGTATACCAATACTGTCCCGATATCAGGAGAATTTCTAAAAACCTTTGATGTATTTGTTAACCCGGTTATCCCGGAGGTAGATAATGGCGTGACAAAGGACGTGATAAGACGAGCATCTCCCACCTGCGCATGCGTGGGGTCGGGTTCCGGACCTTCGGATGGGGCACTTCCAATCCCAAACGGCGCATACATGTTGCCAGGTCCTGCATCTTCAGATTGAGCACTTCCAATCCCGGCATGCCCAGACCTGGTATCTCCCGATTGAGAGCTCCCGATCTTAGCCTGCCTGCACCCGGAATCTCCTGATTGAGCGCGCCCGATCTCAGCCTGCCTACACCCGGAATCTCCCGATTGTGCGCGCCTGATCTCAGCCTGCCTAACCTGCGCCGTAGTACCTGGGTAATGCCCAGTCCCGGAACCCCTGACCTCCGCCAGGGTTCCCCTGTACTGGAACCCAATCACCAAACTTGTAGAAGGAAAAACTGTATACTCGCCAGCCTGCGTGTTCTCTGCGATCACATAATGCTTTATATAAGGAGCAAGGGCGGCTGATGGAGAAACCTTGTCAAATCTCATATATGTCGCTACAACTAATTGTTAATACGTTGGTAATCCTCTGGTAACACTGTCATAATATTAACTACCGAACTTCAGGTTAATAATCTGAACGTAAGCGTAGATTTTCATAAGCTGTTTAACTGACCGTCCCGGGAATTATCCCGGGATGTTTCTTTTAAAAACCCGGAATGACTTGCTGCATGAGAAAGGAAGGATCGTTATTGCTGTAAGTGTTAGAACATCTGATCTATTGCTGAAGGCTTATATTCCTTGCCAGGTTGAGAAGGTTATTGATGTGCATCCCGAAGCTATTTAACCATATACGGCTTGTCCGGTTAAGGAGGCTATTCATTCACTTTTACAAACTGCTTACTCGTATACCCTTTATTCACTGCTTTCAACCAATCATCTACCCGTATTGTAGAATCACTCGTGCGCTCTACCTCCAGGTACTGTGACAGTGAATCTGTACTGATAATCAACTTCACCTTACTTCCATCTGCAATCACCTTATAAGTGCCCTTCGTGTGCCACCCCTTGGTTGAATAAGTCACCAGCCCGTTCCCATCAAAAGAATACGTCACGGAATCCCCGATCGCCACTGCCTGCCAGGTGGTATCAGGCAGCTTTCTGCTGGCGGCCAGTTCCCAGGAACCAGTCACATCGATAGAAGGCGTTGCCTCCGTATCATTTTTCTCACAGCTGCAGAATAACATGAGTAGCAGCAGCCACGTAAATATAGATCTCATGCGCACGTTTTTGTATGATCAATTAGAACGCGAAATACTATAAGAAGTTACATCAGGTTGGAGACGAAAAAAGGCGGCTGGTCGATTCGGAAATGTTAAAGCCTGATTGTCAATCAGTGCGTTATGCTCAAAAATGCTTATGTACCTCAAAGGAGTGGACCTGCAATCAAAGTCCATCCCATGATCTTCAAAAGGGGCTTATTACATCTCACTCCGCCGGAAATAATTCCCAACGTTGCTAGAACTAAAACTAGTTGATATGTGGATCCTTACAGACCCAGCTTAGCGGCAAATTTCTCCGGATTCTTATCGAATACCCTTTTACAGGTTGGAGAACAAAAATGCACTGTATCTTTCTTATAAACGCTAAATTCATGGAACATAGTATCATAAGGCATGCCACATACCGGATCACCCATTTTCCCGGCGATTGGCTGTAAAGCTGTCGTATCCTCTGCTGGACGAGTGACAGTACTCATCGCTGAGTCTGCCTTTGCGGCAGCTTTTTCACTGGAATGCTGGTTGCAGGCGAAGAATGCACCTGCTGCTAACGTGGCAAATACTATGGAAAGCGTCTTTTTCATCAAATGTGATTAATTTTCTTTTGTAATACGCAACACTAATATGCGGAAGTAAAGTTTCAGTACCATAGCCAGCACAAATGCGCCCATGATAGCTGCTGATAAAATCAAACCCTTGGCAGTCAGGGCCAGACCTGCAAATGCAGGAAGGTAAGGTAAGGCGAGTACGATCAGTGCCAGGATAAAGATGTTGCGTAATTCCGTGCGGTATTGTCTGAAGATGCCTGTCATATGGATCTTTTTTACATCTGGTGAAAGGATACACAAATTTACATAAAAAAGAGGTTGTAGCATAAATAAATGAAACCGCTTCCTTACCATAAATGAAAACCTGCTGCCAGCAGGGATGTCAATCACAAGAAGGATGTTTGTCGGGTGTTTTTTACCTGAAATGCTCATTGATACCTCCCAGCTTTTTACATTCAGTTGAATAAAAAAGGCGTGTATCTAAGCCAGATACACGCCCTTTATTTTATCTCATTCAATATTATTTTACCAGATCACTACTCTCGCAGTATCTGCCAGTACCATTTTACCACCAGTACATCCAAATGCCGCACTGAATTCTTTCAAATGCGCCAATGGTCCGTCAATACGACTGCTGGCCGGAGAGTGAGGATCTGTCTGCACCTGATTGCGCAGGGCTGCCTCTGTACTGTTGCCATGCCATACCTGCGCCCAACCCAGGAAGAAACGCTGCTGCCAGGTAAAGCCATCAATTTTTGCAGGTGCCGGCTTGCCTTTCAGTGATTTCTCCAGTGCATGGTAAGCCAGTGTCAGACCACCCAGGTCCGCAATGTTCTCACCAATTGTCAGCGCACCGTTAATATGGAAACCAGGCAACACCTCGATACCATTGAAGTAGCGGATATACCTGTTGGCCAGGGTCATGAAGTTCTTACGATCTTCAGGTGTCCACCAGTTAGTCAGGTTACCCTCTGCATCAAATTGTGAACCCTGGTCATCAAAGCCATGGGTAAATTCATGCCCGATTACCGCAATGATACCACCATAGTTGATTGCATCATCAGCGTCCGCATTGAAGAATGGAGGTTGCAGGATACCTGCCGGGAACACCACCTCGTTGTTCAGCGGATTGTAATACGCATTTACGGTCTGCGGGGTCATTTCCCACTCTGATTTATCCACCGGCTTACCGATCTTGTCGATCTCTTCCTTGTGTCTGTAGTTGGTAGCTGACACAACATTCTCGATCAGCGTACCCGGTTTTATCTCAATGCTGGAATAATCTTTCCATTTATCAGGATAACCAATTTTATAAGTAAAGGATTTGAGCTTCTTATGCGCCATTTCCTTGGTCGCAGGGCTCATCCAGTTCAGGCTATCGATCCTTTCGCCATATACTGCGCGAACGTTTTCGATCATTTCAGATACTTTCTGCTTGGAACTTTCCGGGAAATACTGTTTTACGAACAGTTTACCCAGCGGATAACCCATTATTGCGTCAGTTGCACGGATGGAACGCTCCATACGAGGTTTCTGCGCTTTGGTACCACGCATAACGGTTGCGAAGAAATGGAAGTTCTCCTGGTCAATTGCCTTAGGCAGGTAACCCGCAAAGTTGGACAGGGTCTGCCAGCGGGCATATGTTTTCAGGGTTTCCAGCGGAGTGGCTTTTACCAGTTTCGCTGAGTTAGTAACATAAGCCTTATTTTCCAGGATGATGGTATCGGTTTTCACCTGCTGTACATCTGCATAACCCTGCCAGTCAAATTCCGGCGCCAGTTTTTTCAGCTCTGCAAAAGCTACTTTATTGTAAGTAGCCACCGGGTCACGGAGCTGTACATTAGTCAATTGCAGTTTGGCCAGTTTAGTTTCGAAGTCCAGGATGGTCTTACCCGGGTTCGGATCTTTGAAACCTGCCTGTTCGAACTGTTTATCCACATGCTTTACGAATTCATCGCGTACTGCTTTAGTCGCGCTGTCTGTTCTTTCGTAATAGCTTTTTTCACCAAGGCTCAGTCCGCCCTGGTTCTCGTATACCGCATTCATCTTACTGTTGCGGGAGTCAGCGCCAATATAGAAACCAGCCACTGTGCTGATACCCAGGTTCTGGAGTTCTCCCGATACTTTCGTCCAGTCTTCCAGGGTCTGGATGGCATTAATCTTATCCAGGTATGGCTGTAATGGCGTAATACCCAGTTTTTCGATAGTTGCGGTGTCATAGAAAGAGCGGTAGAAATCAGAGATCTGTTGCTCCTCAGTACCTTTTTTCAGGTCTTTTTTGCTGGCCAGATCCAGGATAATGCCTTTCAATCTTACCTCTTTGTTCTGTTTATCAAGAACATTGAAAGCGCCCCAACGGCTTTCTGTAGAAGGAACCGGGTTCTTCTTCTTCCAGTTGCCGTTCACATAATTGTCAAAATCGTCGCAGGGATTTACTGTACTGTCAATGGAACTCACGTCAAACGCGGGAATTTTTAATGTGTCCTTGGTTGTCCCCGCCTGCTCTGTTGTAGTGCTGTTGTTGCAGGCAGACCATGAGATGGCAGCCAACAACGATAGTTGTAAAGCGTAAATGCTCTTCATAAAATAAACAGGTTTAGTATTTAAAGATAGCTAAATCAAGGATTGTGAAAGAAATGGATTTTTACAGATGGCGGTTTTTATCTTGCTAAAAGCGAAGATTTAGTAGGTTTGTACCTCGATAAACCGGAGATCAATGACTTTTAAGTTTAAATTATTCAGGGGACTGACTGCTATCAACATCATGTTCTCGACCTTCTTTCTGATGGGTCTTATTATTCTGCTGTTCACCACTGGTAGCATACAGGTACTTTCGTTTGGCATCTTGCTGGGAGCAATATTAATTCATGCTATATTATCACTTCATTTGCAAAAAGCGCTGCTAGACAGTAATATGGTATTGAAAGAGAGCACTCCAGGCGGTATCCGCATCATTGGCGGTATCTGCATCTTTGTGGGTGGATATATGGCCCTGTCTGGGTTTTCACTGTTCGTAATGCTCAGAACAGGGAACCTGGGACCATTGGAAGACATGATGAAACAGTTCCCTGCCGATCAGCAGGCAGCTATGACAGCCATGCTCAAGCCTATGGCTACCTTCTTCCTGATCATTGGAGCAATAATTGTTACCAATGTAGTGCTCTCCTACACTTTCCTGAAAGAGTGGAAGAACAGGAAGGACGAGGAGCCTTTATTTTAACCCGTTCAAATCTTTTATATGGAACCATTAGCAGAGCGGTTACGGCCTCAGACACTCGACGAGCTGGTGGGACAGGAACACCTGACCGGAAAAGATAGCATTTTACGCAAAGCCATTACACAGGGCAAGATCCCTTCCATGATTCTGTGGGGACCTCCCGGCGTGGGTAAAACGACTATTGCCAACATTATTGCACATACCCTGGAAGTGCCTTTTTATACCCTCAGTGCTATTGCTGCCGGTGTAAAAGAAGTACGCGAAGTGATTGAGATAGCCCGCAGACAGGGATATGCGGTATTATTCATTGACGAGATTCATCGTTTCAATAAAAGCCAGCAGGATGCCTTGCTGGGTGCTGTGGAGAAAGGGATCATTACCCTGATCGGTGCTACTACCGAAAATCCCAGTTTTGAAGTAAATGCGGCCTTGCTGAGCAGAAGCCAGGTGTATGTACTGAAGCCATTGAGTGAAGAACAACTTCTGCAGCTGTTGCAACAGGCTATGGAAAAGGATGAGTGGCTGGGAAGCAGACAGATTGAGCTGAAGGAAACACGCGCCCTGTTCAATATCTCCGGTGGAGATGCCCGCAAACTGTTGAACTTATTCGAGCTGGTGGTGAATACCCTGCAGCAGGAATCGCCTATCGTGATCACCGATCAAAAGGTGATGGATATTGCCCAACAGCGGGTAGCTATCTATGATAAGTCTGGCGAACAGCATTATGATATCATCTCGGCATTTATTAAATCTATCAGGGGGAGTGATCCAAACGCCGCAGTATATTATCTCGCCAGGATGATTGAAGGTGGAGAAGATGTAAAGTTCATTGCAAGAAGATTGCTCATATCTGCTTCTGAAGATATCGGCAATGCGAATCCCAATGCCTTGTTGTTAGCTACAAGTTGCTTTCAGGCAGTGACGATGATCGGGTATCCTGAAGCAAGGATTATTTTATCGCAGTGTACTACTTACCTGGCCTCATCGCCGAAGAGTAATGCTTCTTACACGGCGATCAACAATGCCTTGTCTGTTGTGAATAAAACGGGTGATTTGCCGGTGCCGATGAATATCAGGAATGCACCTACAAAGATGATGAAAGAAATGGGGTACAACAAAGGATATGAATACTCCCATGATTACGAAGGGAACTTCTCCCCACAGGAATATCTGCCGGAGCAGATCAAAGGATTGAAGTTGTATGATCCGGGAAAGAATCCGAGGGAAGATGAGCTGAGAAAACACCTGAGAAGCTTGTGGAAAGAAAAATATGGATATTAAAAAAAGCCGGTTCGTAAAAGAACCGGCTTTTTTTATGACGCACTCACATTTTCTGAGAGACTCATTTTTTATGAAAATTTTATCCAAACGTTCCATGTTGTGAAAATACCCTTTATCCAACCCGCTTTTAGGAATACCTACTTCTCCTTTTCCTTCGCCAGTATCTCAAATGGCACATGGATCTCCGTGCCCGTTTCATCCACTAATGTCAGCATATGTTTCCCCGCTGCCGGGTGCATCGCCATCTGATGAAACTCTTCTGTGGTGCCAATAAAGTTATTATCCAGGTGCCAGAATATCTTCGCTTTCGTATCTCTGTGTGTGGCTGTAAACACCGTCTCTCCAGGCATTCCATCGATCTCTATCGGCACATAAATCCGCGCATTTGGTCTTGGATAGATCACTTCCATTGTGGGCTTGTCGGCAGACAATGTTGCAATACAATCAGGCCGGTATGGCGGCAGCGCTGCATAATTATGTTTGGTACGATAATAAAACTCCATGGCTGGTGGCAATACGAACCAGGGTACATGCTGCATAAGAGATGGCGATTCACAATTGGCGGTTACGCGGTATTGCCCTGTATGATCCAGGTGTATCAACTGGTGATAAGGGCACACGCCAGAACGTAATCCATTCACCGGTACCCACAGCGAATCCTTGTCCGGGCAAAGTTCGCTGGCTCTGTAGCCACTCTGCTTACACACTTCTACTTTTCTCAGTTTATTGTAAGGTGTTGCAAACCAGCCGCTAGTATGCAATAACCTGAATACGTCGAACATAACCGGTGCTGCTGTTGCTACGCCCAGTAGCCCTGGTCTTCCTTCACCATCCGCGTTACCCACCCATACACCTACTACATACTGTGGTGTGACGCCTATTGCCCAGCCATCTCTGAAACCAAAAGAGGTGCCTGTTTTCCACGCTATTCGCTGCGACGAAGAGAACTGTTGCCAGAGCATTTCTTCACCAGGTCTCATCACTTCTTCCATTGCCTGAAATGTATACCAGATGGCACCTGCATCCAACACTCCAAAGTTTGTCAGTGCGTGTTCCGATGGCCTTTTCATACCATGGATATAGTTAGGGGCATGTATGTCATCTGCATCGTACTTACCATTGTATTGATCTAAATGCAACAATGTGCGCGCCATACTGGCGTACATGCCTGACATCTCCCAGAGATTCGTTTCTCCGCCACCTAAGATCAGCGACAATCCATAGTGATCTGCCGGCTGCCGCAACGTAGTGATACCCATTTTTTTCAGCAGGGCATGAAAGCGTTCATAGCGGTATTGCTGTAGCATACGTACTGCGGGAATATTCAGTGACCTTGCCAATGCCCTGCTGGCAGGTACCGCACCATCATAGCCCAGGTCAAAGTTCTGCGGTGTATATCCTGCGATCTGCGTGGGAATATCAGGTACTAAACTATGTGGCAGCAACATGCCATCTGTCATCATTGCTGCATACAATACTGGTTTCAGTGTACTTCCCGGACTGCGCGGACTCTGAATAATATCCACATGGCTTTCCATATCAGGGTCTTCCGGGTGATAGATGTTGCCAACATATGCCAGTGTATTTCCTGTCTCTACATCCAGTACTATTGCAGCGGCATTGTTGATACCATTCGCTTTATAAATATTATGATAACGTTCTACAATGTTCGATACATTTCTTTGCAGGTCTGCTTCCAGTGTGGTGGTGATGCGGGTAGTGCCGGTACGGTAGTCTTTACGAAACCGGTCTAACAAGTGAGGTGCATCCTGAGGCAGTGCCTGTGGCTGATCTGGCAAGGGTTCCAGTTTAGAGAGTGCACAGGTTATACTGTCAATGGTTTCGTTCTTCCACAGCCTGTTTAACAACTGGTTTCTTTTCGTTAATAAGATCTGCCGGTTACGCCCCGGGTGTACCAGTGCCGGGCTATTCGGTAGTACTGCCAATGCCGCTGTTTCACCCCAGGAAAGCTGTTCTGCACTACGACCATAATACCGCCAGGAGGCGGCTTCCAATCCTACTACGTTGCCTCCAAACGGGGCGTTCCCTGCATATAACTGTAAGATGCTTTTTTTAGAATAAGAGAATTCAAGCCGGGTTGCCAATATGGCTTCAATCATCTTTTGGAATATAGTACGGGGCTTATTGCGCGAAAGGCGGATCACCTGCATAGAAAGCGTGCTGCCGCCGCTGATTACCGTGCGGTGTTGTAA
This sequence comes from Chitinophaga sp., assembly GCF_039596155.1. GTDB lineage: Bacteria > Bacteroidota > Bacteroidia > Chitinophagales > Chitinophagaceae > Chitinophaga. The sequence continues at coordinate 104,327 of NZ_JBCNKF010000008.1, forward strand.
GTTCTGTTTAATAGCACGTGCCAGGGCAATGATATCTACCCCCCAATGGTAATGAAAGCGCTTGTCTTCATAGGCAATAATGCATCGGGCAAATTTTTCAGGTACAGGTTTGTCAACGGGGAAGCGCCATTGTCCATCAGTGGCGATGGTGGCGCTCAGTAATCTGCCGTTACTATCTTCAATGACAAAAGATGTGGGTGCCGTAAATAAACGGGAAGGGAGACAAAAGATATAAATGATTAATAAGATGGCGGAAATAAGCCACCATTTTCGCTTACGGAACCACATAGTCATTTCTTTATAGCCTGCCGCAGGCCATCATTCTCGCGGCAAAAAAGGATGTGTCAAAAATGAAAATACATCCTGTGAATTTGTACAAATGATACCTGTTCCAGTCAGGTATCTGAATAAAATGAGCCTGTATCTTTCGTTTCGATACAGGCTCATTTTATTGTACGGATGTAAATGTAGTCATTTTTACTTAGTACTTATATCTACCCACTTACCTGGCAGGAAGGCCTGTATGGTATTATCATACATTGCCTCACAATTCACAGCCGGCAGGTAATAGTGCCCTAAGTAGGCTGCATTCAGCAACACATTGTAAGTATGTGTTTTATTTTCTTCCAGGTTGAAGTAAGTGTACACCCTGTCATCGCGGATATCTATGTAAGTAAACGGTGAGTTGTGGAATGCACTGTCACTTTCCATGAGACGGGTATTGATCACCTCCCATCCACTTGGGAAGATCTGTGTCAATGCCATCTGCTCGTAATAGCCGCGTTTACCTGGATTGGTGATCTTCACTGTTGCCATGAAGTCTGTACCCTGCCGCAGGTTCGTTACATCCAGCGGATGTCCTTCGCGGGTACTGTAGGTCACTGTCAGTCCCAATACTTCAGGATTGTTAGGCACGGTAGGTTCCTGGCCTGCATCCGGACGACCTTGTAAGATCAGTCTTGCATAGAGGATATTACCACCTGTGTTCTGCACATTTACATTCCCCTGAGCACTGTTGAATGTAACAGGCACCTGTGTGATGTAAGAAGTGGCATTTACGTTGGCAGTCTTGCCGTTCAGGCGATATGTGAAGGTTGCTTTTGCACCACTCTTATTGGTACCACAGAATTTCGCAATGGCAATTAAAGTATATGCTGTTGTCTGTGTGCTGTAATAATCATCTTTTGACATATCAGCCGCCAGTTCTTTCACCAGTGCATTGGCACGGGCTGTCTGGCCTAAGATAGTCAGTGTTTCCAGTATCATAGCCTTATCACGGGTATCAGAGCCAAAGGTACCGCCTAATTGTTTATACGGTTTAACACTGGTAGGCAGGTTCCTGATCAGCATGTTGGATACTTCCGGCTGACCAGCAAGTTTGTATGCAGCTGCGAGTCTCCATTTCGCTGCGTCAGACAGGTATGCAAATTCTTTCAGCCGGTTCATCGCGCCTAATTCAGGTACTTTCGCCAGCGCAAGCAGATACAGGCGATAGGCCTGGGTGAGGTCACCACCATAGAAGTTCGTGCTGCGAGGTGTCCAGGAAGCAGCTTTGTTACGCTGGTATTTCTTCCATTGGTCCAGCATGCTTGCAGGCAGTTCATAGCCTCTGGCCTGTGCTTCCAGCAGGAAGTGACCTGCATAGTTAGTGCCCCATTCATCTGCTTCAGCATTACCTGGCCAGTAAGCCAAACCGCCATCAGAGGTCTGGAATCCTTTCAGTCTGTTAATCGCTGCTTTCACATTGTGATCAGCGTTGGCAGCTTCACTACTCTTCAGGTCTACCAGCTGGTTCAGTACCAGTTGGGGGAAGGCGGCGGAAGTGGTTTGTTCAACACAGCCATGGGGATATTGTACCAGGTAATTGAGACGCTTAGCCAGGTTCATAGGTGGCACGGTAGAGATTTCCAGCACGCCGGTATTTGTACCTGCCATACCTGCTGGTTTGTAGTCAGCACTCCAGCTCTGGCCACCCGCTATCGTTCCATCCTGAACAGTGGTGATCACAGGATTCGGGTTGCGCACTTCCAGTTCGGTTTGTTCTTCCGCTTTTGCCGCGCCGCTGGTAGCGGTTACTTTTACTTTGGCAACGCCTACTGCTGCTTTTACTTTCACATCGAAGTAAACCAGTTGTTCACCAGGTTGATTGAAAGTAACGGTCTTGGTGCTTTCACCCACAACTTCCAGCAGGGAGCTGGTCACCAGGGTAACTTTTGCAGACCTGATATTATTTTCCAGGCCAAATACGGTTACCGGCAATTGTATCGTCTCTGAAGGACCTAATACGCGTGGCAGTGAGGTGAGCAGCATCAATGGTTTCTTTACGGCAACTGTTTTTTCAGCAGCACCGTAAGCGCCATCCTGACCTGCTACTACCATGGCTTTCACGGAACCAATATATGGCGGTAGTTTAAAGTTGTGAGTTTTCTTTTCACCACCTTTCAGGGTGAAAGGACCCATGTATAATACCACTGGTTTGAAACGGTTTGCTTTTGCAGCACCTGCGTTTCTGTTCAGACCTTCGTCACCACCAATACTGAGAATGCGTTCCATATCGCCACCATAAGCGCCGATCACATAGTCGAAGATATCCCAGGTCTTTACACCGAGGGCTTCTCTTGCATAGAATGCGCTATGTGGATCAGGTGTTTTGAAGCGGGTCAGATCCAGCAGTCCTTCATCAACGATTGCGATGGTATAGGTCATGGATTTGCCTTTGGCTTCAGAAACGGTGATGCTGGCGTTCTGCTCAGGCTCCAGTTTGTCGGCCATGGTGATCACCGGATTGAGGATGGTATTCGCATCTTCGATTGTGAGCGGTATTACGCCATACATACGGATAGGCAGGTCGTTCACTGTTTGTGCATGTGGTTGTAGCAGACTTACATTCACGTATATATTAGGCGCCATAGATTTATCAGCCTTGAAGCTAAAGGTCGTCTGCCCTTTTTTGGTGTTCACCCAGAAGGATTTCAGCACCCTGCTACCAGATTCAATGCTGATGAGACCTCGTCCACCTTCACTGCTTGGGATTGTGAGGTTGATGTCTTCACCTACATTATACTTGCTCTTGTCAGACGTGAATACGAGCATAGATGCTTCGGACGGGTTGTCTTTCTGCACTCTTTCATACCAGCCCGGGTAGTCAATGTATACAGCTTTACCGGTGGTATGGCCGCTCTTCAGGTCCTTCACTCTTACGAGGTAACGGCCCCAGTCAGGAGAATTTACCCGGAGGTCCCAGGAGCCTTTACCATTATTCAGGTTAATAGTTTCTTTCTTCAGCAGCTGGTTATAGCTATCCTGTGTGAAGTTGGTAAATTCATTTTCGCCATCTTCATCCCACCACCAGCGCCAGCGAACTTTATACAATTCTACCTGTACGCTGCTGGAGCCACGAACCAGGTTACCGTTATTATCAACATTTATAATGTCGATGGGGTGAGACTGGTCGGTGAGCAGCATGCCCGTGGTACGATCACCTTCCGGCATGCGGATACCTGCATAGGTAGAGAATGGATTGTAGGGCATAGAGAAGTGGTCGATGCTAAAGTCGCCACCTGGCTCAAATACCTTGATTTCGAAATTAGCCTTCAGCTGACCTGGAGCGGGCTTGCCCAGTGGCAGATTTACTTTTACAGGGGCGGTACCGTTTTCACTCAATGAGCTTTCGAAGATGGTTTTATCTTCTGCATCAAAGTGTGTGACAGGGTCGTCGAAGGTATAGTTGGCGAAGCTCTTGAAGCTGGTAGTTTGTTGTGTGAGAGACACGTCTACTTTTGCTTTCAGGTGCTGGGCAGTGGCGCCGAACAGCCATTGTGCGCTCAGTGTACCTTCAGAAGCATCGTCTTTGGACAGGGTGGTTCTGGCGCCGAAGTCCAGTTTTACTTTCAGCCTGTTAGGCTTTACAGTTTCGATGCGCAGATTTTTAGTAAAGAGGGCGCCGCCTACTTTCACTTTCGCGGTCCAGTTACCCGTAATGTCGTCAGGGTTGGTAGCGGTGATGAAGTTGTAGAAGCCATTGACAGACTGCAGGGAATTGATCCTTTTGTACAGCTGGCCTTTGGGGTTGTAGAGTTCCAGTGTCACAGGGTGATCTGCCGGCAGTTTCTGTTGTTTATCTTCCAGGATGAAGGTCAGGTACAGGGTATCGCCTGGGCGCCAGACACCGCGTTCGCCGTAGAGGAAGCCTTTGATACCACTTTGAACTTCTTCACCTTTTACGTCGAAGCGGCTCAGCGGCAGGGAGTTTCCATCGTCCAGTTTCAGGTAGCCTCTTTCATCACCTTTTTTTGCGACCAGCAGGTAAGGTCTGCGTTTGAGGTCGAAGGTGGCTAAGCCGTCGCCATCGCTTTTGGTTTTGAAGATCACCTGGTTCTGGTAGTCGAGCAGTTCGAGTTCCACGCCCATCAGCGGTTTGGTATCGCGGATGTCGGTAACGGCAATGAGCATGCTGTTGTCATTGCCTCTCTTGGCAGTCAGACCGATATTGGAGGAGAACACGTTGCGGCTGGCCCATTTATCTTTGTTATAATAAGAGTTAGAGCAGGCGTCGTCGCGGGTTTCCCAGTTATAACCATATGGATAGTAGCTATCATAGCGGGACCAGAAGTCATCATCTTCGTCGATCTTTTCGCCGTAGCTATCACCGTAATATTCTTCTTCGGATTGTTCATCTGCTTTTTTCGTATCATCTTCTTTGGCTGCACAACCCATGAGGGAATATGCTTTACGGAAGCCGATGGTTACGCGGTAGATCGCTCCTGGTTCGGTACGGATCAGTTTGTCCATATCGAGGTAGAAGCGGTTACGTTTATGCAGGTTGAGTGATTTATCGGTATCGAGCCGGATGGTTTTTTCAACTACCGGGCGGCCTACGCGACGCAGGTCCTGCGTACCATTCAGGTCATTCCTTTGCAGGTATTGAGGAATGTTGTTCTCGTATATTTTGATAATGGTCACATCAACGGCGCTGAGGTTCACCGCTTCGAAGGGGAACACCAGTTTATTGCTTTCCGGGAGTATCACCCCTTTGCCGGGGATAGATACGGAAGGCTGGATATTTTCGAAATTGATATTGGCGGAGAAGCTTTGTAGTAGTTTGTCGTCGTAGGTGTTGAGGATGCCTTCGTTGATGACAACGGAGAAATTACCTTCAAGCCGTTTAGGTGTAAATACCTTTACTTCACTGCCTTCGATGGTATAGCGCAGGTCGCTGATGCCGCTGATACCGATAAGGCCATCGAGGTTCTGGGCTACGCTGATAGGATCGGAGAATTGAACGAGCACATATTGTTCCGGATCGACGATCGCTTTTACATCGAGAACTTTGAATTCGCCGATGGCAGGGATTTCGACTTGTTTTTTGCCGGCAGTGCCTACTTTGATAGGAGCGCCGTCCCAGGCGATGTCGAGGTTATATCCATCGGCACCGCGGGTAATATTTTCGATGGTGAATTTGGATGTTCTTTCGGCAGCGTTGTGTTCCCATTTGATAGAGAATGATTTGCTACCTGCCTGGGCAGTGACTATTTTTTCGATCTGTTGAGGGTCTTCGGCATCGGCGGTGACGATGGCGCCGGTGTAGACCATTTTTTCGCGGGAGATGGTGCTGGCTGTTTTCAGGCCGAACTCCTGGAACTCATACGAAGGTGGCATGACACGGAACTCGAAGTCGAAGGAGCGAAGGGCTTTCTCGACTTTCAGTACTTTTCCTAGTTTGAAAGTAGCGGTGTAGGTTTTTCCGGGAGTCAGGTTGGCATCCGGACGAAACTCAACGGTGGTGGCATCTACCCAGTAGGCTTTACCCTTGATGGAGGGGCTGAAATCGAAGAGTTCTTCGCTGACAGGTTCATTCTGGGTGTGGGTGACGTTGACGTTACTGGTGAGCTGTACCCTGATAGTACTTTGTTTGGAAATTACACCGGCGGTATAGGCTTCGATGTATTTTGCCAGTTCAGGGTTCATGGCTTTCCTGGATTGTTTGCAGGCTGAAAAACATGACAATAACAGACAGAAAATACCAGTAAGTATGGCAATGTTTCTTTTGGGATGCATGTGGATATGCTGGTTTAAGATCTAAAGGTATGTTAAAATATATTTTAAAAACTAATATGGTGGAGCGGGGGTTGGGTTACATCCGTTTACGAGCACATACAGGTTACATTTAGTCCTCCCCTTTTCCTGCCTTGGATCTTCGTAGCCATTGGGTTAGGAAGATAGCTATCAGTTCGATGAACTTGTACAATGTATCAGCTGCATGATCGTTTGTTACTGACAAGGCTCGTCAAAGATAAGGAAAGGAGTGGCTTTAAACCAGTTCAATTGTTAATAAGTTTGATTGTGTTTGAGTTTGGGTGGTTGAGGTGTGTGGGTGGGGAGAAAAATGGGGATTGAGTGGTTGGGTGGCTAAGTGCTCCTCTTTTTGGGATTGGCTGGTTGGGGTATGTAGCGGGGGCATTGGGGTATTTTCGTACAGGCGGGGGGTAGGGATATGACGGGCAATGGACTGAGTATTTAAAAATAGGCCCTTGTTACTTGCTGTCCAGCTGTTAAATTTGTTAGTATGATACAATGGTTTACTAAGTCCTTCGGGGAGTTAACAAATGAAGAGTTGTATGCCATCATGCAGATCCGGTTCAATGTGTTTATCATTGAGCAGAATTGTATGGCGGAAGACCTGGATGATTATGACCAGCAGGCGTTGCACCTGTTTGGGGTAGATGAGGAAGGGAAAGTGGTGGCATATACCCGGATTTTCGGTCCGGGAAAGAAATATGAAGAGGCGGCATTTGGCAGGGTACTAACGGCGAAGTCGGTACGTGGACAAGGTGCGGGGAAGGAGTTGATGAAGCGTACATTGGCGGCGATAGAAGCGCATTTTGGTAAGGTGCCGGTGAAGATCAGTGCGCAGTCGTATTTGCTGAAGTTTTATGGCGAGTTAGGTTTTCAGCAGGTAAGTGAGGAGTATGATGATCATGGGTTGCCACATATAGATATGATCCGGCCATAAAGTGGCTATACATCATTGCCTTGTAGAAAAGGGAGGTGTCATTACTAAGTGAGCTTCCCGGGAGTTATATAAAAGACACCAGGTAACTGAATTTAAAAGCCCGTATCTGTACTAAGATACGGGCTTTTTTTGCTGAAAATGGTTTCATTTCTGTTGGGAAATGCCCGCTTTCCTGCATGTATTATTTCTTTTGATCTCTTGGTACATGTACTTTCACTTTGTACAGTGGTAGCAGGTAGGAGATGGTATAAGTCATGTCGAACTGGGAATTTTTGGTACCGCTGCCATATCCTGGTATCACGATAGGTGGGTGTGAGGCGGGAGCACCATTATGTATCATGATTTTTTCTCTTACACCCCATCCCAGGAAGAGGTTTTTGGCGGCTTCCACTCTCAGGCCGAAAACCAGTTCGATCCAGTGGGAGGTGACGGTTGTTTTTGGATAACTACCTTCGACAGTCGCATCCCAGTAATTATTTGTCATGCGGTAATGCGGAATTTGGTAGGTATTACGTGCAATACCATACCGGATGCCACCATAGAGCATATTCTGTTCAGTGGTTTCCTTCTTTTTCATCAGGTCATAGTCGATACCGATCGTGCTGTAGATACCATTTCCTTTGTAGGAATAGGTGGAGTCTGTGCTATGGGAGGTACGGTTCCAGCCTGTTTCGATAGCGCCGTAGATCTTTTGTCCGAGGCGGACATCTGCCTGTACGGTGATATCGGTTCTGTAGGGTTGGAAGTAGAGCAGGGCGAAACGACTGATGTCGAGGCCGATGCGGACGCCGCCGTTTGAGAGGTAGGTGCTGTCTGCAATTTTAGCTACCACCGGTTTCCCTTTGAGGGCGGCGGAATCTTTGGCAGATTTTGCTTTCAGGCCGGTGGTGTCTTTGGGAGCGATTGGTTTAAAGGCGGTGGCCTTCATTTTTGTGCCCGTATTTGACGACGCCTGATGAGTTGTATCCTTTACAGGCGCCGGGATTGTATCCTTCTTCACCTGTGCCTGTGCGGCGACCGCAGCCAGGCTAATAAATAAAGTATAAAGAAACGTTCGTAGCATTATCACTTGTTACCTCCCGGTTATTTATATGTAAAGAGTCAATTGTATGGTAGGTGCAGATTACGGTATCCAATGTGGAAAAAGTAGCGAATCCACAGCCTGGCGAAACAAAGTGTGGGGTGCGTGTATACCTGAAGGTCAGGGTATCTGCCACGGCGGCGGAGTCCAGTTTCAGGTAGAAACGGCTGGAATCTTTCAGGGGGTCGAGCGCGAAATATACACTGGATCTGGCTTGCTGGCTGATAATGGTATCCTTGTCAAGGGCACACAGGGTCACTTTGGGCCAGGTGGTATCTTTATTAATGTACCCATTCAACGAGTCTTTTTTAAAGTTAATACCAAGGTCTGCGAGCAAGGTTTGGTCACAGGTCTTGGTCTCATCCTCACAAGCCGCAAATACTGCCAGGAGTAGGAGGGCTATAATGCCGGGAATATATTTCATGCCTATTGGTTATAACAATTCTGGAGGCGAAGATAATGACTTGTAGGGTAGAATCTGTTTCCAGGAAAAAGAAAAAAGCCCTAAAAAATCGCTTTTGCCTATGGGAAAAACGACTTTTTAGGGCTAAAAATTTTAGTTTTCTGGTGGTAAGAAATGTCGGTCAGGAACCGGACTTTACTTTTGAGACAGGTTGAAACCTGTGAGGTTTTTAGCTTGTGGCAGTAATAGAATAATCTTAAAACTGTTATTACACTTTGAAAAAGGGAACAGTTGACGATTGATTACTACCCTTTCAACTCCTGTTTCAGGAACCTTGCTGTATGACTCTCCTTACATTCACTTACCTGTTCAGGTGTACCTGTACATAGAATCGTACCTCCACCAGCACCGCCTTCCGGACCCAGATCAATAATATGATCTGCCATCTTGATCACATCGAGGTTATGCTCGATTACCAGCACGGTATTTCCCCTGTCCACCAGTTTATTCAAAACGTTCAGTAACAGCTGTATATCCTGAAAATGCAAACCTGTCGTAGGTTCATCTAAGATATATATTGTTTTCCCGGTATCTTTCTTTGACAATTCAGTGGCCAGTTTCACACGTTGGGCCTCTCCGCCTGACAATGTCACTGCTGATTGTCCCAATGTGATATAACCCAGTCCTACATCCTGTAAGGTCTTGATCTTCCGGTAGATATAAGTAACGGGCTGAAAGAATTCCACTGCTTCATCCACAGTCATATCCAGCACATCGGAGATAGATTTGCCTTTGTACCTGATTTCGAGTGTTTCGCGATTATACCTGCGGCCATTACATTTCTCACAGTGTACGTATACGTCGGGGAGGAAGTTCATTTCTATGACTCTCATCCCTCCTCCTTCACAAACATCACAGCGACCACTTTTCACATTGAAGGAGAAACGGCCGGCGTTATATCCCCTGATCTTCGCCTCAGGCACTTGTGAGAACAGGGTACGGATATCTGTGAAGAATCCGCAATAGGTAGCCGGGTTGCTGCGTGGAGTACGACCAATCGGGGACTGGTCGATCTCGATTACTTTGTCTATATTTTCCAGGCCCTTGATGCTCTTATAAGGCATAGGGTCTTGTTTGGAATCGTAGGCGTGCTGACTCAGGATGGGGTATAGCGTTTCATTGATGAGGGTAGACTTACCGCTACCAGATACGCCAGTCACACAGATGAAGGTACCCAGCGGGAATTTCGCACTCACATTTTTCAGGTTATTGCCGGTAGCGCCTTTCAGTTCCAGTGATTTCCCGTTGCCCTTTCGTCGTTCGGCAGGAAGGGTACCTGCAGCTTTGCCGTTTAGATAGCCGGCAGTTGGGGTATTGAGTTTCAGGATCTGGCTGGGAGTGCCCTGGGCAATGATGCGGCCTCCATGTACACCGGCTCCCGGGCCAACGTCAATGAGGTGATCGGCATGGAGCATGATATCTTTATCGTGTTCCACCACGATGACGGTATTGCCCATTTCGCGCAGGTTGCGGAGGGCATCGATCAGCTGCATGTTATCACGCTGGTGCAACCCGATACTAGGTTCATCCAGGATGTAGGTGATACCCATGAGTTGGGAGCCGATCTGGGTAGCGAGGCGGATACGCTGACTTTCGCCACCGCTCAGCGTGCGGGTAGCGCGGTTGAGGGTGAGGTAGGTCAGGCCTACATTGAGCAGGAACCCTAGTCTTTCCCTGATTTCTTTGAGGATGTCTTTGGCGATGGTATTTTGTTTCTTATCCAGTCGCTTTTCGATGTCTTTGAACCAGATGGCCAGTTTATCCAGGTCCATGTTCCCCAGTTCGGAGATATTCTTTTCATCTACCTTGAAGAAGAGGCTTTCCTTTTTGAGGCGGGAGCCATTACATTCAGGGCAGGTATGTAGTTTCATGAAGCTTTCGGCCCAGTTACGTACAGCGTCGGAGGAGGTGTCGTTGAAGTAACGGCGAACGGTGTTGATCACTCCTTCGAAATCTGCGTTGTACCCGTTTTCCCCGTTTTCACTGAACTCCATATCCATTTCCAGGCTACCATTTTCATCTCCAAACAGCAGGAGGTTCAATGTTTTCTGTGGCAGGTTGCCGATAGGAGCGGTGAGGGAGAATTTATTCTTTTTGGCGAGTTGCTGCACCTGTTTGAAGGTGTAGGTATCCCTGGCTTCACCGAGTGGAGCGAGGCCTCCGTCATTGATAGAGACGTTGGGATCCGGGATCACGGCGTCCATATCTATCTGGTAAATGGTGCCCAGTCCTTTACAACGGGGGCAGGCGCCATAGGGAGAGTTGAAGGAGAAGGTGTTGGGAGATGGCTCTTCGTAAGAGAGGCCGGTATCCTCACACATGAGTTGTTTGGAGTACTGGCTGACCTTATTGGTGTCATTGTCCATGATGAAGAGCAGGCCTTTCCCCATCTGCAGGGCTTTTTGGATGCTCTGGCTGATGCGGGTACGGGCATCGTCCTGCACTTGTACTCTGTCTACCACGAGTTCGATGTCGTGGATTTTGTAGCGGTCCACCTGCATTCTTTCTTTGAGGTCCAGGATTTCTCCATTTACGCGGACTTTGAGGTAGCCTTGTTTACGGAGCTGTTCAAAGAGTTCGCGGTAGTGACCTTTACGTCCACGAATGAGTGGGGCGAGGATGACGAGTTTCTTTTTCGGGTAGTTCTTAAATACGTGGTCCATGATCTCTTCTTCGGAGAAGCGGGTCATGCGTTTACCGGTATTATAGGAGTATGCGATACCTACGCGGGCATAGAGCAGGCGGAGGAAGTCATAAATTTCGGTGATGGTCCCTACGGTAGAGCGGGGATTTTTGTTGGTGGTTTTTTGTTCGATGGAGATCACTGGCGACAAGCCTGTGATTTTGTCAACATCGGGGCGTTCCATATCCCCTATGAACTGGCGGGCGTAGGCAGAAAAGCTTTCCATGTAGCGGCGTTGCCCTTCTGCGTAGATGGTATCGAATGCCAGGGAGGATTTTCCGCTGCCACTGATGCCAGTGATGACTACCAGTTTGTTTTTAGGTAATGTGAGGTCCAGGTTTTTGAGATTGTGAACCCGGGCGCCAAACACAGCTATTTGATCATCTGCCGTTGCCGGTGTGAGGACCGGCGTCGATGCATTCTCTTTCTTCTTGGCCATATTTGATTTGCGAGTATCCATGGGTCATTTTGAAGGGAACCATGGGTGTTTAATTTACTACTAAGCTACGTCATAATTTGCTGTTTTGCTAAAATTTTTAGTGAAGAGTTTGGAGATGGGGGGAGGAGGTAGTTGGAGTTCGGGTTGGAAATAGTAATAAAATAGCATTATAACGGTACTAGATTAGCACCATAAGGGCATCTCAATATCGGATGGATATAGAGGTGGTATTTTGGTGAGCTTTTGGTGGTATGTTGGTGTTGGGGATGTATTGGAATAGGGGAACAGTCGAAGAAGCGTCGAAGAAGCATCGAAGAAGCGTCGAACAACGGTCGAAGAACAGTCGAAGAGCAGTCGAACAACGGTCGAAGAATGAGCGAAGAACGGTCGAAGAATGAGCGAGGGACAGTCGGGGAAGTGTGCGAAGAACAGTCAGGGAAAGATCAGAGAGTGGTCGAAGTACAAACGAACGATGGTCAATTACAGGCGAATATTTCCCCAATGTTACATATGGTTATTAAAAAAGGCCGCATCTGGCAAGATGCAGCCTTTTAAATTATATATGCTTGAATTACGCTTTGTATTTCTTGAACACAACGATCGCATTGTGACCGCCGAAGCCAAAAGTATTACTCATAGCCACATTCACTTCGCGTTCCTGTGCTTTACCAATTGTCAGGTTCAGGTCAGTTGGGATACCTTCGCCGAGGTTAGTGGTATTGATGGTTGGCGGAACCAGGTTGTGCTGGGTTGCTTTGATACTGGCGATCGCTTCGATAGCGCCGGCAGCACCGAGCAGGTGACCAGTCATGGACTTGGTTGCACTGATGTTCAGTTTAGTCACGTGATCACCGAATACGCCCATGATACCTTTCAGTTCGCTGGCGTCACCGAGGGGAGTTGAAGTAGCGTGTGCGTTGATATAATCAACATCTTCAGGTTTCAGCTCTGCATCTTCCAATGCGCGGGTCATACCCAGGCGTGCACCCAGGCCTTCAGGGTGGGTAGCAGTCAGGTGATAAGCATCGGCAGACATGGCGCCACCTACCATTTCAGCGTAGATTTTCGCGCCTCTTGCTACAGCGTGTTCATATTCTTCGAGGATGATAGCACCGGCGCCTTCGCCCATTACGAAACCATCACGGTCAGCGTCGAAAGGACGGGAAGCAGTGGTAGGATCATCGTTACGGGTAGAAAGGGCTTTCAGTGCGTTGAAACCTGCGATACCTGCGCGGGTTACAGGTGCTTCAGAACCACCAGCTACGATTGCGTTGGCTTTACCCAGGCGGATAAAGTTGAAGGCGTCTACCAGTGCACTGCTGGAAGAAGCACACGCAGAAACTGTACAATAGTTCACGCCCATGAATCCATATTTCATGGAGATCTGACCGGCAGCGATGTCGGAGATCAGCTTGGGAATGAAGAAAGGATTGAACTTAGGAACGAAGTTAGCCTGAGCGAATTCCACGATCTGGTCTTCGAAGGTCTGCATACCACCGTTACCGGAAGCCCAGATTACACCGACCATTGTTTTGTCAATGCCTTCAGCATTCAGGCCGGCGTCTTCAACAGCTTCCTGAGCTGCCACCATTGCGTACTGGGTGAACATGTCCATTTTACGGGCATCTTTCTTATCCATGTACTTTTCTATGTCAAAACCTTTCAGTTCGCATGCGAATTTGGTTTTAAACTCTGTAGTGTCGAATCGTGTAATAGGACCGGCACCGCTGGTCCCTGTTTTAAGGCTGTTCCAGAAAGTGTTTACATCATTTCCGATAGGCGTCAAGGCCCCAAGCCCGGTAACCACAACCCTTTTTAACGTAACAGTGCGCATATTGCTTTGAACTTTAAAATCGAAAGTTAGAGCGCAAATTTAGGCACTTATTCTTATGATTACGCATAATCATAAGATTTATATAATATAAAGCGGAAAGAAAGACGGAAAGTTAGGCGTTAGGAGGCGCCGGATGGCCTCCCATATTGAGTTTGTCAGGAATGATTTGATAAAAATTTGTCAGGTGGGTGATGAATATCAGGCTGTTCAGGCCGGTATCGGGGTAGGATTTGTGGCCGGAATGATCACTTTTTGGATGTCTGGCAGGCAGTTTCCCTCCTACTTTCAGGCTGCCGCCACTCTGCCTGCGGGGTCGGCCGTCGCCAGGTCTATTTTCTTTGTCCGCTGTTGCAGGAAAGCCATGATCTCTTCATCCGAGCTAAACCTATTCCCGATATTGACAAAGTGTTTTGCCAGCAGGTCATACCTTTTGGTCATCAGCCACAACCACACATGCAGAAAATGGATGCCATCAAATACGATTGCTTCATTCTCAATATATTCATGCAGGGTTTTCCTGAAATAATCAGGGTGTTCGGTCCAGTGCATGCTGGGTTTAATATGATGACTGATGTGGTAGCCATCGTTCCAACACTTATGGTTATACTTGGTATTGATACAGGTAATACTGTTTTTGTAGGCATTATCCGGGTCTGAAGGACAAATAAAGGCATGTTGTGCCCAGTTGCCCAACATCATGATGATCCTTGAAATCACGAATGGCAGGATAAATACTACCAATGTAGCCGGGAAGTTGATAAAAGAGAGTCCTACACACATTAATATATATAGTATCTCCCCTCTCACTGAGCGTACCAATAGCTTTTTCCGGTTCTTTCTAATGAAGTACCGGGCGAGGTGTATAATACCTGCAAAGAAGAAACTGCCCAGGTACCGGCTAAACCCGCGGAATGAGTCCCGCTGAAAGGGCATGGTACAGCTGTCATCGTCTGGCATGTTGTTTTCAGGATGGTGCATGCCGATGTGGTGACTGTAGTATGTTTCAGGTGTCTGGCCAAAGAGGGGGCCGATCACCCAGGGGAGGTAATGATTGAGTAGCTGGTATTTTTTTACAAAGAATACCCGGTGACTGGTGCAATGGAGCATGAGGCCAAAGGGGCCTTTATACCTGAAATTGTTCAAAAAGGTAAATGCTATAGCTGCGGTCCACCATATCCAGCCTGATACAGGCAGGAATAAGAGGATGGCCAGTGGCAGCAGAGTGAGGGTGAGCTCGATGGTCAGGTAAAGAAATGGAAGGTCGCGCTCGTCACGGATCATCGATTTCAGGAATTTCCGGAATGCGGAATCTGGCTTGTCTGACTTTATGTAAACAGGGTCAGTAAGTATGTCAGTGAATACTTTCATTAGTTGTAGGTTTAAGTCGTTGGCGCAATCAGTTCGCAAATGGTCTTAACAAGTTAAAGTATTAATCCGGGATAAGAACAGGGGCTGGATAATTTGTGATTTTGATAACGGATGAAAAAAAATCTACTTTTTTTCAAATGCTTTTGGAGAATTAAGAATTATTATTATTTTTGCAACCCCTAACGGGGAAGTTTCGGTGAGATGCCTGAGTGGCCGAAAGGAACGGTTTGCTAAACCGTCGTACGGGTCAAACTGTACCGAGGGTTCGAATCCCTCTCTCACCGCAAGTAATTAGAAAGCTCACGCATAGCGTGGGCTTTTTTATTTATACTTACTATATGATGAACATCTCAAACTCCTCTCATCGCGTTTCTAAACGCTTTGATCTTCGCATTAAATGACTCTGCGGCTGCATTGGTAGCTCTGTTGTTGAAGAAGTTGAGAATGCCCGGATAATGATGTTGGATAATCCTGGCAAGGGTTTTAAACGATGGCAAACCTGCTTCCTCCACATCGTTGTACCATAATGCCAGCTTCTTGAATGCCTGTTCTTTACTCGTACAATGCGAAATACTTCTCCTAAACGTAATGATAACTGATATCCTTTATGGATGACAGGATATCTGGTGAACAATAGCTCTGCTCTTTGTCGCTGTTCGCGTGTCCAGGCTCCAGGGTGTTTAAATAACAGATAACGGCTTCGTGCCAGCAATCGTTTAGCGCTATCTCCATTAGGCAAAATATCAGGTTGATAAGCACGGCCTTGTCTTTTGGCCTGATCTATCGCGGTATTTTCTTCCTCCAACGCCTGCCAGCGATGAATGATACGGATTTCCTGTACGGCTTCAAATGCCAGTTTCTGTACATGAAATCTGTCTATTACACGATGAGCGTTAGGAAAGCATCTTTGCACTGTAGCGTTCATACTCGCGGCCATATCTAAGGTCACTTCCTCTACCAGTCTGCGTAATCGTTTCGGTATTTTCTTCAGGATTTCAGTTAGCTGATCTGCCTGCGTACCCCTGATCATCGCTATTGTTGAGCCTTTGCGCCCTTTGGCCTCCTTATTGGTAACAATGGTATAAAGTTCTCCGCTGGCAATTTAGGACACAATCCAAGGTTAACTGGGAAGAATACAATGCGACCTATTCCAGCAATGCATGTCAATAAGCATCCCAATCTTGTCCAAATCAGCCCCAAAAGGGTCGAAAGTTGTTGCCAGTTCTCCGCACTTTCCAGATTGGAAGGATTAAGCTGAATTTTGCTTAGTTCTTCCTTTTTTTGTTGGGTTATTCCAAGTTTGTCTTAGTTTCGATTCCACAATTTTGTTTAAATGTGGTCTCATAAAAACACCTATGCCATTGGAGGTCTTGAAAATGTAGGATATGCAGATAACTCTGATAACCTAATTGTATTATCCAGCCAGGGAAGAGGAGTTTTTAGCTGTGTAACAGGAGAGAAAATTGATAGGGATTCACTTGATTGGTGGTCGCAATTTGATGAATCGACAAGTGCCATCAGGGGATTTGGTTTATTAGCAGGTGCTATAATCAAAACAAGCGGGCTTTATGGTAAATATTTCCTACCAACGGAAACAAACGATGGATGGACCCTTATTAAACGAGAAAATGAGGTCGACGATCCTCCGTTTGAAAAATATCGCGTAACCAAAATTTTTCTTACTTCTCCTAACAACGAGAAAATCATTTTTATTTCGAAGGACGGGCCATGTGAATTAAGATCTTTTGGCTTTTCGCCTACTGGAAATTCGTTCGTTGTTGCATTAAGCTGCGAGCTTGCAATTTGGAGCAGAGACTGATAGGGGAATATATAAGCACCCCTGTTGTTATTTCTGACATAATCCGGCAATAACCAAACTGTTGCAAAAAAAAGGTCGAAAACTGTCCCCCTTGCCTCGCTAAGTAATTAGGAAGTGCTCATAGATTAAAGTCTATGGGCATTTTGTTTTAGGAAAGTTCTGTGCTGGTGAGGGTTGGATCCTATTTACTGTTTTATCTGTTTTTAGTGTCTCTTATTTTACGAGGTATCATTGGAGTTAGCAGTACATCTTTTTGGAGGTAGTATAGATACATGCTTTACACACTTATCAATCAAATACATATCTGCTGCTTTGGCCCATTTTTCACAAAAGCAACTAACCCAACTTTAAGAAATGGAAGGCAATAGAATTTTTATTACCTATTTCCTGTATAAGTTGAAGAAAACATCTAAATGACAGATACCCATTTTGGTTAGAATAACTTATGAGGGCAATAGGCTGAATCATAATACAGGACTGTTTATAGAGGAGAAGTCTTGGGATGGCAGGAAGTACCAGCTTAAGGGGAATAAACGGGAAGTTTCTTTTGGATATTTAAAGACACTAAGATGGGAACAAGTTAGCTGTATAGATTTGCAATAAAATTTATTATTAATTCTAAACATTCATTGTATGGAAAAAAGACTTCAAGAACTTATTATGGCTATTCCCATGAATGAACTATTCTTGGTTGAAAACCCTTCAGAAGATCATCCTGACAATCAAAATTATTACAGATTGAAGGATATGGGGGTTGTAAAACTACATGATACTGAGGATAGTGGAATCATTGCAGTGGGATTAACAGCACGAGGTATTTTGTTGCAGAAAAAAAATCAAGATTATAGAAGAGAGGAATAATCGATATTATTAATAAGCATTACGACTAATTAGGCCATCTAATTGGCCTTTTATGTAACCTTCTATAATGATAAAGACTCTACTAGTTTACATTTGCGACTAGTAGAGCTTTTATTAAGATGGAGGTAATGATTCACTATAAATTCCTGTTTTATCAATTTAAATTATCCTACCTAGCCAACAATACTATGATCAAATTAATAGGCTTGGTTCAGAATATAGAAGTCTTCAAGCTAAAATGCAGGAAATAGCTGATGATAATGAAGATACCTCAGAAGTTGAGGCAGAAATAGAATCTGTATACTCACTGTTACTGGAATGAAGAGGCTGAATATAAGAAAAGGAATATGTATGAATGGAGATTAATTCCATTCTGGATAGCTGAACGACTTATTCAGAAGGGAGAAACTGTATTCAGGCATAGGGTAAATAATTGGTGAGGGATTAAAGATATTATGTACACAGGTATCCTGAATTATAAAATATTATCAAAGCTATAACAAGGCTTTAAGGTTTTACAATGGAGCAGTATATGGGGCTGAGTTTTTACTCATTGCCCCACTCTATTTTATCACCATAAAACTTATGCATGCTATGTGTTAAGAGTTCTTTTTATATTAAAATGACAACTGGTTTATTGATATAAGTATTTGATAATCAATTGATAGTTAAGTTCTTGTTTACTTATATTTGCGATCTGAAATACCATTAATAATTATTCATCTTTAATAAGACACAATGCAATATGAAGTATACAAAAACCTTTACATAAAGGATGCATATAGTATTTTTGATTTCTTCAGTATAGGCCCAAGAGGTATAATTTTAAAGAGGATTGCATTTATTCCCACTACTAATGATATAGTTTATAACCTATCATTTGGTGATGTTACACTAGATGGAGAAATGAGCAGTTATTCTGTCAGTGACAATGGTGATAGAAATAAAATTCTGGCAACAGTTGCTTATGCTGTAGATATTTATCTCGAAGAATATCCTGACAGATATATTTTCTTCACTGGTAGTACTGATGGTAGAACCAGACTTTACAGAATGGCAGTGGCATTGAATTTTGATGAGCTTTCCTTTAAATTTGACATTTATTGTCAAACAGATATGGGGATCATTCCATTTCAAAAGAATATTCCTACCACTGGGATATTAGTAAAGAGAAAATCTTAAATTTACAGTCATGAAAAAAAAGGTAGTAAAATATAAAAGCACTTTGTTTAACAAGGAGATCAGACTGATCATTGATGAAAAACCAAGTGGTATAGATTTAAAAAAACAGTGCCCAGCAAAGCAAGCAAAGGTTAATGAGCTGCTGAAAGGGGTAAAATTACCATCCTGATTAATTTTTTGAAATCATATTGAAGCCATCTGATTCATCCCAGATGGCTTTTTTGTTCCGGGTTAGTAATAGTTGAGGTTGCTGGAAAGTAGCCTTTTCTTTTTAATACAATCAGCTTACCCATGTTACCATAGTAAGCTAAGTAAGTGTCTACATAAACCTTAACTGTATTCTTTCCTGCTTTCTTACACAGTAACAGACAATACAAGTAAGCAGGACTTGCGTAAAATCTATTAAATCAAACAATCTTTAATCAAATGAAAACATCGCATCCTTTATTAATCAAGGGGTAAAATATCCTGATGCTATTGAATACATGATTAATAACATGAGCATAGATAAAGTGTCCAGAACGGGAGTTACTGGGGACCTTCGGGATTTATGGAGCTTAAAGGTTCGCCTGGACCGGCAGCCATTCCCAAACAAGCAAAAGATTTGACTGCAGCAAGCAGGTTATGGGAGCTGGGAGAAAAACTGACTGGGGTGAAATATCCATTTTAAGCCCGGTCGCAATTGCGATCTGTACGGATGAATGTGTGTGTGAACTACCAGGTAGACCTGAACGCTTTAACAAGCCTCAATCGATCTACACAAAAAGTTGCCTCCTCTACATATCACCGATATTTGTATCAGCATTTAATCGAAAGAACGGTATTAGTTACAGATGGTATAAGAAAATAACACTTGTACTTTATTCAATAGAAAGTACATCTTTATAATGTTTCATTTCTCCTGGAGCAGAAGAACGCGTTACTTTTGCTTTCCTCCAAACTATCGAACTGCTTTAATCTGGCTGTTCATCTTTTCTGATGTTCCGGGTTTTACCTGTTCAATGCATAATACTTTTCAATAACTACCTTTCTAAGAGATTACATCCGGCTATCAGTAACACAACATTGATTCAATAGCGCTCAAATAGTTCGTGCATCTTTTTTAAATCCGTACATTTAGTAAAATTTAGCAGGTACCCTTATGAGAAATTTGGTGACGCCTTTTATATGTTTTACTGTATTCTTATTGATGGCCTGTACCTCCTCGCGTCATTTTGAGAATACATTTACATCCAAAGGATGTAACATTGACTCAGTAAGGAAACAAAGTGAGATAGCTTTTGCAAAACTGGATAAGAAACGTAAAACACCCAAAGGGTATTTTAAAACACAGGTCTATGAAAATGATACATCTATCTTTGTATCACGTTCTCATGCTGATGGAAATATTAGAAACGGTGGAGGTATGTTTTTTGAGATTTCGAAAAGAACATGTAAAATAATAGATGGTTACTTGTTTCAATAGCTGATGTGACTATTGCACTGATAAAGGCATAAATATTTCACAATACCTCCAAAAGCAGATAAAACCTGATCCGTTAACCCACAAAAAAAGGCCTTCAAAATCGAAAAGATTTGAAGGCCTTTTAATTATTCTCCAAGTGCCGATGCCTGCACCGCAATCCGCACTTGTATACCTACTTCACCGATATCTTCCCAACCGCAATCCTGGTCTTTCCAAACACCCTATCTGCACGCCCTACCATATAAAAATCATTCCCAAACGCTGCACCTTTCTTTGGCATAGCCGCAGGAATTTCCCGGTTACTAAAAATCATTTTGCGACTGATCTTACCTGTCAGCTCATCAACTGTAATAACAAAGCAATCTGATTTACCAAACCGGCTTACAGACTTTACCTTCTGGCCTGTTTGCGTTACCCCTGCATTTCTGGGATTATCATTCAGCACGAGGTGAATGTTATTACCTGATCTGATCACTCCAAACCCTGAATAGAATGGCATAGTCAATGCTGTAAAGAAGCTGAACCCGCTGAACGTCGCACCACTTCCGTATGTACTGTATGAAACTGCATATCGTTCTTCCTGGGATTTAGGAACTACCTCCAACCAGTCAAGGTCACCTTTCGCTGCAACTTTACACATCAGCAAGTCTCCGCTGGAATATACGCGATAGGTAGTGGATGACCAGTGACCGGGTGCACCATTCACACCTGGTGTGTAACTTGATGTGCTATAAGTATATGTATTAAAAGATTCTGCCAGGATCGTAAGACCTCCGTCTGATGCATAAAAGATCTTTCTGAACCGCATGTACCTGGAGAAACCTTCTCCTTCTTCCTTCGCATCTTTGCTTTCCTGTGCTGCCTTTGCAGTCTTATCGTCTTTATCTTCTTTGCCGTTTTTGCCTTTCTTACCTGATGTAGTTTCCTTGCTATCTTCCTTATCATCGTCTTCCTCATAATCACCGTCAGACAACATGGCATCGTTGATTGTCTTATCAATAGTTGAAATTACCTGCCCGGTATTGGCATCAATTCTCTGCACCAGTAAACCATTTACTTTCCGGCTTTTCTTTTCATTGCTGTAGAATGCAGCCAGTACCAGGTCCTGGTTCCTCTCCTGCAGCAGTTTGGTGCTGCTCAGCCATTTACCATTGATGGTGGTGTTGATCTCAGATTCCTGTTTACCGCCTTCATTATACATGCGAATATTGTAGTGGTTAAAGTCCAGGAACTTCGCCTTCTTCTTTTTACCTTCTTCATATTCATAAGTACGACCTACCAGGATGATCTTCCTGTTGATAGTATATATCACATCTTCCAGCTGGTATTTTTTTGTTTCAAATTCATTTGAGATAACAACAGGTGCAGCTCCCTTCAGTTTATTATCAAACTCCTGCACCCTGTACTCATTTCTTTCTTTCCCCTGCACACTACTTACAATCACCATCTTTGAACTGTCTGTATTGTAGGTCAGTCTGAACTCAATCTTGTCTTTCTTTGACTCCTGCTGGAAGGATGCTAGTCTTTGCCATCTTATGGACAGGTCGCCGGATGCCTTATTCACTTTGGCAGCGAATAGTTCAAGCATCCTGTCCCTTCTGTTATAATTGGATGCAAAAATGAAGAGGTCATTACCCAAAGGGAAGAATTGTTCAAATTCTTTACCCCGCAGGTCCTTATCATAGTTACGACGGTAGGTTTCTGAAAGGTTGGCGTTCATTTTTATGAGCGTGCCTGAACCTCTGAAAGTAGCGCCAATTACATAGTAGGCTTTCATTTTAATGTGGGCTTCTTCCAGGTAGATGCCGGTGTTGTCAGTACAAATCACTTTAAGGTCTGTGGAGCCTTTTTTTAGTTTGATGTCCTCCCCCCATTTTACGGAGGTTTTTTGTTGGGCCAGGCAGGAAATGCTGATAGCAAGTGTTAACAGATAGAGATAAATAGATTTCATGAAAGGTTAATTATAATGAAGGTGCAATGATATGCCAACAAATGACATTAAAAAATGATTTTGCATTATATTTTTCCACTGTCGTCGAGGGTCAGTTGACTACCACTAAATTTAAACTGAAAGGATCCTCCGCACTCCTATAAGGTTTTCCCTATTAAAACATAAAAAATCCCATCATGAAAATCAAAACAATGTTCATTGGTATGTTCGTAATGACATGCCTGTCTATTGCCGGCTGCCGTAAGGGTAATGATGTCAGTACGCTGGCTGGACAATCCGCGCAGAAGTTAAACCTTGCACCTGGTGTACACTCTTTGGAGATTTCCCTGTTATCCAGTAGTGTTCAGTATGATTGTTTAGTTAACAGTTATACGAGTTATGCAGGCGTCAACCTGGTAGGTAACCCGGATCTTGCTGCCTCTGCCTGGACTTATTCTGGCACCCCGGGCATTGGAAGAGACTTTTTTGGGTTTTCAGGCATCAGTTTCCTGCCTCCAGGCACTACGGTAACCTCCGCTACCCTAAACCTGTATGAAATGGCTTCCGGTACTGCGGTAGCCAACCCGTCAGGGAATTCCTATTATCCCGGATCGCCTTATAACAGTTATGGCACAAATGCCTGTTATATAAAAAGGGTAACCGGTACATGGAGTGAATCGACAATCACATGGAATAATCAACCTTCCACTACCACTGTCAATCAGGCGACTGTACCAGCTTCCACCTCACAGTGGAATTATAATGTTACTGTGGACGTGACTGCGCTCGTACAGGATATAGTGAACAGCGGTCAGAATAATGGATTTTGTTTACAACTACAATCGGAGAGCTACTACCGTAATTTAAATTTTGCGGGCCATAGAAACAGTGATGCTACTAAATGGCCAAAACTAAGTATTACCTATTCTATTCCTTGACCAGTTTACTATAAAGCAGCATTTGATATATTGCCCCTTCCATGCTGCCAGAATTGCACTCCTTCAAAGATGACATTTTGTAATACCCCAAAAGAGTCCAACTCATTTGGGGTATTATTTTAACCGGTTTCCTGCCGCGGTGGCAGTCGCTATCGGTGAGGGCTTCAATTGTTTACCGGCAAAAGTGTTCACGCTATGGCTAGGTATTCGTGCGTTTGCGTACTATATTTACAGCGCCCCGGACTGGCCATGCCATGCTGAATTATTTACATGTCCCCACCCGGGCGATTATACTTTTACATTATGATAAGTTTTAAAAGTGATTATAGCGAGGGTGCTCTCCCTGCTATTTTAAAGGCCCTGGCCGATACAAACGAGATCCAGCAAGGAGGTTACGGTGATGATGATTACACACGCGAAGCCATTGACCTGATCCGTGAAAAGATCAATCATCCGCAGGCTACAGTGCACCTGGTATCTGGTGGTACACAAGCCAATCTGACGTTTATTTCATCGGTGCTGCGGCCTTATGAGTCTGTCATTGCTGCTACTACCGGGCATATATTTCATCATGAAACCGGTGCTATCGAAGCTACCGGGCATAAGATAGAAACAGTGTTTGCCCAGGATGGGAAATTATCGCCGGCATTGCTGGCTACCTTTATTGACAAAGTAGCCTACTTACATATGCCACTGCCAAGGCTGGTGTATATTTCCAATTCTACAGAATTGGGTACGCATTATCTGAGAGCAGAACTGATCGCGCTTTGGGAGTATTGTCAAAGTAAAGGGTTATTGCTCTTTCTGGATGGCGCACGACTCGCTTCAGGTATGCAGGCAGGTGACCTGCGTTATGAAGACCTGGCGAAATACACAGATGCATTTTACATGGGAGGAACGAAGAACGGCGCATTGATTGGTGAGGCCATCGTGATTAACAATCCATCATTGCAGGAGTATTTTGTGTACAACCTGAAAATGAGAGGGGCATTACTGGCAAAGGGACGGTTGTTAGGAATTCAGTTTAGAGAATTATTCAGGGGAGATACTTACTTGTCAATAGGTGCCTATATGAATGAATTGGCGGGGAAGTTATCGGCAGGCATCCGTGAAGCGGGATATGAATTTCTGATTGAATCAAAGACGAACCAGATCTTTCCTATTCTACCCAGGACGATAATTGCCCGGTTGGAGCAGAAATATGCATTCTATGTATGGCAGCCGGTCGATCGTGAACGGGCAGCTATCAGGTTGGTGACCAGCTGGAATACGGCGACCAAAGCGGTAGAGGCGTTTGTAGAAGATCTGAGGGCCTGCAGGTAGATGATGTAGACCTATCCGTCATAATTTGCACAGACATATACGATTTGTCAATCGATGGGTGATATTTCCTGTTCCATTTAGATGATCCATTATTCTTTCATCCGGCTGTTTATGGATCCTGGTAATAAGAATAGTGCTCACATGCAGATGAGCCGGCACCGGCCATGTTAAAATCCACGAACGCGGTTGCTAATCCAGAGATATGAGTGTTAATATAAATGCAGCCAGGCTACAAAGTGTTCTGATGTGATTGAGTATGTTCCATTTCATTTCAAACTGTGCACGCATAGCACGAAGCTCTTCTATACCTGCTCCCTGAACAGAGAATGCTTCCAGCATATTGTTCAGCGGAATATTACCAGCTATTGTTACGCCCATTACGCCGATATAATAACTGAGGGTAGCCAGTAGCAAGCAGATACTGTAATTACGCCACATACATACTGGTAACAGGAATACCGGGCCAAAGAAGCAGATAAAAAATAATGGATTTTGAATGGCCTGATTCAGTTTTTGAAAAGCCAGCAGATATTCCTTATCGGGGAGTAATGCCAATCCTTTTGTTACAGATATCGACCAGCAATAGAAGATGCCAGCAATTAAACCGAGGAGGATGGTGGTGCATATTTTCATTGTAATGATTTTATTGAATTGCGTAAGGTTTTATTTGAGAACCGGCTCTTATCTTCATTGCCAAAGGGTGCTTGTTTGGAAATTTGAGCATGCCGTTTATTTAAGGGAGGCGAGATAATTCGCGATAAGCGCCACTCCTTCTTTGTGGATGATGTGTGTACCTATCAGTGGCATTTTACCGGTTTGCATGTATTTTAAAATGCGCTGTTTGTATTTGGGATCCAGGTAGGCATCATATGCCAGGCGTAGATCTGATTGGTGGCACATGCCAGTTGGATGGTGGCAATGTGCACAGTTTACATCCAGGTAGGCGCGGGCACGTTTTTCCAGTGACCATGTGGTATCCTGCCAGTTGGGAAGTGGTGATACGTTTGTGAGATCAGGAGCTTCCAGCAGGCCTGCCTGTATAAAAGAAGGGATCTGGTGGTATATATTCCGGGCTTTAACTCCAATGGGTTGAAGGTCTTTGCCGTGGCAGGAATGGCATTGTCTGATAGTCGGAATGGTATAACCACTTGGGCGTTTTTCTCTGCCTTTGGTTAAATATGCGTCCTGTTGCGCGACATCCCATATGTAAGTACCGGCTTCCCAGTTTTGCGCGGTTTTTATCAATACCCTTGTTTCTATCTTGATACCTTGTTGTGAAAAGGTCTTAAAAAGTATCGTTCCTTCCGGAAATTGGGGCAATCCATTATCTATGATGATGATTTTTTGGTGGGGAGGTATATGGATACTTCTTGCTTTATCTGTATAATCGGAAAATAAGGAAGTCGCCACCTCGTATGGAATGGAGGATGGATAGTCTGATAGTCTAGGCAGGAGGGCTGTTAATAAGAGCAGGAAATGTGTCATTTGCTTGTGTTATTACAACACAAAACTCAGCAACCAGTCATTTTTAAAATAGAATGATTCCGACAATGTTCGAGCGGGGTGACACCGGTGAACTTTTTAAACCAGCGGATAAAGTGGGATTGGTCGGCATAGCCGTTAGCGTAGGCGATGTCGGAGAGCTTTGAAAACTGGCCATTATCCAGCATGTACAGGGCTGCCTGGAACTGGGCGATGTTGGAGAATAAGCGGGGGGAGATGCCAACATATTGTTCAAATCGTCTTTCAAAGGTGCGCTCTGTGAGGTTGAGTTGGTAGTGTAGGTATTTTAAAGAGGTTTTGCCTTTACTGGCCAGGATTTGACGGGTAGCATATTGCATGGTGAGGTCTATAGGGGTGATGATCTTTTCGAGGTAGGAAAAGAGGATTTCGAATTGCCGTTGGGGTGAGGAGGTATGCCATAATTGTTCGTTCAGATTGACCTGTGGCAGGGCGGGCAGCAGGGATATATCCATGCATTCATCGGTCAGTTCTTTGGCATGGAGCCGGAAAATGGAAGGGAGTACATGGGGATGAAAGATGAGGCCAAGGATCCGGCAGTTGGGTTGGGTGTGTAAAATAATCGGGTCGAGTGTCTGGCCGAATACAAAGGAGTGGGCGAGTTTTTTTCCCTGGCTTCCCAATGTCATTCCGGATTGCTGGAAGATGAGGCCTGTCCGGCCATCGGCAAAGATGGGGAAGGCATTTTCAGCGGGTCCTTCTGCGTACCAGACACGGGAAATGTAGGGTTGCAGGTGGGAAGGGATTTGTATGTCGGGGGGAAAAATCATCAGAATAAAGTTAAGAAAAATTTGGTGATTCAGATGAAATGCGTACATTCGCGTCCCGATCAGGGAAAAAGGATCAGTAGTTCAGTTGGTTAGAATGCCGCCCTGTCACGGCGGAGGTCGCGGGTTCGAGTCCCGTCTGGTCCGCAAGGAAAATAAGAAGCTCACGTTAGGCGTGGGCTTTTTTATTTTAGTCGAGTGGATAGTCGAGTTCCGATATTTGGAATGTTTCTTTTTCACCTAACCTTATATAGGTTGACTAGGCTATTTAAATTTTATTTTAAAGTCTCGAAATTAAATTTGATTTATTTTGACACTCCACTTGGTCATTTTATAAAGTAACGTACAATCGAGGACAATTCATCTGCAAGTAACGAATAAGAATTAATCTCCTTCATATTATCTAAAGAATCCCTGTTAAATATAAATTCATAATTAATTCCTTCAAAATAATCCCCTTTATTATAGGGATTTCTGGGTGACCATTTTAGCGGAATCTCAAATTGGTTTTTACCTATCATTCCATAAGGATTACTTTGAGAAACCAAATTATATCCATTACTTCCTACTCCTTGCCAATGAAAAAAAGATTCTGCGACATTATTACTTTTCATTTTAGATATATGACTAGGAATAAGTATTGAAGAATATATTGTTAATACTTCTTCCATGGGAAAATTAAATTTTTGATTCTTTAATTTATTAAATCCATCCAGCATTTCATTCACTCCTCCAAAAGCAATCTTAAGTAAATTTAGAACATACAATAGATCCTTTTCAATCCTGACGTTAATATTGAAATTTTTCACAAACGTTTCATGAATACGTAATCCAGGACTTGTACTGATTTTAAAATCTAAATAGGTATCATCAACATTCATCTCTTTTAAGGAAAAATTATTAATCTTCCGTAAGTTTCTAATTTTAAGGATTTCAGCTTTAAATAGTCCGATTAACAATGTTTTTAACAATGACTTATTCTTGTCATCTAATGAATTAAAAAAATGATTATTCTCGCAATATGTGATAATTGAATCAGATAAAGAATAATGGAAAGGTTCAAATGAATAAAATTTTTCAATATACCCCTCAAAGTCAGCACGATCCCCATATCGATGCTTAAATAGACTTTCTAGATTATTTTTATCACAGACAATTATGACCTTATCAAACCCAAATTTATCATTATCCAAGTGATCATTATGCGCACTTAAAATATTTAATATTCTAAAAATATGTTCAGGATCAAGTCGATCAAGGTCATCTATTATTAAAATATTTTCTTGATTATTTGCATTCTTAATTCTTTGTAAACATTCACAAATAATATGAGTAGTCAAATCTCTCTCATAAATAGACCCCTTAAATTGTAAAGAGTCAGTGATATATTTCTCAATTTTACTAAGCTCAGTTCCAATTCTATTGTGTTCATTCGAGTTTTTGTACTCCTCAATTTCTTCTGTTACAATATCCTCAATGTTAATTCCTGTCTTTTCTTCGAGTTTTTTGGATAATGCTTTTATTGTTGTTTTGCGAAGCAACCTAACAAATATTTTCCCAGCATTGTTAAATACATAGGTATTTATTGCCAATTGTTCTGTTGTTGGGGGCTCTTGTTGGTCGTAAATTATTTCAATTAATAACTTAGCAATATCAATTTTGATCCATTCGAAAATATCCTGATTTGCTCCAACTACATAATTTATGGGAGAAATATAAAATACTGAGCTATTATTATTCTCATAGTATTTTTTTAGAAAATAGGATTTCCCGATACCGAACCTTCCGGAAAATAATATCCGCTTATTATTATTAATATCTAGATGTTTACTAAACTTTTCGGAAGGAGTAGCAATATTAATTTCCATCAAAAAATTATTTTCAGTAATTTAAATAAAAAGAAACTGTGTATGAAAAAGAAATTGATGAGTTTGGTTCTTTTTGCGACCTTTAGTACTCCTGAAAATTTTGAATATATCGAGTTATTACTTAATAACACCCATCTCCATTTTTCCAAAGCAATTCCAGCTTGGAGCATACAAGCATCTAAAAGAAAACTGATTACATACTATTGGTATTCACATGTTCTTCCACATTTTATTAGCCTTTTGGTTTTATCCACCTTAATTATGTTAATGATTGACTTTAGTGCGTTTCATATACTACCTATTCTTTTAACAGGGATTCTATCATGGCCAATTTTAATATTTTGTCTTTATGGGCCATTATTTTATAGTGATTTCTTACTGAAACTAGATACTGCTATTTCCATATATGAAGGAGACCATATAAAGGCTCTTAAAAAATGTCAACAAAAACAAATGAGTAATTTGGCACTAGCTATAATTTACTATTCGTTTGCCAAAGGTTTAAACTTATCAATTGGGAATATAAATCATAAATATGGAGAAATCTTAATGGTTTTATTCGGCAAATACCCGGATGATATGCAGAAAAATCTGAAAATGCTTACTTGCAGGATTTCTAATGTATCAACTCATAAAATCACAGAAATAGAAAAAAGTATTAAGGAAGTTCAGGAATTCTTTTCTTCTATAGAGTATAATAATGGCTTAGAAATATTAGAGCAACTTGATAGAAAATTCAAAAAATTGTAATAATCTATACACCGCATGCCAAATGCTATCAAGGCCTGAAAAAGTATACTTTACTTTTTCAGGCCTTGACTTTTCCCTAACATTGAGGAAAATGTAAAGTGATGGAAGGTAATGTGAAAAATGAACTTACATGATAATGTAAGGCAGTGATTTACAACTTCACAAATCATCTTCTTTTGATTCACTTTATAAAGTTATTTTATTGATGTTTGATTAACAAATCAAATATTGAGCCCTCCTTTCAGGACAGCTTTAGGATGATTCGGCAGGTTCGTATTTGCACATCTAATTTTTTATAGCGCGCAACTCAAAAACAGAGATGTAATCAATTGAATTATCTCTGTCTTGACAATTTTGCGGACGGTGTCCGCAAAATGTTAGAACATGCTTTGTAAAAGCCTTTACATAAATAGAGATGTCTTTCCCGTATGGAGTTAATACCTGCTTTATTTAGATTTGAAGCAATTTCCTTGTAAAGTTGGTGAATTGCAACCATTGGTAATCAAGACATATAATTGATACATCCATTAGATATCAATGTCACGCAGGAATGTCAACATCTTTATTTCTTTTTTTATCTCCCGTATCATAAAAAATGTAAAAACAACCAGAAAGCAGCCTCCTGAAATAACGATGTACACAAAAAACGCTGTTGAAAAAGATTTTTTAAAAGCCGGTAGCAATAATAAGAATCCGGTAGTATAAGCTGATAGGATTAGAGGTGTTGCTACGTAATGTATCATTTTTCGGCTTTTATAAAACCGGGTAATGTGTCTGGTGTAATTCCTAAAGTCAGTACGAATATCTATTCGATTCAGGGTAACAAGGCTCCAGGTTTCTATTACCACCCGCAATACCAGCGACAGTAACATGAGGAGTATGCCGGCATGAAACCAGCTTGCCCTTAGTCCCGTAAAAACAGCTATATACCAGACAAAGAGCAGGATGCTTATACCCAGTATAGCTGTATTCCAATATTGCCTGATTTTAATTTTACGTGTTTTTTTCTCTGCCAGCTCAATCAGTTCTTCCAGGCGGGAAGAAACTTTAATTGCATGGCTTTGCTGGTTCCAGAGATACTGAATAGTGTCGAATGAAGTCATAATTGTACACAATTAGTTAGTTTCTTTTTAATACGATGTATTCTTACCCTCAATGTATCACCGGTAATGCCTATTATATCAGCAATTTCCCCGTAATCCATTCCTTCCAGAATCATGGTAATAATTAATCTATCTGTGGCCTCCAACTGTCCGATACAGGTATACATTTTTTTCAACTGCTCTTCCCTGATGGGGTTGTAATCTACCTGTATTGCATCAGGCAGTTCCGGCATAGGAATTTCTTTTTTTACGGCCGGTTTTCGTTTGTGTAGCAAACAACAATTAAGAGTAATCCGGTATATCCAGGTGCTTATCCGGGATTCATTGCGGAAGCTTTCCAAGTGTTGCCATATTTTAATAAATACCTCCTGGACTGTGTCGTTGGCGGTATGTTCGTCTCCCTTGAAATAGCCTTTACATATCCTGAATACCTTTGCCTGGTGTTCTTCGTAAATGATAGCAAACTGTTCTTTTTTATTCACGTTATCGTAGGCTTTCAGTTATTTTAGATAAGAACCACTCCGGTTGGTCATACATAATAAAATGGGCGGCATTGTCTGCATAATAGATTGTTTTCTCATTAAGATTCGCATATTGTTCGTTATAGTTTTTTTCAATTGCGGCTTTATTGGGATAGGTAGCTGCCAGGATAACAACCGGTATTTTTATTTTTGTAAGGTCAGCCCTAAGATCCAGTTTCAGTAAATCAACATAACCGTCTACGTACGTGGACCTGTCTGCCTTCATTATCCATTCAACAACCTGACTTTTCTTATCTTTGTTTAACATGATATAGGCTGTCTGTTGTTTCGCCATTTCCAGGAAAGCCGTACTATCCATTTCACGTATCTTTTTGCTGTAAGGATTATCATACCCTATATTTTCCGACTTATAGCCAGGCATCATCAATACTCCTGTACATGGTAAGGCATCAACAACTATGATCTTTTTAAACATTGCGGGCTCTGTAGCTGCCAACCACAACCCCAGCGTACCACCCAGGCTATGTCCAATAATAGTGGCGCCCTGAATTTTATGATTATTCACATATTTAATTACTGAGTCCTTAATATTCGGCAGCCATGGTTTCCCGATAGGGGGCACATCTCCAAAACCTGCAAACGTGAAAATGTGGCACTCATAATGTTTGGATAATTCACCGGTAACGCCTTGCCATAGGTCGCCCGTACAGGCAAATCCCGGGAATAACAGGATGGGACTTCCTTTTCCTACAACCTTTACATTGAACGCTGACTGCGCCTGCCCCTGGAAGCAGCACAAAATAAACAAGAAACTGAAAAATATTGATCTGCATTTCATATTGATGGTTTTTACTGTTTCTTATTTGATGCAGCCTCACTCAAATTGTTACCGGATTTTGAATAAAAATTATTGGCAATGCCAACAAATTTTAGGAGAGGTATATCCGGGAGCGAAGGGAAATGGCAAAAGAGTGGTCATATGGTCAGAATATATATCGATATTTGGCTAATACAATTTTTTATAACCTTATGGGTTAAATGAATGAAACGAGGCCAGTAGGTAGTTAGCCAGCACCAGGCTGGTAAAGTCAATATCCACGCGCTTTGCCCTGCTACTGTTTACTATTGGGATAAATGATAAAGCTAATAACGGTATGTAATAGGATACGCATCAGCAGGTATATGATAGGTATGGGGTATCGGCGTATCAGCAGTAAACAACCGAATCTGTTACATTAC
This sequence comes from Chitinophaga sp., assembly GCF_039596155.1. Taxonomy (GTDB): domain Bacteria; phylum Bacteroidota; class Bacteroidia; order Chitinophagales; family Chitinophagaceae; genus Chitinophaga. The sequence continues at coordinate 136,455 of NZ_JBCNKF010000008.1, forward strand.
CTTAATTTAGAAAAGGACATATCCCTTTTATCGGAAAATAGATGTCGTGGTCATTAATTCGCCTGGCTGGTTCTCAACAACCCGGCGATATTGTATAGGGATAAATTCCACTAGTAAATCTATGAATTGCAGATAAATAACATGGAAAAAGTATTAACAATCACTATTACTATATTGTTGGGGATTTATGCAATAAGTAAAAAAGGATTTTCAAATGGTAATACACATTTTGCGGCAGGCAATATTGTGGATTCAAATGACTATTATATCTACCATATAGATAGCGTTAGTAATACCTATATCATATCTGCTAAAAATGGAGGTCACCAGTATAAAATCTTAACGAGTAAAAAAAAACGGGTTATGTGATAATAAAATAAAAATAGGAACAACTTATCATTTAAACATTGAAGGGGTTTTTCATAAATTTATTCCACGAGACGGAGTAATGCCTGCAGCTGGCTTACTAGTCGATTCCGTAATATATCTCGAATTTGAAGACGGTTTTGTAAAAGACTTCTATACAACGAAGGATTTACGAGGGTTGTGTATTATAACTAAGTAAACGAGAAAAATATATTGAAAGTTTACAACTAAAAACGAAACTATTGAAGTAGGTAAATGATGAAAACTCAAATTATAAGTTGATTATGCAATAACAATAAATTGTAGGGTTAAGTAGTGGTGTGTTGACATTTACATGTTACGTTTCCACTACTTGACCTTACAATCAAAAAACGAATGAAGAAGTTGTAAAGGGAATAAGTCAGCAATGAATATGAATCCTGTAGCAATTCCTTTCGGGAACTTTTAGAAATGATACTAATGAATAAATAGTTTCAATGCTATACCAGGTCCGCAATAAAGCAAAGACGCAGTAACACCGCTGAACAATGCATTAATGGATAGGCTTTTATAAAAAAATATATGTCGTACTAACAAAGCACAGTACTAAGTACTGTGCCGGATCAGCTGATGATACTTACTAAACGTTGCATCGGCAGGCGTTGGCGTATGTGCGCTTCTGCATCATATTGCAGTTGTCTGGTATGAGGTTTTGCATGATCATTGTTATCATGAAAACGGTAGACATATACAATGTTAGGCAGACATGCGATATGTTCATGCCCTGCGATCTCGATCAGGGGAAACATGACAGCCATATCACTGGAAGCCATATAGTAGCCGCCGGTAGCATCCCTGAGTGCATTTAACTCAGGGTCCTGTGCCATCAATTCCTGCCACAGACTGAACTTAAATGTTTTGAGGTGTGATGATTTCCATGGTGCCTGGCGGAGATTATTAACTTCGTCTTCGGTGTAAGCTGTGCAATGACCAATATTTCCGAACTGGTCCATATATTGACCGTATGTTAATAACTTGCCTCCATTATAATAACGATCCAGGATCTGAAATACATAGTGACCGTTGAGATAATCATCTCCATCCAGTAATACAATCACATCTTCCGGTGCAAAAGTATGAGTAGTTAAAAAGTTAGCGATGTTTCCGGTGGGGCCAAGTCTGACAGGATTACGTTGCTTGTGTACTTTATCTTCGTCGTCAGGAATTAAGTCGAGACATCCATCAGTGGATTCATCATCTACAAAATAAACTTCGAAGTTGTCGTAAGTCTGTGCTGCCAGAGAGTTGTAGCATTCTTCAATGAAATTTTTAACATTGCGGAAGGTAACGAGGACAATAAATTTTGTTTGCATTTTGTGGAATTGGGTTTGATGATGTGGGTTAATTTCTAACCATTAATTTAATGATTACGCAGTTAAAAAAGTGAAATTATTTTTTGAGTGTTCATTATTGAACGATTTTTAAAAAATCAGAAAAATTATTTTGACGGAAGAAAAAATAACACTTACTTTACAACACACGGAAACAGTTAGAACTGTTTGGACCTATATTCACCTGTCATTATCCAATTGTAATTCCAGTGTTATGTTAAGAATCCTATTAAAATAATCAGAAGACATATTGGCTATCGAAAAAATTATATAGTAACCCAATTTTTTTGGTACTCTAATTCCACAATCAAATGACCATTGCCACTACAATTGATTGGAGGCAGGAACTTGTTGCCCATTGCGCAGATTACTTGCTTATCAATGCCGGTTTCATCAATGATCCTGGTTTATGGACGGGGAAGCTTGGTATAGCATCCGCTTTACTAGCTTATAGTGAGACGAATGGATCGACTATTTATAATGATTTTGCCGCAGATCTGCTGGAGGATATGTATATGCAGGTGGACCGTCAAACAGGCATAGGATATGCAAATGGCCTCACAGGTATTGTTGCTGGCCTGAGTTATCTGCAGCGCGCAGACTATATTTCTCTTGATCTGACAGAAAGTATGATGGAAGCGGAAGCTGCGATTACTGCTGCCATTGAATATCCGGATCTATCTTCCCTGACAGATGTTGCAGGTATGCTTTATTATCTGCACAGGCGTTACCAGGATGAAATAAATGCAGGGAGAACGTTGGTAGCAGCTGGTTTCCAGGCACAGTTACAACGCCTGCAGGAACGAATTGCCACCTTATCGTTAGCAGAGGCCACAAATGAAGAACGTTTATTACTCTCACATATAACGGGAATTCCGACAACAGCTAAGCTGCAACTGAAGGAAGAACAGTATGTTTATCGCTTTTATTTATTGCACAAAGCAGGACAAAATACCGACCAGCTGGCAGACCAGTTACGTGCGGGGGAAAAGTGGAAAACACTGTTAAAGGCGAATGCGATGGGATTAAAAGACGGGGTAGCAGGCTTGCTGTTAATGATGCTGGCTGATCAGAATAAAAAAGCACTGGATATGTATCAGCAACTATGCTGGTTCGATATCTAGCCTTCCATAATACTATTTATGTCTGTACTTTAATATGAAGATATCATCACTTATCATTTTCTTTTTAACGTTCGTTATTAAGGTAAATGCACTCTCAATCATCATCAGGGGGATTTTGCAGGATGCAGATACCAAAGAAGCCATTCCGGGAGTAACCATGCAGGTCCATATCAAGGGCAGACTGCTGACGCAGGCAATGAGTGATGCGCAGGGGAGGTTTACAGTTACTGCAAACGCAGATAGTGGGGATACACTTTATATACAATTAAGCCATACAGCCTATACTGTCACTACAATCAAACATGTGGTGAGTGGAGATGAAGCTGACCTGGGGATTGTGTATTTGAAAAGCGGATCGCGCCAGCTAAATGTCGTAGATGTTAAAGATTCCAGATTGGTACAATCAGTAGCAGGCGGATATAAAGTGAATACATCTGCGTTATTGATCGGACAGGCCGGTGATGCGACCATGTTATTAAACCAGGTGCCTGGTGTACAGGTAGATGAGAATGGTGGTGTTACTGCCAGAGGTGCTAATATGGCTGTATACATAGATGGCAGACCTACCAACCTGACAGGGCCTATGCTGCAGAGCTTTCTGCGTTCTACACAAGGACAAAATATAGAATCTGTTACCGTATATACTGATCCTCCTGCGAGGTTTGAAGCGGCAGGCGGTGGGGGCATCATCGATATCCGTATGCGTAAGGACCGCCGTAAAGGCTTTACTGGTAACTTTGGTGCCGGATATTCAGATCTGCCGGCCGCAGAAGGTTCCCTTGGACTGAATTACGTGACCAGCAAACTGCGGATCTATATGAATGGCAGTATCAATTATAGAGAAGGTCGTACACATAATGAAAACCGGCTGATCTATAAAAACGCAAAACCCGATTCCACTTACTTCCGGCAGGAAGAGCAAACCCACCAATATACGCATAGTAATTTTGTAAGTATTGGTGTTGATTATGACCTGGACAGTCTGCAGACACTGGGGATGAACTTTAAAAATATTTATTACTATGGTGGTTATCCCAAACAGCTGGTCAATGATCGTACGGATGCAAAGGAGCAGGTGTTTGACTTTTACAGGCAGACGAATGATAACGTTGTTAATAATAAATTCTGGCTGGCAGATATTAACTATCGTAAACAATCAAAGAAAAGGGATAAGGAACTGACCGTTGACGTGAACTATGGTAAGTATCATCCTTATACCCTGATAGATTTTGCACAGCAGTATTCAGGACAGGATACGGTAAGAAAACAACAGAATACGACCGGACAGTATTTTAACCTGTTCACATTCGCCACTGATTATAGCTGGAAGATCAATGACAGAACGCGATTTGAAGCAGGTGCGAAAGCAGGTATTACAAAGACAGATAACCGGTATAACGTCATTGAATATAATAATAGCATGGATACTTACCTGCGAAATGAGATGCTGTCAGATTCGCTGTTGTATAAAGAACAAATAGCAGGTGTGTATGCCACGATCAGCAGAAGTAGTAAAAAGATATATTATTCACTGGCAATGCGGTTAGAAGATACGCATTACCGGCTGAATAGTAAGGATGGCAGATCATTCTCCAGAAATTACCTGAGCTTATTTCCGAACCTCTATTTGCGGTTTAACCTGCGTGAATCACAAGAGCTGGAGTTCTATGTGAACAGGAGAATAGAGCGGCCATCATATATGTATCTGAACCCGTTTATCAATAATGTAAATCCACAGGAGATCAGTTTTGGTAATCCCTATTTATTGCCGGCATATACCTATAAATTCCAGACGTACTATAACCGGTATTTCAATAATAATCAGAGCATCACTTTATCTGCATATGTTCGGTACATTGATCAGATCATCAGTGAAACGGTATTGCCAGACCCGGTGAACCCTACAATTATGAACCGGAGTTATGGTAATTTTCAGAAAGGGATAGCTGTAGGTGCGGACCTTAGCCTGGAGAAGCAGATTATGAAGGGGGTAACCAGCAGCTGGTATGCAAGTGTGCGCAGGACGCAATATTCATTTGAGAAGTCTACTACGACGTTAGGTGTGCCTGCACCAATTACAACATTTAACGGGTCTGGACGGATCACGTGGAAGATTAATAAAATGTTGACAACACAGGTATCGGGCAATTATAATTCGCCGTACAATTCATTTCAGACGAAATTATTCAGCAGTGCTTCGGTGAATGCGCTTTTGCAGGCGCAGGTGGCAAAGCCCCTATCCGTGACTGTTTCAATATATGATATTTTTAGGACCACCAGGGGATATAGTGAGTTAAATAATAATTCGCTCTATGCAATGTATAGGGGGACTTGGGCATCAAGATTCATCGCGCTAAAGGTAAACTATAGTTTTGGGACATCTCCGTTCCGGTACAAAAAGAGAGTCGAAGTGCAGTCCAATGACCGGATAGGTATATAATCCAGGAATCACCAGATTGACCAGCTTGTTAACTTAAAAAAAACGATCACTCCGCTATCGTAAGGCCATTTCTTTGCCCTTTGCAAAGAGGAAAAAATGGCCGGGGAAATGGAAATTTCCCCGGAAGGGCCGCTATTACTGAAAAATCAGCAACATGAGCCATATAACCAAATCTTTCTTTTCATTCTTAATCCAAATCAATTTATGAAAAAGATAAACATCGGGAAAAAACTTTCCCTCGACAAGGAGACAATTGCCAAGCTGAACGAACAGCAAATGCAGCATGTTCAGGGCGGTGACTCTGCTGTCGCCTGCACTGTCAGCTACTTCTCCTGCGCCGGACAATGCCCTGGTTCACAGCAAGGTGGTGGCGGATTTGCCAGCTGCTGCGAGGATTCTTGCCATAAATATTAGTACAATTACTCATCTTAATTTAAGCACTAGTTATGAAGAAAATTAACCTCGGGAAAAAACTTTCCCTCGACAAAGAAACAATTGCCAAACTGAATGAGCAACAAATGCAAAATGTTCAGGGTGGTGACTCTGAAATCGCTTGTACTGTGAGTTACAACTCCTGTGGCGGTGGATGTCCAACATCTGTACACTACAATGCACTGGTTGCCGAGGTGATGCCGTTCGGTAGCTGCTGTAAAGGCTCCTGCTAATTACTGAAGCTCGTGTTGCTGATTTTTATAACATGCGTTTCACCTAAAAATTAACCCACATGAAAAAAATTAACCTCGGTAAGAAGCTCAAACTCGATAAGGAAACCATTACCCGTCTTAATGAACAAGCCATGGTACAGGTTTCCGGAGAAGGTATTGTCGCCATCAGCTATGTCTCCTGCCTCGGTAGCTGCCCGGCTTCCGGCGTTGATTACACCGTCCCGGCCCTTGCCCAGATAGCGCCTATGTGCAACTCCTGCTGTTACCATTCCTGTAATGGTTGATTGTTTGTAAATAATTTAACTATATGCAAGCCTCATTACTAAAAAATATCGCTGACAGCCTTGAGCAGAATGTGGATAGAGTGATGTCTATTGATTTGAAGAGAGGTAAACTGGGACTTTCACTCTTCTATATGTTATATGGTGAATATACCGGCGAGCAACATTATCTCGATAAGGCAGGTAGCTTTATTGAAGATGCACTGGGTGCATTGAGCAGTAATTACAGCAGTTTTAAGCTGAACCTTGAACTGTCTGAGCTAGGGCGCTATGTCGCCTATCTCAACAGGGTACACCAGTTGGACCTGGAAGTTGCTGATCTGTATGACTTTCTGGATGATTTCCATACCACGAATCTGAATGATAATATTGACCGGAGGGATTATGACCCATTCACCGGATCGTTGTTGAACGGGTATTATTTCCTGTCTCGTCTGCCTGACGCACATGCTGCAAAGCAGGTGGAAAAGGTTGTGCAGCAATTGGACTCACTGGCTGTGCCGACAGACGATGGAGGTTTGTACTGGATATCGTCATTGCATCAGAAAAATGAAGTGTTCCTGGGACTTAGCCATGGTAGTGCGGCTGTTATACTCTTTCTCGAAAAGGCCATGCGGGCAGGAATTGCGCCGGATGTTTGCCGACGGGTGATGAAAGGTGCGATCACGTATATAATGGCCAACCGCTTTACCCAGCCTGGCATGCACAGCCTGTTCCCCACTATTGTAGGTGAGCAGGAAGAAACACCTCTTTGCTGGTGTTATGGAGACCTGGGTGTTGGTATTGCGTTGGAAAGAGCTGGCATCCTGCTGGGCGAGCCTGTATACCGTGTTTACGCAGAACAAATATTTCGAAATGCGCTGAACAGGCGCAGTTTTGAGACTACCAGGATGGGAGACGCAAGCCTTTGCTACGGTGCTGCGGGTACTCATGTTTTGTTCCTGCAATATGCTGCTACCAATAGTGACCCGGTCTTTAAGGAAGCAGCTGATTACTGGTATGAACGGATATTTACCTATCAGCAGGATAACGTTGATACGTGTGGATTTAAGGCCATGTTCAATCAGCATTATCCCGAAACAAATGTTTGTTTTATCGAAGGTATCTCCGGCATTGGAATCACAATCATTGCCCGGATGACGGGTAAATATGATTGTCTGCAGGAATTTCTTTACCTCAATTAACACTGTCATTTATGGAACTATTGCAGGTCAGCAGCATCAAAGATAAGCTGCTGGAATTGGAAGGGTATTTCCCTGAATTTAAAAGGGACCATGACTATCTGTTGAATGGGGAAACCGGTATGGCACTGTATTACTTTTACCTGGGTCGTTTGCTGGATGAGCCAGTGTTTACAGCGCGCGCGCTGCAATTGACAGATGCTGTCATTGATAATGTGCATACTCCAGGCCGCTTTTATGGGGGGGCTTTCAGCCTTGGGATCACAGGCCTTGCCAGTGCATTATGGGTCATGAAAGGAGAAGGGTTTATTGATTTTGAAGAAGAGGAACTGGCAGCGCTGGATGAGGGTATTTTTTCATGGGCACAATTCCAGGTGCAAATTCATAATACTGATTATCTGCATGGTGCGGCCGGTGCATTATATTATTTTATTCTGCGGAATAAAGCGGAACTGGCAGCTGTATTGATGAAGGCTATCTTTTCCGGTGCTGTTGAAGATGAAAATGGTATCCGCTTATTTAACCGTTTTGAACACAATCCCCGCCCTGAGGATATAAACCTGAGTTTATCACACGGACTTAGTGGCTTGCTGCTGATCCTGATTGAAGCTTTTCATAAGGGTATAGAACCTGCATGGTGCCGTGAAATAATCAGCAAAGGGTTACAATATATTGAACACCTGCATCAGCGTTTCCCGGTTATCAATGGCATTTCCGAATATCCCGTGGCGTATACGGATGCCACTGATACCATTCATGGAAGTGAGCGTTTGGCCTGGTGTTATGGCGACCTGAATATTATATTGTTAATGTATCGTGCCAGCCCTGTATTAGAGGATCCTTCATTAATAGAAAAAGCTACAGCGCTGGGTAAATTAGCCTGTACCCGTCGAGCGGAACAGAATACTAAAATTGTCACACCTTTTTATTGTCATGGTTCCAGTGGCACTGCCTCTTTCTTTGAAGCTCTTTATAATATCAGTGGGGAGCGCTGTTACCAGGAAGCATATACATACTGGAAAGATGTGACGATCCGGATGTTCACTACAGATAATGTGAGGACAATGAGTGATGGCCCGTTCTCCATGCTGGATGGTCCTATAGGCGCCGCTTACTTTCTGATGGATGTGGCAGCAGGCAAGCGTATGCTTTGGAATAAGCTGTTTTTACTTTAATCCCGATCAGTTATGAAAATTGGATTATTAGACTTTGGTGCTGGCAAGTGGGAGGTCTCCTGGATGCTGGAAAACACGATCAATTATGCAGTGAAAGCGGATGAACTGGGCTTTAGCCGCTTTTGGCTGGGGGAGCATTATACTCCTAATCATTTCTGGTGCTCACCGGAAACGATGATCCCGATTATTGCCGGTATGACTTCCAATATCAAAGTCGGAGCAGCGGGTATATTACTGTCAATCCATTCCCCATACAGGGTGGCATTGACTTTTAAATTGCTGGGTACCCTATTCCCTGGGCGCATAGATCTCGGCCTGGCCAACGGTTCTCCTTCCACGCATGTCGCACAGCTGATGCTTGGAATGGAAGACGTCAACGGGTATAAAGATAAATTTCATGAAAAGACTAACCAGCTGCTGCGTTTTCTGCGTAATGAAAAGGAGAACTGGGCCGAGAATACTTTGGTCCCTCCTTATGGTGGTGGTATTCCTGATATCTGGGGATTAGGCCGATCCTACAATGGCTTGCGGAATGCCTTGGAGCAAAAAACACACTTTAGCCGTTCGCTGTTTCATGATGGAGCAGATCGCACGTATCATAAGGAAGCGCTGCAGGAATTTCGTGAAAATTATTATACCACACATGGTGAATATCCACAGATCAATCTCTCCTTCGCAGGTGTCTGTGCTAAAACCAGCCAGGGGGCAAAGCGTATTCTTGAAAAATTGGGGCCTGATGAATTACAGCAGCTCCAGTCAGTCATATACGGTTGTCCAAATAAAGTATACGATGAGTTGCATGAAATGCAGGAAAATTTTGGTGTAGATGAATTCATCATGCAGAACCTTATTTATGAAAATCGCGCAAAGATGAAAAGCATAGAGCTGATAGGTGAAAAGTTTTCATTATCAAATAAACGTACATATGCCAGTTCAGTTTCCTTATAAGTTCACAGAGCAGGTGATGTTGCGTATCCCTGCATTGCCTTACCGGTCGATTGATGCAGCTGCACTAGAGCAGCTGAAACAGCACCCTGCTGTTATGGAAGCCGTATACCTTGCGTCACCATCTTTATATGATGAGTTTATCAGAACGGCAGAGGTGCCGGGAAAGAAGATGTTGCAATCCCTGTATAAATATATCTCACGTATGTGCAGCCGCTGTACACCATTTGGTTTATTTGCCGGGATAGGCATGATAGGATGGAGTGATAAGCTGGATATTAATGTAAGCAATGCCAAACAACAGCGATATACCCGGCTGGATATGTATTACCTCTGTCAGCTGGCGTATAAGTTATCCTTTCATCCATTGTTAAGAAATCAATTGCGCTATTATCCGAATAATACAATTGTACGGATAAATGGACAGTTACGATATATAGAATCTATATACAGGCAGGATCAGCGGCATTACCAGGTGACTGCAGTAGGACAGTCAGACTATGTCGAGATGATATTGACAAAAGCGGCAACAGGCGCCAGTCTAAATGAGATGGCCACCGTGCTGACAGGGGATGATGTTAGTATAGAAGAAGCCACCGAATTTGTACTTGAATTGATAGATGCACAATTATTGTTAAGTGAAATAGAGCCTCGTGTAACTGGTGATTTAAAATATGCGCATCGGCTGCTGGGGGTGATTGCTCAATTCCCCGAAGATACTTACCTCTCAGAATTTACGAAAGCCCTGGAAGAAGTATTGCCTGCCATTGATGAGCTAGACAGTACAGGCGTATGTTCACCAGCGCAATATAAGGCGATCATGCAACGCCTGCAGGTATTACCAATACCTGTAAAAGAGAACCACCTTTTTCAGGTGGATTATATGGTACAGCAAATTGCCGGCGGGCTTTCCCGCGACTTACAGCCTGCGTTGACAGATGCCCTGGAAGTACTGGCATGTCTTAGTGAAAAGAATACCAATACCTATCTACAAACATTCAAGGAAAAGTTCTATGAACGGTATGAAGACCAGGAGGTATCATTGTTAGAATGCTTAGATCCCGATTGTGGTATTGTTTATGGCCTGAATACACATAGTGATGGTGCGCCACTGATAGACGATCTCGTTTTGCCTTCACCAGCACAAGGTGGGCAAAAGCTTAACTGGACAATGGTACAGGCCTTCCTGCACAATATACTGGTGGAAACGCAGCGGGAAGGGTTCTATGAAGTAGAGATCGATAAAAAAGCATTGGATAAATTAAAGGTAGAAGTAAACTGGAATGATTTTCCTGATACCCTGAATGTCGTTTGCAAGATGGGTACATCCCTGGTCATTGAAAATGCTGGTGGTTCCAGCGCCGCTAATATGCTAGGGCGTTTCGTATACATGGATGAGCGCATTCAGGAGGTTGTCAATACGATTACACAACAGGAAGAAGCCAATTTGCCGGAAGGGCATATCGTTGCAGAAATTGTGCATCTGCCACAGGACCGTATTGGTAATATCTCACTACGCCCGGTTTTACGCAGGTATGAGTTACCCTATTTATGTCAGTCTGATCCAGGGGCCCACAGCATACCGCTGGATGACCTGCTGGTCAGCATCCGGAATAATCAAGTTTACCTGCGCTCCCGTCAACTAAATAAATACATACATCCACATTTATCAACAGCTCATAATTATTCTCTGCGTCCCCTGCCGGTATACCAATTTCTTTGTGATCTGCAACACCAGGATAGTATAGGGGGAATGAATTTTTCATGGGGTACATTAAATACGTCGCAGTTCCGATTTTTCCCCAGGGTCAAATGTGGGGATATCGTTTTATCACCTGCCAGCTGGCTTCTCAATAAAACAGAACTGCCGTCTTTGCCCGAGAAAATCGATGAGTTCAGAAATAAATGGCGTATCCCTGATCTTGTTCTGATTGTGGATGGTGATAATGAATTATTGATTGATTTCTCGAATCCTTTATCACGGGAGGTATTTTTACAATTTGTACAAAAACGGAATAGCCTCAATATTAAAGAGTTCATGTTTGATCCGGCTACTGCTATTGTAAAGGATGATAAGGGCAATAGCTGGGTCAGCCAGCTGGTGATGCCATTGATAAAGCAGCAGGTCGCAGGCTCGCGTCGTCAGCCATGGCATGTAGATAATGGCAGTACCCAGCGCGAATTTTTACCTGGCAGCAACTGGATTTACTATAAAATCTATTGTGGCAGCCGCTATGTAGACCGCCTGCTGGTGAAAGACCTGAAACCTATTCTGACCCAAATGCAGCAGCACGGGCTAATACAGCAGTTCTTTTTTATTCGTTACGGCGATCCCGAATGGCACCTGCGCCTACGTATGCTGGTCAATGATCCTAATAAAACAGGTCCCGTTATGTACCACCTGCAACAACTGCTGGCGCCACATTTAAACGGCGGTGTTAGCCAGATAGAGCTTAGCACTTATAGGCGTGAACTCGAACGATATGGTGCATCTAATATAGAACTAACGGAATCTTTCTTCTATAATGATAGTTTGTTTGTACTGGAACTACTGGAGGAATTACAAACATTTAATGACCCGGACGAAGTGCGCTGGATGGCGGCTGTGCTGTCCACGGATTATCTGCTTAATGATTTTGAACTGCCATATGCTGACAAGATACAGCTCACAGATCACCTGCAACAGGCTTTCTGTGATGAATTTCATGCCAACAAAGGCCTGCGGGGGCAACTGAATGATAAGTTCCGGGTATACAAAGATCATATCAATAAATTGCTGCAGGAACAGGAAACAGACTTTGCAGGCATCCATGCCTTGCTGAAGAAAAGAAGTGAGATGAACCGTCCTTTGTTTAACCGCATGCTGGAAGCAGCCCGTAACAAAACACTGGAGGTGCCAATACAAAGCCTGATCAGCAGCTATCTCCATATGAACATCAATCGCATCATGCGTAGTCGTCAGCGTGCCAATGAGCTGGTGATCTATTACATGTTGCATAAATTGTACAAGTCGAACCACGCACGCATGATACAGGAAACAACTGTTAAGATGTCCTAAAAAAACCGGAATTATGCAATTGTTTATTATTGATTTTAATACACGGGCGTCTATTTATGGCATTGGTACCTATCGTAAGACATTTCTGAAAGCTATCAGTGCACATGATGATGTGGAAGTCTTCCTGGTGAATGTATTTGACGCTGCGAACAAGCTGCTGAAAATACAGGTAAATGAGCAGTATACAGAGATCTGGATACCATTGCCAGAGACAACCTGGATCTCCGCATTCTCTGACAAAAATCATGCAAATAAGCGCAAGTACTGTCAGCGTATTTCGGATGTCCTGCATCGTTTTATACACCCGTACACCTCTCCAGTCGTGCATTTCAATCATTCTAATTTTTCAATACTCGCAAATGAATTGAAGACTCGCCTGCAGGCTAACATTGTCTTTGCGGTCCACTCCTTAAACTGGTATTTCCAGTATGAAAATGAGCCTGCCAAGTTTGCTGCCTCGTGGAAAGAGCTGGAAGAACCGGGCAATACCATCTTTAAACATTGTGCAGACCCGGAAGAACAACGTATGTGTGATGCTGCCGATAAAATCATTTGTCTTTCAGAGCGCACCTATGGCTTTGTACAGCGGGTTTACCAGATAGACGCCGATAAAATTATTAAGATACAGAATGGGCTGCAGGTACCTGTATTACATTCAGACCCTATTCAGCTACGTCCACGTTATGGTCTTTCCCCGGATACTTTTGTATTGCTTTTTGCCGGCCGTATTGCGAAAAGCAAAGGACTTGATTTTATGCTGAAAGGTGTAGAGCGGTTTATCGCCACTTACCCTGATAGGAAAATAAAGATGCTGATGGCAGGAAATGGGGATTACGACCCTTTTATGTCCAATTACAAATCCCTGTGGCAGCATATCATCTGGGCAGGTGTCTTGCCCAGAGAAGAACTGAATGAGTTATATCAATTATCAGATGTGGGAATCACACTGTCTTTATTTGAGCAATGCAGTTATACTGCCATTGAGATGATGCAGTTTGGTCTGCCGGTGATCTATGCAAAATGCTCCGGCCTCGATGAAATGTTTGAAGATGGGACAACCGGGCTGGGTGTAACAGTGGAGTACGGTGAAGATTTTAGAATGAGCGAAGAACAGATATGCCAGCATATATCATTGTTGTACGAACAACCTGCTTTTAGAAAAGCATTAGGCGCGCGGGGACGCAGCGCGGCATTGATAAATTACAACCTGTCCGCTAGGGTTGCAGATACCAAACAAGTTTATCAGGTTTTAAATGAACATTATGAAAATCGGCTTTATCATACTTGCGCATAAAAATCCTTTACAACTAGAAAGGTTGATGAACAGGCTGTGGCATCCTGACAGCTATTTCCTGGTCCATATTGATATGACGAGAGATGCTTCGCCATTTTGGCCAGTGTTTGCCAAATTTCCCAATGACCGGTTACTACTTGTAGAGAGGGAGGCCTCGCAGTGGGGTACATTCGGGCTGGTAAAAGCTCCGCTGAATGCTATCCGCGAAGGGCTGGACCAGTGGCCGCTGGACTATTTTGTTCTGATAAGTGCACAGGATTATCCACTGGTAACTGTAGAAGCATTGCATGCTTATTTTGAGACGCATCGGAATAAGGTTTTCCTCGAAAGCTTTCCATTGCCGGATGCACGCTGGCAACTAGGTGGGGCCTCTCGTTTCCCCTATTTTGATCATATGAATACGCTGTTGCCATTACATGGTGGTTCTCAATGGTGGTCAATGCCAGCTACCTGCGGGCGTTTCCTGCTTGACTTCCTCGACTATAATCCTGACCTGCTGGAATATTTCCGTTTTGTATTTATAGCAGATGAAACCTTTTTCCACAGCGTATTGCATAACTGTGAAGAGGATTTTATTGTCGACAATATTGTGAATAACAATCTTCGTCATATCGTCTGGTCAAATGCCGGCGATTGTAATCCCAAAACATTTACAATAGCGGATTTTGAAGAACTGTCAACCAGTGATAAGCTGATCGCCAGGAAGTTTGATATCGAAAAAGATGTGGCTATCCTGGATGCCATTGACCGCGACCTGTTAAAACTCTCAAGCAGTAGATATGGGAAAATTTCCGCATTATAAACAGTTAGAAGAAAAGGACTGTGGGCCTGCCTGTATCAAAATGATTTGTAAATATTATGGCAAGTTCTACAGCATCCGGCATATACATGAACTGGCGCATACTAATCGTTCTGGCAGTAACCTTTTAGGTTTAAGCAGGGCCTGTAATCAGCTGCGTTTGAAGGCAACAGGCGTGCGGGTGAATTTTCAGACGCTGGCAGAAGATATCCAGTTGCCCTGTATTGCTCATTGGCAGCATAGTCATTTTGTGGTTGTCTATCATATCGGAAAAGGTAAAGTGACAGTGGGCGATCCGGCACATGGGGTGATTACTTATACATACAATGAATTTCAACGGGGTTGGAATGGAAAGGGGCAGGGCGGGATTGCACTGGTTATAGAGCCGACGGCTGATTTTTTCAATGAGCGGGCAGACCAGACAAAAGATGAGAAGCATAACAATTGGGGCTTTCTCCTCAAGTATGTGGTGATGCATAAAAAGTATTTTTTACAGATCATATTTGGTTTGCTAATCTCCAGTTTCTTCCAGATGTTATTTCCCTTCCTTACAAAGAATATAGTGGATGTGGGGATTGCGGGAAAGGATATTTCTTTCATTTACCTGGTGCTGGGAGCCCAGCTCGCTTTGTTTTTGGGCCGTGCAGTGATTGATGTGATCCGAAGCTGGACATTGATTTACATCAGTGCGCGGATTAATATTTCACTGATATCAGAATATTTTATGAAGCTTATGAATCTTCCCATTGCGTTTTTCGACAAGCGCCTGACGGGAGATCTGACACAACGCATTAATGATCATAACAGGATAGAGCAGTTCCTGACCAGCAGTATTTTGAACATGATGTTGTCCTTATTTACACTAGTGGTAATGGGGGTGGTATTGTGTATTTATAGTGTTCCGATTTTTACCATTTTCTTTATTGGCTCAGCTCTCTATTTGGGGTGGATCCTGGTTTTTCTAAAACGACGTGCAGAGATTGATTACAAGCGATTCTCTCAGCAAAGCCATAACCAGAGCAAGATCTTTGAAATCATCAATGGCATGCAGGAGATCAAGTTAAATAACGCAGAGCAATCTAAAAGATGGGAATGGGAAAAAATCCAAATTAAGTTATACAAAATCAGTATGAGCTCCTTGTCGCTGGCGCAGGTACAGAATGTGGGTTCCGGCTTGATCAATGAGTTGAAAAATATTTTAATTACTGTTTTCTCCGCCGGGCTGGTGATCAAAGGTGAGCTTACACTCGGTATGATGTTATCTGTCACTTATATCGTGGGACAGTTAAACGGCCCTGTGATGCAGATACTGGGTTTTATCCAAACCATGCAGGATGCAGGTATCAGCCTCGAAAGGCTAAAGGAAATTCATAACCGGGAGGATGAAGAAAAGGACCAGATCATACCAAGCATCAGTACAGGAAGAGATGCCATTCATCTTCAAAATGTATCCTTTAGCTATGATGCGACCATGTCGAAGCCAGTTTTTACAAACCTGAATCTACATATTCCTGCGAACAAAATCACAGCGATTGTAGGCAGTAGCGGCAGTGGTAAAACTACTTTATTAAAACTGTTATTGAAGTTTTATAGCCCGGAGGAAGGCGAGATTCGGGTAGGCGACCAGCAGCTGGAGAGGGTTTCAGCCCAGCAATGGCGGGCAAGATGTGGGGTCGTGATGCAGGAAGGATATATTTTTAACGATACCATTGCCCGGAATATAGCCCTGGGTGTGGAGGAGATTGATCACGACCTGCTGGAGTATGCTATCCGCATTGCCAATATCCAGGACATGGTGGCGTCGTTGCCATTAGGTGTGGATACCATGATAGGACAGGAAGGTCAGGGGCTGAGCACAGGCCAGAAACAGCGGGTACTGATTGCCCGTGCGGTATATAAAGAACCAGAGTTTATTTTCTTTGACGAAGCGACAAGTGCATTGGATGCTAACAACGAAAAAAAGATCATCGAAAACCTACAATCCTTCTTCAAAGGCAAAACAGTCGTGATCATTGCACATCGCCTGAGTACTGTTAAAAATGCAGACCAGATTGTCGTGATTGAGGAAGGTAAAATCATTGAAACAGGTAATCATGAAACCCTGGTATCGCAACGTAAAAATTATTTTGAGTTGATTAAAAACCAACTGGCTTTAGGCAATTAAAACAAAGAAGTAATGGAACCTACAAATAATATTGAATTGTATGAAGAGCTGGATGAGGTGCTGAGCCGCTCACCTATAAAAGCGGTAGAGCATGCTGGTACCTGGTTTGCGGTGATATTCATAGTGATCATTTGTTGCTTCTGGAAAGTGCAATACAATGAGCGGTTACATCTGCCTGCCGTATTCAATGGGGTTAATGCGGTGCCTGACAGCATCAGAGGTATAGTAGGTACGCATATCCAGTCCCTGGTGACCGCTGATCGACAGATAGTAGAAAAAGGCGCTGTGTTATTCATAACAGACAGAAAGGACACTGTTACAGCATCAAAAAGCGGGATGATCTATTTTGAACGTCCATTGAATACTGGAATGCAGGTGCCGGACGCCCTGCTTTGCCAGATTGTGCCTCAAACGGGCATGGCAGAAGGAGTGATACGTGCACAGGCAGCAGATATTAATCATGTGCCTGTGGGCGCTGATGTAAAACTCATATTTGACCATTATCCGGAGGATGATTGGGGCTATGTGGATGCGCGTGTGGATTTTGTATCACCTGGGGACAACAGCGGCGAGTACCTGTTGTATATTAAGGTACCATTGCCTGTCAAAACCAGCCGCCAGAAAGAGGTGCATTTTTATCCAGGTATGAAAGCTGCCGCTTCCATCGTCACCGCAACAAGGAAGTTATTTGTTTTTTGATATTTTACCGGGGGCTGACAATTTAAAGAAGGGGCATTGCTTACAATTTGATGTGAATCATTTTGAGCCGGAGGCTAAAAAAAGGATTGTTTAGCAAAATATTGAGGGTGAGGGTATCCTCCAGGGATAGCGCGGGTTTACATGAGATTAAAATATTGTTTCTCATAAATAAACATAGGCCGACTTTATTCAAACTACCACTACCACCTAAAAATACAAACTAGTTGGTATTGTTTTATTTATCCAATTGAACCAACTTGCATGAATATTAATCCCAAATCAGGAGCACCACCAAAACTTCATCATCAACCCCAGTTTTATGTTCGAAAATACAGGAGCAGTTTCATTCACACTTTACGGTGTATTCATTGTAATTACGCTGATCGCATTGGTCATTTCGTTTTATCTTATTTTGAAAGGATCTATCGATCCGGTTAAGTTGGATAAAATGATAGATCTTTTTAAGTATTCGGTTGTATCCGTCGCCATCGCTACTGTTACCCTCATCGTTTCTGACTTATTCAAGGAGAGAGAGCAGGATGTGAAAGAACTGGACTATTTTGACAAATATGTAGATGATGTAAAGAAAGCCGATGGCATTGTCGAACGGTACAAATTGTCGGAATACCTGGCAATAGTAGCACCCAGCGGAGAATTGAAAAGATCCTGGGTAAATTACCATAAAATAACCCAGGTTGAATATGATGAATTCTTGAAAGAGCAAAAAGAAAAAGCAAGATTAGACACCATAAAGAATCCTACCAAAGAGGAAATTCAGCAGAAGGCGCAGTTAATAGAAAAAATAGAATTGAAGAATTCTCCTTTAGTCTCTTCCTCTGCCACTACGATTAATCCAAGAGTATATATCCAGATTGCCAACGAAAGTCAACGAGCAGACGCCGGCAAATTACAGACTGTCTTAAATAATGATAACTTTATTACGCCAGGCATAGAGAATGTAGGGAAGAATCCAGGTATCATGATTCCGAACATGACAGAGGTGAGATATTATCGGGATGAGGAGTTGCCTTTGGCGCTCAGATTAATTGCTGACTTAAAAACGATGAACCTGGGGCTGAAGATAAATGAAGCACCTCAAAGAGTTCCTGGAAATGGTAGAGGCACCCGACCAGGACATTATGAGATATGGTTTTCAAAACCATAGTTGCTGCCTGGTAGCCGGGCGCTTGTTTTTTGACGGGAGTTGGTAACCTGCTAACTTACTCAACAGGTGGTTGTGCTGGTAGTGCCCGTTTGTCAGCTACCTTTCAGCGTCACGAATTCCGTCGGGGCATAGCCAAACTGCTTTTTAAATGCAAAAGAAAAGTGAGACAGGTTCTCAAACCCTACTTCATAACATACTTCGACCGGTTTCCGCTTTTTTTCCAGGAGTTCATAGCGTGCCAGATCCAGGCGTTTCTTAGTCAGCCATCGTTGTGGGGTTATATTGAACGCTTTCTTGAAGTCACGTTTAAACGTGGTCAGACTCCTCCCCGTTAAATAGCCGAATTTTTCCAGCGGCATATTGAACATGAAGTTCCGTTCCATATAGCTGGCGAGGTCTATCTTTCCGGGTTCTTCAAAATTAGCGAGGATGTTATCAATACCCGGATCGATGGTACGCAGGATTGTAATGGCTTCCGTGATTTTCAGATCGGCAATAGCCGCCGGTAATTCCTTCATATCGAAATAAGGAATCAGTGATGATAGACAACTTTCCAGTAATGGATGCCGGGCATAATGCCTTAAACGGTCTGTTTCATCTGCCACCGGGCGCACGTCCAGCCGGGAATAGAAGTTCCTGAGCCGGTCGGTAGTCAGGTGCATGACGACCGTTTGGTGCGGCAAACCATCTTTGGGATAATTGATGATCGTGGCCAGCTCATTTCTCGGGATTAAGAAAATATCCCCTTTTTGAAACAAATAAGCTCCCTCGGGGCGAACGATCTTCGTTTCGCCGGAAATAAACCAGATCAGCATGTGGTGCTCGAACATAATGTCTGATTTAAAGAAATTATCCTGGTAGCACGACAGCTTAATGTCGTCTGTGATATATTTTGCCTGATACTCCATATAATAGTATTTATCGCACCTGCCAACAAATTTAAACAATTGTTATTCCTTTATTTTGTTAAAAAGTAATCGTGCGGCAGCCCCTTATTGGTTAAGGGACTGGCCGCCATCGATCATATATTCTGCACCCGTAATAAAAACGGCATCCTCTCCGGCGAGGAAGCAGATCAGTTTACCAGCTTCTGCTGGAATGCCTAATCTGCCGAGTGGTACGCGGGCTACAATATAGTCCTGCATTCCAGGTGCTGATAACCCGGTTTTTTCCATGATGGCTGTGCTGAACGGCCCGGGACTAACAGCATTGATCCTGATCTTTCTTGGCGCCAACTCGACCGCCGCAATCTTTACAACCGTGTTGACAGCCATTTTGCCGGATGCGTAAATGGATGTCTGCGGTGTTGCTTTTGACGCTGAGGAAGAAGAAATGACGATAATTGAACTACCATCATTTAATACCGGAATAAACCTGCTAATTGTGAAATATGCCCCTTTTAAGTTTACGTTCATCACTTCGTCGTATACCTCCTCTGTGGCATTCTCAATAGTGGTTAACTTAGATATGCCGGCATTGATCACCAGGATATCGATCCTGCCATACTTTTGGGCCACCAGGGCTGCCAGTGTTTCGATGTCTGTAAGTTTAGACTGATCGGCCAGCAACCCATCTACGCCCAACAAGGTTGCGGCTTCTTCTACCGCCTCTTTTCTTCTGCCCGTGATAATTACCCGTGCGCCTGCCTGAGCCAGTTCCTGGGCAGCTGCCAAGCCGATACCGCTATTGCCTCCGGTTACCAGCGCCACTTTGCCAGTTAGATTTGTCATCTTAATGAATGGTTGTGTGAACGTTGCTTGTTTCTACCGGGAAATAGATACCCGTCATTTCTTCTGTGACTGCCCACAGCTCTTCGGCATTGTGTTTGTCGAGGGAGTAGGGCATAACACCGCTTTGATGTAGCCGTGGATCAGTTGCCGCATCAGTCCCGGAAGGAAGTAAGGTGGCTATATCACAATCTTCGCAGTACACGCCACCGATTTGGTCAAGAGCGGGACTGGTGGCAGTCCAGATAGTGGTGGCGGCACCTTGTGGGATGGTCTTTAGAGATGCCAGGACTTCTGCTTTCAGCTGCCCTTGCTCATCAAGAAATCCCATTTGCTGGAACAGTTCTACAGAGGCTTCCCTGGCTAGTTCTGTACCGGCTATTGATCCGGGATGTACGGAATACGCCCTGATATGATGTGCCTGAGCGCGATTATCAAGTGCTACAGTAAAGAGATTGCTGGCGGTCTTAGACTGGCCATATGCCTGCAGGGTTTCGTATGCGCGATGTTCGAAATTGGGATCTTCAAAATTGAAGGGTGCCATGTGGTGGCCGAGGGAAGATACATTGATGACCCTTGCACCATTTGCTTGTTTTAATGCAGGCCAGAGTTTGGCCGTCAGGTGAAACTGACCGATATAATTAGTGGCCAGTTGCGATTCAATACCCCTCATATCTCTGCGCAAAGGTACCCACATGATGCCGGCATTGTTGATCAGCAAATGCAATGGCCTGTGAGAAGCCAGGAACTTTTCTGAAAATGCGTCGATAGAGACAGGATCCATTATGTCCATTACTTCGATCTCGACACCGGCAATGCCTTCCAGGTTTCGACGTGCTTTTTCGACATCCCGGGCCGGCACGATCACGGTAGCGCCTGCTGCGGCCAGTGTCTTTGTAGTTTCAAGACCGATGCCTGCGTTGCCGCCTGTAACAATGGCAATCCTGCCTGTAAGGTCAATTCCTTTGATCACCTCAGCTGCGGTAGAAGCGGCATTGAAACCTGTTTGCAAAGGTTGTTGTAATGCGCCCTGATAGTTGTTCTGTATCATTTCTATTTCATTTTGTTGATACAAAAGTAGCGGAGGGATTGTTAGGCGACTTTGTTCAAAAGGCCGAAGTTGTTTTGTTTAAAAGGTCATTCTTTTCATATCATTGTTTTATCCATTCACCAGGATACATTTTGCAGATGAAGAACACACCATCGAAAATATTATTCCAGGAAGCTTTATAGTTCCTGTGATACATGTTATCCTTTACTGCGCCAGACATATCAAATTCTGGTGATATCCCCGGTGTGCGGCATTGAATTGTTTGAAATCTGTAAATGAGAAGTTGTAGGTATTATTTACCCAGTTTTCAATACTATTGATTAACGCTGATTACTGAAGAATGAACATGTAAAAATAATTAGCGATTGGAGGATCAGGTTGAACCATGGAGCAAACCTTATGACTTCCGGCGAAAAATTGTCTGTAAAGAATGTAACAAGCAGGGCACCCGGTCGTTTTTTTTCATAAACATATTGGGGCTTAGCAAAATAAATCTCCTTGCATTCACGCAGAAAAAGTAACATGATTTTGGCTGATTTTTTTGATAAATATTTCCACAACTCTTTATAGACAAAGCCTTAGTTAATAACCTGTTAATGGGTGATAATTTCCATATCAGTTTCAAATAAATCACCTTAATTGTGCCCGTTTTTTAACCAAAAAATTCAATCAGTCAATTTAAAGCAATATTATAATTTATGACCCACTTAAAAGATGAAGAACTATTGAACCAGCGTAATAGTTCAGATGATGCCGCCTTTACGAAAGTATATCTACGTTACTGGAAACCGGTAAGGGCATTTGGTTTAAGAATGACAGGGAATGACGAAGTGTTTGTTGACGATATGGTACAGGACACTTTTGTATCGTTGCATGCTGTGCAAAAAGTACATAGTGCAGGAGCTAATCTTGAGGGCTATCTATTTACAATCATGAAAAACAAAGTCATTGACCACCTTAGAAAGAGTAAGCGAGATAACAAAGCCATTGCGCATTTTGCAGCTTTTAAAAATGAGTTCTCGGACGAAGTTGATGAACAATTGATCATGAAAGAATTTCAGGCGCTCATTATAGAAGGTGTTGATCAGATGCCTGAAGGAATGAAGCAGGTCTTTAAAATGAGCGAAGAACAGTTCCTATCAAGGGCCGAAATCGCTGCTGCACTTAATCGCTCAGAAGAAACCGTGAAAAACCAACTATATAAGAGCAGGAAACTTCTTCGCTCTATGTTGAAGTTAGTGCTGACTTACTACTTTGTCCTGCTTTTAAATAAAATTTTAAATATTTTTCTCTAACCGATCACCCTCCCCCCTATTTTTCACGTTATATAATTGTACGCATCAGCAATCAATGATGCAACAGAGGGAAAACATCGTAGTGGCAAGATCTTTTGTCCGATTATAACGCACATACAGTTATAACCAACCCCAGAGATAACCTCCGAATAGCGGAGGATAGCCAATGCTATGCTTGATATTAACTATATAACACCAAGACATATTATGAAAGATTTATTGACAAGAGGCGTTTTCTGGATGGCTATTATGTGTGCCACTATGTATATGCTGACAATGATGGCAAACGGCCATTTCAGCTGGTATCATTATGTGTTTATCATGATCTCACTTCCGGGACTATTGATCATAATCAGCTGCATTATACTGGTCCGCCCAGACTCCTTATCCGGACATGACTTGATCGACCTGTTGAAGCATATTTCTAAAGTGATCTATGGCTCTATTCTAGCCTTCGTTAATAAAAGAAACCGGGAAGTAGATTGAGCTACATGCCGATTTACTATTCCGCTATAAAAACCAATAAAATCCTCAAAGATGACCCCTCAGGAAGCAGAAAATTTAATCACCAGGTATCTTGCCCATCAATGTACCCAGGATGAAGAAAACCTGGTAAACGCATGGCTCAATAAAGTGATCAGAGAAACGGACTACGTGGAGCCCGTTCAGCTGAATGTAAATGCGATGTCTGACGATTGGGACAGGATAATGGCCGAAAGACGCAAATGGATATCAGCACATCAGCATAAAGGCAGGAAAGTTGTCCGTTCAGTAGCTGTTGCCGCTGCTGTCGCTATTATTGTGATGGCAATGGGCGGACTGTTCTTTTATAATCCTTTTAGCCGGATGAAAGATGTAAACATTGCAGCTATTCAGGATACGACTGTCAGCCATCAAAAGCAGAATTTTAAAACAGTATTGCCTGACGGCACTGTAGTGTATCTCAATGGTGCGAGTAGCATCACATATGCGAAAGAACTGAAAGGAAAAGAGAGAAGCGTAACACTGAATGGCGAGGCTTATTTTGAAGTCAGTCCTGACAAGGCGCGACCGTTTGTTGTTTGCTGCAGGGAACAGCGGGTGCAGGTACTGGGTACGCATTTTAATATCAACAGTTATGATGGAGAACCGGTTAAAACTACCTTACTGGAAGGTGCTGTAAGGCTTACCAATACCAGGTATGAAAGCCAGGATGTGCTGCTGCGACCGGGATACCAGGCGATATCAGATACCCGGGGATTTGCAGTGAAAAAGGTGAATGCTGACAGTGCTATTATCTGGAGAAGTGATTTCGTCTTTAAGCAAACACCATTAAGAAATGCACTCAAGGCATTGGGCCGCTGGTATCATGTAACTGTTGATTCCAGCCGGGTGACTACTACCACGCTGGAAGCGGTGTATAGTAAGAAGGAACCACTCCTCAAACTGTTAAATGAAATATCACAATCCACTAACGTAAAACTAGTACTTAAGAATAATGTTATCACTGTAGAGTAGCCTGTCTTTCTCCGCCATGTTTACTTCATCCCTCATCGACAAATAACCAGGTGCAATCACGTATTGAGCTGGTTTGTTGGTGAGGGATTTTAAATGAAAATGATAAATCCCCAAGACATGAAGTCTATTTTTATTTTTTCTTTTTTAATCATCACCCATCAATTGAGCGCCCAGTTGGTTAACCTGGACTTACATGGACAGGATCTGCTGGATGTATCCCAAATACTCCTTGCACAGACAGGGTTTAATTTCACCATTCAACCCGGAATTACCAATGCAAGAGGACCTATCTATTACAAATGTTCCCAGATACCATTGCAAAGAGCACTTAAAGATATGCTCAATGAGAATATTTATTCTTTCAGTATAAAAGATAATTGCGTTCAGATAAAGTACAAAGAGCCTGTGCCTGGTCAGGTGATAGATAGTATCCCCGCATTCGATTTGGCGGGTATGGTGGTAGATGCTACAGGGGCGCCACTCGCAAGGGCGACTATCTCTCTTAAAAGATTTAATAAAGCCTGGTCTGCCGACAATAAAGGACGATTCCGGATACCTGATGTGACTGTTAAAGACACGATCACCATTAGTTATATAGGGTACGAAACCAGGAAATTTGCGTGTAATAAGCGTGATTTTCGCCAGTATATGCTACAGCTCACGGAGCAGCACCTGGAGTTATTTGTCAGCAAGGGATATTACAAGGTGCCCAGACATGCCAATACAGGACGGATAAGTATCATCTCCGGACATGAAATCGCCCGGCAACCTGTATCTGATCCTTTAATGGCCCTGGCGGGAAGAGCGACTGGTGTTGTCGTTAACCAGGAGTCTGGCATAAGCGGGTCCGCCGTAGACGTTAGTATCCAGGGACTCAATAGTATGGCTAATGGCAATGCGCCCTTATACATTGTAGATGGGGTACCACTGGCAATGGCAACGTCAATACCTAATCAGCTGGAAAATGCGGCAGGTCATTTAAGCACCATGCAATTACCACAACCAGAGAGTATAGAAAGTATAGAAATCCTGAAAGATGCTGACGCGTCGGCGATTTATGGCAGCAAAGGTGCGAATGGCGTCATATTGATAAAGACCAAAAGACCCTCTCCTGGTAAGACAACATTGAATATATCTGTTTATTCCGGGCAGGGGAAAATTACCAGGGGATTGAAGCTGATGAATACACAGCAGTACCTGGCAATGAGACGGGAGGCGCTTAGTAATGACCAGCAGGTACCGGGCATGACGGATTATGATTTGACAAAATGGGACACCACGAGATACACCGATTGGCAAAAAGAATTCATCGGAGGTCATTCTAACATTATGAATGCCAGTGGCAGTGTGAGCGGAGGGAATGAGCAAACCCGGTTTAGCCTTGGTGGTGTCTACAGGCGGGAAAGTGCCTTGTTTTCACATGCGTTTGCAAGTACCACATTGTCGGCAGATCTGGCAGTCGTGCATACCTCTGAAAATAAGAAGGCCAATATCGACATCGGGTTACACTATTTGAATAATGATAACCAATTGCCCATTAGCGACATTACCCCCAAGATCTTAATCGCTCCTAATGCACCCGCTTTGTTCACCAGTACCGGCGAATTGAACTGGGAGGATACTACGTTTCAAAACCCTTATGGGGAACGTCGCCAGCGATATCAAGCGCTCTTTAACCATTTTCTGGGAAGTTGTAAGTTCTCGTATGAATTATTGCCTAAGCTAAAGCTGAGTACCAATATTGGTTATAACTATACACAACTGGATGAGGACTTAGTCGTTCCACTGAACTCAATGAGTCCGGCGCTGAGCTCTTTTTCTTTACTGCGGGCGCATAGTCAGGGCGTAAATGCCATTCAATCATGGATTGTAGAACCGCAGGCCAACTACTCGCTGCAACTAAAGAGTATACATTCTTTTGACGTACTGACCGGGTTGACCTTACAGCAAAGCAAGCAACACCAGATATTGAACACTGGTAAGGATTTTCAAAGTGACGCGCTTGTGGAGAATATTTCAATGGCAGGTGTGAAGGATTTTACTACAGATGAAAATCTATATCGTTATTATGGTATTTATGCCCGCCTGGGATACAATTTCAACGAAGAGTTCTACCTGAATTTTACAGGTAGAAGTGATGGAAGCAGCCGGTTTAGCAAAGAGAGAAGAACAGAATATTTTGGTAGTGCGGGTGTCGCGTGGATCTTTTCAAAAGCGCCGGTTTTTCAGCGCATCCCCTTGCTGACTTTCGGTAAAGTACACGCCAATATTGGCAGAACCGGTAATGACCAGTTTTCAGATTATCAATTCTATGATACTTATACCGTATCGACAGGATATGGCGGTGTATTGGGACTTGAGCGGACACAGTTAACCAATTACCTGTACAAGTGGGAAATCTTAATTAAGTCATCTTTAGGCCTTGAACTTTGTTTCAACAACAAGTATACAATTGCTGCAAATTATTCCTGGAACCATACCAGGAACCAGTTGCTCAAATACAATTTGCCGGCAGTAACGGGGTATAAATACACTACTGAAAATCTGCCTGCGGTGGTGCAGAATCATTTGTTGGAACTGGAGCTGAATATTAAGCAATTCCAGGGCGTCAATTTTCAATGGGAGCATTCTTTTAATTTGACTGTTCCTAATAACAAGTTGATCTCCTTCCCTAATATTTCGTCTTCTCTTTATTCTTCTATTTACCAGGTGGGGCAGCCACTTGACATCCGGTTCGTGTATCAATTTAAAGGCATCAACCCGGATAACGGCATTGCGGAATATAAAGACTTAAATGGGGATCATAAAATAGATATACAGGACAGATCGGCCAGATATATTGGTCCTGCATTCTATGCCGGCTGGGGCCATACGTTGACATACAAGCGATTTTCCCTCTCCTTATTTCTGCAGCTGGTCAGGCAATCGGGGTACTACGTACCGAGCATGGATGTGCCGGGCAATTTTGTACCATCAGGGGGGAATCAGCCTTTGACGGATGACACCAGGTGGAAGAAGCCCGGCGACATAGCGCAGGTACAGCGTTATGCTGCCAATAACCAGGATGCAGCGCATGCCACTGTGCTGCTTACGCAAAGTGATCGTAGCATTGTAGATGCTTCATACATCCGTCTAAAAAATGTGTCGATATCCCATGAACTACCTCAACTATTATGTACCCGTGTGAAAATTAAATCGGCGAGTTTATTCCTGAACTCGCAAAATCTTGCTACATGGACCCACTTTAAAGGGATGGATCCTGAAACGCAACGTTATCTGATTAACTACAGGCTGCCACCCCAGCGGGTGATTGTTGTAGGGTGTCGTATCAGTTTATAAACATATAATTGTGAAACTATGCGTGATCGCAGAATGCGGTGTTTTATCCTCATACTTTGGTTGCCGGGGGCTGTAAGCTGTGGTAAATTCTTAGATGTGGTTGCCCCTGGTTCGAAAATAGAAGCATCAAAAATCTACGAAGACAATACAACTGCTATGATGGCTTTGTATAGTATTTATGGAAGTATGTTTAACCAGGGTGCTTCTCCTGCAAAAATTGCCCGTTATACCGGGTTATGTAGTGACGAATTGAAGCTTACGTGGAGTTCGGATGACGACGGGTTGTATAGTAATAATATTTCAACCGGGAATGTCTATGTAACAGGGATGTGGAATACCGGCTATTTATATATCCGGGATGCCAACGACGTCTATTGGGGATGTGCCGGTGCTGAAAAACTGGATCCGTTGATACGAAAACAGTTAATGGCAGAAGCGCTTTTCATCAGGGCCTACTGGTTGTTTTACCTCACGAATTTATATGGAGACATTCCATTGCCTGTTACCACGGATGTGCAGGTAAATGCGTTGCTTCCCCGAAGTCTGCAGCGTGACGTGTATCAACAGATCATTTCAGATCTGCTGACAGTGCAAAATGAGCTTGGAGATAATTATATCGGTCCTGATTGTGTTAGTCCCAGCAGTGAACGTACCCGTCCGAATAAAGCTGCTGCTACGGCCTTATTAGCCCGGGTGTATCTTTTTATGGGAAGGTATGAGGATGCTGCAGCGCAGGCCAGTACCATTATTGACATGACTGATACCTATGCACTGGTTCCCCTTGACCAGGTATTTTTAAAGAATAGTACGGAAGCCATCTGGCAGTTAATGCCTGGTACACCGAATGTCACTAAGATCAATACCACAGAAGGCAATGAATTTATCATCAACGTACCGCCAAAATATAAAACACAGCAGGCCATCAGTAATGCTTTACTGGGTGCTTTTGGGCAGTATGACCAGCGGAAGAAGAGTTGGATCAACTCCTTTACAGACCGAAGTGTTGCGCCTGCTATTACGTACTATTTCCCATATAAGTATAAAGTACGTATAGGAGATGACTTGAAGGAGTATTCAATGATTTTCAGGCTGGCTGAAATGTACCTGATCCGCGCGGAGTGTAGGGCGCAGTTGGGTGAGATCGCTGCAGCGCTTGCAGATTTAAATATGATCAGACAACGGGCCGGATTACCTGTGCTTTCGGCCGATCAACAGGATAAGTACACCTTGTTGAATGCTATTTTAAAAGAGCGGCAGGTGGAATTTTTTACAGAACAGGGGCACCGGTGGTTTGATCTGAAGCGAATGGGCGCTATTGATACCGTTATGACTATCGAAACCCCTGCCAAGGGTGGCGGAATATGGAATGCAACAAAGCGATTGTGGCCGATACCTAAAGAGGAAATTGTACAAGATCCCAACCTGTATCAAAACCCGGGATATCCATAAAGCTAAAGAGATCCGGAAACCTCACTGATCAGTTCCCGGATCTCTTTTTGATTACGGCCTGATAGGATAGAAGGTTAATCCTGACTGAAGATATACCTGGTAGATAATGCCATCATAAAAGGTGTAAGTACAGCCCCAACCTGTAAATGGGCATTCATAGGGAATATAGATCTGTGTCCAGGCTCCCTGGAAATAAATATACCCAAGAAAATCCCTGGCTTTGGTAGCCTTGGCTGCGCCAGCAGCGCCCATGATCAGCAGGAGTGCGATCAGTAACTTTTTCTTTTTCATAAGGATGATTGAAGATGGATAATATTGCCTACTCTATTGGTTTTTCGGCGTCCCCCGTGTGAATATAAGCAGGTGCGGACCTGCGTTGTAAATACAGTCCCAGGATGGAAAGCGTAACAAAAAAGAGATTGAAAACGAGGTGCTGCGGCCATGTCAGGTTACGGATGATGCCGCCGCAGGAGCATGGTTTGTAAGCGGCAAAAAAGACGACGTAACTAACGTACAGGGTAAATACTACCATGAGTGCCAGTGAGCCCAGCAGCCCGCCTTTGATGGTTTTTTCCAGTAGTAAAAGGCCAGCTACCAATAGCTCTGCGGCAGGAATGAGGATGGCGATAATGGTGGCGTAGTGGCCTAAAACAGGTGATCTTTTGAGATCATACAGATAATAATCATAAGCCATCAGCTTGTTGAAGCTGGTGTACAGGAATAGGAAACATAACGCATATCGGATGCCGGACAGAGTTGTGCTGCTTTTCATGGGTGAAAAGGTTTTATTTTGAGGAAAATGGTTTTTTGAGACAAAACTACCGTGTGCGGTCGCTGTCGCAACCGGATGCAATTCAAAATAATGCTGTATTTATCCCGGATCTGCGGGATGATAGATTGTGCTTTCTAGCTATCCATGGCTATTTTCATAACTAAGGAGGATTTAATGACAATCTGGTTTTGAAAATTAATTATCTCCTTTTTTCTGGTCTCTTGATCTTGGTTAGTGTCCCTGAAATAAATGCTGATATAAGGAGGTCGAGTAAAAACGTGTTATACTAAGATAATGAAATCTGGATAAATATTGATATTGGTGTTTATAATTTAAATTAATCCTACAGGTTAGTCTGCATTATTTTTAGCACAGGCCGGATGAGGACAGCTTATCTTTATTGATTAACCTGCCGTCTTGATTATCTTCACCGGACAAGCTGCTGCTACTGCTTTCGTATCCTGCAGCAGCTGGTTATTCACTAACAATACGTCGGTCTCCCGTTTCTCTTCTGCGCCCAGCAATACTGCTTTCCCGTCTTTCCTGCTCATTCTCCACAGCTCCGGTTGCATCTCAAAGCAAATGCCGCAGCCAATGCATTTATCCCTGTAATGTATGATCTTAGGCATTGGCAGACGGTATCAGTTTATACAATTTATCTGTTGCGGTCACCTTATGCGGGAAAGGAAAAGTAATGCTATCTCCTTTCACTGCTTTGTCTTTCTTCTCTCCATTCACCAGCACACTGTCAAAACTGATCTTCTCCATGCCAAACGCATTGCCCGTTAAGAGCAATTCGTCTCCTTCCTGCAAGGTGCCCTTCTCTATAAGGAACTCTCCCACTTTAATCTGGGGATAGAAACGCACTCCCTTACCTGCATAGATCTTCTTCTCTGTCGCAATAGAATCAGGTTTATTGGTCCACTGTCCCATCTCTCTGCCCAGGTAGTAGCCTTCCCAGAATCCACGGTTGTATACAGTCGACAAACGTGTCATCCATGCTGCTACGAGCGTGGAATTGTAGGTGCCTTGTTCGATAGCGGTTATTGCTTCGCGATAGCAGGCCGTTACGGTATGGACATAGTCTGCCCCTTTACTGCGGCCTTCTATTTTCAGCACTGTCACGCCGGACTGTAATACCTCGTCCAATATGTTGATCGTACACAGATCCTGCGGAGACATGATGTATTCATGATCGATCTCCAGCGCCTCCCCTGTTTCTGCATCTGATACCTTGTACTTACGCCGGCAGTTTTGCAAACAGGCGCCACGATTGGCAGATGCATTCTGACTGTGAAGGCTTAGGTAACATTTACCGGAGACAGCCATACATAATGCCCCATGTACGAAGATCTCTATCTTCACCAGCGCGCCGTTAGGTCCTTTGATCTGCTTACGTTTGATTTCATTACAGATAAAAGCGATCTGCTTCAGCGTCAGTTCACGTGCCAGCACAATGGTATCTGCAAACCGGGCGAAGAACTGCACAGACTCCAGGTTACTCACATTGGCCTGGGTAGAAATATGTAAAGGGATGCCCATGACAGCGCATGACTGAATCACGGCAAAGTCAGACGCAATCACCGCATCTACACCATGCTCTTTCACTGCTTTCAACACCGACTGCAATAACTGCATATCATATTCATACATCACCGTATTCAAGGTGAGGTAACACTTTTTCCCTGCTGCATGGCAACGTTCACTTACTTCCGCAATATCATTGATGGTAAACCCGCCGGAGGACCGGCTGCGCATGTTGAGTTGTTCTACACCGAAATAAATGGCGTCTGCACCGGCATTGATAGCTGCCTGCATCGCCTCGAATGAGCCGGCGGGCGATAATAGTTCTGTGTCCATATGTGTGTGTCCCGTTGGCATGACGGGGCCGCAAAGGTACTTTTTCAGATCAATGCAAACCCTGACGAAGATCAGTGCTGACTGTTAATGGAACTGACGAAGATCAGGATTTTATACCTGCCGATATATGGAAGAAAAAATGAAAGTGTCAATTATACAGTTAATAAACCTTTGAATTTAGGAATGACTGCCGTACATTTCCTCCTCCAGGCACGTTTAACGCCGCTGTTTCCCTGCTACTATAATTGCCTTGTGGGTTACATATGCCCGCTATGCAGGAAGTGTTATTCAATTTTAAATGCTGATGTTATGAAAAAACTATTGTTAACAGTATGTTGTATTGCCGCCCTTACGTCGTTTGCGCAGGTAAAGGATAAGTTGCTCTACGGCGTGGCCTATTATGATGAATATATGCCCTATGACCGCTTAGACAAGGACATTGCTATGATGAAGGCTGCGCATATCAACGTGGTGCGTATAGCGGAATCGACCTGGGCGACGGAAGAACCTGCTGATAGTGTGTATAACTTCTCTCATATCGACAGGGTGCTCAATGCTATGCACAAAGCAGGGATCAGCGTGATTATCGGCACCCCTACCTATGCTGTGCCGGCGTGGCTGGTGAAAAAGTATCCTGATGTACTGGCCACCACACCATGGGGACAAAATCAGTTTGGTCCAAGACAGAATATGGACATTACGAATCCTCATTACCGCTACTATGCAGAACGCATTATCCGGAAAATAATGGAGCATGTGAAAGATCATCCTGCCATCATCGGTTACCAGGTGGATAATGAAACGAAGGCCTATAATACAGCAGGCCCAAATGTGCAGCAGGCTTTTGTGGAGTACCTGCGTAAGAAGTTCGTCACACTGGACAGCGTGAACAGTGCATTTGGCTTGAACTATTGGAGTAACCGTATCAGTTCATGGGATGATTTCCCGTCAGTAAATGGTTCTGTGAATGCCAGTGTGAAAGCCGCGTTTGCTGGTTTTCAACGGCAGCTGGTGACGGAGTTCCTGGCATGGCAGGCAAAGATAGTGAGGGAATACAAACGTCCGGACCAGTTTATTACACAAAACTTCGATCTCAGCTGGAAAGGGCATTCTTATGGTATACAGGATGAGGTAGATCATTTTGCTGCAGCGAAAGCGATGGACATTGCCGGGGTAGATATCTATCATCCAAGTCAGCATGAGCTGACAGGTATAGAGATTTCATTGGGTGGTGATCTGGCCCGGTCTATGAAAGGAGGGAAAAATTACCTCGTGATAGAAACGGAAGCACAGGGATTTGCCAACTGGACACCTTATCCTGGTCAATTGCGGTTACAGGCATTCAGTCACCTGGCGAGCGGGGCGGATATGGTCAGCTATTGGCACTGGGCATCGATTCATAATAGTGCAGAGACTTACTGGAAAGGATTATTGAGTCATGACTTTGCGCCGAATCCTACTTATGAAGAAGCCATTACAATCGGGGCGGATTTCGATAGACTCAGTAAAGACTTACAGCATTTGCAAAAGAAGAATCAGGCAGCTATCTTTTTTAGTAATGAAGCCAACACGGCTTTCAATGCCTTTAGTTTCGGGTGGGGAACATCAGAGAAATACAATGACATCCTGCGTCCTTTTTACGATGCATTGTATCGCATGAACATAGAGGTTGACTTTATCGATCCTTCGAGCAGCAACTTAGACCAATATAAATTGATTGTGGTGCCAGCCTTGTATGCTGCTTCTGACGAGCTGCTGCAGCGTCTGAATAAGTATGTAGAGAATGGCGGACATATAGTGTATACATTTAAAAGTGGATTCTCCAACGAAAACGCACAGGTTCGCAGTACACCACAACCGGGTATCATCAATGCTGCGACGGGCAATTATTATAGTCAGTTTGTTGTACCTGAGCATGCAGGGCTGAAAGGAGATCCGTTTGGTGCGAAGGATAATGAGATCAGGTACTGGATGGAGTTAGTGACACCTTCGACAGCTAAGGTATTAGCCTATTATGACCATGCACAGTGGGGGAAGTATGCCGCTGTGACGCGTAATCAATATGGGAAAGGGACGGCAACTTACATCGCATTTATGCCTGGCAATACACTGTGTGAAAAGATCATGGAGAACTGTGTGAAGGATGCAGGGTTATGGGGAGATGCGCAAGCATTGCATTTCCCGGTTATTACAAAGACGGGAGTTAATGCTGCCGGGCGTACTGTTCATTATTTGTTTAATTATTCAGATACACAGCAGACCTTGAACTATCCATTTGAAACAGGGAGAGAGTTGTTGTCAGGTAAGGCAGTGAATCAGAAGGGTGTGGTGGTGTTGGCGCCGTGGGATGTGAAGGTGATAGTGAATAATTAAGTTGACAGGTATGGTTTCATTTTTTTAAGGCCGCTTCATTGGAACTACGCAGCAACCTGCTGCGTAATTCCAATGAAGCGTGTTGAAGGTATTTGCTGCAATTCCTTTACCCAAACCAAAGCATTGACTGCACCTGATCAGGATGTGCTGCCCGCATCATGCCAAAGGCTAGTCCTGCGCTACCGGTAAATAACGCAGGCATTAAATTGGAATAATGACTATCCGGTGTATGCGAAGTGATCAGGCGGGTTGCCTGGGCAATATGTGATTGCAAATGTTCAGAAGGGTGATACTCGTTGATCTTTAGCAGTGTATCCAATGCGCCGGCCGTACCACAGCATAGCCCTGGTGCTGTTTCATGCAGGATGTCAGTATGCGATGCACACAACGCATGCGCTGAATATTCATCTATGAAAGGTGTACCGATAGCTTGTGATACGGCTAACCTGGACAGCAACCCGCCGCTACGCCCGTTACACCATGTCCAGGTTGTTTTCTGATCATCCTGTAATCCCGCTACACGCATGTCTGCCCAGCCATTTTCAGCAGGCTCCCAGAATGAGTTGTCGTATTGCATAGCACCTAACAGCACCTCCCTGGCCTTTGCATCCCCTGATAATTCATACCACCGTGCCAGTGCCATTGCCATACCTGAAGTGCCGTGACTGATATTCGGTAACGAGTGTCCATCCATGACCTTCCAGCAGGTGCCCCGGTCATGAGAGACGGAACGTGCAATGAGTGTTTTCGCTGTCTCTTCTATAATGGTTTCCAGTAGGGAATCGGGTTGCCTTTTGTACAACGCGATCATGGCTAGTAAGAAACCTGCGCGACCATGAAGGATTTCATCCAGTTCCTCCCTGGCAAATACATCCTTGTAATAGCTGACGGCGATCTTCCTGGCCAGCTGCATATTCCCGGGGGTATTGGTGGCTGCTGCAATCCTGATAATGCCGTAGATCACCCCTCCTAATCCCCTGGCCAGGCCTCCACCTCTGCCTGCGCTGATAGACGCAGCGAGCGGGCGGATCGCTTTCAGTGCCGTGTCCATCCATCGTTGGTTATTAGCTAACTTACCAGCTTCTGCTATGGCTACCGCTGTGCCTAGCACACCATCATACAAGGCTCCCCGATCTGCATGTACCATGGTACAACCAAATCCGGGTGCATAGGCTGTATATGCCCATGAAGGTACATCGTCGATCCAGATGGCCGCATTAACTATTGAATCAATTATACCAAAGGCAGACTGGCCTCTTAGAGATTGTTCGGATATCTTTTCTTTTATAGTGGCGACCTGTAGTTCTAATTCTTTTTCATTGATACGTTCAAACCGTTGTTTCGCCATTTCGACCGGGGAGTATAATAAAGTTGTATTGTAGGCGCTGGCGCTACCGGCCAGTACATCGAACCGGGGAATATCTCCATCCATAATGCCGGCGACTTCTTCCATTTCTATATTGTCAATGGCGTCAATCCGTAGTTGCCCTAAGATCTTTAAATCCTGCAGGATCTTTTGTTTGCGCTGCTCATATGACTTAAGCAACTGTAAGCTGATACTCCGGATAAATACCACCCCATACTGTACTGTCGGTCTTAATAACAGGCGTAAATTTAAATGCCGCAACTGATCCAGCAGTGCATCCCTGTATAAGATCTGTTGTCTGTGTGTCAACAGGAACTGATGTGCTGTACGGAATCCTTTTTCTATCTCCGGCAGGTATGCTTTCGGTAATTGGGGCTCACCATGTAGAGAAGGCAGGTTTGGAATGGTCGCCGCTGTAAATTGCTTTTCCAGTAATTGCAGGTTGTCCGATCCTCTGCCACAAAACACATATTCTTTCATCGGTTCATTCCCAAACGCATGCAGGGCGCCGGCTATAAACTCTACATGCTTATTACCGTCTTTATCCAGCTGACTCAGAATGGTATGAGGTAACATACCAATGTCCATGACGGATTCATTTGATTCTATATTATCCAGCGAGATGTTTTTATCAAGTTTTAGTCGCTTTTCTCCACTTTCAGAATTTGCCAGCAGGCATCTGAAGAGCGGTTCTGCATCTATCACAACCGGGCTATCACCCTGCACTATGATGTTTTCATGATGCAGATCGTATGTGCCAAATGCATGTGCAATGGCCAGGATAGCGCCATACTTTTCATAACAATTCGCTACTTCATGGGGATGATGACAGGTAGATGGATCTACAAATTCCATGAACCCATAACCATCGAAATTTAGTACCTCCGGCAAAAAGAAGTTATAATTTAATCCCTGGTCCATTAAGTGATCCAGGATATAATTCCATCCATATTCACCATCCAGGGAGCGGGGTTTATACACCATCTTCATCTCCCCAAACGTTAAGATAGATGCTGTTCTACCATGATCATGGGGGTCGGAGATGCCAAATTCAATGGCGGTTAACTCTTCCAGGGCGGGTATCCCGTCTTTGGAATGGCGCTGGATCCTTTCGAAGAGTTCTTCAATAACTGTCAGCCAGTTTTGTTGTGCGAGTGTAAGCAGGCGTGTGAGTTCAGGGTACTGCTCATTGCCGGAGAATAGGTTTTGTTCACTTTCCCATATAATATAAGCGTCCAGTTTTTCCCTGGATGTGCCAGGTGTACAGTCACCAGGTGCTGTATTCCTGGGTCTCCAGAAGGGATAGACTGACAGGAAGAAACTGGAATAGCGTTGTATAAGCAGGTTGTTTGTCAACCTGGCAATTATCTTTCCATACCAATCGATCAGGTGTTGGAATACACCAGGCTGAATGGTAAAATCTTTTGATGCAAGCAGCTCTTTTAACAATGTAGCTGCCTGTTGGCAGAGCGGTTCAGTTAGTTCGGGGATAACGGGTTCACTATTGATACGGGATGCCAGGCTGATATCGTATATCGCCTTTTGCTCAAGAACAGCACTCATGATGGTGTATTTCGAATAAAGTAAATAAACCGGGTATTGCTACCCGGTTTGTAATAGTGTTATGCACAAGTCAGTGATGCCAGTGAGCCTGCACAAATAGGGGTTGTAGCAGTACAGGTGGTACACCATGTAGTACCGTTACTGCTTGCTGCTGCTGATTTCAATGAAGCATCTGATAAATCATTGCCACGGAAAGGAGGAATGCTGATGTTGTAAGTACTAGGGGTATCCTGTACTACATTGATCTTTACATCAGCTGGTACTTCAATGCCGTGTGCTTTTAAAACGCCGGATGGGTCAGCAATAAATTTCTTTCTGAAGTCTTCATCGATACCGCATTCGATGCGAATTGTGTCAAGTGCGGATAGTGGAGCGGTCTTGCTCCATTTGCTTGCTTTAAGTGCTGCTGTGCTCATGTTGAGGGCTTTTTGAAGTTGTGAATACTAATGCAAAACAAAACACCTTTTAATTCATTATTGTTTAAAAATAGTTACGGCACATTCGACAGAAGGTACTGCCATTCTAGCTTTCAGGCAGTATGTAGTGAAGGGGTATATGAAGAAAATAAAAGTTGTCTGCAGATGAAGTTTAATGTGGTAGCGGGTTCTGTTCATTTGCAGGTGCAATGATCTTGCTACATGTGCATGTAGTGGCCCACATCTCAATGTGTGACATTCTTTCATATAATTATTTTACGGGTTGTTGTTAATATCGTTAGGAAGCACATCCCTAGTTGATGTTTGATAATTGCTTTCATTAAAAAGTAGCTGAAGAATTATAAGAATGGAGTCTTGGCGGTTGACTCCCTATGATTGTAGAACATGAACTATTTATTTATTTTTGCGCCACAATGATACATCGAAAATTACGCCGGCATGTGCGCAGGGCCGGGCTGATCATTTACCACGAAACACTGATCGACCTTAAAGAACATATCTGGACATTCATAGGTGCATTTTTAGGGATAGGGGCTATTGGCCTGCTCAACAGTAAGATATTGCCTGCTTCAGACAACCTTTTTTTAATCGGCTCCTTCGGGGCTTCTGCGGTGTTGGTGTACGGCATCATCAACAGTCCGCTTGCACAGCCCCGTAACCTGATCGGCGGCCACGTTATCAGTGCCTTTGTGGGGGTTACTATTTATAAACTGGTACCCGGAGAAGTATGGCTTACTGCTGCACTTTCTGTTTCTCTTGCTATTGTGATGATGCAGATCACTAAAACGTTGCATCCTCCCGGGGGCGCTACTGCATTGATTGCGAATATAGGTACAGCCAAGGTGAAGGCATTGGGGTATATGTATGTATTAAGTCCGGTGCTGAGTGGGGTATTGATCCTCCTGCTTGTTGCTATTGTTTGCAACAATGCCACTTCACACAGGAGTTATCCGAAGAATAAGCATTGGTATAAGTTCTGGGAGCGAAACTATAAAGTACGGTATAAAAGGGTACCTCATTAAGAGGGGATCTCTTTTAAGGGACTACATCATCACTGTAGTCATACTAATCATTGACCCATCGATATATTGTACATCGATTATTTAACCGATATTTTTTACAGGGAAGGACATTTTAATAAATGAGTTGGAGTGCTATCTTTGCTACAAAGTATAGCAATATTTAATATGAATCGATTACTCATTGCATTGTTTTTCATTTGTTTAAATGGATATGGCCAGAAAAAATACGGGGATCCGGACTTTCCATTGAATATTGGCGACAGCATCCAGGTAAATTCTGCTGACACCAATGTCGCAAAAGTGTATCTGGAAGATCACAAATGGATGGTGCAGATCATGAAAGCAGGTGAAGTGGATATCACAACAGATAGTACAGTAGAGAAACTGGTGATAGATAAAGCACCGCTTGTGATCACGGCAAATAATGCAGCGAAATGTGCAGGGGCGCCCGATCCAGTGTTTACAGTGAGTTATAAAGGTTGGGTGTATGATGAATCACCGGATGTCTTCATCACTCGGCCTACAGTAAGTGTGGATATAAGCAATACCCTGATACCTTCAGGCGCCAATGCAGAGAATTATGCGATTACTTATGTAAATGGGGCCCTGACGGTATATCCGTTACCTGTAACGGCTATCAGTGCAGATAGGGGGACTGTGATCTGTGGCACGAAGGAGATGCCATTGAGCGCGACGGGGAAGTATACTTTTACCTGGATGCGGAATGATTCTATTGCCGGCACAGGGAGTGCATTAAAGGTATCTGCACCGGGAGATTATAAAGTAATGGCCATGGATGCGAATGGTTGTTCGACTACCTCGAATGTGATCTCTATGACGCAGGTATTACCACCAGTTGTTGATTTCTCCTACGGGAGTGGGTGTACAGGTACATCCGTTTATTTTACCAATAAGACAAAGGCCACCGGGCCGATAGATTATAGCTGGCATAGCGGAGATGGACAGAGCAGTGAGAATTTCAATGCAGGGTTCACCTATTCCAGGGTTGGTACCTATACCGTTGTATTAACGGCTACGCCACCCAGCTGCCCGTCTATGGGAGGTACCAGTATACATGATATAACGATTATAGCACCAATGGCAGCGAAGTCATTGCCGGCAGTGAAAGCAGAACCGGGAAAGCCATTACAGCTGAACGCAAGAAAGGTAGAGGGGGCAACGTATGAGTGGCTGCCTGACAATGGCCTGACAGATAATAAAGTGAGTGATCCGAAAGTAACACTGAAGGCACCGGAGACCTACCTGATTAAAATTACGCAGAAGAATGGTTGTAGTACGACAGATACTTTGAAGGTGAGTGTGTCCAATCCAAAGGCTTTTATGGTGCAGGAGGAGTTCTCTCCAAATGGAGACAAACAAAACGACCTGCTGCAGGTGTATGCGAAAACCATCAAGACGATTACTTCTTTTGATATATTAGACAGTATGGGCAACCTGGTGTACCAGAAGTCCAAAAGAGGAGAGGTAGCCTGGGACGGTACAAATCTCAAAGGAAAGAAAGTGCCCGAAGGTATCTATATCTGGATGGCAGTGGGGAATGATTATTATGGAAAGGTGGTGAGAGAACAGGGTACCGTAAAGTTAACCAGATAAACAGAATTTGATAATATTACCTTAATATACCTGCTCTCCTTCTTTTTATACTTTTGCTTTTTCTAAAACTCCTTTCCATAACTATGTGCCAACGTTATACCGTAGCAGACATTAAGGAGGGTAATGAAAAAGCCTTTGCGTCTGTTTACGAAGAGTATAAGGATAAGCTGTATTTCCTGCTGCTGGGCAGGACCCAATCAGCATACCTGGCACAGGAAGTTGTACAGAAGACCTTTGTGAAGGTCTGGACTCACCGTGATACCCTGAATCCTGTTATTAATATAGATGTACAAATTTTTCGTATCGCCCGGTCACTCATGATCGATGAATTGCGTAAACTGGCTGCTGAGAAGAAACGCATGGGCTTTGTAGCTGCTGATGAAGCAGAAGATAGTGTGAATAACCAATACCAGGTGCGGGAAACCCGTATCAAAATTGAACAGATCCTCAGCACCATACCGGAACAGGGACGGCTCGTATTCCGCCTCAGCAGGGAGGAAGGAATGACTTATAATGAAATAGCACAACAGCTGTCCATTTCCCCCAAAACGGTTGAATATCATATCTCCCGCATATTGAGTGTCCTGCGCAAAGCACTTGTCCTCCTGCTCCTTATGTTAACAAATTATTAAGCGCCAGGGTATTCCCAATTTACAAACGAATAGTAGTTAGAAACAGTTCAAATGAAGATCACCAGCGAACAGGTTGCACGTTTTATTACCAACAATTGTAGTCCGGAAGAAGCGGAAATGCTCGCTGCGTGGTTTACTGAACATCCGGAAGATCTGATCAGTACACCCGAGTGGGAAGAATTCGCTACACAGCAACGCATGGCTGAAGAAACAGATGCGGCTATGTGGCAATATATCTCACAACACACACAACGAAGGCCGAAGATCTATTACTTCCGCAGGATAGCTGCTGCAGCTGCTATCGCCGGGATAATAGGCGGAAGTATATTACTGTGGAAACCACAGCATACCACACATTTCCAGGCTAACCTAAAAGACACAACTACCGTTAGGTATACTGTGATCAGTAATGACAGGAAGCATGATCAGACTTATCAATTAGAAGATGGTACTACAGTCGTACTCTCTTCTGGTAGTAAACTGACACATGTTTTGCACTTTGATCGTCAGCAACGTTATATCCACCTGGAAGGGAAAGCCTTCTTTGATGTAGCGAAAGACAAAGACAGACCATTTACTGTGGAAGCCGGAGGATTGACCACGACTGCATTAGGGACTTCCTTCCGTATTACCACGCTCAAAGGCGAAGTGCATGTACAGCTGATCACTGGGAAAGTAGTGGTGAAAAAGGCCAGCACCACTTTTCAACCTGTATACCTGCATCCGGGACAACAACTCGTATTTAATACGCAGCAGGAGAAAGCGATCGTATCTGATAACAAGCTTCCTCATCTGAAAACTGCACCTGCAACAATTGCTGCGAATG
Source organism: Chitinophaga sp. (assembly GCF_039596155.1). Taxonomy (GTDB): domain Bacteria; phylum Bacteroidota; class Bacteroidia; order Chitinophagales; family Chitinophagaceae; genus Chitinophaga. Next base: position 178,004 of record NZ_JBCNKF010000008.1, read on the forward strand.
AGACTAAAGGACAAGTGTTTCATCAGGAACCACTGAAAAATGTGTTCCTTACTCTACAAAGTTATTATCACACCAGTATCACCTTCGACGAGCAACAGTTGAAGAACATGAAATTCTCCGGGACATATGCCGATACTGACAGTGTAGAAGATTTGCTCTCTGTCATTACACTGGTGAATGGATTAAAATTAGAAAAAACAGCTACAGGGTACAACATCACCCGATAACAGGATCATACATAAATACAGAATAACATGACATTTAGAGGAAAAAGACCGTTTCCGCGACATGCGGTGCTGCTCTTATTTGCCGTATTGCTGCATTTAAAAGTTTTTGCCCAAACGGGCGATATCAAAGGGTTGATCAGGACGGAAAAGGGAGAACCCCTGCCCGGTGCTACTGTCATCCTGACCAGGAATGCTTCTTCATTTTCCAAGGTAACACGTACAGACTCTATTGGTCTGTTCCGTTTTTCAAAAGTACCTGCTGACACAGGATACGTGATCAAAGCCAGTTATATTGGTTATACTACCCATGTGAGTGAGCGCTATAGTGTGAAGGCAAATGACCAGTTGTCCGTAGCATTCAAAATGCAGGAGAACAATGGTCAGCTCAGCGACGTTGTGGTAATCGGGTATGGTAGCAGAAGCCGTAGTGAAATGGTGGGTGCTGTGACCACTGTGAAGAAAGAAGATTTCAACGTAGGTGTGTATAGCGACCCCGTGCAGCTGCTGCAGGGTAAGGTAGCCGGTTTGAATATTTCCAGGAGCGGTAATCCCAATGAAAATGCCGCTGTGATCCTGCGTGGGCCGTCTTCTTTCAGGTCTGGTACCGATGCCTATGAACCTTTTTATGTGATTGATGGGGTACCGGGTGCTTCTATTTATAGTGTGGCCCCCGGCGATATTGAAAGCATGGAGGTATTGAAAGATGCGGTATCTACTTCTATCTATGGTTCCCGTGCTGCAAATGGTGTGATCATCATTACCACCCGCAAGGTGCGCTCCGGACAATCACATCTTTCCTATAGTACCTATGGCGCGGTTGAAAGAATTTCTAACACCATTAAAATGGCGGATGCTAACCAGCTGCGTTCTTACCTGGCTGCGAATAATGTAACCATTGATGCCATCAATAACGATGGTGTCAGTAATACCAACTGGCAGAAGGAAGTAACCCGTACGGGGTTTTCCCACAATCACAATTTAGCTTACAGTGGCAGCAACCAGAACTCCTCCTATGGAGTGAGTGTGAACTACCTGAATAATGAAGGTATCATTAAAGGGTCTTCCATGAACCGATTTGTGATCCGTACCAATTTACAGCACCGTGCTTTTAACGATCGCCTGAAACTGGACATGAATGTGACCAACAGTATTACTAATGGTAAACAGATCCCCAGCCAGGTGCTGAGCAACATGCTCACTTATATGCCTACGGTGCCTGTGAAGAATGCTGATGGTAGCTATTATGAAGACAGAAGCCGCACGACAGGTACCGGTGGTTATTACAACCCGGTGGCATTGATCAATGATAATACTATCCAGAGCAAAGCCAATATCCTGTTGGTAAATGGTATTGCGACCGTGAATATCCTGAAAGGGCTGGACTTTACTACCTCTGTGTCGTATCAGCGTCAGCGCAATGATACGGATCTGTATTACAACAGTGCTTCTATGCTGGCACAGGATTATACAGGTTATGCACAGCGTACGAATGTATCCAATACCAAGAAAGTACTGGAATCATTTGCGACCTATGAAAGAAGATTCAATAAACACAATATTAAATTACTGGGTGGTTACAGCTGGCAGGAAGACCGTAATGGCGATGGGTACCAGGTGAGCGGTTATAACTTCGTATCTGACGACCTGAAGTGGAATAACCTGGGTCAGGGTAATGGTACAACCGTGAACTATGGGAATAACTATGTATCTACCTTAAGACTGATCTCTTTCTATGGCAGGGCTTTTTATGATTATGATGGCCGTTTCCTGTTCCAGGGATCACTGCGTCGTGATGGTTCTTCTGCATTTGGTCGTAACAATCGTTGGGGATATTTCCCGTCTGTATCTGTAGGCTGGAACCTCCAGAATGAGCGCTTCATGAAGAACGTGAACTTTGTCAACGTTCTGAAAGTACGTGCCGGTTATGGTGTGGTAGGTAACTCTACAGGTTTCAATGCCTATACTTCCCGCCTGATCTATGGCAGTGGTTCTTCTTACTTCTATTATAACGGGGCGTGGATCAATTCCCTGACACCTATTCAGAATGATAACCCTGATCTGAGGTGGGAGCGTACAGCGACTACGAACGTGGGGGTGGATTTCGTTTTGTTCAATAACAAACTGAGTGGTAGTGTGGATGTGTACGACAAGCGTACGACAGACCTGATCGGTGATTACACCGTATCTACTACACAGTATCCTTATAGCACGATGACGGCAAATGTAGGTGCTATGAGCAATAAAGGTATAGAACTGGCATTGAGCACGACACCTGTAAAAACAGGTAAATTCAGCTGGACATCGTCTGTCACCCTTGCACACAATGTGAATAAGATCACTTCTATTTCCAACGACCTGTTCAGTGCACCGCAGTTCTACACAGCTGCATTCAGTGCCCGTGGACAATCGGGTATCAGTGGTTACCAGATCATCAAAGAAGGCATGCCATTAGGTTCTTTTTATACCCTGAAGTATGCGGGTAAAAATGCAGATGGTAAATCGACTTTTGTCGCTGCCGATGGCACGATCTCTACGGATAGCACCGCATTTACCAATTTCCGGGTAACTGGTTCTGCACAGCCTAAACTGATCTATGGCTGGAATAATACCTTCCGTTATGGCCAGTTTGACCTCAACATCTTTGTACGCGGGGTATATGGCAACCAGATCCTGAATGCTACCCGCGCAGATATGAACGCGCCTATTTATGCCAATACCACCAATGTGCCTGTAAGCACTTTATCTGAATCTATTAAGGACGACAAGGATCACTTCATCTCCAGCCGGTATGTAGAAAGTGGTTCTTACCTGCGACTGGACAATGCAACACTGGGATATTCATTTGCTAACAAAAAGAATTATCAGCTGCGTGTGTATGCTTCTGGCAATAACCTGTTCATTATTACAAAGTATAAAGGAATAGATCCTGAGATCAATGTATCAGGGCAGACACCGGGTATTGACAACCGCAGTTATTATCCAAAGACACGCACATTCCTGTTGGGATTGAATGTTACATTTTAAAAATTGAGAGAAGAATGAAAGCATTATTATATATCGCTATTTCCGCTACAGTTATGATGGCGGCAGCAGGATGTACCAAGCTGGATGTGCCTGTTGAATCACAGCTGACCACCATTCCCAATACACAGGAAGGTTATGTGGCGGCAACGGGTTCTGTATACCAGAAGATGTCCAGCCAGAGTTTTGCAGTAGATTTCTGGAGAGTGATCGAGCTGTCTACTGATGAGGCCATGATTCCAAACAGGAATGGTAGTTATTATGACAATGGTTCGTATATTAAGTTGCACAAGCATACCTGGACCACGTCAGATCTTGATGCACCCTGGAATTGGGGATACAGTGGTATCTCTGAGTGTAACAGGGTGCTGAACCTGTTGTCAAAATCTGACTCCAGCGCACTGCGCACACAGTTTACAGCAGAGATCCGTACGATGCGTGCGTTGTTCTATTTCTATATGATGGACCTGTATGGCAATGTGCCTATCACCACTTATGGCAGCACTGCGAGCCCTACCCAGTCTACCCGTGCAGTTGTATTTAAATATATAGAAAGTGAACTGCTGGCGGCTGTACCGGGGTTAGGTGCGCCTGCTACAGTGACACTGCAATACTATGGGCGTCCTACATTGTGGATGGCGTATGCACTGTTACAGAAGTTGTACCTGAATGCGGAGTACTACACAGGCACTGCCAGGTATACGGATGCGATCACTTATGGAAATAAGCTGATGAGTGAGTCAGGATTGTCGCTGGAAAAGAACTATATGAGTTTGTTTAGTCCGACTAATACAGCGAACAATGAAACCATCTTTGTAGCGGTATTTGATGCGAATAAGGCAACCGGTAACTACTTTAGCCGTTATACCCTGCATGGCACCCTGCGTGCCAAATACGGGCTTAATTTTAGTCCTAGTAACGCGATGTGTACATCTCCTGAGTTCTTTGATCTGTTTAGTTTAACAGGCGATGCGAGGGATACGACCTGGTTATCTGGCCTGCAGTATGACTTTGCAGGGAATAAGATCATGAATGGCAGTTACCAGCTGAACCTGACCCGTGCCATTACATTGACAGATGCGGCAACGATGAATGTGGGCCCGGAGGTGAATGGTGTTTCCTGTGGTGCAAGATCGATTAAGTTCTATCCAGATCCGAATGCGGTGAACCGTTATCAGAACAATGATATCCCTGTATTGAGGTTGGCGGATGTATACCTGATGCAGGCAGAGGCATTGTTGCGGAGTGGAGGTAGTACCGCTACAGCTGTGGCATTATTTAATAAGGTGCGGGCAAGGGTCAATGCGCCAACGGTGACTACGCTTACATTGCAGGACATATTGGATGAAAGGGGGCGTGAGCTGGCATGGGAAGGATGGAGAAGGAATGACCTGATCCGTTTTGGTAAGTGGGAAGGTGCCTGGGGCTTTAAGACAGGAGGAGAATCCACTTCAAGAAGGTTGTTCCCGATCCCGGCGACAGAATTGGTGTTAAATGCCAATCTGGTACAGAACGACGGATATTAATTGAATAGCGGATGTATTGTTATTAAACCTACGTCCCGGGAATTTTATAAAACGATACCTGTTTCCATCGGGTACTCAAATAAAAGGCGCCTGTATCTTTCATTGCTGGATACAGGCGCCTTAAACAGGATACATGAAAAGAAGGACTTTTTTTAAACAGACAGCTTTCAGTGTATTAAGCACTTCCGTATTATCTTCTCTCAGCGCTTACGCAGACGTTTCTCCATCGGCAGACAATTATCCATTACAGTTCCTGGCTATTGGCGACTGGGGCCGGAATGGGGCCGATCATCAGTTACACGTAGCCCGCCAGATGGGCAAGTGGGCTACCGAACATCCCAATCAATTTATTATCTCCACAGGAGACAACTTTTATCCTGCCGGGGTAATCAGTGAGCACGATCCCTTGTTTCACTATTCCTTTGAAAACATTTATACAGATTTCTCTCTTCAATGGGACTGGTATCCGATCCTGGGTAATCATGATTACAAGTCAGATCCTGATGCCCAGGTGCGATACAGTACTATTAGCCGTCGCTGGAAGATGCCGGCCCGGTATTATTCAAAAGAATTCTCATTAGGCAAAGATGGGAAGGTATTGATACTATTTATAGATACTAACCCGATGTTGCCGGAGTTTTATGACAACCCGGAATATGGGCCTCATGTAAAAGGTCAGCACCCTGAGCAACAGCTTGAGTGGATTGACCAGACCCTTGCAGCAGCAGGCAAAGATGTTCGCTGGAAGATGGTGGTTGGTCATCATCCCATGTACACTGCGGGGCCACGTACAACGAATTATGACACGCTGGGCATCAGGAAAACATTGGAGGCAGTGCTGGAAAAGCACCAGGTAAATATTTATCTCTCTGGTCATGACCACTCGCTTCAGCACCTGAAGAGTAGTGGGGTGACACATCATTTTATTTCCGGTGCCGGCTCAGAGGTAACGCCGGTAAAGGAAGGGCTGCCTTATAGCCGCTTCCAGGCCGCTGATTATGGTTTTATGTATTTTTCAGTTGCAAAGGATAAACTGCAGGTACAGGTGATCAATCATGAAGGGAAGGTGATTTATGATACCGTGATAGTCCCCATTTCATGAACCTGTGATTTTAATGGGCAGGGGAATACAAAAAATATTGTTAAATAAGCGTTGTAGCTGGTTTCGCTAAAATGTCATGCAATCTTATTTGGAACGAATTTCGTTACTATAATTATAATACTATAATAATGAAAAACGCATTATACCTGAGTGTGCTCCTTTGTACGCTTTTCAGCTGTACCAGCCGCGCTCAGCAAAGTAAAAACAAATCAGATATGCATAACCCATACTACTCACGCACAGACACTACTCATCTGAACGTCAGCAATGCGGAATGGAAGAAGATCCTGCCGCCTGACCTTTATGCGGTAGCCAGAGAACAGGCAACAGAAAGGGCTTTTACCGGTAAATACTGGGATGCTGATACAAAGGGTACGTACTATTGTGCGGTATGCGGAAATAAGCTGTTCCGTTCCGACGCTAAGTTTGCCAGTAGCTGTGGCTGGCCCAGCTTCTTCGAAGCAGATCGTCCGAATAGCGTCATCTATAAAGAGGATAATTCATACGGTATGCAGCGTGTAGAAGTGGAATGTGCCCGTTGTAATTCACATTTAGGCCACATTTTCGACGATGGTCCTAAGCCAACCGGGAAGCGCTATTGTATGAATTCAGTTTCCCTGGACTTTGAGCCGGATAGTCACTGACAAATGGTCAGTTAAAATAGTCATCGCTCCTGCTTTGCGGCAGGAGCGATTTTTTTGCCCTGAGGGAAGTACTCTTGTATGAATTTAAGCCTCCCTGTTATTATTGTTATCACATATGATGGAGGACCCTTGTTATCACAAGTAATAATGATGGTTAGATTGCAGTTAATATAGGTGCAATATTTCTTTTGGCGTTTTTTAAAGTTAACCGTAGAAATTGTTCCTTGCCATTCATCCTTGTAGCTGCCAGCATGCAGTATGGTAGCCTGTTTCGTGGGGTGTTTGAAATATTGATGAATTGTTTTATATAAATGATGTGCTCTAACAAGGTGATTTTCTTAATAAAAAGAAAAACTGATGGGGTATCATTTTTATTTGAGAAAATGTAAATTGTCGACGAGTTCGTAAAGCCATCCCGATGACGTCCAGAGAAGAATTACAACCAGCCATAGACCTTCAACTCCGGATAGTACTGGAGAAATACAATTGTGTACGTGGAAGTATCCGGTTTCAGGCGCCGGCATTATTATCTATAAACGGGGTCCGAACTGATGGAAAGCCTGTTTTGATATGGCCGACAGATAAGAAGCTTGATTCATTAGTATCCAGATATGTATCTCAGGAGCCACAACTGGGGGATCTGATTGTGCAGGCAGACCTGGCTATGGACCAGTTTGTGTATAAGCAGGTGAGCAAGAGCCGTCTTCAGCTGGAAGCGCAACAGGTACAAAGGCAGCGGGAGCAGGAGGCTCGGAAACAGCAAGAGAAATGGAGAAGCTTACTGGAAAGTAAGACGGAACCATATGGTCAGCAATTGGCGGAGCAGGTGGCAATACGACTGCAGGAAAGGAGTTTTGGCTTTGGGCACCGGGATTATTGCGGAATGGGATTAGAGTACCGGAATGGCGCTTATTATTACGGCGGATTGTGGGACGGGATGATGGATGATAAGGTGGAGATTTTCGTTTCCAAAGAGGAATTTGTGGGTTGGCTGGCAGTGCAGTCAGATGCTTCAATGGCACGTTTGGATGAGATAGACGCATTTTATTGGGGGAACCAGACGGTAACGAGGCAACGATTACAGGAATTTATTCTTTAATTATACATCAAAAGAGCCTGTATCAATAAAAGATACAGGCTCTTTTGGTATTGAAGATTGTTTTCATTTCCACCAGGAAATGAGCGTTTTCCTGGGTGTTTTACTTGATTAAGGTAGGATCATCCAGGACAGGCTCTTTCACGTTATTTAATATGACAAGCGGTTTAGATGCTGCTTTATTAATTTTCACCTTCTCTAATTTTAATCCGTTTACATCGTCAAAAATGCAGGCTGTCCGGAATTCTTCTCCGGTATAGTTCAGTTTTACGTTTTTGAAGGTGATGTCACTTGCATGTCTTACATAGAAACCCCATGCCGGCAGTTCCCTGAACATAGAGAATTCAGGATAGTCGCTGATGGCTTCGGGAATACGGTGCAGGGAATCTACATTCATGTTTGCAACCGCCATTCTGGACTTCTCTGCGTAGGTAATGTCTATGTTTTCCAGGACTACCTCCTGAACAGGGTGACCTGGAATGCCATAGATACCAGCCGGGAAGGTATTGTGTTCAAACAGTTCACGGGGGCCTTCCATATTATAGCCTGCATCTGGCTTGGTGGCAGGTATTTCTGCTTTTACATTTGAGATGTGTACTTTGCTGAGGGTGCCGGGTTCGCGGCGCGCCTGGCGTTTTCCTAAGCGAAGGAAGATGGCATTGCCGGTATTTTTGGCGGTGATATTGCTGATATCAATGTTCTCCACAATACCGCCATCTACAGTTTCGATGGCGATAGCAGAGCGGAAGGTGTTGTATACATAGATATTTTTAACCGTAATGTTTTTGAAGCCGCCCCACGAAGCGGTGCCCATTTTGAATCCACTGGCGCTGGAACGTACTTTACAATTGGCGATGTAGATATTCTCACAAAGGCCGGCGGTATCGTGTGATTTGAGGCAGATGCCGTCATCAGCTACGTCAAAACTGCTATTCGTGAGTTTTACATTTTTACAATCTACCAGGTCAATACCGTCATTATTCAGGAAGGTATTACTGATTACTTTAATGCTATCGAATACCATGTCAGTGCAGCTGATGTAATCCTGGATCCAGCAGAGGCCATTCATGATGGTGACATTCTTTACGCTTACATTTTTGCAATTCCTGAAGGCAATCAGTATCGGCCGGTTGCTTTCTTCCGGGCGCATCTGGCCCCATTCATTATAATGCTGCCATTCTTTATCTTTTAAGGTTCCCTTTTTCAACATATCAAAGATGTCTTTCAGCAGGAGCTCTCCCTGGCCATCGATCGTTCCTTTTCCGGAGATGCCGATATTTTGCTGGTTGTCGGCCACGATGAGGGCAGAAGCTTTGCCCGGACCGTAGTCTTTGCGGCTGGTGGTAGCGAGGAGGAAGGCATTGGGTGCCAGGTGTAAAGTAACTCCTGATTTAAGTGTGATCACCCCTGTAACGAATTTTCCGGCGGGGATGACTACTGTGCCACCGCCAGCGGCAGCAGCTTTGTCTATGGCTTCCTGGATGGCGCCGGTGTTGTTGGTATGGCCATCACCTTTGGCGCCAAAGGTGGTAATAGGAAAGTTTTTTTGCTGCGCAGATAGTTGAAAGAAGTCTAAGCATAACAGTAGAATCAATGCCCTCATATCTTGTTGGTTTTATATGGTCAACAAGATAATACACTGGTTGCGAAAAAAACAGCTTTTGTCAAGGAGGGATGATGATTTTTTCGTGTGGGGCTGACTTTCTTCACCGGTTGTGGAAGCCATTTTTTATGGCCGGTGTATTAGTCTGGTCTGCAGGACGGGGAATGTGAGGCGTGAATGTAACGATACCGGGCTAAATGGCCAGTTGGAGTGGCTTCACAGCACTGCCGGCAAAAGACGTGAGTTGTAGCCGTACGGTGAAGCTGTCAGTTCTTTCCTGTATGTCTAAGCTGTATTCATTGGGATACAACAGGTCCAGCCTTCTTTTTACATTCTGTAGTCCTATCCCGCTATATTGGCCTGATTCCTTATCCGCCGTGCTATTGCTAACGGTAAATACCAGTTTGTCTTCTTCCAGCTCCAGGTAAATATTAATCCAGTGGTCTTCATTACCTGACACATGCTTGAATGCGTTTTCAATAAATGTCATGAGTATGAATGGCGCGATGGAAAGGTGTGATACAGGTTTGTCTGTGAAACTGACCTGGATATGTGTGCGCTTATTCTGTCTTAATTTCTCCAGTTCAATAAAGTTTGCCAGGAAGTTGATTTCCTTGTCGAGCGGAATGTGGTTGTCATTGCATTCGTACAGCTGATGTCTTAGTAATTCGGAGAATTTCGCCAGTGATGCACTTGCTACATCCGGGTTTTTATGGATCAGGAAGAAGATGGAGTTGATACTATTAAATAGAAAATGTGGATTAAACTGGTTGCGGAGGAATTGTAATTCTGTTTCGAGTTTTTCTTTTTCGAGTAACTGCTGTCGTTCCCTGGTTTTCATCCAGTGCCTGGCCAGTTTGATACTCATGGCCAGTGTTGTACTCGCAATGGTACTGGGCAAGGCTTTTCCTACAAATCCAAAGAAGCAGAGATCGCTGGGCGTAGGTATGAGGTAGTAGCCACCTACGATACATAATGTAGTTGCGATCAGGGTCAGGGAAAGGTAGCCGATATAGGCCTGGTATCTTCCTTTCTGGAGAAAGGTCGGGATCAGGTAGTACAGATTGAAATACACCGCCACTGCCTGGAATACGACATAAAAGGCGAACTCTACTGCGTAAGGGGTGAACAGGATGGTATTGGCCGCCCGGAGCGGATCGCCATAAGACACTACCCACCAGGCATAATGATACATTACCCAGAATGGCAGATGGTAGAGTCTGAAGCGAAATAACCAATGCTTTTCCATATTCCTAATTTACGAAATTACTGTGTGGTGGCAGGAGAATTATACGAAATGACGGGGATAAATGATCAAATGCATCTTACTATATATAAGTGGAACCTGGGCGTTTCATCAATTATTTACTACGGGTGGTCATACGCTTTTTTTGCAGGAAGGGATTTTAGATTCTTTTGCTGAAAACATGCATTATGAAACGCCTTTTTCTGATGTGCTATATCATTGCAATTTGCTCCTCTGCCATGGCGCAGGTAAGTGGCCGGCTACAGGATGTGCAGGGGGCGCCGGTTCCGTTTGCAAACGTTATTTTATTGAAAGCTGCTGACAGCAGTATTTTTAAAGGAGCTGTATCCGACGAACAGGGAGGGTTTGTGATCACTGGTGTGCCGGCAGCACAATATATACTCAGGGTAAATGCCATCGGGTACAAGGTGTTAAACGTCTCCATTGCAGGACCTGTCAACTTAGGTATACAGGTCCTGCCAACTAACCAGCAGCAATTGGGTGAGGTCGTGATACGTGGCAGCAAACCACTGTATCAGCAACAGGAACAGGGCATGGTGGTGAATGTGGAAAGCAGTATTCTTTCCAGGGGCAGTGTTGCGCTGGATGTATTGGAGCGTGCTCCTGGCATTATGATAGATCATCGGAATAACAGCATTGCTATGAATGGGAAAAGTAGTGTCATGGTCATGCTGAATGGAAAGCTGTTACGGATGCCTGTTACGCAAATTGTGGCTTTGCTGAGAGGGATGCGTGCGGACGATATAGAGAAGATTGAATTGCTGACTACACCTGGTGCGAAGTATGATGCAGAGGGGGATGGAGGGATCATCAATATCGTTTTAAAACAAAACAGCCAGGTAGGGTTTAATGGCAATGCGAGTGTAACGGGCGGGTATGGTTGGGGGGAGAAGGCAGGCGCTAGTGTACAGATGGGATATAATAACTGGTATGGCTCTTATAGTTATAATCATAACCGGAGCAATGCGAACTGGCATGCGTTGGGTACTGCGGAAGAACCCTTGCTGGGAGGATTGACCTATTCGGATGTAACGGGCGTTATGCAGCCTGTGGAGAATAGCCATACTGCCAGGGTTGGCTTTGATTCAAAACACATAGGTGGCAGTTTACTGTATGGATATAGTCATACGCACCTGCATAATATTAATAGCGGTATGTTCAATGTATTGCCAGATTCTGTGCTGTACAACCATGTAGATGTAAATGAATATATGAAATGGAAAAATACTATTGCAGATTTTTATGTAGAAGGCAAACACCTGAACCTGGGCCTGGATTACCTGCGGTATACGATGGATCGGCCCAGTAAAGCCGTCAATTCATTTGTAAATTTAAAGGGACAGGAGATTGGGAATAACGATACCTTGTTTGCACCTATACAGGAAGGCTATGCACATACATTGATACAGGTAGGTGTTGCCAGGCTGGATTATATACGACAGTTGAATCATCAGTTGAAACTGGAAGCAGGAGTGAAAGGGAGTTATAATCGTACAGAGAGTGCATCGGGTATTAAGAGCCTGGTAGATGGCAAGTATGTAACCGGGGCGAATGCAACGAATGAGGGTGTGATGAAAGAGGTTATTGCAGCGGCGTATGCTTCTTTGAAATGGCAGTTAGATTCTACTACAGCGTTCACAGTAGGCAGCAGGTATGAATATGCCGATACGCGGCTGATCACTGAACGGAAGATGGGAAAGTTGTTCCCGGTAATTTCCTTTAATAAACAATTGCCGGGTGGGCATGAGTTGTTCTTCTCTTATAACAAGCGCATTACCCGGCCTGCTTATACAGATCTGGCTTCCTATAAATCTTATACAGGGCCTAACTCTTATGAGTCAGGTAATCCATCCCTGTTACCTACTATTACGAATATTTTCAAGGTAGGATATAATTATAAAGGTTATTCGTTTTCGTTGTTGGCAAGCAGGGATGATCATCCCATTGTGCGCTGGCAGATGACAGAAACACCGGATAAGACAGTTTTGATATTGTCTTCGCAGAATATGCTGTGGCAGAACAACCTGGTTTTCCAGGCGAATATTCCTGTGAAAGTGAATGAGTGGTGGAATATGAATTACTCGTTGTTGGCGGCGTATCGTCGGTTTAAGCTGGATTATACCCGTACACCAGGAGAAAGGGGATATTTCACCTGGAACGTAAATTTCAGTGAACAGTTTACTTTTGGCAAAGCCTGGACGGGTGAGTTATCCGGCTTTTACTGGGGGCCTTCTTATGATGGTTCCAAGAAGGTGGGGACTTTTGGAGAAGTGAATATAGGTGTGAAAAAAGAGTTAGGCAAAGGTACTTTGCAGTTTGCTGTAGAGGATGTATTTGCCAGCATGCATATTCCTTTTTCCTTTGGCGAGGTAGCAGAAGAGGCGCATGATTTGAAGAATAAAGTGGTGTATAGTGCGGAGTCTTCGTATTTCCCTGTGATGAAGCTTACGTATTCCAGGGCATTTGGCGGTGCGCGGCAAAACCATAAGGAGGGTGGTGCGAAGGAGGAGCGCGACCGGGCCAATTAGAATAAATTATTATTTTTGTCATATTATGACAACCTATACGACATACCGCATTTTCGAGTCTCGTGAAGAGGCGGCTGCTATGCAGGCCTTGTTATCAAGGAACCGTATTCCTAACTCCATGGAAGAAGGCAAACCACTCTTTGACACGCCTATTGTGGGGGCATTGAATACACAACAGTACTTCGTGAAGATTCCACAGGAAAAGTTCCTGATCGCTAATGAAGTGCTGGAATCAGCGGTAGATCTCAATGAACTGGAGGTAGAAGACGACTATTATCTGTTGTCTTTTACGGATGAGGAGCTGTTGGACCTGGTGAAGAAGAAAGATGAGTGGGGAGAGTTTGACTATGCGCTGGCCAGGAAGTTGTTAGCCGAAAGAGGTATTCCTTTGACTACATCCGATTTGCAGTTGATGCAGGTAGAAAGGGAGCAGGATTTAAAAACACCGGAAAAAGCAGGGGGGGCATATATCTGGGGTGGATATATTGCAGCGGTAGTGAATACAATTCTGGGTGTGGCCGTTGGGCTCATCCTGATGACGGCTTATAGAAAAATGCCGGATGGAACGACAGTAGCGAAGTTTGATGAAAGTACACGCCGACATGGGAAATGGATTTTTGTGTTGAGTATTGCTGTTGCATTGGGACACTGTGCATTTCTGTTTTACAAGGATATTCCTTTCAGTCCGGCAAAGGTTATTTTCTGGGCCTTTGGGCGCAGGTTTTTCTAGTGCCTTACGACTATCACAGGTATCGCTGATTCGCATCATCAGTCGGTGATAAACAATGTTTTATCTTGGTGATATATTCTTCTAATGCTATAGGGTAGGAAAATAGGTATGCGTAAAAAAGACCTCCTTAAAGATGGTAAATTGGAAGAGTGATGAAAATGCGCCCCGGACTGATTACCCGGGGCTTTTTAGTTTTACGCCCCGTTGAAAAGTGGATGCTTTCATACATATTTTACATGTCAACTTCCAGTAGCAGTATGATGGCATCATTTGACAGGGCCTCCATTTCCACATCAGCGACTTCCCATAATCCCAGTCCATCGCCATTGTGGAGTAACCGGTACTGCACTTCAAAAGCGCCTTCAATATTGAATACAAAGATGCCTTTGTTTTTATCTTTTAAGGAATAAGTAGCTTCTGCCCTACCATTGAATTTACCTATAGAGAGGTGGTAGGTATCGTGATTGATAATTGTATGCAACAGGTCTTTATGGCTGAGATCGAAGGTGGCAGACGTTGGCTGGCCTGTGGGTGTTTTGATCCATAGTTGCAGGAATTTTACCAGGTCGTTCTCATAAGGATTACGTACTTCAAATGCAGTGTTGGGTGCAAGGTGTAATACCTGTACCTGACCGGCTTCCAGCCAACCGTGATGTCCATCATCTGTAGTGAATGTGATGGCGCCCACTATTGGCAACAGGATAATATCAGCGGGTGATTCTACTTGCATCCGGAAGCCTTTGCCACCTGCCAGTACATCTTCATTTAGTACATATAGTGCACCAAAGGGTTGTTTATGTTCATTAAAATACCTGCCGAAGTTGAATGTGTTGTAGGTACGAAACCATGGCATTTCGTTATACCCGCGTTCATCAGACAGGTACATCTTTCCTTTTGATTGTGGTATCATGCTTTAATAGAATAAATACTAAGGAATGGTTGCAGGGTGAGGATTTCGGTCAATGTTTCACCATTCTCCGGTTCATTGTTGGTCGTGACGAGCAGTTGATGACCGATGGTATCGTGCCAGATGAGTGGCTCGGAAATGAAGTTTACCGCGACCTGGTGTTTGTTCTTGTCGGTGATATCTGAATTAACAATTTCGAATTTGAAATTTTTAAAGGGGAGAAAGGTTTTACCGATATTATTAGTGATGTCGGGTATTCTCCCATTCAGTTGTTTGAGATAGCCAATGATAGCGGGGGTGACAAGAAAGTGGAGCCTGTCGGCATTTGGAACATGGGCCATGAGCTCAGCGAAGGTGTTGTATTTCTTCTCTGGATTGAATGTTTGTGCCTGCAGGAGGTATTCGTACCATGAGCCTTCAAATAGGAGCTGGTCCCAGGGTTTGGTGGCGGAGGCGTCAATGAGTTTGCGATATATGAGGCGGATGATCTTCATTGTTACTATAAATGAAAGGGGGTGTCTCCAAAAGTTGTAAGAAGAGGCTTACGACGTTGCTATTGGAGACAACCACTATAATAAAATTATGCGGCTACATAGATGGTATGTGTCAGTGTATAGCCAGCAGATACACTACCGGTAACGGTCGCGAGTTCATCGGCCAGGGAGTCGCTGAACACCATGTCAGAAGAGTTGGAGGTGTCTTGTGTGCCGTGTGCCTTGTAGTCGGAAGCAGTGGTATATACAGTATTGCATATATCAGTAGGGAAAGCGATCTGAGTAATGAGCAGAGATGTACCGCTGCTGTTGTACACGTGTACATGTATGTGTGGTGCTCTGCCTGAGTACCAGCCCGGGAAGATGCTGGTGAAGGTCACCAGGCCATTGGAGTCAGTGGTTTGTCTGCCTCTCAGGAAGTGGGAGGAAGTGTAGTCAACACTGGAATATCCGCCGCCGGGATTCACAACATATTCAGAGTAGTAGCCTACTGCGGTGCAATGCCAGATGTCTACCAGTGCGCCGGAGAGTGCTTTACAACTGTTTTTGGTATTGTTGATGGTGATCTTTATGGTGAGTGGTACACCGGACTGTCCATCAACAATATCACTCCTTACGTAGGAAGAGGGGGTTTTGGTAGGATATGGTCCTGCGGTTTCTGTATCAGTTACGGTACAGGAGGAAGTGGTGCTTCCGGTACCGGTGCTGGTGCTATCGGTAGTGGTGCTGGTTGTACTGGTAGTTGTATCAGTGTCTTTACCACACGAAGAAACTGCGAGTGGGGCAACGGCTGCTAAACCTAAAGCAGCGAGGGTGTTTTTCAAGAAGATTTTTCTTTCCATGGCACGATGTTTAATTAAGTAACGGTATTGTTCGCTTGTGTAAAAGTATCTTACAATCTTTATTGGAAGCGGGTTTTGTCGGTAAAGGATGGAATTGTTGCGGTAAATTGAAGGGGCTTTTTTACACTAAAAAAAAGTAATTGAATAGGATTAAACCTTCGGTAGCTGGAGAGGTCTAAGTACTTTTTTTAAAAAGATCGCCTACCTGATTTGAAGGATGTTTTTTGAGGGCTGATGGGTGTTCAATGAGATCTGATCGTAAGAAGTTATTGACAAGTTTTTGTGAGTTTGTAACCTGTTTTAACCACCTGGCTATGGGGTGATTGATTGGGTGGGCATGAGAAGAAGCCACGAAAAGTACAACAGATAATATGTTTTGTCAATTGACAGCAGGTAGTAAGTGAATTAGCTTTGTTGCATTGAAAGTATCTTTCATCATACAGTGGAGCTTTGTTACAATTGGTCATTTCTATTTAGGAATGGCCTTCTGTGTTTGGACAAAAATGCTTAATATAGCATACTGTTTGAAAGTCTCCCCTGTTCCTGCGAGAGAATGTGCACTCACTTTTTTTAAATACGTAATTTATGGAACACCAATTGCATTACGATACAGTTTCCAATGCTATTGCCGCTTTGAAGAAAAGAGGTTTTACCGTTGATTTTAACCTGGAGGACAATTATATCGTGGCACACGAGGGAAAGGTACATGTAAATGATTTCAGTATCGTGGATGTATACAGGTATGAGGGGAATTCGGACCCGTCGGACGAGGCGGCGGTATATGCGATAGAATGTACGAATGGTTTGAAAGGAATACTGGTATCGGGGTATGGTCCATCGGCAGATTCATTGACCACTGACATGCTGGAAAAACTGAAGATTAGGTAAATTATAAACAATTTTTATATGAAAGCTAATATTGGAATCAGCGAAAAGAACACGCAAGCTGTTGCCCTTATTTTGAATCAATTACTGGCAGATGAACAGGTGTTATTTGCAAAGACCCGCAACTACCACTGGAATATTGAGAGCCCAAGTTTTATGGAGTTGCATAAGTTATATGAGCGACTGTATACAGAATTAGCAGAAACGATCGATGAGATCGCGGAGCGTGTACGTAAGATTGGACATTATGCGGAAGGTCGTCTGGCGGATTATCTGAAACTGGCTAATCTGCAGGAAGGCGATTATACAAATGATCAGACTACCCAGATTAAGAATTTGCTTGATGACCATGAGACGATTATTCGTGGGGTGCGTGCAAGTATTGAGAAGGTAGAGGATGAGTATAAGGATACCGGGTCAGCAGATTTCCTGACGGGTGTGTTGAAAGAACATGAGGAGTGGGCCTGGTTCCTGCGTTCTTACCTGAAATAATTGAATCGGTTCCTGGTGTAGTGCGCCGGGAACTTATCTTTTGAAAAAACGCTTTTGCCGCTGGTAAAAGCGTTTTTTGTACCCCCATATTGTGGAAAAAAGCCTCCCCTAACTTATGATATTTTATCTTTATATGTTATGTTGGTACATAAATTGTGTTAATATTCTATTCAGTTTGCCTTGGTTTGAAAATTGATTAATTTTGATTTTTACACATATGTACTATGATTGATGTACAGCAGATAAAGGAGCGGATAGCCGCAGAACAATATCGCGATACGAACAGCTGTTTCGAATTGCGTATGATGTTGATGGACGCTGCCTCGACACTCACCACAAAGCATATAGCTAATCTTCGCCAGGGCAGGGACCCTCACGTTTCACTTGTATTATTGCGGGCTTTCAGGAGCGTAAGACAGCATTATTTTGACCTGGAAAAAGCCAAAGAGGGAGATCAGGAATGTTATAACAACACGAGAGATGCCGTGGTAATGGAGTTAGCTAATTTATGCCAGCAGTTAAAAGGAAACATTATCCCTTTACTTGTAGAGAATCCTTCCGAATTAAAAATTGCTCAATAAATTGATGCCGCGATCACTTGCGGCAATTTCTTTTTTAAATTGGATATATGAAAATAGGATGGGCAGGACTGGGTAACATGGGGAAACCTATGGTGAAGAACCTGGTAAAGGCAGGCTTTGACGTGCAGGTATATAACCGCACGGTATCAAAAGCAACAGAATTTGCAAAGGAGACAGGTGTGAAGGTGGCGGCTACGCCTGCGGATCTTGTAAAGGATGTAGACTGCGTGATCACGATGGTAGCTGATGACGCGGCATTGCAGGAGATCTGGGAGCAGTTGCTGGCGGCACCGTTGCCGGCGGGGTTACTGGCGATTGACATGAGCACTGTATCGCCGGATACGACGAAGGCGATGGCGGCGCGTGTGAAGGAGAAAGGGGTTGCTTACCTGGATGCGCCTGTATCTGGTAGTGTGAAGCCTGCGGAAGACAGGCAGCTCATCATATTGGTGGGTGGTAAGGAAGCGGATTTTGAAAGGGCTAAACCGGTGTTTGACAATCTGGGGAAGTCGGCTACGCTGTTGGGGGATAATGGTGCAGGTAATTATGCTAAACTCGCTATCAATGCATTCCTGGGGATTACTGTGCAGGGGTTGGCAGAGGCTGTTATCTTTGCGAAGAAGCATGGTATCGGGCCGGATAAGTTATTGCCATTGATTAATGAAGGCAGTGTGGGAAGTGGGATAACGAAGATCAAGACGCCGGGAATTGTGAATGATAATTATGCACCGGCGTTTGCGCTGAAGTTGCTGGCAAAAGATATCAGGTTGGCGAGGGAGCAGGGAATGAATACGCCGGCGGGTGTGACGCTGAGTGAGGCGCTGAATGGTGCGGTGAAGGAGGGATTGGGAGAAGAGGATATGATGGCGATTTTAAAGTATTTGTCGTAGCGGTGAATGCGGAAGATATTGTGAAGGGCTTGTATCGATTGATACAGGCTCTTTTTTTTGGGTAGTGAGACAGGTGGACATGGGAGATTTGACCGGGTATTCGACGGTAGAGGTGCCTACCCGCTTTTTGGGCGAGACAGGTTGATCGGGGTGTTTTGAGGGTATTCGACGGGTGAGGTGCCTACCTGCTTTTTGGTGAGACAGGTTGATAAGGTATTTTGACGGTTTCAGCGTTTGGTACAGGGGGCTTGAGAGTGTGGGATTGGGGATAGCTATTCAGGACTATGATGGAGGATGGCTGTGCGCTTTCTGCCGAGTTGTGTTCCCTTTTGCTTTTTCCTACATGTAAATGGGGCAGGGTGAACAATATCACTTTTAGCGATGTTAACTTTGACTAAATTACACCGCAACATGAAAACCTTTCGCAATTTAGCGTTCATCGCATTATTGGCTGTGGCCTGTAAATCCGCCCAGCCTGGATACGGTAGCAATGAGCCGTTGGACAAAGTTTATAACCGGTCTATTAACCAGGCGATGATTGCAGACACGACCAAAACGATTGACACGCTGCAGGCGATCGTAGCCGGCAACCCTGTATTACAATGGAAGACAATTAATGGGCAGCAGTATGTGCTGATGGGTACATTTATGAAGTATCCGGGTAGTTTCCCTCCGGGAGATTCGATTAATAACAGCTGGGGAGAAATGTGGCTTTTCATTCCCAACCAGATGAAGTACAGGTTGGGTAGTCAGTTTACCGCAACATCAGACACGTTGCTACGTGTGAGCCAGATGCTGGGACTGCCACCTGTGAATGGCAATAAGTATATCGCACAGGTATGGGTGCCGGCCAGTAAGCTGTATCGTCCTGCCGGGAGCCCGGATGTAACGACGACCCATGCCAGTCCGGTATTGTCAGCTGGCGTATCGGAGGAATATAAGGCGTGGTTTAACGGGTATATCATTTCATCCTATTTCCAGCCATTGCCGGCAGGGGCTTCTCATTATCCATGGACGAGGATGGGGTATACCTATGATTGGAATCCGCGGGTGAACAGAGTAGGTGTAAGTGAGTTTGTGTTACCGAAAGGTTGTGGTATCTGGGTGGAAAAGATGACGACGGCAGGTGGATTCTTTAAATAGACATTAAAAATTATGCGGCCCGTTTTTATAGAAAAAGCTTTTGCATTTTTTGCAAAGGCTTTTTTGTTACAGTCTATTTTCATTAATAGTCATCATTCAAAAGCTGTTTTTCGCAGAAAGCGGATTAATTTCGTGATTTAATCACGAGCTATGCAAACTACGGAATCCTCGTCGCGCGGGAAATCCCTTCTTATTTTTATTTTAGGTGCATTGACAGCATTAGGTCCTTTTTCTATTGACATGTATTTACCGGGTTTTGATTCTATAGCAAAAGACCTGGGGGTAAGTACAGCAGAAGTTGGTCTTTCATTGTCCAGTTATTTTATCGGAATTTCAGCGGGGCAGTTATTGTATGGCCCGCTCCTGGATCGTTTTGGACGCAAGAAGCCGTTGTATATAGGGTTGTGTTTGTATATTCTCACGTCTGGAGGGTGTGCGATGGTGGATAGTTTACAGGGGTTAGTGATCCTGCGTTTCTTCCAGGCTATCGGAAGTTGTGCGGCAGCGGTAGCGGCTATTGCTATGGTGAGGGATTTATTCCCCGTACAGGAAAATGCGCGTGTATTTGCATTGCTGATGTTGGTAGTGGGGGCCTCTCCTATGATTGCGCCTACAGTGGGTGGTTATGTGACGTTGGCATTGGGATGGCATTCGGTGTTCATCATATTGGGTGGATTAGGTATGTTGATCTTGCTGGCGAGTATATTTTTATTGCCGGAGAGTTATGAGCCGGATGTGCATATGTCATTGAAGCCGGGGCCAATCATCAGCAACTTTATGGCGGTTATAAAAGAACCACAGTTTTACACGTATACGTTGGCAGGTTCATTTGCATTTGCCGGGTTGTTCGCTTATGTGTCGGGCTCGCCGATGGTGTTTATGGAGATCTTTCATCTGGATAAGACGGTGTATGGATGGATCTTTGCGGGGTTATCAATTGGATTGATCGGGTCTAGCCAGGTAAATAGCTGGGTACTGCGCCGTTACAGGAGTGACCAGGTGGTGCAGGTGGCGGTGGTCGTACAGGCATTGACGGGGATACTGTTTGTAGTGGGAGAATACCAGGGTTGGTACCAGTTGCCGCAGGTGATCGTGTTGTTGTTTGTGTTTTTGAGTTGTGTAGGGTTTGCGAATCCTAATACTTCTGCGTTGTCCATTGCCCCTTTTAAGAAGCATGCGGGAAGTGCCGCGGCGTTGATGGGGGCTACGCAGATGGGTATAGGTGCCCTGGCGTCGGTGGGTGTGAGTTTGTTTGATAGTCATACGGCATTGCCGATGGCTATGATAATGGCGGGTGCAGCGATCATGTCGGTGTTATTGCTGGCGATTGGGCGCAGGCAGATAAAGCATCCGATTGTGATGCAGGAGGGCGACGATGCCATCGTGGTGCATTAAATTATTTCGCTTTTACGGTGATACGTCCTGTTTTCAGGTTGTCGCCGGTTACTTCTAATTTAATTTTTCCTGCATGGCCGGTGTTCCGCAGTATAATCAACCCTTTGCCTCTGAAAGTGGTAAGGGTGGGCTGCTGAAAACTGGCCATGCGATTTGGGGCCCCGCTACCAGCCCCTGCCAGTGTGGCCGGGCCTGAGATCCTGCATTTCAGGGGGAGGTCAGCATAAGGTACTACATTCCCTTCTTTATCCTGTACTTCGACATTGATATATGATAGTGATTCTGCGTCGGCATTGATGGTATTCGTATCGGCACGTAAAACGATGATGGCTGGTTCGGATGTAGATACCAGGTATTTTACCCCGATAGGTTTCTTATTTCTATCCAGGGCGTTTGCTACGATTGTACCGGGTTTGACAGGCACTTCAAAAGTGGCGGTCAGGTCCGGGGTTGTTTCTTTGGTGGCCAGTACTTCCCCGTTTTGTTCCAGTTTTACATACTTAGCCCGGGTGAAAACTCTTACCTGCATAGGTTTTCTTACATGATTAGGATAGGACCAGCGAGGGAGTTCGTCCGGCCATCCCCAGAAACTTGTCTTCTCGTTGGCGGTATCGGGTGTATGTACGAGTATTTCGATGGGGCTTCTTCTCCATACCACATCTCTGTAATAGGATTGTGGCTTTTTCTCGCCGGTGATGTCGAGATCTCCACACCATGCATTGAACCATGGCCAGGTAAGGCGGGCACTGTCCTGATTGGCATAAATAGAATGCCCGATGCCAGCTTCACCCAGGTAATCCATGCCTGCCCATACAAAATCGCCGATCACGAAATTGAGTCCTTCCACATGATTCCAGGCATTTTGAAAATCTCTTGCGGTGGTGGCAGTCCCCATCATGATCCTGTTCTTCACTCTTTTTTTATCCAGGTAGTAATTGGTCCAGCCGTAGTTATAGCCTGCTACGTCGAGTAGGGCAAGCGGAGCATCTGCATCTTCCCATTTAAGCGTTCCGGGACCAAAGTCGTTGAAGGCAGCGGTGATGAGGCGGGTGGAGTCGAGAGATCTGATGGTACCGATGAGCTCTTTGGTAATGAGGATGCCTCTGAATTCTGCTCTTTCATGGATTTCATTGCCGATGCTCCACATAATAACGGAGGGGTGATTTCGATCACGGCGAACGATGGCTTCCAGGTCTTGCGTGTGATGGTCGCGGAAGAAACGGGAGTAGTCGGCGGGTGTTTTTTCGTCGTCCCAGGTATCGAAGGCTTCGTCGATGACCAGCATACCAAGGCTGTCGCAGGCTTCCAGGAATCGTGGAGAAGGGGGATTATGGCTGGTACGGATGGCATTGAAGCCATTGGCTTTCAGGAGGGCGATTTTCCTTTCTTCGGCGCGATCGAAGGCGGCGGCGCCGAGGAGGCCATTGTCGTGGTGGATGTTGGCCCCTTTGAGGAGGGTGCGGACACCGTTGATGAGAAGGCCGGTATTAGGGTCAATTTTGACCTCTCTGATGCCGGTGGGTATAATTACCTTATCGAGAATAATATTGTCTTTTTGAAGGGTTATTTCTGTTTTATAGCGGTATGGGAGGTCGGGAGACCAGAGTTGTGGGTTGGTGATGGTCAATGTATGGGTATTGGATTCGGCTATGGGGGTATTGGTGGCGTCGAGGAGGCGGAGGTGGAGTTGGGTGCCGGCGGGGATTGTGGTATTGACGGTGATGGTAGCGGAGGCAGCGGATGTATCAGCTTTTGTAAGGGCTGTTTGGGTAGTGATGGCGATGTTATCGGCATCCAGGTGTAGGGCGGGCAGGTTGACCAGGTATACATGCCTGTAGATACCGGAGCCGGTGTACCAGCGGGAGGTCAGGCCTTCGTTTTTCACTTTGACGGTGATGGTATTGATGTGTCCTGCGGGTGACAGGTAGGGTGTAAGGTCGTAGGTGAAAGGAGTATAGCCATAGGGGTGATTGCCCAGGTGGTGGCCATTGATCCAGACGTCGCTGTTCATGTAGACGCCGTCGAAGCGGATATGGAGGAGGTGGTCATTGAGTTCGGGGAGGGTAAAGGATTTTTGGTACCAGGCGGTGCCGCCTATGGTATAGGCGCCTTGTTCTTTTAGGGGGCTGTATTTGTAGAAGGGGCCGATGATGGTGCTGTCGTTTTGGAGAGGGAGGTCTTCGATGCTCCAGTCGTGGGGGAGCTGAACGGTGCGGGCGGTGTTGGTGAGGGAGTCTTTTTGGAAGCGCCAGTTGTCATCGAATCTGATTTCTCTTTGAGAGAGGCGGATGTGTTCTGGTTTGGGTGTTTTGGGTGCTTTTTGTGCAAAAGAGGTAAGGGCTGTCAGCAGACAGAAGGCTGGGAATAGTTTACGGAGGTATAGTTTGACAATCATATTTTCACAGGATTGGGGTAAAAATATAAATTTTTGGGGAAAAGGGTGGGGATTCGAAGGAGCGTCGAGGGAAGGATATAGAACGGTCGAAGAAGCGTCGAACTAGCGTCGAAGAAGCGTCGAAGAAAGGATATAGAACAGTCGAAGAACAGTCGAAGAACGGTCGAAGAAAGGTTGAAGAAAGGTCGAAGAAAGGGTATAGAACGGTCGAAGTAATTGGCCGGGAGAAAGAGGGTTTGGGAACTATTTTTTGAGTTTTTTTAAAAAATATTTGGAATGAATTGAACAATTCCTATCTTTGCATCCCCAACGACGAAGAATGGTAATGAAGAAAGGGATAAAATGGGCGCACGGGGCGTAGCGTAGTCCGGTTATCGCGCCTGCTTTGGGAGCAGGAGGTCGCAAGTTCGAATCTTGCCGCCCCGACAAAGAACCGGGAAAAGGAGATCAGGAAACTGATCTCCTTTTTGTTTTTACCCTTATTAAGGCTTGTGATTTGTTATCCTTTGTATATTTGAACTATGCGTATCACAAAATTAGAACTGGGAAATTTCAAGAGATTTACTGATTTGACGATTGAGGGTATTCCTGAAACGTCTAAGCTTGTTTTGTTGATTGGGTCGAATGGATCGGGGAAATCTTCAGTTTTTGATGCGTTTGATACCATTAGCAAGCGTTTAAATATTTTCGATCTTAATTATAGTATAGAGCCTGAGTTTAGCGACTACTTTGCAAAAGAGGAGGGAAACATTAGGCTGTTGATTACGTTTTCTGACGGCAGGCAAATTGGAAACGATAGTTCATTTAAGCTTTTGAGTACTAACGAACGACTTTATAAAAAGTTTATTGGAAGAAGTAGCATCCGTATTGTACCTAGAATAAACAGTACTGGAAGAATAGTTGATATAAGTTCAAATAGTGATGGCCCGCTTTCTTTCATTGATGTAGATGAACGATTTAACAGTGATGTTACATCATATATACAAATGATTGATAACGCACTTCGTGAGCCGGTATTCAGTGGACGATCTGCCGATACATTGAAAATTTTTCAGGATTTTATTCGCCCTTTAAATACTTCTTTGTTGAATATTTTCTGTGGTGATGAGACAACTACTATTCAGATTGCAGAGTACCAAAATGCAAATGCTCAGCAAAATCCCAGGTTAATATTTAAAAAAGGTAATTCTAAAATTAACTATGACTTGCTAAGTCATGGAGAAAAACAGGTGGTAATCCTTCTTTTAAATTTCATCGTTAGGAAGGAACAGTATAAAGATGCGATCATTTATATAGATGAAATGGATTGCCACTTGAATACTGCATTGCAATCCAACTTAATGGCAGAGATAGTCAATACCTGGATTCCTGATAATGCACAATTATGGACTGCTTCCCATGCATTGGGATTCATCGATTTTGCTAAAAACGCTGACAATGCAAGTATTATCGATCTTGATCTATTAAATTTTGATTTACCTCAGGTAATAGCACCGGAACCAAAAGAGAACCTGGAAGTTTATGATATCGCAATACCTAAGGAAACGCTTCAAAACATCCTAAAGGGATATAAACTGGTAGTAGTCGAAAACCAAAATGATAAGCATTATAATCTTGCATTAAATGAGAAAGGCTACTTTTTCTTGCCGGCAATGAATAGCAGGGAAGTGTTCCTGACAATTAAAGCGGATCAAACTAAGCTTGGATTAAGAGATAGAGATTATTTTATGGAGGACGAAATTAATGCAATCCAGAAAAAATTTCCTCATCTAAGAATACTTCACTACTATGCATTTGAGAATTACATATATCATCCTGATAATATTGCCGAATTAAACCCGGTTGGATTTGATAAGCAGTTGTATAAAGCAGACATTACAAAGCAGAAGAATGAAAAGTTGAATAGAATCCTTTTAAGCATCGCTACTTCAAGGCAAACTTATGTTGAGTTTAAAGATGCGATAAAAAATACAGAGAAATTGGATCCTATATTAGAAGCATTGGAGAGTGATGATTTTGAAACCTTTTATCCATATTTTAGTATGAAAACTTACTACAGTAAAACATCGCTTCAAGTAGTACTTAATGATTATACCATCAGCGACCTTGTAAAAACAAATTGGTTTAAGCAGAAGATTGAAGAGTTGTTGAAGTAGTTTAGTTTTATATATTTCAAACTGAACTGCCCGAATTTTTCGAATAGTTCCCTGAGGTTTTTCCACATTTCCGGATACCATACATCCAACCATTCTATACATCCTTCAGGATTGACAGCAATACTATTATCCACCAAATTTACAAACTGGTCTGGAATCCATGCAAATAATACGCGATCAGCATGAGATGTCCTGTGCAAATAACCCCAGGTATCTACTGGCGGACAGTTGTCATCGTCCAGGAAGCCAAATGTTTCTACTGCTGCTGCGCCATCACATAAAGTATTGTCTATGCGGAATGCCAGGATACATCCTTTGTAAATATCCGGCATCTGTGGGGAGTAGTGTTGCTTGATGTTATGTTGTGTGTCAAAAAGCTATTCGATCAAATTGAGGTTATCGATAGGATCTTTTCCCCATTGAGTGATATAAGCATTATAAGCAGGATCAGTGGGACATGACCAGTAAGAATAAGTGAATAGAGGTGCGTCCCCATCCCCTAGCCTACATGTCGGGTTAATACTTCTTAAAATATCCGCGAAATGCTTCCCTGTTTGGATCAGTTGTTGCTCACAGTATTGTTGGGTAAGTGCAAGATTTATTTTAAAGATATTTTGGTCAATCATCCTGTTTAAATTACATCATATTCGATAATTTCATTGTGGAGTAATGCAATTTAAAACTAAAGCAGGAGTATGACTGATTATAAAAAAACAGTGGCACTGGCAGCCCTTCACCATATCAGTAAGGGAATGGTTGCCGGCCTTGGCGCAGGTGCTACGATCGGCCATTTGGCGAGAGCTCTTGTGGAAGATCAGGAGTTGGTAAAGACACTTACCATCGTGTCCTCGTCGCAGGATACCGTTCGATTATTAGGTGAATTGGGTATACCGGTCGCTGATCCGGGAACACTTGAGAGTATTGATGTCTATTTTGATAGCTGTGATCAGCTGGATCATCAGCTGAATGCCCTGAAAAGTGGTGGCGGGATTCATGTTACTGAGAAGATTCTTGCTTCTATGGCGGATGAATTTATATTATTGGCCGATGCTGGAAAATTAGTGCCGGAGTTGGATGCTACTTTCCCTCTTGTTATTGAAGTGATACCTGCTGCTATGGGGAGTGTTATCCATTCTTTAAGGAAACGGTTCAACGATGCGGTGATTGAAACAAGGAAAAATGGAGAAATCCTTAAGTTGTCAGAAAGAAATAACCTGTTGATAGATGTATACTTTCCCGTACTTCCACCGTTGGATACGCTCAATCTTCTTAAGATGTGGCCAGGTGTGGTAGATCATTCTTTATTCTACCGCATGGCATCTAAAGGTCTCATTGCCGGACCGGATGGCGTTGTTACCATGGTGGCTGGCAGGTAGGCAGTTTTAATGTATGCGGTAGTTATTTCCGGAATGGCCTTCCTGGGCTTTCAGCTGACCACAATCAGTATAAAGGATATAAGTGGGGAGGATACTACATAAGAATGCAGCATTGGTAAGGGTTTTAGGTGAACTGGCGTATTTTTTTCTAAGAAAGTGTAACAATTTTAGAAAAGGTTCTTATTTTTGCAACCCCAACTGTGAAAATGGTTTGCGGAAACGGGGCGTAGCGTAGTCCGGTTATCGCGCCTGCTTTGGGAGCAGGAGGTCGCAAGTTCGAATCTTGCCGCCCCGACGAAACTGGACAAGGCAGCAGAAATGCTGCCTTGTCCAGTTTTTATAATCGTCTGTAATGCACTTCACGTGCGGGATTAGCGCGAATACCTCGTTTACTTTTTCAGTTAGAAATGTGCCTTTTTTGTGATAATAGCGTATTCCTTCTGGGAACAACAGTTTTTGTAATTTTTCCTTCACTGCGATTTCACCGGAATCCCATACCAGCGGGATTTTTAGCGAAATATTCATCACCCACTCAAAGGTTTCTTTTAAGTTAGAACTGTCGATATTGCTATTGGTTAGGTTGTCTAATATCTGTTTTTTCTCGTTAGCCAGTTTAGTTCTTAGCCTATCGTAGGTTTCAGCAGGCACCCGTTTGTCAACATAATAGTCTTCTTCCAGTGCCTCAATTTTGGCATCAACCATAGCCAGGTTACTTTGCAGGGCGTCTTTTATTTTAAAAGATTCTTCATAATGCCGATCAAAAGCATGATTCATGTGATAAAGCAGTGGCGCAACTAAATGGGGCTTGATACTATAATCAGCCAAATATTTAAGGAAGTCTTTATTGACGCCTGCGGTGCTTTTGTTACAGTTGCATCCCTTCGTGCGACATTTGTAGTAGTGATAATGACCCTCCTCACCTGTTGCTTTAATTTTTTTGGTTACTGTATAACCAGTGTAGCCTACTCCACAATTACCACACTTTATAAAAAGTTTTAATGGATAGGCATTGTTTTCCTTCCTGTGAGATACACCATATTTTCCCCCTGCTGCTGCCCGGATATTGTGAATACGTAAAAATAGTTCCTGGGAAATCAATTTTTCATGATCGCCCATCACCAATCTACCTTTTAGGGTTTTGTGGGCGATAATGCCGCAATAGAATGGATTGGATGAGATCATGCTTAATTTCTGCTTATAGATCTTTACCCCTAACGCCTGTAGCCGTGAAAGAATTTCTTCATTTTTCATTCCTTGCGCTTTCCACTCAAATGCCTTACGTAACTTTTTGCCAACATCGTTAACGGCAATCTTTCGGAGCTTATCTTCTTTTACAATAGAATACCCCATCGGTGGCTGTAGACATCAAATACCACTTTCCAGTTTTTCTTTAGTATCAGCAATAGCCCTTTGTCTTCGTAATTGATTGTCATATTCACTAAACAGAAATTACATGTTTTGCTGAAACACGCCGCCCGGATTGCTCGTGTCAATTGGTTGAGTGACCGCGATAATGGTAACAACGTATTTTTCCCGTAATTCTTTAGATAAACGCATAGCTCCATCACCGGTACGGCTAAACCTATCCAGCAGGTACACCAGAATATGGGTCACTTTTTCTTTGTTCTTTTTAATAAATTCTAACATAAGGGCACAGATAATGTGCCTTTTAGCGTAATTTATGGCCCTCTACTTGGCTTCTACAAGTAGTTGTTGACTGTTTCTTTTGGGGTTGACATAAGCGTCCTCTTTAAGAGTTTTGGAGTTTATATAGACTGATACTTTGTTGTAACCGATTAGCTATTTTTTCTGCTAGACTGATTGGCGATACTACGCGTACCCTTTCGCCGAACGATAAAATGGTTTGCTCTAGCTCATAATTCTCAATTAAATGCAGCCGGACTTCTAATACCCCATCCTCGATCCACTTTGATCGTTGGCTGCCATGCAGGGCTTTTGTGAGCACATAATGACTTGCTGATCCGTAGAAATGTAGAAGGATCTCCGCGGCAGGATCTGCCGGTTTCGTCACTCCGATAATGTCGTGAAAATAAGCATTCCAGTCTATGGGTGGAGGGAAATAGCCTTTCTTTGAAATTGCAGATATTTCTCGTATACGGTCCAATGCCAAAGTCCAATCAGGCTTTTGCTTTTCCTCGTTAAGTCCAAAGAGAAACCACCGACTGTTGTATTGCCGTAAGAAATAAGGATGGACTATCAATTTATAAGGTTGAGCGCTTTTAAAATCTTGATAGGTAATTGACAATACTGTTCTGTACTTAATCGCGTGGAAGAGTGGTGAAAGATATTCAATGCCTTTTAAATACGGATTGTGGTCGAAACTAAGAATTGTTTCATTAATGCTTGTTTCGGGAATACTATATTTAATTTTTTTAAGCACGGCCTCAAGCCAATTAAATTGTGGCATGCCTTCAAAGTGCGACAAGATTTGTAGTGCCGATTGAAGTTCGGTAAAATCGGATTCAGTTATGGGCATTTTTTCAATGGAGAAGTTGGGATCGTTATATCTATAGTACACACGTTTTCCATCTCTTACTCTTTCCAATTCAATATTGCCGCCTTTCGCACTTTCCATATAGTTTATATCCAAGAAAATTTGTCGACGGCTGACTTCTGGTGCGCCAGGGTCATGCTCTTTTAATGCTTTGTTGCATTCAAAAATTAGGTCCTCAATATAGTACCGCCTAACAGTGTTGCGAAAACATTTATCCAAAGTTCGATA
Organism: Chitinophaga sp.; assembly: GCF_039596155.1. Lineage (GTDB taxonomy): Bacteria > Bacteroidota > Bacteroidia > Chitinophagales > Chitinophagaceae > Chitinophaga. The sequence goes on from NZ_JBCNKF010000008.1 coordinate 208,047, forward strand.
TCTTAGGGATGGGTTTTTGAATTCACTCATTTTTAAATATTTAATACATTGAAATTAGAGTAGTTAATTTTTCGTGGTTACACTCGTTCCTGTGAAGAAAGACTGCACAACAAACATTTAACTTGCATCCTGAAAAAACAAAAACTATGAATTTGGCAGAAAAATTACATGAAATTGAGGAAAAATTCACTATATGGGTAGGAATTTATAGCCGAAAAGAATTGATTCCTACTCCTGCCAGAATCGTAGCTGAGGCGATTTGCAAGGCCATCATACTCTCTAGACGCCCCCATAATGGGGTCACTATCATTGACGGGGATGATCCAGCCATTCCTAGTGCCGCGCGAAGGAACAAAAGCGTCGGTGAAAGACTGGAGCTTGATGATCTTATAAAAGCGGTTTATGATATTGGTGGGTTCCGCAACGCAAAGCGTATATATACGTACTTACAATCAGTTAAAGGTCTAAGCAATAATGGGTCTCATTCGGCCGGCAGTCAGGTTGAAGAACTTACTCATGAGGACCTGTACGTTATTCACACTAGTTTGTTGGAGGTTTTAAAATGGCTTTACGTCGTATTGTTAAATCGCCAGCTTCCCGATGTTGTACAGGATGCTCTGAAAAACAGAGGTTTGGTTTACGTTGAAGGTTCCGATCTTGTCGCATGGAATACATTTATGTCCGCTTGTCATGACTTCCACCAACGTAGACAATATATCCTTGTTAGCCCACCCAATTTAACAAACGACCCTACTGTAGCAGCCTCTATCGCCCGTTTGCCATGGCGTCTAACGATCGACTTTGATAGAGACACGGATACAGTTGAATCTGGTTTACTGGCAAGTTTTAACCGGCAAAAGGGCACCGCCTATAAGAGATCCTTTACCATCGACGATAAACCGGAGTTCGAGATAAAATTTGACCACTATTGGTTTCATGCCAATGGCCTAGGAAGTATTGGGCCGAGTAGCGACTTTAAAGTCTGGAGAAAACGCTACAATCATTACCTACAGGATAAACTGTATACCGCTTTTGTCAAAGGTTCTTCTATGTTACCCAGAACCGTTGTGCTAATGAACATAGATCCCGATTATGCAGACGCTGTTATTGCTGCCATTGAATACGTAGAGGAAAGCAACGTAGATTTTGTACTCTGTAATGACGGCACTAAGGATTTCGAAGCTGTTCTTAAAAAATTCGAAAATGTTTCAGAAGTAAATATTTCAATAGGGCAATTATCGAGAGGAGTTGAGATTGATCCGACCTTCTCGTCTGATTCATCGACTGAAAAGACGATAAAAATTCCGTATAAAAATTCTATCCAGGTTCTGTCAACTGCCCAGATTAAGCCTGAAGATTATGAACAACTTTATTCATTGGGCATAGAAATCATCTACAAGGGTATCGAAAATGATATTGACTCTGATATTCCATTGGATGGATTTTACAAGGGCGCAACTGTTAACTGGCTGGACTTGGCATCGAATAGGGACGTAGTGAGGTACGGGTACAAGAGCATTCGAGATGGGCTATTGGCAGACTTGGAGAAGAATAAACCCAAAGAAATTGAGTTTATTCATGAACCAGGCGCTGGAGGAACGACTCTTTCGCGAAGACTTGCCTTTGATCTCTGTTCCAAGTACCCTACCGTTTGCCTGCGTAAGTACGAACCCAAAAAGACGCTTCACGGTCTTCGTGTCATTTACGACACCTATATAAACAGTAGTGTCCCTATCCTTATCATCATAGAGCATCATGAAGTTAAAGATGCTCATTCTCTTTATCGCGACCTGAATAATGTAAGCAAGAATGCAGTGCTTTTTATCGTTAAGCGGGGAAAAGTATCGACTGCTCCTGATAAACGTTTTGTGCTAAGGGCATCTTTGTTAATGCCTGAAATAGCAAATTTTGAAGATGTCTTCGCTTCTCATGCTCCGGCGAGAAGAGGCAAGATTGTCAATATCAAAAACGAATACAAAAATGACCAGAAATTTATCTCTCCATTCCTTTATGGACTGGTGGCATATGAACATGCATTTATTGGCATCGATGATTATATTGAAAAATGCATAACAGACTTGAATATTCAAAAGCGCCAGTTAGTTGGATTTGTGTGTCTAATATATCATTTTACTCAACAGGCCGTTCCCGGTGAATTCTTTTCAAATTTATTCGGTGTGCCAAGTGACAAATGCGACCTCGTGGCACTTCTTGGAGAGGACTCACCAGTATTTGATATTCTCCAGGAGAATTTCGACGGTAGAGATGGGAAAAACACCTGGCGTCCCCGCTATGCAATTATAGGGGAGGAAGCTATGAAGATTGTATTAACCGGGGCGCCAAAGAATAAGGCTGCTTGGAAGGCATACCTTGGAACCTGGCTAATAGAGTTAATACGGTATTTCAACGGAGCAATGCCGGTGATACACGATGACGCAAAGTCAATCTTCGATTCATTGTTTATCACAAGGGAGGATTATGATGGCACTCTTGGCCGCGACCAATTTACTGATGCGATACAGGAGTTACTGCCTGAAGTGGGAGAAGCCGTTTTTTCCGAATTGACAAGTGCATACCCCAACGAAGCTCACTATCATGGGCACTTTGCCCGCTATTTGTATAAGCCTGAAATTGGACTGCAGAAATTCGATAGGGCGATCCAGGAGGCTAGTTTGTCTTTAGAGATTCAAGAGAACGATCCATCACTCGTACACACTATGGGGATGTGCTACAAGGAGAAGGCAGATGAAAAAATGAATGGCGTCAATTTAGAAATGGATGACTTGAATGATCTGGAACATACTGTAAAGGAGCTGGTCGAATTAGCATGTGAGGCATTTGATCGCTCAATTGCTCTTGATGGGTATAATGTCTATGGCCACGTTACTCAATCGCAATTATTGTTAAGGGCACTTGAGTTTGGTTTTAAGATTACGGTATCCAAAAATAGGGAGGTATTTCTTACTGATCCATCAAATGAATGGTATGTATCTATTCTGGAGAAGATTGGGACACTGCTGGAGGAAGCCGTTTACATTATCGATCAGTCGAAAGGCTTGGAACTTAAGGCCAGGCTGCAGCGTTCTGCTCAATATATAGAGCGTTGTGAAGCAGATTATCTGGCAAAGATTGGAAATGCTGGGATTGTTAAATCCAAATACGATGTATTGATCAAGCAGCCTCCCGCAGGGCACCAAAATATGATCCCTCGGTATAAGACATTGTTTATTCGCAGTCTATTGGCGTCAAAAAGTGAGTCAATTTCTGGTTACAGTCAGGCTTGGGACAAGCTGACTCAGCTGGAATTGGAGACGTGTGTCGAATACCTTCGCCAAAATATAGTTCATGAACCTTTCAATAGCAATCACTTCAGAATGTGGCTTCAAGCTGCAAGGCATCTAAAATATCCGCCCAGCCTTGAGGAAGCTATCACTATTGTTGGTACTTGGTGTCAGATAGAAAAACAGACACGAAACCTTGAGCTGGAAGGTCTTTACTATTTATATGTGTTGAATGCCGTAAAGGCGATCGACGAAGGTGCTGAGTTTGATCGGTCTAGCGTCAGTAAAGTGAAGGAGATACGTGATCGTTTGCGTTTTTATTCAAAAAACGAAAAATTTTCATTTGAATGGTATGGAAATGGTAATGGCCTTCATAAATTGAAAAATCATCGGACTCTTGGAACATTCGACACTGCAGTGTTTTTCATCCAGAACGCTGGCAACTTAGTGGAGGTTTTTGGCAGGATTAAGGAAGCGTCTGATTGGCAGCGGGGAAAAATTGAACTGGATTGCGGTCTGGAAGCTTTTTTCGTTCCTGGTATAGGAGCATTTAGCGAAAGGAATGTTAATGATCGTGTCAAGTTCTTTATCGGTTTCCGTTATGATCAAATCAATGCATGGGATGTAAGACCCGTTGATTATGATAGAGAGGTTCGAGTAGCGGATAATTTGGAAGGTGAAGTTGAAGCAAGTGATGAAGAAGTATTCACCAGGTTTATTCCGGTAGCTCCCAAAAAGGAAGAGCCAATTGTCACGTCTTTGAAACAAGATTTGCCTGGCCTGAAGGTGCTTGGGAAGATTGAACTTGGAGGTCTGCCTGCAAAAGCACAGAATGAAAAGAAAAAAAACTCAATTCAACCAAAAGAGGGGGAATTTTATATTGGGAATATCGATCGTGTAAAGCAACCTATTGGAGTAATCAAATCAGAGGGCTTTGGTCAGTATATAAAATTTCACGTCAGTGCTTTAAGAAATCTCCCTTTTCATAAATTAAAGAGAACAGATCCTGTTCAGTTCAGGATTCGATTTGAGAATGGTGCTCCAAAAATTGACAAAGATGGTCAAAGCTACCTCGCATTAGAGGTGAAGCCCATATAGGATATCGTGCGGAAAACCTTAACATATAAATCTATGTCAAAAGCCTAATATATATCCGCAGTGCCATGTTTTCACTATTTCAATGGACCATGGTATAACCCATTTGTATTTATTAAATTTTTAAGTTGATGAATTTGAATGAGGTTATCTAAAGAGCAGGGCGACAATTGTCCAGCGCCCCGACTAAAATTTACAAGAGCCTTCAAGTTATTGGATTTGAAGGCTCTTTTGTGTTCGAAGCATTCTTGTTACAATGTTTTTTCTTAAATACGTTAGTTGAATCCATTGTCTGAAATCGTTCTAAGTTGTTTGTCAACTAGTGCTAAATATTTCATGCCTGATTGATCAAAAATATCTTCAGCTTTTTCAATTTGCAATGCAGAATAAACTGCGTTTGCAAATCCAGGAAGCCCTCCAATAACGGCGCCTACGGTTTCCGCTGCGGAAAGCCCAATAGCTGCACCCGTTATGCCGCAAATAGTTCCGAAGAGAATTCCTCCTAGTTTACTTTCATTCATCTTTGCAGATAATTCAGTTTTTCTTGTCTTTAACTCTTTTATAGCTTCATGAAAAAAATCAGAGTCTTCCTCCATGGCGGGGTTAAGAACAATTAGCTCAACTCTATTTTTGAAAGCCTTAAGTAAATCTAAATGCGTATCCTTAAATCTTCTTAATTTATCAATGTCAATTTGTTCGGGAAAGGGAATTAATTCGTTTAAAATTAGCTCTCGTTTCTTACTTACCTTTTTAAGAGTTTTAATATTTTGTTTCGAAGCGTGTAAAGCCTTAAATCCTTTTTTAATCTTGTCTGTAGTAGGCTGGTATTTCATCTTCCCTCCTAAAACTGAAGCAAGGAATGTCATTAGTTCGTTGGCTGTTTTCTTTTCAACTATGAACCATTCATCGTCTTTTCTAGCAGCAAGGCCCATTTGTTCTAATTGATAAAAGATTTCGCCATCGAACTTGTCGACATGAACTCTCACGCCATTTAATCCAATTCTATCTCGATTAGTTTTTCCAGACCCTTCGTTTCTAAAAATAGCTCTTCGTTTTTGTAAATTAAAATTGTCACCGTTCAAGTACTCAATAAATGGTTGCGATACCTGCCAGGGATATTCTAAGACTTCTATAGGGTTTATAGGCTCTACAAGTTCGCTACGAACCATTGCTTTCATAAACGGGTCATAGTTGTTTGGCTCATAAAAATATCTCTGAGGCACAATGGATCCTATTCTATCATAGTACAATAGCACTCTTGCTGTCCATGAAGTTTGGGGAATATTGATATATGGGTAATAAAGTAGATTTTCCATAAGTCTTAAAAGCCAGCTTTCGTACATCGTTACCAGCTGTAGGCTGAACTGCAGTTTGGTTTAAAATTTAATAAATTATCAATACAATATAAATTAGTTCTATCATCTATCAATACCTTTTTTGCATTTCGGATTTATGACATAAATTTAATAAATAACTCGCTGAATATTAATTAAATCACCCAAATACTGGTTCGGCAATTGTCCAGTCGCCCCGACTAGAAAAGGAGAACCCGCTCTCAGAGCGGGTTCTCCTTTTCTATTTTAATCTATATTGTTTGTAAGTAACTCATTATCAAATAGTCCAGGTAGTGGTTTAAACTATTATCAAGTCAAACTTCCACTGTTTTATCGTCTCACCGGGTTCGATAAAATACAATCCAAAAAAGTAACTTATCTCAAAAAATACAAACGCTTCCAGATTTCTTGGAAGCGTTTGTTTAGCAACTTAATGTCTTTTGGGCAACTCTGTCAGATCAAATAATTACTGAAATATCTTTGGCGCGATTTGTTTATGCACATTCTCATTCGAATTCACCTTTATCCACTTTCTCACCAATACCAAGGCACCACATCCGGCCGCCGGCTGGGTTATCTCTGTCCGCTTGTACCATATAATTTACCAATTGTTGAAAATTGACATCTGAAGTATTCCTGTATACATCATCATCAGCAAATTCTTATAGGTAGGATTATCCTTAATGCAGTCTTTCAGAAAGAATCAATTGCGAGATGATAGTCTGCTAACAGACTTTCTACGAATTTCCGCGAAGAATATTTCAAATTCATCCATTTGGGGAGCCGGGAACATAAAAGAGATTGCAGCGGGATGGGTATGATGCAAAGGGACTGTGGCAGATGCGAGGATATTAATTATGATTTTAGTACCTTCAAGTTCTAATTGATATTGTATGATAAAATCTTTTGCTCTTTTAGCATTGTTCTCATATTTTCAGTTAGGTATAGTAGGAACTTATATCCAGAAGAATGGAGAAAGTGGGGCTGATGGCGATAGTCAAGATTGGACGTTGACATTAACCGAGTCTGGAAAATTTAAATATCATTTTCATAGTTTCTCTGGTCTGACTAATTACAACTATCATGCAGAAGGTCTGTGGAATTTGAGGAACGATACATTAGCCTTGGCAGCATCAAAGGATGCGTTCTTTGTGAAATTTGTTGTGAAAAATGATAAGTTGATTACTATCCAAAGTATTGTTTTTCGAAATAAAAATTTACATAATGTGGATACACTGAGACGGATAAATCAATAAAAGGCCTTTAGTGTTCTCTTCCTGCAGGATCTTTTTTACTAATAACCAATAAATGTCTTACTCTTTAGCAGATAATAGTAGGGAAAGCATCACCGGGCTGTCTTTGAGGCCCGGTAGTACTATATAATGGCTCCTTGTGAGGGGGATTAATGATACGGTTGGAGTCAATGGAACTGTTTCTTACCTGGTAAGTCGTATTATACAAGCTCTTGGGTAAAAAAGATCTTACTTTGAAAATTTTGTAATACATTTTTTAGTCTAATTTTTTAAATAGCCTTCTTTTGGTTCTTTTGAAAGCAGTACCATCCCATTTAGCATCAAAGTCAATGTTGTTTAACGGTTGGGGCAAAGAAGGTATATGGAGATAATTTTTTGTTCAGTGACTCATAATTTTTTCACAATTGTATCTAAGTTATGACCTCTCCACACCCGCTTCTTCCAACATCATTTCCAGGAACCCCTCCGCATCGTACCCGGTAAATGTATCTATCATATCAAGTGTCTGCAAGGTATCTGGCTCATTCAGCGCCTGAATAAGCGTATCCGTCCAGTGCTTGTCGACATGTTCGCCTGCATCACGTAGCAGGAAAATAGCCAGTATGGTCTGCAATGCTAATAGCGGTTCCTGCTGGTAAGCAGCTACAAAATGTCCTCTCATTTCTTCATCAGCATCATCTATCTCGTACAATCTACCAAGGCAAAATAAGGCATACGCTCTTCGGCTAACAGGATGGGAGACATTTTGCCATTCCTGCTGAAACAAGTGTACTGTGTCTGGCATACCCTGGCCTGCATGTAGCAGTATATGCTGGGACTGGCGGGCTGTTACAGGATCAGCGTCCAGGGACCATTGCCGGAGTTGCGGTACCAGAAACGAGAAGTTAGCTACGAGTTCGGCATAGCCATCTGTACGAAGTGCGGGTTGAGAAAAGATCTTGTATATAAGTGTCAGCAAACGTTTGGTATGGGGTGTCACAGCTAACATACGTGCCAGTAATATCGCCGTGGCATATGCGGCATCAAAGTAACCTCCATGTGCGCCTACGCTCCACCAAAGGCGTGCAGCACATTTTTCGGCAATGTGGTCATCGCCTGTAATTAAACCATTGATGTTAGCAGGTAGCTCTTCCCCGGTACCAAAGGCTGTTTCCATTTGGTGCCAGGCAAATTTGTTAAGTTCTCCCTGCAGGTAACCCGGTATAGGCAACGATTGTATGGTTAAGGTGGTAGTGACCCTGTCGTACTCCTTGCGAAAGTTTTTAAGTATGGCATCTACATAATGATCGATTGTTGGGTATGCCGGTTGTGAGGTCCAGTCCGGCAAAAAGTAGGGCCATCTTTGTTTGCTGGTAACAAATGTTTCCTTATCCAGGGGGATTATCCATAACAGTTGCCCTGTATGGCTATATATATTCCATACCCCTGTGCCATCACCGTTTGACTTGTATGCTGCCATTACCGTACCATCACCATAAAAGTAACGTACACTTACCGGTACTTCATCCTGTGCAGCGATCATTTCATATATCCGTATATCGTTATAGTACCTGCGATTGATCCGGGTGGGTATATGTTGTTGGCTCACGGTATATAATAACTGGCCGCGTTCATCGTAGAGCGCTTCCTTATAGCATAAGTTATTATAACTATAATGCCGGCTACGATTTATGACGGGAGAATCTATATAGTGATCGTTATAGACTTTTTCGGGCACAACGGCTGCAGTGAATACTTCTTCTGGTATTCCTCCAGTATCATGGTAGATCATTTTTAACAGTAAATGTCCTTCCAGGTCCCATTCTGCATATTCACCTGTGTAGCGGTTGTTGGAGGGGTCAGTCTGGTATTTTACCCAATAGGGAAGATTATTTTTTCCTTCAATAAAACGGGCATTGGCAGGTACGGTAGCCGGACGCTCTGGTAGGGATGTTTCTTTGTCTTTGTCACTTAAGGGATTACTCATTTGACGGGTCTGTATTACCCGATAAAAATAGGAATTAAAAGGTTAGCAAGCCGCGGCAGTTTGAAAAAAATACCAAAAGGAGATTGGGAGACTGATCTCCCTTTGGTATTTAACAACCATATTTATTTTTTAACTTGAATTTTCTCATGTAACCACCTTGGCGTGTTACCTAACATTTTGTGTTATAAAGGATAGTAAGAAATCCTACATAAGGGAAGGAGAATGTTTGTTTTTGAGACATTCTGAACAAATTTCCCATTAGTATTACATCTTCGATAAACTAGTTCGAAAGGTGTCTGCACACCGACAATTTACAAAATGGTATCATTGCATACCCACTCAGTTTTGAGATCGAAATGCACCGGGTGATAAATTTGTTTTTCCTTTAAAAATTTTTGTGAAATGAGAGGGGTGTTCGAATCCAAGCTCATAGGCAATCTCACTTATAGGTTTAGTGGTACTCAATAGCTGGTTTTTCGCACGTTCTACTAATTGAAGATGAATATGTTCCTGTGTATTTTTCCCAGTGAATTTTTTCAATACATCTGTCAGGTAGGTTGGTGAGATATTTAGCTGGTCGGCAAAATAACGAACTCCAGGCAAGCCTTCTCTTGACGGTAGATCGGATTGGAAATATTCAACCAATGACCTTTCAAAACGTTGGACCAGATCTGAATGTAATTTACTTCTGGTGATAAACTGACGCTGGTAGAAGCGGTCGAAATATTCAAGCAACAGCTGAATCGTACTTACTAAAACCTTTTGAGTATGCCTATCAATAGGCTGTGAATATTCCTTTTGAATTTTCTGTAAACAGTCCTGAATAGTTTCTTTTTCGTCTTCTGATATATGTAGTGCTTCATTAACATCATATCGAAAGAAGGAATACTCATGAATTTTATTCCCCAACTCTGTGCCATGTAGCAAATCCGGGTGGAAATATAAAGCCCAGCCTTCTTTTATATGTGTGTTAGATGTCCAGACCTGTCCTGGTGACATAAATATCAGGCTACCTTCGGTAAAATCATAATAACTTCTACCATATAGCAAATGGCCTTCTACTTTTTTACAGGCTATATTGTAAAATCCCAAACATATTTTTTGACCGCTAGCATCTTTATGATCGCCTACTTTGGCAAGATCAATCACTGTGATTAAAGGATGTTTAGGCTTTTCATAACCTAATGCCTGGTGCAAATCACTGATTGAAGATATAGTCCTGATGCTTTCCATATAAATAGTATTTCCGGGCTGAATATTATGTGTAGTCTTATTGAGGTGCTTAGTTCTGGGCTGCTTCCGATACTTTTTCCCAGTTCTTCCACGTTTCGAGACGTTGCATATAGGTGCTTTCTATCATCTGCAGTACAAATTTACCTAAAAGTAGGCGGAGTGGTGGATTAGCATCATCAATAACTTTTAAAATTGCTTCTGCCGTAGCGCCTGGATTTCCGATCATATTAGCACTGTCCTGACTGCGTTGGCCCATAGCCTCCCTTAAAGCATGATATGCTTCTATTGGCCTGCTATGAACGGCTGAATTCGTTCCCCAATCGGTAGCGTAGCCTCCTGGCTCGATTAGCGTTACTTTAATACCAAATGCCTGCACTTCTGCATTCAAGGATTCGCAAATCCCTTCGATAGCCCATTTTGATGCATGATAAATACCTAACATTGGAAAAGCCAGCAGACCGCCTATGCTGGAAACCTGTAGGATATGACCTGATTGCTGTTGCCTCATAACTGGCAGGACGGCCTGAATCATCCAAAGCGAACCAAAAACGTTTGTTTCAATCTGACTACGTGCATCATTTTCATTGATCTCTTCTATACAGCCGAAATGTCCGTAACCTGCATTGGAGATAAGCACATCAATGCCATTAAAATGTTGCATTGCCTTTTTTACAGCCGCTAAACAGGCATTTCGGTCTGTGACGTCCAAAGACAATGTCAATACGGCCTCGCCATATTTCTCGTTTAAATCCTGAATGTCACTTAGATTCCTGGCGGTTGCAATTACTTTGTCTCCCCTGTTAAGGGCCGCTTCAGCCCAAATTCTGCCAAACCCTTTTGAAGTTCCTGTAATGAAGATCCTTTTTGCCATATTTTTCAATTTTTATACAGGGACGAAGTTCTTTTGCAGGAGGCAGAACGGTTTATATCTATTTAGGATTTACTTATATTTTTCCAAGATTACCTGGCTTCATGCTATATATTTAACGAGGGTGTGTTAACCTGGGTTTTGCCCGAAATAATACAATGGTATTTTATTTAATATAAATCTGTAAATTGTATCTGTAATCCCAAAATAATTTATTTACATATGGCCGATAATAATCAGTCAGAAAGAAAAGACCCCCCAAAAACAGATAGTAAAATTACAGGCGCATTAGTCGCATTATTAGTTGTTGTTATAGGTTTAGTAAGCTTTGCTATAACGGATTCAGGTAAGCATTGGTATTACCAGTTTTTTACCCGGGCATCGGTTAACATTACATTTGATAAAGCAACAACGGTAACTATTATTCGTGATGGTGTAGATTCCCAAACAGGAAACATGGGTGTTATCATCTTTTCGGATTTAAGGAAAATCAAACATTCCTTTGTAGCGATTCGTGGGACAGATACGTTAAAATTTGCTATTCTTATACCAGATACAGCTCAACTTGTTACGATGCCATTAACATTTGATAAAAAAAATGAAGCACCTTCTGACAATACGAGCCATCATAGTCCTTCATTAAAAACAGCAACGAACTCTCCCAAGACAGTGAAACCGGCTTCTCCTGCGCCTGTTTTACCGGTTAAGTCGATTGATACACCAAAGGTCATTCCAGGTGTCAGTATTCCATCACCAATTGTGTCTACAAAACTTACCCCGGATCAGATACTTGATCTCTTAACGATATCAGTAACTGTCGATCCTCCGCTGCATGTTAAGAAAAAATTTAAACAATACACTTATAGAATAACCGCTTCCGATGAGCTATTGAATCAAATTTTGGTAGTGTATTACAAAAGAAATGATTCTTCTTTTATTGAAATGAGAAAGGGTTATTTTCAAGAATCAGATAGCCGAAATGATCAATTCAGCTTTAGTGGCTCCCAATATGATCAGCAATTTACAGTGTATTTGAAAATAAAAACTGTAGATAATCAGGAGTCCTCTGTTAAATTGAAGAGAGTGAAATTTGAATAGATTGTTAAGTTAAATGAATATTGTATAACGACAGATTGCGTGGATTTTATGAGTAAGTTGGTGCTTATTTGTAATTGGGGAAAATATGCGACCGACGGTGATGCCGTGATGGTAATTCCCGCTAGTGATGGAACGATATGAACAATCCAATAATTCTCAGTAGTTCTAACTATATAATCCAGACTGAGAACACAGCTTTGGGCATCTAAATAGTATGGCTATTATTATCATGTACCAGCTCATCGCTTCAAAACCTGAAGGCCTGAAAGGTATGTGATTATTTACAGTACCTGACCTGTACAATTTAATGGCTATGGGCTCCTACTTTATCTCTTTTTTTGCCAGTAACTCATCAGGCGTCAGCAGGTTACTGTTGGCTTCTGCCCAGTCTTCAGGTTTGAACCGTTTCTTTTTTACTGTTGGCTCAGTGCTTTTCTCTTTTTCTTCAGATGTAGTTGCAGTCGTCTTATCTTCAGCAGTACTTGTCGTGGTTGTTTCTATAAGGCTGGTTTCGTCTACAAACTTTTCTTTGTCTGCATAGCAGATTTTTTTTACAATAGGGATTAATTTATATACTTCTTCGCTGGTCAGGGCTCTTCTGCCGATAACGATCGTCCAGCCGGCATCAGTAAGACGGTGAGTTACAGATATTCCGGTACTACCTGGTATAAATAGCAACAGCCAGTCGTGTGTATTAGCAATGTTTGCATAGAGTTTTCTACCTGTCACTTTTCCACTTGTTGGCAAGGCTTTTTGGGAGTATGCTTCATACCTTGCCTGCTGGTGGGATTTTTTCAGGGCTTCATCTATATCTGCATATTTCCCTATTAGCGTTTTCGCATCGTATTTAGCTTCTACATATGAACGTACATAATCTTTTTCGTTAACCGGCTCGAGATAACGTATATCGATATCCTGCGTATTCGTATTACCGATTTTTTCCTCTCCTGGCAACTTCTTATCATCACCACCGGTATTTATTTCTGATACACCCTCCTTAGATATAGCAAAGGCAATAGCGTTTAACTCTCCGATCAGGCCTTTGGCATCCCCCAGGTTTTGAAGGGATGAAGAAGCAAGTTTTGTCAATGCTTGTTTTCCCGCTGGCTTTAACAGGTGCCATTTATCGTCTATTTCTTTTAATAGCGGTTCAATCAATCCGAAGAGGTATTCCAAACCACCGGAAATAGGGCCTACAGCCAGTGCTGTAATGAGTTGACTGTCTTCCGCACTGATGTTAGGTAACAATGCTTGCAGCTCTTCTCGTTTTCTTTTTATTTCTTCAGGTAAGCGTCTTACAGTTTCTTTTTTGACATATTCCGGGGGAATACTACGATTATCTTTTTCCAATTGTTTCTGCGCCTTGCTCATTTCCTTTTTCCTCGATGAATCGATGACGTGCGAAGGTATCTGGGTCTCCGGTGCTGCCCACTTTTCTTTTTCCTCCTTATTCTGGCGCTTTGCTTCTTTTCTAAGTAGTGTTAATTGCGATTCTTTTTCCTTCTCGTCCGTTGCCTCTGCTTTATGATCGTCATCAGTTCCTTCACCTGTTGTAATGGCAATACCTGTATCTACAGTATTTACCTGTGCTTTAGGCTTGTCATATGTTTCTTCTCTTATTGCAATGGCAATACTTCTTGCTACACCATTTACCTGTGATGGCTCAAAATCGAGGTAATATTTCAACTCACCGACTGTGATCGCACCTATTCCGCCGAGTAGTTTTTCTTCGATCAGGGCTTTGTTATAGGTTGTTGTCGTTGTCGGATCGTCTGTCTTTCCAGTCGTTTTGGTACCTCCTTCTTCTTTTTCTTTTGCAGATAATATTTTTTTGGCCTTCGCCTCGATAGCACTATAGGTAACTGGTTCATCATTTCCGTCATAAGTTAATATAATTTCTGCTATTACTTCATCCTGCACTTTTTCCGGATATCCTTTAAGAACACGTCCACCTTTGAGGCGGGCAGTCAGGTCTTTTACCTTCACCGTTTCCACTTCGCTTTTATTTTTAATCTTTATATCACGCTGAACGACACCTGTCGTGAACTGGTAGGGCGCGACGGCTGGCATGGAAATTCCACGGGAACCACTTTGGGGTGAAGCGCTGATGTTGATGTGGGATTGCTTTTGAAGCAGGGTCTTTTGCATAGAGAAATAGGGTATTGGTGTCAGACCAAACAAGGTTATCTGTATCAATTTACAATTTTAACCTGATTTGATCAAATTCAAATACATGGGTAAGCGATCTGAAAAATCGGAAGAGCATTGGAGAGGAGCTCATGGTTACATGGACCTTCAGCGGATTATTTACATTGTTCAATAATCTTCTGTGCAATTTCATGTGGGGCTAGAATGTAATCAGGGTGATCGTTCGCGATAAGCGCACTGGGCATAATGGGATGTTCTGCTGTATATGGATCCTGAACAATGATCAAGCCGTCCGCCTTCTCCACAGACACGGCACCAGCAATACCATCAAAGCCACCCGCACCAGATAATATGACACCTATGCTTTGCTCACCGGCCGCATCTGCCATGGAGGAAAAGAAGATGTCAATTGCCTTATTCAGCTTCTGTTCCTCTTTAGTACGATTACGTACTACTAACTGATCGTTGACTAACCGCATAAATTTTCCTTCTGCGATGACGTATATTTTACCACGCTCTATTGTCACATTATATTGCACCTTTACTACAGGGAGCGTGGTGTAAGACTTTAAGATATTATTCAACTTACTGGGATAAGTACTGGAGAGATGATGTACGACAATAATTGCAGCATTTATGGTGGTAGGAATTTCCCTGAGTATATGGCCCAGTGGCTCAATACTTCCAGCAGATGATCCAAAAGCGACCACTTTAAATTTAAATTCCATATTTAAGCCGGTTTCATACAGTGATGCAAATTTGTGTCCAAAGTTCATCTGTATCAGGAGAGGTATGTTGATCTATACCGGATAAGGGCAAAGCTACCAGGATTGATATTACAGCAACGTTAAAAAGACCACTCCTTTTGTAACTTATAGGGTAGTCTGTAATTCAAAATTAAAAGTAGTTCCCTTGCCAGGCGCGCTGGCTACTGTAATCGCCGCCTGGTGCAATTCCAGTATTTTCTTGACGATGGCCAGTCCAATGCCCATACCCTTTGAGCTACCGGTACGGGGTTGTGCTTGTTTATACCGTTCAAAAATATGATTCAGGTCTTCGGATGAAATACCTACACCTGTATCTGATATGGATATTTTTACACCTGCCCTGGTTTCGCTTAAATGAAGCGTAATGGTGCCGCCGGCGGGCGTGAATTTAAACGCATTGTCCAGCAGGTTTTGTAATACCCGCTCCGTGAGGGAAAGATCTGCAAAGACCAGTGGTAAATTATCTGTAGCATAGAAACCGAGTTGAATGTGCTTTTCTGCTGCCTGCAACTGGTATGCCATCATGATATCTGCTGCCAGTTCGGCTAACTGAAACGATTCTTTGTCTGGAGTGATCAGGTTGGCTTCCAGTTTTGCATATTGGAAAAGTTGTTCTACCAGCCCGGATAACTTACGATTACTGTCATATACAATGGTCAGGTACCTTTCGGTGTCTGCGGCTGTCAGCACATTCTTTTTCATCATCAGCGTTTCTACATATCCCTGCATAATTGACAGCGGCGTACGCAGATCGTGGGATACATTCGCAATCAATTCCTGCCTGAATTTGTCTGTCGCAGAGATTTTTTCGATGTTATCCACAATTTCGTCGGCCATTTCATTAAACGTAGAGGTCAGCATTCCCAGGTTACCTTTTCCATATCCCTCAATACGCGCTGCGTAATCACCTTCTTTAAACCGCTTTACAACTCCTGCAATACGACAGATACTATCTGTTATCAGGAAGAAAGTAACTACACCTACAATAAAAGCTACAATGAGTGCTGCAAAGAACATGTAACTGGCGAGTCGCAGGTACAGGTTATTGTCCAGCGACTGCAGGATCGCTTTTTGTTTTTCACTTGCCAGTACAGCATACACATACCCGACTAACTTTCCTTTTTCATATACAGGTGCTGCTGAGAATATGCTGGGTTCACCTGGTTGTTTGGGGTTGTCTCCCATCGGGCGATTCATGCTTGAAGCGCCCAGCCATTGGTGTACCTTGTGAATATTGACCTGGCGTATCTGCACTGTTTTGTCGGGTACTACATAATCTTTAATATTACCTGCTGTATCCAGCAAGTACACTTCTACCAGTGGGTTGGCTACCATGGTGCTGTGAATGATGTCGTGCGTGACACTCGTATCCGGCTGGCCATTTTTGAAGGGTTGTGTAAAGGAAGCCAGGTGCTGTGCGATGTCACCAAATAATTCCTGGTGCGCAGCGGTGTAATAACTTCTTGAAAATTTGGAGGCGATCACTACGAATATGACCCCCAGCATGATTAATAGTGCTGTAAACACTATTATTATCTTCCAGAACAGGCGATTGCCTTTGATGGTTCTTACTGACATTTATAATTCTTCGTTAAACCTGTAGCCTACGCCCCAGGTGGTTAGAATAAACTGAGGGTTCGATACATCGGCTTCTATCTTTGCCCGCAGGCGGTTGATATGACTGTTTACTGTATGCTCATACCCTTCAAAATCATAGCCCCAAACGAGGTTTAGCAGCCGTTTCCTACTATAGCTTTTGCCGGGATTAGATGCCAGCAAAGTAATCAGTTCGAATTCCTTCGGGGATAGATCTATCCGGTTATTATGAAGGGTCACCTTCCGTTTATCCAGATCGATTTCGAGTCCGCTACAGGTGATGACCGGGTGGATGGTAGCAGGGGAGGCTTCGGTGACCGCATCTTCACTTCTGCGGAAGATGACTTTTACCCGGGCTATAAATTCCCGGATGCTGAAGGGTTTCGTCAGGTAATCATCTGCACCGGTTTCGAGTCCCATCACCTTATCAATCTCTTCACTTCTGGCGGTAAGCATCAGGATAGGCGTTTGCCGGTCGGTTTGGCGCAGCTTCCGGCACACTTCCATGCCATTCAGGCCAGGTAATGTGATGTCGAGTATGATCAGGTTAAAATGGCCCTCCTTTGCAGATGCCAGTCCTTTCAAGCCATCGCTTTCTGTGGCCACTCTGCATCCCAGGTCATATAGATGGATGCGCAGTAACTCTACGATGTTGTGATCATCTTCGATAATCAATACAGTTTTGTTATCCATAATCAACGATTATGACAAAGTTGCTAAATAAAACACAGGAATGATCGCTGTGATACTTTTGTTATAATTCTGCAATACCTGTGGGATATGGTTTCATTTGCTTTGTGGTACTAAAATACACCCAAATGAAATATAACCTGTTGAAAAAGAGTTATTTATTTGCTTCTATCCTCACGCTGGCAGCCTGTAAGAAAGATGATGATATGCCAGTGGCCCAGTCGACTACTATTACTATTGAGAATGTGCTGGACAGCAAACCGCTGGTTGAAACGGGCACTTTCCAGGGTACCGGAACGCCACCGGTTATTTTACCGGGTCAGTCGACCAGTTTTACATTTTCTGCTGCCAGGAACCAGCGGCTCACCTTTGCTACCATGTATGGCTGGAGTAATGACCTGTTTTTTGCACCGGATAACCCTGGCATCCGGTTGTATAGTGACGATGGTACGCCCATCACCGGTGATGTATCTGACCAGATAAAGTTATGGGATAATGGCACGCGGCAGAATCAGTTGCCCGGTTCGGCAGTGACGCATCCTGGTGTGGCTGAAGTGACGCCTAAAGCCATAAAAGAAGTAAGTGGTACCGATGATTATGGAAACTCATACCTGGCCGCTTCCAAATTGATGAAAGTGTCGCTGACATATAACGGCAATTCTATGTTCACGGTGACCATCAATAATATATCTGGGGGGACTGCTAACGAGACGCCTTTCAGTCCCGGTGTATGGACGATCTCTTATGTAGCGGGTGGTAACCAGTTGTTGCCGGATGCAATATACGAGGCGGGCAAAGTGTCGGCTAATGGTCTTACCAATATAGCAGAAATGGGAGATAACAGTGTTTTGAATACTTACCTGATGAGCAAAACAGGGATTTTTACACCGCTGTCACCTGTATTGGTGGTTGTATATAATGGTCAGCAAAATCCATTCTTTAAGACGGGAGAAAACGATCGTGGAGAGGGATTGAAAGATCTGGCACAGAAAGGTAGTGCCGATGCACTGGCGGCGGCGTTAAAGATGAAATCCGGTGTTAAATCGGTGTATGTGCTGAAGGATCCTGCCAACACTATTCTATTGCCCAGGATCAATGGTGCTGCGGGTGGAAGTGTATCGCAACAATTATCTGTGGTACAGGGTGACAGGATTGCTATTGCCACGATGTACGGTTTTTCTAATGACTGGTTCTTTGCTACTTCCGGTAATGACTGGGATGCTACCGTGAAAGGTGACCTGTCTGCCACGATCGGATTGTACGATGATGGAACGGCCGTGAACCAGTTTCCGGGGGCTGGCATTACACAGTTTAACCTGGCGGGTACGCCTTTAACAGAATCAAAGGCGATCGCTGCTGTACCTAATCCCAATGGGTTCACGACTTTGCCAGCTATCAGCAGTATAATTAAAGTGACGCTTCAATAACAATTTAAATAAACGACTATGAAATCAGTTCTTAAGATTTTTATTGCCACCCTTATGCTGGGGCATATTTCACTGGCGACTATGGCGCAGGATAAAAAACAGGAAGATCCTAAAGTCAAAACGGAGAAGAAAATGAAGATGAAAATGAAAGACCATGTATGTACACAGGCTTGTCATGATAGCGGAAAGCATGTGTATGCGCATGGGGAGAAGGGGCATGTGTGTACCAGTGCCTGTAAGCAATAGTATTTCATTTTGCAGCAAGGGCGGGAATATGCATTCTCGCCCTTGTTGTTTATAGAAGGATTGTTGAAGGTAAGTGTGACATCAACAAATCAACAGTAATCTTTTCAACCCTGATTTTTCAGCTGGCGCGCGGTGCAGGCAGGGAGGTACCTTGCCCGCTGGGTGATCAACAGCCAGTCTCCATAGGTTGCCAACACCTAAATTTATTATAGCTGCGTCAGGTTTAGCCTGATAATGCAGATCAAAAAAATGCTCCTGTAAGAATGATTCGAAGCCGGCTTCTTCTCCCTGGTAAAGTTTTCTCAGTTCAGCGCGTATTTCAGGAATAAGTATTTTCTGTTCTCCCTGTGCATTTGGTAATATTTCACTGGGATCACCATAGTAGGTGCATAAAAAAGTATCGACAGCTACAGGAGAACGATCTACGTGAAAGGAATAGACATCGGTTGGGAAAAAAGGATAACTATCGTCCCGGTCATAGTGGTGGATCACGTTAAGGACTGGCGATGCGCCATATGCGGTCAGTGCCTGTAGATCATGTAAGAGAGTTTCACGGGCCAGCTGTCCCTGCTCACTCAAATGAAGTGCCTGCAGTTCCTCTTCTTCTATTACCGTTATATTTCCGCTGAGTGATACTTTATGCACGATTTCACCAAAATCTCCCCGGAGAGTCCGCATCCAACCAATCGCATTCATTTCTCCACTAAATGGCGTAGCGACCAGGTCATGGAAATTCGTGACATGGTAAATTTGCTGCTCCGCATGATATAAGTTAGTCATCATCGTTAATATGAGATAAATCGACCACGAAGATAGTGTATCCTGCGGGGTCATTGCACAACACACTGCTATCAACTGGCCAGCAGCCCTGAATTGTTGGTTGGACCTGGCGGTAATTTACTATAAAGTCTTCATCCATATTGTGTCATTTCCGCGGCCCTACCAATGTAATGACGTGGCGTCGTGCCCTGCGGCTGTTTCCTGCAGGCGTATCAATATGCCTTTCCAGGTATTGCAGGATCATTTCTACACTATGTTTCCCTTCAGGTTGTTTATACCACTTTGAGAAAGGTTTGTCCGGGCACGTAAGCGCATATTAAAGAAATGGTATTATTATTGCCATTGGTTTTACAGTCCGCGCGTTCCCGTGGAACTTTTCAATAAGAATCATGTTAACTATCCTAATGAAATTGCTACTATAGGTGCAGTGGCATAGCAAAATGCTATGATCTGGACTATTCATTCACATTGCAAACTACTATATTAAAAATGCCGGAAAGGCAACAAGGAAGGAAACTATGGCGCACAGTGGGAAAGTGATCCTGGGGATTTTATTACTGTTCAATAGCCTGCTGGTGAAGGCTCAAACATCGATGAATACAGTGAAAACTGAACAGAAGACTGTTTATCTTTTCAGTGGTTTAGGAGCAGACTCTACTATCTTTATGAACCTGGATCTTCCTGGGTACAAAAAAATCTACATTAACTGGATTCCCGCGTTGCCAAATGAATCAATTGCACACTACGCTACCAGGATAAAGAGTCAGATAACAGTTGAAAATCCGGATATAATCGGACTGTCTTTTGGCGGCATCGTTGCTGTGGAAGTATCTAAGCTGATAAAAGTGGACAAGATGGTGTTGATCTCTTCTGTCAAGACCAAGTCTGAGTTGAACAGGGTACAGTTTTTTTTCATGAAAATGGGTTTTAATCATATTATACCCGGCGCATTAATTCAACGTACTAATTTCCTTACCTACCGGTATTTTGGTGCCTGGTCTCCGAACGATAAAATGACATTGACGCATTTATTGGCGCAGACAGATGTGTCTTTTTTCCGTTGGGCACTGAGGAGCATTGCTTATTGGGATAATAAGATACCACCAGAGAGAACTATTCAGATAAATGGTACGGCGGATAGGGTGATTACCAGCAGGTTTGTGCATCCTGATTATCTTATAAAAGGGGGCGGTCATCTTATGGTGTTTAATAAGGCGGACACTATTAGTAAGATTATTACGGGTTATCTGGGCGAGTGAGATGCTTCCTGTTAATATTTCATAGATTAAACGATGCCCTGACACTTCCTGGATTGTCTGATTATGTGCTGGATTTTGTTACATTTGACACAATTAATCATCCATTCAATGACATGGCAAATTGGTCTTTTGAAATAGATGTAGCTGACAATTTCATTGTTGGATTGACAGAGACGCTGATAGATAAAGGGTTTAGAATCTGGTATTTCCAGCACTATGAACAGCCGCTTTATTTATTTAGTTCTGCTTATTTAGCGGGTGTTCCTGAGGAGCAGGTGTATGCACAGGCCTGCCAGTTGGCGCGGTTTATAGATGGCATCTCTTATTTGCTGTTTGAAAATAAGGACAAGGTGAATAAGATTACCCTGACTACAGTGATTGATGTAGATACGTTTATTGTGAAGAATGTACCCCGGACACCTATTTTGCCTGTCAATATTGATTTTTCTGGTTATAAGCCCGGCGTTATAGAAGATGAAGACCCGGTAGCTCACCTGCTTAAGTTAGTTCCTGTAGATGTATTCATAAGGGAGTTGTTGTTAATTTTGAGCCAGGGAATGGATCTCAAAAGCGTAAGACAGGCATATGAGCTTGTTACTGCATTACTGATTGAGAAAGGGAGTTTGTTAGATTTTGAGCGGGTGGGGCCTGATGCTTCGATGTCGTTGAAGGAGGCACAGGATCTGGTGAGTAATTTGATTTTTGGGGTATTGGAGAGGTATTATAGGATTTATTTGAGACATTGTGTTGTAAAGGATAGAGAAGGTGGAGCTAGTGATTGGTATGATAGTTTATATGATTGATAAGATGTACTGTATTGAATACTTAGTTCTGCTGTGGTAGTTTTCATGAATATATTGAATTGAATTGGCGGGGGTACGTTTGTATTTATTATCTAAAAATAGTCTATGAAAAAGAAGTTTGATGCCTTGTAGGTAACAAAACTTATAAAATGAAAAATTACGAACGCCTGAAGGATACAATGGATAGGCGTACCTATAGCATTGTTCGTAAGGAGTTGTATGCGGTGTGTAGCAGGTGCTCCTGGCATGCGGGTTTTTGGAGTGCTTGTTTGGATAATCCGTTTGTAGAGATGAGTTATGAAGAAGATGAAGAAGGAGGGCGGTTTAGAAATTATCCTAATTGGAAGATGGTTTCGAAGAATCGGAAGCAGTGGATGGGGAAAAAATTTATCCCATATGAACGGCATGTGAAGGATGGGAGGGTGGTTATTTACTTCAGGTGGTAAAGGAATTAGCAAAAGGAGAGCGGTAGCCGCTCTCCTTTTGCGTTTCTTTCTTAGAGATACTTTAAAATTCACACAACCGGTTGCGTAACTACTCTCTCCGTAATTAAAGTTATTTTACGAGGAAGTAAAAACAACCAAATCATGCTCCTGGGAAAAGTTATTGCAGCCATTCTGGTCACCACTACCTGTCATTGCTCATTTGCACAAACAAGAACTATAGAGATTAAAAAGGGAGAGTATTGGTATGGTGGTGCTGTCACTGAAGGGCAGCAAATGCCGCTGAAAGAGGGGTATTCATTTAACCTGTATGCCAATACCGGCGGTAACCAGGCTGCTCCCCTGCTATTGTCTTCCAGTGGAAGATATGTATGGAGTGATGAGCCATTCAGGTTTGAAGTACATGGAGATGTGTTGGAAATTACAAATGCTACAGCCCCTATTGATGTAGATGCGACGGGACATACTTTACGGGAGGCTTTTTTGAATGCTGCAAAGAAGCATTTTCCTGCTAAAGGTAAATTGCCGGATACGTTGTTAATAACCCGGCCGCAGTATAATACATGGATTGAGTTAGTATATAACCAGAACCAGGCTGACATCCTCAAATATGCCAATGCTATTCTGGCTAATGGCTTCCCTGCCGGTGTGCTGATGATCGATGATAACTGGGGTGATTATTACGGTCGTTTTGATTTCAGGAAAGACAGATTTGAAAATGCGGCAGCGATGGTGGATAGTCTGCATAAAATGGGTTTTAAAGTGATGTTGTGGATCAGTCCTTTCATCTCTCCTGATACGGAGGTCTTCAGGGACCTGTTAAGTAAAAGGCTATTGCTCATGAAAGATGCGAGCAATCCTGCTATATTAACCTGGTGGAATGGATATAGCGCTGTCATGGATTTCACCAATCCGGCGGCAAAGGAATGGTTTACCGGCCGACTGGATTATATGGTACATACCTATCACCTGGATGGTTTTAAACTGGATGCCGGTGATGCTGATTTTTATCCACCAGCTGCTATTTCTTTCGCGAAGGCAACGCCTAATGATCATAGTCGTTTATGGGGGGAGATCGGTTTGCACTACGCACTCAATGAATATCGTGCCATGTGGAAAATGGCGGGAGAGCCATTGGTACAACGTTTAAGGGATAAGCAGCATACCTGGGCAGACGTGCAAAAGCTTATTCCGCATATTACACTGGCTGGCCTGCTGGGCTACAGTTTTACCTGTCCTGATATGATTGGCGGCGGAGAATTCGGATCTTTTATCGGCAGGGATAAGCTGGATGAAGAGCTGGTGGTACGTTCTGCACAATGTTCTGCATTGATGCCTATGATGCAGTTCTCTGTAGCTCCCTGGCGGGTGTTGAGCAAGGAGCACCTGGCAATCGTGAAGAAAGCGGTGGAGATCAGGGCACAATACACACCGTACATTTTACAGCTTGCAAAAGCAGCAGCTGTCAATGGAGAGCCTATTGTAAGAAGCCTCGAATATGTATTCCCCGGTCAGGGTTTTGCCGAAGTGAAGGGTGCTTTTATGCTGGGAGATAAATACCTGGTCGCCCCGGTAATGACAAAGGATGGAAAACAAACTGTCGTGTTGCCAAAAGGGAAATGGAAGAGTGATAAAGGGGAAATCTTAAAAGGGCCGAAGACCATTGAGCAGATTGTACCCCTGGATAGACTGCCGGTGTATGAGTTGATAAAGTGACCAGCGATAGAACGAAATTCAAGGGAGTTATACAATGATACCTGTTCGGTTAGGTATACCAATGAAACAGTGATGGAAGGGGATTGGCTATGAGAATGACAACCGTTTTAGAAAAAGTGCCTGTATCAAAATAAAGATACAGGCACTTTTTAATTCAGTTATTTTTTGCTGACCACATCGTTGAGATCTAAGTTACCAGATTTGTCACCTATTTCCGCGGCATCTGCGATCGTCATTTCTGTGATAAATGCATCTTTAGGCGTACGCACCTTTTTCATATTCACTAACCAGTCATTTGCTTCTTCCCTGTATCCTATTGGAAGGATCACGGTAGATTTGTAGCCAGTACCGGTCAATTTCAACAATTCGTCCAGCTGCTCAGGTACAAAACCTTCCATTGGGGTGGCATCTACCCTTTGCTCTGCCGCCGCTGCGATTGCCAGGCCAAAAGAGATATAGCTCTGTTTAGAAGCGTGATGAGCCTGCCAGTCCTGTCCTTTGGGGCCGTAGAGATTCAAAATCACGCTCTTATAGGCATCCATGGTGTCCCGGGGTAAACCACGCTCATCCAAAGTTGCATTGAACACAGCGCTGATCCTTTCGTCACTATACCCGTCCCAGGCTGCCCATACCAGTAAATGGGAACAATCAGTGATCTGGCTTTGATTATAAGCGATACCTTTTATTCTTTCCAGCAATGCCTTGTCGGAAATAACAATGATTTTATACGGTTGTAATCCGGATGAAGAAGGCGCCAGACGGGCCGCTTCCAGGATATAATCTAATTTCTCCTGAGGTACCTTTGCACCATTCATCTTTTTAGTCGCATAGCGCCACTGTAAATCTTCAAGTAAACTCATATTAGTCCAATTTTTAACAAATTTAAATTCACTTTCGGTAATTAAGTAACTTTAGGGGGCTGACTAATGGTGACATTTGCGGGCACCAGGTGACAAAAAAGTAACCAATTTGCATATGGAAAATGAGAATATAGGATATCCAACATTCGGTGAGTGTATGAAAAGGGTACGTGCTATTGATGATACACTCCATATCATGGGCGGAAAATGGAAAGCGGTTTTGCTGGCGCATCTTTGCTATAAACCTATGCGATATTCAGAGTTGCTGAAAGACCTGAACGGCATAGCAGGAAAAGTGCTGAGCCGGGAGCTGAAAGACCTTGAGATGAATGGACTGGTGATCAGAGAAGTGTCTGATACACAACCGCTGACTGTCACTTACCGGTTATCGCAGTATGGAAAGTCGCTAAAGGAACTGATGGATGGGTTGGCTGACTGGGGCCTGCAGCATAGAGAAAGGCTTTTTAGTGCAAGTAAGCTGGAACAACCGGTAAGCGTGGAGAGAGAAGCGTAATCCCTGGAGGTGTTGTGTTATCCCCCCTATTCCTTGCTGCACCCTTATACCTGCTGATAAGTATAATTACCCCGTTATCTTCCTGCCTTACATGTTAAATTCTTAAGAGGGATAAAAATAATTGCATTTATTATAAGTACACTTATTATATTTGCGATTATAATTAATTCTTATGTGGACAAGATCTTATTCCGTAACTACTAAAGAGGTTACGAAAGAACAAATGTGGAAATTATTTGCTGATGTGAACAACTGGCATACCTGGGATGACGGCATCGACTATGCCGCTATTACAGGTCCATTTGAGGCAGGTAACCACTTTTTCCTTCAACCCAAAGGAGGGCCGAAGGTAAAAGTCTCCTTATTGAAGACGGTTGAGAACAACGGATTCCTCGACGTGACTCATTTCGCGCTGGCTAAAATGTATGATGACCATGCATTCGAGGAGACTGCCGACGGACTGAAAATCACCAATACAATTACTGTGAAAGGATTGCTTAGCTTTGTATGGGTAAAGCTTGTGGCTCAGAATATTGTCAATGCTTTGCCCAAGGACATTGATAAACAAATACAAGTAGCGAAACGACTATGAAAGCAGACAATAATACTTTCAGCGTAAATAAGGCGGAAGAGAGCTCAGGGTTCCTGCTCTGGCAGGTCACGAACCTCTGGCAAAGAGAGATCAGGAAAGCATTGGAGCAGTACGACCTGACTCACTCGCAGTATGTATTGATGGCAAGTATTCATTGGCTTTCCCTGCAAAAGCAGGAAGTAACGCAGATCGTGCTGTCTGCCCACACGAAAATAGACCCGATGACCACTTCAACGGTGCTAAGAACATTGGGGAGTAAGGGATATCTGAAACGTACAGAACATAAAACTGATACCCGGGCAAAATTGATAGAGCTCACTAAACAAGGAATTGATATTATTAAACAGGCGGTGGTCACGGTGGAAAACTTTGACCAGGCGTTTTTTTCAAAGCTGAAAAATAAGTCGGTATTCAATAGTGAGTTAGAGAAGCTGATTAGCTTAAAGTAATTTTTATAGGTTTATGCTCAATTAAAGCGATGTAAGAATTATATTGTGGTGCCAAAAATGTTAACACTATGAGCCTGATCGCCGTATTACCCAAAATATTCTATGCTGACATCCAGCAGGCGCTGGATTTTTTTATTGATGGACTGGGATTTGAATTAGGGTACCATGATGATGTATTGTATATCGTCAGCAGGGATAATGCTACCTTTCAGTTAATGGTGGAGCCGGAGCTGGCGATAAAAGATAGCCGGCCCGAGATTAGAATTGCCACTGATGATATTGAAGCTGTGTATGCAGATATCAAAGGAAGGCGCCCTGATATTCTGCATCCTAACCTGAATTACATTAAAACACAGCCGTGGGGATTGAAGGAGTTTGCAGTCTTAGATGCTACTACCGTATGTATTGTATTTCAGGAGTCTTTGTAGTTTTCTTCTTATTTTTTACCCTATACTTATCACATGGTTCACCAGCGTTGGGCAGGGGCTATTTACAAACCACTTAGCATGCTGCGCATCGTATTGCCGGAGATCTTGTATAAGTCTATCTGTTTGGTCATAGCAGCGTTACTGTTATGGAGAGCGCTGCAATTGGCTTGCTGGTATGACCATGGTGTTTGCACTGGTACCATTGCCGATTGTAACCATGTCATGGAAGTATTTCTTCCGGAATTATGTGCTTGTGTTTAAAAAGAAGTAATTTCCCGGCATAATTGATCTACATGAGAAACCAGTTTATTACAATGGCAGTGAGTCTGTCCATTTTTTCTTTTACTGCATGCCAGCAGTCCCAAAACGCGCAAAGTGCAAATTCTGACACTACCCAACAGGCACAGGACACCACTGCTGCCGTAGCTGAACCTGTAGCTGCCGATACCAGCAGCGCTACTGTACTGGAAACCGTCATGTCTGCTCCTGAGAAGGTGAAAGCAGGAAAACCTATTCTGGTGAAATTTACTGTGAACAACCCTTCTGATAAAGAACAGCAGTTTTGTAAATGGCATACACCGTTTGAAAAGCGCTTTTTAAATTCTTTCTTTGAGGTGACAGACAGCAAAGGGGAAGTGGTACAGTATAAAGGTGTGATGGCAAAGCGAATAATGCCACCACCTGCAGATGCTTATGTGAAGGTGGCTCCTAAAGGAAGTGTGTCTGCCGAGATTGATCTGTTGACTGGCTACAGTATTACAGCTCCCGGTACTTATAAAGTCGTTTACCAGGGTGACGGCATCAGCGGTCTGACTAAGGTAAATGAAGTGACTGTTACCGTTGAGTAATTCGCGGGTTCAGAAGACTATTACTTTCACTGATATGAAAATCCCCATGGCGATAGTCATGGGGATTTTTTATTGTTGAATAGACTGTTTTAACAGTGGCGCTTATGTTTTACGCGTTTTTATAAACAGCCTTAAGCTGCCTTTGGCTTCCCTTTTTGCATAATTTTCTGGATCAGTGTTTTCAACCTTTCCTTATAATCTGCTACCAGCCAGTCTGTATAATTTCTTGTTACTTTTCCCAGGCACTTACCATATTGCTTCACTCTCCACTGGATCTCATGATCTAACAGCTCAGATAACTCCAACGCCTGTGAAATTGAATCACTATTTTCGATACACATGATCGCATGCTGCCTGATGGCGTCTCTGATCACTGTCAATGGTTTCTGTCCTGCATCTACTGCCCGCTGATGCGCCTCCTGTATATCAAATGATAACTGCAATGTATTCGGAAATTTCGAACGCAGGTCTGAAGGTATTACTCTTGCCTCTGTTGTGGAGAGGGAATGCATACTCTCTATATAAGCTTCCGGCCTTTCGAAAATCAGTTGCCAGTCCATCGGCGCCTGCCAGTCACCAAAGCGATCCATATTGTTGCCCAGGTCTATGATGGTGAAGTTTTTCTTTTTAGGTAAACTGCGCGACCCACGCCCGATCATCTGGTGATACAAGGTCAATGAAGTGGTCGCCCGGTTTAGGATGACTGTTTGTATAGTGGGTTCGTCAAAGCCTGTTGTAAGGATCGAGACTGATGTCAATATCGCTCCTTTTGTCTTTTTAAACCACTTCAGGATCTCTTCCCTTTCCGCCGGGGAATGCCGGTTATCTAAATGACGGATAAGGTACCCTGCATCCTGAAACATCTTACACACATTTCTCGAAGTGAAGATCCCGTTGTTGAATATTAACGTCTTTTTATTTTTTGAATGCGTTTCATAGGCGTGCAGCAGCAATTCCAACATCGCTTTGGAGGAGTATAGCTCATCGGATGTACTAATGGTAAAATCGCCATAGATACCCGTTTTGAGTGAATTCAGTTCTACATCATATCGCCAGCTCACCGGCTTAGCCAGATAGCCTTGTTTGATCAGACCGCTGATACTCTCCCCGATAATCAGCTCCTGGTAGGTCTTGTTCATCGGCAGGTCTGCGTTAGAACTCAGGGGTGTCGCTGTTACGCCTACCACAATTGCACGCGGGAATTTATTCAGCAGTTTTTGAAATGCATTGTGATGTGCTTCGTCTATTATCACTAATCCAACATTGGACGGATTGATAATTCCCTGTTTTAACCGGTTCCGCAATGTCTCTACCATCGCCACATAACAGGCATGTTCTTCCCTTTTACGCAATTGTTTGACGGTGCTATTGATCACTTTATTCTTAATACCTATCCTGGTAAGCGTAGCCGCTGTTTGTTTACATAGTTCTGTCCGGTGGGTTAACACCATCACCTGTCTATGGAAGTTCCCGACATACCACTTTGCTATCTCCGAAAAGATCCTTGTCTTGCCACCACCTGTTGGTAATTGATATAGGATCCTGTAACCCTTGGATGCATGCGTGAGTTTATCAAATAGAATATTGAGGTCGCGCTCCTGGTAAGGGTATAAGCTATCGTTTCCCATAATTAAATCTTACTGTTAGTTGTTGATGTATATCAAACCTGGGGCCAATGGTGAGACCGGTGGCTACAGTGATACGTAGGGCCACGACTGGTTGGGAATAAATGTAGTCATTGAGTGGATATAGGGAACAGGTCTATTGGCCAAGATCCGGTATAATGGCCCGGCATAGTTTTTACACCATTTTTAATCGCTTTCTTACTACAGTTTTTCTCTTTTTAAGGGAGCTGATGAATGGTTCTTCCAATAGAGGAAGTCCTTTTACATCCAGTATTTTAAGAGAGCGACCCAATGCTAAATTGATCTTTGCAATTTTCTTATTTGCTTTTACCCAGGCGTTCCGGTTGGCCAGTATAGCTTCTTTGTTTTGCCTGATGGTACTGTCAATTAGCTGTAGTTCTTTTTTATAATTTTTTAGTTTTCTATAGAGTACCAGCATCCTGCTGATCACACGTCTGTCGTCAGGTACCTGGTTGTGTAGTCGCTGATAAATTGTAATCGCCTGCCCGGGCTCATCATTTTGCTCGAGTGTACGGGCTTGTTCAAATAAACGGGCATCAATGGTCTTCCTTTTCATAAAAGGAATACTACAACAGATATACCATTAAAACGAGTGTTATGAACGAAGCATTGTTGAAATTGTTAGACAAATCTTATGCGCCTTCTCAATTGGTTGAAACAACTTATCAGAAATATGATCTGGCCTTTAAAACGGATGAAGAAGGGTTACCTATCCTGTTATTTATGGGTACAAAAGATAAGGAAGGAAAAATCAGGGGAGAAAGATATGCACGCAGAATTGTTCGTGATGAAGCGGGGAAGATTGTAAAGAGCCACTGGGATCATAAAGGGAAAGCCACGCCGTGAACCAATCAGCATGATCAATTTTGTGGTCACGCTATTGTTTTTAGTTCCCTGGCTAACTGGCTTTTCATTCTTTTCTTTTCCTTGAGCAGTACTTGTTCTTTGTGTCGCAGATAGCGGGCTTCTTTTTTATCTGCATGGGCAGGCCAGTATTTTCTCAACAGGCGAAGTGCGTTTCGGCGGTCCTGAAAAGCGCCTAGTTTGTCCTGTATGGCAGTGCCATGTAACTGTTGGTTATTGGATAGCTCTTTGATAGATTTCCTGATTGCGTGCAGATCATCATCACTAAAGGACTCCGGTTGCAGCATCTGCTGCATAGCCGCAGTCTTTTTTTGCAGATAGCGTTGGTAAGTTTTATGGCTGAAATCGCTTTTTATTCTGGCCAGCGTTTTCCTCTTTGCTTTTGCGACTAGTTTTTTAGAAAGATGTTTGTCCAGTTCCTGCCTGGATTGCTCTGCCTGCTTGTGGAGGATTTTGCAGTAAGTGGGTAATTTCCGGGCATCAGTTTTTATATACTCTTCCTGTAATTGCAGGTCCCGGAGGACACCGGTATGGTGATAAAAGTCTTTCAGTTTCCGGGGAATACCGGGCACATGAATCATGTGCAGAAAGGCTTTTAATTTCTTATAGTTGGTTCTGAATGTATGGATTACTTCAGCATCGTATGCAGGAGGCATCTGTCGGCTCTTTTTATCGAGCCGACGATAATACCGGCCAATGATTTTTAGCACACGTTTCTTTTTCATATTAATTAATTATATAAAAAAACATGCCGATCTGAAAGGATGGTGATACAATGATCACCGTCATGCTGCCATACAACTTACTTCAGTCTTTTTGCACCTGCCGGGACTTTTCCCGCCTTAAATTCCTCCCGTTGTTTTTTGTCTGCCAGGTCCATATTAAAATTCTCCCATTCCCCTTTTTCATTCAGCACGGCACAATTCCATTCGCCATCGGCATCATCAGGGAATTGCCACAGGATATGATACCCTTCTTCATTGGTAAAGCCTTCTTCATCTGCCTGCAGAATGCCATTTACCAGTTCCCAGATCAGGCCCTGTGTAGTGGTAATGATATGATAGTTCTCCGCTTCCATACCGATGGGGAGCAGTTCAATCGCATATATTACTTTCACTTGGTCAAAGAAGTTATTCAGCCATTTTGCTGCAGATAAAGGCTGGAATTCCAGGATACTTTGTTTGAATTCATCCAGTTCTTCCCTGCCGATACCTTCGTTAGTTACTGGATTTCTTTCTACGGTGGCCAGCAGTTTCCCCTTTTCATTTTTCAGTTCAAAGGCTGTCCATTTATCGGGCTTCTCATTTTTAGGTACCCCAAATTGAGCCGACAGCGCTTCTGCGTCCAGCTCTTCTGAAATATCGTCGAGATGAATGTCCGGGTCTTGTGTGCCCAGGATACGGATGTAGTAACTCATGGGTACAAAATTAGGATTATTTTACTACTGTCGCTTCCAGTTCTACCTGCAATGTTTCGAAAAGGGATTTTACTTCAAACAGGGTAGTTGCCTGCCGGATGCCATGTTTTGCGATCCACTCCTGCAGCAGGGGGAAGTGAGGCCATAACGCTGCTGTGGAGGTTGTATAGATATTGAGCCGCACAATGCCTTTGCATTCGTAACCAGCTGTACTGATGACTTCTTCCAGATTGGAGATAGCATGGAGCAACTGGCTCTTCATGTCCTCATTGCTGGAACGGCCGTCCGGGAATACGGCTGCCTGTCCTGCACAATAAAGGGTACTGGTTGCGTTCTTTACTTCTACTGCCTGGGAATAACTACGTTCGTCCTGCCAGGTCCAGGGGTTGATATTTCTTGTTTCCATGAAGGCAAAGCTCCGGATAAGCAGGGAATTACCCCCTTGACGTACCTCACTATTATACTGTGATGTATATCACACCAGTCGGCTCAGGGTTTCCCTGGATACACCCAGATAAGCTGCCAGCAGGCTTTTAGGTACACGTTGTAATAATGAAGGGTATTGTTTGAGTAACTGCTCATACCGTTCTTTGGCATTGGATGTGAGCAGGGAGAGGATGCGGCGCTGTGCGGCCAGAAAGCCGAAGTTGGATTTCTGCAGGAAGAAGTGTTCAATTTTAGGGAACTCCGCACAAAGCTTTTTGTAATTTTCGAAGGAGAAACAATAGACTTCGGTATCTTCTAAACACTGTAAAGACATAGTAGCGGCAGACTGTGTATAGTATGCATAGTAATCACTCTCCCACCAGTCTTCCATGGCAAATGATACAATATGGTCTTTCCCGTTATCATCGTTGTACACCAGTTTTAACAAGCCGGAAATGACGAGATAACAATATTTTACCTCATCACCTTCCTGTACAAGATATTGGTGTTTTTTATACTTCCTGGTAGTGAAGTGGGTGCTCACGAAAGTAAATTCTTCGTCTGTGAGCGGGAGGATCTTTTCAATATGGTCCCTGAGGAATTGCATATGTTAAAGATAAGGCCATTTTGGTCAAATGCTTGCAGCGTTACTGTAGGCAACGCTGCAAGCATTTGGGAAGACGATCAATTATAATTTGTAGATTATTCCTTCCAGGTCTTTTTCCCCTTCTCTTGTCTGCGCCCCTGCTTCCAAGGCCGCTATAGTTTTGGCGATTGTCTCCGGCCTGGTGAAAAGGCTCATGCATTGCTGGTTTTCTATGGTCAATCCTTCATAGATGTCTCCATGGGCGGCATTGACAGCTTTCACTGCTGCTGTCGCTACGTCTGCAGGCAGTTTGGCGATGCGGGTAGCCAGGGTATTGACGTAATTATATAATTCGGCCTGTGGTAATGCACGGTTGACGATCCCATATTTTTCTGCCCGGTTACCATCCTGTAATTCTCCGCCAAGGATTATCTCCAATGCTCTTGCCCTGCCTATTAAACGGGGCAGGTATTGGGTACCGCCACCGCCAGGGATGATGCCCATTGAGGCCTCTGGTAGTGCCAGGCGGGCTTTCTCCAGTGAGGCGAAGCGCATATCGCAGGCAAGGGCGAGTTCAAGTCCTCCGCCACGTACATAGCCGTCAATGATTGCAATGGTAGCCTGTGGCAGTTGGCGGATCTGTTCATGTAGCTGTTGCATAGGGTTGATAGGTGCCTGTAGCATTTCAGGAGTCGCGAGCTCGGCAAAGGAAGCGGGATTTACGACGTAATTCATATCTCCATGGGCGATAAAGTAGTCGGGATCTGCGCTTTGAAACACGATGACCTGTACTGTCTTATCTTCCTGCATAGCCGCTACAAATTGTGCCAGCGAAGCCATAAGGGAAGCATCCAGCACATTCAGCGGAGGGTTATTGATTGAGGCAAAAGCTACTCCATTTCTGATGTCTACATTGAGTTTATCCATGATTGCTTAATTTTATGAGGCAAAGGTCTTCCTCCAGGGAAGGGAAAAAAAAGTCATTTGACGCAAAATTTTTCTGATAAGATGTTTAGTGCACTGGCGGCATATTTTAGTGAGAAGATTCACCTGACTCCACAGGAACTGGAGTTGATGGAGCAACATTGCTATTACAAAAAACTGAAGAAGAAGGAGTTGCTCCTGCAGGAGGGAGAGGTCTGCCGGTTTAGCGCATTTGTGGTGAGTGGGTGTTTACGATCTTATAGATTGGATGATTGGGGAAATGAACACACTTTTAAATTTGTGATTAAGGACTGGTGGATTGTGGATAATGAGAGTTATAGTAACGGAACGCCTGCCCAGTTTAATATCCAGGCATTGGAGGATAGTGAGTTGATCGTGCTGCCGAAGGAATCGTTCCTGTTGTTGCTGGAGCAGATCCCGCAATTGAAGCCTTTGGTGGACCGGTTGCAATCGAATAGCTATAATGCCAGTCAGCAACGGATTTATAAACAGATCAGTGCCTCGCCGGAGGAGCGGTACCAGGCATTTGTCAATACTTATCCGGATATATTTAACAGGGTCCCCCTGCATATGCTGGCTTCATACCTGGGTATTTCGCGAGAGACCCTGACCCGGATCAGGAGTCATTTTGCAAAAAGTAAGTAAGGTTTGAATATCTTAATAATTGGTTTGATTGTTATTATTTGAGCGTGCATTTTCAACGGAGCTTTGCATAAAAAGAAGCTCATGGAAAAAGTCATTTCAGTCAGTCCTGTTGTGCTGTCAGCACCAGGGCGCGGTTTAGATTTACAGGTTCGTATTTCAGCGCCTTTAACAGGTAGCCAGCTCCCGGTTATCTTATTTGCACACGGTTATGGTAATTCATTAGATGGATATGCACCACTCGTTAATTATTGGGCAGCGCGTGGTTTTGTGGTAATACAGCCCAGTTTCCTGGATTCCAGGAGAATAGGTCTGAGTGCTGATGATCCCAGAACTCCAGATATCTGGAAGATCCGTGTAGCAGATATGAAGCAGGTATTGGATCAACTGAATGATATTGTCAGCGTGGTACCTGGATTAACGGAACGTGTAGATACCAGTCGTATTGCGGCAGTGGGGCATTCCTTCGGTGCACAGACGGCAGGTTTGTTATTAGGTATGCGGGTGATAGGTGAAGATGCGGATATGAGTGATGAACGTATTCAGGCAGGTATTTTATTGACCGCTGCTGGTAATGGGGGAAAAGATCTGAGCCCGTTTGCGGCGGAACATTTTCCTTTTATGAATCCTGATTTTAGCGCGATGAAGAAGCCTATATTGGTAGTTGCCGGCGATAAGGATATTTCACCATTGACGGTGCGTGGTTGGGATTGGTTTACAGACCCCTATACCATGAGCCCGGGGCCTAAGTCGCTGCTGACATTGTATGGAGGAGAACATTTGCTCGGCGGGATTTCTGGTTACCTGGTGACGGAGACTTCAGATGAAAATCCTGAACGAGTGGCGGCGGTACAGTTGTTAACATGGGCGTACCTGCGCAGTACGTTTTACCCGGAAGATCGTGCCTGGGAGCAGGCGTCGAAGGAATTGACACAAGGGAAGGTGGAGAATAAAGGAGATCTGTAATGATCTCCTTTATTTATATCCTGTAAAATAGTTTACTCGTAAGTAACTTTGATGAGTGATACTGCCTGTCTGGGTAGACTTATATTCAACTTATACACACCATTTGTTATTTTGATTTTTTCAGGGGCTTTTAATAGTGCCAGCTGACCTGATTGCTCCAATGTTTTATACTGTGTAGGTGTTGGTGCTGCAGGGGATCCCATTTTCTTCCATACTTCGTAAGAGTTGCTGTGTTCCTGGTCTATGCGATAATGATGTAACACTGCTTTTTTACCAGGTAAGTTTTGAAGTGTGAGGGTAACAGTGGATGTGCCTGTGGTAATGTCATCATCATGATAGTTCCAGAGCAATACCGTTACAGCCTTGTCAGATGCTGCTGCGAGGGCGTTGACATCAGTTCGCTCTCCCCGGACACCATTGGCCATGATAGACTGCGCATCGTAAGCCAGATCGCCGCTAATCGTTAACCTGTTCCCACTCATCATCCCCATCATACGGAATACATTCAATACGGGTTTATCTACACCATTTGTTGCTAATTCCCTGAATCCATAAAACCAGGGTTGGTTTTCGAATTCAAAAGACCAGTTCACTGCCCCAATGATGTTCGTACCATAGGTGTCATTCAGCTCAATGATACGGGCGATGGATGCTGCCGTGTAACTGGAGTACATGGTCCCGTTTCTATAAGCATTCTGCGGATCTGTTTTCATACCACACGCCGCACAGCCTTCCGGGTCAGATTCACCGATGATGATCGGTATGTTTTTTAATTCAGGGAAAGAGGAGATGATCTTTAAATGCCGGTTCACGTCTTTCAACTGGTTATTCATGCCCATGCGTACCCGGTTATTGGTAAAGACAGGAGCGCCTTTTGCATGAAAGGCGAGGAAGTCCAGTGGGGCACCGATTTGTCCGGTGGCTTCATTTTTTTCTCTCAGGCAATGTGTGATAAACCTGCGCATGAATTCACCTGCACCACCTGTGGCATGCGGGCCACCGATCCTTGCTGCAGGCAGGGCTCTTTTTACCGCGGCGGAGGCGTAGTCGTACATTTTACAGTAAGTTGGTATCTTATCGTCTACCATTAAATAGTAGCCGTCTGCTTCGTTCCAGAGCTCCCAGTACCAGCTTTCTACTTCTGCTTTGCCATAGCGATCCACACAATGTTTTACCCATTGATAGATCAGCTCTTCCCATTTATTATAGTCTTTGGGTGGGTATGCCCAGCCTGTACAGATCTCTTTGTAATCACGGCCGGGTTGCCAGTAATGCCGGTAAGGAGTCGGATGTGTGGATAGTGCTTCCGGCATAAAACCGATCTGTGCCAGCGGTTTCATTTTCCGGTTGATGTAGGTGTCGAAGATAGAATCAACGATCCTCCAGTTATAAATGGGATGGCCATTGGCATCTTCTGTATACATATTGGTAGAACCCCATTTCAGGGCAGCTTCGCCATCACCTGTATTCATGAGGTTATGTGCCCGTACATATACCGGAACGGGGCTAAGTGCTGCCAGTTCGGAGAGGAGTTTTTTCCCATCTTTCATATAGGTATAATTGGGCTCATCATAGCCAAACCATGCCCAGATAGGGGTAAGCGGGCCTTTTTCCTGTTTGAGGTCTACCTGAATGGCTACCTGGCCAGAGGTGGCGATTGTATACAGGCAACAAATAGTTAGCAGTAGTTTGCATTTCATTGAACGTGGGCGATTCGCTTTTGGTAACTCACACGAATACTGTAGACAAGATACACAAACTCCTGCTCTCAGTCAATGGGGATGATCTATTCATACATGGATTGTCTAAAGGCCAATGGACTTTGCTGCGTCTTTGCTTTAAAGAACTTACTAAAAGACTGTGAATGTTCAAAACCTAATTCATAAGCGATCTCACTTACCGACAACTCCGATGTAGACAATTTCTCTTTTGCTTTTTCTATTACCTTTTCATGTATATGTTGCTGTGCGGTCATGCCGGTCAGTTGCTTCAGCATGTCACTAAAGTATTTAGCTGACAGGTGTAATTGCTCCGCAAAGTATCCGACTGTCGGTAGCCCCAGATGGGGACTCTGATTAGAAAAGAACGCTTCCAGCAATGTTTCGAATGTAGACAGCAAGTTATTATTCAGCGGTTTCCTTGTAATAAACTGCCTGTCATAAAAGCGATGACTATATGTTAATAACAGGTCTAACTGCGCTATTAATACGTCCTGGCTAAATTTATCAATGGGTCTGTTGAGCTCCTGCCTGATTTTCCTGAACAGTTCCTCTATATCCCGCTCTTCATCTGCAGATAAAATTAATGCTTCATTTACTTCGTAATGAAAGAAATCATATTGCCTGATCTTCTTTGCCAGTTCAGTACCCTGTAGGAGGTCGGGGTGTACCATCAGGCACCATCCTTCTTTAGGCAATGAAAAGTCTTTATTCACGCCCAACACCTGGTTGGGGGCTGTAAATCCCATCACGCCTTCGTCAAAATCATAATTGGTCTGTCCGTATTGTGATTTACAGTCACAATTATATTTGATCGTTACGACGTAATAGCTCAGGGTAAACCGCAGGTGCTCATCTATTTCTATTGCCGGCATTTCATGAAACTGGTATACCCCGATCAGTGGATGCTTCGGCTTGCCCAGGTTGCAGGCGGCGTAATATTGAGTAATGCTTTTGATATGTAACATACCCTACTTTATCTCTAAGTTCAGATTTTTCCGCATCATATTCCCCCACATTTTTAGCCCTGGTTTTAAAGGAATCCATCCAACCAATATTTTCATCACCTTGTTCTGAAAACCGCTGATGGTCATCATGGATTTTTTCTTCACGCCTTTCATTGCAGCGGCCACTACCTGTTCCGGTGTTTCCAGTTTTTTGCTGGAATAGGTACGTTTTCTATCACTTAATTTAGCGGCGTCAAAGAAGCCAGTCTCTGTTGCACCCGGACAAAGCAGCATAGTGTGAATGTTGTACAGCCTGTTTTCTTCCCAGAGGGCCCGGGTGAAGTACATGACGAACCCTTTTGTGGCAGCATATATATTCATATAGGGGATGGCATTGAAGCCTGCCATCGAACCTACATTGATGATCGTACCGCTTTT
This sequence comes from Chitinophaga sp., assembly GCF_039596155.1. GTDB lineage: Bacteria > Bacteroidota > Bacteroidia > Chitinophagales > Chitinophagaceae > Chitinophaga. The sequence continues at coordinate 246,336 of NZ_JBCNKF010000008.1, forward strand.
CCGCGCACGCATTTCGGGCAGGAACTGGTAGGTCAATGCGACTATGGCATTCATGTTCAGGTGCATCATATGGCGGTATTCATCCATTGTATATTCCAGCAGGTCGCCGCCACTACCAATACCTGCATTGTTGATCAGCCAGTCTACCTGAAGTTTTTTCTGTTGTACTTCCCGGGCGATGATGGCATCGCTCCCGGTCTGCGCAAGGTCAATAGCCAGGTAATGTGCGGTGATGCTGTGTTGCTGACTCAATTGCTCGCTGAGTGCCTTTAGTTTTTGACCAGATCTTGCTATGAGCAATAGATGATGACCTTCTTTGGCCAGCTGCCGGGCGAATGCTTCGCCGATACCGCCGGAAGCGCCTGTAATAAGTGTTACTTTCATCATACAAAGGTGAGGTGACAGCAGGTGGAGAAAGTAGCCGAAAGGCGGCAAGATGTAGTCGATTTACTTTTTTGGTGCAACGCTATGAATGGGAACATCGCTGCGCGATGCGCAATTAAAGGGAAGCAGTCATGTGGTCATGCCTGTACAACAGGGGCGAAACAATGTTCTTTGCAGCATATAAATATTGTAGGATAAAGGCGCAAAAATGGGTAAGTTTATAGAAATTAGGAAATCGTTATGAAGAGGTTGTCAGTCATATTGATGCTCATTACTTTATCCCGTATACCAGCATTTTCCCAACAGGTGCTGCCTTCCAAAGACCAGATAGCCTGGGCCGATGCCGAGATAGGTGTAATTATTCACCTGGATATTAACATCTTTGCCCCCGAATCGTTTGATTATAAAAAGAAAGAAACACTACCTCCCCTATCGGTTTTTAATCCCACCAAACTCAGTACAGATCAATGGATTAGGACTGCAAAGGCGGCGGGTGCGAAGTATGCTGTACTCACGGTGAAGCATGGTACCGGTTTCTGTCTCTGGCCTTCTGCTGTGAATGATTACAATGTTGGACATACCCCTTTTAAGAAAGACATTCTGGCGGCTTTTATTGCATCCTGTAAAAAGTATGGGGTACGCCCGGGATTGTATTATAATACAAATACCAACACGTATTATGGTACGCATGATGAAGTGTATAATAACGCCGTACTGGCACAACTCAATGAGATATGGAGTCAATATGGGCCTATGTTCGAAATCTGGTTTGATGGGGGATTGCAAAATGGACTGGAGGCGGCAGTGGTCAAAATGATCCGTGAAAAACAACCACAGGCCATCCTCTTTCAGGGACCATTACAAGCTGGTAATACCATTCGCTGGATTGGGAATGAAGATGGTTTTGCTGCTTATCCGCAATGGAGCAGGGCAAATGAAACAACATCTGCTGATGGTGCTGTAAAAATAGATGGATTGCATGGTGATCCGGATGGTAAATACTGGTGCCCGGGAGAATCTGATTTTCCTATTCGCAGAAATGATGCCTGGAATGGCGGTTGGTTGTGGAGGGCCGGCGAAGACAAATCGCTCTTTTCTGTGGGTGAACTGGTGGACAAATATTATAAAAGCGTAGGCCGGAATACCAATATGCTGGTGGGGATGGTGGTAGATACCAGTGGACTTATACCCCGGGCAGACTCTCTTGTGTTTGATAGTCTCGGACAACGTTTAAAGCACATTTTCGCTGCTCCGTTGGCAGTGCGTAAGCATATCACCCAATCTATTACAACGTTGAAAAATAAGAGCGGGAAAGCTGCCAGCCAGGTGGTAATTATGGAAGACCTGACTTATGGGGAGAATATCCTGGAGTACAGTTTACAGGTATTAGTGGGAGAAAAATGGAAAGAAGTGGCGAAAGGAGAATCTGTAGGACACAAACGTATCCAGGCATTCCCGCCTGTGAATGGTGAGGAATGGCGATTGATGATCACAGGGAATGCTGGTCCGCTGCACATCAGAGAGGTAGCACTGTACTGATTTCTTTGTTATGATTTTCAAACCTTACTGGCCCTGACTGCATTTGGGGTGGTGCCGGTGATCCTTTTGAAATAGTTATTGAAATAGGTAGGATATTCAAAGCCCAGACCATAAGCAATATCAGCTACGCTCCAGTCGGTATGGTGGAGTAAAGCCCTGGCTTCGGCAATGATCCTTTCGGCTATGAGTACGGAAGTCGGCTTGCCGGTGACTGCTTTTACTGTACGGTTCAGGTAATTGGTATGTACAGATAGAGATTGTGCGAAATCTTGAGCAGTACGCAGTTTGAGTGGTGCTGAGGGGGCGTCGATGGGAAATTGTTTTTCCAAAAGTTCCAGGAAGGAGCGGGTGACACGGGTAGCGGCATTGTGTTCTCTCAGGTCCTGGTTGACTGGCCGGATCTGAAGGGCTTCGTGAATAATGAGTTCAATACAGTTACGAAACAGGTCGTCTCTGTGGTCATAATCGCTGTGATAAACGGCCAGCAATTTTTTGTAAATACCGGTGAGAAAGGCTACCTGGTCTGCATTAAGTGGCAGCACAGGCGACTCGGCAGACCTGAAGAGGGGTGAGTTGTGTACCAGCTCTGTCATTTCCCTGCCAGCTATAAAATCTTCTGTAAAGGCGCAACCATAGCCGGAGCGTTGCAGGGAGCGGGGGATGATCGTATGCAATACATTCGGATTGGCGAAAAAGAGGTAAGTGCCATCTATATCCACGGTTTTGTCTCCGAATTTGAGCACGAAATCCCCCGTTACCATTACTATTTTATAAAAATCTCTCCTGGCTTGCACCTCAGCGGCCGGTACAATGTCAGTTATTTCATGCACTTTGAATCCTTTCGATTTCAGATCCGCCCCCATACAGGTGGGGATGCTGGAGATAGTTTGCCTTGCCATCCGGCAAAGTTAAGAAAATCAAACCTTATTGACCATTACCCAGTGTACTGTAACTGATCGGGAACCAGGTGTAACCCTTGCCCTGGGGCCTGAGGTGGCCGATACCGGGAAAAGAGATGTGGTCAGCGGCCAGCCAGTAACCCCTGGCGGCTGCATCTTTGAATGTTTTTTGCCTTTGTACTGCGGCGGTTTTTTCATCTACGTCAAAGTTGATGGTCACGGCAGGATCTGGTAATTGCACACTGGCAGCATGTATCATATCGCCGATGAATAGCATTTTTTCGCCTTTGCTTTCCAGTAAGTAGCAGGTATGACCAGGTGTATGGCCGTGGGCATCGAGCGCGGTGATACCCGGCAGTATTTGTGTACCATATTCAAATGTTTTCACCTTACCGGCTTTTAGATAAGGGCCTACTTTATCTGCCGCTTCCTTGAACCACCTGGCTAAGCGGGGTGTCTGGTTCTTTTCATTCATCCAGAAATCTACTTCTGGTTTGCTGATGTAAATGGTCGCATTGGGGAAGACCATTTTATCGTTGAGCATGAGACCTCCGGTATGATCTGTGTGGATGTGCGTAATGAGAATAACATCGATCTGTTCCGGTGTCATGCCTATTTTGCGCAGGCTTTCCGGCAGGTGTCCGAGTGTAGGGCCGTACAATTCAGCGGCACCTGCATCGATGAGCACGTTTTTGCCATTGACCTTTAGCAGGTAGGCGTTCACAGAGGCTTCTTCTGTGGGTGTCTGGAAGCTGAGTGTTGTTAAGCTGTCAATTTCCCGGTGAGAGACATGGGTGAGAATATCGTGCAGGTGAATTGGCACCGTGCCATCGGATAATGCAGTGATGTTGTAATCTCCCAGCCGGACGCGGTAGTACCCGGGTTGATCCATTTGTGATTGTGCGGAGAGTGATTGCCAGCCTGCGAGTAAAAAGAATAGCAACATTTGTTTCATGATGATCTGTTTTGAAGGCAAAATTCCGGTGATACGTCCTGGAAGTCAAGTACGCAGCAGATTATGACATAGGCATAAATTTATGCGTATGGCGGGGTGCGGGCAGGTGATGTATATTTGTAGTATGTACGCGCATAAAATACCAAAGGATCTTACTTGCGGAATGGCGATGACGATGGAGATCATCGGCAATAAGTGGAAGCCTTGCCTGCTGTATAGCATCAGGAGGGGTGTGAACCGGCCCGGACAATTGCAGCAGGCGAATCCCAAAGCATCCAGGCAGGTGTTGAATCAGCAGTTAAAAGAGTTGGAGGCACATGGCATTATCCGGAAGGTGGTGCATGCGCAGTTGCCTCCAAAGGTGGAGTATTTCCTGACGGAGTTGGGGGAGTCATTGATCCCGGTGCTGGATGCGATGACTGCGTGGGGGGATATGATGATCGCTGATGTGCAGCGGGAGTCAGCGGAATTGCTGGTGAAGCAGGGGGTGAAAGCGGAGGCGGTGTTGCAGGAACCGTAGGCGCAGGCGGTGTTGCGAGTGTAGGAGAAGCTACAGGTGATGCAGAAGCCGCAAGCGCAGGCGGTGTTGCAAGTGTAGGAGGAGCTACAGTTGATGCAGAAGCCGTAGGCGCAGGTGGTGTTGCAAGTGTAGGAGGAGCGACAGGTGATGCAGAAGCCGCAAGCGCAGGCGGTGTCGCGAGTGTAGGAGGAGCTACGGTGATGCAGGAACCGCCGGCGCAAGCAGCATTGCGAGTGTAGGAGGAGCTACAGTGATGCAGGAACCGCAAGCGAAGGCGGTGTTGCGAGTGTGGTGGCAGCGACAGGTGATACAGCAGCCGTAGGCGCAGGCAGCATTGCGAGTGTAGCAGCAGCTACTGGTGATGCAGCAGCCGTAGGGTTTACGGGGCTGCAGGGGCAAAAGCAGTTGTGGTGCCTGCGGCAGGTTCAGCAGACGGGGAAGGTGCGGCAGGTATTGGAAGTGCAGCAGACGTTGTGGGTGATGCAGGAATTGCCGGTATTGCTGTTGCATCAGGTGCAAAAATCTGAGGTATGCCTTTCGGAATTTCCCTGATTTCGACGCTCCCTCCATATTTTAGAATAGGACAGGCTTTGGCCAGTTCAGTTGCCTCATCTATGTTTTCTGCACGCAGCAGGATGCTGCTTACTTGTTTCATATTTTCTTTTTCTATGCTACCTGATGCAATGATCCTGCTTTCTCCCGGATAGGCGAAGCTGGTGATGTAATGGCCAGTGGCTTTCCAGTCGGCAATCGCTTTTTCCCACTGTGGATTGACGGATATAGCGAGTGCTGTAGTGTACGTGTTGGGCACTTTTACAAGTACGATAAATGCTTTCATGGGTGATGTGTTTTTTGTGGTGCCGGCAAAGAGCAGCAATGCGATGAGTAAATGTTTCATGCAACAAAGATGCGATGATGCGGATCAGGGAAATTGTAAAAAATCATTGATTTTACCATTGCGGAGGAGACTTGAAGAAACCGGAAGGTGTGAGTCCTGTGAATTGTTTAAACGCTTTGTTGAAGTGTGCCTGATCGAAATAACCGGCATCCAGTGCAAGGTGGGTGAGGTCTTTGGGTACGGGCGAATGTACGATTGCCTGCATGCGAACGAGGGTCGCGAATTGTTTGGGGCTTGTGCCGATCACTTTCCTGAAGCGTTTTTCAAAAGCATCCTGACTAATATAAAGAGAGGAGGCTAGTTGTGTGATAGATAGTTGGCCGTGGTGGTGCCTGATTGCCTGGGTAGCGGTTAAAATGAGTGGGTCAGTGGTCGTGTTTTTTAGTTGGGCGAGCAGGAAGGTTTCTACGATCCGGATGCAGGCATTGTAATGGGGTGCTTCGCCGAGTTCATCTTCCAGTGCATTGACCAGGTCCTTATTGATAAATTGTTCCAGGGATATACTTTCGTTGAAGAACGCGTTTGCCGGCGGCTGAAAAAAGGAATTAATGGTGCCTTCTTTAAAAAGGATGAGCAGATTGGCTGTGCCTGCATGATATTGAATGAGACGAGGTGTTTTTCTCAGGCCGGAAAGCAGGTATGCAGGCAACGATTCATTTTGTGTACTGATATTACCTTTCAATCGTAAGGCGAGTACGGGTGCTATTCCGGGCAGTACCCTATTCACAATAAGTTCTTCACACTCGATGATGCGATACCCATCGATGTAAGGCTGTAAAGCTGTTGACGGTATGTAATTGTGAATTTTGATACCGGAAGTTACTGACTTTTGCCGGAAGTTATGCGCTTGTTTTCTTCATTGGCAATGAATTGCAGGATCGCTCCTGCGTCTTTAAAATCAGTTACATGTTTGTCAAGCTGGTACCTGCGATGAATGAATTTTATCATCTTTCTTTTTATCCCTGCTTCTCTTACCCATTCGCCTTTGTATATCCTGATTGTATCGACTCCATTTGTCAATAATATCAGTCTGGGCATTGTGATACGATCGGTATAATTGGATAACTCATGGTTATCGATTTCACTGAGATCATATATAGCGATCGGACCTGTCCGCAAATCCCGCCGCAGAAAGACTTCGTTATGGTAGCTGATATAGGTAGTTGTATCTCCCAGGTGGTAAGGTAGCGGAAGTTGCATGGAGACGGAGTCTACCTGTGTTGTCCGCATCTCCCGGTAGATCTCCGGATCGTGGATGTTTCTTCTATCGATTGCTGACCAGGGAATGGTGACCTGTTCTATCAATGGACGGTGTGAGATGTTATGCCCTCTCGAGTAAGTAATATATGAACGGATCCAGGTATTGCCAGTTAACTGATTGCCATTTTTCAGGTATACTCTTCCTTCGCTCACAGGGAAGTTCCTGTCATTGACCTGGAGCGGCCCCACCTTTTTCCCGATTGTACTTTGCCCTCTAATTTTTCTGGGAAGCAGATAGGGATTCGGCCAACGCACCGTTGTAACATAGCAACCGGATAGTACGAATATACATATTGCTAACAGCCATTTCATAAGTTAAAGGTAATGTAGAAAAGGCGGGCACAACATTAAAGTTCGATTAAAAAGAAACGTGCTTATTGGGCACGTTTCTTTTCTTCTTCGCTGGCGGTGTTCCTGCTTCTGGCTGCCTTTATATCTTTGCCGATACGGTAGCTGAAACTCAGGGTTGCCAGTCTCGATTCATTTTTATGATAGAAGAAACTTTGCTGATCAAGATAGTTGATATTGACACGGTAGGTGAATGCATTGAAGATATCGTTGGCAGTAAGACGAACCGTACCTTTTCCTTTCATCACGTTTGCTTTCACGCCCAGATCAATTTCACTCAGTGATTGATAGTGGTAGATATTCTGGATGCCGGGACCGAAAAATTGTGCAGTGATTTCTGCTGCAATGCCATGCTTTTTATTGATCGTAAAAGCCTGGTTCAACCTGGCATCATAGCTGAACATTTTGAGATTGTAATGACCTTGTAAATAGGCAGATTTTTCCTGTTGGTAATAACCGCCTGCATCTACATTGATCTCCCACCAGTTTGCCGGATGAAAAACTGCAGCCGCACGCAGGCCTGCGGAGACGCTAAGGCCCAGGTTTTCGTGGGTGATATAATAGTTCTTCGTCGCGTTGTCCTGTACGGTCACGTTCGTGAAGATATTGCTGATAGAAGTATAGTTCGCCGTGATGGTATAATTTTCTTTGTAAGTGTATCCTAGTTCTACGTTATGTACAAAGGCAGGTTGCAGGGATGGGTTGCCTACATAGTAATTGTAGGGAGAGGAATAATGTCTCGCGGGGTTCATGCGGGCATATTCCGGCCTGTCGATGCGGTAGCCGTAGGTAAATTGTAGTTGGTTGTCATCATTGAGTTTGTATTGCAGGAAGACGGTTGGAAACAGTTTGAAGTAACTCCGTTTGTTCAAAGAATCCAGGGTGAAGGAGTAACCGCGGGTATGGGTGTTTTCAGCGCGTAAGCCACCTTGTACCGTCAGTTTGTTGAACGTGCCGGAGATACTTGTGTACAGGGCCGTGGTGTTTTCTGTGTATTCAAAGTGATTGCTTTTGTCCGGCATGAGTACATCACTTTGTATAAAAGTGAATTTATTGTCGCTTTGAATGCTGCTGTATTTAAAGCCGGAAGTCAGGTTCCATTTGCCTAGTGTATAGGCATAGTCTGTCTTGCCGGAGAAGATATTGATATGTTGTGTAGTGGGGGTATAGATCTGATAAGGGGCGGAAGAAGAGGAAATGGTATTGACATGTGCATAACTGCTGGTTTCGTAGGGAGCATAGTCCAGGTCGATATTTAAACTACGTTTGCCACTGTCCAGTTTCAGGCTGTAGTTCACATTGTAGGTGTAGCCGCTACCACCTTTTTTGTCGGTGGAGTTGGTTTGCAGGGTGGAGTCGAGAGTAGATTTATCAGTGCTGAATATGCGGGTAGGGATGCTGCCTTCGCTATAGCCGGTGCGGTTGTTGCCGGTAACGAGTACTCCCAGGATCTGGTTGTCAGTAAGCTGGTAGTCAACACCGAGCCGGTAATTATGTGTGTTTGACTGCAGGATGTTGTGATCGGTTGTTTTCCAATAGGAGTCACCGAAGTTGATATCAGTTCTGTTATCCATGTAGGTATGTTTATGGCCATAGCCATAGTTGCCATATACGTTCAGTTTATCCCTGCGGTAGTTGAAGGTGGCGCTACCATTGTAAGAGCTGTAAATTCCCTGTATATAGCTACCGTTAAGTGTGAGGTTGACGCCTTGCTTCTTTACTTTTTTAGTGACGATATTGATGACTGCACCGCCCTGGGCTTCAAAACTGGCAGGTGGATTGGTGAGTACTTCTATTTTGGTGATCATGGAGGAGGGAATGCCCTGCAGGTAGTTGACAAGGTCATCGCCGGAGAGGTGGAGTGGTTTACCATCCATGTATACTTCAACGCCTTTGCGGTAGGCAGAGAGTGCGTTGTCTGAATTGACGGTGACACCGGGGGCTTTGGTCAGGGCTTCCCAGGAGGTGCCTCCATTGGCAATGATACTGTTTTCCACATTGAAGACAACCCGGTCAGTTTTGCGTTCGATGACTGGTTTTGCGGCGGAGACGGTGACGCCCTGGAGTTGCTTATGATCGGATTGCAGGGTAATGGTAATGGAGTCAGCAGGAAGCAGTAGTTCCTGGGTATAAGATTGGTACCCCATAGACATGGCGGCAAGGGTATAATTGCCTTTGGTGATGCCTTTAAGGGTAAAATGGCCAAGGTCGGTAATCGCGGTGGCGATATATTTATTTTGCTGGCTAAGGGTAATGGTTACGCCATCGAGCAAATGACCTTCGGCATCGGTGACAGTGCCGTTGATATTGGACTGTGCGACTGCAAACATAGGCAGTATTGTCAGGAGGAGTAGGTAGATTGTTTTCATGCAACAAACGTACTCCGAGTTGAAATTAAGGCCGGTTAAACTAGGTTAAATAAGGTTAAATCGTATTTTCGGTGCGTTTGTACAATGAAAAACTACCCATCTTTGTAACATGAAATGGTTTTCCAATAAATATGCTTATCCTTTGGTAGTGCTGGCGATGATTGTCAGTGTCGGGTTGCAGGTGGTGTGGCTGCGGCAGTTGTATCGTTCGCAAAAGGTGCAGGTGAAGCGGGATCTTGACCAGGTGGTAGACCAGGTGGTGAAGAGTAGTAATTACCTGAGTATGTTGCCGGGGAATGAGGGGAATGATAACTTCCTGCATTTCTTTCAGTCGCCGGAATGGTTGCAGTTTAAGGAGGCGTATAGCAGGATGAGGGGCCATAAGGTGATGAGCCGGTTTGAGTCGGATGTGAAGGGGGATAGTTCAGTGGTAGATATTAGTATCAGGATTCCGAATAAGACGTATGAGCGGAAGCGGCATAAGGTACAGCGTGTTTTTGAGCACGGAGAGACGATGGAAGAGCAGTTGCATTTAGATTCGGTGGAGTATGCCCGGTTGGACAGCCTGGTGGATCAGGAGTTGTTGAAGAATCATATTAAAGTGAATTACTTCATCGCGAAGTATGATTGGGAGAATGGAGGGATTCTGAATGGGTATACAGTGGGTAAGGTGCGTAATGCGGACTATCATAGTGAGCAGTATAGTTATAATATCCGGTTGTATAATAATTTCCAGTTGGTGGTGCCGTCGTTGCAGGGGATTGTATTTTACCGGATGCGGTATTATTTGTTGTCTTCCTGTTTGATGTTGTTGTTGACGGGGGCGGCATTTTATTTTGTGTTGAGGTTGATGAAGCATCAGCAGGTGTATGCGCAGGCAAGGATTGCGTTTACGAGCAATATGACGCATGAGTTGAAGACGCCGGTGGCAGTGATGGAGGCGGCGCTGGATGCGATTACGAGGTACCAGTTGACGAATGATCCGGAGAAGTTGTTGCAGTATGTCAATATCAGCAGGACGGAATTGCACCGGTTGAATATGATGATAGAGAAGGTGTTGAACCTGGATGAAGTGGATAGTGGCGAGGTGCGGTTGCGGTCGGAGTTATATGATGTGCAGCAGGGATTGGAGCAGGTGGTGACGTCGATGCAGTTGCAGCATAAGTCGGCGGGGATACATTATCATCCTTCGGATGAGCCTTGTTTCCTGGATGGAGATCCGGTGCATCTGACGAATGTGTTTTATAATCTGATAGATAATGCGTTGAAATATGGGGGAAAGGAGGTGCAGGTGGATGTGAGTTGTCATTGTACGGAGGATAATATTATAATCAGTGTGAAGGACAATGGGCCGGGGATTTCGAAGATTTATCATGAGCGGATTTTTGAAAGGTTTTTCAGGGTGCAGGACAATGTGAATGTGCATAATGTGAAGGGGTCTGGATTGGGGTTGAATTATGTGAAG
>NZ_JBCNKF010000009.1:0-235344 GCF_039596155.1 Chitinophaga sp.
TTGATTTGGCGGAGGCGACGGGATTGTTGGCGAGGAGGTTTAGGAATGGGTTGTATAAGTAGTAGTTGTAGCAGGCGGCAAGGGGCGTTTTATTGGAAATCATTGAGTGAAAGTATTTGAAAAATTATAAGTCTTTTTGGAAGGTTTTTAACTGATAATTGAAGAAGCATATTAACCAATTTAACCCTATAACTTTAGATTATTCGGTTTGTTATCCAGTGTTTAGTTTGTAAAGGTGCAGGTATGTATCGTTTGCAATGAACGACTTTGATGGAACCTCCCGAACAGGTATTTATTATGATAGTACTGTTATTCAATGCCACCACCCATTATAAAAGCAGCCATGATGAGAAATAATTACTTACGCGGGAAGTTTTATATTTTAATCCTGCTGTTTGCGTATGCTACAGCTGCCGGAGAACCTAAAAAAAGTCAATATCACCATTGAGGATGCACAAACTCACTTTGATACAGTATTTAATTATGGTATCCTCTGGGCGCTTTGCAGTATTGGAATTTTTCTGACGATCATCAGAGGCATTATAAAAAAGAAGCCATTCATTTCTTTTCTCAATAAGGAGATTCCTTATCATCAATATATGGGGGCAAAATTGTATGTACTTACTGCATGTATTTCATTAACTGCCGGTTTCCCAACACATGAAGAAACATTTAATGGTGCCGGGGCTGCTATTATAGCCATACTGTTATTCGGTACCACTGTTGTAAAAGATTATGTGCTGGACAAAAAGCAAAAGAGAAATCTCAATAGGTAAATGTCTCGTTAAAAAATACAAGAATCTGGTGTCAATAACACAATCTTTCCACCCGTCTTTTCTCATCTATTTACATGTCACAACATTTATCTATGTATTTCCCCTATATATCGATAAATAAACATTCATTATCATCAAAATACATTTTCCCTTACCATCAATCAAGTAATACTTTTGCTAAATACAATAATCTTCCTATCTTACGGCCGTATTGTTATGTAAATGTTAAAATTCGGAAATCATACGCGGTAAATTAACTATTGAACTGATACATTTTTTAACCTAACAGTGAAGATCCATGAACGTAATGAAAAAGAAAAGGGGACACGTGCTCCATTGATTTGACCTTCAATCAGGCTTAAATCTATAGACAGGATATTCGATTTTTTTGACTGTAAAAGTTCCACCCATGAGCAAGATTAACAACAAACTATCACCTTAATTTCCTTTAAATAAATAGGGAGAATGTTGGCGCATTCCCCCCTGTTTAAATCGAAATAAACCCAGTCTTGGCGGGCTGGATTCATCATCTCAATACATAAAATTATGAATTCTACAGTTATGGCTGTTCACAGAATGTGGACGGCTGGATGGTTGTTTGTAGCACTTTTCCTAACTCTCTCATTTCCAGCAACTATATTTGCTGCTACCTATGCTGATATCGTTATTAAAGGAAAGGTCATCGACGAAACTGGCGAACCTATGCAGGCCGTTTCCGTTGCCATAAAAGGAACAGCAAAAGGAACCACCACCCAACAGGACGGTTCATTTACTATTACCGCAGCAGACAATGCTGTACTCGTTTTCTCCTTTATCGGTTATGCCAATCAGGAAGTTCCTGTAAATGGACAGGCTACCCTGAATATCACGTTAAAAAAGAATGCCAGCCAACTCGACCAGGTAGTCGTAGTAGGTTATGGTACCCAGCGTAAAAGCCAGGTTGTTGGTTCTGTCGGTACTGTAAAAGGTAGTGAAATCACTAAACAACCTGTACTGACTGCTGCTCAGGGTTTACAGGCTAAAACCAGTGGTGTACAGGTATCCGCACAAGGTACTCCCGGTGCACAACCTCAGCTGCGTATCCGTGGTGTCAGCTCTATCACAGGTGATGCGAACCCTATCTATGTTGTTGATGGTATGATCACCTCTGACATCACCAATATCAACAGTGCAGATATCGAATCTATCTCTGTTCTGAAAGATGCATCCGCTCAAGCCATCTACGGTTCCCGCGCTGGTAATGGTGTGGTACTGGTCACTACCAAGAAAGGTAAAATGGGTAAAATGAAAATCGGTTTTGATGTTTACTCCGGTTTCAGATCTCCTACTTCCAAGGTTAAAATGGCTGATGGCAAAGCTTATGCCCAGTATACAAACGAAGCTAACATCCGTGGTGGTGGAAGTGCTATCTTCGATGTAGATACTATCAATCATAATACTGACTGGTTCGACGAGATCACCCGTAAAGGGATCGTTCAGAACTATAACGTAAATATCAGTGGCGGTACTGAAAAAACTACCTACTTCTTCAGTGCCGGTTACTTTAAAGATAACGGTATCGTTAAAGGAAACGATTTCCAACGTGGCGTTGTTAGAATTAATAACGAATACAGGCTGGCTCCATGGTTGAAACTGGGTCATAACCTGAACGTAAGCGTATCTAAGACCAACAATAAAAATAACGAGTTTACCAATGCTTATCGCATGGCGCCATCTACTCCTGTTAAATTCGCTAATGGTGCCTATGGTTTTGAACAAAACCTGAGCGTAGCAAACCCGGTTGCTGACCTGGAATATAATACAGACTATCTGAATACTTTAAGGTTACAGGGCAATGCATACCTCGACTTCTCCCCAATCAAAGGGCTGAACCTGCATAGCAGCTTTAACTTTGACAAACGTAACAACAACGCAACTGTTTATACACCCGCTTACTTCGTGTGGAGTGGCCAGAAGAATGACTCTTCCATGCTGAAGATGGGACGTGGTAATAGCTTCTACTACATCGTAGACAATAACCTGACCTACAATCATACCTTCAATGACAAGCATGAATTGTCTGTAACGGTAGGTTACTCTGCTGAACATAACAAAGGCGACTCCCTGAATGCCTCTGTAAAAGGTGTACCTAACAGACGTAACCTCTGGTACCTCGATCAGGGCGACCTGACTAACGTTACCATCTTTAACTATGGTCAGCTCGTTCAGAGAGCCTCTGCATATGGCCGTCTGACTTATACCTACGATCGTAAGTATAACCTGAGCGGTAGTGCCAGAAGAGATGGCTCCAGCAACTTCCCTGTAGGTAACAAATGGGGTACCTTCTACTCTGCAGGTCTCTCCTGGATCGTAACAGAAGAAGGCTTCATGAAAGACCAGAACATCTTCAATGATCTGAAAGTAAGAGTAGGTTATGGCCGCGTAGGTAATGATAACCTGAATAACCTGGGTGTACTGAGAGGTATCAGTATCCAGGAGTATTACTATAACTTTGGTGGCAATGCTTACTCTCCTGCACAGGCCATCACTTACGACCAGATCAAAGATGCAAATGCTACCTGGGAACCAACCACAGGTGTGGATGCAGGCCTGGAATTTACCGTACTGGATAGAAAGCTGAGCGGTAGTGTGAACTACTACAACAAGAAGACAGAGGCTTATGTAAATGTAACTGTACCCAGCACCTATGGTGATGCTGATCAGACGGTGTATTCAAGAGCGGCCGATGTAAGAAACAAAGGTGTGGAAGTCACCCTGAATTGGAATCAGAAAGTGAATAAAGACTTCTCTTATTTCGTAGGTGGTAACATCACTTTCAATAAAAACAATGTTGATAAAGTAAGAGGTAATCTGCAGTTGAAGAGTGGTAGCCTTGGCAATGGCCAGATTGTAACTTACACTGTAGCTAATAAAGAAATAGGTAGCTTCTGGGTATATGAAACAGATGGTATCTATCAAACGCAGAGTGAAATCGACAACTCTCCACATATCACCGGTGCTACTGTAGGCGACTTCAGATACAAAGACAATAACGGAGATGGCGCGATCGATGATAATGACAGAATTTTTGTAGGTTCTTATCAGCCTAAAGTATATTATGGTATTAACGCTGGATTCAATTTCAAACAGTGGGATTTCTCTATTGATTGCTATGGAAACGCTGGTAACAAAGTATTCAATGGTAAGAAAGCAGTACGCCTGGGTAATGACAACGTAGAAGCGAAAGTAGCCAGCGACCGTTGGACTTCTACTAACACAAGTACCGGTACCCCAAGAGCTTCCAACAGTATCCCAACTCCATCTACTTACTTCGTGGAATCAGGTTCATTCTTCCGTATCAATAACATCACTGTTGGTTACAATGTGCCTTTGCAGAGCTGGGGCGGCATCAGCAACCTGCGCGTGTTTGCTACCGCACAGAACCCTGTCATCTTCAAGAAGTATAGCGGTTATACACCTGAATTGCCTGGTACTGCTGTTGATGCTGGTATAGAGCTCAATATCTATCCCATCACATCTACCTACATGGCAGGTTTTAATCTTACTTTCTAATTGTTTAAATGTGTGATCCATGAAAAAGTTTAGTTTATTCATCATAACGGTAGGTGCTGTTCTTATCTCAATGAGCGCCTGCAAGAAAGACTGGTTAAACCCTGATCCGGAAGACCAGTTGACTGAATCAGATTCTATTTATAAC
This sequence comes from Chitinophaga sp., assembly GCF_039596155.1. Lineage (GTDB taxonomy): Bacteria > Bacteroidota > Bacteroidia > Chitinophagales > Chitinophagaceae > Chitinophaga. The sequence goes on from NZ_JBCNKF010000009.1 coordinate 4,474, forward strand.
GATAATACAAACGCTACCAAATTTGTAAATGCCTGTTATACTAACCTGCTCACCTGGCAACAAACCAGCTTTGCATGGGTGGGGGTTAGCAGCATCACCTCTGACGACGCTGACAAGGGTAGCTCTCCAGGTGATAACGGGTCTGACAAAGACCAGATGGATGCCATCACTTATACCCCTACCTCAGGTAGTGTAAGCGATGCCTGGAAAGGGAACTATCAGGGAGTATCCAACTGTAACCAGGCGCTGGAAAACATTCCATTGTTCAAAACACTGGATGATGCCACTGCTACACAGCTGAAAGCTGAAGCTCGTTTCCTGAGAGCATTTTACTACTTCAACCTGGTAAGATTGTTTGGTAATGTGCCTCTGGTAGATGAGGTAGTAAAGGCCGGTGACGCAGCTTCTGAGGCGAAGGCAAATACACAGGTAAGTGCTGATAAGATCTATGCTTTCATCGAAGAAGATCTGAATTACGCTATCGGTATTCTGCCTACTGTAGATAATCAATCTGCAAAAGATATAGGACGTGCGAACAAAGGTGCTGCTACTGCACTGCTGGCTAAAGTAAGTCTGTATGAAAAGAAATATCAGCAGGCTTATGATCTTACCAATCAAATCATAACCGGTGCTGTAGGTTCTTATGCATTGGTAAGTGACTATAGCAAAATCTGGCGTGAAGTAGGAGAAAATAGCTCCGAGTCACTGTTCGAAATCCAGGGTAAATCTGGTAGCCCTAAAGCAGGTGTGCAGCAGTATTCTGTGATTCAGGCCATCCGTGGTGGTACTTTCGGTGGTGTAACCACTGCTTATACCGGTTGGGGTTTTAATACTCCAAGCGAAGACCTGGATAATTCATATGAAGCAGGTGACCTGCGTAGAAAAGCAACTATCATTCACATAGGCGATACATTGTTCGATGGCGTTATTTTGAAGAGCGCAGTCAACGATCGTTATAACTACAAAGCGTATGTGAGCCAGACACAGGAAACATACAGTGGCGACGCAGACCTGACCAACAAAAACGTACGCATCCTGCGTATGGGTGAAATATACCTGATCAATGCAGAAGCTGCCAATGAATTGGGCAATACCTCAACAGCTATCACAGACGTGAATAAGATCCGTACCCGTGCTGGTTTGGGCAGTACAACTGCCGCTTCACAGAGCGATCTGCGTACTGCTATCTGGAACGAAAGAAGATGGGAACTGGCCATGGAACATGACCGTTTCTTTGATCTGATCAGACAGGGCCGTGCAGGTACCGTACTCCGTGCACTGGGTAAAAATTTTGTAGATGGTAAGAATGAAATATTCCCAATTCCTCAGGGTGAAATCAGCGCAAGCGGTGGAACTCTGAAACAGAATCCTGGATACTAATGAAGCGTTTATTAGTGGTCACCTATAGCTTGCTCCTGCTCTGGACTGCTGGCGGTTGTAAAAAAGAGCAAAAAGTTACGGAGTCCCCTCAGGACTCCGTAACTACTTCTATACCAGACCTCACCATCCTAAATGATGTGCAAAAGGCCACCTTTGGTTATTTCTGGGACGGAGCCCATGCCAGCTCCGGAATGGCTTTAGAGCGCAGCAGTAATGGTGAGATTGTCACTACCGGTGGTACAGGCTTCGGTATCGCAGGCATCGTTGCAGCTACTTCCAGAGGATGGATCTCCCGCACTGATGCAGTGAACCGGTTACGTACCATCTGTTACTTTTTGCAGGATGCCAACCGCTTCCACGGTGCATGGCCACATTGGCTCAACGGCACTACCGGAAAAGTGGTTCCATTTAGTACTTATGATAACGGAGGTGACCTGGTAGAAACTGCATTCTTAGTAAATGGACTTCTTATTGCCCGCGCTTACTTCACCGGTACCGATACCGCGGAGACCAATCTCAGGAACAAGATCACTACCCTCTATGAAGGTGTGGAATGGGACTGGTATGCCAGCAAAGGTGATAACAAACTTTACTGGCACTGGAGCCCTGATTACAACTGGACTGTAAATCTGCCCATCTCCGGCTGGAACGAAGCGCTCATCACCTATGTGCTGGCGGTTGCTTCTCCCACTCATCCGATTGATGTAAGCGTGTATAAAAACACCTGGATTACTTCCGGCTTCGGAGTACAAAATAATTATCAGGGTTACACCGTCTCCATTTCAAGTAATAACTACATCGGGCCATTGTTTTTCTCTCATTACTCCTTTATTGGTTTAGATCCCCGTCAACTGGAAGATAACTATACCAATTACTGGCAGCAGGTGGTAAAGCATGTATTAATCAACCGATCTTATTGCTTATATGGAGCACCTTCGAATTATGGCTATAATGCTTCTTTATGGGGACTGACAGCCAGCGATGGTCCAGATGGCTATAACGCTTTTCAGCCCACCAGCGACAATGGAACGATTGCACCTACAGCGGCTTTATCGTCTATTGCCTATACTCCTTACTATTCACTACAGGTAATGCGTTATCTCTACGAAAACAAGAAAACCCTGTATGGGAAATATGGTTTTTACGATGCGCTGAATGTAAGCAGGAACTGGATGGACAATGACTACCTGGCTATCGATCAGGGACCCATCGTAGCCATGATTGAAAACTACCGCAGCGGTCTGTTATGGAACTTGTTTATGAATATTGCGGCAATAAAAACTGCATTGACGCAATTAGGATTTCATACACCTGTGCATAGTACAGGGTTTTACCTGTCTGTACCTGAGGTAGAAAACAAAGTGGTAGATTTGGTGAAGCATCCGGATGCAGATACTTATCAGCTGGATGTTTATATAAACACCACCGGTACCTTTACCCTCGAGAAAGCAGATGGTACGGTAGTAAGCACAACTTCGCTGAATGCGGGTAGTACAAAAGTAACATTCAATACTTCGGCCGGGAAATATACAGCACGATTAAAAGGTAGTTCAGATAATATAACACAGGTAGTTCAACTTCACTAACATGAGAACATTACTATTTGCAGGGTTGCTGGCCATGATGGCAAATACAGGTTGTCATCAGGCAAACAAATCCGCTTCAAAAGACACATTGGTAGATACAACATTGACTACCGATTCTATTTTCAACTTGGTAGAGAAGCAAACTTTCGGGTACTTCTGGGATGGAGCCGAGCCACATAGCGGCCTGGCCAGGGAACGTTATCATGTAGACGGTAACTATCCGGAGCATGATCAGAATGTAGTGACCACAGGTGGTTCCGGTTTTGGCATTATGTCGATACTGGTAGGCATTGAAAGAGGGTATATCACCCGCCAGCAGGGCTTTGAGCGTTTATCACACATCGCTGATTTCCTGGAAAAGGCAGATCGTTTTCATGGTGCATGGCCTCATTGGATGTATGGTGAAACCGGTAAGGTGAAACCTTTCGGACAGAAAGATAACGGCGGCGACCTCGTAGAAACTGCTTTTCTGATGCAGGGCTTGCTGTGTGTAAGACAGTATTTTGCCAATGGCAATGAGCAGGAAAAAGCACTGGCAGCCAAAATTAACAAGCTATGGGAAGAGGTAGAGTGGAGCTGGTACCGAAACGGTAAAAACGTGTTGTACTGGCACTGGTCTCCTACGTATGAATGGCAGATGAATTTTGCTGTGACAGGGTACAATGAGTGCCTGATCATGTATGTGCTGGCTGCATCTTCACCTACCCACGGTATCCCTGCAGAAGTATATCATGAGGGATGGGCCGGAAGTGGAAAGATCAGGGATAGTGTAACTGCATACGGTCATACCCTGAAGCTACATCATAATTATGCACGTGATTTAGGTGGGCCGCTGTTCTGGGCTCATTATTCTTACCTGGGGCTGGATCCGCATGGCCTGAAAGATAAATATGCTGATTACTGGGAGCATAATGTGAATCAGGTGCTGATCGACAGGGCCTGGTGTATCGAGAATCCCAAACATTTTAAGGGGTATGGTGCTGACAGCTGGGGACTGACTGCCAGCTATTCTGTGACTGGATATGCAGCGCATGCACCAGGCAAAGAAACAGATTTAGGCGTGATATCTCCCACCGCAGCGCTGTCTTCTATGCCTTATACACCCGAGTATTCAAAACAGGCGATGGTACATTGGTATAAGAACTATGAAGGAAAGCTGTTTGGAAAGTATGGTTTTTATGACGCGTTCAGTGAAACGGATAACTGGTACCCACAAAAGTATCTAGCTATTGATCAGGGGCCGGAAGTCGTGATGATGGAAAATTATAGAAGTGCGTTGTTGTGGAAATTGTTTATGAGTTGCCCGGAAGTACAGGGCGGCTTGAAAAAATTAGGTTTCGAGAGTCCATACATAAAGTAAAAGGGATGATGTAAGCTTCTCTCTGGTTGCATCAATTGTACGCTGCCATGTTCAGTTTTTTTGCCGGAAGCAAAACCTGAACATGGCATTTTTTATGACACCGTTTCCGCACATCACACAGATTACGATTAGTAAATAAAAAGTATTATACTTATAGCCTATCGTTAATGTAAGCAATTCAAATTAAATTATGACTACAGTACAGTTATTAAGGTCGCTCTCATCGAGGAGCGCGCTTACCCTATTCTTTATCTTCATGATGGCTCGCTCCTATGCCAGTAATGGCAGGATTAAAATCATTCCTGAGCCGGTAAAGGTGACGGAACAAAGCGGAGAATTTACACTTGATAATACGACTGTTTTATCTCTCTCGGATAACAAATTAAGGGAAACGGCAGACTGGTTCACTACTAAACTGAAGGCCAGTACAGGATATGATCTCAAACGCGGTAATACTGGTAAAAAACGCATCAGCCTCGAGCTGAATCTAAAGGCAGATGCGGTGATCGGTGATGAGGGATATATGCTGAAAGTAACTCCGGCCGAAGTCGTATTGAAAGCTAACACGACGGCTGGTATCTTCTACGGTTTGCAGACTATTTTACAGTTGTTACCTCCTGATATTGAAAGCCAGTCGGTAAAAAGCATGGTCTGGACCATGCCCTGTGCGGATATTCTGGACTATCCCCGTTTCGGATGGAGAGGCCTGATGCTGGATGTTTCCCGTCACTTCTTTACCAAAGAAGAAGTAAAACAGTTTATGGACGAGATGATCCGCTATAAATACAATACCCTCCATCTGCACCTGGCAGATGATGAAGGATGGCGTATTGAGATTAAAAGTCTGCCGGAATTGACGAAAACAGGTGCCTGGAGAGTACCACGTACGGGTCGCTGGGGTAAGTTGCCCGCAGACCTGGCAAATGAGAAAGCAACAGACGGTGGTTTTTATACCCAGGAAGACATCCGGGAATTGCTGAAATATGCAGCTGTGAGGGGGATCACCATCTTACCTGAAATTGATGTTCCCGCCCACAGCCTGGCGATGATTGCCTCTTATCCTAACCTATCCTGTACACAACTGCCATACCGGGTAAATGCAGGCCGTGAATTCTATACCCGCGAAGATAATGTGCTTTGTGTAGGCAATGACAGCATATTTATAGTACTCGACAAAGTGTTCACTGAGCTGGCAGCATTATTCCCGTCCAAATATATCCACGTAGGTGGAGACGAAGCATATAAAGGTTTCTGGAAAACCTGCCCTAAGTGTAAAGCCCGGATGGAACATGAACACCTGAAAGATGTAGATGAATTGCAGAGCTATTTTGTGAAGAGAATGGAGGCCATGCTCAAGGCAAAAGGGAAGAAGATGATCGGATGGGATGAGATCCTGGAAGGTGGTCTGGCACCTGAGGCAACCGTAATGAGCTGGAGAGGCATGGCCGGTGGTATCACCGCCGCCAAAATGAACCATCATGTCGTGATGACCCCATGGGATTTTGTATACCTGGATCTATACCAGGGTGAGCAGACAGCAGAACCGCCTACCTATGGTATGTGCCGCCTGTCTGATTCTTACAACTACGATCCGGTACCTGATAGCGTAGATGAGAAATATATCCTGGGTGGACAAGGCAATCTCTGGACAGAGTCAGTACCCGTGTTCCGTCATGTAGAGTATATGACATGGCCGAGGTCTATCGCCCTTGCAGAAGTCTATTGGAGCCCGAAAGCCAGGAGAAACTGGGATGACTTCATTTCAAGACTGGAAGATAATTTTAAGCGACTGGATGCAGCAGATATCAAGTATGCCCGCAGTGTATATAATGTGATCTTTAAGCCGGTTAGAATTAATCGCTACGATTACGAAATAAACCTGGCAACAGAGATCAAAGGCCTGGACCTGTACTACAGTTTTGATAATACCAATCCTGATGCACATTATCCAAAATATACAGGCCAGCCCCTCAGGTGGCCCATTGGCGCTAATATCCTGAAAGTGATCACCTATCGCGACGGCAAGCCCATAGGAGTACAGGTCGATATCACAAAAGAAGATCTGGCCAAAAGGCTGGATGAGAAACGGCATGTATATTAATTGGTGAAATAACCTAAATATGTTAATGAATCAGGGTGATGCCGCAGGTGTCACCCTGAGTTTTTGTATAATATTCCATCCCCCTACCAATTATTCCATCCCCGGAAATGTCAATTATTCCATGCAATAGTACTATTGTACATTTTCTATGATGTGTTCTCCTCCTAATTTAGCCTTACTGATACAATAGCACATTTTCTGACTGTAACAAAGCGCCCGGGGATAAAAATTCCAGACTATCAAAATTTCAATATCGACCAAAATGTAGCATTCCACAAAAATGCCCTGAAATATCGTTTGTTATGAAAATACTCTTCCGAAGATCCCTGGTCTTTGGTACAGGATTCCTTTTGCTTGCCATTACAGCCTGTAGGAAAAAGGAATTCGATGCCTACTATGGACGTCCCGATTGGTTAGCACAACCAATATACCAGCAACTTGAAGCCCGCAGGAACTTCTCCCATCTCCTGGCCACCATCGACAAAGCAGGATATAAAGATATCCTGGGCAAGGCCGGTTACTGGACCTTTTTTGCACCCAATGATTCCGCTTTTGAAAACTATTTTAAAGCCAACGGTCTCAGTGGCGATGATGCGATCGACACAGCCCATGCCAGAAAGATCGTAGCATACGAGCTGGTATATAATGCCTACAGAAAGGAACAACTGGTAAACTATCAGACCAGCTCCGGTCCCGATACCAACCAGGCTTTTAAGCGCAAAACGGCTTATTACGACTGGGTATATGCAGAAAATGGCCGCCTGCTCATTGCCGCCAACAGGAATGGTACCTACGCTACTAATGATAACAATAACAAGAATATCCCATACTTCATTGATGGCTTCCTGGCTCAGAACGGACTCAGTGCAGCTGATTATACATATTTTTATCCCGGTACTACTTTTAGCGGGTTCAATGTTGCAGATGCAAAAGTATTGGAGGCAGATATTCCTGCAGAAAATGGTATTATCCACACCATCGATAAAGTCGTGACCCCCCTGGATAATCTGGAAAGATACCTCGCTTCCCACCCCAACTACAGCGAATTCCGCAGTCTGCTCGAAAAACTGGTGACCTATCAATCCAACGCAGATATTACCCAACGAAACAGGGTGCTGACAGGTAACGCTGATTCTGTTTTTGTAAAAGTGTATAGTGCCGCTTTAGCTTTTTCGCCCAACAATGAGAATTATATACTCTCTGGTACAGATGCTCAAAAATCTGGCTGGACGATTTGTGTACCTACAAATGATGTACTGATCCCCTACGAAAAAAAGATCCTGGAATACTACAAGACTTTCGAAGCGGCGCCACCTTCAGTGCTCACGAGCCTCCTGAATGCACATATGTGGCAGACAGCCGTATGGCCGAATAAAATGAGCCATACGACGAATAGTCAGCAGGAAGTACCCACCTTCACCCAGGCGAATATTGTAGATAAAAAGGTACTCAGCAATGGATTCTTCTATGGTATAAATTCAGTGCAGGATGCCAATGTATTCAGAACCATCTATGCAAAGGCATTCCTCAATCCGAACTATTCACTCATGACCCGCGCGCTGGATGCAGATCTGAAATATTCCATTATCAACCCAAGTATAAGCTATACCATGTTCATGATGCCGGACAATCTGCTGCTCGCTGCAGGCTATGATTGGAGTTCCGAAAGAAATGACTGGTCTTATCTCGCTCCCGGCAGTAGTATTCAGTACGGCTCCGGTGCCATGGACAGGGTATACCGCCTGCTGCAGACCTCTATTCTCACTACCAATAAAGGTGAACTGGATGATCTCTCCGGCGAAGGGATCGTTGAAGCCTGGAACGGAGAATATATCAGGTATAAAAACAATACCATATGGGCCAGTGGAAATGCAGATGCAGGAACTGTACTGCATGTTAATAATGTAGAACAGGCTGCAAATGGTCACGTATATTATACTGATGGCCTGCTCTCTTTCACTGAAAATACGATCGGATATCATCTGGAAAAACTGGCCAACAACGATCCTGCAGGCTTCAGTAGTTTTTACCAGTACCTCAGGAACTCCACCTTGTGGACAGCAGCGACGAAAGATATTGCCGGCACCGTGCCTGGTACTTTCTACACCATATTCGTACCGGTGAACAGCGCCATTACACAGGCTGTCATAGATGGTGTATTGCCCGGCGATAAAACTACCGGCTCGCCGAATTTTACCCCCACTGCAGATGCTGATAAAGACAAGGTGGTGCAGTTCATCAATTTTCACATCCTGAACCGCAACACGGTAGTACCCGATGGAAAGAAAGAAGGCGCCTTTGAAACATTGATGAAAACCAGTGACGGCGACCTCTCTTTTATTTTTATCAACAATGCCAGGCCGAACGCCATGGAGCTCAGAGATGCAAATAACGGTGTTGCCTACCTGGATTATACCCGCAGCAATAACCTCTCTGCCCGCACAGTCATACATGCCATTACCCACTACCTCAGAGGAAAATAAAACTGTTATGAACAAACTGCTGTTTATCTCCTGCCTTTGCTACAGCACGATACTGTTTGCCCGCCAGGAACAGTTACCACAAAAGAAAACCGTACGTGGCAGGGTAACAGATGCCACTACACATATGCCTGTGATCGGCGCCTCTGTTGCGGAGCTCGACAAGGACAAACGTACCGTAACAGGCGTAGCAACCGATATAGACGGCAATTTTGCTATTCGTGTCGCAGATCTGCAACACCAGCTCTCCGTATCTTTTATTAGCTATAAGACTGTTGTACAGGGCATTAATGGCCGCAATACTATTAATATACAACTGCAGTCCAATACCCGGGATCTGAACGAGTTCAATGTAGTGGCCCGGCAAACAGTCAACAATGGTACAGGAATGAATATTGAAGCCCGTAATTCTACCCTGGCGACTGCAACCATTCAGGCAAAGGAACTGGAAGAACTCTCCGCCGCCTCTATAGATCAGGCATTACAGGGCAGATTGCCCGGTGTGGACATCGGTACTACCTCCGGTGATCCCGGTGCCGGTATGTCTATTCGCATTCGCGGCACCACTTCTATCAACGGTTCTGCCAATCCGCTTATCGTATTGGATGGTATGCCCTATGATACAGAAGTACCTTCCGATTTTAATTTTGGTAGTGCAGATGAACAGGGGTATGCCCAATTGCTCAACATTGCCCCATCTGATATCAAAGAGATCACTGTACTAAAAGATGCTGCTGCGACGGCTGTCTGGGGCTCCCGTGCGGCAAACGGTGTATTGATCATCACCACTAAAAGAGGAATGATAGGTAAGCCGGCAATCACCTATAACTTTAAAGGTACCTTTGGGAAGCAACCCCGCAATATTCCACTGCTGAATGGCGATCAGTACGCTACACTTATACCTGAAGAAATTGCGAATACCAACGGGCTGCCCCTGAATATCAATGTAAATAAAGAATTCCTGTATGACCCATCCGATCCATACTGGTATTATAATTATAGCAATAATACGGACTGGGTCAAGGCAATTACGCGCATCGGCTATTCACAAGACCACAATGTATCTATGACCGGCGGCGGCGAAAAAGCCCGTTACTATGCGTCTATTGGTTACTTCGATCAGAAAGGCACCACAAAGGGTACTGCACTCACCAGGATCACCTCAAAAATTAACCTGGATTACATGGTGTCTAACCGCATTCGTTTCCGTTCTGATATCACTTATACCCATGTGGATAACCACCTGAATTATATCCCTGACAAAGATTACCAGGTGCGCGGTATCGCCTATACCCGGATGCCCAATATGGCCATTCATGAATATGATGAATACGGCAATGTGACCCCCAATTACCTCTCACCCGCATCTAATATACAGGGATACTACTATACGACTTACAATCCTGTAGCCATGGTGATGGAAAGCCTGTACAGGCAACAGGGAGAGCGTATCACACCGAAGTTCAATATTCAGTACGACATCTTACCATCTGTACTCACCTCCACGTTCGATGTACAATTTGATATCAACAATACAAAAGCACAAACCTTCCTGCCACAGGTCTCTACCGGTCGCCCTGTGACGGAAACTGTGGTAAACAGAGCAGGAGATAGTGATGGAGATATCTTCGATGTTTATACCAAAACAAACCTGGTCTATACCCCAAAGACAAATACACAGAAGCACCAGCTACAGGCATTATTATCATTACAAACGGAAGACAGAAGTTATGTAACACACAATGTGCTTACCTCCAATACCGCTTCTTCCAGCTTTCACGATCCCTCAAATCCCGGCCGCACAGCTAATGCTGACCTTATACTGGAATCTACTGCAGGCAGAACAAGGAGCGTGGGGTTACTCCTGCAGGGCCAATATGGCTTACTGGATAGATACATCATTAACGCAGGTGTAAGAGGCGATGGAAACTCCCGTTTCGGTCCCGATTACCGATATGGTCTATTCCCTTCTTTATCCGTTCGCTGGCGTACATCAGGTGAGCAATTCATGCGGAAATATAAGTTCATAGACGATCTCAGTTTCCGGGCCTCCTACGGACAAAGTGGTGCCGCTCCTCCTGACAAAGCAGTATGGAATTACTTCAATACTTATCAACCTTATTCCTATACCTATTTAGGCATGTCCGGTGTATATCCTTCCAACATGGAGCTGACCAGCCTGAAATGGCAAACAGTGGTAGGTACAAATCTCGGTTTTAACCTGTGGGTGTTGAAGAACAGGATCCGGATAGATGTGGAAGCTTACCGCAACCGCACAAAAGATATGTTCTACGAAAAACTACAGATCCCTACCTACTCCGGTTTTTCAAATGTTGCAATGAATATAGGTACCATGGATAACCAGGGCTGGGAAGTGCTGTTAAATACGATTCCTTACCGTAGTAAGAACCTCACCATCGGTTTCGACCTGAACATTGCCCGTAATGTAAATATCGTACGGTCAATATCTGAATTCTTTCCAAGAGAAAATAATGTAGCCATCAATCAGAATGGGGTGTACAAAACTTATCTGCAGATAGGCAATCCATTCGGCTCCTATTATGGCTTTCACTACAAAGGGGTATACAAAGACAAAGATGCTACCATTGTAAGAGACGCCAATGGTAAGAAGATAGATGGCGCTAATGGGCAGACACTATACATGCGTTTCAATTACCCCGGTACTGATTACATATTCCAGCCCGGAGATGCCATGTATGAAGATATCAATCACGACGGTAATATCGACAACAAAGATATCGTATACCTCGGCAACGGAATTCCTAAAGTAACCGGTGGTTTCGGCCCCAATTTCACTTTCAAAGGTAACCTGAAACTCACTACTTACTTTGTATATAGAGTCGGCTACCAGCTGGTGAACAGGGCCGATATGATTACCAGCAACATGTATGGTTATGACAACCAGAGTACAGTCGTGCTGAGGCGCTGGCGCAATCCCGGCGATGAGACCAATGTGCCAAGGGCGCTTTACAGGTCAGGTTACAACTGGTTAGGATCTGACAGGTATGTGCAGGATGCCTCTTTCATCAGGTTACAATCCCTGACGGTTCGCTACAACTTCACCAGGCGGGTATTGGATAAACTGAATATACGCAATGCCAGTTGCTACATCACTGTAGAAAACCTGGCTACATGGACAAAATACAAAGGGCAGAACCCGGATGTAGCCATGAAAGGGAATAACGATCCTTTTGCTTACCCGGTAGATAACGCACTGACACCACCTGCCAGGAATTTCCTGATGGGTATCAGTGCAAGCTTTTAAAAATACGATCATGAAAAAATACATACTGATAATCACCTTGCTGCTCACCTCATCCTGCAGCAAATGGCTGGATATAAAGCCACAGGACGGTATTATCCGTGATAACTACTGGCAAAACAAGGAACAACTAAAAGCTGCCGTGGTAGGTTGTTATTCCTCGCTGCTGAATAACTGGCTGGTATCAGAACTCTTTGTATGGGGAGAACTGCGTGCTGATATGGTATCGGGTACACTCAATACTGGCATAGACGAAGTGAACATCATGCAGGCAAATATACTGGCTACTAATCAGTATACCAGCTGGAGCAGTGTGTACAGTACTATCAATTACTGCAACACCGTCATTGATTATGCTGCCAGGGTGATGGAAACCGACAAGACACTTACACAGCAGGCGCTGGATGGATACCTTGCGGAAGCACATGGTCTGAGAGCACTCATGTACTTCTACCTGTTGCGCACATTTGGCGAGGTGCCGTTACAACTGAAAGCAACCGATAGCGATAATAGTCTCGACCAGCTGGATAAGAGCAGCCAGGACCAGGTATATGCACAGATCCTTCAGGACCTGTCATTTGCCGAATCACACGCACTGGAAACATATGGCTCTTCTGCACAGGATAAGGGTCGTCTTACCAGGTATGGTATTTATACACTGGAAGCAGATGTATACCTGTGGAATGAAAAATATGATAAATGCATTGAAGCATGTGACAAGGTAATCAACTCCGCCCGCTATGGATTGATGGATGGTAGCGTACAATCGCAGTGGTTTACCAATGTTTTTTATTTAGGCAACTCTGCGGAGAGCATCTTCGAATTCCAGTTCGATCAGCAGCAGTTGAACCCTTTTTATGCCATGCTGATAGTCGCTAACAACCGTTTTATTGGTTCCCCGAGGGTCATGGATGAGATCTACGGAATAGACCTTACAGATGCTACCAGGAAAGACATTCGTGGAGATGGCGGTAGTATCAGGGCGACTGACCAGATGATCTGGAAATTTGCCGGTGCTACCAGTGGTACCAATCCTACAGCCAGGGGGGCAGCAGATTCCTGGGCACACTGGTTTGTATACCGCTATTCCGATATTCTGCTGCTGAAGGCAGAAGCCCTGGCATGGATAAACAGAGGGCCGGAAGCACTGGACCTGGTAAATATTATCCGTACCAGGGCAGGTGCTATAGACGGTACCTCAGAGGCACCTGATCCCGGTAGTGCCATAGACGTATCCAACTATATATTGAATGAAAGAGCCCGTGAATTTGCCTTTGAAGGTAAGCGCTGGTATGATATCCTGCGCCATGCAAAACGTAATAACTACGCACACCTGGAAATCATTCTCGACATGGTCGCCATGACAGCACCCGGCAATATGCAACAGTCAATTATCAACAAATACAGGGATGTACGCAGCCATTATTTACCCATCAACCAGTACGAGCTACAAGCTGACAAGAAACTGGTACAAAACCCGTATTATCAATGAAACCAATTTATATTATTCTCCTTGTTCTGGTTTGTGCAGGGTGTAAGAAAGCCCCCATTATTTCACAAACATCAGATGAGGTTACGATTATAGGATACCTGGAGAAAGATCCCGACCATTTCTCTGACTTTATTAAAATCCTCCGGATCACTGGTGATGAAGGTTTCCTGGGCGTGTACGGGTCTTATACCATCTTTGTACCCGACAATGCAGCGGTTGCCTCCTTTGTAAAAAATACTGGTCATGCCACGCTGGAATCTATAGATGTACAACAGCTGAAAGATGTGGTGAAGTTCTGCATTCTGCAGGACACCATTAACACAACCGCTTTCTCTGATGGTAAATTATCGCGACTCACCATGTATGGACAGTACCTCATCACTGGTGCCAACAACGTAGGGGGAGAAACCAGGATCACTGTAAACAGACAGGCAAATATCTTACAAGCCAATATCCGCGTGAGCAATGGTATCATTCACGTAGTGGATAATGTGCTGACACCTGCTACACAAACACTGGCTGGTTTACTGGCCGGCAATCCCAAATACAGCATTTTCACACAGGCACTCAGGGAAACAGGCCTGTTTGATACCCTGAATATCCCGGCCTCCGCCAATACAGATAGTACCAGATCATGGTTGACCGTTCTGGCTGAATCGGACTCCGCTATCAATGCCGCAGGTTTCAGCAGCTATGCTGCATTGAAGGCCCGTTATTCACATTCAGGTAACCCCAAACAAACAGACGACAGCCTGCACTTATACGTCAACTACCATATCCTGTACGGTGTAAAATATCTTGCTGATATCGTTATGTCCACATCACATACTACATTGGCTCCATTGGAAGTAGTTACGGCGAAACTGTCCGGACAGAAAGTATTGATCAATGACGACGACTTTAACGGAGTGCATGAAACAGGGGTAGAACTGGAAAGAAGCTCTTCTGACAATTCTGCAACGAATGGAGTACTACATCATTCGCTCGGGCATTTTGCAGTCAAGATCAGGAACCCGGTACCTGTATATTGGGATGTAGCTGACTTTCCTGAAATACGAAATCTGCCTGCTTACTTCCGCAAACAGAACTATGGATTTACACTCACCAATATGCCATCCGGGTTTTCTGTGCCAGGTCCTTCCGCTATGACATATACCGTCGGCAGTACTTATGTAAACGGTGATTACCTGATGATACCATTAGGTGGTCCCGGGCGCAGTGCATATATAGATTTGAAAACCCCATTGCTGGTGAAAGGGAAATACAAGGTGTGGATCTGCTATCGTGTACAAAAGCAATCCAATTCTTCCAACAACCTGAACCAGATCTCTATAGACGGCGAAGTCATGCAACGCACCATGAATTTCACGACTGCCATGCCGGCAACGACTGAGGGTGAAATGGAAGCCCAGGGCTGGAAATGGTATACTGATCCTGTCTCTAACAATTGGGGCGCCCGGCTGGTGGGAACCATAGAAATTAAAACGACTGAGCGTCATACCCTGCGGTTTACCACCCTGCAGGGCACACAAAACAATAATAACCTCGACATGATCCACTTTATCCCTCAGGATATGGATCAGCTCTATCCACGTTTCAAATCAGACGGTACGCAGGTGCCAAGGCCATGACTTTCAAATTCTGAATGATGATAAGATATTTAATCATTATAGGCTTATTACTGGGTATATCCTGCCGCAAGGAGAAATGGAATGACCGGAATAAGCCGGCAACTTCGCAGAACCTGTTGCAAACGATCCAGGCCAACAAAGACCTGAGCCGGTTTTATGACTACCTGCTTAAAACAGGTTATGATAAGGTACTGGCTTCCTCTAAAACATTTACAGTATGGGCACCTGTAAATAGTGCATGGACTACCGTAGACCCGGCCTTATTAAATGATACGGCACAATTGCGCCTGCTGATCGGCAACCATATCAGCAATCTGTCTTACACAGGTGGGACCGGCGAGCAACGCATTGCCACCCTGAATGGTAAGAAGATCACATTTGCAGCGGGTACAGTGGAAGGCATCAATGTAAGCGGAGCCGATGAGTATACGGCTAATGGCGTATTACAGGTGATTGATGCTGCTATCATTCCAAAACAGAACGCCTGGGAATACCTGATCAGTACAAGCTATCAGCAAAAGAAGTTTTTGCAGTCACTGGCATACGTTGGGATAGATACCGCCACTGCAGAACAAATCGGTGTTAATCCTACTACCGGTGCACCTATTTATAAACCCGGTACCGGAGAAGTGCAGCTGAATCATTTTCTCGAAAGGGTGAATATCAACAGTGAAGATTCTTTGATCACCTACGTGATCTTAACAGATGATGCCTATACCGCCGAGCAGCAAAATTTAACCAGGTACTTTACAGACAGCACCGCAGCATTGACAGATACAGCCACCCAATGGAATGTGATCAAAGACCTTGCATTCAATGGGGTATACGACAAGGACCAGCTGCCCGCGACACTTTATAGCATCCACGACAGTGTGCAGTTTCACATCAGCAGTAGTGATATTATCAGTACTAAAAGAGTAAGTAACGGCATCGTTTATATCGTTAATCATATCAGTTATGAGCTGTCTTCCAGGATCAAACCAGTCCTTATAGAAGGAGAGTACTATAGCGGCGTAAAAGATGCAACAAAGACCATTGCCGTACGCACCCGTGTCAATCCTAATACCGGGGCTACATTCAGGGATGTATATATGTATAATTATGGCGTCGCCTCTTACTGGTTGCGTTATAGCGCGCGGTTACACTCAGTCACGTACAAAGTGTACTGGGTAGCTGTCAATGATGTACAAACCGGTACATTCCCTTTGCGGGTAACTTTCAATGATCCTGCTGTCATCACCATTCCGTATACAACTGTTCCACTTGCCAGTTACAATGAACAATACGTTGGCGATTATACCAATGTGCGCTATGGCACGCATAATGTCTACCTCGTGGGCAATTCGGTCACGACCAATGGAAACAATACGATTCTACTGGATTATATCAAACTGGTACCTATTCTGAACTGATCATCTCAATCTATTATGAAGGCATTTTTTTACATAGCGCTGGCGGTTTTATTGCCTCTTCATGTAAAAGCGCAGGATACAGTGGTCGTAACAGGGCAGATCAAAGAAGCAGCCACCGGCACAGCATTATCCGGTATCAATATTAGTGTGCCGGCATTCGCTGCTGCCATCACCAATGAGAAGGGTGAATTTCGGATCAAAGCACCGGATTACCATACTGCTTTGACTGTATCTGGTCCAGGGTATCAGACCAGGATTATCACGCTGAATGGCAGACACATGGTCACCGTCCGGCTACATGAAGAAACTTTCAATTCAATTTACAATCGCCGGCAGAACACAGATCCAATCACAACCTTAAATATGAATGACAGCTGGCAACAAATCACCAGTTCTCCCGAAAACTATTTACAGGGGAAGGTGCCGGGTCTGCAGGTCGTGCGGCGTTCCGGTACACCTGGTATGGGTGCTGACCTGTTCATGCGGGGTTATACCTCCCTCTATGCTACCAACCGGCCACTGGTGATAGTAGATGGTATGATCTACGATACCAATGAATATGGTGGCTCACTGATCAGTGGTTATGTGAGTAACCCACTGTCTGATATCGATATCAGGGACATAGATAACATCACGGTTATGAGAGACGGTACCAGTACTTATGGTACAAAAGGTGCCAACGGCGTCATTCTCATCACCACATCACACGCAAAAGAAATAGCCACCCGTATTGATTTTGGCATCATGGGTGGGGTCAATACACCTCCTGCTAAGATGCCCGTGATGGAAGCCGGCGACTACCGGTTGTATCTCTCCGACCTGTTGCAGAGTAGTGGTAAAACCCCCGCATCTATCGCAGCGTTGCCATACATGAACGACAATCCTAACGCTGATTACTATCGCTATCACAACAATACAGATTGGCAGCGGGAAGTGAGCAACCAGAGCTTTAATCAGCAATATTTCCTGAAGGTGGCCGGTGGAGATGATATTGCTACATATGGTTTGTCATTAGGGTATCTTAAGCAAAGCGGCACTATCCGCCGTACTGATCTGGGGAGGTACCAAACCCGTTTTAATGCTGATCTGACCCTGTCGGCAAAATTAAAGGCAGCCATCAACCTCGCCTTTACCAGCAATACCCGGAAAGATAAAGATCAGGGTGTATCACCCAAAACAAATCCACTCTACCTATCGCTTATCAAAGCGCCATTCCTGGCTCGTCAGGAGGTGAATGACGCAGGAATTGCATCTCCCAGTCTGGCTGGCTATGATTTGTTTGGTGTCTCAAATCCTGTAGCAGTCATCAACAAGATGCAGGATGTGAATAAGAGCTATCGTTTCTTTGGGAGCATCCGATTCAGTTACCTGGTATCGAAAAACATAAGCATCAATACGCTTACAGGTGTCACCTTCGATAAAGTAAGAGAGAATTTTTTCATTCCTGAAAGTGGTATAAAGCCAGATACATTGTCCAATGCCATTGCCTATAATCGCTCAGGGAGCAACGTGGAGAGGTATTATAGCTTGTATAACGACACACGTATTACTTACGATAAGCAATTCAACCGGGAGCATCACTTCATCGCCAGCCTCGGGTTACGCTATAGCAGCAATAACAGTGAATCTGACTACGGCCTGGGTTACAACTCCGCAACAGACGAATTTGTAAGCGTAGGCATGGGACAGAACCTGCTTAGAAAAGTAAGTGGCACCATTGGCAAATGGAACTGGCTGAATACGTATTTCAGTACCGATTATTCTTTCAGAGATAAATACTTCCTAAGTTTCAACCTGGCAGTAGATGGTTCTTCACGGTATACCTATACCCGCAACCAATACGCGGTAATGCCCGGCCTGTCAGCTGCCTGGCTCCTGATTTCAGACAGGAATCATATCGACGCACTCAAGCTCAGGGCTGGCGTAAGCAGAACAGGCAATGATGATATTGGTAACTATACTTCCCGGCAATATTATATCTCTCAAAATCTCTTAGGCTTACAGGGATTGGTGCGCGCAAATATTGCGAATCCTTATCTGAAATGGGAGACCGTTACAAAATATAATGCAGGGCTGGCAGGAGCTTTCTATAATGAGAGACTGAGCTTCAGTGTCGACATATTCCGGCACCGTACTACAGACATGTTAACAATAGAACCCGTCGCCGCTGCCACTGGTTTTGACCATGTAATTACCAATAACAGCGCTATGGAGACGCATGGTGTGGAGCTGTCGCTTTTGGGGCGTGTAGCAGACCGGATACTGAAATGGGACCTGGGCTTAAACCTATCAACTTACAGGAATAAGATCACCAGCATCCCAGGCAATCAATTGCTCACAACCTATGGAGATGCTACTATACTCACAGCTGTAGGGCATGCTGCTAATTTATTCTATGGTTACAAAACCAATGGTATATACACCACCCATGAAGAGGCTGACAAAGCAGGCATGGGCGCAAAAGGTGGTGATGTTCGTTTTGTAGATACCAACGGAGATCACAAAATCGATGAGCATGACCGGCAGATCATTGGAGATCCTAACCCCGATTTCACGGGTGCCTTTACAAACCACTTAGCCTGGAAGCGCTGGACACTGGATGCAGTTTTTACTTTCAGCTATGGCAATGATATTTACAATTATACCCGCGCCAGCCTGGAATCTATGAGCAATTATAACAACCAGACATTGGCCGTACGCAACCGGTGGAGACAGGATGGACAGCAGACTGATATACCCCGTGCTGCATGGGGTGATCCTAATGGTAATGCACGCTTCTCTGATCGCTGGATCGAAAAAGGAGATTATATCCGCCTGCAACAACTCAGCCTCTGCTACGAACTGACTTTTAAACATGGTGCCATGAAATACGTACGCATTTCCGCTACTGCTAATAATCTCTTTACACTGACTAACTATCTTGGCTTTGATCCCGAATTCAGTAATGGCAATAGTGTATTTACCCGCGGCATTGACGATGGTTTATTCCCCCAATATAGAACGGTACAATTAGGTATCAGAATGGGATTATAAAAATACAAAGAACATGAAACGATTACTATATACAGGACTCCTTTGCTGTAGCATATTATGCGGGTGCAGAAAGCTTTTTGACATCAAACCCCAGGAAGCACTGGATCATTCACAGGTGTATGAAAATGTGAATGATGCAGATGCTGCTGTGATAGGCATTTATGGGAAAGTAATGGGTCTTGCAGGCCGGTATATGATACTCAATGAACTGAGAGCTGACCTGGTAGATGTCACTACGTCTGCAACAGATAAGTATCTGCAGGAACTGAATATCCACGATGTCAGTGCCGGTAATACCTATGCTGATCCCCGTCCGTTCTACGAAGTGATCATGAATTGCAACGATGCCCTGAAGAACTTTGATGCCATGCTCCTGCATAAACGGATCAGCAATGACGATTATATACTGCGCTACTCCGCAGTTGGTGCCGTACGTTCCTGGTTATATCTGCAATTGGGAATTCACTATGGCGAAATACCTTACATCACTGATCCACTGGAAACCATAGATGCAATTAAGGATATAGCGAAGTTTCCCCGCGTTACCTTCGACGAATTGCTGACTAAGCTGGTTACGTTTACAGAGGCACTTCCATATAAATATCCCTTCCCGGCTGGTACCTCACTACTCCTTACAACAGATGGTTATTCCACGGAGAAGTTCTTTATCAATATTAAATGCCTGTTGGGAGAATTGTATCTCTGGAAGGGCGATTATACTCAGGCCGCTACTAACTACCGCGTTATGATGAACTACGCGGATGTATTATATCCGGCTATGAACAGTGAGCAATGGTACGAAGTCTACAGAGTGGGGTACACGGCTAACTTATCCGGTGCCCTATGGAGTAACATCTTTAGTCAGCCCTACGGGGAACGCTATTCCAACTATGAAATTATCTGGAACCTGCCATTTGATAAAAACTTCGCTCCAGTTAATCCGTTTATCGCGCTTTGCGATAATGTGACCGGCAGTTACCAGGTACGTCCTTCAGATCTGGCTATTGCCAACTGGAATAAACAATCCAGGAGCGATAACACACCCGTAGACCAGCGTGGCCCCAATATTTCTTACAAATATGCAGGAACACAACCAGTCATCAAAAAATTTACATACAACTATAATCCTTTGCTACCTTTCGAAACCAACAGTAAATGGATACTGTTTAGGGCCGCTGCCCTGCATCTGCACTATGCAGAAGCTGCTAACCGCGATAACCGTGATAAGATCGCTTATGCATTGATGAATACAGGGATCAAAAATACTTATGACCCTGTATATATGGCCACGGGCGTATCAGGAGGAGAGGGACGCAATGTGACAGATATAGAGCAGACAAAAGATGTCCCACCATATGACTTTGATGCCCGCGACGGTAATTACCCACAGTTCCGTAATGTCTGGTATCGTAATATAGGCGTACGGGGTAGGGTGGGATTGAAGTCCGTAAAGGTAGACTCCTCCGGTGTATTTGATATGAGCGACCCCTTGCTTACAGATAAACCAGTCATCAACAGGCCTGCCCTTATAAATAGAATGGAAGACTTGCTGGTAGATGAAGAAGGGCTGGAACTGGCTTTTGAAGGCTATCGCTGGCCGGACCTGTTACGGGTAGCATTGCGCAGGCAGTCCACCGACCCCTCCTGGCTGGCTGACAGGATCGCTGCTAAATTTATAGCAGCCAATGACGGCAGGGCAGAAGCCGTAAGATCGAGATTGATGAACAAAGCAAACTGGTACTTGCCGTTTAAATGGTAGATTATGATACACCTTTTATTCCTTCTTTTATTCACACCGGCACCTGTTGAACAGCTGGATCGTGGCCTCATCGCCATTCCGCAGTCTGCTACAGCGACTTTTCTGAGCTGGCGGCTACTGGCAACTGATCCATCCACGATCAGTTTCAATATCTACCGGCAGGCAGATGGTAAGCTGCAAAAGCTCTCCTCGCAATCTGTTACCAACTTTGTGGATAATCACGCGGATATTCACCATACCCAGACATACCTGGTCAAAGCTGTCATTGACGGCAAAGAAACCAATACGGCTACTTACACCATACCGGCAAATTCACCCATTCAGCAATATCTGACTATTCCCCTCAAAACACCGCCGGGCTATACTCCCAACGATGCCTCGGCTGCCGACCTGGATGGTGACGGGCAATACGAAATCATTCTTCATCAAACCGGGAGGAGCAAAGACAACTCACAATCCGGTATTACTGATCCTCCCATCTTTCAGGCATATAAGCTGGACGGTACTTTCCTCTGGCAGATCAACCTGGGGCGCAATATCCGGGAAGGTGCCCATTATACCCAATTCATGGTCTATGACCTGGACGGAGATGGGATGGCTGAATTTGCCTGCAAAACTGCCGACGGCACGATCGATGGGAAAGGAAAGGTGATAGGTGATAGTACCAAAGACTACAGGGACCTGGACCCGTCTTCCAAATCCTTTGGCAGAATTCTGCAGGGGCCGGAATATTTTACCATTTTCAGTGGTAAAACAGGGGAGGTGCTGGCAACTACCGATTATATACCGGGGCGTGGTGATATCGGTGGATGGGGTGGTTATGGGGGCAACGGTGGTACGGATCATTACGGCAACCGGGCAGACCGTTTCCTTGCCTGTGTTGCTTACCTCGATGGCAGGCATCCAAGTGTGGTGATGTGCAGAGGTTACTATGGTCGTATTGTATTGGCTGCCTGGGATTATCAGCATGGTAAACTCACTTCCAGGTGGGTATTTGATACGAAGGATGGTCGTAGTCCTTACGCTGGCATGGGAAACCATAACCTGAGCGTAGCTGATGTGGATAACGATGGTAAAGACGAGATCATTTACGGTTCGATGTGTGTAGACGATGATGGCAAAGGGCTTTATACGACCGGTCTGCGTCATGGCGACGCCCTGCACGTGGGGGACCTGGACCCTGATCGCCCGGGCCTGGAGGTCTTCGGTATTCATGAACTGGAAAACGGCGCCAAAGGAACCGGTGCTGCCCTCTTCGACGCCCGTACCGGCGAAATCCTGTTCCGGGGTGCGATCGATCAGGACGTAGGCAGAGGCGTTGCAGAGAATATTGACAGCAGCCGTCGGGGAGCCCAACTATGGTGGGCCGGCTCCGGGGGGTTGTTTGATGTAAAAGGGAACCGTATCGGCGAAGCACCCCGCTCTGCAAACTTTCTCATCTGGTGGGATGGAGATCTGAGTCGTGAATTGCTCGATGGTAATCATATTGACAAGTATGGAAGAGGAACTATTTTCACAGCAGAGGGATGTGTAGCCAACAACGGGACCAAGGCTACACCGGCACTGACAGCCGATCTGTTTGGAGACTGGAGAGAGGAACTGGTCATGAGAACGTCAGATAATCAATCGCTGCGAATTTATACCACGACCATACCTACAACCCACAGGATCATTACGTTAATGCAGGATCATCAGTATAGAATGAGCATTATATGGCAGAATGTGGGCTATAATCAGCCACCTCATACAGGGTTTTATCTTGGAAAGTTTTAATTTTGCATTGCAATAGAATGTGCAATGAATTTTTATACTAGAAAATGGGTAAAACCTGAGGATTTAAATGCTCACGGTTCCTTGTTCGGCGGTAGTTTATTATCCTGGATCGATGAAGAAGCCGCCATTTATGCCATCATCCAGTTAGGTACCAATCGTTGTGTGACCAAGTACATGTCCGAGATCAATTTCATTAGCTCTGCCAAACAGGGAGACATCCTGGAACTGGGGATTAAGGCAATTCATTTTGGGACGACTTCCCTGACACTTACCTGCGAAGCCCGCAATAAAATTACAAGGAAAAGCATCCTGACCATCGATAAGATGGTTTTCGTGAGTGTAGATGAAGATGGGAAGCCATGGCCGCATGGTAAGACAGAGATCACGTATACTGACGAGCGCCTGCGCGAATCCTGATCGCGTACTTTAGGTAATAAGTAGTGTTGTATCCTGTATTTTTACAGGATGTGTACGCAGTCTGTTCCAGATTTTAAGCTGGTGGAGCAGACCATTCCTTACTGCTATCGATCACCGGTCGCAGCAGCAGTTAGCCTACTCTGAAACACCGCATACTAAATGCTGAAAATACTTCCTCATAAGTATACCGGATAGGCTCATGCTTATCTGCCAGTGCTATCGCATATAGCATGGGAATATAATGATCTGTGGTCGGCACTGCTTTCAAAGCAATCTTTCCCAGATTATTGTAATAAAACAAACTCCCGAAATCCCGTTCGTCAATCCTGGCTTTTACCCACTCGTCAAACTCGATTGCCCACGAATAAGGCTTGCCGTTAGAAAACGCTCCTTTAAAAAAGCCTTTCTCCAGGTTATGCACAATGTTCCCACTCCCAATGATCAACACTCCCTTTTCCCTTAATGGCTTCAGGTACTGTGCCAATTTCCAGTGGTAATCCAGCCGCTGCGCTATAGGAATACTTAACTCCATTACAGGTACATCCATCTCAGGCGCCAGGTGCCTTAACACGGCAAATGCTCCATGGTCCATATCTGTACTTTCATCTACCGTTACCTGCGGCACTTGATCTTTAAATGCGGTAGCACCATATACACTATAGTAAGGGCAGTTGAAATGTCCGGGTACTTTGAGGTAAGAGGCTTCGGCCGTGAGGTAATGTGCCGAAATGACCAGGATGGCGCTTGGCTTACGGGGCAATTCTTTACCCATTTTTGCAAGGGCCTGCGTGAATGGATTATCCCGGAAAGCATTTTCCGGGTCGCCATGCCCTACAAAAAGCACGGGCATTTTCTCCGTTGGCTGCAGGAGTCCTGGCAGGTTCAGCGCCTTTTCTATCTGTGAAGAGTAAGGCAAAAATGGCAGCAGCGCTGCCATTTTTATAAATGATTTCCGATGCACTGTTCTATTATACTTTTGTCTGTTTGAGCTTTACCGGATGGTCACTCTTTGCACGCATTTTCAGATTCAGTAGTTCGATAAATACGGAGAACGCCATCGCAAAGTAAATATACCCCTTTGGAATATGTTGATCAAATGCTTCTGCCAGTAATGACACACCGATGAGTAATAAAAATGACAACGCCAGCATTTTCACAGTAGGATGTGTATTTACAAATTTGCTGATCCCTTCTGATGCCAGCAACATAATACCAACCGCAATAATTACAGCCGCGATCATAATCTCGATATGATCGGCCATACCTACGGCAGTGATCACAGAATCGAGTGAGAAGACAATATCCAGCAGCAGGATCTGGATGATCGTCTGTGTAAAGCCCGCTACTTTAGGTGTAGCACTTTCATGCTCGTTGCCTTCCAGTTTTTCGTGGATCTCTGAGGTGCTTTTGTAGATCAGAAAGAGCCCCCCAATTAGCAGGATCAGGTCTCTGCCCGAAATTTCCGCCATCTCCAGCCATTTGGGATTTTGCATGCCAATCCAGCGACCCGCATTGAAAAGGGGGGTAGTCAGTGACATAATCCAGCTAATAGACATCAATAAGCCAATTCTGATGAACATAGCCAGGGTCATCCCCAGCCTCCTGGCTTTTTGTTGTTTTTCGGCGGGCAACTTACCTGCAAGGATAGAGACAAATACAATGTTGTCTATACCCAGGACGATTTCGAGTACACTAAGGGTTAACAAGCTGATTAATGAATCAACTGTAAACAGATTTTCCATGACAATAGGTTTTATTTAGTTCGCAGGGGCAAGATAGTTCAGATTTCTCAATTAGCCGTTTACAGGACAATCCCTCTCAAAAAACGTATACCACTGCACCTGGTTCTCCGCCGAAAAGAATAACTTAGTATTGTAACCATTGTTAATTTATGAGTATAAAAGTAATCGCATTCGATGCAGATGATACGCTCTGGGTCAATGAACCCTACTTTCGTGAAACAGAGAACGAATTCTGCCAACTAATGGAAGCCTATCTACCCCAACACACCGTTGCCAGAGAACTATTGCAAACAGAGATCAAAAACCTCACCTTGTATGGCTATGGTATTAAAGGATTCATGCTCTCTATGATAGAAACTGCGCTCACAGTGAGCAATAATACTATCGATATTACTGCCGTGGAAAAGATCATTAATTATGGCAAGGCACTTTTAGCCCGGCCCATAGAGGTATTGGAGGGAGTAGAGGAAGTATTGCAATCACTAAAGGGGCATTACAGGCTGGTCGTAGCTACCAAGGGAGACCTGCTGGACCAGGAACGGAAACTGAAAAATTCCGGCCTGGATCATTACTTCCATCATGTGGAAGTAATGTCCGATAAACAGCCGAACGACTATAAAAAATTATTGAAACACCTCGACATCCAGCCTGCACAGTTCCTGATGATAGGAAATAGTTTGAAATCAGATGTACTGCCTGTATTGGATTTAGGGGGGAATGCTATTCATATCCCGTTTCATACCACCTGGGCACATGAACATGTGGATGTGCATATTGACAATCCGAACTTCAGACAGGTGGAACAGATCCTGGATGTACTACCGCTGTTTATTTCACCGCCCAGCGAAATTTCCTGACGCCAATGATGGTAAACACGGCGGCATAGAGCAGGCAGAGCATCAGTGCCTGGGTACTTGTAGTATCCCAGTGACCTGGTTGCATACCTGTGCTGATGATCGCTTTTACTGTACCGTAAGGCGACCACAGGGATACTTTTCTGAATTTGTCGCCCAGGGTACCCAGTTCGCCCAGCATACCTACCATGACAAATACAAAGTAGATCATCCTGGTGGCGCCATTCACCGACTCAGGGTTGGTAATAAGTCCGGTGATCAGTTGGCCGAGGCTTAGATAAACAGCTCCACTTATCAGTGCTGTAATGAAAGTGATAGCATAGCCCTGTGCAGAAATGGTGATGCCATCAAGATAGTAGCCGCCCAGGAAGATGAGTATTGTAAGTACAAAGATCATCATCAGCTGTACGAGCAGTTTACTCGTCATAATTAATCCGGGGTTAAAGGGGGCAACCCTGAGCCGCTGAAAAATACCTTTGTCCCTGTCGCGCGATACTGTGGCGGAGTAACCCATAAGGCCAATGGAGATGAGACCAATGGTCAGACAGGTACTCAATATGTAATAAGGGCCGATTTTGGCCAACGCATTTTTCCAGCAGAAGAGGATGAATACCGGGATAAGCAGGACCATAAAAACCGCTCTGCGGTTACGCCATTGAACGAGAAGATCTGCTTTGAAGAGTGCTTTGAATACATTTGTAGAAGAAGGTATCATACAATAAGGTTCTAATTTTTTAATTCCTGATCGCCCTTCCAGTCAGTGCAATAAACACATCTTCGAGCGTAATCTTTCCTTTCCGTGACACACCAATCACCTCCGGATCTTCCCTGTACTTTTCAATCAACCCCTCCGGTGTATCAATGGTCAGTATCCTGCCATGATCAATGATCGCCAACCTGTCACACACGGCCTCTGCCTCTTCCATACTATGCGTCGTCAACACCACGCCATTCCCTCGCTCCCTGATCGCCTCAATCTTTTCCCACAATACTCTCCTGGATTGTGGATC
Organism: Chitinophaga sp.; assembly: GCF_039596155.1. Lineage (GTDB taxonomy): Bacteria > Bacteroidota > Bacteroidia > Chitinophagales > Chitinophagaceae > Chitinophaga. The sequence continues at coordinate 31,787 of NZ_JBCNKF010000009.1, forward strand.
CAATCCGGTCGTCGGTTCATCCAGCAATACCAGTTTAGGATGATGAATTGTAGTAATCAGCAAACTTACCCTTTGCTGCTGCCCGCCAGATAGCTCGGATATCTTTTTCCGAAGCGGGATCTCTCCCAGTTGTTCCAGGGAAAGGGTAGGGTCCACCCCATACAACCCTGCATACAAATTAATAATTTCCTCCACGGTGAGCTCCGGCTGAAAACTGGTATGTTGCAATTGCACGCCCATATTTGCCTTTGCATACAATGGCTGTTGCCATATATCGTAGCCGGCTATCTTTACCTGCCCCGACTGTGGCTGCAACAAGCCCTCTATAGCACTGAGTGTACTGGTTTTGCCCGCACCATTAGGGCCCAATAAACCGAAAATTTCATAAGGTTTTACCTCGAACGAGACATCCTGCACGGCTTGCAGGTGTCCATACCTGACGTTAAGTCCGGATACGGTAAGGATACTATTTCCCATGATTGTGAATTATGAAACAAATATGATAATCTGCCGGCGACGTTGCAATCGGAATGAGGTCAATACCACTATTATTACCGGTGAAAATGGGGTTACTTTCGGTAAATGCGGAAGGAGTCAGCAGGTTTTTCGGGTATTTTTTATATTTTACCCCCTCACGTTATTCATGCATACTCAAGTCTCAACGAATGAAAATCAATTTCCTTGTGGGTTGTACCCTTGCCGTATTATCCATACTTCCGGCATCCGGTCACCCTGTTCCACACCAGGTTTCCTATCAGTCCCCCGTATACACACCTGTGCCGCTTGGCAGCATCAGGCCTGCCGGCTGGCTTCGGCATCAGCTCCTCATCATGCGGAACGGCTCGACAGGTCACCTGGACGAATACTATACTAAACTCAGGAATGACAACGGCTGGCTCGGCGGCAAAGGCGACGGCTGGGAAGAAACGCCTTACTGGCTGGACGGCGCGCTTCCACTTGCCTATCTTCTCGACGACAAAGGTCTGAAGGAAAAGGTACTCCGTTATGTAAACTGGACCCTCGATCACCAACGCCCCAGTGGGTACTTCGGTCCCATCACCGGTGCTGAGAGAGAAAAACATACCAGCGTTGAAGTAGCCAACGCCACCGACGGCGATGACTGGTGGCCAAAGATGGTCATGCTTAAGGTATTACAGCAATATTATTCCGCTACCGGCGATCAGCGTGTTATCAACTTCATGACCCGGTATTTCCAATACCAGCTGAAAGCCCTCGATATTGCTCCCATCGGTAAATGGACAGACTGGGCCGCCTCCAGAGGCGCAGATAACGTCATGATGGCCCAATGGCTCTATAGCATCACCAAAGATCCATCGCTCTTACAACTGGCAGACAAGATTGAACAACAATCCTTCCCCTGGACCCGCTGGATGGGTGGCCATGAATGGGTGATCAGTACAACCACCTACGCTCACATGGGCAACTGGATGAACCGTCATGGCGTGAATGTAGCCATGGCGCTTAAGTCGCCCGCTATCAACTACCAGCGTACCGGCGATCCGCAGGATCTACAGGCATTACAAACCGGCTGGCATGACCTGATGACCGTACATGGTTTGCCCATGGGCATCTTCAGTGGTGATGAAGACCTGAATGGCAATGAACCTACCCAGGGTATTGAATTGTGTGCTATTGTTGAAGCCATGTATTCCCTGGAAAACATCATCGCCATCACCGGCAATGTGCATTACATGGATGCACTGGAAAAGATGACCTTCAACGCACTGCCTACACAGACAACAGACGATTATAATAACAAGCAGTATTTCCAGGTAGCCAACCAGGTGCAGATCAGCAAAGGTGTATTCGATTTTTCGCTGCCTTTCAACCGCGAAATGTGCAACGTACTGGGAGCCAGAAGCGGTTATACCTGCTGCCTGGCGAACATGCACCAGGGCTGGACAAAATTCACCTCCCAACTCTGGTACAGTACACCAGGCAAAGGCCTGGCAGCACTATCCTATGCACCCAACACCATCACGACCCAGGTTGGCGCTGCGCAAACAGCCGTGACCATTCAGGAAACTACCACTTATCCGTTCAGTGATGAAATCAGCTTTACCATATCCCTGAAAAAAAACACCAGCTTCCCTTTGCAGTTACGCATTCCAGCCTGGTGTAAAGAAGCCACCATTCTCCTGAATGGGCAACCGCTTCGTAAGGATACCGGCAACCAGGTGATTACCATCAACCGTAGCTGGAACAACAATGACAAACTCGTATTGCAGTTGCCAATGGACATCACCACGACTGTATGGGGCAGGCACTCCCGTGCGATAGAAAGAGGTCCGCTGGTTTACGCCCTGAAGCTGAATGAGCGCTGGGAAAAAGCAACGGACGAAGTAGAAGGCGAATACTTTAGTGTTTATCCGGAAGGTAAATGGAACTATGCACTCATCAGAGATAATGTGGAAAAACCTGCCACTCACTTTAAAGCCGCCACGGTAAAACAGGTAGATGACCAGTTCGTATGGAACCTGGCACATGCGCCGGTTACCATCACAGTACCGGCTAAATCAATTCCTGCCTGGAAAGAGCTGAATGGCGTAGCTTTTCAGCCGCCAACTGACAGGGAAGGTCTTTACAAAGGAAAAGTAGATAATACCTTACAGGAAATCACCCTCGTGCCTTATGGTTGTACCAAAGTGCGCATCGTGGCTTTCCCCGTAGTACCATAGTATCACCTAAAAGCCAGAACTTTGCAACGTATTTTATTTTATCTCCTCTGTTGCCTGCCAGGTTTCCTGCACGCACAGCTCAAATGGTCCGGTAGCTGGATCACAAATACCACAGATACCACTATTACAAAGGCCCCTTTTTTCAGGAAGGTATTTCATACCGCTAAGCCATTGCAAAGTGCGGTGGTTTACGTATCCGGTGTAGGGTATCATGTGCTGTATGTAAATGGAAAACCTGTTACAGATGCCGTGCTGGAACAAGGTTATACCCGCTATGACAAAAGATTGCTGTACAACACGTATGACATTACATCGCTTTGGGCGAATGGAGACAACGTAGTGGCCGCAGAACTGGGCAACGGCTGGTATAATGTGCAATCCCATGCAGTATGGGAATTTCACAAAGCACCATGGCGTAATACGCCCCGCATGCTGATCAACATACTGCTGACCTACAAAGATGGTAGCACAGAAACGCTCGTTACGGACCGCAGCTGGAAATGTGCCACTGGCCCCAGCCAGTACAATAACCTGTATACAGGCGAAATATACGATGCCAGGGCGGAGCTGCCGGGGTGGAACAAGCCGGGTTACAACGACGCCAGCTGGCAAACGGCCCTCGAAACTAATTCTCCCGGCGGCATACTGGTACCACAGGAAATGCCTTCTATTAAGATCATCAGGCGTATCAAACCGGTGAGCGTAAAACAGGTAGATAAAGGAGAATATCTTTTCGATATGGGCCAGAACTTTGCCGGCGTGGTTACCTTAAAAGTAAAAGGTGCAGCGGGTACCAAAGTAACCCTCTCCTACAGAGAGGTGCTGAAAAACGGGAAGATCGATCTCGCACATAATACAGAGCATATGCGCAGCTGGCCAGGGGAACTGCCTTTTCAGACAGATGTATATATCCTGAAAGGAAATGGTGTCGAAACCTTCACACCACAGTTTACTTATCACGGTTTCCAGTATGTATCTGTAAAAACAGATGGGAATATAAAGCTGGACAAGGCATCGCTGGAAGGGCTGTTTTACAGCACCGACTTTAAAGAAGCCGGGCATTTCACCAGTTCCGATCCTATGATCAATAAGCTGTACGAGGCTGCCCGCCAATCTTACAGAAGCAACTTCCTGAGCATCCCCACAGATTGCCCACAGCGTGAAAAGAACGGCTGGACAGCAGATGCCCATATCTCCGCCGAAATCGGGCTGTGGAATTATAAATCAGCACCGGGGTATCGCAAATGGCTGGATGATATCAGGGATGCCCAGACAGCAGATGGCTCCATCCCGGGTATTGTTCCCTCCAATGGCTGGGGCTATGACCGGAAGGACTTTACCTTTGGTCCCGCATGGGGAAGTGCCTTGCCTGTCATCACCTGGTATCTCTACCTTTATGAAGGAGATACGGCCGCTGTAAGAGAGAACTACGACGCGATTAAAAAGTATACAGACCTGCTGACTAATACTTCAGAGCACTATATTTTCAAAATGGGTCTGGGTGACTGGATGTCATTGGTAGAAACACCAGTACCTTTTACATCAACTGCATGTTATTACACAGATGCCGTGTTAGTGTCCAAAATGGCACGTATCCTGGGCAAGGATGCAGATGCTGCCACTTACGCAGCACTGGCAGAGAAGATCAGTGCTGCATTTAACAGGGAGTACTATAATACACAGACTATGCAATACAACGTCACGACAGCTACAGCGCTGAGTACGACAGTGTATCATCAGTTGGTTCCTGCACCCGCGCTAACGAGAACGGTAGATCAGCTGGCGCAGAAAATTAAAGACAATCATTATCACGCTGATTTTGGAGTACTCGGTACCAAGTATGTATTGCCTTCTCTCAGTGATAACGGGCATGTAGAACTGGCTATGAAGATGCTGACAGATACAGGTTATGCCGGTTGGGCACACTGGATTGCGAATGGGGCTACGTCGCTGTTCGAGGACTGGCCGGGTGAATTATCCCACAATCATATCTTCTTTGGAGATTACTGTGCGTGGTTCTATAAAACGTTGGCTGGCATTCGTCCGGACGAAGCGGCACCAGGTTTTAAGCATTTCTTTATTCAGCCTTCATTTGTATCTCAGCTTACATTTGCCAAAGCGGATTACGAGTGTAGATATGGTAAGATTGTTTCTTCCTGGAAGCGGGTTGGCAAACAGGTGATACTGGAAGTGGAAGTGCCTGCCCACACAACTGCCACCCTGCGGCTGCCGGGCAGGGAAGATAAAACGTTGCAGGCAGGAAAGCATAAGCTGACTATATAAAGTATCTGCAAAAAAGAAGTGGTTGTTATAAAATAACCCGGTTAAATTGTGACAACCGCTTCTTTAAATTGCCTTTCATTTAAATAAGTGTGAATAAAAGAACAGGTCTGGCTTCTTTCCCTCACTGATGGTCAGGTATCCTTTATTGTCGACACTGATTGTTATTCCTTCTCCCTGTTTCTCCGGTACATAAGGCAATAACGTTGCCGGCCGGGCCATTGTCACTTCAATTGGTTCATTTCCTTTACGACGCCAGTAGTAAATATGTGTTTTGTCTTTGATCACAATATGTTCTCCATTCTGGGAAATATCTCCTGCTGTGATCCATGTATAGGGTAACGTCAGTACCTTTTCGAGCGTGACCTGCTGCTGATCCGTAAAGTTGAAATATTGAGCGGGCACCTTGTACAGGTTCACCTGTTTTTCCCGTTTGCTTACCACGTAAATGCACTTCCCGATCGGATCGATCATCAGCGATTCAGCATCTCTGGGCCCATCAGGATACTTTATAAAGAGCGCATCGGCATGAACCGTCGTTTTCTCATCAGGTACCGTTAACGGGGCTGCAAATCGGTAGATCTGCATGGCTATTTTCAGTTTCAGGTTATTCCCGATATCCCCAACATATACATAATGTTTTCCCCCGGGACCGATATTCTCTGCAATATCCTCCCAGTCCCTGTTTACGGAGCCTTTCAGTTTTACGCTGCTCACCAGCTTCCCTTTGCTATCCAGCAGGTATACCTCGTTCTTTCCTCCACTGTCGTTGTGTGTCCAATAGTATCCCGGCAGGGTAGCACTGGCTGCCAGACCAGAGGCTTCATCTATTTTGTCAGATTTCACTTTGCCTAACACCGCTGGTGTCTGGGCCATCACTGGCAGATTTAGCAGCAATAAAATCGGTAGCATTCTCATACTACGATACTACGATTATTTTCTGTCATACAGGGATGTATGCGGCACGTTCACTGCTTGTAATGAGAGATATAATTAAGATGAAGTCTTAACAGTACCTGGCAGACTACCATATTGCTATTTCCGGTCGTCCTCATTTAATGGGGGTGCCCGGATTTTTTTTCTATTTTTAGTCCTCTCAAAAATAGAACGTTATGCAACTAAACAGGCTGCTACTGGGCATGGCATTACTGACCGCCCCATTTGCACGAGGACAGAGTACGAATAGCAATGTCAACTATGTAGATCCCACGATTGGTAGTGTGGGAATCATACTGGAGCCAACCCGACCTACCGTACACCTGCCCAATAGTATGGTAAGGGTATTTCCCATCCGCAAAGATCAGCTGGATGATCGCATTTACAATTTCCCGCTCACGATCGCTTCGCACAGGCAGGAAAGTCTGTTTGGCCTGATGCCGGTGTCTGGCGACGATTATTTTGCGCCAAGGGTGTGGGACAGGGAGCGGACGACCCCTTACTACTATAGCACTTTCCTGGACGATGCAGACCAGGTAGAGTTCGCACCTGCAGCACGCAGCGGGTATTTTAAATTTCATTTTCAGGGAAAGGAGAAGCATTATCTCCGTTTACAGCCTTTGAATGGTAAAGGTACAGTAACAACCACCGGCAAACAGGTTATCACCGGTGTAGAAGAATTCCACGGCATGGCAGCTTACTTTTATGCAGAGCTGAGCACACCAATAGTGGGTGTGCAAACTTTAGATAAAGAAGGTCAAAAGATATTACTGGCAGAAGTGCCGGCAGAAACCGGGGTGAAATATGGGGTGTCTTTTGTAAGTATTGAGCAGGCAAAAGTGAACCTGCAAAAGGAGATTCCTGACTGGAATTTTGATGCTGTAAAAGACAAGGCATTTAAAGCATGGGATAAAGTACTGGGTCAGATTAATGTAAAAGGTGGTACGCCTGCACAGAAACGGGTGTTTTATACTTCGCTGTACCGTACTTATGAGCGTATGATCAATATCAACGAGTATGGGAAATACTACAGTGCATACGACCATAAGGTACATACCTCAGATAAGCCGTTTTACGCGGATAACTGGTTGTGGGACACCTATATTGCCCTGGAACCATTACAGACGCTTTTACATCCTGCTACAGCGGCTGATAAAATCAATTCATACATCCAGATGTATGAGCAGAGTGGCTGGATGCCTTCTTTCGCAGTCGTAACCGGCGATATGCCATGTATGACGGGCAATCATGCGGCAGCATGGATGGCGGATGCCTGGTTTAAGGGCGTGCGCAATTTTGATGTGGCCAAAGCCTATGAAGGGCTGAAAAAGAATGCTTTGGAGGCCACCTTATTACCCTGGCGGAATGGTCCGGGTACAGTACTCGACGCCTTTTACAATACACATGGGTATATGCCAGCCCTGAGACCCGGAGAAAAAGAATGGGTGAGTGAAGTGCATGATTTTGAGCGTAGGCAGTCGGTAGCAGTCACCCTGGAAAACAGCTTTGATGACTGGTGTATTGCACAGCTGGCGGTGCCGGCGGGTAAGAAAGAAGATGTACCATTGTTCCTGAAGCGTGCGGCTAATTACAGGAACGTATTCCGGGCAGAGAAAGGTTTTATGTGGCCAAAGGACTCAGCCGGTAACTGGATAGAACCATTTGACCCTAAATTCTCAGGTGGTCAGGGTGGTCGTGATTATTTCACCGAAAACAATGCTTATACCTACAATTGGGATGTAAAGCACGACCTGACGGGATTATTTAGCCTGATGGGTGGCCGTGCAGGCGCCGAGGCGACCCTGGATCAACTGTTTCGTGAAGGACTGGGAAGAAGCAAGTACCAGTTATGGTATACATTCCCTGATGCAACGGGGCTGGTAGGACAGTTTGTGATGGGAAATGAGCCCAGTTTTCACATCCCTTACCTTTATAACTACCTGGGAGCACCCTGGAAAACACAAAAGCGTATCAGGATGCTGATGGACACCTGGTATACGGATAACCTGTTTGGTATTCCGGGTGATGAAGATGGAGGAGGTATGACGGCGTTTGTGGTGTTTTCTATGATGGGATTCTGTCCTGTAACGCCGGGGATACCTCAGTATAATATCGGTAGCCCGGTGTTTACACAGGTAACGATACAGTTGGAGAATGGAAAGGTATTTACAGTAAATGCGCCTAAGAGTTCCGGCGAGAATAAGTATATACAGCAGGCGAAGTTGAATGGCCAGGTCCTGAATAAGCCTTGGTTCACGCATGCAGAGTTGTGGAAAGGCGGTGTGCTGGATCTGGACATGGGAGCGGCACCAAATAAGCAGTGGGGAAGTGGCGAACAGGCTGCTCCGCCTTCTTCAATCAATTATAAATCAGGCGAATAGCGATAATTTTAAACATTTTGAAGGCTGGCCCGGATGGCTGGCCTTCTTTTTTATATCTACTCAGATCTTCTTATTAATCTTCTACAGGTCTTCCAGGATCAGTTTGCCCAATTCCTTGATAGCATCTTCATTTCTTTTGTAATATGTCCATTGTCCCTGCCGGGTCACGGTTAATAGCCCTGTTCGCTGCAAAAGTGACAAATACTCAGAGGCAGTAGATTGCGTTACCCCCATTTTAAGCTGGATTTGTCCTACACATACGCCATTTTCGCAGCAGCCTTCTGCCGGGAAATTCTTAGTCGGGTCTTTCAGCCACTGTAATATCTGAAGCCTTGCTTTGTTGGATAATGCTTTGAAAACTTCCACGTGTTCCATACTGCAAAGGTATCGGAAAATAGCGATTTTATCATACTGTCGTATCAATTCAGCAAATAAGAAGAACTTTACTACAGATCAGTTAAACCTTACCCCATGCACTTTAGACTTGCAGTAACCCCCGTAGAGAATATCCGGATCAGAGAGGTAATACCCCTAAAATATTGTCAGTTTGTTAAACGCTTCGCAAAACCCTATTTGCATAAGTCCAATTATGTGAATATGCTCTACCAGGAGCGAAACATGGACGGATTTGCCATGTTGAGGGTTGTATTTTACATCAAGCAGCCTTGTCTGGTAATTGTGTCGGAAGATTCGCCCAGGACTGTCATCCAGGAGATAGTAAGTGGGCACATGGAATTACTTTTCAAGGGACAGCAGCCTTTATTGCTGCAACCAGGAGGATATGATATTTTGCAACTTAGTACTGACGAGTACGCTCTCGTATTACAGCCTGGCATTTGTGAAATGCTACGCTTCGAATTTGAAGAGTCGGTTATGAAAACGGTCAGTAAAACAGCCACTGTTAAACAGTGGCTGGATAAACTGAGGGCTGGTAAATCTGCTTTTTACAGTCACCGGCCAATCGATGAAAAGTTGCAAAGCCTGCAGGCAGAAATGCAGTATTGTCGTGCCTTTACCGAAGAGGAGCAGGAATGGTTCAATGAGAAACTGGACGAGGTATTTGAAAGGGTGACAGAGCAGGGCGTGCTGAGATAATCCGATTAACCAGGTGTATGACGATAGTTCCTGACTATCAATGACAAAATAACCCATTTGTCACCGTAAAATAGGATTGCCCTATTCATATTGTTACCCCTTCTTAGAATTTTACATCCTTTCCTTTAATATTTGCAATTTTTCTATGTGCATAGGTATGACCTTTGGTGTATTAAAACACAAAACAAAGGAAATATGAAAACGCTCACAGGGAAAATAATCTTAGTAACAGGTGCATCAAGAGGTATTGGCGCAGCGGTCGCGCATAAGCTGGCTGCCGAAGGGGCTACCGTGGTTGTTAATTTTGCAGGTAATAAAGAGGCGGCAGATAATACGGTTGCGGCTATAAAAGCGCTGGGTGCAGAAGCCATGGCAGTGCAGGCGGACGTAAGTAAGTCTGACGAAGTGAAAAAAATGTTCGATACAGTGATCGCACAATACGGAAGGATAGATGTATTGGTGAATAATGCGGGTATCCTGTTGTATAAGTTGATTAAAGACACTACTGATGAAGACTTTGACAGGCAGTTTGCAATAAATGTCAAAGGTACTTTCAATACGATGCGTGAAGCTGCTACAAGGCTTGCTGATAACGGTACGATTATCAATTTTTCTTCTTCTACTACACGGTTGTTACTGCCTACGTATGGGCCTTATGTGGCTACCAAGGGAGCGGTGGAGCAGATGACGCGTGTGTTTGCAAAAGAGGTAGGTCCAAGAGGGATTAATGTGAATGTAGTGTCTCCGGGACCAACGAATACGGAGTTGTTTTTGAATGGAAAAACCCAGGAAGCGTTGGATAGATTAGCTGGTCTGTCAGCTTTTAACAGGATAGGAGAGCCGGAGGATATAGCGAAGGTGGTGGCGTTTTTGGTGAGTGATGATGCGAAGTGGATCAGTGGGCAGAATATTGGTGCGAACGGAGGGATGGCGTAATTAATCAGGGGTTAATGCGCACGTATAAGTGGATCATTTAAGCGGCGGTAGACCAGTTATCGGATTCTGTTCGTGGGAGGAAGAACCCTTTTATACAGTTTGGATTACGAACGCATACCTGGATGTGGGTTTGGTCGTAAAATCCGGCGTCTTCGTAGATAGGGTTGCCTTCTATGAAAACGCAACGGACTGTATCGTAGGGAATTTCTCCCATATCTATCATTTGTCTATGTAATGCTTCAATGACAGCGCAATCTAATCCTCTTAAGATTTTATTGTGAGGACTGGGTGCTCCCGATACAGACTTGTTTTTTGGTAAAGGTGTATTCACTTTATTTAATGATTCGATTAAATTGAGATAGGATGACCTGACTTGCCCAATATAAAACTGATCAGTTAAATCAAGACAATTACCAAGACTAAAAACTGCTCCCAATACGGCCGGAGATGCAATTTTATTTTTACCCGGACGATTTTTGGCAAAGTTCATTGCCCGTGCATAGTTATTTTGCCAAAAGTACATTCCCCATCCAAGCCAGTCGTAGTTGTTATGACTGGCTTTCAACATCATCTGACCAGTAATTATTTGATCTCTAATGGACTGATCACAGCCATGGAAACCTAATATCAATCCATGGTCAGATGAATAAATGATACCTGAATTATTCATACGCTTGAGTTTAGAATTAAGAATTGTTTCTTTTATAACCATACTTGGCATCTGCGATTCTCCAGTCTTCCTCTGTCATTTGGCTCGCAAGTTCTTCCAGCCCTAATTCTTTAATGTATCGCTTCCTGTATTCGGGATCGTTTTTAATAAGTTCCCGTTGTTTTTCCAACATTGACATAATTCTTCTATGCTGTGCATAACCTCCATACATAACATGATGTTTTTAAACGTGAAAAAGAAAAATTGAACACAACAAAAATAACTTTTTTAATCTTAAAAAAACAAATAAAACCAGCCACAGTATTGTGTTTTGTCATTCTGATACCCTCATGATCAAAACAAAAAAAGCTCGTCCGGAGACGAGCTTTCAGTAAGCCAGGGCAACAAGCATAAGGGTACGTTTTTTTACTTAAAAAGAGTAGAAGTAACCCATTATAACGACACCTTCACTTCACTATTTTCTATTTCAGGTCAACAGCTAAATTGCCAGCGCCTTTATATGTTCCACAGCATCCTCTCCCTTCTCCATCGCCGCCAGGATCTCGAACACCTTATCACTCCATCCTGCTATCAGGTATACACCATCCTCTTTTACATCCACCGGCATCTTTCCATAACCTGCCAAATCGAATAGATATAATTTCGCATCTGGCACCATATATCTATACCTCTTCCACTGCTCTGCCAGCGTATTCTTATCACACTGATTCTTCGTAGTACTATCCCACATCTGACAATCGGTAAACATCATCACCTTATCAGCAACAATGCCACGCTTTATCAGATCTGCCAACACCAGATAACCATTGGTACTATACCCGACTTCTCCTTCCCTCTGATAGAACGCATCTACATTCGCCAGTACGTTTTTCTTCGGCAAATCAACTACCTTCCACTTATCGCCAAACATTCCTGTGACCACATTTCCACAACGATGCTGCAGCAACATACCCAGCAATAACCCAATATCATAATACTTCACCACACTTCTTGCAGATATCGGTTGCTGCATAGACCCGGACACATCACAAGCGATCACCACCCGCGTCTCCGTATCAAATCCTTTCAGATGCTGTACAGAAATGCTGATGGCCGTCTCCAGCGCCTCCAGCACATCTTTTGTTCTCGTATGCTTCACCTTTGATAGCTCACGGTAAGCCGATAAAAATCTGAAAGGCAATTGCTTCGATTTTAACACTGCTTTTTCATCACACAGCTGTGCACATACTTTATCAATAATCCTGTTATCTACTTCCGCCTGTAATATGTTACGCAGATTACGGATCAGCGCCATATAACCCAGCATGTCAGATGCTACCAATTGTTCCCACGCATAGCGAAAAGCCTTTTGCTTTTCGCCGGCGTCGGAATACTTCGCCTGACCGGTAGCAGTCAGGGTCGTTTCCCAGGTATAGGGAATCTGTAGTTCATCCTGGGCAATCTTATCGAACAGTATCTGCTGATCATCATCCTTGGGTTTTGGATGAACGATAAACAAGGCATCTTTTAAAGTCACTGCTGCTGCGCGGTTATATTTTGCAAACTGGTATTCATCGAACTTATTAAAAGCCAATGACAGTCCTTTTTGAATTTGCTTACTCAGGCGATGTAATTGCTTGGTCTCCCTGCGTTGATTTGACTGGGCATACAATCCCAGCAGCTCAGTAATTTCATCTGCGCGCTGCACAATTCTGTTCACCATACTGCTCACCAGTCTATTGCCTGTATGTACCTTTGCCAGTTCGACAGCCAACACCAGCGGAATACTACGCAGGTACATCTTTTCACGGGTATATACTGCCAGCCGTGCTACGAACTGCGGATCATTCTTCTTGATCAGCGCGCGTATACGTTCCAGCCGGTCTGCACTCCCTTCATAAAACTGGTCATGTAAAGAGGCTGTAACTACAGCACTATACAGTTCCAGTTCCGGTGTCAGCGTATATGCCTTTGCACCTTCGTAGTTCACAGTGTTGGATACGTCCTTCTTTTTAGTATTGAATCTCATGACTGTTTTGTTTTCATTTGTGATTAACAATACAAAGATTGGACGCATGTGCGCAGTTTTTCTGCGCACTTAAATTCTCTCAAAAAAAAGTGATTATTTCAGTTGATAGGCAGCCACGGAGTTCCTGAAAAAAGTGGGTACATACAGTGTTTGGGTAGTAGCATTATACCAAATATCAGCAGTATTGCTTTTTTTCTCACGGGTATCCAGCAATACCTGTTTGGAGCCGTCGCCTTTTACATAATAAATAATGCCCTGCCAGCCGCTGACTATAAATTCATTGTCCTTTACATGTACAATGCCATCTGTGTTGCCTTCCAGTCCTTCCGCTATAACAGTCTTGTTTTTCTTTGCATCTATTTTCTGCAACTTACCATTGGTCAGCACATACAGGAAAGGTCCAACAGCCAGTAACCCATTTGCATTATCCATATCTTCCAGGTAAACAGCTGGTGTCCCATTTTCAATTTTATGGATTTTGTTCGCTCTTGAATCACTTACATACACAGCACCTTTGGCATCTACAGTAATATCGTTCAGCATTTTTGCTCCCTCAACAGGTATTCTGCGCAGGATGGTTCCCGTCTTTACATCTATCACTGCTACCGCGGTTAGTTCGGCAGCATACAGTTGGCCGCTGTACAGCCCCAGCCCTTTGGTCGCATTTAACCCCGTAACCCATTCTTTTTGAATGATCTTACCATCCAGCCCCACCTTACTGATATAGCCCGTATTTTCTTGTTGTGTGCCCATGTTGGAGACGTATAAGAATTTTCCGTCTGCTGCCGGCAGCACGGATTCCGGAGTCGTCAGCACCGAATCTGTCTGCCATAACTTCTCCAGGGAATGCTGGGCAAACAATGTTACATGGCTTACGATAAAAGCAATTGCAATAAAGGTTGTTTTCATATGTGTATTTTTGTCAGAAGAAAAAATAAAGTAAATCCGACAGCACTTTCCATATCGGGAATCGGGTTGTTACCGAATATAAGCACAAAAAGAAACCGGAAACAAAATTTATGCTTGAATCGTTTGTATAAAAACTATTGTCTATGTTGATAACACTTATGAAAAAAGAAATACTCATCACAGCCCTTTTAGGCGTAACGCTGCTGATTGGCGTGACCGCGGGAAAACGCCCTGTTAATCCTCCTGATATTCACAGCGGAGACCTGATCTTTCAGACTTCGACCTCTTCGCAAAGTAAAGCCATTCAGCTTGCTACAAAGTCAAAATACTCTCATTGCGGCATTATCTACAGGGAAGGAGATAAATTGTATGTATTCGAAGCCGTACAACCCGTAAAGCAGACCCCGCTGGATAAGTGGATCGCCAGGGGAAAAGGTGGGCATTATGTGATAAAAAGACTGAAGAATGCTGATAAAGTGCTGACTCCGGACGTACTGAAGAAGATGAAACAGGTGGGGGCTACATTTATCGGCAAGAACTACGACCCTGCCTTTGAATGGAGTGATGACCGTATTTATTGCTCAGAACTTATCTGGAAAGTCTATCAAAGGTCGGCTGGTATTGAAATAGGGCAACTTCAAAAATTAAGCGACTTCGACCTGACAAGTGATGTAGTAAAGGCAAAGATGAAAGAACGATATGGAAATGACATTCCTAAAAATGAACTGGTTATCTCTCCAGCTTCAATATTTGAAAGCGATTTGTTAACGACAATCATTGATAAATGATCCCTGTATATAAAATCCATCCTTATTGATCACTATCTGCTTTCATCCTGAAATAGTTCGCAATACCGGGATCAACAACGAAGTACAGCCATCATCTTTTAAAAAATCACTACGCGCGACAGGAGCTCCTATAATTCAGGAGTAAAAAAATTTTTCAAAGAAAATTTGTGTAGTTAAATAGCTACGCATATATTTGTAGTCAAATAGCTACATAATGACAAAGCGTAACAACATCATTTATTGGACAGCCACCGGCATCCTTGCATTATTCATGTTCGTGGGAGGATTAGCGCAGATTTTCAGGCAAAAAGATAACGTAGAGGGGATTATCCACCTGGGATATCCGCTCTATTTCATGGCCATCCTCGGCGTGTGGAAAGTATTGGGTGTCATTACTATTCTTCTTCCCAGGTTTCCATTGGTAAAAGAATGGGCTTATGCAGGTTTCTTCTTTGCGATGACAGGCGCTGTTATTTCCCATATTGCTGTTGGCGATCAGTTTGCACATTTCATTGCTCCCCTGGTTTTTGCCATACTAACCGTAGTATCATGGTATTTCAGACCTGCAGGCAGAAGGATCTGACTCATTTTAACTGGTCCCACACCTCCCTGAAATCCTCATCCTTCAATACTTCGTCCAGGTCATAAGCAGTATACCCGTTGGAACGAATGGCTTCCCTGCATTGCAGCAGGAGTTGAACACATTTTTCTGTATTGCCCGATTTAATTGCCAGCCTTGCCATAGACAGGTAAGGTTGCGAATAGAAATTCCTGCCCAATACTGCGGCGAGTTGCAGTTTTTCTTCTGCAAGGCGGTTGATGGAGGCGGATTTGTAATCGTATGCCTGTCCGCTATATGCCACCAGGAAATTGCCCCAGTAAAGATTCAGGTGAAAGTCTTCTTCATGCTGATATACCTGTGAGAAAAGCTGTAGGCCATGTTCAAATGTATTGATCAGTTTCTCATAAGTACCCTGCTCATGGTAGATGTGCGCAATTTCAAGCAATGAATTCGTGGCGTATACAGGAAAGGTCCATGCAGCGGGTTGCTGTTCATGTCCTTTGGTGAAGAACTGAACAGAAAGCCAGTAATAAGCCAGTTTCAGGTCTGTCTCCTGCAGCCTTCGGGCAGTGTCAGCAAATGCCTTGCCCAGCCGGTTCAGCAGCTCTGCATCTTCTGTATAATAGCTTTCCAGCGGCTGCAACAGGGATGCTGTCTGATCGACCATTTGTGACTTGTATTCCTCGTCAATATCGGTTGAATCGTGAAAGAGCATGTAATGATACGTCTCCGCCCAGTCAAGGTAAACCAGCGGCTTCTTTTCCGCCAGCAGGTACATGGCTCCTTCAAACTCACGCAGCAGCCGGTTATGCCAGTAATGATTCTGTGCAAAAGGCAGGGAACGTACCCTGAAGCATTGATGGATCAACGCCCTGATAAAGGACGTATCATTCAATACCGGCCGGAAATAGTAGAGTAATTCAGTGAATGCCTCAGTAGTAAATTGTCCCGTAATAACCATCCTATCTGTGAGCGCCCGGACCATCGACATTTGTATATCGGTGGTTTGCGGCGCAATATTATAAATGTGAATCGCCTCCTGGATGTAACGCACCTTATCTTCAACTGCCTGCGCGCGGCTTGCCAGATTTTGGTAACAATAGCCCCGTTCCTGGTAATATGGCCGGTCAGGAAAGAAACGCTGAATAGAGTCGATAATACCAAGAAGGTAAAAAATGAAGTCTTCCGGGTTGCTTACTTTGTCACAGTCAAGGTCATACGCACCATAAGAATAAACCATATCATAAGTACCAATGATATCTTCCTTATATGCTTCCAGTTGGGTTGGTGAAAGGCTTTCTACCAGTTTGTCCATTTCTTCGATGTCATATCTTTCTGCCAGTTCTCTTAGCTGATGGATGATGTTCATTTGATAAAAATAATCAAACAGAATTATTTTACTAAGCCGTATATCCTTAACTACATTTTAAGTACACTATAAGCACACTACAAGTATACCTCTATATCGATTAGATATACAAGTGCTCTTTTAATATAGTTATAGTAAAGTGTTAGTACTCAATTGATATAAAACATGCACTATCTCCCCGGTAAAAGCCTTACGTTTGATATAACCTCAAAATTGTTTGTTATGGCTCTTGTTAAAGGCAATATACTTCTTGAACTTGTCCGTGGTACACTCGGCGACCAACTCACGATTTACGAAAGAAACGGGCAGATTATTATGGCTAAAAAACGCGGCCCTTCAAAGAAAAAACCAACCACGAAGCAACTCGAGGCCAGGTATAAGATGAAGGTGGCAGCGGCTTATGCGAAACAGATCCTGGACGATCCGGAGCTGAAGGCCTATTATAAATCCAAAACAGGCCCTGGTCAGAATGCGTATAATATGGCGATTAAGGATGCTTATAAGTCTCCCGAAGTGCAGAACATCCGGTTCGAAGACACGACTGTGGTCGTGACAGCAAAAGATGAATTCAGGGTAGCAGCGGTCGAAGTTCTGGTGTTCGATGCTGCAGGTACTGCTATAGAAAGAGGAAATGCCGTATTGGGTAGGAATGGCGTGGATTGGTATTATAAAGCAGCCAGCCTGCCGGCTGGAGGAATGGTAAAAGTATCGGTGGTGGATCTGCCGGGAAATGAAACGATCAGAGAGGTGAAACTGGAATAAAAGAATGCGGAAATCGGTCTTTCCTGGCAGCTCATCAGTATATGCTATCTTTTTAACTTTGAACTGTAGATATGCTGCTAAGTATATATTCCAGGTCACTATAATCTCCAGGCAGCCCATTGCATAGTACTGTCGTAAGTGCGGTGTATAACTTCCTTAGTGAGTTAGTACGTAAATGGACATGTCCATGCAGTATAATTAAAAATCGAACGTTGCAGATTATCTGGTGTTTAATAAATTGCCTTATATACAGCTGCATTTTACGCCAGTGATGCGCATTATCATTGAATACGTGTATTTGCATAGCAGTCACATAATTTTGCACGCACAACCCAAAAGGCATATGAAATTTACCCTTTTTTTGCTGGCAGGAATGCTAGGTTCTTTTGTTTTACAGGCCCAATCATTATATTTTAACACGTTTGGAGATAGGAAGAATAAGCCTATAATTTTTCTACATGGAGGCCCTGGTAGCAATTCGGGTAGTTTTGAACTGACAACCGCGCAAAAGTTAGCCGATAAAGGTTATTATGTCATTTTATATGACAGGAGAGGGGAAGGGCGTTCAATAGATATCCCTGCTAAGTATACTTTCCAGCAAACTTTCAATGACCTTAATAATATTTATAAAAAGTTTGGACTCAAAAAAGCGACCCTGATAGGATATAGTTTTGGGGGGTTGTTAGGTATTCTGTACATGGAGAAATACAGCCAGCAGGTGAGTTCACTTGTGTTGATCAGTTCATTGTGTTCTTTACAAGACACTTATAATAATATACTTGAAAAGTCAGAAAGGATTTTTGAGGCAAAAAACGATACTGCAAACCTGAGAAAGCTGAAAGCGGTAGCAGCGATGAATAGAAGCTCGATTGATTTCAGAGCAAATTGTTTCGCGTTTGCTACATTGAATGGTTTTTTTGACACGCCGCATCCGAATGAATTGTCTGTAAAACTTAACCAGATGATCACCAATGACACAGTGCTCATGAGGATGAAAGCAGATACCAGTAATCCGGCCAGTGTTGGATTTTGGAGAAATGAGAAATATACGATGTTGAATATCTATCCTAAGATAAAGACTATCCAGCAAAAGCATGTAAATGTTTATGCGATTTATGGGAAAGATGATGGATTGTTTTCGGAGGATCAGGTAAATAAGGTGAGAGCTGAGTTGAGTAGTGATGCACATCTTAAATACTTTGATAATTGTTCACACCCAGCTTTTATAGATCAGCAGGAGTTGTTTTTAGAGGCGGTAAGTAATTGGATAAAGTAGGGAAGTAAAGGAAGCGATCTTGCAGGTTTTGTTATGGTTTACCTGTTTCAACCAGAAAGACCAGTCAGTGTAATATACATAATTTAAGAAGTGGCCATCTCAAAAATAAAGAGGTGGCTTTTTCTTTTTTATATCCAGCTATCATCATAATTAATTAACGGGTAATACTTTCGGCAATGCTTGTTTGAAAGAACAGACCAGAGGAGCTGAGGAGGGCATTCAGGAGGTGAATTTTAGTGCGTTCATTTGGGCTGATGTGGTGTCACGCAGAAGACGATTCGGCTTTTTGAGGGGGAGGGCTATCTAAAAAAAAACCGCTGAAAAATTCATTCTCAGCGGTTTAAAAAAAGATGTTCTTTTTAGAGAGTTGCCTGACCTGGATTCGAACCAAGACAAACAGAGTCAGAGTCTGTCGTACTACCGTTATACTATCAGGCAATAGTTATTTGTCGTTCGGGACGGCAAAATTATAAATTCTAAAACAAAAAAGCAAAATTTATTTTAAAAATTTCTCCAATCATAAAAAAGCCCCGCATATAGCGGGGCTTTCGCGGTATTATTAACCAGATAAGATTATTTATAACTAGCCGCCAGCTGCAATGCCTTATAAGCATTCACTACACCACCCGTCTTACACAGTTCCGTCATCTGTACCTGCTTAGGCTCGCCATCTTCTCCGCCACCAATCGCTACCGGATGTTCTACCTTCACCACTGATTTCAGGATAATATCTTTCACCTGCAAAGCAGTCAGCTTAGGATAATAAGAACGGATCAGTGCTGCCAGACCAGTTACTACCGGTGCTGCCATACTGGTACCATCATGATAGTCGTATTTAGAACCAGGAACAGAAGAATAGATCGCTACACCAGGTGCAAACACATCCACCGCATTCTTACCATAATTTGAGAAAGAAGCTGGCAGTGTCTCATCATCATTCGGACCAGAAGCACCAACCTCAATCCATGCGTCTGCTATACCACCACCCAGGTAGTTACGGTTAGGATAGTTCGCTACAGAATCTGTATTCTGACCATCATTACCCGCCGCATGTACCAGCAGTACATCCTTAGATACCGCATATTTTACAGCGTCATCTACCGCTTTCTTATTAGGAGAGTAAGGCTTACCAAAGCTCATATTGATCACTTTAGCACCATTGTCCACTGCATAACGCAGTGCATTGGCCACATCCTTGTCTCTTTCATCCCCATTAGGCACTGTACGTACTGACATGAGCAATACATTGTCAGCTACACCATTGATACCCAGGTTATTGTTACGAACGGCGCCAATGATACCTGCTACGTGTGTACCGTGATCAGCATCCGGACCCGTTACGTCGTTGTTGCCGTAATAGTGTTCGTCAACATTTGCATAGTTGTCACCAACTATCGCACGGGGATCGTATTCCAGGTTCAGCTGGTAGTCAGCCTGCTCCTTAAAGTGATCATAAGCTCTATCCAGCTCACTTGCTTTGAAAGTCTTGTAGTCAGGATAGCGCAGCAGCTGCTGGCTTACTACCTGCTTGATCTGCTCTTCTACAGGATTATCTGCATTAAATGCCTGGAAATCAGCTGCTGTTGGATTTTCTTTGTTGATTTTAGCAACTACTGTATCCAACATCCCTTTGAAGCGGGTGATGCCGTACAGGGTCTTCTTAGCTTCATCCAGTTCTTCATCGTACTTAGCACGCAGCTGCTTGTACTGGTAGAGACCATTGGTGTCTGCAGACGGATTGGCAAAACGTGCCTGACCTGCACGTACCAGGCGGGTCAGTTCAAGGTTGTCGTAATCCACATTGCCTTTGGAAGAACCGATAAAGTCCCATCCATTAATATCATCTATATAGTGATTCTTGTCATCGTCCTTACCATTTCCTCTTTTCTCCTTCAGGTTTACCCAAAGGGTAGATTTCAGGTCCTCATGAGCGGTATCGACACCGCTGTCGATAATGGCTACTACTACGGGTTTAGATTTCTTGTCTTTCAGCAGCTCGTTGTATGCCTTCTCTACGCTGATACCGAAAACGGAATCTTTCTGCAGGTCCATATTCTGCCAGTTAGGCAACTGTGCATGCACCATAGAGGCTGACAATAACAATGCGACGCCGATGGTTACGTTTTTGATAATACTCATATGTTTTGATCATTGACTCCACAGTAGCAGTTCAATAGTTTATATGTGCTCCCGGGGTAGGTTTTATGTTTGTTTTTAAAGTTGTCTGTGCTCAAAAAGGGGCAATAAGGGCCGAAATTAGCCATTATAAACCTTTAAAAATGTTAAAAGTTATAGTAGCCAATGACTGCCAGCCATACGATGGCCATGATAATCAATGGGATCCATGCTGGTAATAATTTGTAGGGAGGAATACCTCTCAAAAGCAGTCGCCATACCGGAAAACTCAGTAAAAGGGCGAAGATCAGGGAAGGGAAAAAAATTACGTCAGTTCTGCCGGTCCTGTTATGCAGAATCATTTGCAGGTGAAAGTATTCAAATAGCATAGCACCCAGCATGACAAAGGGAATACTCTTTAACCGGCCCGTGTTTCGAAGGTTTACGCAAAATAAGATAGCACCACCAATGGGGGTCATCAGTATTGTGAAAATGGCAATAAAGATCCTTGAATAAAGCGCTGGTCTTTGGTCACTGCTTGCTGACATACTTTTAAATTAATGCCGCAAGATAGTATAAAAAGGAGAAGCTGTCTCAAAAGTAAATTTTGCCCTGAGACAACTTCCTTTTATTATTTCCATCCACCTCCCAGGCTTCTGTATAGTGTCACCACCGCCTGCAGCTGTTGTAATTTGTCGCTGATACTGTTCAGCTGGGCGGAAAGCAGGCTTTGCTCGGAGGTGAGTACGTCCGTATAGTTGGTATTGGAAGTGTATTTCAGCAGTTCTTTCGTATAGTCCACCGATTTTTGCAGATAGGTGATCTGCTGGCTTCTGATCGCGGCCTTATCTACGGCGGCATTGTAGTCAGACAGGGCGTTGGTCACCTCCTGACCCGCTGTGAGCAGGGTCTGTTTGTAGGTGGCCAGGTATTCGTCCTGGTTAGCTTCTGCTACGCGTAGCCGTTGTTTGTTCAGTCCCTGCTGGAAAATAGGTTGTGTGAGACTGGCTGCGATACTGCCAAAAAAATGGGAGGCATCGAAAAAGTTATTCAGACTGGTTCCGTTCAAACCACCTGAGGCTGAGATAGACAGGCTGGGGTAAAAATAAGTCCTGGCCACATTGGTCAGCTCATAGTAGTAGCGGAGCTGGTATTCTGCCTCCTGCACATCCGGACGATTGGCCAGTAACTGTACAGGTAACCCTGTTTTCAGATCTGCCTTCACCGTCTGCTCTGCCAGTGTACCTCTTTCGATGCTGCCGGCCGGACGTCCCAGGTATACACTGATCGTATTCTCTGTTTCCCGGATGTTCTGCAACAGGTCCGGGATGGTCACTTCTGCTGAGTAGCGGTTGGCTTCACTCTGTACGACATCTGCTCCGGTGACTACATCACTTTCTTTGAGTGTCTTCATCGTTTCCACGTCGGTTTTACGGTTCTCCACTGTCTGGCGGGTAATCCGCAGTTGTTCATCATACGCCAGCAGCGAATAGTAATTAGTGGCAATGTTGGCGATCAATTGTGTCATCACCGCCCTCCGATAGGCTTCACTCTTCAGGAAGTTGGCCATGTATGCCCGCTTTGTGCTGCGCAGTTTACCCCATATATCCGCTTCCCAGCTGGCGGTGGCCGACAACTGGTAGGTGCGGTTGAATGTGATAAAGCTGCCACCCTGCGAGATGGCTACTTTTTGTTGAGTAACTGTCGCTGTCCCCGATACGGTAGGAAAGAAAGCCTCTTTACTCTGGCGGAGATTAGCCGCTGCCGCATTCAGACGGGCATTGGCAATCTTCAGGTCCAGGTTGTTTTCAATACCTTCCCGGATCAGTGCCTGCAGGTGTGGATCTGTGAATAACTGGGTCCAGGGCAGATCTGCCATGGTCGTTGTATCGGTAATCGTACTGTCGCGGTACAACCTGCTGATATCAGTATTCTCCGGTTGCTTGTAGGGCTTTGTAACCCTGCACGAAGCCACAAAGGTACCGGCAGCGAGTATGATCAACAGGGCCTGCTTATTATTTGATTTCATGTGTTACGCTTTTAGTGTCAGTATCTTCCTCTTCTTCCTGCCTTTTGGTACTTACCTTCTCCTGCAGGGTCTGGAAGATGATGAATAATACAGGAATCATGAATATGCCTATCACGGTACCAAAGAGCATTCCGCCTACTGCCGCTGTACCGATAGAACGGTTACCATTCGCACCGGCACCGGTAGCGAACATGAGTGGCATCAGCCCAAAGACGAAGGCAAAAGACGTCATGAGAATGGGGCGGAAACGTGCTTTCGATCCTTCTACCGCCGCTTCCAGCATAGTCATACCATGTCGTCGTCTTTCCACTGCATACTCTACGATCAGGATGGCATTCTTGGCCAGCAAACCAATCAGCATGATCAGCGATATCTGGAGATAAATATTATTGTCAATACCGAAAATGCGGGCAAAGAGGAATGTGCCTGTCAGACCCACCGGCAGGGATAACAGCACTGCAAAGGGCAACAGGTAGCTTTCATATTGAGCACTTAACAGGAAGTATACGAAGACCAGGCATAGAATAAACACATAGATAGATTGCGTACCACTGCTTTGCTCTTCACGGCTGATACCAGAGAACTCATAGCCATAGCCTGGGGGCAGTTTTTCTTTCGCCACGTCTTCAATCGCTTTCAGTGCCTGACCGGAACTATAACCGTTATTTGGCGCACCACTTACTGACATTGCTGTGAACAGGTTGAAACGCGTAATGCTTTCAGGGCCAAAAACCCTGGTCAGTTTCACAAATTCAGTGATCGGCGCCATATTGGAACCAGACGTCTTCACATAAATCTTATTCAGTCCCTCTATATTCGCCCTGTAGGCAGTATCTGCCTGGATCATGACGCGGTATTGCTTACCAAACAGGTTGAAGTTAGACGCATAATAACCACCATAATACACCTGCATGGCATTCATGACGTTGTCGACTGTGAGACCCGCTTCTTTTACTTTGGCCACATTTACTTCCAGCAGGAACTGTGGAAAGTTGGGGTTGAAAGTGGTAGATGCATATTG
The DNA here is from genome assembly GCF_039596155.1 of Chitinophaga sp. Lineage (GTDB taxonomy): Bacteria > Bacteroidota > Bacteroidia > Chitinophagales > Chitinophagaceae > Chitinophaga. The sequence continues at coordinate 55,623 of NZ_JBCNKF010000009.1, forward strand.
TATTTCAGGACGTTTACCCAGCGCGCCCAGGAAGTCCTGTGCTACCTTGTAAAACTCATCGGTGGTATGACCGCCTTTATCCTGTAACTGGAAGGAGAACCCACCGGCGATACCGAAACCGGTAATGGTAGGCAGGGAGATCGGGAGGATCTGTGCCCCTCTGATATGCGATGTTTTTTGCATGAGCGCCCCTATTACATCCGTATTGCTCATCTTACGATCCTTCCAGTTTTTCAGTTCCAGGATGATCATCGCATAGGAACTACCGCTACCAGCCAGGATGTTTTGTCCTACCATACTCAGTGAGTTGTTCACCGCCGGTATAGTACGGGCTATGCTGTCCAGTTCATTCGCAACTATAGTAGTGCGTTCCATACTCGTAGCCGGAGGCATGCTCACGTTCACGAATATAGTACCCATATCCTCGTCCGGTACAAAACTGCTGGAAGTAGAGGTCATGAGGTAATACAAACTACCGCCAAAGAGAGCGACACCCAGCAGGACCAGCCAGATCCTTTTAGACAGGAAGGTAACAGAGCGGGTATATTTCGTAGTAACAGTATCGAAAGCAGTGTTGAACGAAGTATAGAACCGCTGCATCACGTTCTTCTTTTTATGCTCTTCCGAATGCGGTTTCAGGAAGAGGGCTGCCAGTGCAGGACTTAACGTCAATGCGTTCACGGCAGAGAGAATGATGGCGATGGCAAGCGTGATACCGAATTGCTTGTAGAATACACCGGTAGATCCGCTGATGAATGTTACAGGTACGAATACCGCGGCCATTACGAGGGTAATCGAAACGATCGCTCCCGATATCTCACTCATCGCATCAATAGACGCTTTTTTTGAAGATTTATATCCCGTATCCAGTTTGGCATGTACTGCCTCTACCACTACGATCGCATCATCCACCACGATACCAATGGCCAGTACCAATGCGAACAAGGTAAGCAGGTTAATGCTGAACCCAAACAGGTTGAGGAAGAAGAAGGTACCAATGATGGCTACTGGTACAGAGATGGCTGGAATGAGGGTAGACCGGAAGTCCTGCAGGAAGATAAATACCACGATGAACACCAGGATGAAGGCTTCGATCAGGGTATGAATCACCTTTTCAATACTTGCATCCAGGAATTTATTGATGTCCACCATGTTGGTGGTATGTAAGCCTTTCGGGAAGTCTTTCTCGGCTTCTGCAAGTACTTTTTTACAGTCATTGATTACCTGGCTGGCGTTTGAACCGGCTGTCTGGTTGATAGATATGTTGGTCGCAGGATAACCGTTCACGGTAGCCATGCTGTTATAAGACAGTGCGCCCAGTTCTATACGGGCAATATCTTTCAGCCGCAGGAACTGGCCGTTGCCGGTAGATTTGATGATGATATTGCCAAATTCGTCAGCACTTTTCAATTTACCCGTATAGCGAATTACATACTGGAAACTCTGGTTCCCCTGTTCTCCAAATTTACCCGGTGCGGCTTCGATGTTCTGGTCACTGAGTGCATTCGTAATATCAGAAGGTACCAGGCCATATACTGACATTACATCGGGTTTGAGCCAGATGCGCATGGAGTAGTTCATGGAGCCAAAAGCACTGGCATTACCTACCCCATTTACCCTTTTCAGTGCAGGGATCAGGTTGATCTCCGCATAGTTCTGGAGGAAGGTCTGATCATAAGCAGGGTTATCGCTATAGATAGCAGTGATGAGCAGGTTACTGCTCTGTTGCTTTTTTACAGTTACACCGGCCTGTGTTACTTCGGCAGGCAACAGGCTCGAGGCGGTCGATACACGGTTCTGTACGTCTACGGCTGCCATATCCGGGTCACGGCCTACATTGAAATAAATACTAATGGTAGCGGAACCGTCGTTGGTCGCAGTACTGGTCATGTAGGTCATTCCTTCCACACCATTGATCTGTTCTTCCAGCGGCACGATCACACTTTTCAATACCACATCGGCATTGGCCCCGGTATAGTTGGCAGACACCTGTACGGTAGGAGGTGCGATGTCCGGGTATTGCGCTATCGGCAGCGATACGAGTCCGAGGATACCCAGTATGACAATGATCACCGAGATCACCGTACTGAGTACAGGACGTTCTATGAATGTCTTAAGCATAATTCCTTTTTTAATGATAGGCTAGTCGATCTTCTGGTAAAGGCTGTCGGCACTCACTATGCGTGGTTTGATCAGTGTACTGTCGCGCAGTGTACTGGCACCTTCCAATACAACTTTATCGCCGGGTTTCAGGCCGCTCTTTACGATGAAGAATTGTCCGTTGTCATTAGCAGTAGTCGTAATAGCCCGGCTGATGGCGTAGTTGTCTTTAGTTACGATGTAAGTAAAGCGTTTGTCCTGCAGTTCGTAAGTGGCACCCTGGGGAATGACCAGTGCGGAATCCTCAGATCTGGGTACCCTGATAATTGCGCTGGCACCGCTTTTAATGATACCCATCGGGTTGGGGAAGGTAGCTTTGAACTGAACACTACCGGTAGAGGTGGCGATCAATCCACTGGCTGTTTCGATCTTACCTTTCAGGGAATATTCACTGCCGTTGGCTAATACCATGGTTACTTCAGGCAGGTGTTTTACTTTCTCTTCGAGTGTATTGCCGGGTACTTCTCCTGAGAAGTTGAGCAATTGCTTTTCGTTCAGAGAGAAATAGGCGTATACATTACTTATGTTAGAAAGGGTAGTCAGTGCTTCTGTACTGGTGCTGCTAACAAGGGCACCGATCTTGTAAGGGATAGTACCGATCACGCCGTCGGCAGGAGCTTTGATGATAGTGTAGCCCAGGTTGGTTTCAGCGTTTGCCAGGGTGGCCTGTGCCTGTGCCAGTGCCGCCTGTTTTGATTCCAGTGTATACTGTGCAGATTCCAGCTGATACTTGCTGACGATATCCTTTTCAACCAGCGGACGTACTTTATTCACATTCATCTGAGCAGTGTTTACATCTGCAACAGCGCTTTTGATCGCGGCTCTGGCAGTTATCACATTCTGTTCATACTCCGGGTTGTTGATGGTAAACAACAGTTGTCCTTTTTTTACATTGGCGCCTTCATTAACATAAATGTCTTTCACATATCCATCTACTTTTGGCCTGATTTCGATGACCTGTTGCCCCTGTATCGTGGCGGGAAAATCATAGTGAATGGTAGCCTTGATGGGAGCTAACGAAATGACTGCATAGTCCTTTGCCATGTCGGCCTGACCTGGAGCCCCCTTGGGATGATTGCCACAGGACAGCAATAGCAACGCTGCGCCGGCGACTGGTAAATACATCTTCGACATATAATTTATGTTTATGTACATGACAAAAAATCCGACTGATCACAGGGGTTTTCAGCTTGCAACTGACTGGTTAAAGAGCATATTTAGTATCACTGTCTTTCTCTCTTTAAGTATCTTTTCATATTCCTGTTCATTCAGTCCAAATAAATGCTGGTTAAGGGGTTTTACAATAAATGGATACACTACAAGCGAGAAGAGATTCATAATAAAGTGCACGGGATTGGCGCGCTGAATAGTTCCTTTGTCCATCTCCTGCTGCACTTCAAGTAAGAATTGTTTCATAAACACTTCCGGGCCTTCATCGAACTGTTGACCGTTGTGTATCGCAGCAGTCATGGATACTTCCAGGTATGGATAGGTTTGTAACCTTGCAAGGAATACGTTCATGAATTGTTCTATCTTTTCCCGGAAGGGAAGTGCTGCACTCAGCACTGATTGGGCTTCGGCAATGGATTCCAGTCTGGCTCTTTCAAATACTACATCGAACAGCAGATCTCTTGACTTGAAATAGTAATGTATCAAAGTCCGGTTTACACCCGCAGCATCGGCTATATCCTGTGTGGTGGCGTGCAAACGGCCTTCTGTGAAGAAGACATGCATAGCAGTATCTATGATATGCTGTTCTGTTTTTTTATCTTTTGCCGCCATTTAACAAAATTGTCAAACAAAAATACGGGGAGGCGGAAAAGGATTTGGGGACAACGCGCCAAATTGGCGATTTTCTGAGATGTAAACGGAAATTTATACGGACATCACTTCCTGCTGAAAGGTGCTGGGCCTTTTGTTAGTGACCTGATAAAATACCTTACTGAATGCGGCTATATTACTGTAGCCGGTTTGGTATGCAATCTCGCTAAGGGTCTGATTGGTCTGTAAGATCATTTCAATGCCTTTCACGACCCGTAGCATTTTCAGGTACTGAACAAAAGACATATCAAGTATATTATGAAATAAACGCGAGAGTGTACGGGGACTGATATCAAATTGATTGCTGAGTGATTCCAGGGTGATTTCCTGGTCAAAATGACGACTGATATATTGAAGTATAGGCTGCAGGCGTTCATGCGTCGTGGTCGGCAGGGCCACCGGCAGGGTAGTCGTGCTGACTTCCGGCAGGATATCTTTCAGGGATGCCAGGAACCGGAAACCGGGCTCACCTGGCCGGATATGACCTTTGTAACGCGAGGAAAAGTTGATCATCTGCAATAACAGCTCATTGACGGGATAAATGCCCATTTTATTATAAAAAGGAGATTGCTGATCGTCTGAGTTATAAAAATAAATATTACGGGTGGCTGTGAACCTGGAGTGCCGCACCTGGATGTAGTGCTCCTGGTGTTTGGGTATCCATATATAATGGCGCGCGGGAATAACAAATGCCCTGTCTGGCAGGTTACAATACGCAATACCCCCTTCCACATAGGTCAGCTGCCCCTTCAGATGAGCATGCATGGACCATTTGCGTTCAATTTTATCAGTCATTACGAATACCGAATCTGGCACGGTGTCAATATCGGCTAAGTATTCTTCAAGGAACAGCATGTGGCGCGTTTGGATAAATAATTGGCAATTTAGATAAAATGGCTCGTTTCCCATAGTCCTACCTTTGCATGCAGAATAATGATTATGCGACCGAATACCAAAAGGGTATGTGCATTACTGCCTGTATTAATACTTTCGATGTGTGCAGTGGCACAAAAGCCTTCCGATACGACAGCCCCAATTCATCTAACACTTGAACAGGTATGTGATAAAGCAGCACAGAACAACAAAAAGGTTCAGATGGCTCATATCCGCGTACAAACCAGTGAAGAATCGCTGAAGAATGCAAAGTCAGAACGACTGCCTGAGATTGATGTGAATGGTGCTTATGCAAGGGTAACGAACATGCCTATGTATGAAGATGGGTTTTTTCATACACCCACCTTATTCCCCGTGCTTCATAACTATTACAAGGTGGGGGGAGATGCTTATTTCAATATATACAATGGAAATAAGACCAACCTTGAAATTCAAAAAGGACAAACAGAATATGCGATAACAAAAGAACAGGAGAATCTAACGCTGTCTGAAGTGAAATTCAGCGCAGCAGTCTGTTACCTGGATCTGGTGCGCAGTTGCCGGTTCAAAGAATTAATAGAAAAGGATATAGAAGATCAACAGCAACAGCTGGCCCACATCCAGGAATTACAGAAGAATGGTGTTGTACTGAAGAGCGATGTGTTGAGAGCACAACTGAGATTGTCCCGGCAGCAGATGGGGATGGTGCAGATTGATAATGATATTGCAATTGCCCGTCAGCGGCTTGCTATCCTGATTGGCGATGATGAAAATGAGCGGATAAATGCGGATAGTATGCTTACTGATGGCAATGCAATACCGGGGTCTTATGAAGAGTATTTGAATATTGCATCTTCGCATGCTTTTCAGTTGAAGATTTCAGCAGGAGAGTCCGCATTGAAAAAACTGACGCTTCAAAGTGTAAAAGCAAACGTCTCGCCAAAGGTAGGACTGTTCGCAGAATACAATTTCTCTTACCCGCAGATACAGTTCTACCCCTACGCTAATGCGGCTTATGGATTAGGAATGTATGGTGTAAAGGCAAGCTTTCCTATATCCGCCTTCTATCATAACAGGCACAAAGAAAAGGCGGCTGTCCTTGAACTAAAGAGAGAAGAAGTAGCGCACGAAGAAACCGGTGATGTAATCAGGCAACAGGTAAAAGAAGCTTACCTCCGTTACCAGGAGGCATTGACTAGAATAAATGTGGCAGAGACCAACATTAAACAGGCAACAGAAAACGCAAGGATTGTAAACAACACGTACTTTAACCAGTTATCCCTTGTGACCGACCTGCTGGATGCAGATACACAATTGCTCCAGACACGTTTTGACCTCGTTTCAGCAAAGATTGCAGCACGCGTACAATACTATCAGTTACAAAAAGTAATAGGCAATTTATAATTATGGCGAATTATGCAAAGACCGATAAGGTGATTACCACTATCACCGGATGGGTAGCCGGTTTAATACTAGTGGGATTGGCGATATGGGGCATTATCACGCTCTTGACACTTTATAAGTTTGAAGAGACCAATGATGCCCAGGTAGAAGAATATATCAACCCGATCACGAACCGGGTAGTGGGATATATTACAAAAATAAATTACGAAGAGAACCAGGATGTGAAGAAAGGAGATACCCTGCTCCTGATTGACGATAGTGAATATAAATTACAACAGCAGGAAGCTAACGCTGCCCTGTTGAATGCAAAGGCGCAGATACAGGTCCTGGAAGCCAGCATTGCTACCACAGCAAAAACAGCCACAGTGACACAGGCCCAGATTGCAGGAGCAAAAGCAAAATTGTGGAAGCAACAGCAGGAAATGGACCGTTACCAAAAATTATATGATGTAGAATCTGCGACCAGACAGCAACTGGAAAATGTACAGACGGCACTGGATGTGGCCAAAGCTGACTACCAGACAGCACTGAACAATTACGCCGCTTCTGAATCGAAAGTAGGTGATATCAAAGCGCAGAAACAGGCGTTAATGGCCGAAATAGCGCGCAGGGAAGCGATGTTGGGCAGAAATACACTAGACGTATCCTATACCGTAATTAAAGCGCCATATGATGGTAAAATGGGCCGTCGTACCATCGAAGAAGGACAACTGGTACAGGCAGGACAAACACTGGCATTCATTGTGAACCAGACTGCCGGTAAATGGATTGTGGCCAACTTCAAGGAAACACAGGTGCGTCATATGCACGTAGGACAGGAGGCGAAGATTGAAATTGATGCTTACCCCGGAAAGGTCTTTCATGGTCAGATCGTGTCTTTATCTCCTGCAACCGGTTCCCGTTTTTCACTGTTGCCACCGGATAATTCAACCGGTAACTTCGTGAAGATCGTACAACGTATACCGGTACGCATTCAATTGACTGACAAAGCAGATGCTGATTTATTACTTCGTGCGGGTATGAATGCAACTGTGAAGATTGCAAAATCGAAATGAAAAAACTTACGATATTCAAACCATGGGCTACGGCTTCGGAATGGTTGGTACGGTTCGTGATCTTTCTGAACCTGCTGCCCAACCTCCTGATGTTCGGTATCTCTGTATCCAGCGCGCCCGGTTCTGCCGGTTACTATGGAATTGAGCCTCCGGATGTGCAGTACTCCATGGTATTGTTCTATGCTTCTCTGGCTGGATTCTTTGCTTTGGAAAGACGCTTCTTTCAATACATTGCTACCAAAGAATACCTGCTAATAGGTGCGGTGATACAAATCCTCACTTCATATGGGTGTTATAAAACGCATAATCTGTATATACTTTTAAGTTTGCGTTTTATACAGGGCATGGCCAACTGTATTTCATCTTCTATCTGTATTACACTAATTTTTAGCAGGCTGCGTACCAATCGCGCACGGGAGATCGGGTATTCTTTATTTTATGGAAATCTCTTGTGTATTTCAGCTTTCAGTGCATTGATTACGGCTCCCCTGCTGGATGCATTTGATTATAATGTGCTGTACAAGTGGATGATCTTTACTTATATTCCAGGAACATTGCTGTTGTTTGTGATGATGAATCCGGTGCGGTTAAACAAGCGGTTTCCGCTTTACCAGCTGGATTGGGCGAGCTTTGTGATCTATACGACGGCATTAAGTTTACTGGGGTATGTATTACTGTATGGACAGCAATATTATTGGTTTAGTGATAACAGGATCTTACTCGCATCGGTTGGTGTAGTCGTATTAGGCGTATTGCATGTGGTGAGACAGCAGGCATTGAAAAGGCCTTACCTCAGCCTGGAGGTGTTCAGGAACAGGAACTATGTGGTAGGAATGGTATTGATCTTTATGCTGTACATCTGTAGAGGAGCACTGAATGTTACCACTAACTATTTTACAGGTGTATTGGGAATGGATCCCAGGCATTTGTCCTATATACTGATGGCAAATGTAATGGGCATCTTTTTGGGCGTGCTGGTAAGTTCACGCATGATCACAACACACATGAAGATGCGTTGGATCTGGATGATAGGGTTTAGTTTATTGCTGGTGTTCCACCTGTGGATGAATAGCCTGTTTGCAACGATGGCGGATGCAGATACCTTCATCTTACCGTTGATATTGCAGGGAATTGGCGCGGGTATGCTGATGGCGCCGATCATCATTTTTTGTATTTCTTCAGTGCCGGCACATCTGGGAAGTACGGCTTCGGCTACCGGTGTATTGTTCCGCTTTGCAGGTTTTTGTAGCAGTATCGCGTTGATCAACTATTTCCAGTTGTATGATAAGAGCCGGCATTATAATCGTTTTTTAGACAAACTGACTTTACTGGATCCGTTAGTGAATACGAAATTAGGGGTGTATAAGGTAGGACTTATAGCAAAGGGGATGCCGGCAGACAGGGCTACAAAGGCCGCGGCAGGTTTGTTGTACCGGTCGGCAGATATACAGGCACAGATCCGGTTTTCGATGGATTATTATTACCTGATCAGTATTTTGATCATTGGCGTGATTTTGTTGATAGCCTGGGTACCTTACCTGAACAAGACGGTGATTGACCTGAGGAGGAACCAACCGGCGCCGGCGGCTTATTAACATTTTCGTTAAATTCGGGTTTTTAAAGAGTACCCGCCCCCCGGCATCGACGATTATCCCCAATATGATCAACAAACTATTTTTCTGCCTGTCTTTTCTGACAACAACGGTTGTATCGGGTCAATCCATTTTCCAGTCTGCAAAATGGATTGTACCCGGATTCAAAGAAGATACATTACTTCGCCCTTGTCCGGTATACACTAAAGATATTAATGTGGATAAAGGATTGCAGGCTGCCACCTTATACATCACCGCACATGGCCTTTACGAGGCAAATTTCAATGCCCGGAGAGTAGGAGATGCTTACTTTACCCCCGGATACACCCGATACGATAAAAGGTTACAATACCAGCAGTACGATGTAAAATCCCTTCTCAAAAAGGGACATAACTCAGTTGCCATAACGGTAGGGGAAGGGTGGTATAGAGGACGGTTCGGTGGCAACCTGGAACCCAACACCTATGGCAATGATGCCGCCCTGCTCTTTCAGCTGGATCTGATCTATAGTGATGGCAGGCACATCTCCATTGTGTCGGACAGCAACTGGCTATGTGGTGCCGGACCTATCCGGTATGCTGGTTTGTATGAGGGAGAATGTTACGACACTCGTAGAAGGACGGCTCCTGCCAGCCCCGTCATTACAGCAGGTTTTCCTAAAGATGTATTAATAGCAGGTACTACACCACCTGTAAGAGAAAAGGAGCAATTCCATCCATTAAAGGTGTGGATCACTCCCAAAGGGGAACAGGTGATTGACTTCGGACAAAACCTCGCTGGCTGGGTCCGCTGCCGCCTGAAGGGGAAACCTGGCGATACAATACGTCTGTACCATGCAGAAATGCTGGATAAAACGGGCAATTTCTATACAGGTAACCTGAGAGAGGCACAGGCTACTGACACTTATATCCTGGACGGCAGGGGGAAGCAAACATTTGAGCCTCATTTCACCTGGCATGGCTTCCGGTATGTGAAAGTCGAAGGCTGCAAGGTAAATGCGAATGATTTTACAGCGATTGCACTCTATTCAGATCTTACACCCACAGGGTCATTTTCCTGCTCCAATGCCATGTTGAACCAGTTATGTCACAACATTACCTGGAGTTTTAAAGGTAATTCCCTCGATATTCCTACAGATTGCCCGCAGCGTAGTGAACGCCTTGGGTGGACAGGCGATGCTCAGGTGTTTTGCCGAACTGCCAGTTACCTTTTCGACGTTGATGCTTTTTTTAGTAAATGGTTGCAGGATGTGGCGGTAGAACAGGCACCGAATGGAGCCATTCCCAGTATCGTTCCGGATGTGTATAAGAAGTACCGTAAAGATCCCCGTAGTGGTGCTGCGGGTTGGGCAGATGCAGCCACCATTATTCCATGGACCCTATATTGGGTATATAAAGATACCGCCGTTTTAACCAGGCAATATGCGAGTATGAAAGCCTGGGTAGACTATATCAACAGTGTGAGTACAGACGGCCTCTGGACAGCCAATGGATATGGTGACTGGCTGGCTCCCGGAGACTCTACCTCCCTGCCCTATATTGATCAGTGCTATTGGGCCGGTTCCACGCAGTTACTGATCAAAGCAGCGGGCGTTTTAGGCAAGACAGACGACGTGGAAAAGTACACACATTCCTTGCAGGATATCAAATCGGCTTTCTTAAAAAAATACATTTCTCCTGAGGGCATTGCAATTACAAATACACAAACCGCTTATGTGCTGGCCTTACAATTCGACATGCTGCCCGAGACGATGAAGAAGAATGCAGCAGCAAGATTGGCGGCACTCGTTACAAACAATAATTATCACTTAGCTACGGGCTTTTTAGGCACACCTTATTTACTGCATGCCCTGAGTGAAAATGGTTATACCGACCTCGCTTACAAGGTGCTGAATCAGGAAACCTGTCCTTCCTGGTTGTATCCGGTAAAAATGGGGGCCACTACCATCTGGGAGAAGTGGGATGCCATCAAACCTGATAGTACTGTACAGGCTACGTCCTACAATCACTATTCATATGGAGCAGTAGGAGAATGGTTGTACAAAGTGGTAGCAGGCATTGATGCCGCCAGTCCGGGCTATGAAAAGATCTTGATACGTCCGCATCCCGGTGGTGGATTAGCGTGGGTAAATGCGAGTTATACCTGCCCATATGGGAAAATCGTTTCCAACTGGAAAATAGATAATGGCAGGTTTACAATGCATGTGGAAATCCCTGCCGGCACGAGGGCCACGGTAATGATTCCCGGTAAGGAAAGTGTGGAAGTGACAGCAGGGATGTATGATTTTTAGCTTTGCTCTTCGAACTGCTTTTCTGTGAGTAACAGTGTGAAGGTGAGTAATACGATCATCGGTACGATCTGGTAGCGTAATACAACTGGTGTAGCGAATACGCTGAATCCAAAATTGATGATCAGGAAGGCAAGTGCCATGAGTAGGGCAATCAGTAAAGGTTTGTTTGCCTGCCTAAGCTTTTTATTGGTCAGAAAGAAAATAACGCAGCCTGCAAAAAAAATATTCAGCGCCATGAAGAATAATGGGAAGATAAAGAAAATAAGACCCTGAAATTGAATGGGAGGAATGAGTGTCACTTTATTGCTTTTCATATTAAACCAGATCTTAGCCGGATCCCATACTTCCCTCATACCGATATTATAAGAACCAAATTTTTCAAGGTGAGGAATAAAATAGTTCTTCACGTTTAACCAAAGGTAGTAACGTGCGAACTCAATCGGATAGTGTTGAATAAGCCATTTACCATACGCGTTATAAATAGGAGAGACGGATCCCCATGCCTGAAATCCTCCCGGAGCTCCTGGTAAAGTAGCCCAGCCATGTGTTCTTAAATAAGGTTTTAAAATAGCAGAAGGCACCTTAATGAAAAATGTACCGGGCAGTTCCGCCAGGTCCGCCTCGGTGGGAGGTGTTGCTTTCCAGAATGCTCTTGCTTCCCGGTCCAGTTCTAATGTGCCGGGAGGTAGTTGGGTACTGTCTACCTGTATATTCCCATACATATACAGTGCATTATTGGCAATCTGCCATCCTCCGAATACAGAGAACTCGGCTGTACCCGTCAGCTTTTTTGTTTCCTGCTGGGTGTAAAGGATGAAAGGGAAGATCAGCAACCAGGGCAATACCATTCCAATGAATTTTAACGGCCATTTGTACCCGGCGAGCAGGATAGCAAATACGCTTACTATCGGGTAGTATATGGCGGTATACCTGATCACGAAAGCAACTCCTATCAGCAATGCCTGAAAGACAAGGTTGGCGGGAGCAGGCTTGTAATACATCCAGAGGTATTGTGTAAAGAGAATGAGACTAACAGCACAAAAGATAGCGTCGCTTAAGACACAGTTTGCCAGCACGAGGAACATAGGATTGAAAAACAGGAAAATATAGAGGATCAGGGCAAAGCGACGGGAAAGACCGTATAGATATAAAACGGAGAAAAAGAAATAAAGAAAAGTAACTAAAAGTATTATATACTGGACATAGACCAGAAATACATGCGAGGAAGTAAACAGGTGAATAAAGCCAATGAAAATAGAATATCCTATTGGCCAGAGATTCACCTTCATGTGATAAAGATTTGTTTCTATATAACTATAGGAATCAGATATGAAATCCGGATAGGGATACAGGATTTTGAAAAGCGTAAGTTGTACCAGGCCGGCAATGAATGCAATGATGATATACTTCCGGTTGGTACTGTTTTTGAATACATACTGTAAGAATGGTGAAGATGCACCGTAAGCGTCATAGTTTTTCGCAATAGTGGTCATGATGTTAGAGTGGTTTTATTAGTTCCCTTTGCTTGGTAGAAAAGAGTGAATTACCTGATTGTAAGGTATGGATCATATTGAGGAAAACTAAAATTCTATGCGGTTAATGGGGTAGAACTAAGATAACGAAAAAACTGTAAAACTGAAACTATGAAACAGATAATCATAATGTGTCTCGGCATATTACTGCTAAGTAGTTGCGCTTCGGAGTACTATGTAGCCGAGCGACCCGCGCCGCCACCTGTAATAGTACAGCCTGCACCGCCATATCCCGGTGCAGTGTGGATAGGTGATGAATACAGATGGCGGGGAGGTCGTTACTACTATGTACAGCCCCATTATGTACGTCCACGGGGCCATCGTACCTATGTGCCCGGGCGCTGGAACAGCGGGCCAAGGGGGCATTCATGGCAGAGAGGGCACTGGCGTTAACTGCCAGCCTCCCGTTCAAACTTATCTTTCAATATCTCTCTTAAAGGCTTTCTCAGGATCTTCGATTCTGTCCAGGCCGAAAAATCAAAAAGCTGTAGCTGGTGCTTTTCATACGGATCCTGCCTGATCTGCTGAAACACCACCTGCAGCTTTTTCCATAATGTTATCCTATACGCCATGACAGGCGTCAGCTCTCCTGCGCTGAGGAATTTTATCATTGTGCGTTCCAATAGAAATGCACGCTTATTGTCTGGACGCAGATAGCGCCTGAAAGCGCGCGTCTCGTAACGGATGTATTCATAGTTGCCCAGCTCATATTGTATCAGCAGGTGCACCAGTCTGAAGGTACGATACAGCGGTAAGGTGCTATACAAACTGCTTTGTTGCAATATCGGATCCAGCGCGTTGTGTGCATTGTTAATGTCTCCATTACCCAGGTATACCAATGCACGGCATAAATAAATCTCTGCCCGCTGTACCAATGTGAGTAACTGTAAATTTAGAGAGGGTAATAGTTCCTGTTGCTGTGTCAATGCACGGCCAAACTCTCCGCTATCAATGTTCATAGCTGGTGAATAAATAAATAGCAGCCGAACCATCATGACACTGAAATACCCCGATGTTGCTTTGAAACGCAGCACCTTTTCCAGGAAAAGAGATAACTCTTTATACCTCCTGGCTGCGCGTAAACTATAGAGTATACCTTCTGTCACCATCAGCTGATCTGCCGGTGCTTCATACAAAGGGGCTGATTCATAAAAGTATTGTAATGCCGTCGTGAACTCTCCCAACAACAAAAAATAATGCGCCTGGAAAAGCAGGTGTAATTTCTGGTCGGTGTTTACAAGCGCTTCTCTCACGGCCATTTCATCTAATTCCTGCCGCTCCGCAGGTGTGCGTACAGGGCCACTGTATAACCATTGATAACGAAGTTGTTCATAAAGGGCCTTTTGCTCCTGGTAGTTGTCCAACTGCTGAATAGTAGCGGAGATACCCGCTTGTTTTTCTCCTAGTTCTATTTCACTGATCTCAGGAAAATTCAATAACTGCATTAACTGCATTTCCTGTTGGCGGCTCCATAACGATATGATCCAATGCGCTTTCATGTCTGCCTGTTCTGTTATCTTCTGTAATTGTTTCAATGCATCTTCGTACAAGGACCGCTCAACCAGGATCTCTGCCTTTAGCATACCCGCTATCAACGGTTCTCGCTGTAGCCGCATATGAAGCAGGCAATCCAGCAGTACTTTGTACAAATACTTTCCCGATACTTCGTAACTACTCCCTGCGTATTGTTGTTGAAATGCGGCCCTGGCAGCAGCAGGACCTGAAAAAGAATGCCTGTCCAGCAGGTCGAATAGATTGACATAGTCTTTGTTCCCCTGTTGCATGGATGAATATAAACGGAAATACCTTTTTTCCGCTTTTGTCAGTGTAGTAACAAGCCTGCCAAGCATATCAGCTTTAGCCATAATTAAAATTGTTTAAATGTTCAGGGCACTTTTAACGGTTGCTCAACGTGATTATAAGAGGGTAGATGATTTGTCTCTACAGCATCATAAACGTGATCAAGGTTGATGTCGGAGACAAAATAAGTTAGATTTTTCGAAGGCAATAATAATGCAGCGTTCTTTCACATGGCATTATCTGATTTGCATACACATAAAATCTAATTTGATGCTGAAAACCAAATAGATATAAGGTGATAAGGCATAGCAAAACTGATTTTGGGAATATCCGTATGCGCCGAAAAATGGTATATTTTTTTTGATACAGCTAACTATATTTGAACTGTTATTCAGTGTTCCCGTTAAGTACTATGAGCGTTTGTATTTCAACCTTAATCTAAAAACATTAAAACTGTAGCCGAATCATAAGTCCAATTCAGTAAACCTAAATAACCTTTTAAAACAAATATTTAAACTAAAACGCTAAATCGTTTTACAATTTTCCACGTTTTTGTATTCACGGGTCAGGTTCGTGTTGTTCACCCTATCATAATACTCCACGTACAAACATTTAGCGCCAGGTGTAATCGATTACACTTTCTTTAAACATATTCTCATATGCATCTATCTGTACGGATCATCATCACGTGCCTGGTATTGTATGGCCATAACGTACGCGCACAGTCATTACGGAAAGATTCGCTACCGCTCAGCGCCGACAGTATGCGCGTGGAAAGGGAAGTGATCTACCCGTTTAACAGCCTGCAACAATTGCTCAAAGGCAATGCTGCCGGCGTGTATATTCAGGAACCATCTGCCGAACCGGCATCCATGAGTAGTATTGTGTTGCGCGGTACCGCTATTCCTTACATCAGCGCCCGTAATTATTACGAAGCGCAACCTACCATCATTTTAGACGGCATCCCGCTGATCTCAGACCATCCATTTACTTTCGATATACAGGAGTTTCAATACAATCACTTAGGGCCTGCCAGTAATGTCTTTGCGGCCATTGATCCCAATAATATTGCAAGCATCGAAATACTCAAAGACTTCGGACAGGCGGGTATGTACGGGCCCCGCGCAGCGAATGGAGGTGTCATTCTTGTACATACCAAAGCGCCTGTGATAGGGAAAAGGAAAATAAGTTTTAATACCTATTTTGGGATGGTAACACGTCCTCATTTATATACAACCAACGCTAAATTCGAAAACGATTTCAGGCAGGTTTTTTACGATAAATATGCCACGGGGACCGAAGCACAGACCTACCCTTTATATCTCCGGGATTCGACTAATAATGCCTATTACGGGCCGGCTAACTGGACTGACCTCTATTTTAAAAATACACCTGTTTACGGCATCAACGCCGCCCTTTCAAGCGGTACTGAGAGAGCCAACTTTCTTTTTGCCGCAGGCAACCAGCGTTCCGCCAACGCTGCCGATCGTACCCGTGCCGATCGCTACAACGCCATGTTTAAGATTAACATGGTACCGCTCAAAGGCTTTACTGTCAGCGCGATGCTTAGCGCTACCCGGCTGGAAAGAAAACGCAATCGCTGGCTACGCGATCGCTTTGCCGAAATGCAATACCTGCCAGACCTGAGCAGCCCGCTGCCTCCGAACAAAGCCTTCTATGCACAATACCTGAAAGAATGGGACAAGTCATTTGATGATAATAAAACTAATGAAGTAAACGGGTACTTCTCCATCAATGTAAAGATCTCTGATGACTGGCAAATTAACTCCCTCTCAGGTTTTGATTACAACGAAGGGCTGCGCGATGTGTTCTATCCCAGTACCCTGCTCGAAACGGTGAACTACCTCTCTAATTACTTTGGTTATAACCAGCGCGTGTTTGTAAATAATAACATTCAATTTCAACACCAATGGGGCAAACATGGTGTAAAACTGGAAGCCGGCGAGAACTTTCAGGCAGACTTTAACAGATATAATTATGCCTATGCTTACAAAGGACCGAATGACCTGATCCGGGTAAACCTCCTGTATTCTGATAATTCAAAAGACAATTACCTGTCGCCTAAGTCCTTTAACCATGCGTTGATGTTCACCTTCCTCGACAAGCAAAGACATCGCCTGCTGTCATTCTATGGCCGTATGGCTTATCAATATGATCACCGTTTTGACTTTTCCCTCATGATGAGAGCCGATGGCTCTTCCAGTGCACAACCCGACAACTGGTGGTTCTATTCACCCACCGTTACTGCCGGATGGCAACTGAGTACCACATCCAGGCTTCACGCCAGCTGGGGAAGAGTAGGCCGGTTGATGCCGGATGACCGCTTCGGTGAAGGCCCGCAGTATACTTCTGACCTTTCCTTCAGTAACAACCCTGTGCGCTTTTCATACAACGGATTTCCGGGCATCAGCCGCGCCTATTCTTCCGGTTATATCGGCTATGGTATCCGGTGGCCGTTCACCGATCAGTTAAATATCGGCTGGAATACCTCCTTCTTACACGATAGAATGAACATAGCGGTTGATGTGTATCACAAAATGGATCAAAACATGCTGCTGGAGGTACCGTTCTCCGCCGAATATGGTTATGCCTTCCAGTTCAAAAACGGGATGAAAGTCCGTAACATGGGTATTGACCTGAGCGCCAATGCGATCATCGCTACCAAAGATCTCACCTGGCAGCCAGGCATTAACCTGAATTACAACCGCAATACCCTTATGGCCTTACCCGGCGGATTACAGCAACTCGTAGTGGCAGACGGAACACGGCTGTTGAAAGTAGGTAATAGCATCGATCAGTTCTGGGTACTGGAAAACAACGGTATCTATAACAGGGAAAGCGACATTCCTGCCAACCACTCTACCGGCAGGATATTGAACTATAAAGGCATCCCTTTGCAGGCGGGCGACCCCAGGTGGAAAGACCAGAACGGAGACGGCGTCATTGATGATAAGGATAAGGTATTGAAAGGACATATACTCCCACTCATTTCCGGCGGCTTCACAAATGATATCAGCTGGAAAGGATTTACCCTCGGTATAGATTGGTACTTCACCGCATTCAGAAAAGTAATGAATACAGAAATGGCGAACCATTTTGATTTCATTAACAGGGAAGGTAAGATCGATATGAGCGCTGTAAAAGAAATCACTTTCTGGTCAAAAGCAGGGAACTATGATAAATATCCCCGCTATAATCCATGGAGTACCGTGGACCCATACCGTACCGACCAGGATCTCTTCCTCGAGAACGGTGCTTTTCTGAAACTGCGCACCCTGTCTCTCAACTATGATGTAACAAGTGCGAAGTGGTGGAAGAAGAAGAACCCGATTCATCACCTCTCTGTCTACGCAACAGCCAGCAATCTCTTCACTCTCACGCCTTATACAGGAGGGGATCCTGAGCTGGTAGATTACAGTGGCTTTGATAATGGCTACGCGCTTCCTTTTACTAAAACCTACACCATCGGCATAAAAATGGATTTGTAATGAAACGACTATTCCTACTGCTGCTTCTGTTACTATCCTGTAGTACCGGTTGTAAAAAACTACTGGATATTGATTCCACACATGCAGTTTCAGAAGAGAATTTCTGGAACTCACACGAAGATACGCGCACTGCCCTTATCGGTGTTTATGGTCTCCTCCGCGCTGCCATGGCAGACAACAATGCCTGGTGGATGTATGGAGAACTACGTATGGGCGATTTTCAATCCCTGCAGCGGCAGGACCTGAAAGCCATTGTTAAAGGTAATCTCAGGGCCGCTTATCCTTTGTTGCAAACGCTGTCTAACTGGCGCCGTTTTTATGCGGTGATCAATGCTGCCAATATGTTCATGGAACACGTTGCTGAAGTGAGGGAACGTGACCCCAAATACTCTGAACAGAATATGAAAGTGGATATCGCACAGATGCGTTTCATGCGTGCTTACACCTACTTCTTTCTTGTATCAGTATGGGGCGATGTACCATTGATCACGTCCTCTCACGATGGTCAGTTCGAAAACAAAGCAAGGGATAACAAAGAGACTGTACTGGCTTTTGTTGAAAAGGAATTACTGGCAGCAGCCCCCGACCTGCCTTACAAATACAGCGTGGATGATCCGCAGCAGTTAGGACAATACTACAATGAAACTAACACACGCTGGGCTGGCGTATTGGCCCGTAAACTTACCGCCTACGCTATTCTCGCACATGTCGCTGCCTATCAGGGCAAATATGTAGATGCCTCTGTATATGCACAGTTTGTACTGGATAACTACTCCAAAGGTGGCAGCTATTATGTAGGCACCGACGAACTGGTAAGAGGTACCGGCTTTTTCCACTGGAAACAGGATAACCACATACTGGGCTTCAACTTCGACTGGGGCCATGTGGATGCTACCTTTTCCGGCCACCTTGAGGAACTTACCCTTGCAAAACCAGTTGTAGACAAAGCATTGCCTGACATCTATGTGCCTAAGGATACAATCCTGTCCGTCTTTAACCAACCGCTGGATGAGCGATTCAGCCTGGATACACTGACCGGTGTTCCTACTTCTGACCGCTACTTTACCAGTTTCAATACCCAGGTACCCATTTTCAACAAAGTGAAAGTGATACAGGATGGTAATACTTCTGATCCCTCCTTCAGAATATACTCCAGTACAATCATCATTACCCGTCTGGAAAACATTACGCTGCTGCAGGCAGAAGCACTGGCTGTAATCGGTCAGCAACAGAAAGCGATCGATCTGCTGAATACCATCCGCGATATGCGGAGAATAAAACGTTATGATGTCACTGTGGAAGGTGACCTGATCGATGCCATCTTCAGAGAACGACGCAAAGAACTGATGGGAGAGGGGTGGCGCTGGTTTGACCTGATCCGTTACAACAAAATCAAACAGAATGATCCGGCTTTTATGACACTCATTAATAATGGGGGCATCTACTGGCCGGTAGCAGATGAGGTCATTACACAAAATCCATTGATCACGCAAAATCCTTACTGGCAATGAGTAAATACACCTTATTTTTCCTGCTCCTGGTCTTTGCTGCCTGTAAGAAGGATAAAGGATATTATGATTATACCAACCAGCTGAAGAAATTTGACGGCACCACCTACGACTTTCTGCGTAGCCAGCAGCAATATGATTCTTTCCTCCTGGCGGTAGAACGCGTAGGATTGACGGATAGTCTCAGATCCGGAAGCTATACGGTGTTCGCTCCATCTGATGCCAGTTTTAAACAGGCCATCGAAAACATGAATACCCTGCGCGTAATACAGGGACGGGCAGTTATGTACATCAATTCCCTGCCCGAAGAACAGCTGGATACACTGGTATGCCGCTACATTGTAAGAGATACGGTGTCTGCAGGCAGGATGCAGTTGCAGGATGGCCTTCAGTTACCTGCTATCCGCTATGGATATCCCATGCATGGAAAATTTAGCCGCACAGATGCAGAAGGGCATGTAAACGGCGGCCCCGGTATCATTACTTACAGCGATACAAAAGGTGTGATCTATACGAATCGCTGGTCCAATGCAGCCACCGTAGCTATCGATATCATGACGAACAATGGGCTTGTGAACATACTTGACAAGGATCACCAGTTCGGCTTCGATGAGTTCATTGGTCGTATGAACCCCACAACATCTACTCCCTGGAATGACTACCCCTTCTATATTCCGGGGGTGATTGCGCTGGAACAGTTCAATCGGGGAGGTAACAAAGTTGCTTACCTTGATTTCTCTATCGATAATAAAGGGGGTCAGTATCGTCCCGCTGAAAATGTGGATATCGCTAGCGGTGAAGACGGCTTTAAAATAGGCTGGACTGAAACTGACGAATGGATGGACTACAGTGTAGATATCACCGAAACCGGCAGTTATAAAATGCAGTTGCGATATGGTGCCGGTGGTGATAATGGGAAACTTCACCTGTTGTTGGATGGCAATAACGTACCAGGTAGTGCAATGACCACTAAATCTACCGGAGACTATAGCAACTATACGGATATATATGTGAGCGGTGTGCAGCTGAAAGCAGGCAGACACCTGTTAAGACTCTATTTCGATTTCGCACTCTATGACCTGCGGTTTATTAAGCTCTTGCCTGAAGGTCGCCCGTTGCCAATTCCTGGTGTGATTACACTCGAAGACTATGACCCGGGAGGAGAGGGGGTAGGATACCACGATGTAACAACAGAAAACTCAGGAGGTAAATACCGGCCTAATGAAGGGGTAGATATTGACTATTCCAAAAATTCCGGAGGCGGTTACCAGGTGGGTTGGACAGATGCCGGTGAATGGATGAATTATACTGTAGATGTGAAGCAAACCGGTTACTACGTGGCCTCCATACTATTGGGTAGCCCTAATGATAACCGCAAATTCCATATAGAATTTGATGGAGTGGATGTGACTGGTTCTGTAACAGTGCCTAATACCACTGACTATCACAAACGCCAGAATACCACAGTTACCGTCCATCTCACCAAAGGAATACATGTGATGCGCTTCTTTGAAGAAACCGGCGGCTATGATGTGAAGTCCGTCACTTTCCGACCCTTGAATTAATGCACATGAAACGACTGATATTAATATTACTCTTATTCATTTCCTGCCGTAAGTGGGCGGCAGATGACCTGGATTATCTCAGTACCAGGGCCGTGTACAATCAGACTGTATATGCGCCTGTAATGGGCAGAACCACGCTGTATTCACAGATCTTCAATACTGACAACTCCAGCACACCTATTCAGTTTAAAATACTGAATGTACGCCTGAAGACAACCGGCGCACCTAGCACTGATCTGGATCAGACTGTAGACGCATTGGTATGGAAACAAGCCTACACAGGATTTGAGACTTCACTTGAGGAGATCAATGCCAAGCGGGTGAGAGAAAAGCATCCCATCTGGGAAATCAGGCCTACCTCCGGCGATTTTGTACTGTGGTCTACTACCAGTCTGCGGGCACAACCTGATTCCGGTTATCTCTTCGATGTGGAGGCAACGAATTCAGGTGGTAAAAATGTATATAAGGATCTGAGTCTGATGCCATTTATGGAACAGCCTTATTCACCCTATGAATATGATCCCATTACCGGCAAACAAAAGGCGACCTATCCAAATACAAACGACTCATCCAGCTTCATCTTGCAATACAACCATCCGGGCATCAGTAACATGACCAATGATGACAATAGCCTGGACCTGAAATCAGATAGTGTAAGGGTGCTGTTTCATAAAGCAGGCAGTGGCCATAGTGTGACTTTCAAATTTATGGATAAGGATTCCCTGCCTATAGATCCCGCAAAGTTTAACCTGACACCATGGGACAGCCTGATGCATGGATTTAATATACAACGCACTACTACTGGTGTCACTTACCAGGTAGCCTTTCCTATACCTCTGATGCGGTTCAGAACACGGTTTACCAATGGAGATGGCTCCCAGGCTTATGTAAAATTCAGTTTTACAAGAGTCGGTTTCGGCAACGTCAGGAAGACAGCTTCAATGGATCTTTCTTTCAACATCTACCAGGAAGGAGATTGGGAAATCATTTTCTATTTCAGGAACAACCCCCGGTTCAGGGATGAATAAACAATGAAAACTATGAAACAAATTATACTGTTGCTTTTTTGTCTGCTAACCGCCGGGTTCTTACAGGCCCAGGACAAGGTTACTATCACCGGGCAGGTCAGGGATGGTGTTACCAATGAACCATTAGTAGGGGTAAGTATCATGGCAGGGAGTCCGCTGAAAGCAGTGGGAATCACCAATGCCAGTGGTCAGTTCTCCGCCAGTGTGTTCCCTAATTCACCGTTGGTATTCCGTTATATAGGCTACTCTGATTACCGTATTACGTTGAAAGATAAAAGAGAACTGGTGATTCGCCTGTCTGTGACAGAGAATAAACTAAATGAAACAGTGATCATCGGTTATCAGAAGAAAACCCGCGAAATCACGACCGGTTCCGCGGTGATCGTAGGCGGTAAGGAAATACAGGACGTGCCTGTTTCGAATGTAGAACAACTGTTACAAGGCCGTGTAGCTGGTCTGAATATTCAGAATAATACCGGTGCACCAGGTGGCCGTGGTATGATACAGATCAGAGGTCTCTCCAATATTACGGTAACGGGTAGTGGGAATGATGCTTTCCTCTCCCCCACATCCCCCTTGTATGTGATAGATGGTGTACCTATCGATGCAGATGCCAATTTTGAATATGGGTACCAGTCAGCAGGCCCCGGTGTAAGCCCGATGTCTCTTATTCCGCCGGAAGATATTGAGAGCCTGGAAATCCTGAAAGATGCACAGGCAACTGCGCTGTATGGATCCCGTGGTGCGTATGGGGTGATCCTGCTCACCACCCGCAGAGGTAGTTCTCCTATTCCTTTGGTAAGATATACGGGCAATTTCTTTGTGAATACCCCGCCACAGTTGCGCAAGACGATCGGTGGTGCTGCAGAGAGGAGATTACGTCTGCAACAGATTTACGGTAGCGGGAACATTGATAATATTTATAACATTTCTACCACCTATTTCCTGGCGGATAGTCTCAATCCATATTATAACAATTCTACCAACTGGCAGGATGTGTTTTATCAGGCTACTTACAACCAGACACACAATATCAACATTAGCGGTGGCGACCCGAAATTCAACTACAAAGTGGATATGGGATACTATCATGAAAATGGCGTGATCCGTAATACCGGGTTTGACCGCTACTCTGTAAATACAAATATGCTGTATCAGCCTAACCCGAAGTTCAGGGTATTCACCACCTTGTCTACACAGGTGGGTAAAAGAAATAAAGGAGATGGTAATGGCCTGACACAAAGTGGGGTTGCCGCAAATGCTGCGGCGTCGTCACTCCTGCCCGGCCCTTCTTTCTACCAGAGCACTGCCGGTATATTGTCTTCTCTGGACACGAAGAACGATAATAAAACCGCCAATGTGAGAGCAAGCCTGGATCTGAGTTACCAGTTATTGAAAGGGCTGAGCCTGGGTTCAAGCGTGAGCTACGAATATGCCAGTAATACGGAAGACAGGTTTACACCCGCTGCTGCACACAAAGACTTCTCACAGGTATATGCGTACAACGACCGCAAGTTTACACTGTATAACAGGAATACACTGTCCTACTTCGCAAGTATCAATGATAAACACAACTTCTTTATCTCTGCTTTCAATGAAATCTATAGCAAAGGATTCCAGGCACAGGTGATACAACAGGAGAAAACACCCAATGACCAGTACCAGGGACCACTGGGATATGACGGCTATGCGTCGCTGGGTGGTGGTTTGCTCGATAACTACAGCAAACAGCACATTGCCAGCTTTGCAGGTACCTTCTCGTACAACTACCGGCAGAAATATGTAATGGACCTGAGTTATCGTATGGATGGTACCTCCAGCAGCGGTTTTGAAGATCCTTATTCAAAGAACCCTGCAATAGGTGTGAGGTGGAACTTCAACAAAGAAAATTTCCTCAGTGAAAAGAAATGGCTCACATATGGCTCATTGAGAGGTAGCTGGGGACAGAATATCGTACCTTCCGGCGATATATTTGCAATCTATGGTACGTTTGATCCCCGTGGTACATACAATGCTAATCAGCGCCTGGGTATCAACTATTCACTCTTACCGAATACCACTTTACAACCCACTGCAACTACCCAGTACAACGTAGGTTTCGAAGCAGGTTTCTTTGACAGCCGGCTGGAAGTGATCTTCGATGCTTATTACAAATCGGTAAAAAACCTGTTAAGAACAAAGAACTTATCCAACATCACCGGTTTCGATAAGATCACCACTAATGAAACGTCACTCATTGACTATGGGTATGAACTGACCCTGACCTTCCGCCCATTGCCACGTACAAGCAAAGTACAATGGACGGTATCCGTCAATGCGGCGCTGAATAAAGACATCCTGACCCATCTGCCCAATGGTGCCAGGCAGCTTATTGAATATGATTATTCCAACAGTCAGAATACCTTATTCCGCGTAGGTAGAAATAGTTTAACAAATTACCTGCTTAAGACAGAAGGGGTGTATGCCACAGATGCAGACGTACCTGTAGATCCGGCTACCGGACAGCGTTACCGTACTGCCGATGGCACATACTTTAAAGCAGGCGATCCTATTTACAAAGACGTAGACCACAACTACATACTGGATAATAATGACTATGTGCCTGCGGGTAATTCGCAACCACTGATCACGGGTGGCTTACAATCTTATGTGAACTACAAGAACTGGTCGCTGAACCTCAACACCTCGTATACCCTGATCCGCAAGATTCTCAACAATGCTTTTGCAGAAAGAATGCAGTACCTGGGAGATCCTTACACAGCCAAAGCTGTAGTGGATATAAGCGATGTGGATTACTGGACACCGCAACATACGAATGCAAAATATCCTAATCCCTTTGACTATACCCGTTACTCATCAATACGACCTTACCGGTATGATCAGACATTGATTGAAGAAGATGGTTCTTACTGGAAGATCAATACCATCACACTGGCTTATTTACTCAACAGGAAGTTCACCAACAGATACGGTGTGAATTCAGTGAGGATGTATTTCACCTGCAATAACCTGATCACCTTCTCTCCCTACAGCGGCCCAAACCCGGAAAATGTATCGGCGCTCGGACGTGATCAGTCCAGTGGTTACCCCGTACCACGCAGTTACAATTTTGGGATAAATATAGAATTCTAACACACTAAAAAATGAGAACGATTATGTATCGCAGGATATATCTCATCGCTTGCTTACTAATGATCACCCAGGGAGGCTGTAAGAAATTCCTGGATGTAAAGGCACTTGACAGGTTGTCCGGCAATGCCTTCTTCCAGAGTGCGAGTGATGTGGAAGATAACATGTGGGATATCTATGGGCTCTTCAGAGACGTAGTGGGATCCTGCCCGATGTACGCCGTAGCAGGTGAGGTGAGAGGTGGTATGCTGGCTTATTCCCCTCAAAAGAATGATGGTAACGACCGTAGCTTTGTAGAATATGCTGCTAAAAATGATTTACTCCCATTGATCTATACGCCCGGTGGCAAGGATTTCTGGAACATATTTGCCCTGGCGAACCTATCAGACTGGAAACCTTTTTACAGGGTAATACAGGCCTGTAATATCCTGCAATACGAAGTAGGCCGCCGGGTAATACCAGATCTCTCCAATGAACAGAAACTCAAGTATCAGGCAGAAGCCACCTTTATGCGTTGCATGACTTACTGGACAATGGTGCGCCTGTGGGGCGATGTAGCTTATTACACAGACGCTTATCACGAAGCTCCACTGCCCAGGGAGAAGATGGTTACCGTAATGAAAAACTGTATCGAAGACCTCAAAGGTGTGATGGACAACCTGCCCTGGACTTTTACTGATCCTGCCAACCGTGGTGCACGTGCGAGCAAAGGGGCCGCCATTGGATTGATTATGGAAATGAATATGTGGAATGCAGGTTTTGATAAAGGTAACGCACAGCAATATTACCGGTCCACTGCTGATCTGGGCAATGAACTGATACAGAGCAATGCGTATGAACTGCTGCCGATAGATCAGTCATTTACCATTTTCAAAGGACGTAGTAAAGAAAGCCTTTTCGATATCGTGATCAGCTCTAACTACGGCGAAACCTTATCGGAAAAATGGAACGATCTTTCCGAGCTCGTCGTGCACTATCCTTACAAGCGTCCGGCAGGTAATCACCAATACAGTTTTTGCTATTTCAGGGCGGAGTACCTGCGTCGCCTGTATCCGACAGGCATACCGGATGCCCGTATAGAAATGTGGTTCGACTCACAGATGTTTGCCAACGACGGCACCTTCCTGTTCTTAAAGTACAATAGTGTGTACGAACAGGGAAACGACGACGTAAACGTAGATAACAACCTCATTGTACTTCGCTATGCCGGCGCTATTCTGCTCAGGGCAGAGGCATTGGCAGAATTGGGCGAAGATGCAGAAGCCATCCGTATGATGAACCTGATCAGAGACAGGGCCAGGACAACGCTGTACCAGGGCGCTGGTGGCGTAGCTCTGAAAGAGGCCATCTTCACCGAAAGAGCGAAGGAACTGATGATGGAAGGACATTATTACTTTGACCTGGTAAGAACAGGCCGGGTAACAAATACAAACTGGTGCTATTATGCACTGACCCAATCCCAGTTCGATAACGGCGGATGGACCTGGCCTATATCCACAGCTTCGCTGGATAACAACCCTTATATGCAATTAAATAATTACTGGTTAAGATAAAACATGTCTTATGCTGCGCATGATGTTATTTTCTGCTTTGCTACTTATCAGCTTATTCGCCTGTAAAAAGGACCAATACTACCGGGACTCCGGCCAACAGGATCCGCATTTCAAAGGGAATACACTCGCCTACCTGGATGCGGTTCCATTCTTCTTTGATTCAGTGGCACAGGTAGTGAGACTGTCAGGTATGGAAGACGTATTTACAAAGGATACACTCACCTTTTTCGCTCCTACAGACCGTAGTATCAAGAACCTGATAGAGAATCTCAATACCGAACTTTTCAGGAGCGGTTATGATACGGTGAAAACACTGGCCGATGTACCGCCCGTAGTGTGGCAGAAATACCTGCAGCGATATATGTTTCATGGTGCCAACCAGCTGAAGGATTACCCACAGATCGATTTTAGTTTAAAATCAATTTACCCCGGACAGGATTATCTCTCCTGGAATAACACCACGATGAATATAGGTGCCGTGTATACAGATGACAACGGGGTGAAGTATGTAGGCTACCGGCGGCTGTCCATTTCCTACATACCGGATCTTACTTACCCGTTTGACAACTGGATCACAGCATTTGTCTCATCTACGAATATTCTTACGGACAACGGCGTGGTACATACACTGGATAAGGATCACTATACTTTCGGTTTTGACTCCTTTGCATTCATTAACGACATGATATCAGTAATGCAGGCAGGGGGATGATAAAATTAGTACATGATATGAAAATACTCGCTTATATACTGACTGTGAGCCTGGCGCTCAGTGCTTGCCGCAAAAATGACAAAGTCTATCCGGATCCATATGCCGGTGGTCGGGAACCGCTGGGCGTATCTCTGAGCACAGATGCTCCTGTACCTTCAGAAGCGGTGACGGGCACAGTGATCACTTTCAAAGGCAAGGGTTTGTTGCTGCATAAAGATAGTATCCACTTCAACTTCAATGGAGAAGCAGGTGAAATAGTCGCTGTGGATTCAACTGGTATTCAGGTAAAAGTACCGGCTACGGCCAGTACCGGTGTTACCAGTGTGTCTATTGGTGACCAGGTCTTCATCGGCCCGGTATTCAAAGTAAAAGGCAAACTGGACATAGATAATACCTGGAAAGGAGTGGTAGGTGCCAGTAGCTGGGTCACAGATGTCTATCGCTTTGCTGACGGACGTATGCTGCTGATTGGAAACTTCCTGGACTATGAACATAAGGGGGTAGTAAAACCTATAGGCCGCATTGTAATGATCTCTAAAGATGGTGAGATAGACCGTTCCCTGCAGTCAGGCAGAGGCGCAGATGGTTCACTCAGTACGATTGGTACATTGCCTAGCGGGAAATTGGTGGTAGGTGGCAGCTTTGCTTCGTACGATATTCATCAGGCAGAAATGCGCAATATTACTGTATTGAATGCAAATGGATCGATTGACTCTACTGTCGTCAACACATTTGAAGGAAAAGATACCGTACCGGCATTCAATGGTGGCACGGACGGAAATATCGCGAAAGTTTTTGTACATGACAATAAAGTCACGGCTATCGGTTCATTCAGTTATTACGAACAATATGTGTATGGTGTATCAGACTATCTGCACGAGCGGGATTCGCTGGTGGTAGACAGTGTGCCGGTGAGGAACCTGATACGTTTCTTCCCCGACGGCTCACTAGATTCTACATTCAATTACAACACCACTTTGCACAGGAGTAATGATGGCCCGAATGGGCCCATTAGCGATGCATTCATGCAGGATGATGGTAAACTGATCATAGTAGGCCGCTTTACCCGCTATAATGGGTTAAATGCACCTTTTATAGCCAGGATCAATACAGATGGCAGCCTCGATCAGGGATTTGGTGGTAATGGGGCCGACAATGTCATTGCCAGCATCCGTTACAATGCCACGACCCAAAGATTCATACTGGCAGGAGGATTTCGCAAATTCGACGGTGTAGATCACCAGGGCCTGGTCATGCTTAAGTCCGACGGAACTGTGGACCCGCAACTTGCACCATTGCCGATGGCGGCCGATATGAGTTACTATCACGCACAACAATTGAATAACGGACTGATCATAGTGAATGGTTATTTCAATAAATATGGCAAAGTACACCGGAGCGGTTTTATGGTTTTGAATGCTGATGGATCACTGGCAGCGGATTATAACAACACTGCTGATTTTGGTGGTATTCTTTCCAGGGTAGTAGAAACTACTAATTCTTCCGGTCAGACGCAGGTGCTCATTACAGGAGCTTTTAGCTCATTTAACAGGGTTGAAATTAGTAATGTAGTAAGGTTATTATTTAAGTAAAGGTCAATTATGCAGCACAAAATATACCTCCTCCTGTTACTGGTCGGCTTCATGGCCTGCAATAAAGGCTACGACCGTATGCTGGACAAAAAAGACTATAATGACAGTACAGGCATCATAGCACGTACACCCAAAATATTGTTCCTCACCATAGATGGTGCAAGGGGCGAAGCTGTCAGAGATGCCGGAGCTCCCACACTGCTGTCGCTGTCAGAGCACGCTATCTATTCCTGGAATAGTATCAGCGATACTATTGCTTTGCGTAACACCGGCTGGGCAGACCTGCTTACAGGAGTGCACAAGGAAAAGCATGGTGTGAACAAAGCTGATTTTAGCAATAATCACCTGCAGGCTTATCCGGTATTCTTCAAATATATCAAAGAAAGAGCACCTAAGTTCCGCATTGCGGCATACAGTTCCTCGGATAGCCTGGGTCGGTTTTTAATCACAGATACTGACGTCAATCAAACATACGCAGATGATGATAATGCAGCCACCCAGGCTATCCTGCAGGAGCTAGCCATCGACACTGCCAGTATGGTATTTGGTCAGTTCTCGCAGGTGGAACTGGCAGGACGCCAGTACGGATACGATGTGAGTGTGCCTGAATATAAAGCGGCGATCTTACAGGCAGATGATCATATCGGTAAGATCCTGGCAGCCCTGAAGCAACGGAAAACCTATGCTGCGGAAGACTGGCTGGTGATCATCACAGCCGGTAATGGCGGTCCCTATACAATCGACCCGTCAAATGATGATGGCACAATCCTGAGCAATACAAAGGTGAATACGTTCACGATTTATTACTCCCCCCGTTATGCTCCCAGTTTTCTGGACAGACCGTACACAGGCAACCGCTATACCGGGAAAGCGGTGCGGTTATACGGGGATAACGCAGCCAGTGCTGTATATGCCACGATTGACAGTGGTAAGGAAGATTACAACCTTGGGAAGGATGCTGAGGCAACGATCGCATTAAAGATCAAAAAGAACAAAACTTCTGCAGGGGACTATTCCTATACCTATCCTTCTGTGATAGGTAACAATATGTCGCTGGACTGGTGGAATAATACCGGATGGAACATTTCGCTGGAAGTCAATGCGTGGGGGGTACATTTTGGCCAGAACGGTGCCGGATTTAATATGGCAACAGCCGCCAATATCAGTGATGGTAAGTGGCATGACATTGCCGCTGTGTTTTTAAACAGGGATGGGAAGCGATTTCTGCGCCTGCTGACAGACGGTAATTTCAATACAGAAGCAGACATTACAAACTATGGCAACTTCGACACTGACGCTCCATTGACATTAGGTTATATGCCAGGCAATATTGTGAATAACCGCTGGCTGGATGCTTATATCACCGAAGTGCGATTCTGGAAAGCTGCCCTTCCAGACAATGTGATCAGTGAATATGTATGTGCACAGGAACTTCCTGCCTCACATCCTTATCACGATTACCTGGTAGGCTACTGGTCCTGCAAGGATGGTTATGGAAATGTGTTCAAAGACCAGAGTGAGTGGGCACATGATTTCAAAATAAAAGGTAGCTACAAGTGGGATGACTTCAGTGACCTGATGTGTCCAAGTAGCGCCAGTAACCTTGCCCAGCTGGTACCACAGCCGGTAGATCCTGTACGCCAGATCCTGAACTGGCTGCAGATAGCTGCGGATACTAAATGGGATCTGGATGGAAAAGTCTGGGTCACTTCCTATGTAGATATTAACAAATAAATTGCCTGCTATGCGCCCTTATATATTGCTACTGTTATTTTTCTTTGCCTGTAAAAAGAATGACCGTTTTAAAGATGAACAGTTAAACCCCGTCAATGTCGCTATCCGCAGTGAGAATGGAATAGTAAATATTCCTGGCGCAAATGAATATACCAAAGCGACTGACGACATTACTATCCCGGTGAAGCTGGTGTTTTCTGCTGCCACTCCTAAGATCTTTACAGTGAATATTGGTGTAGATAACGATACGATCAATACACTGATCAGTAGTAAGAAACTTGAGAATGCAGTGTTGCTGGATGAGTCGTATTATACCCTGCCGCGCACCGCTGAGATCCGGTTTGGACTTGATACCTTCAGCATCCCGTTAAAAGTAAATATGCAGGCAATAGAACGGTATTACGGCCACGACCTGGCATTGGCAGTACGATTGTCGGATGCCACAAAATCAAACACATTGGATGCAACAGGGCAAATGGCCATTGTGCTCATTCATACAGATAAGGTGATTGCAAATACTGAAATTCACTATCTCTATTTTACAAAAGCAGGTAGTGTATTGATGGAACCAGATGGAACAGATCATACACTGGGTAACACCGATGTAACATTGCCTGTAAGTGTTACACTGGGTGGAGTAGCCGGTGGTGCTTTTACTATCAATCTGTCTGCTGCACCAGACACAGCACAGGCGTTGATTAATAACGGAACACTCGCGGGATCTGCATTACTGGCGGCAGGTACTGATTATACGCTGCCGGCCACAGTGAATTTCCCTGCCAATACCAATGTGGCTAAGTTCAATCTCACCGTTAAGACGGCCGCTATCACCAACAACGCGAATAACAAACCTGTATTGGCAATCCGGCTGACAGATCCAACCCGGCACCTGCTGGACTCTTCAAAGAACACAATCGTCCTGGAGCTGAACCCATCTAAGCTGATCGAAACAGACATTACCAATCAAAACATTAAGTATACTACCCAATATGAAAATACCAGCAATGGCAATGAGAACTCACCTAAGCTGATTGATAACAACGTCAATACAAAATTCCTGTTAGGCAGCTTCTCTACCGTATGGGCGATGCTGGAGTTTGCAACGCCACAGACCACCGGGGCTTACACGATGACTTCTGCCAACGATGCGCCTGACCGTGATCCTAAAGACTGGACGGTAGAAGGTTCCAACAATGGCACAGACTGGGTAGTGCTGGATAAACGGGTGGATCAGAATTTTGGATCTCGTTTCCTGACAGTGAAATATACCTTTTCCAACCAGGATGCTTACAAGTTCTACCGGCTGTATGTGACAGCTACACATGGTAGCTCTCTCTGGCAACAGGCAGAGTGGCGCCTGATCAAACGGCCCTAGCAATAGATCTGGCACGCTGTTGTCGGTATATTCCATAAACAGTTCGTTATGGAAGTACAGGAAATGAAGATCAGCAGCCAGGCTTTTGAGCATGAAGGCGCAATGCCGGCTAAATATACCTGCGATGGAAATGAAGTTAGTCCTCCACTGCATATAGAAGGAATTCCACAGGGTACGATCACCCTGGCTTTAATAGCAGAAGACCCTGATGCACCTAAGGGAATTTTTGATCATTGGCTGGTGTGGAATATCGACCCTGTGTCGGATATAGAAGAGGGTGGCAGACCTGGTATCAGCGGTAAAAATGGTGCTGGCAAGACGGGGTATCATGGTGCCTGTCCGCCAAATGGGACACACCGTTACTTTTTTTACCTGTTTGCGCTGGATACAGATATCGACCTGCCTGAAGGTGCATCCAGGCAGGAGCTGCAGGACGCCATGCAAGGTCACATAATAGGGCAGGGGAGCCTGATGGGAACATATCAACGTAATTAATTAAAAGAGGTTGCTCAATATTTTTGAGCAACCTCTTTTAATGTTGGCAGACCATTATTAAAGCCATCTAAGGACGTTTTATTTTTGAAACATTTTTATTTTCGTGCTATTTTTGACGCAATGAAATTCGAACTCATCCAGGGAGATATCACCAAAGTTCATGCTGATGCAATCGTAAACGCCGCCAATACATCTCTGATGGGAGGTGGTGGGGTAGACGGTGCTATTCATCGTGCCGGTGGCCCGGCTATACTCGAAGATTGCCGGAAGATCGTAGCCCGCCAGGGTAAGTGTGCGACCGGCGAAGCAGTGACAACAACCGCAGGAAACCTGCCTGCCAGATATGTTATCCACACAGTAGGACCTGTATGGAATGGTAAACTACGGGAGGAAGAATTACTGGCCAACGCTTATCGTAATAGTTTGGAACAGGCTGTGATACACGATGTGAAAACCATCGAGTTTCCTAATATCAGCACAGGCATTTACCGCTTTCCAAAAGATAAAGCCGCACAAATAGCTATCACTACAGTAAGAGCGTTTCTTGAAAAAAATAATACAATAGAAAAGGTAATCTTTGTATGTTTCGACCGGGAAAATTACGATCTGTATAAATCCCTATTATAATAAAATCTATGAGAAGAATCAGCATCCTAATGGCGCTTGCAATAGCAGGGTGTCATCAGGAAAAAAAGACATCACAACAAGAGGAAACTACCACAGAACAAACTGCGGCTACATCCGGCGCAGCTACCGGATCAACTGCATTTGAGGCTAAGAAGGTGCAGGAAGGCGTGAAGGTATTGTTCGATACAGTAATTGCTACAAAACAGACAGATGCCTTTATCAAGGCAAAGTATCCGTACAATACACCCGGTATTGCTTTTACACACAGCGATCAGGACATCACAGGGGATAGTACGACCACCCGTATTTCCGTTTTCCACATTCCGGGGTATGATATTACCTATAAGTTTGAATTTAAAGAAGAGTTTGAAAGTGGTAGCAGTACAATCACTGTCAACAGGAAGCAGATCACCCGCATCATCGATGAAAGTGGCAGCACGGTCAACGATTGTGGATATATGAGCTGGGGTGGATCACCTATGGAAACCTGCACCATCAAAGGACAACAGTATGTGATACTCTCAGGTACGAATGAATGGGCTTCCGGTATGTTTACTAACCTCTGTTACGGTATCCTGGTACCACTGGCAGAAAATAATACGACTGCTTACCTGGTATCCAGTTATGGACAGCTGTCATTCTATCCAAAAGGGGAAGCTAACAGTACGAAGCTGACCTTTATACAGGGAGGCCGTCTGGAAGAAGATGAGGAAGAAGATGAACTGGACAGCCTTCGTTTACAAATCGCACAGCTTGACATCCGTCAATAAAAACAGTAACTTTCTCATACAAAAAATCATGTATGAGAAAGTTCCCGTTATTGCTGCTCTTAATAATAGTTTGTAGTCTGCAGGTCTATTCACAAGGTCTTGACAATTTGTATCGCCTCTCCAATGCAAAAACCCGAAGCATCAGTCCGGAAAACCTAACTGGTGAAAAAGGTAAAGGAGGTATGGCCTCCCCCTCCAGAAGTGCTCCGCCGAATACAGCCAATGCATCTGATGCTGCCTGCGACCTGGGTCAGGGCTGGAAAGTAAATCCCTTCATCATTATCAAACCCGGTCAGACATTTACACTGGCCGAAATAACCGGCTCCGGTGCTATACAACACATCTGGATGACACCAACAGGTGTATGGCGTTATAGCATTCTGCGCATCTACTGGGACGATGAAAAAACGCCTTCAGTAGAATGCCCGGCAGGCGATTTCTTCGGTATGGCGTGGAACGAATATGCTCCATTAACATCACTCGCTGTGTGTGTAAATCCCGGCAGTGCTTTTAACAGTTACTGGCAGATGCCTTTTAGAAAAAAGTGCCGCATCACCATGGAAAACATCAATACTGAGCAAATGACGCTTTACTATCAGGTAGATTATGAATTAAGAGCCGTGCCTGCAGATGAAGCTTATTTCCATGCACAGTTTCGTCGTGTCAATCCTGATACCAGTGGCGATTATGTGCTGGTAGATAATATTCAGGGTAAGGGGCAGTATGTAGGTACTTTTCTGGGAGTAGGAGTGAATAACAACGGTTGGTGGGGAGAAGGCGAAATTAAATTCTTTATGGATGGGGATACACAATTCCCCACAATCTGCGGTACCGGTACAGAAGATTATTTCTGTGGCTCTTACAACTTTGACAGGAATGGTAAGTATGTGCCTTTTTGTACACCTTACAGCGGCCTGCACCAGGTGATTCGGCCTGACAATGATTATCACACCCGTCAGCGGTTTGGCATGTATCGCTGGCATATAGTAGACCCGGTGAGATTTGAAAAAGACCTGCGGGTAACAATACAGGATCTGGGATGGCGTTCGGGTGGCCGGTATTTAAAACAGCAATCTGATTTATCTTCTGTTGTGTACTGGTACCAGACAGAACCACACCAGCCGTTCCCGGCTCTGCCCTCAAAAGATGCATTGGAGGTATACTGACACAGTTGCTTCACACAACGTAAAAGTAATCTTAAAGATCTGAAGAGGCTGGCTTTAAGCCAGTCTCTTCCTGCCCCATACAATAAACCCCGCCACGATCGCGATGGCAATATTAAATCCAATCACATTGGCTTCGCCCCTTGCAATGTGGAAAACTGATGCGCAAACCATGAGTAAAATAATCCCGCTGGCAGCATAAATCGTTAGAAAGGGGAGTAGGATACCAATACCGCCTAAAAGGTCAATAATGCCCGTAAAAATAAGAAATGAAGGGGCTACCTGGCCTTTCCATGGGTATATAGCAGCCTGTTGTGCAATTGGTGTAAAAAGTTTATCGTAGCCGGCGTAAATAAACAGCACACCTACTAAAAGCTGAAGGATCCAAAGAATAAGGTTCAATACTTTCATAATTGCTCCGGTTTAGGGAAGCAAACTTAAGCAGGTTAACAGTCCGTAAAATTTTAGTTACTTACAGGTAAGTGAAGTTTATCCGAGCGCTTTTTCTAATATACCTTCCAATTGTTTTACAAGTTCTCCGAAACTGGAAGGTTTGGTCATAAAATGAGCAGCACCCAATGCAGCGGTGTCAAGACCATCTTTCTCCCTCAGGGAAGTCGTAAAGATCACGACCGGGATTTTTTCCAGTTGCTTGTTTTGTTTGATGATTTCCAGGAACTGTTTGCCATTCATTTTAGGCATATTCAGATCGAGAAAAATCAGTTGCACATCAATGGAATTGTCTTTCAGCAATTCCAGTCCTTCTTCTCCATCCGACGCAAAGTGACAAACAGCATTGCTGTCTACAATAGACATCGCTTCACCAAATAGTTCCTGATCATCAATGTCATCATCAACCAGTAAAATAACCTTGTTTGTCATGTGCGCAAAAGTACCGATAATAGTGTTATAATATCCAATTAAGATGGGTGACTGGGGAGCTGTGGAAATATGTGTTTTATTGTTAATGAACAATCATTCATAAATCAGTGCTATTATAAGCATTCCAGGCAATAAAACCCGGCGGTTGTCATGAAAAATACTTTTGACCCTTATTTTATCACTAATAGTTGAAAAACAGATAATAATAAACTTTTCCGGGGGCTAATCCTTACCTGTATCGCGTTTTACTGTTTTTATTATAGACATATTATTATTTTCTTTAAATAATTATTTATAATTTTATCTTACTAACTGAAAAACCGGAGATCCCTAATCCTAATGGACCGCTTTTTAATAAGAAAAACCATAGCTCACGGACTCGTTTTATCATGCTTTGTACTATCCCTTGTATTTGCTAATGCTAACGCACAAGGCTTTGCTAAAACAAGTGCCTCAGGAGTAGTAAGTAATGTTAATATAGTGTCTAACAATGAGAACACATCCTTTGCCAAACTGGGGGATGTAGTGACTTTGTCCTTCATTGCCAGCAGTGACCTGCCAGAACCCCAGATCACAATTGCAGGTCATAAGGTAATTCCCATCGCTGTATCTTATCTGCAATATACTGCGTCATTGACTATGACAGATGTAGATGCTGAGGGTCAGATCACTTTTAATATCGCCTATATCAATAGTGCAGGCGATACGCTGAATCAGGTCAATCAGACCACCGATAATAGTGTGGTGTATTATGATATGACGCGGCCTACATCAGGCCTCTTCTCTACGATTGGAAGCCCCGTTTCAGCCCCCTTTAGTATAAGTATCAGTTTCAATGAAGCAATCAGTACGTTTGATGTAAGTCGCATCATTGCCGTGAATGCGACGGTGAGTAACTTTGATCGCGTGCGTAATAACCTCATTACAGCAATAGTCACTCCGCTGCATGATGGCAGGCTATCTGTACAGATCCCCGACAGTACAGCCACAGACCAGGCAGGGAATCCCAATACAGCCTCTGTGGTACTTACCAGAACGGCAGTATCTACAGGTATGTTTGACAAAATTTACCCGAATCCGGCCAGTACAAACCTGACAGTAAAATATATACCGGCTGTAAGTGAAAAAGCAGTGATTTCATTAGTAAGTTATGCCGGTCATACCGTGTATGAAAAAGAAATGGCATTGGATGGACTGACGGTCACCATTGACGTAAGTAACATTCCTTCAGGAATGTATATGTTGTTTACGCGATCAAAAGATTATAGTTTTTATACAAATGTAGTGGTCGCCCATTAATAACTACCTTTTCGCAATCCATTGCAATTTGGTACTTGATAAAAACCAAAATGACAGGCGCAAAATGACTGTTATTTTACGTAGGAAAATTATCCCTATATCCAAATTATTCCCTACTTTTACTATGTTATGTTAAACTTTCGTCGACCCCCCACCTTATGAGATGTGAAAATCTGAACCGTGTATCTAATTAAAATTGGTCTTCTAAAGAACATAAGAACTCAAAATATCCAGGTTGAATGTAATATGCTACAACAGAATCAGCAATCAGCATAGTTATCCAGTAGCCATAGAGTCTCAATAGCCAATTCGATTCCCCTGGTATTATTTTTTATCAACGCTCCTGACAAAGTGCAGGTGTGTAACGCGTACTATTTGGATCGTATCTGGTACGATACAGGAATAGCGTATACCTTGTTAAGCTACCAGCAAAAGTTGCCTTCATGCAGAAGTCAGAACAGGTAGCTGCTGTAACTATGCCCGAAAGATCGGCTTTGTATTGACAGCAGCTTGTATTGCCAATAATGATGCCTCGAAAAGTATCTTAAACAATGATACCGAAATGTTTTTCACTGTAATGGTGAATGATACCCCCAAATAGTATACCCGCTATATACTCATGAAATGTTATGAAATGAAAAAGAAACTGCTTATCGAAATCATCGCATCTTTACTAGTCATATTGTTTTTGTATACGGGATTGAACAAGCTATTCGAGCACACCACTTTCAGATACCAGTTGAGTATCTCGCCATGGCCCCTGCTCGCATCCTTGTCAGGAATTGTATCCTGGGCATTGCCAATAGGAGAAGTATTGCTCGCAGCAATGTTCCTGATCACTGCATTCCGCATGACAGCTTTCATTGCAAGTGCCATCCTCTTTGCTACATTCCTGGCATACCTGGGAATCTTACTGAGTAGTGGCACCAACCTACCCTGCACCTGTGGAGGTATCATCAGCAGCATGAGCTGGAATGCACACGTGTGGTTCAATACCGCATGTTTGTCACTGTGCATCGCAGGCATATTCCTGGTGCGTAATACTTACCGGATATTAAATCAGCATTAATACTAACAGCGCAACTATTGTATCTAAAGCACAACAACTAATTATCACATACGCCAAACTTAACAACGTAAACAAGTAACCAAAGCAATGAAACACATCCGTCTCACTGCACTCGCAGCAGTATTCACCATTGTAACCATTAGCGCCACACAGGCTGCTAAATCTTTCAGGTCGCTCGTCTATTGGTATGACCCATACACATACGATTACCTGGGTGCTACTTTCGATAAAGATAATCCACCCACAGGGTGTAAAGGAAACGGAGCCCTGTGCGCCTACGGCTACTCATCTCCCAATCCAACTACTACGTCCGTAGCCCGTGCCTTCAAAGAGTAATGGTTCACCTCATAAGGGCCGCTATACCAAATAATAAAGAGCCTGTATCTTTCTAAGATATAGGCTCTTTGCTATTTGATTACTTCATAAAAAAGGTTCTGAATATATAAATTGTAGCAAATAAACTTTTTTGCTTCTGGGTGAAGCGATTTTCCCATTGATCATTTCCGGCAACGATTGCGTAAATAAAATTCCCCCAACCTATCCTTTTGCTTAAACTTTTATGTAGCTTGGCCCCTATTAGTGTCAGTAAGACACCGAAGACAACAACTGCAGTTTGTGTAATTCCATGATTATGAGCGGCGTTTTTTTACTGTAGACTGGCCCATAAAGTATAGGCAGATCGCGCCCTGCTATCCATTTGAAAATTTTGAATAAAATTCCATCAGGTATGAAAATGTATATATCACCACGTTAGGGGTAAGGTTCTCTCTAATGAATGTTACTGCTGGTAAGTTGTAGTACAGCCGTCGCTGTACTGATCGGAAATTCTCACAGGGGATAAAAACCGGTACGCCACCCATTCAACTTATGGGGCTGTATGCCTGCATAGATATACCTCTATGCGCTATCTATCCCTCATTGTATATGCCTTAAATCATACAGGCAATGTTTAAAAATCTACCATGTATCCTCATAAGGATAACAGGATTACTATTGCTATGTTCTACAGCCTTCGCTCAGCAGAAAATTGCTGCCGGTACGCCATCAAAAGAAATTATCCTGAAAGGTAAAATCTACGATGCTGACGAAAAAACCGGCCTGCCCGGAGTGACGGTTCGTGTAAAAGTTGGAAACAAGGGAACTACCACACTTCCCGATGGATCATACTCCATAAAGGTCCATGAGAATTCTACCATTGTCATTTCTCTCA
Source organism: Chitinophaga sp. (assembly GCF_039596155.1). GTDB lineage: Bacteria > Bacteroidota > Bacteroidia > Chitinophagales > Chitinophagaceae > Chitinophaga. The sequence continues at coordinate 95,370 of NZ_JBCNKF010000009.1, forward strand.
TCGGCTTCATCACACAGGAAATTGCTGTCAACCGGCAGGAAGCCATCGATGCGTTCCTTGAAAAAGATGTAAAGTCCCTGAATGAAACTGTCATTATTGGTTATGGTTCGCAAAAGCGGGCAAATGTACTGGGGTCCGTAGCAGTTGTCAATACCGCCGAAATTGAAGATCTGCCTGTAGCTAACCTTGCTACCGCCCTGCAAAACAAGGTACCCGGTGTATCTATCAGCCAGGCTTCCGGCCGTCCTGGTGCTACCACCACCCTCACTATCCGCAACCCTGTCACCTGGGCTGCTACCGGCGCATCTACTGATCCTCTCTATGTTATCGACGGCTTCCAGATGACAAAAGCAGACTTTGATAACCTGGATGCAACCATGGTTGAAAGTATTTCATTTCTCAAAGACGCCGCCGCCTCTATCTACGGTGCGAGAGGCGCAAATGGAGTCGTACTGGTGAAAACAAGAATGGGAAAACCTGGTAAGCCTCGTATCAGCTATGCTGGCTCCTATGGTCTTTCCAAAGCTACCTACATCCCTGAAATGCTGAACAGTTATGACCATGCTACCATGCTTAATAACAAGTATTCCAGCCTGAAAGATGCTAACACTGCTAAATATTATACGGACGATGAACTGACTTATCTCAGGTCACACAACTACAACTGGATAGATAATGTCTGGAAAAAATCACACCTTTCCCGCCATACCATCAATGTGAGTGGCGGCAGCGACAGGGTAACCTTCTTTGCCGGGGCAAACTACTATAAAGAAGATGGGAACGTAGGTGATTTGTATAGCAACAAATATGGCGTTCGTCTGGGTATCAATGCGAAAATAGTAGATAACCTGACTGCTACTATCTCTTTTGCTACTGACAACGCTGTCGTGAACCGACCTACTCCTAAAACAGTAGGTGCAGGTACGACAGAACAGTCTGATCAGATGAGCGCAACCGTAAGTGCCTTACTGCTCACGCCCGGATGGGTGCCTATGTACATTGATGGTAAACCCGTCTATTCCGCGGTGCCTGGCTGGAGCCCTTCAGAAATGGTAAAAACAGGTAGCTATGCCAGAACCAGATCACAAGGCCAAACTATCAATGCTGCATTGGATTACAAGTTGCCAGCCATCAAAGGACTGTCCTTCCGTGTACAATACGGTCGCAATGCCCGCACTGATTTTGGAAAGGAATATTATGTGCCTTACTACCTATACAACTTTGTCAGGCAGGGAGCACACGTAACCAGTCAAAACGTGATTTTTACTAATCAAACGACGACTACCAACGCCACTACATTCATCAAGAACGGGAATGTGATGCTGGAAAATTATGGAGGTTCATCCAACTACCAGCTGGATGAAATGATGACTTACGCCCGTACCTTCGGTAAGCACGACATCAACCTGTTACTCGTCGCCGAACAGGCAGAATCCGCGAACGATGCATTTAACACCCGCCGCGAAACCGTTGTGATTCCAGGCATCGATGAACTGTTTGCCTTTAGTCAGGATAAATCCCTGTACGACAACGGCGGCTCTGCAGGCGAAACCGGCCGCGTAAGCTATCTGGGCCGCCTGAACTATGGATTCTCTGAAAAGTACCTGCTGGAAGCTACTTTCCGGGCAGATGCTTCTCCTAACTTCCCGAAGAATTCCCGCTGGGGATACTTTCCTTCTGTGGCTTTGGGCTGGAGGATCTCCCAGGAAGACTGGTTCCATCACACTGTCAGATGCATAGATGACCTGAAGATCCGCTTCCAGGTCGGTCTGACCGGTAACGACGCAGTGAAAAACTATCAATACAAAGAAAGATATACCCAAACGACTGGTATGCTCTTCGGCAGTACGTACACAAGTGGTCTGAGTAACAACGATATTCCCAATGCACACATCACCTGGGAAAAAGCGCTCTACAAAAACCTGGGCTTTGACGGTACCTTCTTCAATTCCAGATTCAACTTTGCGATAGATCTGTGGCACCGTTACAACTACGATATGTTGCAACAACCTACCAGCACTGTACCTTCTACCTTCGGTGGTGCTATTGCAGACCAGAACTATGGCAGACTGAAATCATGGGGGCTGGAAGCATCCATCGGTTACAACGGCACTATCAATAAGGATCTCAAATACTTCGCAGCTGTCAACTTTGGCCTGAGCGATAATAAAGTGATCCGTAAATACTACGGCGCAGGCGATACTGCCTGGAAAAACCCTATAGGCCGCAGAACAGACAATGGTATGGAAGGTTACAGGTCTACCGGCATTGTACGCACACAGAAAGAAGCAGAAGATTTCCTGATTGCACACCCTGGATGGACGATCGATGGCAACCCGCTTATAGCTGGCTACATGAACTATCAGGACATCAATGGTGATGGGAAAATAGATGCTAACGATAAAACCCGTATCGCGCCCAGAAGCAGCAACATCTTTGGTGTAGGTTTTAACCTTGGCGCCGCGTGGAAAGACCTGAAGCTAAGCTTCAACGTGAGTCTGCAGGTAGGTGGTTATGAGGCATATGATAAAACAGCCAGAACACCACCTACCGAAAATGCACGCGCACTCAGCATCTGGAAAGACTCATGGTCACCTGGCAACCCGAATGCAAAGTATCCACTCATGAACGCTCCGCTCATCAGCGAAGTATCCGATTTCTGGATACGCAGTGCCACCGCCATGCGCGTGAATAATGCACAGCTGTCTTATACGTTGCCAAAAGACCTGTCAGCAAAATGGAAAATTCCTGAATTACGCATGTTCCTGACAGGTAGCAATCTGTTGGTACTGATCAATCATCAGCCCTACAAAGATCCGGCTACCAACCTGGCAATTGACTATCCGGCATTACGCACTTATACATTTGGCCTGAACCTGAGTTTGTAAAATTCACAACTATGCAAAGTAAGATCAGTTATATATACATGTTCTTCCTGCTGGGGCTTTTCTCCTGTTCCAAAATACTGGACAAAACAGACCTCTCTGGCATCGATGAAGCCACCTGGAATAATGAATCTACTGCCACCTTGTACCTGAACAGGCTCTATGACCTGACGATGCCTACATGGCCCAACCAGCAGGGATCAGGAACATTGCCCACCGCGATTCATGACCTGGCAGATGACTATAATGGAGGCGATGCCAAGCTGTGGTATGGCACACTTTCCGTAGATAATATCAATGACTTTTATGGTGGTAATGCCACTGCGAACGCATGGGCATATATTCGCAAGATTAATATCCTGCTCACTGAAATTGAGAAAGGAACGCTTGATGCGGATACTAAAACAAAAATCAAATCACAGGCATATTTTCTTCGTGGTTGGGTCTATTTTCAGCTTGTAAAGCTGTATGGTGGGGTGCCTTATCTGAATCATCCACAGGACTGGATCACTGAAGACCTGTTTGTAAAGAGAAATAAAACGTCTGAGTGTATAGATGCTATCGCCACGGATTTTGATAGCGCTGCCAAATGCCCCGCCAGTTGGGGGAGCGCGGACAGAGGGCGCATCACCCGGGGAGCGGCATTAGGTATCAAAGGCCGTATGCTGCTATATTGGGCAAGTCCTCAGTTCAACCCTGGCAATGACCTGTCGCGCTGGGAACGTGCGTATCAGGCAAACAGGAATGCCTACGATACACTGCTCACAGATGGTGCCGCACTGTATCCTACTTATGCCAATATCTGGCTGGATGAAGGTACCGGCAATAAAGAAGTGATCATGTTGCGCTCATTTGATGGAGCTAACAAAGCCAGCACATTTGACGACGCAGCCCGCCCTTACTCTGAATCAAATGGCGGAGGTGGATCCTATCAGCCTACATTAGACCTGGTGGAGGCATACCCCACTAAAGATGGCTTGCCTGTCACCGATGCCTCCTCCGGCTACGATGCAGTATACTATTGGAAGAACCGTGATCCCCGCTTTGATGCCACGATTGCTTACAATGGTTGTAACTGGCCGCTGAGTAATAAAACGAATCGCAGGCAATGGAACTATGTAGGGATGACTGACGATAAAAGTAAACCCTGCGTGACTGGTTTCTATTGCCGCAAGAACTGTAATGCTTCTGTTATTAAGGATAACACTAAACAGGGCAAAACTGACTGGATAGAGCTGCGGCTCGCAGAAGTAATGCTCAACCTGGCGGAATGCGCAAACGCTACCGGCCGTACACAGGAAGCCTATGATATGCTGACTGCCATCCGCAAAAGGGCAGGTATCAATCCCGGTAAGGATAATATGTATGGTTTGAAAACGGGTTTATCCCAGGCAGATCTGCGTACCGTTATCCTGAATGAACGTAGAATAGAACTGGCTTTCGAAGGCAAGCGTTATGACGATATGCGACGCAACAAAGTCTTTGATCAGCTGAATGGTAGCAAGAGAAGAATTCTAAAACTGGCAATTAAAGCACCTTATACCGTAGCGATACTGGAAAAAACAGATAGCGAAGGGATCATGTTGCGGGATAAGCTGGATATCAATGGCAGTGATTATACTACTTACTTTAATCCGGTAGTGGATTATCTGGATACACAGCAGGCGATAAATTATCCTTCTAATTATTATTTTTACGGTATACCTACATCAAATATACAACGGAACCCATCGCTGGAACAGACACAAGGATGGAACAGCGGCACCTTTAATCCTTACGAATAATCTGAAATCAATTAACCGATGAAAAAGTATTTCATACTGGCAGCAATCTGTTTCGGGTACCAGGCATTTGCGCAATATCCAACCATACCCAAAGCCGTGCAGCATGTAAGCGACTCTATGCTGGATGGCGCAAAGAAGCATGCTGACGACATGTGGCAAAAGGCTTTACCCATTGTAACACAGGAAGCACGCAATGGCAAACCATATATACCATACGCTTCCCGTCCTACCGATCTGCCCCAGGCAACCATCCCCGCTTTCCCCGGCGCTGAGGGCGGTGGTGCATATACCTTTGGCGGTCGTGGTGGTAAGGTATATGTTGTAACAAGCCTGGCAGATGATGGACCAGGTACGCTACGAGAAGCCTGTGAGCAGGGCGGCGCTCGTACCGTAGTTTTCAACGTAGCTGGTATCATCCGTTTAAAGACCCCCATTATCCTACGTGCACCCTATATCACCATCGCCGGTCAGACTGCTCCCGGTGATGGTGTTTGTGTAGCAGGCGAAAGCTTTTGGATAGATACCCATGACGTAGTCATCCGCTACATGCGTTTCCGTAGAGGTGAAACATCCGTAGGCCGTCGTGATGACGCATTGGGTGGAAACCCGGTAGGCAATATTATTATCGATCACTGCTCTGCCAGCTGGGGTCTTGACGAAAACATCTCCCTGTACCGCCACATGTACAACCCGGGTGAAGGATATCAGGAAGAAAAACTCCCCACTGTTAACATCACTATTCAGAACTGTATTTCATCAGAAGCACTGGATACCTACAACCACGCCTTTGGTAGTACATTAGGTGGTGAAAACTGTGCCTTCATACGCAACCTATGGGCTTGTAATGCAGGCCGCAATCCTTCAGTAGGTTGGTTCAGTGTGTTTAACTTTGTGAATAACGTGGTGTTCAACTGGAAACACCGTACCGTAGATGGTGGCGATTACCGCTCCCAGTTCAATATTATCAATAACTATTTCAAGCCTGGCCCTATCACGCCAAAAGATGAGAATGTAGGCCATCGTATTATCAAACCTGAATCAGGCCGTAGCAAACTAAAATACCAGCAGTATGGCAGAACGTACGTAAGCGGCAATATCATGGAAGGCTATGATAACATCACCCGGAACAATTGGGATGGCGGTGTACAGGTAGAAGACCTGGGCAATGCCGGCCAGTACATGCCAGATATGAAAGTCGATCATCCGGCACCGATGCCTGCAATGACAATCCTGTCTGCAAAGGATGCATATCAGTATGTACTGGATAATGCAGGTGCTACACTGCCTGTACGCGATGCGGTGGATAAAAGAGTGATCGAACAGGTACGTACCGGGAAGATCCAGTATAAAGACAACACGGAGTCAAAAGTCGGTAGTGAATATATCAGGCGCAGACTCGCCGCTGATTCCTACAAGCAGGGTATTATCTACGATATCGCACAGGTAGGTGGTTACCCTGACTACAAAGGCAAACCTTACAAAGATACAGATGGTGATGGCATACCGGATGAGTGGGAAAACAGACATGGACTGAATCCAAAAGATGCCAGCGATGCTGTAAAAGATAAGAATGGCGACGGCTATACCAACATCGAAGATTTCCTGAACGATATCAAAGGAGATAAGAAGCCATATACTATGATCATCAATGAGCGTGTAGCAAAGATAGTATCCACACTGGGTATCGGTGAACCGGCAAAAAATGAACAGGTACAGGAGATCATCACACAGCAATATGTGGATATCAAGGACAATGAAGGAAAGAAAGATACAACGCTCATGAAGGAGCTACATCAGCGCTACCTGTCAAAACTGTCTGCTGTATTGACAACCGAACAGGTAAATAAGGTAAAGGATGGCATGACTTACAGCATATTACCTGTTACGTACAGTGCTTACCTGGATATGCTGCCCAACCTGACACCTGCACAACAGCAACAGATTATGACATGGCTGATAGAAGCCCGGGAACATGCCATGGACGCAGGCACCTCCGAACAAAAACATGCCGTATTTGGAAAGTATAAAGGAAGGATCAATAACTATTTGTCAGCATCCGGCATTGATATGAAAAAAGCAGAAGCAGACTGGAAGAAACGCAGAAATGAAAAATAAATTTTTGATGCTGGCCTGTTTGCTACCTTTCGCAGCCACAGCACAGCAAAAAATACAACCACCGGTATCAGTGGGTAAAGATGGGCATCTGGTATATATACCAGACACCTCAGGCAATCGTATCCCTGATTATTCCTATTGTGGATATCTGGCAGGAGATAGTACAATTCCTGATTTGCCTGCACGCATCGTAGTGCCGGTAGATGGAGATATACAAGCGGCGCTCGATCAGGTGGCTGCTGCCGGTGGTGGTGCCGTGATACTTAAAAAAGGGGTGTATAAAGTGTGGGGGACCTTGTGCATCAATGCCAGCAACGTAGTGCTAAGAGGCAGCGGGCCGGAAACGATCCTGAAAGGAGATGATAGACAACGTGCACCACTCATCCGCATAGCTGGTGTGAATAATAAACGTTACGGTGTAGCGGTGAATATCATCGATGCCTATGTGCCGGTCAACGCTACGACCATTACCGTTGCCCAGGCAAACTTTAAACCGGGAGACAGGGTTGAAATTACCCGTCCCTGCACCAATGCATGGATCACGCAATTAGGTACCGGACATTTTGGTGGTGGTATTACCGCTTTAGGTTGGAAACCCAATGAGCGCGTGATTCATTGGGATCGTAAAGTACTGACCGTAAAAGGTAATCAGGTCACCCTCGATGCACCCCTGACCACTGCCCTCGATACCACTTACGGCGTCTCAACGATCACAGCTTATCAATGGCCCGGACAGATCACACATACAGGTGTGGAAAACCTCCGCTGCATTGCTGCTGTTGATGAAAAAAGACCCAAAGATGAAGAACACCGCTGGATGGGCATTACTATCGAAAATGCGATAGATAGCTGGGTCAGACAGGTTTCATTCGAACATTTTGCCGGTTCTGCAGTGGCTGTTTGGGAAACTGCCCGGCGTATTACCATAGAAGATTGTATCTCATTGGCACCGGTAAGTGAAATAGGAGGCCAGCGCAGGAATACCTTTTTTACAGCCGGTCAGCAAACGTTGTTCCAGCGCATCTATGCACAATATGGTTATCATGACTTTGGTGTAGGCTATTGTGCCGCTGGCCCCAATGCATTTGTACAATGTGAATCATGGATGCCTTTTAGTTATAGTGGCACCCTGGATAGCTGGGCATCCGGTGTATTGCTTGACAATGTACAGGTTACCGGGCAGGCACTGGGTTTTCCCGACAGGGAACAGGATGGCCAGGGGGCAGGTTGGTCGGGTGCCAATAGCATGCTCTGGCAATGTGCAGCGGCAAAGATCATCTGTCCTGCACCTCCAGGTGCCATGAACTGGTCATTTGGCGCCTGGGCACAGTTCCAGGGCAATGGCTACTGGAACAGTTCCAATGAATATATTCATCCACGCAGCCTGTATTATGCCCAGCTCGCAGATCGCCTGGGTAAAGATGTATCAGACAGGGCACAACTTATGCCTGCCTCCTCCGAAGCATCCAGCAGCCCCTCTCCCCGGCAGGCAGCAGAAATGGTGGCAGCATCGGCGCAGCCCGCACTGACCTTACAGGAATGGATCACCCAAAGACCTCCCATTGCGGTCGATACAAACGGACTGAAAACAGGTCCCGTCAAAACTGGTGCATGGTCATCATTCCCTCCTTCTTTCGTAATAAGCGTGCAGCATGGAAGAATTGTAAAAGATGGGGCACTCCTCACAGGTGGTCGTCACGAAGAACCATGGTGGCGTGGTGGCGTCCGGCCGGAAGATGTAAAAGAAGCTGTACCCGCTTTGACGCGTTTCGTTCCAGGGCGTACAGGTAGGGGTTTTACTGATGATATCGACAGCGTGGTGCATTGGATGACGCAAAAGAATATCATCGCTTTTGATCATAACTATGGCCTCTGGTATGACAGAAGAAGAGACGATCATGAGCGCGTAATGCGGATAGATGGCGACGTATGGCCACCATTCTATGAACAGCCTTTTGCCCGCAGCGGGGAAGGTACTGCCTGGGATGGCCTGAGCAAATACGATCTCACCAGGTACAATGAATGGTATTGGGATCGCCTGGCGCGTTTTGCCTCCGGTGATAAGATCCTGATTCACGAAAATTATTTCCAGCACAATATTATCGAAGCGGGTGCACACTATGCGGATTTTCCCTGGCGTCCTGCGAATAATGTGAATAACACCGGGTTCCCCGAGCCACCACCATATGCGGGTGGTAAGCGCATCTTCATGGCAGCTCAGTTTTATGATACAACTCATCCGGTACGCCGTGCATTGCACCAGGCCTACATCCGGCATTCAATGGAATGCCTGGGTTTCAACAGCAATGTCATACAATTGATAGGAGCGGAGTTTACGGGGCCTTTACACTTTGTGCAGTTTTGGATCAATACGATCGATGCCTTTAAGAAACAATACCAACCTTCATGTATCATCGGTCTGAGCACAACAAAAGATGTACAGGATGCTATATTGGAGAATCCCGCTTATGCACATGTGATCGACCTCATAGACATTCGTTACTGGCATTATCAGGCGGATGGCACCACTTACGCGCCGGCAGGCGGGCAGCACCTGGCACCCCGTCAGCATGCACGCCTGCTAAAACCTAAGAAGACCAGCGAAGAAATGGTGTACAAGGCGGTGCGTGAATACAGGGAAAAGTACCCTGACAAAGTAGTCATCTACTCAGCGGATAGTGATGATCGTTTCGGATGGGCTGTATTCATGGCAGGGGGTTCATTGCCGGATATTCCCCGTATTGACGTCCCCGGCTTTTTAAAAGCCGCAGCAAATATGCGACCTGTAAACCTGCCGGGTGTGATGGCGCTGAAGAATGCCGCCAGCGAATACATCATCTACTGTAACACCGCCGCAGAAATCTCACTGGATAACAGCGTAAAAGGCAAGGCTCGCTGGATAGATGCAAAAGATGGACACCTGATCAGTAGCAAAAAGATCAGTAGCTTTAAATTCCGTAATCCACAGCAGTCTCCGGCTGTGTTATGGATAAGTCGCAAATAGTTTAAGCATGAAATGGAATACACTTGTTATCGTATTATTATTCCCGTTATTCAGCTACGGACAAAGTAAAACCCTGCCGCTGAAGGTCTCAAAAGACGGGCACTTCTTTCAGACATCCGATGGACAACCATTCTTCTGGTTAGGGGATACAGGCTGGCTGTTGTTCACCAACCTGACAGAAGCAGAGATAGATCAATACCTGGATGATCGCCAGGAAAAAGGATTCAATGTGATTCAGGCAATGGTGTTGCCCGGCCTGGCTGCTGTGAATCAGAAAGGAGACTCCGCACTACTGAAACAAAACATTGCCCAGCCACAGAAAGCCTACTTCGATTTCGTGGAAAACGTTGTGGACAAAGCGGCAGCCAGAGGAATCTATATGGCACTGGTACCTGTATGGGGAGCTCCTGTCAAAGAAGGGAAAGTCTCAGTAGCCGGTGCAACTACATATGCCCATTTTCTCGCTACCCGTTTTCACAATAAGAAAAATGTGATCTGGCTGAATGGTGGTGATACCAAAGGAAGTGATTCTTCCAAAGTATGGAATGCCATTGGCAATACCCTGCACAGGGAAGATTCCGTACACCTTATGACCTTTCATCCGAGAGGTCGTACTCAATCGTCTGACTGGTTTCACAATGCAGCCTGGTTAAACTTCAATATGTTCCAGTCCGGGCACCAGCGTTATAACCAGGATACCACCACCAGGAAATACGGAGAAGACAACTTCAGGTATGTACAGGCCGATTATAACAGGAAACCGGTAAAACCGGTATTGGATGGCGAACCGTCCTATGAAGGTATTCCACAGGGATTGCATGACCCGGGGCAGCCTTTCTGGACAGACAAGGATGTACGGCGCTATGCTTACTGGTCTGTATTTGCCGGAGCCGCAGGATTTACCTATGGACATAGTTCGGTAATGCAGTTTCACAAAGCAACGGAAAAGGGGGTATATGGTGTAAGAGAAGTATACACAGCCGCATTACGCGCACCCGGTGCTGCACAGATGAAATACCTGAAACAATTGCTCACTACCCGCTCCTACTTTGATCGGGTACCTGACCAGACCTTGCTGGCCAAAGATACCGGCTCCAGGCATCAGCGTATCATTGCCACAAAAGGTAAAACCTACGCACTTTATTACACAGCTACTGGTCGCAGTATTCCTGCGCAGTTAGGCAAAATAGAGGGTGCGTATATCAAAGCTGCCTGGTATGATCCCCGCACAGGCGTCATTACCCGGATTGGGACATTCCCGAACAAAGGTATACAGGTATTTGACCCACCCGGCAAGGAAGAAGAAGGGAATGACTGGGTGTTGATCCTGGACCGTTCTTAACTAACAAACCGATTTTCCCACGTTATGCGACCCGTTTACTTACTGCTGATATGCTGTATTGCCTGCCGCTCTGCAAAGGAGGTGTACCTGTTCACATCCTTCCGGGAGCCAGGTCAGGATGGGCTACATTTGTTATACAGCTATGATGGCTATAACTGGGTTGATATTCCCGGATCTCGCCTTACTCCCGCAGTAGGTAGCAGGATCATGCGCGATCCCAGTATCCGGCAAGGTCCCGATGGCACATTCCACCTCGTGTGGACCTGTGCCTGGAAGGGTGACAAAGGCTTTGGGTATGCCAGTTCCAGAGACCTGATCCACTGGTCAGCAGAACGATATATTCCCGTGATGGCACATGAACCCACTACCATCAACGTCTGGGCACCGGAGCTCTGCTATGATGACGAAAATAACCAGTTCCTCATCATCTGGAGCAGCACTATTCCAAACCGTTTTCCCAAAGGTGCGGAAGAAGAGAACAACAACCATCGCCTGTATTATACCACTACCCGCGATTTTGTGACATTCTCTCCCGCCAGGCTGTTTTTCGATCCGGGCTACAGTGTGATAGACGGCACAGTGGAAAAAATAGCCGATCACCAATACGTGCTGGTGGTTAAAGACAACACCCGTCCTGAACGCGATCTCAGGGTAGTATTTAGTGAGCATGCTAATGGCCCTTTTCAGGCTGTTTCTGCCCCTTTTACGGATAAACTGACAGAAGGCTCCTCCGTTATCAAAGTAGGGCAGGAATGGCTTATTTATTATGATAGCTATGGTACCCACCGTTACTGTGCTAAAAAAACAATCGATTTCAAAACCTTTACCGATATCTCAGCCAACGTCTCATTGCCAACCGGACATAAGCACGGCACCATATTCAAAACCAGGAAGAAGGTCCTGAAAAGCCTTTTAGCCCAAACCAATTAAAATGCGAACATCCCTCACTATCCTACTGACCATTTGCTGTGCGGCCACTTACGCACAGGACACCACCCACCACCCACCCGATTCCATGAAGGTCCGCGACCTGAACGAAACAATTGTAATCGGGTATGGCGTTGTCAAAAAAAGAGACCTTACCGGTGCTGTGTATACCGTCAAAAAAGATGTGATCATGCAGGCGCCGGTTGCCAATCCACTGGAATCCCTGCAGGGCAGGGTACCCGGCATGGACATTACACGTAGCAATGGCACTCCCGGCGCCGGTGCCGATGTGCTGATCAGGGGTACCCGCTCCATTGCCGGTAGCAACGGACCACTGTACATCATCGATGGATTGCAGGGCGGCAGCATGTCTTACCTGAACCCTGCAGACATTGAGAGCGTGGAAGTCCTGAAAGACGCTTCTGCCACCGCTATCTACGGCTCGCAGGGAGCCAACGGGGTGGTGATCATCACCACCAGGAAAGGTAAGCCCGGCAAGACCAGGGTATCCTACAACGGCTACTATGGAGCCAATGGATATACACAATATCCGCCTCCACGCCTCGGCGACAGTTACTTACAGCTTAGAAGAGAAGCCTGGAGAGCCACCCTCAATCCCGGTCAGACATTGCCTGACGACGCTACCATCTTTGCCAACGCAGGTGAATATGATGCTATTGGTAAAGGCCAGTGGGTGAACTGGGTAGACCTCCTCCTGCACAACAGCTCACAACAAAGCCATTCTGTATCCGTAAGCGGTGGCGGCGACAAGACAAAAGCCTTTATGTCTTTCGGCTATTACAAAGAGAATGGAGCACTGAAATACACTAACCTGACCCGTTACTCCGTAAGACTTAACCTGGACCAGGAAGTATCCCGCTTTGTGAAAGCCGGTATCCAGAGCCAGATCAACTACAGTACCCTTAACAAGCGTAAGGACCCTATGAGCGTAGCATTGTCTACCACCCCACTGGGTATACCTTACGACGCAAATGGGAATGTCAACATTTATCCCGTAGCAGGCAATACGAACACCCTGTCGCCGCTTACGGACGACAGAGGACCCGCAGTGGCCACAGATCAGACTATCGGTACGACTGTGCTGATGAATGGCTACCTCGATATTACACCTGTAAAAGGTCTTTCTTTCCGTTCCAACCTGGGTACCTTCATCAGCTTTAACAGGGTAGGTATCTTTCAGGCAACCACTTCCCTGAACAGGGCAAACGATGGTACCAGCTATTCAGAAGTAACTAACGGCAATTCCCGTTTCTACAACTGGGACAACGTACTCACTTACAACCTGGACAAAGGCGACCATGCGATTACCCTCACTGCACTGAGCAGCTATACCCACAAGGATGCCGATACCAGCAATGCATACGGTATCAAACAGGTGCTGGGGACACAGTTGTTTTACAACCTGAATGCAACTGAAGCCACCAGCAGAACCATCAGGTCTGCTTATAAAGGGGCGGCTACCATGTCATTTGCAGGCAGGATCAATTATAGCTACAAAGGTCGCTACCTGTTGCAGCTCACCGAAAGAATGGATGGTGCTTCCCGTTTAGCCGTCGGGCATAAATGGGCCGGATTCCCGTCTGTATCTGTAGGGTGGAGGTTGAGTGAGGAAGCTTTTATGCGCAACCTGCGCCAGCTGGATGACCTGAAACTGAGAGTGAGTTACGGAGTAGCAGGTAACTCCGGCATTTCAGAATATGGTACACAGTCCGGCCTGTCTCAGGCCAATAATATGTCCTTCGGCGAAATCCCTGCTCCGGGTTATATTTTCAATTCTACGATCGGCAATACAAGTCTGGGCTGGGAACTCTCTGCCACTACCAATGTAGGTGTGGACCTGTCATTCCTCAACAGCCGTATCAGTGCCACCATCGATGCGTATAACACCAGAACGACCAAACTGTTGTTGCTCAGAACCCTGCCTGTATCCACAGGTGTATCATCTGTTTACCAGAATATTGGTGCTACGAACAACAAGGGAATTGAAATCGCACTGAACATGGTGAATGTAGTACATAAACAGTTTAAATGGACCTCCACCCTCACGTTTACTACTAACAGGGAAAGGATCACCGACCTCGTAGGAGGTAAAGACGTGATCGATAAGGAAACGAATTCATTATTGCAGGGTCATCCTGTTAAGTCCTTCTATACCTACCGGAAGCTTGGTATCTGGCAGACCGGCGAAGCCGATAAAGCTGCTGCACTTTCTTTCGGCGGTACCCCTTTCAAACCCGGTACCCTCAGGATCGATGACCTGAACCATGATAGTATCATCAACGATAATGACCGTACATACCTGGGTTCCCCTGTTCCCAAATGGTCGCTCGGATGGCAACATACATTTACCTACCGCGCCTTTGATCTCGGAATTTTCGTTTTTGCCCGCTGGGGACAAATGATCTACGGCGAATTCCTGGGTCGTTATAATCCCGGTGGAGAAGGCGGCGGCCCCGCATTCCCGGACTACTGGACACCAGAAAACCCAACGAACGATTATCCACGCCCACGGAAAGGATCTAAGTTCGGCGACTATGCAGGCTACCAATCTATGCTTTACATAGATGGTTCTTATTTCAAAATTAAGAATGTGACATTGGGATATACATTGCCAAAGTCAGTGAGCAGCCGGTTGAACATCGGGAGCCTGCGCGTGTATGCCACTGCTGCCAATATCTTCACGAAGTCACGTAACCACCTCCTGAGTTATTATGATCCTGAAAGAGGAGGCGCTGAATCGGCCCCACTGAACAAACAAGTCGTTGTAGGACTAAATGTGGATTTCTAAAACTAAACCAATGAAAAACTATTTTCTCATCATATACATGCTCTCAGGACTAACCGCCTGTAGCCTCGATGAATACAACCCTTCCGGGATCACTGCCGATGCCATCTGGTCCAGCCCGGAAGGGTTTGTCACTGTAGTAAATTCTGCTTACTCAGAACAACGTGCCTGGTATGGAAAAGAGAATGGAGAATGGATGGGCGAAATGGGGACTGATCTCTGGTTCAACGCCGGCCGTGCAAACTACGCCAATGAGCTGATGCGCTACGAGAACTTTATTCCCGGCAAAGGCAATCCGAATATTACTACCTGGAAGAACCTGTATACCGCGATCAATATTTGTAATGCAGGGATCAACCGGATTGGCAACGCAGGTTTTACAGATACTGTAATGCGTAATCAGCGGGAAGGTGAATTGCGCTACCTGCGCGCATTCTATTATTGGCATGTAGTTGAGCAATGGGGAGGCGTTATACTCTCTACGACAGAAACAAACAGTGCTGTCACCACAGCTACCCGCAGCGATGTCAAAGATTTTTACAAACTTATACTTGGTGACCTGGAATACGCCGCCACCCATCTGCCGTTGACCTATGGCGCGGAATACAGCCGGGCTACACAGAAGTCAGCGCTGGCCATGCTGGCACGTGCTTACCTTTCCTGCGCTTATTACTACACTGGTAGCGAACAACAGGACTATTTTAAAAAGGCAAAAGCAACGGTGGATGAAATCATTGCCCGCAAAGCAGCATTAGGCGTGTCGCTATGGGATAATTATGCAGACGTCTTCAATCCAAAGAATAACAAGCAGAATAAGGAAGCAATGTATACAATCAGTAACTCACTCACTTATACACTGGATTACGATGCGAATGCAAATCGCCTGCATTTGTGGTTCCTGACTGCTTACAGTACAAAACCCGGTTTACAGCAAAGTATGGATTATGGGAGGGATGGTACCCGCTATTTTATGCCGACCCGTGCACTGCTGGATTTCTTTGATGATGAAAAAGACAGCCGTTTCGATGGTTCGTTCCAGACGGTATGGATCTGTAACAAAGCATTTACCTGGACTGAAACCGATGTGAGAAACTATGGCAAGTCCCCGTCTCTGGTAGGAAAAACCATGGTGCCAGGTGTGGATACTGCCATGTACATCACCAAACACACCATTACTGACAAAAGCACCCGTCCATATCTCGTCATAGACCGGGATAGTGTGTACAACCCAAATGGTACCATCAGGGTAGGGAATGACTATGTGCCACTGAAAAAGTTCATGGATCCCATCACCCGCTCTGCTGCCAATGCACAACCGGGTTTCCTGGATATACTTGTGATACGGCTGGCTGAGATGTACCTCATAGGTGCAGAAGCTGCCTTACAGATGGGCGATAACAACGCTGCAGCTGCTTACATTAATGTGCTGAGAACAAGGGCGGCTAAGAAAACACCGGTTGACTATACAGCTGCTATGCAGATCTCAGCAAGTGATGTTACCCTCGACTTCATTCTCGACGAAAGAGCCAGAGAACTGGCCGGTGAACATATCCGCTGGTTCGACCTGAAGCGTACCGGTAAACTGGTAGATCGTATTCATACCTATAATCCTGATGTAACACAGGTACAGGAATATAACCGGCTGCGGCCTGTGCCACAAACGCAGATAGATGCATTATCAAACGGCGCTGAATTCGGACAGAACCCAGGATACTAAATAGCATATTATGAGGATACTGATCGCACTCTTATTGTGTACAACGACTGTATTGGCACAGGATAACGTACATTATTCCGGAAGCTCACGGGTCAATGTTGATTACCACCATGGACAGTTAATACCTGCTACCGGTGTGCACAACATACAGGTGATGCGTGCCTGCCGTACCAACGGTGGCTGGACTTACAACCATGCTCCCATGCTGGCCTGGTGGAATAACCAGTTCTACCTGGAATACCTGAGCGATAGTATCGGCGAAAGCATACCTCCGGGTCGTACACTGCTCGTGACTTCTAAAAATGGAGAGACCTGGTCTGAACCATTCGTTATTTTTCCTCCCTATAAGATCCCGGATGGCACTTCCAAAGAAGGCCATCCCGGGGTTGCCCGTAACTTGTATGCAGTGATGCACCAGCGGATGGGATTTTATGTATCTAAGCATAATCACCTGCTGGTACTCGGCTACTATGGTATTTGCCTGGATGCAAAGGATGATCCCAATGATGGCAAAGGTATAGGCAGGGTGGTGAGAGAAGTGCTGCCGGATGGCCAATATGGACCTATCTACTTCCTGCATTACAACAAAGCCTGGAATGCCGGCAATACATCTTACCCTTTCTATACTTCCAGCAAAGACAAAGCATTCATCGCCGCCTGCAATGAGCTGATGGCTACCCCACTCATGATGATGCAGTGGAATGAAGAAGCCGACAGGGACGACCCGTTAATCCCCCTGAAAAAGAACTATAAGGCATTTTGTTACTACCATTTGCCCAACCATCATGTGGTAGGACTATGGAAAAATGCACTCACTGCTATCAGCAAAGATGAAGGCAAAACATGGTCTGCTGCCGGCCGTGCACCGGGTTTTGTAAATAGCAATGCAAAGATCTGGGGGCAACGTACTTCCGATGGTAAATATGTGACCGTGTACAACCCCTCCGAATACAGATGGCCGCTGGCAGTTTCTGTGAGCGGGGATGGACTGGATTATACCAACTTACTACTGGTGAATGGCGAAGTACCGCCTATGCGCTACGGTGGTAATTATAAGTCATATGGTCCGCAATATGTACGGGGTATTGAAGAAGGAAATGGTATACCGCCCGATGGCAAAGCATGGGTCACTTATAGCATGAACAAAGAAGATATCTGGGTAGCCAGCCTACCTGTACCCGTCACAACCAATGCTACGGATAGCTGGAATACCTATAGCCCTTTATGGGCACCTGTTACCATTCAAGGTGATAGCCTCACACTGGCAGATAAAGATCCTTTTGACTATGCAAAAGCAGAGAAAGTGATCACGCCTGCATCGCAACTGGAAATTTCATTTACCGTCACACCCAGGCAGAATAATTACGGTCAGCTGCAGGTTGAATTAACAGATCAGAAAGGTGTCCCGGCCATCCGGCTCATCTTCGATGCAGACAATACGCTCAAGGCAAAGGCAGGC
Organism: Chitinophaga sp.; assembly: GCF_039596155.1. Taxonomy (GTDB): domain Bacteria; phylum Bacteroidota; class Bacteroidia; order Chitinophagales; family Chitinophagaceae; genus Chitinophaga. Next base: position 113,409 of record NZ_JBCNKF010000009.1, read on the forward strand.
GCACGATACAAGCACTTCCTGCGCTATGTACCCGATACTGTTTACCATATCCGCCTCACGGTGAACACCGCCAGCCGCTTCTACACGGTGAATATAAATGGGAAAGATGTATTGAACAGTTTGAGTTTTGCACCAATAGATGCCGTCGCCAGAATCGTATTCCGCACCGGTGAGCCCCGGCATTTCCCCAATGCAGATACACCTGCCGATGTAGATACGGATCTGCCCGATGCAAACAAGGTAGAATCCCATATGGCTATCTACCAGATCTATTCACTTAAAACGAAAGTATTGTAATGCATGCATGGTTGCTGATATTATTATTCCATTTGCGTTGTGAAGCGCTGGAAAACCCGGTCGGTATTGATGTCGCTCAACCGAAAATGAGCTGGGAAATAGGCACTACGGAACATGCTGTTGTGCAGCATGCCTACCAGGTACTGGTAGCATCTACACCTGAAAAACTGGCTAAAAATGAAGGTGATCTGTGGAACTCAGGGAAAGTAACCAGTGATCAGTCTATCCAGGTCACTTATAAAGGGAGCGCCCTGCAGAGCAGGCAGGTATGCTATTGGAAGGTAAAGGTCTGGACAAACAAAGGAGAGAGTGAATGGAGTCAACCTGCCCGCTGGAGCATGGGGTTATTGCTGGCAGATGACTGGAAAGCTAAATGGATAGGAGCTGATACTGCCTTTGCATGGGATAGTGCACATACCCTGTTCTCAAGACTTTCTGCCCGGTACTACAAAAAAGAATTCTCCAGCCGGCACCGTGTTAAAAAAGCAACGGTGTATATCGCTGGTGTGGGTCTTTATGAAGGCTTTATCAATGGTCATCGTATCGGCACCCAGGTATTGGCACAATCTCCCACTGATTATAGAAAGACCGTGCGTTACAATACCTACGATGTCACCAGTCTGATCCGCGAAGGAAATAATAAGATTGACGTCACGCTTGGTAATGGTCGCTATTTCGCCATGCGCCAGCATTATAAACCTGCCAAGATCAATACCTTTGGTTATCCCCGTTTATTACTACAGCTGGAACTGGAATATGAACATGGCAAAAAGCAGGTAATAGCCAGTGACAGCAGCTGGCAACTGACCGCAGATGGTCCTGTTCGTACCAACAATGAATATGATGGAGAAGAATACGATGCCAGGAAAGAAGTATTACAAAACTGGCAGCCAGTGGATCTTGTGCCTGCACCCGGCGGGAAACTGGCTGCACAGCTCAACGAACCACAGCGTATCACTGGCATTATCAAACCTGTATCCATAAAACCGTTTCAGGATAAATGGATAGCAGACATGGGGCAGAACTTTGCCGGCTGGTTGCAAATAAAAGTAAAAGGTAAAAGTGGCCAGCAAGTCACGTTACGCTTTGCTGAAAGTCTGCAGAAAGATGGAAGCCTCTATCTCGCCAATCTGCGCGATGCAAAAGTAACAGATGTATATACCCTCAAAGGTGGTGACCTTGAAACATGGCATCCGATCTTTGTATATCATGGCTTTCGCTATGTGGAGATCAGTGGCGTACTTCCTGAAGAAATAGAAGGACAGGTGATCAATGATGATCTTACGACCATAGGGACCTTTGAAACTTCTGATCCTACCATTAATAAGATTTACCAGAACGCGGTATGGGGTATTCGCTCCAACTATAAAGGTATGCCTGTCGACTGCCCGCAGCGCAATGAAAGAATGCCGTGGTTAGGCGACAGGGCAACAGGTGCCTTGGGCGAAAGCTTTGTGTTTGACAATAGTAAACTGTATGCAAAATGGCTGGATGATATAGCAGATGCACAACTGGAAACAGGTGCTATTCCAGACGTAGCCCCGGCTTACTGGCGATATTATTCTGATAATATGACCTGGCCTGCAGCTTATATTCTCATAGCAGGATATCTCTACAATCAATTCGGCGATGTCGCACCCATGCGCAAACATTACCCGTCTATGAAGCGCTGGCTGACTTACATGCGCGATAAGTATTTTACAGATGGCATCATGACGAAGGATAAGTATGGCGACTGGTGTGCACCACGGCCAACAGATGGCAAACTGATAGCGACAGCTACCTATTATCACCTGCTGAATGTGATGGATACCTTTGCCGGTATTCTGCATATGAAGGCTGATCAGGCGTTGTTTGCCCAACAGGCTGCAGCGGTAAAAATATCTTTCAATCAGCATTTTCAGCACAAACCTACACTTACCGCGAACCTGCTTCCCCTGTATTTCGACCTGGTACCGGAAAACGAACGACAACAGGTGTTTAAAAACATTGTCGATACCATCCACCAGAACGGTGATCACCTCTCCACAGGTGTGATCGGCACCCAATTCCTGATGCGTACCCTTACGGAAAACGGGCGTCCTGATCTGGCGTATTTGATTGCTGCGGACAGGGATTATCCCGGCTGGGGTTACATGGTGAACCAGGGTGCTACCACTATCTGGGAATTATGGAATGGAGATAAAGCGGCTCCAAACATGAACTCTCAGAATCACGTTATGCTCCTCGGTGATTTAATTGTATGGTGCTATCAAAGTCTTGCCGGCATAAAGGGAGACCATGGATTCAAACATATCACGATGAACCCACAACCGGTACCGGGACTGGAAGAAGTGAACGCCAGCTATCAATCCATGCATGGCCGCATATGTTCCCACTGGAAGAAATCTACACAGGCCTTTGACTGGCAGATCACCCTGCCTGCAAATACGACTGCTACGATATATCTGCCCGCTAATGATCCTTCGCAGGTCTCAGGTTTAAGCAACAACGCAAAGTTGATCAGCCCGGAAAACGCAGCCAATAACAGGCTCGCATACGAAATCGGTTCAGGTGATTACAACATTCATATTACACAACCTGACCGCTGGAAGAAAGGAATAGTGGCAGACGAAGATATTTTCACAACTGCACCTTTCGCCGAATGTCATGCCGCAACCCTTGCTGAAACCAGCCATGGTGTAGTCGCAGCCTGGTTTGGTGGCACAAAAGAAAGAAACCCGGATGTAGGCATATGGATAAGCCGCCAGGTAGGGGGGAAGTGGACTACACCTGCTGAGGTGGCGAATGGAATTCAAAACGATACCCTGCGGCATGCCTGCTGGAATCCTGTACTATTCCAGGTGCCGGGTGGTGATCTCCTGCTCTTTTATAAGGTGGGTCCCAATGTCGGCAGCTGGAAAGGTTACCTGAAAACTTCTGCAGACGGGGGTGTCAGCTGGTCATCTGCAAGACAGTTACCAGCTGGTTTTCTGGGCCCTGTAAAAAATAAACCCATCCTCCTGCCGGGAGGAAAACTCCTTTGCCCCAGCAGCACTGAAGGTCATGGCTGGAACATTCACTTTGAAATAACGACAGATACCGGTAAGACCTGGACTAAGACAGGCCCCTTGCAGAAAGACAGTACGATCAATGCGATTCAACCCGGTATCCTGCAATACGGCAATGGCAAAATGCAGATCCTTTGCCGTAATAAAGCAGGCAACCTGGTAGAGTCATGGTCACAGGATAGTGGCAAAACATGGTCACCGCTGGCATTAAATACGCTACCCAATAACAATTCAGGTACAGATGCTGTTACGCTGAAAGACGGGCGTCAATTGATTGTGTATAATCACGTCAGCACGCCCAAAGGTGCCAGCAAGGGAAAGCGTACACCGCTGAATGTTTCCCTGAGTGAGGACGGAATACACTGGTCTGCGGCCCTCGTGTTGGAAGATTCACCCGTGAGCCAATATTCTTACCCTTCAGTTATTCAGTCGTCAGACGGATATATTCACATTGTATACACATGGCGCCGGCAAAGGATCAGGTATGTGAAAATCGATCCCCGGCAACTGGAACTCACCCCCTTAACTAACGACATATGGAAAACAGCAGGCGCAGGTTTATAGCACAATCGGCCTTACTGGCAGCGGGCGTTTTCGTACCCCGTTCTATCGCAGGCATGTGGAAAGCGCCCCGCTATCGCATTGCTGTATGTGACTGGATGATCCTGAAACGTCAGAAATTAGCCGCTTTTCAGCTCGCCAGGGAAATTGGTGCCGATGGACTGGAACTGGATATGGGCGGTCTGGGAGATCGTTCTGCATTCGACAATAAACTCAGGGATGTTGCTACCCGGCAGCAGTTCCTGGACAAAGCGAAAGCGCTGAATATAGCGATCAGCTCTATTGCTATGTCGGGTTTCTATGCACAGTCATTTGCTGAAAGAGTGGAAACGCCAGATCTGGTGCAGGATTGCATCGATACTATGGTGGCAATGAAAGTAAAAGTTGCCTTTCTGCCACTCGGTGTAAAAGGTGACCTGGTACAACATCCTGAGTTACGTCCGCAGGTTGTACAACGGCTCAGGGTCGCTGGTGAAAAGGCAAAGAAAGCAGGCGTCATCATCGGTATAGAAACCTCGTTGTCAGCGGCAGAAGAGGTAAAGTTGCTGGCCGAGATCAATTCAAAACATATCCGCAGTTACTTCAATTTCTCCAATGCCATTCAGGCAGGAAGAAACCTGGAACAGGAATTACGAACACTGGGCCGTCATCGGATCTGCCAGATCCATTGTACGAATACAGATGGTGTATGGTTAGAAAATGATCCTGGTATCAATATGCCGGCAGTCAGGAAAACACTGGATGATATGGGCTGGCGTGGCTGGCTGGTAATAGAGCGTTCCCGCGATGCCAGCGATCCGAAGAATGTGAAAAAGAACTTCAGCGCAAATGCTGCTTACCTGAAATCAATATTCCATGCGTAACTTCCTACTTTGTTTTCTTTTACTATTAGGCACAACTTCATATGCACAACAGGATGCCAAACCATGGGTGTTCTGGTACTGGATGTACGCGGCCGTATCTCAACCCGGCATCCATGCCGATCTGGTAGCCATGAAAGAAGCGGGATTAGGTGGTGCTTACCTCATGCCTGTAAATGGCAAAACGACGTATACACCCGCAGCAGCACAACTCACTCCTGCATGGTGGAACCTGGTGCAGTATGCTTCCCAACAGGCAGATAGTCTGGGGCTGCAGTTAGGTATGCATTTCTGTGATGGCTTTGCGGTAGCAGGTGGACCGTGGATTACTCCTTCGCTCAGTATGCAGAAAGTAGTGTGGACAATGACGGAGGTAAATGGGAACTTCAATGGTAACTTACCTCAACCTGCAACCAACGAAGGATATTATAAGGACATTGCCATACTGGCTTTTCCACTTATCAAAGAAGATACATCCACACCGGTAGTGACGACAAACCTCCCTGATGTAAATGCGCAGATCCTCTTCAGTAAAGAAAATAAGGAAAATATAAAAAGCACGGCCCCCTGCTGGATACAGTATACTTATCCCCGGTCGTTTACCTGTCGTTCTATTACAATCCGCGGCAATAACTATCAGGCACAGCGCCTGAAACTTTCCGTGAGCGATGACGGTATCAGTTTCCATAAAGTGTTCCAGATGAACGCCCCACGTCATGGATGGCTGGATGCGGATGCAGACCATACTTATTCCATCCCGGCTACCACCAGTCGTTACTTCCGTTTTGATTACAACAAAGCGGGCTCAGAACCCGGTGCTGAAGACCTGGATAATGCCAAGTGGAAACAAAGTCTGAAGATCACAGGCATCCATTTATCCAATCAGCCACGTATTAATCAATACGAAGGGAAAAGTGGCGCCGTCTGGCGGATCAGCAATACGATCACCAACACCGATATGGCTGTGCCACAGCACCAGATCATTGACCTGACCGGCAGGATGGATGCAAAGGGACATTTGCAATGGAAAGCACCGAAAGGAGACTGGACGATCCTGCGGGTAGGCCATACTTCTACCGGGCATAGGAATGTAACCGGTGGTGCTGGTGCTGGCCTGGAATGTGATAAATTCAATCCTGCTGCAGTACGCTTCCAGTTCGATCATTGGTATGGAGAAGCACTGAAGCGGGCCAGGTTAAGCGTCTTGCACGTGGATAGCTGGGAATGTGGTAGTCAGAACTGGTCGCCTGTATTCAGGGATGCCTTCAGGAAGCAACATGGCTACGACCTGTTAAAATGGCTGCCTGCAATGGCTGGTATTCCTGTGGATAACGGGGCGGCTTCAGAGCAATTCCTGCTAGATATACGCCGTACAATCAATCAATTAATACAGGTTAATTTTTACGATACTTTAAGTGCGTTGGCGCATGCCCGCGGAGTAGCTTTCAGCGCAGAAAGTACGGCCCCTGTGATCACTGCCGACGGCATGGAGCATTATCATGCAGTGGATTATCCAATGGGTGAATTTTGGTTGCGCAGTCCGACACACGATAAGCCGAATGACATGCTGGACGCCATTTCGGGTGCACATGTCTATGATAAACAGATTATTCAGGCAGAGGCATTTACAGAGTTGCGGAATAACTGGGATGAATATCCTGGTATGTTGAAAACGACAATAGACCGGAACTTCGCATTGGGTATTAATAAACTGGTTTTCCATGTCTTTGCGCACAATCCCTGGATGGACAGGAAACCGGGAATGACCCTGAATGGAATTGGGCTTTACTTTCAAAGGGATCAGACCTGGTGGCCTTATGTATCAGCAATGGTAAATTATGTCACCCGTTGCCAGTACTTATTACAACAGGGTAAGCCAGTTGTGGATATCGGCGTGTATACTGGTGATAACCTGCCCAAAAGAGCCGTATTGCCCGGGCGCCTGGTGCCATTATTGCCCACGTTATTTGGAGATAGTATCATCCAGCGTGAGAAAAGAAGGTTGGCCAATGTAGGCGAACCTACCCGGGAAATGCCTGCCGGTGTAACGGCAAGTGCTAATATCTCCAGGGCAGAAGACTGGATAGACCCCTTACATGGTTATGCCTATGATTCTTACAATAACCGAAGAGATAGCAGCAGGTACCGTGTCTCTCTTACACTCACTGATACTTTACAACATATTAACATTCCACCTGATTTTATTTCAGGTGAACCGGGTATTGCCTGGACCCATCGCTCAGCTGCAGATAAAGAAATTTACTTTGTTTCTAATCAACAGGATAAAGAACGTCACTTGCAATTATCCTTCCGGGTTCAAAACAAGATACCTGTATTGTATGATGCCGTCAATGATATCTATCTGCAACCGGAGAAGTATCAATACACACAGAACAGGACTGAGCTCCCTCTGGCGCTTCCGCCAAATGGTTCCATGTTTGTTCTGTTCACAGATAAGCCCATGGAAAATGTGCATCAGCAAAAAGTCTATACACCATTCCTAACGTTGGATAATCCGTGGAAAGTAAGTTTCGCACCGCAGGACACCGTTTTGTTTGAAAAACTCACAGACTGGCGTGAGCATGCAGCTGAAAAAATCAGGTACTTTTCCGGAACAGCACATTATGTCCAGCAGGTGTATATAACTGATCCGCCGGCTGATATTTTGATAGACGTTGGTAATATTGCCGATATCGCAGCTGTAAAGGTCAATGATATCGACTGTGGCATTACCTGGACGCCGCCTTACCGGGTGGATATCTCCGGCGCAATACGGCCCGGTGTTAATAAGATAGATATTGCTGTTGCCAACACCTGGGCCAATCGTATCATCGGCGATAGAACCGGGCCTAAAACAACTTTTAGTATTGTGCCGGACAAGCAGGCTGGTGATCATTTACTGCCGGGAGGTTTGCTGGGCCCTGTAAAACTGCTCACCGGGCATGCCGCGGCAGATGCCATCAAGCAAAGGGTATACAATGAAATTAAAATACCGGTGCCGGCTCACGATACCATTTTTGCTGTGCGGTAGATAAAGTGGTACATAGAGGAACAGCCACCGCTTCGGCTGGCAAAAGAAAAGTAAACTGAATTTTTAATCTGTTAATATTGTACGTTTAAATAGGTGCTTATTTTGAATACCACGTACTAATTGAATTTGTTATATGATCCGCATTATACTCCTCAGCATCGTTTTGGGTTTTTGTTTGCCTGCACGCGCGCAACAGCTATTTGACAACGATTGGTTATTTTACAGGGGCAATGCACAAGGTGCTGAAAATCCGCTGTTTGATGATAAAGACTGGAGAAAGGTAGATCTGCCACATGACTGGAGTATAGAAGACCTGCCGGGAACGAATTCCCCTTTCAGTAAAAGTGCGATTAGCCAGGTAAACGGCGGTTTTACAACAGGTGGTACCGGCTGGTATCGCAAGCACTTTACACTACAAAAAGATAGCAAACCCATCATCCTGCAATTTGATGGTGTATACATGAATGCCACTGTCTGGCTCAATGGAAAAAAACTGGGCAGGCACCCTTATGGCTATACCACTTTCAGTTTTGACATCACCGATAAAATAGTGTCTGGCAAAGAAAATGTGCTCGCCGTGCTGGTAAGGAATGAAGGAGAGAATAGCCGCTGGTACGCTGGTTCGGGCATTTACAGGCATGTATGGTTAAAAAGCAATCAACACAGGATTGCCATTACTACACCCCGTGTGACCAGGCAATCAGCGACTGTTGCGGTTGACACAGACCTGCCCGGCAGCACCAGCATATTCAATCAAAAAGGAATACTGGTAGCAAAGCAACCAACCCCGTCCACCAGCCAGCAGATACAGCTCTCAAAGCCCGCCCTCTGGTCTGTGGATACCCCCAATCTTTACAAAGCCGTTACTATCATAGGCACTGATACCGTTATCACTACCTTCGGTATCCGCACCTTTACTGTCGATGCTGTAAATGGTGCCCGCCTGAATAACCTGCCTGTTAAACTAAAAGGTGGTTGCGTGCATCACGATAATGGCCCGCTTGGTGCCAAAGCCTACGACCGTGCCGAAGAGCGAAAAGTTGCTTTGCTGAAAGCCAGTGGATACAATGCGATCCGTTGTGCCCACAATCCACCTTCTCCTGCGTTTTTAGACGCCTGCGACCGTTTAGGTATGCTGGTGGTCGACGAAGCTTTTGACACGTGGAAAGACGGTAAAAACCCCGAAGACTATCATGTGTTTTTCAACGACTGGTGGCAACGGGATCTGGAGAGCATGGTAAACAGGGACAGAAACCATCCTGCAGTGATCATGTGGAGCATCGGAAATGAGATCCCACACCGGGAAAAGCCAGAAGTAGCTGCTTTAGCGCATACCATGCGGCAGTATGTCCTACAGCTGGACAGCACCCGCCTCATTACCTGTGGTGTCAATGGCATTGCACCGGACAAAGATACTTTCCTCTCTGCCCTCGATGTAGCTGGCTATAATTATGCCCTTGATCAATACGAACCGGATCATGCGCGTATACCAGACCGGGTGATCATGGCTACTGAATCTTTCCCGCTGGACGCCGGTGCCTATTGGGAAGGTGTCATCAAACACCCCTGGGTAATCGGTGACTTTGTCTGGACTGCCTTCGACTATATGGGCGAAGCCAGTATAGGCTGGCTGGGTTACCTGCAGCACCAGGGTTTTTATCCGTGGAACCTTGCCTATTGCGGAGATATCGACATCTGTGGCTGGAAACGCCCTCAATCCTATTACCGCGATGCCCTCTGGATGCCGGAGCAGTTATCTCTCTTTGTACACCCACCTCAACCTACTTATCCACTCAACCCCGACAAGTTAGACTGGAGCCGCTGGGAATGGCAGGATGTAACCGATAGCTGGAACTGGCCGGGCAATGAAGGAAAACCACTGGAAGTAGTGGCCTACAGTTCTTATGAACAGGTAGAACTTTTTCTCAATGATAAATCGCTGGGTAAAAAAGCCGTAAAAGATCATGCCGCCAGCTGGCAGGTGCCGTATACAAAAGGTACCCTCACCGCTGTAGCCGGCAGGAAAAAAGCGACCCTGGCGACCACCGGGCAATCCGTACGACTTGAGTTACAGGCAGACACCCGCCAGCTTGCTGCTGATAACCAGGACCTCGCTTACATCACAGTGAACCTGCTGGACAGCGCAGGCCACCGTAACCCGGAAGATAGCTCCCTGATTACTTTCAAACTGGAAGGACCCGCTACCATCGCCGGGGTCGGTAATGCAGACCCCCGTAGCCTGGAAAGTAACCAGGCCCCGCAGAGAAAAGCATTCCACGGCCGCGCAATGGTCATCATCAAAGCTGGCAGAACACCCGGCACTATCCGCCTTGTGGCTAACAGTTCCAACCGGCCTCCCGCAGAAATCATCCTGCATCAAACCAGCCAACGGCAATAGACCAGACATGCAGAAATGTCTGCTACCATACGGCGCGAATGAGCAGTAAAAGAATCAACATTTTAGGTTACATGTAAGCATTCTGCCTAACATAAAGGCGCATATCAAACCGGCTGCGGCAACGCTCCCGGATCTGGCTGGAAATGATAAAAAAACAACCCCACATACAGTAAAACGGCAGAGTTGACATCATTATAACCGCAGGCAAATACACACATGTGCTATTGTCGCAATTACCCCTGTTGTTAAAAAAAATGTAAAAAGATGGTGCGCGTTAATAAAAAATTTTTAGATTTGTTACTCAAACTTGTGTAGCATAAGGTCACGTTATGGCATTTATTGATTAATCCAGTGTGTTATTTATTGATTAATCCATTTGTTCATTTTTTCACTTAAAACTTATTGTAGTAAAACCAGAAAAAAACGTAGCAACCATCTTTATTAAACTTAAACTAAAACGATTTACTTAATGACCCGTCACTGACCAGTGTTCAGTGCAGCATTACATGTCCACAAAAGAGTATTCAGATCACATATAAATAGTTCCATGATGAAAAGTAACCATTTTATGCGTTGTACAGGATTGCTATTCCTGTTAACCATGCTGCACTTCCATACCCTGATGGCCCAGCAAAGGAAGGTCACAGGGCAGGTCTCAGGCAAGGAAGGCCCTCTCACAAACGTATCTGTGCAGGTGAAAGGCACCACCACGGGTGCATACACAGATGAAAAAGGACAGTTCACGATCGCAGTGCCCAATTCCAGTGCTGTACTGGTAGTTCGCTATGTAGGTATGGAAACAAAAGAAGTACCTGTAGGCGATCAGACCACCCTTAATATCTTATTGACCCCATCTGCCAGTGATCTGAACGAAGTGGTAGTAGTCGGTTATGGTACTACCAAACGTACGGACCTCACCGGTAGTGTGGGTAGTGTCAATGCAGACGAGTTGATGGAAAGACCCTCTCTCACCCTGCAGCAAGCCATGGCGGGTAAAGTAGCCGGTGTAAATGTAAACACCAACTCTGGTCGCCCCGGTGGCCGTACCAGCGTACGTATCCGCGGTTTTGGTTCTATCAAGGCCACCAACGATCCGCTGTATGTTGTAGATGGTATCGTATATCCTGCTGATATCTCTACGATCAACCCAAATGATATCGAAAGCATGGACATCCTCAAAGATGCATCTGCTACCGCTATTTATGGTACACGTGGTGCAAATGGTGTAATCATGATCACGACTAAGAAAGGGAGTAAGAAAGGCGGTGTGGTGAGCTACAGCGGTTATGTAAGCGCTGGAAGAATGGCCCGCAAACAGGATGTATTGAATGCCAAAGAATTCCTGGCTACCGAAGATCTCGCTTATGCCAACGCTGCTAAATACGATCCAACCGGATTCGCTAATGGTGCATACAAAGATCCTAAAGTAAAACGTGCCCAGTATATCGGTAAACTCTTTGACCAGAACCTGAACCCACTCTACGATGTAGACTGGCAGGATGCCGTAACACGTACTGCTATCAGCCAGGGCCACAACCTGTCTTTCACAGGTGGGGATGAAAAATCTACGTATGGTTTATACCTGGGCTACAACGACGAACAGGGGGTGATTAAAAATTCTTATGCTAAAAGATATACTGCCCGCGCTACTATGGACCGCCAGATGACTGACTGGTTGAAAGTAGGAGGTACCATTGGTTATGTTGTCAACAACGAAAAACGGCAGGATGCAACCACTGGTGGTAACAACGTGACCCGCCAGATGATAGAAATGATTCCCATCGTTCCTTTTAAATATCCTGATGGTACCTATGGCAGACGAGGTGACTACGAAGGCATGGAGTCTGGCGATAACCCGCTGTCACAGCTGTATGAAGATAACCGGCAGTACCACAATAACGTGTTTAACGGAAATGCATATGCCAATATCAGGCTCTACAAAGACCTGACTTTTACCAGCACCTTTGGTGCCAATGTGCGTGATGAATATGATCCATATTTCAACAGTACCTTATCTAACCTGGCCAACGAATATGGGAAGAACTATGCGGAAATTACCTCTTACCGCTCTACTTTCTACCAGTGGGAAAACCACTTCTCCTACGATAAAACCATTGGCAAAGATCATCGCATCAGCGCCACTGTAGGTCAGGAAATACAGAAGCTTAATTATCTCAAGTATGTCGTAGCCGTGCAGAGTCTTAGTGATGACTATTATGGCTGGAATAACCTGGGTGCTGCTTCCACCGTAAATACACCTTCTTCTGAAGCATATTCATGGGCAATGGCTTCCTTCTTCGCCAGGGCCAACTACGCCTACAAAGACCGTTACCTGGTAACATTCACTGGTCGTTATGATGGTAGTTCCCGTTTCGGTGCAGACAATAAGTTTGCCTTCTTCCCATCTGCCGCTTTAGGCTGGCGTGTGTCTGAGGAACCTTTCCTGAAAGACAATCCAACTGTCAACAACCTGAAACTGCGTGCAAGCTACGGTCTGACCGGTAACTCTGAAATAGGTCAGTACAAGTCACTGGCCAATATGACTTCCAATACCCTGATCTTCAATGGTACCCGTGCCGCAGGTACAGTGATCAGTACGATGGCCAACCCCGACCTGAAATGGGAAAAAACCAGGCAGGTAGATGTGGGCTTTGACCTCTCCCTGTTCGACAGCCGGCTGAATATCGCTGCCGATTATTATAAAAAGAATACCAAAGACCTCCTGCTCGATGCACCAGTGCCTGCTACCAGCGGTTATACCACCCTGACCCGTAATATCGGTAGCCTGCAAAACTCAGGTTTTGAATTCAGTGTAAATTCCGTGAACATCGATCAGAAGAATTTCTCCTGGAATACCACATTCAATTTCTCTACACTGAAGAACAGGATCACTGCGCTGGGTAGCAACAACGAAGACATTTACATGAACCCTAACTTCCTGGACTATACCAATATCCTGCGTGTGGGTAAATCTGTAAGTTCCTTCTATGGATATGTACGTGAAGGTACCTGGAGTACAGCCGAAGAAACGCAGGCCGCAAAGTATGGTGCCAAACCAGGTGACCTGAAGTTCAAAGACATGAACAACGATGGCCAGATCAACAGCCAGGACCGCACCATTATCGGGAAAGGTATTCCTGACTGGTATGGGACCCTCTCTAACACCTTCCGCTATAAACAATTTGACTTCCTGCTGGAATTACAATATTCCTATGGCAATGATGTATTCAAACTGGCCGAACACTCTTCTGAAGACAGAACCGGTATTGCCAACAGCTTTGCAACTGTACTGAATGCCTGGACACCTGAACACCAGAATACACCGATCGCCCAGATCAGGCCTACTGCTGCCGGTTACACCAGTAAGCTGGATAATCACAAAGTGGAAGACGGCTCATTTATCAGGGGAAAGAACATCTCCTTTGGTTATAACCTGGCACCAGCTACCTGCAAGCGCATGGGGATCGGTAATGCCCGTGTATATGTAGCTGCACAGAACTTCTTCCTCATTACCAAATACACAGGTTATGATCCGGAAACAACGACATGGGATGACACCTTCGCACAGGGGATGCAGTTCCATGACTATCCCAAAGCAAGAACTGTCATGCTGGGACTGAATGTAACTTTCTAATCACAGACCTCTTAAATGTACATTATGAACCGCAGTATAATAGTATTATTAAGCCTCTCCCTGATGGGTATGACAGGCTGTAGTAAATTCCTGGAAGAGAAGAATCCTTCATCTATCACGATTGATAATTATTATAAGAATGCCACCCAGGCACAGTCAGCCGTAGACGGTGCCTACGAACAATTAAGGGTCTTCCAGAATGGAGATGGCTATGGTGAAACGCCGTGGATCTCTATGGAAATGCTGGTAGGACATGCAAAAACGCTGGGGCAGAGTACCTACAACAGTAGTATGATCAAACATACCGCCGGTACCAGCGATCCTGTATTCATGTCGGTATGGAAAGGCTTTTACAACGGGATTTCCAACTGCAATGTGGCGATCCAGCACATTCCTGATGTAAGCATGGATGATAACCAGAAGAGCAACCTGATGGGGCAGTTATATTTCCTGCGTGCCTTCTACTATTACCACCTGGTACGCTTGTATGGTGATGTACCATTGGTGCTGGAAGCAGTAAGTGCAAACAGTCCCCTGTTATATCCGAGCCGCACACCTGCTGCAGAAGTATACGACCAGATCGTGAAAGATCTGCAACTGGCGGAAGCATCTGCACTGCCTGCTTCTGATGTAACAGGCCGTGTTTCAAAAATGGCGGTAAAGTCATTATTATCCAGTGTATACCTGACCATGGCAGGATATCCATTGCAGAAAGGTACGGCTTACTACCAGCTGGCTGCCGATAAGGCTGCTGAAGTGATCAATAGTGGCAACTACCAGTTGTTTACCAGCTATGCCTACCTGCACGACAGGGCACATAAAAATGGGAGTGAGTTCATTCTGCAGGTGCAATATTCCGGAAGCATTATCTCCAACAATATTGCGCGCCTGATCATACCTGAAAAGATCGGTATATCGAAGTTTGGGGATGAATATGGTGCACTCATGCCATACAACCAGTTCGTAGCTTCCTATGAACCGGGTGATAAGCGCGCAGAAGAAAAACAGTTCTTTTTTACCAATTACAATGGCAGGGATTTCGGTGAATATGCCCTGTATAAATACTGGCTGGAAGAAGCGGCTAATCCAACTACCGGTGATGCCAACTCAGATGAGAACTGGACCTTGTTCCGCCTGCCTGAGATTATGCTGATCTTTGCAGAAGCAAGTAATGAAGTAAACGGGCCAACGGATGCCGCTTATACCCAGATCAACGCCATCCGTGCAAGAGCGAACCTGGCACCACTGTCCGGCCTGACAAAGGATGCATTCCGTCAGCAGGTGTGGAAGGAGCGTTATCATGAACTGGCTTTCGAAGACAAAGCTTACTTCGATATCCAGCGTACACATATGATATATGACTTACCAAACAATGTATTTGTAGACGCGACCAGCAAACCTAATATCCAGGGGGTTACTTTTACCACGAAGTACTACATCTGGCCATTGCCACAAAATGAACTGGATGCGAATAAGAACCTGACACAGAATGACGAATGGAAATAACAAAAAAACGTCCGCGAAAGCGGACGTTTTTTTTAGATAGGGTTTTCAAGGATAGGTTGGGGTACGTTCATTTTATCTTTACTTTATCAATCCTGATTTTTCCGCAGCTAACTGCGCGTTTATTTTAACAACCAAATCGTCATAGTGTAACCTGGTCAGTTTGTCCAGACCAGCATTCGCGGCCTGTTTCTTACAGAGTGCCAGGATTTTCAGCAGGTTCTCTTTCACCAATGCTCTTTCGTCTGACTTGTCAAAGTTGAAACCGAATGGCATCACCTGGTCACTGATATTTCCATCCTGGTTACCGATAAATACCTGCTGCATTAATCGTGCAATATAGCTTTTCTGTAAAGCACGACGATACATGTCGACACTCTTACCTGCATAAGCTTCGGTAAAGATGCCTTTATTCAGATCGTCGAACATTTCGGTCAGGGTGTATACTTTCACATGTTTTTCCGCCGCATATACCTGCTCTGACCATAGCAGGCGGCTGAAACGTGCACGACTCAGTATGCCATTCAGCAGATCACGTTGTGCTTCACCGATTTCAGTAACGAAGTTCAGCGTAGTTCTTTCTATCAGTTCGCTTTGCAGCCAGGTAGGCGTTTCAAACATTTGCCTGTTCACAAAAGCCATGGCTGCTTTTTGTTTCTCATAGGGTGCTGGTGCGACGTTGCTTTTTGCCGCATCGCCTACCATGTTTTCAGTCACATATACACTACCGATATTGGCCATCGCGTGACCGATGTACATAAAGAACTGGCTATACAGGGTTTTCACCTGTTCCAGCGGTTTGTCAAAGTCTTCCCCTTTTTCACCTGCCCAGCTCAATATACCCGGCATTAATCTTTTCAGATTTTTGATACCATATTCACCGGCTTTTACGGCGTCGTCACCCAGGTCTTCGTTCTGACAACGGGCATCGGTGAAGTTCACTTCACTGCCAAAGTACAGGCGGTGGTTAGCTGCCAGGCTATCGCTCACCATTTTAGACAAGGCCGCTTTTTCTTCAGCAGCATTTTTATATTCATGGTGCATGTCGTATCCCCACTTAATGGCCCAGTAATCGTAGTCATTAATACGTGGGAACAGGCCCGCTTCACCAATATGATCTTCAGGCTGTGCTACGTAGTTGAAACGTGCATAGTCCATGATAGAAGGGGTATGGCCATGTGCTTCTACCCATGCCTTGTCGCGCAGTTTTTCAACAGGTACAGTGGAGCTGGAACCGAAGTTGTGCAACAGACCCAGTGTATGACCTACTTCGTGGGAAGAGACGAAACGGATGAGCTGGCCCATCAGGGAATCCGGCAGTTCGTTGCTGAGTGCACGTGGATCAACAGCACCACATTGTGCCATGTACCAGCGTTGCAGCAGGCTCATTACGTTGTGATACCAAAAGATATGACTTTCGATGATCTCACCACTACGCGGGTCGGAAACGCTTGGTCCCATAGCATTGGCAATCACAGAAGGACGATAGATGATAGCAGAGTGGGTCGCATCATCAATGCTCCAGGTGCTGTCTTCTTCTTTGGTAGGAGCAATGCGTGCATACACGGCATTTTTGAAACCGATCTTTTCGAAGGCTTTCTGCCAGTCATTTACACCCTGGATCAGGTAAGGTACCCATTTCTTAGGCGTGGTAGGATCGATGTAATATACAATTGGTTTAGCTGGTTCTACCAGTTCACCACGTTTATACTTTTCCACATCTGCAGGCTTAGGTTCCAGTCTCCAGCGTTTTACATAGATCTGTTGTTTTACACCCTGGGGATCTGCATCGTAGTCAATGTAACCTACTGTGAAGTACCCCACACGACCATCCATGGCACGTGCTTTCATTGGTTTTTCGGGCAGCAGTACCATAGAGGAGTTCAGCTCTACAGTATAAGAAGAAGATGTCGGGTTCAGACCGGCAGTATAAGTCTTTACTGCATGCACTTCTACATTGGAAGTAAAGGCACGTACATAATCGACAAAGCTACGGTCATTGACCTGCGAACCCATACCTGCTTTGTCCTTGAATGCTTTCTTCTGGAAGTAGAGGACTTCGTTGTCGCTGTTTACAAATTCAGTCGCATCGAATACCACACCACTTGAATCAGGTGCGTATGCAGCGATGGTAAATGCCATTGCGATGGCCTGCACATTGTTTTTCTGTACACTTGCGAACATTGCCTGGGTACTGTCTTCGCTGTATTCTCTGAAAGAGATACGGCGTAAGAGCAATTTTTTGGCAGGTCCCAGTTCGAAACGGAATACAGTTTCCCCAATCTGGTCACCGGCATAGCCGGCGCTACCGTTACGCATTTCAGCAGATGCTTTTGAAACACGGCTCACGATGAGGATGTCTCTGCCCATTATCTTATTAGGCACTTCAAAGAAATACTTCTCGTCTTTCTGGTGTACAGTAATGAAACCTTTGCTGGATTTCATATCAGCCGTGATCACTTCCTTGTATGGTTTAACAGGGGTAGTAGTGGGCTTCTTTGTGGAGTCAGCGGGTGTAGCGCCTTTCTGTGCGGCAGGCTGTTGTTTCTTTTTGTGTCTAAAGATCTGACCATGAACGGTGGTCACCGCCATAAGAGAAATCCCTATGGCGATGGCTATCGTAGAACGTTGGCATTTGAGCATGATTCGTTTGAATTTTGTTTATTATGACTAGTAACCATCATTCTGTTTGAGTGCTGCATTGGCAGACAACTGGGTAGCAGGAATCGGGAGTAATGCTGCATACGGTTTCCAGGATGTTTTTTCGGCACCCAATACTGCATCGATCGTACCGGTACGTTTCAGATCGTACCAGCGGTTACCCCATTCGAAAGCCATTTCTACCTGGCGCTCGTGGAGGATAGCAGTCAGGAGGTCGTCGTTGCTGCCTGTATATCCTGAAAGGCCAGCCCGGGTACGTACAATATTCAAATGGGTGATAGCGTCGGAAGTCTGGCCAAGATGAGCTTCAGCTTCTGCCAGCACCAGGTACATATCAGCCAGTCGGAACATGACATAGATCTCGCTGGTTGCTGCCTGGTATGTCCTGTTTTTATATTTTGTTGGATAATAGTAGGTACTTCCGTAAAGAGACATTGACGTAATCCAGGAAGCCTTGCGGAGGTCATTTTCCTCAAATGCATTGCTCAGCAGACTATTTACCTGGTAAGCAGGCGCAGAGTATATGGAAGAAGGCAGTAATGTATAACCTTCACCTGTCTGATAATTGTAGTTGGAAGATATGCTACCTGGCAGACTCCAGATAATTTCATTGCTTCCTGTCAGGAATATAGTAGATGGTGTAGATGCCATTGAATAAAGACCAGATGCTAAGATCTGGTTCACCATCAACGCAGCGCTATCCCATTGCTGGCGATATAAGAACACCTTCGCAGAGAGTGCCATGGCTGTATACAGATTCGGACGGATCCTGGTACCGGCAGTAGATGAATAATTTGCCTTTAATCCGGAACGGGCTTCCGCCAGGTCCGCCTGGATCAGTTTATAGACCTCGTCCACAGATGCCCTGGGCTGTGTAGACGTTACATTGAAATCAGTCACTGTTACCAAAGGCACGCCTCCAAAGAGGTTTACTAAATGGAAATAATAAAAGGCACGGTCAAACTTCATCTCTGCTACAAGCGCTTTTTTAAGCGAGTCACTGATAGCGGAAGTACCACTGATACCAATGATATTCGCATTCATCTGGTATAGGTTGGAATAGGCAGAACCCCATAAAGTGACAGCCGTTCCATCGCTTGGTGTATATGCATTGTTTACATAGGTAGAACTATATGCATAGAGCAATTCATCAGCAGCTTGTCCCATATTGACAGTTACCTGTATAGCACCAATAGTACCGCCGGAAAAGTTCGCTTTGAAATTGGAATAGACACCTGCTACAGCCGACATAATATCTGCACTGTCACGGAATACACTCCCTTCCGAGATCTGGTCGATCGGATGATCCGGAATATCAATCAGCTTGTTGCAGGAAAAAGCAAACAAGGCCACTGCTGCAACGATATATAAGGCGAGATTTTTTTTCATGATAATAAGCATTTAAACAATTAGAACTCCAGATTAAAACCACCGGTTACGATCAGCTGAAGTGGTATAGTATACAATGTACCCGGCATTTCAGGATCACCGAACTTATAGTTGGTAATAGTGAAAAGGTTCTGTGCAGTTACGTTGAATGTACAGCCCTGGATACCGAGTTTCTTTACACTGTTTGCAGGCAGTGAATATGACAGCATCACACTTTTCAGACGCAGGTAGGTGTTGTCACTATACACTGCTGAAGAGCTGCTGAAATAATTGCCTGCACGCTGTGCCAGCTGTCCGTTTCTAGCCGCACCATAGTAACCTGTGGTTAATCGCTGTAATGTTGCATGATCTCCCGGTTTGGTCCAGAAAAGGTCCTGTGTAAATGCAGGCAGGTTGACCTGGGTACCTGGCAACGTAGATGAATACTGTATACCATTCAGCCAGTTCCTCGTCATTGCTTTACTGAACTTGAAGAACAGGCTCAGATTCCAGTTTTTATAAGAAAAATTATTGTTCAGGCCACCGAAGAAATCTGTTTGTGCATTGGCAATCTCCTGCATATCTCCACCCAGTGAAACGTTGGAATAGCTGGGTGTATAAGTGAGTGCACCATTCGCCTTGTAATACTGGAAGGCGCCTGTGGTATCGTTGATACCGGCATATTTGAATCCGTATATTCTGCTGGTAGACTTACCAATGGAGTAGGTAGCTGCATAAGCAGAAGTAGCCAGACCAGGGAATGAGATCAGCTTATTCCGGTTGGCGGAGATATTGAAACCTGTTGTCCATTTAAAATCTTTGTTGGTAATGTTGCGGGATGTAATAGACAATTCAAGACCTGCGTCCTGCAATACGGCATCCATATTCCTGACAACACTGGAGAAACCTGTTTGTGTAGGCAGTGTATATGCAGTCAGCTGGTTGCCGGTTCTGGCGCGGTAGAAGGCGATATTCACCAGGAGTTTATCTTCCATAAAGCCGAGGTCCAGACCCAGGTTAATAGAATGTTTGGAAGCCCAGCTATAATAAGGATTATATAGATTGGTGGCTGTATAAGGACGGGTGCCATCGAAACTTGGTGTACTGGATACAGAAGATACTTTCCAGTATGGCTGATACTTATATGGCGCATTACCATCAGAACCATTGGTACCATAGTTAGCGGAAATCTTCGCATAGCTAAGCACTTTGTTTAACGGCTTCATGAATGGCTCTTCAGAGATAATCCAGCCCAGACCGGCAGAACTAAAGTTACCAAAGCGGCGACCAGGACCGAAGTTGCTGGAACCATCACGACGACCGGTCAGGTTCACAATATATTTCTCCTTATAGATATAGTTGATACGGCCAAATCCTGCTACATATTTATAGATAGCAGCACCATCTGAATTGCTGACAGCTGTTGCAGCCATAATTGTCCCGAGCAATTCATCGTCTGTATAACCTGAACCCAGTTGCTGTGTAAAGTCGGAAGTTACTTTTCTATAAGTACCACCCAACAATACCTGCAGTTCACCATCACCAATTGTCTTTTTATAATCCAGTTGAGGCTCAACGTTAATAGTCTGGTTATTGCTCTGACCAAAATTGGCCTGAGCAGTAGTGCCATTACCCGGTTTCACTGCAGCAAGTGGCAATGCGCTATACTGTTTGGTCATATTCATGGCCCAACCGGCATTCACTGCCAGGTTCAGACCAGGAATCACCTCGTAACCTAAGCGGAGGTAGTTGTTGAACAGGTAGCTGTCTATGTTGTAAGGCTTTTTTAATTCTGCGAGCAACTGGTTGCTGCTGATGTCCTGCCCTTTGTAGATCCATACCAGGTTGCCGTTTGCATCCAGCATATCCGGGTTATTCGGTACTGTCGTCATGGCCTTACCCAGTGAAGTGCTGCCTGAAGAATTATTGGATTCATAAGACACATCACTACCGAAGTCAGCCCGGATCTTATTATTTGCACTGTGCGTACCCAATGCGCTATGCAGGGTATAGCGTTTATCTGCAAAGTTGCCCGGCAGATTATATGATTGTCTGGTATAACCGGCAGATACCATATAAGTACTATAGCCTGCACCACCAGACATGCTGAGGTGTGCGTCAGTACTATTCGCTGTACCACCAAAATATTTCTTCACAAAGTCAGTATACTTTGTAGTATCAAAAACAAACAGGTCTCTGAAGTAGCTCTGGTCTGTGGGGAACGTTGTAATACTATCCATGGTAATAGCCTGATGACGCATATTTAGGTACTGCCTTGTATCCATCATATCCAGTCCGCGTGAAATCTTGCTTGGGCCGGTTACTACACTTACAACCACTCTATTCCTGCCTGGTCTGCCTTTTTTGGTCGTGATCACCACTACACCATTTGCACCCTGTGAACCATAGATAGAAGTCGCATCTGCATCTTTCAGTACACTGATGCTTTCGATATCTGAAGGATTCAGGCCATTCAGAGTACTGAAACCACTGGCTCCATTACCTGAGTTAAAGCTGTTGAGCAATAGGGAGATGTCATTGTTCTGCGCAGGCAATGGAATGCCATCAACGATAATGAGGGGTTGATCGTAGGCAGTAATAGATGCAGAACTTGCCAGCGTATTTTGTCCTCTTACCTGGAATGCTTGTCTGGCACCGGGTACACCACTGAATAAGCTTACTTCCAGACCTGGCACACGGCCATTCAGCGCAGTGGTAACATTCGTACCACCAGATGCTTTGATATCTGCCGATGTGACGGTAGATACGTTCCCGATATTATATCTCCTGGTATTGGTACCATAAGCGATCACCTGTACTTCATCCAGCGGATTGCTGGAACGGGACAGTCTGATCAGGTAGACCCTGCCATTGCCTTCTTTTACAGGTACTTCTTTTGTGATATAACCTGTAAAGGAAACAATCAGCGTTTGGTTATCATCTACATTTTTGAGAACAAAGTTACCGTTGCCATCAGTGATCACTACTTCTTTCGTGCCCTTTACACGCACGGTAGCACCAATAAGCATATTCCCAAGGGAATCGGCCACGCGGCCATGCAATTCCTCCGGAGGGGCCGGCAGTGTTGTAAAGTCTGGCTGAGAAAGCTTATCCTTCAGTACTACTGTTTTGTTCACAATAGAGAAGGTAAGTGGCTGATTATACAACGCCTGTTTCAGCGCTTCTTCAAGCGGCATAGCTTTCAGGTCTACAGTCACAGGAATACCTGTGCGGACCATCGCATCATTGTAAAAAAAATTGTACCCTGTTTGCTTCTTAAATTCTTTAAATACCAGCTCCAGGGAAGCGTTTCGAACATTCAATGACACATTCTGTGCATAAGTGCTGGCCTTGACCTGTAAACAAGCGACCAATACAAATACGACTGTGAATTTCATAATCAACAGAAGTTTGGTTGATGACAGACACGGCAATGTTTTGCCGTTTGCATTTAACAGCATAGATTTGGCTGGATTTGAGTCATCCCGGATGAACTCCGTTCAGACGGTAAAAAAATAAGTTAGTCTGGCTTGACTATTTATGATAAGTGACTCAGACAAATCGCGCCCCGAACCCCCATTCGGGGCGTTTTCGTATCTAATCACATGATCCCGGTATAAGGTGGTGTATGATTAATTCAATACTGTCAGTTGTCTGCCTTCCAATTTGAAGTGAACCCGGCTCATCTTTAAAATTGATAATAACTCTGTGAGTGTAGCGGAGCGTGGTATTTCGCCTGTAAAGGTGTCATCCGGTATTTTGTTGCCTGCATATACAATATCTATGTCATACCAGCGGGCGGCATCGCGCAATACCTGGGCGATATTGCTGTTTTGATAGGCAAAAAGCCCTTCTTTCCATGCCACTACCTCCTCGGCAGATGCTGCTGTGCTGACCTGTATTTGTTTGCCGGCAGCATATCTGGCCTGTTGTCCGGGCACAATCCGGAGGCCCTGCTGCTGATGGTCTACCTGTACGCTACCCTGTAACAGCGTTACTCTCGTGTCTGCTTCGTCCTCATAAGCTTTGATATTAAAATGTGTACCCAGCACAGTAACAAGACTGCTATCTCTTTGGTTGGTTCTGATATTTACTAAAAAAGGAATTTTGTGGTCACCTGCGGATGCTACTTCAAAATAAGCTTCCCCTGATACCGTCACCTTTCTCTCGCTGCCTGAAAAGGCAACCGGGTAGGTAAGCGTGGTACCTGCATTGAGCCATACGCGGCTACCATCAGATAATGTAACGGAAGTCACCTGGCTTCCTTTTGGATTCGTAAGCGTATTCAGTAAAACTTCTTCATGTTGTCCCTGTGGTTGGTAAACGATCTCACCGCTGGCAAGTCTGATCACCTTTGTCTGACCCTGCATCACGAGTTGGTCGTTGGCAATGCTGTCTGCCAGCACCTGTTGTCCATTAGATAATGTGATGGTGGCTTTGTGTGTGGCAGGAGCCTGGATATTTGATGCGATAGTAACAGGTTCCTGTTTGGCAGAAGGAGATCCCGTAAACCTGTAAATGCTGAATCCAATTAATAGCGCAGCTGCGGCCGCTACAGCCGCAGCGCGCCATTGACGGATAAATAGAACGCGGGTTGGCTGGTTCCGTTGTAAAATGTTGTTGAGAATAATGCTTGAAGAAGCGTCGGATAGGTTATGAGTCGGCTGGTTATATTGTAGCCATGCAGCTTCCAGCACAGCTTTTAGCTGCGGATCGTCCACGCCTTCAATCAGCGTGAATAGCTCTTTTTTCTCCTGCCAGGTGCAGGTGTTGGATGTTAATTTCTCCAGTAATGCTGTGATCCTGTCTATCGACATGTGGCTGATTTTCTTAAAAAATGTTCGTCCCTTATGTATAAGACAAACAAGTGAAAGGATCGGTCTAGTCGATCCGAAAAAAAAAGTAAATAATTTTTGGGGAGGGTATGCGAAGGAACAATCTTTACGTGAATGCGACACAAATGACCACTACCTATTTCAACTTCTCTGCTAATATGATGTACAGATATATAATGCTGATAATATGTGAAGACTCCAGGTATGTCCTGATCTTTTTGAGCGCCTGCACCATATGATTACGAACGGTAGCCGCCGAAATGCCCATCTCCGCTGCTATTTCTTCATACTTAAGTCCATGTTCACGGCTAAGCATAAACACTTTATACTGCTGCTGTGGCAATGTAGCCAGCGCTTTGGCCAGTACCTCCTGCACTTCCTTCTCCGACATGGCCTGGGCAGTCCCGTTTTCATCAATGGTGAACAACTGCAATTCATCCAGGATCTTTATTTCCCGGCTCTGCCTGCGCATGAGGTTAATAGCCTGATTGGCCGCCATGCGAAACAAATATGCGTTGAAATTGTCGATATCACCCAGCTGAGCACGGCGTGTCCATAACTTCAGGAATACGTCCTGAAGAACGTCTTCTGCGGCTGTAGGAGAGTTGCCAAGGTGTAAGAGGAATGAATATAGTTTATCTTTATATTTATGAAAGAGGGCCTCAAAGGCTCCTTCATCATTGCTCGCCAACTTGTTCACTAGTGCTATGTCGTCCGGATGGTGCATCGACGATAAAATTACATAAAAGACTGTATTTTTTCCGGTAACGATTGCGTAAATAAACCTTCGTGTTATAAACGGATTTTTATAGCTTCCGCCTGCTATAAATTCCTGTTATGAAGCACCTTGTTTATTTATACCTGCTCTTTTGCACTGTATCTCTCTCCGCACAGGAGAAAAAGCTGTTGGTAGTCGCCCACGACGGCAGCGGAGATTTCCAGACGATCCAGGATGCGGTGAATGCCGTCAGAGACTTTCAATACTGGAGAGTCACCATTTTTATAAAGAAAGGAACTTATCATGAGAAGCTGGTCATTCCTTCCTGGAAGACCGGTATCACACTAATTGGTGAATCCAGGGATAGTACTATCATCACGAATAGTGATTTTTCAGGTAAGCCATATCCCGGGGGGAGGGACATCAATGGGAAAGACAAGTTCAGCACCTTTACCTCTTATACAGTATTGGTGCAAGGCAATGATGTGGTCCTCCAGAATCTGACAATTGAGAATGCAGCTGGTCAGGTAGGGCAGGCAGTTGCACTGCATGTGGAAGGAGACAGGTGTATCTTCAGAAATTGCAAACTGCTGGGGAACCAGGATACCTTGTATGCCGGCAAGGAAGATAGCCGGCAGTTTTATGATAGCTGTTATATAGAGGGTACAACTGATTTTATATTTGGCGCAGCGACTGCAGTATTCAAAGACTGCAACATCTTCAGCAAAAGAAACTCTTACATCACAGCAGCTTCTACAACCGCCCATCAACCCTTTGGCTATGTGTTTATACATTGTAACCTGTCTGCCGCAGATACCGCTACAAAAGTGTACCTGGGCCGGCCATGGCGACCTTATGCAGCTACTTTGTTCATGCACTGTACGTTGGGAAAACATATCCTGCCTGCCGGCTGGCATAACTGGGACCGGGTAGAGAACGAGCAGACGGCCAGGTATAGAGAGTATGAAAATAATGGACCGGGAGCGGGTACCAGTCAGCGTGTGAGCTGGTCAAAACAATTGAGCAAACAGGAGGCAAAAGCCATTAAAATCACTAAAATCCTGAATGAGTGGGAGCCAACCGTACAACGCTGATCGTTATCATCTTCTTCTTATTAGGCAATAAGGCATATAGCCAGCGATCACTAAAAGATTATGTGAATTACTTCAATGCAGTCGATAGTGAAACGGTGCAGAACTATGTGAATAATGCACAGGCTTATGAATGGCTGAATAAAAACATTCCACTACTGGCTTGTCCGGATAGCATCATAGAAAAAACCTACTATTACCGGTGGTGGACTTTCAGAAAGCACCTGAAGGAAACACCGGATGGTTTCATTTTCACAGAGTTTATTTTACCCGTAAAACATGCGGGCAGGTACAATGCCCTCAGTTGTGCATTAGGGCATCATATCAATGAAGGCAGATGGCTGAGAGATACACAATACATCAACCAGGATATCCGGTATTGGTTCATGGCAGATGCGCAGCAGAAGGCACCGAAATTCCATCAGTTCAGTAGCTGGGCAGCGTGGGCCGTGTACGAAAACATAAAAGTAAACGGAGATGTGGGCATGGCTAAAAGTTTATTGCCCTACATGGATGCTGATTATCATTTATGGGAGAAGGAAAGGCGACTTCCAGATGGGTTATTCTGGCAGTTCGATGTAAAGGATGGGATGGAAGAATCCATCAGCGGCAGCAGAAAAGAAAAACATATCCGCCCTACTATCAACAGTTATATGTATGGCAATGCCATTGCAATGGTAGCTATGGCAAAGCTGGCTGGTAATGATACGCTGGCGAAATGGTATGCCAATGATGCTGCTAAGCTAAAAACACTGACTGAAGATAGTATGTGGGATAGCAAGGCCGGCTTTTTTAAAGTACACTTTGCAAAAGGTGGCTTGTCGGCTGCACGTGAAGAGATTGGTTTTATTCCCTGGTATTTCAATTTACCCGACGATCAGGTAAAGTATGCCCGTGCATGGCAACAATTAATCGACACCGCTGGTTTCAATGCACCGTGGGGCATCACAACAGCTGAGAGAAGGCATCCGGCATTCCGGAGCCACGGTACCGGTGGTTGTGAGTGGGATGGTGCACTCTGGCCGTTTGCAACTACACAAACACTAAAGGCGTTGTCCAATTTATTACGTGATTATAAGTACAAGGGAGGCATGACACCGGCTGTCTATTACGATATGCTGCAAACCTACGCCCGATCTCATCAGAAAAACGGACAACCCTATGTAGGAGAATACCAGGATGAGAAAACCGGGTATTGGTTAAAGGGAGATAATCCCAGGAGTAGTTATTACAACCATTCTGGTTTCTGTGATCTTGTGATCAACGACCTCATAGGCATCCGCCCAATTATTGAGAACAAGGTAACCATCGATCCGATAGTGCCCTGGAAATGGTTTCAGTTATCAAATATTCCGTATCACGGACATATGATCACCGTCAGCTGGAATTATAAAAAGAAGGGATATTTCATATATGTGGATAATGTTGAAAAGTATCATAGTAAGCAATTGAAGAAGGTAGTTTTACCTTTGTAGGCCGCCCGCAGGGCTTGTCCGGAACGGGGCACTTCCACCGAAGGGAGAAGTGCCCCGTTCTGCGTTTTCCTAACTTTTATCATGATAAGACCATTTTCATTTTTGTATCTTCGCGATTCTGATACGAACAAAAAACACACATGTTATGAATAGCCGTAAACGAATCCTTGCCGGCTTGCTAGCGCTCAGCTTAGCAGGCGGTGCAACTGCACAGACGAAGAACAATCAGAATGGTAAACAGGCGTTTATTAATAACCTGATCAAAAAAATGACGCTGGAAGAAAAGATCGGGCAGCTGAACCTGCTCACCAGCGAAATGGACGTTACCGGCCCATTCATGAACGCGGGATACAAAAAAGACATTGAAGAAGGCCGCTGCGGCTCTATTTTCAACGCTTACACCCCACAGTATACCCGACAGCTGCAGGACCTGGCAATGAAAACCCGTCTTAAAATTCCTTTGTTATTTGGATACGACGTGATTCATGGTCACAAGACCATCTTCCCTATTCCATTGGGAGAAGCCTGTACCTGGGATCTGTCCCTGATGGAAAAGAGTGCCCGCATTGCTGCTGTAGAAGCCAGTGCTGATGGGTTGCAATGGACTTACTCCCCGATGGTGGATATCGCGCGTGACCCACGCTGGGGACGTGTAGCCGAAGGGGTAGGCGAAGACACCTGGTATGGTGTACAGGTAGCCAAAGCGAAAGTGAAAGGCTACCAGGGTACTGACCTCTCCCTGAACAATACCATCCTGGCCTGCGTAAAGCACTTTGCCCTCTATGGCGCTGTGGAAGCGGGTCGTGACTACAATACAGTAGACATGAGCCGCCAGAAAATGTACGAGTATTACCTGCCACCATACAAAGCAGCAGTTGATGCAGGTGTAGCTACTGTAATGACTTCCTTCAACGAAGTAGACGGTATTCCTGCTACCGGCAACAAATGGCTGATGACAGACCTGCTTCGCAAGCAATGGGGCTTCAAAGGTTTCGTGGTCACAGACTACACGGCGATCAATGAAATGATGGCACATGGTGTGGGCGATGAAAACAAAGTAGCAGAACTGGCGTTGAAGGCCGGCGTAGACATGGATATGCAGGGGAGCGTATATACCCGGCAACTGGCAAAGCTGGTCGCTGATAAGAAGCTGACGGTGGCACAGATCGATACTTGTGTATATCGTATCCTTTCTGCCAAGTATGATCTGGGCCTCTTTAAAGATCCTTATCTATACTGTGACAACAGCAGACCCGCAAAAGAGATCCTGACACCGGAACACCGTGCAACAGCCCGCGAAATCGGTGCCCGCTCCATAGTACTGCTGAAAAATCAGCAACAGCTGCTGCCCCTGAAGAAAGAGGCAAAAATTGCCCTGATCGGGCCCCTGGCAGATAGTAAAAGAGATATGATCGGTAACTGGTCTGCAGCAGGTGATTATACCAAATCAGTTACGCTGCTGGAAGGTATTAAGCAGAAACTGAGTGGTGCAGGAAAGGTAACTTACCTGCGTGGTGCACATTACACCAGCGATACCACCCTGCTGAAAAGAGCTTTACAGAAAGCAGTGCTGACAGCAGAAGATACAGCGAACAGCGCTGGTATGCTGGCCGATGCCGTGGCACTGGCACAGCAATCAGATATCGTGGTAATGGCACTGGGTGAATCCTACGGCATGAGTGGTGAAGCTGCCAGCCGTTCTGATATCAGCATTCCGGAAAACCAGGAAAAACTGCTGAGAGCTGTATATGCCACCGGCAAACCAGTTGTACTGGTACTGATGAATGGCCGCCCGCTGACACTGGAGTGGGAAGATGCCCATATCCCCGCTATTGTGGAAACATGGTTCCTGGGTACAGAAGCCGGTAACTCCATCGCAGACGTACTTTTTGGCGATTACAACCCGGCTGGCAAGCTGACCATGACCTTCCCGCGCAGCGTAGGCCAGATTCCTATTTATTACAATCATAAGAATACCGGTCGTCCTGAAGATCCAAACAATAAGTATTCTACCAAATACCTGGATATTACAAACGAACCACTGTATCCATTTGGTTATGGCCTGAGCTATACCAAATTCACGTATGGCCCCGTACAGCTGGATAAAACCCAGTTGAAGGCCGCGGCAGCAGGTACTGTAAAGGTAAGCGTAGCAGTGACCAACAGCGGTAATTATGATGGGGAAGAAGTTGTACAGCTGTACATCCGTGATAAGGTAGCCAGCGTAACCCGCCCGGTAAAGGAGCTGAAAAACTTCAAAAAGATCTCCCTGAAGAAAGGACAGACACAGACGGTGACCTTTGAACTGAACGTCAATGACCTGAAATTCTATAATTCAGACCTGAAATATGTAGCTGAACCAGGTGATTTCTCCGTATTCGTAGGTGGTAACAGCCGCGATACACAGGCTGCAGACTTCACATTGGTACCATAAGAAATACTGACAGGTATAAATTTAGTCCTGAAATGGCCGGCTGCCCGCAGCCGGCCATTTTTATTACCCTTTCTTCGGGGCTTTTTCGGAGATATTCCGCAGATAACCCGCAGATATTCCGCCTATAACCCGCCTATAACCCGCTAATATCCCGCATCTATAAAGAGGCGGGTTATCTACGGGTTATCTCCGAGTTATAAACAGCTTAAAGGCGGGTTACCTATATCTTTTACTTATATATGAGCTAATACCAACCGGTATTAGAAACGATTTAAAAGCGCCGCTAAAATTTTAATTTTATTTAAAGAAATACTTCCTACCTTTGCCCCGTTATTCAAAACAAACATGAACGCAAACGTACATACCCATCATCACCATCATTTCTTACCAAGCAGGTAGGCTGGGATGATAATATGTACTATTAAGATATTAGAACATTATCAGGGGCTTACCAAACGGTAAGCCCCTTTTTTGTTTTCACGGAACATTAACAAGAACATGAAACTGAGAATTGCCATTCAGAAATCAGGACGTTTACACGACGATTCCATCAAGCTGTTGAAAGAATGCGGTATCGACATCAACAATGGTGTTAATAAGCTGAAAACAGAAGCCAGTAATTTCCCGCTGGAAGTCTTCTTCCTGCGCGATGACGATATTCCGCAGTACGTGGAAGATGGCGTAGCAGACCTGGGCATCGTTGGTGAAAACGTGGTACTGGAAAAGAACCGCCCTGTAAGAACAGTAGAAAAACTGGGTTTTGGCAAATGCCGTCTCTCCCTTGCTGTTGCCAAGTCAGTGGAATACAATGGTGTCAAAGACATGGATAAGCTGCGTATCGCTACCAGCTATCCTGTGATCCTCGAGAAGTTCCTGAAGGACCATGGCCTGACTGCAGACATTCATGAGATCAGTGGTTCCGTAGAAATCGCTCCAGGTATCGGTTTGGCAGATGCTATCTGTGACCTGGTAAGCAGTGGTTCTACCCTGTTCATGAACGGTCTGAAGGAAGTGGAAGTGATCCTGAAATCTGAGGCAGTACTGATCTCTAATGATCATCTTACAACGGAGCAGGAAGCTATTCTTCGCAAACTGCAATTCCGCATCCAGGCTGTAAAGAAAGCCAAGAATACCAAGTACATTCTGCTGAATGCGCCAAATGATAAACTGAAAGAGATCATTGCACTGCTGCCAGGTATGAAGAGTCCTACCGTACTGCCACTGGCAGAAGAAGGCTGGAGCTCCGTACATTCAGTACTGAATGAAAATGAGTTCTGGGATATCATTGAAAGCCTGAAAGAAGCAGGTGCCCAGGGTATACTGGTAGTTCCAATTGAAAAGATGATCATTTAATATCGCTGACATATGTTGGTATTCGAATATCCAGAACGTTCACAATGGCCGGAGCTGCTGCGCCGCCCGGTATTTGACAATACTGCACTGGAAACCAGTGTAGGTAACATCCTCACAGATGTGCGACAGAATGGAGATGCAGCCGTTCGTAAATATGCGCAGCAATTTGATAAAGTACAGCTGGATGCCCTCGCAGTGACACCTGCGGAGTTTGCACAGGCAGCTGCTACCCTCGATCCCGCACTGAAAAAAGCCATTTTACAGGCTAAGCAGAATATTGAAGTCTTCCACAAAGCACAGCATGAATCCGGCAAGGTGATTGAAACCATGCCTGGTGTTCAATGCTGGCGCAAACCAGTGGCAATAGAGAAAGTTGGATTATACATCCCGGGCGGTTCTGCCCCATTGTTCTCCACCATCCTCATGTTGGGCATTCCGGCAGTAATTGCAGGTTGTAAAGAGATCATCCTCTGCACGCCTTCCAATGCAAAAGGGGAGGTGCACCCTGCCGTGCTGTTTGCCGCAGAGCAGGTAGGACTGGATCGTGTTTATAAGATCGGCGGTGTACAGGCAATTGCAGCCATGGCATATGGTACGGAAAGTGTTCCCCGTGTACACAAGATCTTCGGTCCGGGCAACCAATATGTAACCTGTGCAAAGCAGCTCATCAACAAAGATGGTGTAGCCATCGATATGCCTGCGGGCCCTTCGGAAGTAGCGGTGCTGGCAGATGAAACCTGTGTACCTGCGTTCGTAGCAGCAGACCTGCTGTCGCAGGCAGAACATGGTCCTGACAGCCAGGTATTGCTGGTTACCACGACCCCTGATATCATCAAGGGTGTACAGGAGCAGGTAGCCACGCAGCTGGCAGCACTGCCACGGAAGGATATCGCAGCAAAAGCTTTGGAAAACAGCCGTATCATATTGGTACGTGACAACGAAGAAGCGATGGACCTGCTCAATGCTTATGCACCTGAACACCTGATCGTAGCCTGCAAAGATGATATCTCCATTGCAGATGCAGTGATCAATGCCGGCTCTGTGTTCCTGGGCAACTACTCTCCTGAAAGCGCAGGCGACTATGCTTCGGGTACCAACCATACCCTGCCTACAAATGGATATGCCACTGCTTACAGTGGTGTATCGCTGGATAGCTTCGTGAAGAAGATCACCTTCCAGCGGCTCACCAAAGAAGGTTTACAGAATATTGGCAGTACTATCGAAATTATGGCCGCAGCAGAAGGGTTGGATGCACACAGGAATGCCGTAACCCTCCGTCTGAAATAATTTAATCTTATCGTATGTTCGATTTAAATAGCTTATTACGCGACAACATAAAACGCCTCGTTCCTTATTCTACAGCGAGAGATGAGTTCAAAGGCGAAGCATCCATTTTCCTGGATGCCAACGAAAACAGTTATGGCTCACCATTGCCGGTAAAATATAACCGCTATCCCGACCCGATGCAGTGGAAGGTAAAATACAAACTCGCAGAGATCAAAGGTGTACCTCCGCAAAATATCTTCCTGGGCAATGGTAGTGATGAAGTGATCGATGTATTGTATCGTTCATTCTGCCGTCCGGGTGTGGATAATGTTGTGCTGTTCCCGCCTACTTATGGTATGTATGAAGTGAGTGCGAATATCAACGATGTGATCGTGCGTAAAGTATCGCTCACCCCTGATACTTTCCAGATTGATATGGCAGCATTGCAGGAAGCAGTAGATGAAAATACTAAACTGATCTTCATCTGCTCTCCCAACAATCCGACCGGTAACTCTATTGACCGTGCAGATATTGAAATGATCCTGAATAATTTTGATGGTATCGTAGTGGTTGATGAAGCCTATATCAACTATGCACGTCAGAAGACCTTTATCGCTGAGCTGACAGAATATCCTAACCTGGTGGTGATGCAGACGCTCTCCAAGGCATGGGGCCTGGCAGCATTGCGCGTAGGAATGGCATTTGCAGGTGAAGAGATCATCAATGTACTGAATAAAGTGAAAGCGCCTTACAATATCAACCAGTCCGCACAGAACCTGGTGCTGGAAGCACTGAACAATATTGGCCAGGTGAATGAATGGATCAGGGATGCCGTGGTAGAAAGAGACAAGCTGGCTGCTTCGCTGGAAGTGTTACCACAGGTTGAATATGTTTATCCAAGTGATGCGAACTTCCTGCTGGCAAAAACGACGGATGCAAAGGGTATTTACAATAGCCTGGTAGAACAGGGAATCATTGTACGCGATCGTTCTAAGGTAGAATTGTGTGGTGGATGTCTGCGTATCACAGTAGGTACGCCTGAAGAGAATGTGACATTGGTAAATGCTATAAACAACTTTAAATAATGAAAAGAGTTCTCTTTATAGACCGCGATGGTACGTTGATAAAAGAAGTGCCACCTACTTACCAGATTGATTCGCTGGACAAGATTGAATTCTATCCGAAAGTGTTCACGTGGCTCACGCGTATTGCTGCAGAGCTGGATTTTGAACTGGTGATGGTGACAAACCAGGATGGTTTGGGTACAGATAGTTTTCCGGAGGATAGTTTCTGGCCGGCGCAGAATTTTATTGTACGTGCTTTTGAGAATGAAGGGGTACTTTTTAAAGCCTATCATATAGATCGTAGCTTCCCACATGAGAACGCACCTACGCGTAAGCCTGGTACGGGAATGCTCACGCAGTATTTTACTGCTGACTATGACCTGGCGAATTCATTCGTGATCGGGGATCGTATTACAGATGTACAGCTGGCCAAGAACCTGGGTGCAAAGGCGATCTGGATGAATGAAGGGACGGGCCTTGGCGGCGCGGAAGTGAGCGCAGATGCACAGGCGCTGGCGCCTGTGATTGCATTGGAATCGACTGACTGGGAGAAGATCTATGAGTTCCTGAAATTAGGATTGCGGAAAGTATCACATACACGTACGACGAAGGAAACGGATATTCATATTGAACTGAACCTGGATGGTACTGGTAAGGCGGAGATAGAGACGGGTTTAGGTTTCTTTGATCATATGCTGGATCAGATAGCACGCCATGGTAGTATTGATCTAACTATTAAGGCGAAGGGTGATCTGCATATTGATGAGCATCATACCATTGAGGATGTGGGGATTGCATTGGGCGAGGCGGTAGCACAGGGCCTGGGTGACAAGAGAGGAATAGAACGCTATGGGTATTGCCTGCCAATGGATGATTGCCTGGCACAGGCGGCGATTGATTTTGGAGGTAGGAACTGGATTGTGTGGAATGCAGCATTTAAACGGGAGAAGATAGGGGAGATGCCTACGGAGATGTTCTTCCATTTCTTTAAGTCTTTTTCAGATGCGGCGAAGGCGAATCTGAATATTAAGGCGGAAGGGGAGAATGAGCATCATAAGATAGAGGCGATCTTTAAGGTGTTTGCCAAGGCGATCAAGATGGCGGTGAAGCGGAATCCTTCTAATATGCAGTTGCCAAGTACGAAGGGATTGCTCTAAAATAAACTGCGATAGCTGGTCCGGCTGACGCCGAACCAGCTATCGCTCCTCCTCCAGATTTTTTCTGCCTGAGGCAGAAAAAATCTGGAGGAACATTTGTAATTTTAAATAATTCAACAGATATTTGTTTCGCAAATAAAGCAAACAAACCAAACATGACAACATTCATTACAAACAATCATTGGCGTTGGCACACTATCAGTTCCTGATATCGTGTTACAGTGCCATGATCCGTAGTGATCGTAAATAATTCGAAGGCTCGCTGTTACACAGCGGGCCTTCTTCGTTTTTAGACCTAATCAAAATCAAATGGGTAGTATTCAAGTAAAATCAAGATCAAAGCAAATGCTGGCAGATGTATTTACCCCAGTGGGCATCTACCTGCGTCTTCGTGACCGGTTCCCTGGCTCCGTACTACTGGAAAGTACCGACTACCGTGCCAGTGAGAACAGCTATTCCTTTATCTGTATCAAACCAATTGCAGGCATAGAAGTCACCAGCACCAAAGACTTTGAGTTCAAGTATCCCAACCTCCCGCCGGAAAGAAAACAACTCAAAAGCCGCCAGAGCGTTCTTGAT
This sequence comes from Chitinophaga sp., assembly GCF_039596155.1. Taxonomy (GTDB): domain Bacteria; phylum Bacteroidota; class Bacteroidia; order Chitinophagales; family Chitinophagaceae; genus Chitinophaga. The sequence continues at coordinate 148,744 of NZ_JBCNKF010000009.1, forward strand.
GAGCTCCAGAAGTTTCTCGGCAATTTTTCTTTTGTGGATAAACCTGTGCTACCGGTCGTTCACAGCTTATTCGGATATAGTACTTTCGACGCTGTACAATTCTTCGAAACGATAGAATTCAATAAGGATAAAGCAAACGGGAACACGATTCCACTCATGCGCTACCGATTCTATCAGTACGTGATCGTGATCAACCACTTCAAAGATGAATTATATCTCTGCGAAAATAGTGTAGATGGCCTCGATAGCGACTTTGAACTAATAGAATCGCTGATCCGGTCCAAGGACGTACCCAGTTATTCCTTCACTGCTACCGGAGATGAAACGAGCAATATGACCGATGAGCAGTACATGGAAATTGTTGAAAAAGGTAAACAACACTGCTTCCGGGGCGACGTTTTCCAGGTGGTATTATCACGCGCTTTCAACCAATCCTTCAAAGGCGACGAATTCAACGTTTACCGCGCACTCCGCTCCATCAACCCTTCCCCTTATCTCTTCTTCTTTGATTACGGCGATTATAAATTAATGGGTTCTTCTCCTGAAGCTCAGCTCATCATCAAAGATGGTAAAGCTACCATTCACCCAATAGCAGGTACTTTCCGCCGCACCGGCAATGATGAGGAAGATCGCAGGCTGGCAAAACTCCTGCTGGAAGATCCGAAAGAAAATGCAGAACATGTAATGCTGGTAGACCTGGCCCGCAATGATCTGAGCCGCCTGGCTACAGATGTAGAAGTAGACTCTTATCGCAATATCCAATATTACTCCCACGTCATACACCTGGTAAGTGAAGTATCCGGTAAGGTACAGAAAGGCAATCCTTTCTCCCTGCTGGCAGCTACCTTCCCGGCCGGCACTTTATCAGGTGCGCCCAAATACAGGGCCATGCAGATCATTGACGAATATGAACCCACCCAGCGTGGTTTCTATGGCGGATGTATCGGTTCCGTAGGTTTCAACGGTGACTTCAACCATGCCATCATGATCCGCAGCATCCTGAGCAAATCCAATACCCTGTATTATCAGGCGGGTGCCGGCGTGGTAGCAAAGTCCGTAGCCGAATCGGAAAAAGATGAAGTGAACAATAAACTGAATGCATTAAAACAGGCCATTCTGCTGGCACAAAAAATCTGACATGAACATTCTTGTGTTTGATAATTACGACTCTTTTACATACAACCTGGTACACCTCGTAGAGAAGATCATCAATGGTAAAGTCAGTGTATTCCGTAATGATGAAATTCCCCTGGAAAAAGTAAAAGACTATGATAAGATCATCCTCTCTCCCGGACCTGGTATCCCGGAAGAAGCAGGACTGCTGCTGCCGCTGATCAAAGAATACGCAGCCACCAAATCCATCTTTGGTGTATGCCTTGGTCAGCAGGCCATTGGCGAAGCGTTCGGCGCCAGCCTGATCAACCTGAAAGATGTATACCATGGGGTAGCTACACCTGTAAACATCATTAACAGGGAGGGCCGGTTATTCAACGGGCTTCCTGACCAGCTGGAAGTTGGCAGATACCACTCCTGGGTAGTAGATGAAAAAACGTTGCCATCAGGTCTGACTGTTACTGCAAAGGACGACAATGGTTACATCATGGCATTGCAGCATCAGCAGTATGATGTGAGCGGCGTACAGTTCCACCCTGAAAGTGTACTCACACCGGAAGGAGAAAAGATCATCCGTAACTGGTTAAATGCATAAATCCCGGGATTATGAAAAAGATACTGAATTACCTTTTTGAACATAAAACATTCACCCGCAGCGCAGCCAAAGAAATCCTGATGGGTATTTCCAAGGGCATGTACAATGAAAGTGAACTAGCTGCTTTCATGACTGTCTACCTTATGCGTAGCATTACTGTAGAGGAACTGCTGGGCTTCCGCGATGCCCTGCTGGAACTCTGCATCCCGGTCAACCTGAATGGGTATGATGTACTCGACATCGTAGGTACAGGTGGCGATGGCAAGAACTCTTTCAACATCAGTACCCTTTCCTGCTTTATCGTAGCAGGTGCAGGTGGTAAGGTGGCCAAGCATGGCAATGTGGGTGTATCCTCCATCAGCGGTGCCTCCAACCTGATGGAGACGGCCGGGTATAAATTCAAGAATGACGATGCAAAGCTGCGTGCGGAACTGGAAGAATCCGGTGTTTGTTTCCTGCATGCACCACTGTTTCATCCGGCTTTGAAGAATGTAGCTGGCGTGCGTCGTCAGCTGGGAGTACGCACCTTCTTCAATGTACTCGGTCCATTGGTAAATCCGGCTTTTGCACAGCACCAGCTGATTGGTGTATACAGCCTGGAACTGGCACGTGTGTATAACTATCTCTTTCAGCAAACCGACAAGCAATATACCATCGTGCATAGTCTGGATGGGTACGATGAAATTTCACTCACTTCAGATACCCGTGTCATCACCAACAAAGGGGAGAGAGACTGGACACCTGAGCAGTTGGGTAAACGCAAGGTTTTCCCGGAAGATATTTATGGAGGCAACTCTATTGAAGAAGCCGCCAAAATCTTTATGAAAATTTTAAAGGGCGAAGGTACCTGGGCACAGAATGCGGTAGTAATGGCGAATGCCGCTATGGGCCTGCATACACTGGGCAAGTATCCTACCTACGAGGAATGTTTCCTGGCAGCTGTTGAATCACTGGAATCCGGCGCCGCACACAATTCTTTCAAGAAGTTGATAAGTTTGCAGTCATGAAAAATATCCTTACTGAAATAGTCGCACATAAACATGTGGAAGTAGCCGCCCGTAAACAGCAACGCCCGGTAGCGGAGCTCGAACAGTCATCTGCCTTCAAACGGGAGCCTTTGTCATTGTCCGCCTTTCTGTTGCATCCTGAGAAAACGGGGATCATTGCAGAATTCAAGAGAAAGTCTCCTTCCAAAGGGTTGATCAATGGCACTGCTACCGTACAGGATGTAACCATGGCTTATACCCGCTATGGTGCTTCAGGTCTGTCAGTATTGACAGATGAACAGTTCTTTGGCGGTAGTTCCGACGATCTGGTACAGGCCCGTGCAGTGAATAATATTCCTGTGCTGAGAAAAGATTTTGTGATCGACGAATACCAGATCCTGGAAGCAAAAGCGCTCGGTGCAGACGTTATCCTGCTCATCGCAGAATGTCTTACCAAAGAAGAAGTAGCGCGGTTAGCTGCCTTTTCACACAACCTGGGACTGGAGGTACTGCTGGAAGTACACAGTGGTGATCAGCTGGATAAGGTAACGGATCATATTCAGAACGTAGGGGTGAACAACCGTGACCTCACTACATTCAAAGTAGATTTCAACCGTAGTTGTGAACTGGCCCCCCGTATCCCTGCAGGTAAATGCAAGGTAGCGGAGAGTGGTATCAGCAACACAGATAATATAGTGACACTGAAGAAGGCCGGGTTCAACGGTTTCCTGATCGGTGAGCACTTCATGAAGACAGAAAATCCTGCAAGGGCATTTGAGAACTTTGTGACGGAGCTGTCTGGTAAACTGAAAGGATAAATGATGCAATTAAAAGTATGCGGGATCACCCGGAAAGACAACCTGGAAAAACTGGTTGAACTGGGTGTACACTATGCCGGCTTTATCTTTTATGAGAAATCGCCCCGCTTTGTGGGGAACAAACTGGATGCCCGTACCGTGCGGGAAACGAAAGGGATATTGAAAGTAGGTGTATTTGTAAATGCGCCACTGGAACAGGTAAAACAGCTTATCAGCAGTTATGGCCTGCACCTGGTGCAGTTGCATGGTGATGAAGATCCTGCTTATTGTGCGGCTTTACAGTCATTGGTACCGGTGATCAGGGCTTTCAGGATTGGTGAGGATGTAGACTGGGCTATGCTGGAGGCATATGTAGCTGTGACCAACTATTTCCTGTTCGATACTGCTGCCGGCCAGGCTTACGGTGGTACAGGCAAGCGATTCAACTGGGAGTTGCTGAACAGTTATCCTTACGATCATCCGTTCTTTCTAAGTGGCGGTATTGGTCCTGAGCAGCTGGAAGACCTGCTGGCATTTGAACACCCGGCATTGTTTGCAGCTGATGTGAACAGTAAATTTGAGACGGCACCCGGTGTGAAGGATATGGATAAGGTGCAGCAGTTCTCAACAAAGATTTTATAAACTTATTTAAAATAGTCAAGCATGAAGATCGCTGAAAATACGTTGGGCTTACCCTATCATGTAGATGAAAAAGGTTTCTATGGCCGCTTTGGTGGTGCCTACGTACCGGAAATGCTCTATCCCAACGTGGAGGAATTACAGACGCGATACCTGGAGATCCTGCGTGAACCAGGTTTTCAGCAGGAGTTTGAACAGCTGCTGCGTGATTATGTAGGTCGTCCTTCTCCATTATATTTTGCAAAACGCCTGTCTGAAAAGTATGGTGCACAGATCTACCTGAAAAGGGAGGATCTGAATCATACCGGCGCACACAAGGTAAATAATACAATTGGTCAGATCCTGCTGGCAAAGCGGCTGGGAAAGACCCGTATCATTGCTGAAACCGGTGCCGGTCAGCACGGGGTAGCAACAGCGACGGTATGCGCCCTGATGAACATGGAATGTGTGATCTACATGGGTAGCATCGACATTCAGCGACAGGCGCCGAACGTAGCTCGTATGAAGATGCTGGGTGCGACTGTGGTAGCTGCTACCAGTGGAAGTCAGACGTTGAAAGATGCGTGTAATGAAGCGATCCGCGACTGGATTAACAATCCTGTGAGCACCCATTACATCCTGGGTACAGCGGCAGGTCCTCACCCATATCCTGATATGGTGAGCCGTTTCCAGTCAGTGATCAGTGAAGAGATACGCAAACAGCTGGAAGAGAAGACAGGCAATCCGAATCCGGATTATGTAGTCGCTTGTATAGGTGGCGGTAGTAACGCTGCCGGTACTTATTACCACTTCCTGAATGAGCCGGATGTAAAGATCATTGCTGTGGAAGCAGCGGGCAAAGGGGTACATAGCGGTCATTCAGCTGCTACGACCCAATTGGGTAAGCTGGGTATTATCCACGCAGCCAAAACGCTGCTGATGCAGACAGACGATGGGCAGATCACAGAGCCATATTCCATTTCTGCAGGCCTGGATTATCCGGGTATTGGTCCATTGCATGCACATTTGTATGAGAGTGGCCGGGGTACTTTCCTCGCTGCTACAGACGAGGAAGCGCTGGCAGCGGCTTACGAGCTGACCAGGCTGGAAGGTATTATCCCTGCACTGGAATCATCCCACGCACTGGCGAAGTTGGGTGAAATTCCTTTCAAACCAACAGATGTAGTGGTCGTATGTCTGAGTGGTCGTGGAGACAAGGATATGGAAACATACATTCGTAATCTGCCCAACAAATAAATATTTTATGAGCAATCGCATAGATCAGTTATTTGCCAGTAAGAAAACAGGCATTCTCAATATATACTGCACAGCGGGTTTCCCGGAATTGAATGATACACTGCCGGTAATGACGGCACTGCAACAGCATGGCGCAGACCTGATAGAGCTGGGTATGCCTTTTTCAGATCCGCTGGCCGATGGCCCGGTGATACAGGAGAGCAGTACCCGTGCTATTAAGAATGGCATGGGACTCCGCGTGTTGTTTGAACAATTGAAAGATTTCCGCAAAACCATTACGGTGCCTGTAATCCTGATGGGATACCTGAACCCGGTATTGCTGTATGGCATAGAGGCTTTCTGCCAGAAATGTGCAGAAGTAGGTGTAGATGGCCTGATTTTGCCTGACCTGCCGATGGACGAGTATGAAAATGAATACAAAGCGATCTTCGAACATTATGGTCTGCACCTGATCTTCCTGGTGACGCCAGAAACGAGCGAAGCACGGATTCGTAAGATCGACAGCCTGAGCAAAGGATTTATTTATGCCGTATCTTCTTCTTCTACCACGGGTACAGACAAGGATATGGGCCACCAGCAGGCATATTTCGAAAAACTCGAAAAGTTGCAGTTAAAGAACCCTGTTTTGATCGGGTTTGGTGTCAAAGATAAAGCTACCTTTGCGGCGGCCTGTGCACACAGCAATGGTGCAATCATAGGTACTGCCTTTATCCGCGCTATCGAAAATGCGACCAATATCGACACTGCTGTCAAAGACTTTATCAGCAGTGTAAAATAGATTTTATGAAAACGGTAATCATCAAGTACAACGCCGGCAATATCCGCTCTGTATTATATGCACTGGACCGCATTGGCGTGGAAGGTGTAGTAACAGATAACCCGGAGGAAATCCGTGCTGCAGACAGGGTGATCTTTCCCGGGGTAGGAGAGGCGAGCACCGCCATGAACTATCTGAAAGAAAGAAAGCTCGACCTGCTCATCAAGGACCTGAAGCAGCCTACACTGGGCATTTGCCTGGGTATGCAGCTGATGTGTAAACATTCAGCAGAAAATGATACGCCCTGCCTTGGCATCTTTGATGTGGAAGTGAAAAAATTCCAGTCACCGGTAGATAACCTGCTGAAGATCCCGCAGATCGGCTGGAACAATATTACAGGTTTGTACAGTGCAATTTTTGAGCATGTGCCTGAGAACAGTTACATGTACTTTGTACACAGTTATTATGCCGCGCTAAGCGCAGATACTGTGGCGACTACAAACTATGTGATCAACTACAGCAGTGCCCTGCAGAAAGATAATTTTTACGCGGTACAGTTCCACCCGGAAAAGTCAGCAGATGCAGGACAACAAATCCTGGAAAACTTCCTGAAGATCCAATAAACCATGCAGGTAAGAAGAATAAATACAGTCGATACACTCGCCCTGCGCAGGGATGTACTGTATCCTGATCAGTCACTGGAAGCTGTAAAGGTAGAAGGTGATGAGGATGGCCTGCACTTTGGATTGTTTGAACAATCTACGCTGGTGGGTGTCATTTCGTTATTCCCGGAGCGGGCAGGTGCACGCTTTCGTAAGCTGGCAATATCACCCGCCTGCCAGGGAAAAGGATATGGCAGCATATTGTTATCTCATGTAGAAGACTTCTGCCGCAGGGAACGTATTCCTTTCCTGTGGTGCGATGCCCGCGATTCGGCATTTGGCTTCTATGAAAAGAGAGGCTATGTGTATGACAGTGCACCTTTTAAAAAAGGCAATAATACATTTCGTAAGATGAAAATTGAACTGGGTCGGGCATCCGCGAAGCAATTCAGCGTGATTCCGGCAATAGATATTATAGATGGTAAATGCGTACGCCTCACACAGGGAGATTATGCACAGAAGAAAGTGTATAACGAACACCCGCTGGAGGTGGCGAAAGAGTTTGAAAGTATTGGCGTGACCCGCCTGCACCTGGTAGACCTGGATGGGGCTAAAAAGGGCAGTGTAGTGAACTGGAAGGTGCTGGAAGCGATCGCAGGCCATACCGGCCTGGTGGTAGATTTTGGCGGAGGGATCAAAAAAGAAGATGACCTCCGCATTGTATTTGAAAACGGCGCCGCACTGGCTACTATCGGTTCTATTGCCGTGAAGGAACCAGCACTCTTTTTTAGCTGGGTGAAACAGTATGGCGCAGACAAGATTTTCCTGGGTGCAGATGTAAAAGAGGAGAAGATCGCAGTAGGCGGCTGGCTGGAGACAACAGACCTCTCTATCTACGATTTCCTGGAATCGAATATTAAGGAAGGGGTACATCACATCTTCTGTACGGATATAGCAAAAGACGGTTTGCTGCAGGGGCCGTCCATTCCCCTGTACAAAAAGATCCTGGAGCGTTTTCCTGACATTGACTTTGTAGCCAGCGGTGGTGTGAGTAATATCGACGATATCTATGCACTGCAGGAAGCAGGTTGTAATGGCGTGATCGTAGGAAAAGCGATCTACGAGGGAAAGATCTCAATGGAAGAGTTGAAACAATTAATGAAGTAAACAACACAAGCCATGTTGACAAAACGTATCATACCTTGTCTGGACATCAAAGATGGCCGTACGGTAAAAGGGGTGAACTTTGAAAATATCCGCGATGCAGGGGATCCGATTGAATTGGGTGCCCTATATGCGCAGCAGGGAGCAGATGAACTGGTATTCCTGGACATCACTGCTACCAACGAGCGTCGTAAGACCTTGTCTGAACTGGTAAGAAGTATTGCCAGACATGTGAATATCCCATTTACAGTAGGCGGTGGAATCTCCTCAGTAGAAGATGTGAGTGTATTGCTGCAGAATGGTGCTGACAAGATTTCTGTAAATACTTCGGCTTTCAGGCGTCCTGAGCTGGTGGATGAGCTGGCAAGGGAGTTCGGCAGTCAGTGCGTGGTGCTGGCGATCGATACCCGTTTTGAAGATGGGGATTGGTATGTGTACCTCAATGGCGGCCGTGTGAAAACAGATGTGAAATGCTATGACTGGGCAAAAGAAGCTGTCAACAGGGGGGCGGGCGAGATATTGCTCACTTCTATGAACAATGACGGCACCAAGCAGGGCTTTGCATTGGACATTACCGGCAAATTGTCCCAGCACCTGAATGTACCGGTGATAGCTTCCGGTGGCGCTGGTACAATGGAGCATTTTACAGAAGTGTTTGAAAATGCGCAGGCTGACGCGGCCCTGGCGGCGAGTATCTTCCATTACAAGGAAATTGAGATCCCTGAATTGAAGACATATTTATATCAAAAGGGTGTAAACATCAGGTTTTAATTTGTTGTGTTGGCCAAAGGCAGAACGATCCCGGTTAAAAACTCACAATAAAACTGCTACTTTTACACTGCTAAAGTAATTAAAGAGCGCACCAAATGTATAACTACAAGCAGATAGACTTTCAAAAATCAGCAGATGGACTCGTACCGGCTATCATACAGGATGCCGCTACACATAAAGTACTGATGCTGGGCTACATGAACCAGGAATCCCTGGATAAAACCCTGCAGGAAGGTAAAGTGACCTTCTTCAGCCGTTCCAAGCAAAGGCTGTGGACAAAAGGAGAGGAGAGTGGTAACTTCCTCACGCTGGTAGACCTGCGGGTAGACTGCGACAATGACACCCTCCTCATTAAGGTAAACCCTGCGGGGGTAGTTTGCCACACCGGTGCAGATACCTGCTGGGATGAAAAGAATGTCTCCAACGATTTCCTGTCCAAACTGGAAAACGTGATCACCGAGCGTAAGAACAACCCTTCTGACAACTCTTATACCTCTAAACTTTTCGCAAAGGGCATCAATAAAATTGCCCAGAAGGTTGGGGAAGAAGCTGTGGAAGTAGTGATTGAGGCGAAAGATGACAGCGAAGAGCTGTTCCTGAACGAATCAGCGGACCTCCTTTTCCATTACCTGGTGCTGCTTAGTGCAAAAGGCTACCAACTGTCTGACGTACTGGGCGTATTACAGCAAAGACATAAGTAACATAAATATTTCATATATTAGGGTGTGAAAAGACTTACTGTTATCTGCGCCGCAGGCGTACTATGCTCATTTTCTATCACTGCACAGCAGGTGTCTGGTTCCCTGAAGGGAGCGGAAGGCAAAAAGCTGTATCTCTACAGTGATGATGACAACAACCCAAAGGATTCTCTTGTTATTAAAGACGATGGCAGGTTTTCCTTTACAACTGATGCGACAAAAGCGCCAGCGGTGAATGCCCTGGTACTGGAGTCTGTGAACAATCCCCTGTTGTTTGTAACAGGCAAGGAGAAGACTTCTTATGTATTGACGGCTGCTGACTTCCCGATTGCTGCTTCCATGAAAGGCAGTGCGGATGACAAGGCGATGCAGGAGTACCAGAAGGCTTTTGCTCCGCTACTGAAACGTGCGGGAGAGCTGAATGCGGAAGCCAGGAGCATTGGTGCAGAGGACGAAGCGGCCAAACAGGCTTTCCGTGACAAAGCTGCTCAATTCAGCGACGAGGTATCTGCTACCGGCAAGAAACTGGTGAAGGACCATCCAAAGGAAATAGCCAGCATCTGGGTGTTGATGAATGAGTTACGTACCCGTTTATCTCCTGAAGAATTTGAAGCATTATATACTTCCCTGGACAAGGATCTGAAAGAAACCAAGTATGGTAAATCAGCTGCCAGGTACCTGCGCGAAGCAAAGGGTGAGACAGAGAATGTGGAAGCCGACGATTTTGAGCAGACCGACGTGAACGGGAACAAAGTAAAACTGTCTTCTTTCAGGGGAAAATATGTATTGGTGGATTTCTGGGCCAGCTGGTGTGGACCCTGCCGCCAGGAGAACCCGAATGTGGTAAAAGCATATAACAGGTTCAAAGACAAGAATTTCACAATTCTCGGTGTGTCGCTGGATAAAGATAAGAGTGCCTGGGTGAATGCCATTCAACACGATAACCTGACCTGGACACAGGTATCAGATCTGAAAGGTTGGGGGAATGAAGCCGCACAGTTGTACAATATCCAGGGGATCCCGGCGAACCTGCTGATAGATCCGAAAGGCCGTATTATAGCACGTAACCTGAGAGGGCCGGCGTTGGAAGCAAAGCTTGCCCAGATACTGAAATAAATAACGATAATATTAGCTAAAGCCCGCTCTGCGGGCTTTTAGTGTTTTTAGGCCGTTTATCACAATCCCTTTGCTTATCCTGATGGTAATCGGCATTTTTGTTTTAAAATCAGAAACTAATGAAATCATTCATACTGGCCGCGGCGCTCCTATCGCCCGTGGTCCTGTTTGCGCAAGACAAGAAAAATGAGCAGCCCTATACCATTGAGGGATCTGTCGCGCAACTACAAAAGCCAGCTAAAGTTTACCTGAGTATCCGCAATGCGCATATGAATAAACTGGATAGCACAGAAGTAAAAGATGGTAAATTTTCCTTTTCAGGTAGCGTAGAAGAGCCGGTGATGGCTAACCTGTTGCTGAAAGTACAGGATCCGTCGGCACCCGAGCTGACCGGCCCGGTAAAAAGGGATGTACTGACCATATTTGTGGAACAAGGCAAAATAAATATCGCTACACAGGATTCAATCCATAACGCAACAGTAACGGGATCAAAAGCAAATGATGACTTTAAGCAGCTGAATAACCTGCTGAAGGATGTGGATAGTGAGATGCAGGATTTGAAACTGCAGTACCGCCAGTTGTATATGGCGAAGGATGAAGAGGGAATGAAGAAACTGGATCCAAAATTTGATGAGCTGGAAGCGAAGCAGAAAACCATCCTGGGTGATTACCTGAAGAAGAATAATGGTTCCCCGATCGCCTTGTTTGTTTTGAACCAGTATGCTGGTTATGAGATCAACCCGACTGAGATTACACCTATCTATAATAAGCTGAGTAAGACACTGCGCAATAGTCCTTCCGGAAAAGAATTAGCAAAAAGACTGGAGTCTGCCCGTAAGACGGCGGTTGGACAGCCAGCAATGGAATTTAGTCAGCCGGATGCTGACGGCAAGCAGGTGAGCCTTGCTTCTTTTAAAGGAAAATATGTACTGGTAGATTTCTGGGCAAGCTGGTGCGGACCCTGCAGAGCGGAAAATCCCAATGTAGTGAAAGCTTACAGCAAGTTTAAGGATAAAGGATTTGATATTCTGGGTGTGAGCCTGGATGATAAGAAGGATAAATGGCTGGCGGCTGTGCAGGCAGATAATTTACCTTGGACGCATGTGAGCGATTTGAAAGGTTGGAAGAACCAGGTGGCCGAGCAATATGGCATACAGGCTATTCCGCAGAATGTGCTGGTAGATCCGAAAGGGGTGATTATCGCCAAGAACCTGCGCGGTGATGCATTGGAAAAGAAACTGGAAGAAGTACTTAAATAGATCCAATAGAAGTAATTACATACGCTCTATTAAAAAAGGTGTTGCCAGCGGTAACACCTTTTTTAATAGAGCGTATTTTTTATTTGGCGGTTTACGAAAGTTTCGTAGATTTACGAAACAATCGTAGTTATGGAGAAATTAACTCAACAGGAAGAGACGGCGATGCTGGCTATCTGGAAAACATCCGGCGGATTTGTAAAGGACTTCCTTGAAGCCCATCCAGCGCCTCAACCACCTTATACTACCCTTGCTTCCACGGTCAAGAACCTGGAAAAGAAGGGGTATCTGCAGAGCCGTAAGATCGGCAACGTATACGAATATCAACCCATCATACCAGAAAACGAGTACAAGCAAAAGTTCATGAGTGGTTTTGTGAAAGACTACTTTGAAAACTCTTATAAGAACCTGGTTACTTTTTTTGCCAAAGAGAAGAAGATCAGCCCGGAAGAACTGAAGGAAATCGTAAAAATGATCGAGAAAAATCAATAGCATATGTTGCTTTTTTTGCTCAAGGCTAATATAGCCCTCACGTTATTCTACCTGGCTTACCGCTTTGGTTTGCGCCGGCTTACATTCTATACACTGAACCGTGCTTTCCTGCTGCTGGCTATCATATGTGCGGCTGTTTGTCCGTTCATTAACCCTGAAATGATCTTTAGGCACAACCGTCCATTTACCGGTGCAGCCATGGGGTATGTTATTCACTTCAATGACCTCCGCCAGCCGGCTACTCCCTGGATCAATGTAGTCCTTATTTATATCTTCTGGACAGGTGTCATCGTCATGGCTATTCGCCTGCTGTTGCAACTCAGCTCTCTCTGGGTATTGCACCGGAAGACCAGCGCAGACAAACTCTTTGATCAGGAAATACGCGTCACAGACCAGTCATTACAACCTTTCTCTTTCCTGAATAATATATATATCAATCCTGGTATGCACAGTCCTGCAGAACTTTCCGCAATCATGCAGCACGAGCAGGTGCATGTGAAACAATGGCATACACTGGATGTGTTGCTGGGTGAAGTGAATAAGATCTTCTATTGGTTCAATCCCGGTGCATGGCTGATCAGCATTGCTATCAGGGAAAACCTGGAGTTCATCACAGACAGGTACATGCTGCGACAGGGAACAGATATTAAAGCTTATCAATACAGTCTTTTAAAAGTAAGTGGGATCCCATATGCGACGGCCATCGCAAACAATTTCAATTTTTCACACTTAAAACAAAGGATTATGATGATGAATAAAAAACGGTCATCAAAATATAATCTGGTGAGGTACTTCGTGTTGGGAAGTATCATGATTATTACACTTGTATCATTGAATTATACCCGCGCCGCCATTACTATTACTGTAAAAAAAGCATTGCGGGCAGATACATCCGTAACGCCGCCATCCGCAGACCCTCTTTACAAAGTAGTGCCTGATGGAAAAGAGACGCCTCCTCCTCCTCCGCCACCGGTTCCGGATGAACCACTGGTAAAAGCAGTGCCTGATGCGAAAGAGATAACACCTCCTCCACCACCAGCAGATCCGAAGGCTCCAAAAGCACCAAAGGCACCTAAGGTGGCAAAGACACCTCCACCACCTCCGCCAGCACCGGCTGTCTTTTCGATCCGGACAGACGATCCAAAGAAAGCTGGAGACGCGAAGCATGTTGGGGCGAAAGTGCCACCACCACCAGCACCCGCGCCACCACCACCTCCTCCGCCAAATCCAGCCGATACGAGCGGTCCTGTGACCCTCCGTGCTTCCTCCTACTCCTTTCGGTATTCAGACACCCCCCCGGTTTATTACGTGAATGATGTTCGCCAGGGCACGACTTTGCCTGATTATCCACCGGATGAAATTGAGAGTGTGTACGTATGGAAGGGAGGTAATGTTCCGGCGCAATATGGACAGGAAGCCAGGAAAAATGGATTGATCATGGTTTATACCAGGGACTATGCAGGATCCAAAGATGCCGGGAAAATAAACGATAAAAACACCCCGGTTACAAAGATAAACGTGTCCAAAGTTGTAGTCGAAACAAAAGACGATAAGAAGGCGGAGCAATAGTGATCTCTATGAAGAAAGTGGTGGGAGAATGAAAATAATATGGCCACCTGAAAATTCGCCAGATATAAAACCTGTTTAAGTCAGTGTTTTCATTAGAAAAGCCTGTATCTTTTTGATACAGGCTTTTTCGTTTATCGCGCAAAGTTGCTTTGTTTATAATTGTTGTTATCTCACACACCTGAAACCAAGATTCTCCAAACCTGATTCCGGTGATGATTTCATTCTTGCTGTCACCCTATATCCTGAACAGTACTGGTTAGTGCACATAAATGAACCACCCCTGATCGTATGTTTTGCCACAGCGGGATCATCCGGGTCATATCCTTTTTCCGGTCCTTTGGGATTATGGGCATGATCAGCATGTTTGTAGTAATTCACATCGTACCAATCAGCTACCCATTCCCATACATTCCCCGCCATATCATACAATCCATACCCGTTAGCCGGATATGATCTCACCGGGGCCAGTCCTTTAAAGCCGTCCACCCCTGTATTCTCGTAGGGAAAGTTGCCGCTCCAGGTATTTGCTTTTGGCTTGCCGGAAGTGATCGGATCGCTCCCCCATGAATAAGGCTGATCATTCAGTCCTCCTCTCGCTGCAAATTCCCATTCTGCTTCGGTGGGCAGGCGTTTACGCGCCCATCTTGCATATGCCTGTGCGTCATCCCATGATACCTGTACAACAGGCAGGTTTTCTTTGCCGGTGATATCACTGTTGGGGCCCTGTGGATGGCGCCAGCTGGCACCTTGTACAAATGACCACCATTGCGATACATCGTCCAGTGGCACGGCGTGATCAGGCGGAGTGAACACCAGTGCGCCGGGCAGGAGTGCGCTGCTATCCGGCTCGGGGGAACCGGGTGGCAATTGTTGCATCAACTCTTCTTTGCTGATCGGTTTTTCGGCTGTGGTGACGTACCCGGTGGCTGCTACAAAGCGGGCAAACTCTGCATTGGTCACTTCATGTTCATCTATCCAAAAGCTATCGACCGTGACGGTATGCCTCGGTTGCTCATCCAGACGGGCATCTGCATCATTGGCACCCATTACAAAAGTGCCGCCGGGTATCAATATCATATGGTTGGCGGTATCCGCCGTGGTGGCCAGCACACTGTCTTTGCCGGGCACCTTCTTTTCACTGCTTTGGCAGGCATAGAGCGAAGCAGCTCCTGCCAGCAGGTAGAGTGGCATATAACGAAACATATTTCACAAGTTCGGGAATTATTTCATAAAATAACCGGCAGCCGGGATCTTATCCGTTGCATTTTTCTTTCATCAATCTGCTGGTAATTGCCGGAGGTAATTGCGGTATTTTTATTTTCTACACGTTTATATATGTAAAAAATTTAACACTAAAATAATCACCTGTCTCCTCAAACTGTTGTAAACTGCGTGAGAATAACATATGGAACAATTTTCAGCACCCTTCCACCGCCACGATTTTGGAGCGAATTTCCTCTGGGGCGTCACTATTTCTGCATTCCAGAATGAAGGCGCACATGATCATGACGGAAAAGGCGCTTCCATCTGGGATGATTTTACCGCCCGCAAGGGTAAGATCAAAGATGGCACCCATGCACAGGTTACCACCGATTTCTATAACAGATACCGGGATGATATCCTACTGTCGAAATCGATGGGGTTTAAGGTCTTCCGTTTTTCCATTGCCTGGCCCCGTATTCTTCCTAACGGTACCGGTGCCGTGAATGCTGCCGGTATAGACTTCTATCATCGCATTATCGATACCTGCCTGGAACTGGATATGATACCTTACGTGACCTTGTATCACTGGGATCTGCCATTGGCATTGGAGCATAAGGGGGGCTGGTGTCACAGAGGGGTTGTCTTTGCCTTTGAAGAGTATGTGCGTATCTGCGTGGAGGCGTATGGAAAGAAGGTAAAAAACTGGATAGTGATGAATGAGCCGTTTGGCTTTACATCACTTGGCTATATGTTGGGGGTACATGCGCCGGGCAAATTTGGTTTATCCTATTTCTTTCCTGCCGTTCACCATGCCTTGCTGGCACAGGCTGCCGGCGCTAAGGTGATCCGTGAAAAAGTGGAAGGTGCGAATATTGGTATTGCACTGTCCTGCTCTTATATCTTACCTTATACACAAAGTGCGGCTGATATACAGGCAGCCCGCAAAGCTGATGCGCTGTTTAACAGGACGTTTCTGGAGCCGATATTGGGTATGGGCTATCCTGTGGCTGATTTTCCCTTACTGGGCAAAATAGAGCGTCGTTATGCCCTCTGGAGGGATCGGGATGCCCTGTCTTTCGATTATGACTTTATTGGCGTACAGAATTATTTCCCGCTGGTGATCCGTCGTAATCCATTTATGCCTGTAGTGGGTGTATCGGAGGTAAAGCCGCGGTTCCGTAAAGTACCGGTAACGGCGCTGGGCTGGGAGATCAGTGGTGAGGGGATGTATGGTATTCTGAAACAGTTTGCTGCTTATCCGAATATCCCGAGACTGATCGTGACGGAGAACGGTGCTGCTTTCAATGATGTATTGACAGCAGGTCGTATTCATGATACGGACAGGGTTAACTATTTTATCACTTACCTGGAAGCGATTCTGAGGGCGAAGCAGGAAGGAGTGCCATTGGATGGTTACTTTGTCTGGACGCTGACGGACAACTTTGAGTGGGCAGAGGGGTATCGTGCCCGTTTTGGATTGGCGCATGTCGATCTTGAGACGCAGGTGCGCACACTGAAGGACTCGGGGTTATGGTTCCGGGATTTTTTACTTGATAAATAGCCGGGAGGCAGTCTTTTGAGGAAGGTTCAATGTAACAATTCCCGAAATGAGGTCTTTGCTGCAACTGCAATAAAAAAGGTCGTTCCTGAAGGAACGACCTCAATAATATTAAACCATCTGTCTTGCGATCAATCGTAAGTTCTGCGAATGAACCAGATATCTCTCAGTGAGAAGTGGAATACCGCATTCATGTAGGTTTCCTTGATCAGCCCACTGTTCATTGTACCACGTTGTCCTGCTTCCAGTCCGATATAGTAACGGATTGCACCGCTCTTACTTGGAATAGAGATACCAGCAGTACCTGATACATCTTTCATTTGCTGACCATACAGCTGCAGGTAAGAGTTGTTATAGGCAAAACCGGCCTGCACTACGATCCCTTCTACCCGCATGTCACCATAAGTACGTCTGAAAGCATATTCCAGACCTGTAGAGTAGCGATCTGCATCTACAAGTTTGTAGTGGGTACCAGTCTGTCCGTACTGGCTCCATTTCTGGCGCTTCCAGTCTGCGAGCCAGGTGAAGGTACCATTGCTCAGGGAAATACCACCTGTATATGCTTCCGGTAAAGTGTATTTTTCATCGGCCAGGTCGTAGGAGAACACGGTTGTTTCACTGCTGTTCTGTATAATCAACTTCTTGTTGAAGTTCATATTGGTCTTGAAGCGATAAGTAGCACCGAGGCCCAGCACCCATTTTGGCCCCAGCTTACCGGCGTATTGTATACCTGTATTGAAGTTCACATTGAAGGCATAGCGTTGCAGCTTGGTGGAGATGGTATCGCCACCTATGTTTTCAAGTGTATTGACAGGTCCGAAAAGGAAATTAGTAGCCACACCAACAGAGAAGTTCTTGTTCAGTCTTACAGAGTTGGTAATGTAACCTTTATTGATACCTCCGTCGCCGGTAGTGGTAGTGGTTTGGGCGGTATTATCCAGGTAGGTAGTGGAAATTAATTTATAGTTCACGGAACTGTAAGGAGTGAACCCTGCACTGATTCCCCAGCGGTTATTCGCTTTAAAACCGATCGCGAGGCGTCTTACAGAGAGATCGCCGGCAGTCTGGTTCAGGCTGCTGCTATTTTTATAGCCTACGATCTGCCCCCTGAGGGACACGTCGAACATAAAGTGCTGTCTTGGGATAGCTGAGTAGGAGGCGGGGTTGAGCTCGTTCAGAAAATAATCTGAGCGGCGGGCAACACCACTGCTACCTACACCAAAGTTTCGTGTATAGTCCCTTTCTTCCAGATCGCCGATGGCGTATGCCGAGTAAAGGGAGTTAATGCCATGCTGTGCCAGTGCCCTTGTTCCCATCAAAAGCATCATTAAGCCGCATAGGCCTGTTGTATATTTTATTCGCTTCATGTAGTCTGTTCTAGCTTGCATTCATTAATTATACAGCAGATAATACACCTTCAACTGCACCGGGTTGATTTCGTTGTATGGACCACCCAGTATCACGCGGTCGAAGTGAGACAGGCCGGTAGCACCTGGTATCATCAGACCCAGGCCTCTGGTTGTATTATCATTGGATGCAATCTGGTTGATCACGTAGTTGGTGATGTCGTAAGTATATTCGGTACCAAGATTATATACGTAGTCGGTGACAAGGTTACCTGTTTGCACCGCGCCTGTGCTTGGATTGGTGACGGAGTCTGTGACAGCGTTACCAGCGTTCAGTCTTACCAGCGTCAGTTTAGACGGCAGTTCAAATGGATATACATAAGTGTTTCTGACAGGTTTCACTGTCAGGGTTGCCCGCATGACCTTATAGAATTTCGCTGTCTGGGAGAACTGCCTCAGGTAAGGGAAGTCTATCCTGGTCACAACATTGGTCAATGGCTGTACATAAGTCAGGTTATTTGCATTCTCTGCCGGCAGCTTGTTAGTGGCCAGGTCGGAATTGGGTGTAAGGCCAGCCAGCGGAGAGCCTGCAGGACGGGTGAAGTCCACATGATTGAACTGGGAAGTGGCGTCATACATTGGAAAGTCGATAGACTTCCATAGTGCGGTCGCACCATCCACGTGATAATATAAGCGGAGAGACAGGGAGTCATCAGCTCTGAGCGGAGTGATCACGTGGCTGTTCGCACCTGGCCTGATACACAGCCCGGGAAAATATTGTGAAAACTGTGTCTGGTTGGTAACCGTAGGCAGTTTATTATATACTTTATTAAAGAGGTCCTGACCGATTGCATCACTGATTTTGATACCATATACGCTATCAATTGTAGGGCGGATATGGGAGATCTGCAGGGAACCAACGGGGGTTGGGTCGGTGGTAAATGACATATTACTATAATAATAGGAGGTACCGGTTGTCTTCTGGATATCCTGGGTCACTTTATATACTTCAAAGTGCTGGGAACCGGTAGTATCACCATAATAATAGGTCTTGGGATGTACCATCAGTACCAGGGAGTCGTAGATCGCGAGATCTTCGAGGTTGGTAGACGTGGTAACTGATTTCAGCTTAAAATAGGTGCTGGAGGAGATGGTGCCGAAGTAGGGATCAGTGGTGGTACCCACGAGGGCAACGCTCTGATCGGAAGTAGGAATGGAGTCAAGGTATACAGTACTCGCATTCATTGTGATAGTATCCGTAACTATGTACTCAGTACCACTCGTTTCAACTTCATTACTGTAATTAAAGCCTTCCTTGTCACAAGCTGCTGCGCCTGCCACTAAAATTGCACAAACCAGGTATTTATAAGCCATTTTGGCACGGATATTTTTATTCATGGAGCGCAATTTTAGACAGACGGCCAACTTCCCGCTTATTTAATATGCCAATTGGCATATTTTATCGACGAATGCTCGATGAAGGTCTCTGTTTTATTGCTGGGGTAGTAGGCAGCAAGGATACGTAAAATTCCTGTTGGTAGATAAAATTGCTGGATTCGTCCGGTAAAATTACCCGAATAGTCTATTTGTCGATTACGCCAAAACAAAGGCTGATAATTTTGGCAGCTATTAAAAAAGTAAAAATTATCTATGCGCTATTTAAATGTATGTTTTCTGGGTTTAGCAGCCGTCCTGATGTTAGCCTCCTGTTCATCGAGCAGTGATAGCACAAAGCTGGGTAACTGGATTAAAAGAGCTGACTATGCTGGTGATGCAAGATATGAAGCTGTGGCTTTCGTAATCGGTGATACAGCGTATGTGGGAACTGGTTTTGGCGGACCAAACAAAGGTGCAAAATTAAGTACTTTCTATAAATATGATGCCAGCAAGGATAACTGGTCTTTAGTGGCTTCACTGCAGGATCCTAACAATCCTTTCAAAAACCTGGGTCGTACCGGTGCTTCTGCATTTGCAGCTGGTGGTAAAGGATATGTTTCAACTGGTTTTGACAGTTCTTTCCTGTCTCTGAACGATACATGGTGCTATGATCCAAATCATAACTCCTGGTCTCAAAAAGCTAATTTCCCTGGCGCTGCCCGTTACTATGCGGTTGGTTTTGCTATTGGAGACAGCGGCTATGTAGGTACAGGTGTAACTGGTTCCAGCGGAACTATCACCAGTGATTTCTTCAGATATGATCCGATCAACGACAAGTGGGATGCGATCACTTCTCTGAAAGATAAAAGAAAGAACGCGGTATCTTTTGTAATTAATGACAGCGCATATGTAGTATCTGGTACCGGTTCTGGTAGCACCAGCGCTTACTATATGTATGTATATGACAGAAGCACTGATACCTGGAGAGAAAAGAGCCAGATCAGAAACGCAACTGACTTCTCTTACGATGATGATTATACTACCATCGCACGTACACAGGCTGCTGCTTTTGTAATTAATAACAAGGGTTATCTGGCTACAGGCACTGTACAGAATACCTGGGAATATGATCCGGTTTCTGACCGTTGGACAGAGAAGACTGCATTTGACGGTACCAGCCGTACCGGTGCGGTAGGTTTCTCCGTAACAGGCAAAGGATTTATTGCAACTGGTCAGAACAGCTCATCTGGCCTGGATGACCTCCGTCAGTTCGATCCAAATGCAGAAAACGATACGAATGACAACTAAGCAATTAGCCCTCGTAGCAGTATTAGCTACAGGAGTTGTTGCTTGTCAGGAGAACAATAGCCATTCCAGCGAAAACAAACTGAAAAGCAGTGATACTATAAACGCTACCGTAAAGTCCGTAGAGGACATTACGGTAGTGCCTTTTCAAAACGAAGGCGGCGGATGGGGCTTCGATATCAAGATCGGTCCTAAAGTCCGCATTCACCAGGAGTTGATTCCGGTGATCTTAGGCCGTAAGCCGTTTGCCACAAAGGAAGACGCGCTGAAGGTAGGAGAGAACCTGGCTCAGAAGATGAGAACACAGCACAATGGTTTCCCTGATCTTACCCGTCAGGAACTGTTGGACATGCATATTGCAGGTGTGGAATAAACACCTTTTAAGAAAACCGGTCTGTCCCGCAGGTCGGTTTTCCTAAAAAACGAGCAAACAGGCGCCCGAGGGCAGTTTTGCTGACATATTGAGATTTGTATTAATACTGGCCGCAGTACTGTATCTGGCCATATGGCTATGCCTATCCCCAAAATTTTAACGATTCTTTTCAGCACACTTAGCAGAATTTACCGGAATTGAGTGTAAGTTTATCGCGCTTTTCGGCACATGATAAATTTAAAACAACTCTATAGGAACAGACTGTTCAATATTGGATTACATATTGCAGTATGGACCTGTTTCCTGTTCTTTCCCTTTTTTATCTATAGGATCAGGATTCAGCATCCATGGTTCTTTGCACGTGAAATTGTGGATAACCTCTTCCTGATAGGGGTGTTCTATCTCAATTTCTATGTGCTCATTCCCCGTTTTTTTACCATCAAGCGGATTGTTTACTACCTGTCTTTTGTAGTACTGGTGCTGGTTTTCGTAATCATGCAGCAGGCGGTATCTGAATATGTATTCTGGAAAGTATATGCCAGGGAGAATGTGGTAATGCACCAGCCGGGGCAGCCGCAGGAGGGCTTTATGCCGCCGCCGATGTATCACTTTTATCAGGACCATGACCGGCCGCCAGGTGGAGTCGATTTCAGGGAAAGATCACCCCTGGCATTTGATGATGGCGTTGTAAACGGAAAGATTCCCACCTTTGTGGATTATATTTTATTTCCTGAAATATTACGTAAAACGGTTTTTGCTGCGTTGCTCATGTTATTTATGAGCGGATTTATCAAGATTGCACAGGCGTGGTTTAAGTCTGAACAGCAGCGTGAAGCCCTTAAACTGGAGAATTTAAACGCTGAACTAAAATTTTTAAAGTCTCAGATTAATCCTCACTTCCTTTTTAACTGTCTAAACACTATCTACTCACTGGCACATAAGCATTCTGCACAGACCGAGCATGCAATTATTAAGCTCTCGACCATTATGCGGTACATGATTTACGAGTCAAATGAGGACAAGGTACAGCTGCAACAGGAACTGCAATATCTGGAAGATTATATTGATATTCAGAGACTTAGGCTGCCTGAAGATATCGTTGTGGATTATGCGGTACAGGGCAATCCGGCAGGATTACGTATTGAACCTATGCTCCTGGTCCCGTTCGTTGAGAATGCCTTTAAGCATGGCATCAGTTATGCTGAACCTTCTTTTATAGCCATTGCGGTGGCTATTGAGCGGAATCAGGTCCAGCTGGTGGTGGAAAATGCGGTATTCAAACAGCGGGTGGCAGAAAAAGGGGGGATAGGGTTACAGAACGTAAAGAAAAGGCTGGACTTACTCTATACTGAAGACCACGAACTAGAAATAACAGAAGCTGAAAACCAATTTATTGTTGATCTTAAAATCGTGTTGAAAAATGATCAGGTGTATAGCGGTGGATGATGAGCCACTGGCATTGGAAATAATAACAGACTTTGCGAAGAAAGTACCCTTTCTTCAGCTGGTGGCTACATTTGAAAATGCTACTGAGGCATTACGCTTTTTACAGGAGGAGCGGGTAGACCTGTTATTCCTGGATATTAAAATGCCTGACATTACGGGTATACAGTTCATGAAGTCGCTGAAGTATCCGCCGATGGTGATATTTACAACTGCATACGGGGAATATGCATTGGAAGGTTTTGACCTGGAGGTGGTGGACTATCTGCTGAAGCCGGTGCCATTTGAGCGATTCCTGCGAGCAGCCACCAAGGCGCTGGAGCTGAAGACGATGTCGCGGCAGAAGAACAATGATAACAGTAACAATCATGTGAATGATTATATCTTCATCAAGACAGAGTATAAGATTATCAAGATCAACCTGGAGGATATTCTCTTCATAGAAGCACTGAAAGATTATACGAAGATCTATACACCTTATCAGCCGGTGCTGACATTACGGAGTTTGAAGTCATTTGAGACCAGGTTGCCTTCGGACAAGTTTATAAGGGTACACCGTTCTTATGTGGTGTCATTGAATAAGATTAACTCAGTGGAGAAAAATACAGTGATGATTGCAAATCAGAGTATTCCGATCAGTGACGGGTATCGGGAGAAATTTTATGATGTGATTAACAGGAACAGCTAAATAAAAGAAAAGGCCGGGGCAATTGCTCCGGCCTTTTATATCTTAAATGATCTCTTTGAGTTTTTCGACTACTGCGTCTACTTCTTCCTTCGTATTGTTCTTACTGAAGGAGAACCTTACAGCGATCATATTGGGATTGCTGCTAATGGCACGGATCACATGAGAACCTGCATCCGCACCGGATGTACAGGCACTCCCACCGGAAGCACAAATACCGTTGATATCCAGGTTGAACAACAGCATTTCGCTCTTCTCTGTTTTAGGGAACGATACGTTCAGCACGGTGTAGAGGCTGCGGCCGTACAGGTCACCGTTAAAGTTTACACCGGGGATCTCATTTTTCAGCCTTTCAGCCATATACATGCGGATACCGTTAATGTATGCTTTATGTTCTTCGTGATGGGTCGTTGCCAGTTCCAATGCTTTGGCAAAGCCTACGATACCATACAGGTTTTCAGTACCTGCTCTCATATTTCTTTCCTGGGAACCACCCTGGATAAATGGGGTGATCTTCACGTTCTCATTGATATACAGGATCCCCACGCCTTTAGGACCATGGAACTTGTGGCCTGCACCGTTGATAAAGTGGACAGGTGTATTCCGCAGGTCAAAAGGATAGTGCCCTACTGTCTGTACGGTATCTGAGTGGAAGATGGCATCAAACTCTTTGCAGAGGTTACCTACCGCATGCATATCCAGCAGGTTGCCGATCTCATTGTTTGCGTGCATGAGGGTGACCAGGCAGCGCTCTTTGGAGGTAGAGAGGAGTTCCCGCAGGTGGTCCATGTCTACGTGTCCGTTAGGCAGCAGCTTTACATAGCTCAGTTTGATGTTGTCCCGTACATGCAGGTGTTCTACAGAGTGAAGGGTAGCATGGTGTTCAATTTCAGAACTGATGATGTGCCGGCAGCCGAGGTTATGGATGGCTGCGTTGATTGCGGTATTGCTGGATTCCGTACCGCCTGAAGTAAAGAAAATCTCTCCCGGATGAGCATTCAGTATTTTGGCTACCGACTTGCGTGCATTCTCGATGGCGAGGCGTGACTCCCGGCCATAGGAATAGATGGAAGATGGATTTCCAAACTTTTCCGTCATGAAGGGCAGCATCACGTCCAGCACATCCTGGTCAAGCGGCGTGGTAGCTGCGTTGTCAAAATAAATTCTTTTCAAGGTGGTTAGGTGGTTTTTGATCTGATAAAACGCCGTTGGCGGGTACAAATGTCCAACTTTTTTTATTAAAACAGCGTCGATTTCTTTGAGCGGCAAGGACAAAAAAAACGCTTTTACCCGGGGGCAAAAGCGTTTTTTTAAAGCGGCTGGCAATTGCCTGCATTGCTATTATCAATGCATGAATTCCCTGATATCCTGCATAATTCTCTTCGCGATATTATCAGCGGTTGTTTCATTCTGGCTTTCAGAATAGATCCTGATAATTGGCTCGGTGTTAGACGTTCTCAGGTGTACCCAGTCTTTATCGAATTCGATCTTCAGACCGTCTTCGGTATTTACCGGCTGGTTTTTGTACTTACCTTTGATTTTTTCAAAGATGGTTTTCACATCTACACCTTTATCCAGTTCGATCTTGTTCTTGGAAATGAAATAATCAGGATAGCTGTTTCTGATGGCCTTCAGGTTTTTCTTTGTATGTGCCAGGTGGCTCAGGAACAAACCTATACCGATCAGTGCATCGCGGCCGTAGTGCAGATCCGGAACGATGATACCACCGTTGCCTTCGCCACCGATCACGGCGTTCACTTCTTTCATTTTTCTTACCACGTTCACTTCACCTACAGCAGACGGGTGATATTCACTACCTGCTTTCAGGGTTACATCTTTCAGTGCCTGAGTAGAAGACAGGTTGGAAACGGTATTTCCTTTCCTGTGTTTCAGGATATAGTCAGCAACTGCTACCAGGGTATATTCTTCACCGAACATGCTACCATCTTCGCAAACAAAGCAAAGACGATCCACATCAGGATCTACGGCGATACCCAGATCAGCCTGTGACTTGTTTACTTCGTTGCTCAGTGCAGTCAGGTTTTCCGGCAGGGGCTCCGGGTTGTGACTGAACCGGCCATTCACTTCACCAAACAGTACAGTTACATCTTCCACGCCCAGGGCTTTCAGCAAAGCCGGGATGAAGGTCGCGCCTGTAGAGTTTACCGCATCCACCACTACTTTAAAGTTGCGTGCTTTGATAGCCGCAACGTCTACGAGCGGGTAATTCAGGACCAGATCTATATGTTTCTGCATATAAGTATCGTTCCTTTCATAGCTACCCAGCTTGTTGACATCAGCAAAGGTAAAGTCTTCGCGGGCTGCAAGGTCCAGTACTACTGCGCCATCTTCGCCGGAAATGAATTCGCCTTCGCTGTTCAGCAGCTTCAGGGCGTTCCATTCCTTTGGGTTATGGCTGGCAGTCAAAATGATACCTCCGGCAGCATTTTCCTGTTTTACCGCAATTTCTACCGTCGGGGTAGTGGAAAGGTCGAGGTCTACCACGTCCAGTCCCAAACCATTCAGGGTGGCAACAACCAGTTGCTTGACCATTTCGCCGGAGATACGTCCGTCACGGCCAATAACTACCTTCTTGTTGTCAGATTGTTGTGTAAGCCAGGTTCCGAATGCTGCTGTAAATTTTACCACATCGAGAGGTGAAAGCCCTTCGCCAGGTTTTCCTCCGATGGTTCCGCGAATACCAGAAATCGATTTGATCAGTGCCACGAATTTCAATTTTATTAGAGAAGGGCAAAGATAAAGTTCCAATTCTCAAATGACAAATTCCATATTTCCAACTGTTTGCGTATATAGAAGCAATTTTTGTAAAGTGTACAAAAATTGTATTTAGCCGGTGGCTTAATTCTAACTTTTTGCTACTATATAATATGTATATAAGGTAAAATTCCATCAATTTGACCCTTTTTGCCATACTCAGCAGGATAGGATATCTATCTGATTGGTTTTTACCTTTTAATGGGATTTTAAACCTAACATTTAATCATCACATTCGGAATTTGGTATATTTGCCCCCTGTTTAAATTATTGTTAAGAATTTAAGCATTCCTAAGTACTAACATTAGCACCACATTACAATGAAATCATTTTGGAAGAATATACCCAAGTATATTCGGTATGTGATTGTTCAGGCCATATTCCTTTACCTATTCACCCTGTTGTTTCGGCTGATTTTTTATGTTTTCTTCTTTAAATCGACCGTTCAGGATAGTGGAATTATTGCGAAAGCCTGGAACATAGGTCTACGTTTCGATCTGCGCCTCACCTTGTACGTCATGGCTCCTTTGCTGATCATAGCCCTGATCTGGAGAAATGCCTTTTTTACCAGGAAATGGATACGCAGAGTCACCTTTATATATCTCTTTATCAGCTATTTTGTGCTGTTGTGGGTATACATTTTCGACCTCGGGCACTATGCTTACCTGGGGCAGCGAATAGACCCATCCGTCATGCGCTTCCTCTCCGACGGGGATAACGCCACTATGGTGTGGGAAACCTATCCACTGGTAAGGGTTGTGCTTGCCGTAGGTCTTTTTATGTGGCTGGTAAGTCTTCAGTACAGGAGAATGTATCGTCGTCTTGCCGGCGAGGCGCCGGTTTACCTGAAAGCAGGCCGTTATATTACCTGGACCATAAGTATGGTGTTGCTTTTTGCAGCGGGTTGCTATGGCAATGTAGCTTACTTCCCCCTCCGCTGGAGCCAGGCAATGTTTTGCCGCGACAATGGTATCATCAGCCTGGGGTTAAACCCGATCTTATACTATGTTTCGAACATGAACGGTCAGGATGATACATTTGATGAGAAGAAGACGAGGGAATATTATCCTACCATCGCGGCTTACCTGGGAATAGATAAACCGGATGCGGAAAACCTGAATTTCGTAAGGGAAATACCAGGATCGGACGAAAAGAAGAAAATGAATGTAGTGCTGGTCATGCTGGAATCTACGGGGGCCTGTGTAACCAGTATGTATGGTAATCCTATGCAGGCTACTCCCAATATGAAAGCATTAGCTGACAGTGGCATCCTTTTCAATCATTTTTATGTACCGGCTATCAGCACTGCCCGTACTGTATACGGAGTGACCACCGGTGTGCCGGATATCACTATTATCCAGACGGCCAGCCGTCATCCCCAGATGGTAGACCAGCGGGTGGTGATGGACCAGTTCAAGGGATATGAAAAGTATTATCTGCTGGGAGGGAATACAAACTGGGCGAATATCCGCGCGGTATTCACCAATAATGTAGAAGGCGTGAAGGTGTATGAAGAGGGCATGTACAGTGCACCAAAGGCAGATGTGTGGGGTATTTCGGACTATGACCTGGTGAATGAAGCCAATAAACTGTTCAAGGATGCCAACGACAGGAAACAACCTTTTATCGCTTTTTTACAACTGGCTGATAATCATCCTCCTTATACCACTACCTCTGGCGATGGCGGGTACAAAAAGCTGACCGAGAAGGATATCGACATGAAAAAGTTCCGGGAAGCCGGTTTTGTGTCGATGGATCAGTTCAACGCGCTTCGCTATGAAGATTACAACGTGGGGCACCTGATAGACCAGGCACGGAAGAGTGGTTACCTGGACAATACCATCTTTATCATGTTTGGTGACCACAACTGCAGCCTGAATCCCTATCATTTCATGCCGATACCGGAGTATGAACTGGGCAGTGGTGGCGTGCATGCTACCTGTTTTATTTATGCCCCGGGAACAGTGAAGCCGGGGGTGATCAATTACCCGGTGAGCCTGGTAGATGTATACCCTACCATGGCAAAAATGGTCGGTATGCAGGTAAAGAACTATACGATGGGCAGGGATATGCTGGATTCTACCATTGCTAACAGGTATACGCTGAGTGTATATGCGAAAAACCTGATGACGCATATGGCAATAATCGGGGATCAGTACCAGTATGAGATCAATATGAAGACAGGAGCTCCGGCGCTGTATGACCTGAAGTCGAAAGATCCGTTGAAGAACGTGGTAAAAGAGCTGCCGGATACGGCAAAAGGGCTGGATAAGCTGGCAAAGGCGATGTATGAGAGTACACGTTACATGCTGTTTAATAACAAGAAGCACAGCGCTAAATAGAATAACAACGCATAGTTTAATATCCCGTTGGGTTTGTTACCGCAAACTCCAACGGGATATTTAGTATCTTGCACTCCCGATTATGATAATAGAAGCATATAACGATACGGACGTGGAAGTACAAAAACAGTGGTTCAAAGATTGGTTCAATTCTCCCTATTATCACCTGTTATACAATAACAGGGATAATAAAGAAGCTGCCTCATTTATCGATAAGTTGCTGGAATACCTGCAACCGGCAGCCAGTGCCACCATGCTGGATGTAGCCTGCGGCCGTGGCCGTCACTCGCGCTACCTGGCGAATAAAGGTTACTTCGTGACAGGCATCGACCTGTCAATCAACAGTATCAATATTGCCAAAAAAATGGAGAACGATCACCTGACGTTTTTCCAGCACGATATGCGCCTTCCATTCCGTGTCAATTACTTCGACCTGGTTTTCAACTTCTTCACCAGTTTCGGTTACTTCGAATCTCAGCGGGAAAATGACAATGCGCTCCGTACCCTGAGGAACGCGCTCAAACCAGGAGGAAAACTGGTATTGGACTACCTGAACAGCACTTACGTGGCTGAACACCTGGTAGGCAGCGAGATAAAGGAGAAAGATGACGTGGTGTTTGACATACAACGTGAGCTGGCAGACGGTCACTTTCACAAGCAGATCAATATCCTGGATCGTAGCCGCATGCAGCGCGTTACCTTTACAGAAAGTGTTTGCGCCTATACATTAGCAGATTTTGAAGAGATGTTTGCCCGTCAGGGTTTACAGATAACTGAGGTCTTTGGTGACTACCATTTCAATGCTTTCAATGAGCAATTGTCGCCCCGACTGATCATTATTGCTACAAAACCTTAGACATGAAACAAGCATTGCTTCACCTGGACCATCAGTTGTTCAACCTGATCAATGGCCAATGGCATACGCCGTGGATGGATGCCTTTATTCCCATGCTAAGGGAACCGTTTATGTGGGCACCATTATACCTGTTCCTCTTATTATTTGTGACGATCAATTTTGGCTGGAGGGGATTCTGGTGGATTGCATTTTTCCTGCTCACTTTTGGGCTTGCAGACCAGGGCAGCCTGCACATCAAGGACTTTTTCGACAGGGTAAGACCTTGTCGGAATCCTGATCTGGCAGGTACGGTTCGCATCCTGGTGAGTTATTGTCCACAGAGCGGCAGTTTTACATCGAACCATGCTGCCAACCATTTTGCACTGGGAACATTTTGCTTTTTAACTTTTCGCACGATCAACAAATGGTTTGCTGCCCTGTTTTTCCTGTGGGCCATTGCTATCAGTTATGCACAGGTATACGTGGGCGTGCATTATCCGTTTGATGTAATGGGCGGTGCCATATTGGGTATATTTTTAGGATTTATGAGCGGTAGCTTTTTCCAGCGCCGCATCCGACTGGAACCTGAACTAACAACATGAACTGGCTTTTATTACTCATCATATTTGCCGCTACTATAGGTGGAGGTATAATACCAATGGTGTTCAGGAAGGCAAATCCCAACCTGCCCATTTACCTGCTCGCCTTGTCCGGCGCCTGCCTGTTCGGTATTACGATCCTGCACCTGGTGCCTGAGGTATATCATGAACTGGGCCACCAGGCAGGTATTTACATTGTAGCCGGCTTTTTTCTCCAGGTAGCATTACAACAATTATCTCATGGTACCGAGCACGGTCATACCCATTTACCACAGGGGGATCATGATCATGTATCCATTACACCGCTTTTGCTGGGGCTTTCTGTACATGCGTTTATGGAAGGGATCCCCCTGGGCTTCCAGTTTACAGATACAGCAGCCCTGTCTTCGCTGGTAATTGGCGTCGCTGCGCACAAATTGCCGGAAGCCATGACCCTGATCACAGTTATGATGCACAGTCATCAGCATGGTGCGAAACTATGGCGTATTCTTCTTATCTTTTCGGCGGTCACACCGGCCGCTGCTATACTGGCAGCTGTGTTGGGCAGCCACTCCGTGTATATTACGAACATTATCGTCTACCTGGTAGCGTTGGTGATCGGTGCATTTTTACACATTTCTACGACCATTTTCTATGAAAGTGGTACACGTCATCATGAATTGAGCAAGCGTAAGGTGTTGGCCATAATGGCAGGACTCCTTTTAGCATTTCTTACTTTAATATTTGAATAATTCTTTATTTTTAGGCTTTTAATATGGAAGTCGTCGTCATTATCTTCATCCTTATTTTACTGAACGGTCTCTTCTCCATGGCGGAAATAGCGATGGAATATGCAAGAAAGGCCAGGCTGGAATACCTTGCCAATAAAGGGGATGAAAAAGCAAAAGCAGCACTCAAGCTTGCAAACAACCAGGACAGGTTTCTGTCCACAGTACAGGTAGGCATTACCCTGACTAGTATTGCCATTGGACTTCTATCTGGTATTTTCCTCAGAGCGACACTCGTCGAAGTTATCTCAAGATCACCCCTGCTCAGCCCATACAGCAATGGCATTGCTATCACTATTATAGTAGTTGTAGTGACCTACGTAACATTGGTGCTGGGGGAGCTGCTACCTAAGCGGCTGGGGATGGCACGTCCCGAAGGCATTGCCAAGAGCATGGCCAGACCTATGATCCTGTTGTCCAGATTGACCTATCCTTTTATCTGGCTTCTTGGTACCTCTACCAGCCTGCTGGTAAAGATCTTCAATGTAAAGCCTTCTGATAATAACCTCACGGAAGAAGAAATCAAAGCGCTGATCACAGAATCAGATGCGATTGAAGAAACCGAGCAGGAGATCATCGAGCGTGTATTTCACCTTGGTGACAGGAATATTACCTCACTCATGACTCACCGTACAGACATTGAATGGCTGGACATTCATGATGATAAAGAGGTGGTGAGGAAGAAAATATTTGACAGCCCCCACTCGGTATACCCGGTATGTGAAGGGCAGGTAGATCACATCGTAGGCATCATCAAGATTAAAGACGTCTATATGGCGGCCGCTTCCAATAATTATTCTCTGAGTACCATTTTGAGAAAGCCCCTGTTTGTTCCTGAGAACAACTCAGCTTATCAGGTATTGGAGAAATTTAAGGAAACCCAAAGCCGGGCTGCCTTTATCGTAGATGAATACGGTACTTTCCTGGGAATGATCACCCTGAACGATATCCTGGAGGCGATCGTGGGCGACATGCCGGAAACGGGTCAGGACGATGACTGGGAAATCACGCAACGGGAAGACGGCAGCTACCTTGTAGATGCCCAGATTCCGTTTTACGACTTCCTCAGCAAGTTTGACAAAGAAGGCTGGATGACAGAGTTTGAGCAGGAGTTTGATACTATGGCCGGCTTTATCCTGCATCACCAGGAGCATATCCCTAAAGTAGGGGAGAAGTTTGAGTGGAGAGGATTTACCTTTGAAATAGTTGACATGGATGCCCACCGAATTGATAAAGTACTAGTAGTAGCCCCGGCCCCCGAAGTGGAGGAAGGATAACCTGAATGCAAAAATGCTTAGTGACACGATTTGAAAAATTGAAGCCAGCCATATGCATTCCGAAGCTCCAAACCGGGGTTCGGGACCTGTTTTTCTGCATCCGGAATTTTCAAACTGAGCTGATACCAAAAATTGAGTGGATGCTCAACGGGGGATAATTGAGTGAATTTATTAATTTTGCACTCTCTTTTACATAAGTAAATAATTTAATTTAACACACTACAATGGTCGTATTAGGAAGTAAAGAGCTTTCTTTGGAAGAAGTGCACCGGGTTTTGTTTAATGGGGAGGAATTATCCCTTGATACAGCGGCTTTACAACAGGTAGAGGAGAATTTTAAATTCTTACAGCAATTTTCTGCCAGGAAACTGATCTATGGTATTAATACCGGTTTTGGGCCAATGGCACAATACCGCATCAGCGAAAACGATACCCATCAGCTGCAGTACAACCTGATCCGCAGCCATAGTTCGGGAGCTGGTAACTACCTGAATCCGGTACTGACCAAAGGTCTGATGATTGCCCGCCTGAGCAGTTTTATGCAGGCGCACTCAGGGGTACATCCTGAGCTGGTGATCTTACTGAAAGACCTGATTAATAAAAACGTTTCTCCCTGCGTATACGAGCATGGTGGGGTAGGTGCGAGTGGTGACCTGGTGCAGCTGGCTCACCTGGCACTGGTCCTGATCGGGGAAGGGGAAGTTGTATATGAAGGTAAACTGCGTCCGACAGCAGAAGTATATGCAGAACTGGGGCTGCAACCAATAGGGGTGCATGTGCGTGAGGGGCTGGCGGTGATCAACGGTACTTCGACCATGACAGGTATCGGGTTAGTGAACATTATCCAGGCAAAGAAACTGCTGGGATGGAGCCTGATCCTCTCTTCCATGATCAATGAGATCGTGGAAGCGTTCGACGACCATCTTTCAGCAGAACTGAATGCAGTAAAAAAACATGCCGGCCAGAACAAGGTAGCGGCGGCCATGCGTGATATTCTGAAAGATAGCAAAATGGTAAGGCACCGTCCTGACCATTTCTATAAAGAACTGGAAGAAGAGATTTTTAAAGATAAAGTGCAGGAGTATTACTCCCTGCGCTGCGTACCACAGGTGCTGGGGCCGGTATATGATACGCTGGTACATGCTGAGCAGATCGTGGTACAGGAACTGAACTCGGTGAGTGACAACCCGGTAGTGGATCACCACCAGCAGAATGTATTTCATGGGGGTAACTTCCATGGTGATTACATTTCCCTGGAAATGGATAAAGTGAAGATAGCCATCACCAAGTTGTCTATGCTTTCAGAAAGGCAGTTGAACTACCTGATGAATGACAAGCTGAATCACAAGTTCCCGCCATTTATGAACCTGGGTAAACTGGGACTTAATTTTGGTATGCAGGGTATACAGTTCACTGCTACATCCACGGTGGCCGAAAACCAGACATTGTCATTCCCCATGTATGTACATAGTATTCCTAACAATAATGATAACCAGGATATTGTGAGCATGGGTACCAACTCAGCGCTCCTGACGCAGAAGGTGATTGAAAACACTTTTGAGGTACTGGCTATCCAGGTGATGACGATGCTCCAGGCGGTGGATTACCTGAATTGCCAGGATAAGCTGTCATCCTTCTCACACCTGATCTACCAGGAAGTAAGGGCAATTTTCCCTAAATTTATCCAGGACAGCCCTAAATACAAGGATGCTAAAAGGATTAAGGAATACCTGATGCAGCACGAACCAAAAGTGAAGATCTAAAAGGATTCCGGCCGGTCTTAAAACCAAAATACTAAAGGATGAAATGTGCTTTAATAACGGGTGGCTCCAGGGGGATAGGCAGAGCGATCTGCGTGAAGATGGCTGAAATGGGCTATTATGTAATTGTTAACTATAAGGGCAATGAAGCGGCTGCCAATGAAACACTGGAGGCAGTGCGTGCAAAAGGTAGTAATGGGGAAGCGTTACAGTTTGATGTAGCCAATGAGCAGGAAGTACAGGCAGTACTGGGGGGATGGGTAGAAGCTAATAAAGAAAAACAAATTGAGATCCTGGTAAACAACGCCGGCATCCGTGAAGATAATCTCCTGTTCTGGATGAATTCCACCCAATGGCATAACGTGGTAAATACAAGCCTGGATGGGTTTTTCTATGTGACTAAGCAGGTATTGAACAATATGTTGATGAAACGTTACGGACGTATCATTAATATTGTATCCCTGTCAGGTATTAAAGGCTTGCCTGGTCAGACCAATTATTCAGCTGCGAAAGCCGGCGTGATTGGGGCGACCAAGGCATTGGCCCAGGAAGTAGCTAAGCGTGGTGTAACCGTGAATGCGGTAGCGCCCGGTTTTATCAAAACTGATATGACAGCCGAACTGAATGAAAAGGAACTGGCAGCCCAGGTGCCTATGAACAGGTTCGGAACCCCGGAGGAAGTTGCAGAGGCGGTCGCATTTTTTGCCGGCAAAGCATCTGCTTATATTACAGGTGAAGTACTATCCATCAATGGTGGCCTGTACACCTGATAAAAGTATAATTCATTGTAGAACAATGCACCTTACTGTCACACACCCACACGTTGATTTCATGCCTGGAAAACGGGTTAAAACCCCGTTTACTTTTATAATTTCGCATCCAGGGCTTTCTAAAATTATGTTATCATGAACAGAGTTGTGATTACCGGATTGGGTATTTATTCCTGTATAGGAAAAAACCTTGAAGCAGTAAGAGACTCATTATATAAAGGTAAGTCTGGGGTGATCCTGGATCCTGCCAGGAAAGAATTTGGGTATCGGTCAGGTTTGACGGGGTATGTAGACCGTCCGGATCTGAAAGGTATGCTGGATCGCCGTTCCCGTATGATGATGCCGGAGCAGGCTGAATTTGCCTACATGAGCACCCGTGAAGCCCTGGCGATGGCGGGTATAGATCAGGATTATCTGGAGAAGAAGGAAGTTGGCCTGTTATTTGGCAATGACAGTTCATCCAAACCAGTGATAGAGGCAACAGATATCATGCGGGAAAAGAAGGATACGATGCTGGTAGGTTCGGGTTCTGTGTTCCAGACCATGAATTCTACGATCAATATGAACCTGGCCACTATTTTCAAACTGAAAGGGATCAACTTCAGTGTGAGTGCAGCCTGTGCCAGCGGATCGCATGCCATTGGCCTGGGCTATATGTTCATCCGCAATGGTATGCAGGACTGTGTGATCTGTGGTGGGGCGCAGGAGATCAATATTTACTCTATGGGTAACTTTGACGGTATTGCTGCCTTTTCGGTAAGGGAGAATGACCCGACAAAGGCCAGCCGTCCATTTGATAAGGACAGGGATGGATTGGTACCCAGTGGGGGTGGGGCGACTGTGATCCTGGAAAGCCTGGAATCGGCACAGCGCCGGGGAGCAACCATACTGGGAGAGGTGATTGGATATGGTTTTTCCAGCAATGGTGCGCATATTTCCAATCCGACTATAGAAGGACCGGTACGTTCGCTGGAGATTGCCCTGAAAGATGCGGGTTTACAGCCGCGGGATGTGGAATATATCAACGCCCATGCTACCAGTACCATCGCAGGTGATGCCAGTGAGGCCGCTGCTATCGACCAGGTATTCGGGGAGAGCAGACCTTATGTAAGCTCCACGAAATCAATGACAGGGCATGAGTGCTGGATGGCGGGAGCAAGTGAGATTGTGTACTCTATGCTGATGATGCAAAATGGGTTTATAGCACCTAATATTAATCTGGAAAATCCCGATGGGGCTGCGGCCAGATTAAATATAGCGGGGGATACCATTAATAAAGATTTTAATATATTTTTGTCTAATTCTTTTGGATTTGGAGGAACTAATTCTTCCCTGATAGTCCGCAAGTGGAATAATCAATAGCTTGTTGTTAACTGTCAGCACTTTAGAGTATTTATTATAACTTTGAGGCAAAGATCAATGCACAACAATAAGAAGGGTACAGACAGATAAGGCATACTAAAGACGATTAGGTGACGCGAACTATTCAAACCATTTTTTAATACAGAACCTATATCTGAGTTAGTTTACACTTGATTATGGATAAGAAAGAGATTATACAAACGACGAATGCATTCCTCGTTGAGGAATTTGAGGCTGATCTGGCATCCCTGACGCCCGAAGCTAACCTGAAAGCTACCCTTGATCTGGATAGCCTGGACTACATTGACCTCGTAGTTGTAATTGAGAACAATTTTGGATTCAAGGTAAACCCCGAAGATTTCCAGGGTATCGTTACCTTCCAGGATTTCTATGACTATGTAGCCAATCGTCTTAAACAAAAAGAACTGGTATAATGGCTTCCTGGGAGGGAAAGTCTAAAGGGAATAAACTGGGGTACAGTATCTTTATTGGGACATTACGTTATGGAGGCGTACTGCCTGCCTACATTTTATTAAGGTTTGTAGCCGCATATTATTTCTTATTTTCCTATAGTTCATCCCGCCCTATTTTTCAATATTTTCATACGAAGGTAGGTTATGGCTGGTGGAAGTCATTGTGGAGTGTATACAGGAATTACTATGTATTCGGGCAGGTACTGATCGATAAGGTCATTGTCATGTCCGGATTGCCTAATAAATTTACCTTTGAATTTGAGGGGGAGCAATACCTCCGGGAGATTACCGCTGCGGGGAAGGGAGGGATCATGCTCAGTGCCCACCTGGGTAACTGGGAGGTAGCAGGTCATCTGTTTACCAGGTTGCAGACCCGCATCAATATTGTGATGTTCGACGGTGAGCACGAAAGGATCAAAAAGTATTTATCCAGTATAACGGGAGAGCGTAATGTGAATATCATTGTTATTAAGGATGATTTGTCGCACATTTACGCCATCAATGAAGCGCTGAGCAATCAGGAGCTGGTATGCATGCATGCGGACCGGTTCCTGGCTGGCAATAAAACGGTGAATGCTACCTTCATGGGGCACGAAGCCAGTTTTCCGGCAGGACCATTCTTGCTGGCAGCTACCTTCAGGGTGCCGGTATCACTGGTTTTTGCATTTAAGGAGACGAATACCCATTACCACCTCTATGCTACGCCACCGCATGAATATCATGGCAGGCGCCGGCAGGGGGTAGAACTGGCTGTACAGGACTTTGTGCAGGAGCTGGAAGGTATGGTGAAGAAGTATCCTGAGCAATGGTTTAATTATTACGATTTCTGGGAACAGCCTAAAAACAATTCATAGCAAATGTTCATCCATACAGACGACATTACAGCATATATTCCTCAGCGTGCACCGATTGTAATGATTGGTGGTATACTGGAAGTGAGCGATAACATCACCCGTACCGGCCTGCAGATAGCGCCGGATAACCTGTTTGTGGAAGAAGGAGTGCTGCAATCGCCAGGTCTGTTGGAGAATATGGCACAGACTGCTGCTGCCAGAGTGGGCTATATTGCTCAACAGGAAAATACGCCTGTACCCATCGGTTTTATTGGTGCAGTTAAAGATTTTGAAGTATTTGAACGCCCGCCTGCGGGATCATTTATAGAAACTACCACGGAAATTGTGAGCCAGGTTTTTAATGCTACGATGGTAGCTGCTAAGGTTCAGTTAAACGGAAAAGTGATGGCTCAATGTGAGCTGAAAATATTTATAAACCCCTAATCACTTAAAACCATTCTTTATGACGCATGTTAGAAAACAACCTTTTCTTCTGCTGACATTGTTCCTGTTATGTAGCACCGGATTACACAGTTATGCTCAAAACTTGAAAGAGTTTTTTGCCAACACTTCTACACCACTGACTTACCTGGGGGTAGACTTTTCACTGGCGAAGATCCAGGGTGAGGCAGCTACTGCAACGGAGATCAAAGAGAAATTCGAACCTATTAATTCTGTTATAATTACCGAAGCAAAAAAGTATGATATACCTGGCGCTTTAAAAAGAAGTACGCCTGTTATCAATGACCTTGATGCGGTTAACAAGTTAAACGGGAATGCCAATGTAGCCGGCATGAAAACTGACAATGTCAGTGACCTGGGAAAAGTCACACCTGAAGATGTTGCTAAACATGTAAAGACATATAATCTGAGTGGCAAAAAAGGAATCGGACTGGTATTCGTTGTAGATGGCATGAGTAAGACTGATAAGGAAGCGTCGATGTATGCCGTGCTACTGGACATGGGCACAAAGAAGGTGCTGAATGCGGAAAAACTCACCGGTAAGGCAAAGGGTTTCGGGTTCCGTAACTACTGGGCCTATCCCATTTATAAAGTACTGGAAACAATAAGTACCGACAGGTATAAGGACTGGGCAAAAGCCGCTGCAGCAGCTCCCGAAGAAAAGGTAGCGGAAGCACCGAAAGTAGATACTGTGAAGCCGAAAGCCAAAAAGGGCAAGAAGGCAGTGTGATAAAACTGATGAATATATGTACCCGACATTGACGGAAAAGGCCAGTATACTGGTAAAATTTAATGAAGCAGATCCGCTGGGAATAGTATGGCATGGTCACTACATACGTTATTTTGAAGATGGCCGTGAAGCCTTTGGAGAAAAGTATGGTATCCGTTACCTCGACATATATAATCATGGTTATTCGGTGCCTGTCGTAAAAGTAGATTGTAACTACAAGCGCTCTTTGCGCTATGGGGACCGTGTAATAGTAGAAACCACCTATGTAAATACCCGGGCAGCCAAACTGAAGTTTGAGTATAAACTATACAATGCTGCCACCGGAGAACTGGTGGCGGATGGTAGTTCCATGCAGGTATTTCTGGACGTAGAAACAAGTTCACTGCAACTGACCCTGCCTTCCTTTTTCGAAAACTGGAAAAGGGAGCATGGTCAGGTTGAGCAGACTAAATAAATGAAGGGTTGAATCATTCCTATTTCAGAATAGCCGGCGTTTACGATTA
Organism: Chitinophaga sp.; assembly: GCF_039596155.1. Classification (GTDB taxonomy): domain Bacteria; phylum Bacteroidota; class Bacteroidia; order Chitinophagales; family Chitinophagaceae; genus Chitinophaga. Next base: position 187,313 of record NZ_JBCNKF010000009.1, read on the forward strand.
TCGGATGCCGGTCGGACGAATCGGGAATGAGGCAATACTATAAATGAGCGGACATGAGGAATGTGTATGTAGCGGCAGATAATATTTTTTCTCCGCTGGGCAGTACAACAGCTGAAAATTTTACGCAGGTATGCAATGGGCAGAGCGGTATCCGCCTGCATGATGATCCGGCTTTTTCACCGGGTCCTTTTCATGCTGCCATGTTTGCACCAGGACAGCTGAACATGACCGCCTTTACACGTTTTGAACAGATGCTGATCCGTTCTGTACAACAGGTACTGGAGCAAACCGATATTGATATCAACGACGGACGTACTGCATTCATCGTGTCTACTACAAAGGGAAATATCGAGTTGATGGAGGAGCAGGAAAATCCTGTGATGGCAGAAATGGAATTATCACATACTGCACGTAAGGTAGCCAATTACTTTGGTTACACTGCAGCACCGATAGTGGTGAGTAATGCCTGCATCTCGGGATTGCTGGCGATCCTGACTGCCAGAAGACTGATCTTGTCAGGTCGCTATGATCAGGCAATTGTAACTGGAGCGGATGTGTTAACGAAGTTTGTATTGTCCGGTTTCCAGTCATTTCAGGCGGTGAGTCCTGAACCCTGCCGTCCTTTTGATGCGGATCGCAAAGGGGTCACCTTGGGCGAAGGTGCAGCGACCGTGTTGCTGACCACGCAGCCTTCGGGTATCCGCGTAGGAGCAGGTGCTGTTACCAACGATGCCAACCACATATCAGGTCCCAGCCGTACAGGTGCAGAACTGAGTTATGCAATGGGACAGGCGCTGAAAGGAACGGGGCTGACGACGTCAGACATCGGTTTTGTGTCAGCCCATGGTACTGCCACATTATACAATGATGAAATGGAGTCCAAAGCCATACACCTGGCAGGATTGCTGAATACACCTGTAAATAGCCTGAAAGGATATTATGGGCATACCCTGGGTGCCGCTGGCCTGATAGAGGCCATTATCGGCATACAGGCGCTGAAGCAGGATACCGTGATCCCAACATTGGGATTTGAAACACTGGGTGTAAGTCAGCCGGTGTTAGTAAATAATCAGATAACCTACAAACCAATGCAGCATTTCCTGAAAACAGTGTCGGGATTTGGAGGGTGTAATGCTGCGATGGTATTTTCTAAATAGATATACATTCAGCATGGAGCATTTTAGTAAAGAAACAAAGACAGCCCTACAAGCACAGGAAGCAGCAGCAAGACTGGCATTTGCACCCATCGCCTTTCAGGCTACCCGCGCATTGCGTGATTTTGGCATCCTGGAAGTGGTGGGCGAAAGTTTTCCTGTGGGACTGACGATTGAAGAGATCTTAGAGAAAATAAAATTGTCCCGCTATGCTGTACGTGTATTGCTGGAGGCTGGTTTGGGGATGGAATTGCTGATTGTGAATGAACAGAAGAGGTATCTCCTCACTAAAACAGGGCACTTTATTCAGAACGACCCATTGACCCGTATCAACATGAATTTTTCCCAGGATATCTGTTACCTGGGTATGAACCACTTGCAGGAGAGCCTGAAGGAAGGTCGTCCTGCGGGTTTAAAGGAACTGGGTCCCTGGGATACCATTTACCCGGGATTACCGCTGTTGCCGCCCGAAATAGGCAAAAGCTGGTTCGACTTTGATCACTACTATTCCGATCTGGCCTTTCCGCAGGCATTACAGATCGTATTTGCAAATAAACCACGCACCCTGCTGGACATTGGTGGGAACACCGGCAAATGGACGCTGGCATGTACAAAACATGATGCAGATGTGCGTGTGACGATGTTTGACCTGCCGGGTGAAATTGAAATTGCAGCGAAGCGAATGAAGGAAGAGGGAGTTGCAGATCGTGTTTCTTTCCACGAAGCGAATATCCTCGACGAAAGCCTGCCTTTCCCCCAGGGTTTCGATGCCATCTGGATGAGCCAGTTCCTCGACTGTTTCTCCGAAGAACAGATTGTATCTATCCTGAAACGTTGTCGTGAAGCGCTGACAGACAACGGTACGATCTATATCCTGGAACCTTTCTGGAACAGGCAGCGGTTTAAGACAGCGGCATTCAGCCTGCAGCAAACCAGTCTTTACTTTACTGCAATGGCCAATGGGAATAGTCAGATGTACCATACTGATGACTTCTTCAAATGCATTGAAGATGCGGGCCTGCGTATCGTAGAAGAAAACAATGAAATGGGCTTAAATTATACCCTCTTAAAGTGTCAAAAATGAGAGAAAAAGTAGACGTGCTGGTCATAGGTGCCGGTCCTTCCGGAACTGTTGCTGCTTCTATCATTAAGCAGGCAGGTTATTCTGTGAAAATCGTCGAGAAATTACAATTCCCCCGGTTTGTAATCGGGGAGAGCCTGTTACCCCGTTGCATGGAAGCTTTGTCAGAAGCAAAGTTTATAGATGCAGTAACGGCGAAAGGTTTCCAGCAGAAGTTTGGAGCGAAGTTCGTAAAGGGTGACAGGATCTGTGATTTTACTTTTAAGGAACAGCATACAAAAGGTTGGGATTGGACCTGGCAGGTAACCAGGGCTGATTTCGATAAGGCATTGGCAGATGCGGTCGAAGCGATGGGGGTGCCTGTATGTTACAATACAACTGTTACAAATATCGTTTTCAATGGCTCCGATTCAGTTACCACGGTAGAAGATGCGGATGGTCAGCCGTACGAAATCGAAGCTCGTTTTATAGTAGATGGAAGTGGCTATGGCAGGGTGATTCCACGTCTTTTTAACCTGGAAAAGAATTCCAGTTTACAGCCACGTAAGGCATTGTTTGCCCACACCGTGGATGTGAACCGGCTGCAATATGATGAACCTAACCGTATTACAGCGGTGGTACATAAGCCGGGTACCTGGATCTGGATCATTCCGTTCAGCTCTGGCAATACTTCAGTGGGATTTGTGAGTGATCCAACTTTCCATAGTGGTTTTTCGGGTACACCAGAAGAGCAGTTCCGTGCTATGCTGGATGCAGAGCCATACACCAGGGAGCGTTTCAAAGATGTAGAACTGGTATTTGAACCACGTGTACTGGAATCCTGGTCTGCTACTACCGACAAATTCTATGGAGAAGGGTATGTGCTGACGGGGAATGTAACTGAGTTCCTGGATCCAATTTTTTCCTCGGGGGTGACCCTGGCCTGCGTGTCTGCGCAGACAGCCTCCAAACTGGTCATTCGCCAGCTGAAAGGCGAAGCCGTAGATTGGGAAAAGGAATATATGGAACCGACCATGCAGGGCGTGAATACCTTCCGCTCTTATGTGATGGCCTGGTATGAAGGTACCCTGGATAAGATCTTCTTTGCAAAGAATATACAACAGGAAATGAAGAACCAGATCTGTTCTGTACTGGCGGGTTATGTATGGGATACAAGCAACCCATATGTAAAGAACCATAAGACAGGATTACAACGCCTGGCACGTACCATAGAGCTGATGGAGAAGATTGAAGAAGGAAGTAAGCACCTTCCACAGTAAGTGAAACAGGGAGTATATACATTTTAATCGCTAAGATCAAAGAGGAGGACGAAAACTTGGATAGCACCGGGCTAAATATTACTGGAAGTGTAGTGATCCGGAATAACCGGATCTACAGGAACAATGTAGTGATCTGGGAAACACCGGAAGATCAGCCATTGCCTGACTTTTTGCGGGCAGCATATGATCATTTTTCGGGGCAGTATCCCAAATTCCATAAGATGGATCATCTTAGCAAGCTGGGATGGCTGGCGGCAGAGGTCCTTTTACAGCACCGACCGTTTACCGGGTATGCGCCTGAGCAGGTAGGATTGATATTAGCCAATCGTAGCGCCAGTCTGGATACAGACCTGCGCTATTTTGATTCTATTAAAGAATTTCCCAGTCCGGCGTTGTTTGTATATACACTGGCAAATATCGTAATGGGAGAGATCAGCATCCGGCATGGATTTAAGGGCGAGAATGCCTTTTTTACTTCGGATGCCTATGATGAGCAGCTGCTCATGGATTATACAAAACAGTTACTGGCAGAAGGTGCGGTGAGTGCCGTATTGTGTGGATGGATAGAGGTGATGGGAAGTGGGTACGAGGTGATCCTTCATCAGATTGAAAAATAATTTCTATCGGTGGCTCCTGTGAGCCACGACTATAAAAAGTAATATCATGGAAAATTTGATGGCTACACTCAAAGCCCAGATCGTAGAGCAACTGAACCTGCAGGAAGTAAAACCTGAGGACATCGGCGATGATATGCCGCTGTTCAAAGACGGATTGGGCCTGGATTCCATCGATGCACTGGAACTGATCGTTCTGCTGCAACAGCACTATCGTATCCGCATAGCGAACCCTGAGAAGGGACCTGAAATCTTTCATTCCGTGCGTACAATCGCCGATTTTATCACAGCGCATCAGCAGCAAAATAACTAGACCATGAGCGGAAACGATGTTTGGGTATTAGGTGGTGGTGTCATTTGTGGTATTGGGAACAATGTACCTGAATGTATTGCCTCTTTCCGGCAAATGAAGCCGGGTATGACCACCATGCAATACCTGTCCTCCACACATCGCGACAGCTTTCCGGTAGTAGAAGTAAAAGCTGACAATGCTACCCTGGCTGCAAGGGCTGGCCTTCCTGCCCACATCAGCAGAACTGCATTGTTGAGTGCCGTTGCTGCGAAAGAGGCCTGGAATAGCGCACAACTTGGCAATATCCGGGAATACCGGGTAGGTCTTGTCTCAGCCAATACCGTAGGTGGTATGGATAAAACGGAAGACTTCTTTGCTGAGTACCTGCAGGACAACCAGTCCGGCAGATTGCGCAATGTAGTGAATCACGAATGTGGCAGCATCACTGAACTGGTGGCCGATACATTAGGCATACGGCACCATGTATCTACGATCAGCACTGCCTGTTCCTCTTCTGCAAACGCCATTATGTATGGCGCCAGATTGCTCAAAAACAACCTTGTAGATGTCGTGATCGCTGGTGGTACAGATGCCCTGACCCGCTTTACACTCAATGGATTTAACACCCTCATGATCCTGGATCAGCAGGCCTGTCGTCCGTTCGACGATACCCGCACGGGACTGAATCTGGGAGAGGGTGCGGGGTACATCGTCATGGTCAGCGATGCCATTGCTAAAAAAATGGAGATCCATCCCTGGTGTAAGCTCACCGGATATGCCAATGCCAATGATGCCTACCACCAGACGGCCTCATCTCCCGATGGTATAGGCAATTACCTGGCGATGCAGCAGGCCATGGAAATGGCGGGTATCACACCGGCGGACATGAGTTATATCAACCTGCATGGTACAGGTACGCTCAACAATGATTTGTCGGAAGGTACTGCCATACAGCGTTTATTTGGAAATGCAGTTCCTCCGGTAAGCAGCACCAAATCATTCACCGGTCATACACTGGGTGCCAGTGGTGGTATAGAAGCAGTATTTGCTGCACTGGCAGTGAAGGAGGGATACCTTTACCCCAATGCACAGTTCAGCCATCAAATGAAGGAACTGACTTTCTCACCGGTTACAACATTTTCTGAAGGTAATGTTATCAACAATGTCATGTCAAACTCTTTTGGATTCGGCGGAAACTGTTCCAGCCTTGTCTTTTCGAAAGACGTAAACACATGAAACAGTAAGGAACTATGAACATTTATATAAACGGAACGGGTTGTGTATCGCCGCTGGAGACAGCGGTAGAAGGACGTTTGCCATTGGCGGCACCTTCGTTGGACAATGTCCGTCTCAAAGCGGCAGAACCTGATTATAAACAGTGGATCGACATTAAGATGATCCGCAGGATGAGCCGTGTCATTAAAATGGGCGTAGCAGCAGCGCAGCTGAGTCTCCGGGAAGCTGGTATCCGGAAGCCGGAAGGCATTATTACAGGCACTGCTTATGGTTGCCTGGATGATACAGGCGTATTCCTCACCAAAATGATCACCCAGCAGGAAGAGATGCTGACACCCACGGCATTCATTCAGTCTACCCACAATACAGTGGCCGGCCAGATTGCGCTCCTGCTGGAATGTCATGCCTACAACAATACTTTTGTACACAAAGGCTTTTCCTTTGAGCATACACTCATTGACAGCATTATGCAGTTGCGCGAAGGAAAGGTCTCCAATATACTGGCAGGCGCTATGGATGAGCTGACGAATCACAGCTTTAACATACTGTCCCGCTTCAATTTATTTAAGCATACTGCTGCCGGTGAAGGCGCTGCCTGTTTTGTGCTGAGCACGGAGAAGGGGCCTCATGCAGTAGCTAAATTAAAAGGTGTATCTGTGTTGTATAAACCTGCTTCTGCCGAAGAAGTGGCGGCTGACATCGTGGGCTTTCTCGCTGCACATAGTTGTAGCCAGGAGGATGTAGACCTGGTTATTACGGGGCGTAACGGCGATCCGGCAGGTGATGCCTGGTATGAACATGTGGAAAACAATGTGTTTGCCAACCTGCCTGTAGCCCGGTTCAAACACCTGTGCGGGGAGTACCCAACAGCAAGTGCCTTTGGTACCTGGATGGCCAGCAGGATCATTGCCAGCCAGGAGGTAACACCAGCTGTATTATTTAAAGGAACCGCACCGTCAGAGATAAAGAAGGTATTATTGTACAATCATCATGATACTTCGCATCACTCGATGATCTTATTATCCAAATGCTGACATACCGGAATACAAATATCGCCCTGATCGCACTGGTTGCACTGTTTTTATGGCTGTCATTGCCATGGTGGGCATTTGTATTGTTATTTCTCGCATACTCCGGTGTACTGGTATGGGGGGCTATGCAGATCCGCTCCGGTTTTTTCCTGCAAGCTGTATGTGCGGCGGATACCACAGAGAAAGTTGTAGCCCTGACATTTGATGATGGCCCCCTTACAGCATTTACCCCGCAGATTCTCGATATATTACAAAAAGCACAGGTCCCTGCTGCTTTCTTTTGCATTGGCAACAGAATAGCCGGGCAGGAAACCCTGGTGAAACGAATAGATGCAGAAGGACATATAATAGGCAATCATAGCTTTTCACATCACTTTTGGTTCGACCTGTTTCCTGCAAAGAAAATGCTGGCTGAATTACAACAGGTAGACACTGTTATAGAACAGGTAACGGGCAAGAGACCCCGCCTGTTCCGTCCACCTTATGGTGTGACAAATCCCAATGTTCACCGCGCGGTAAAGAGAGGAAACTATACAGCTGTTGGCTGGAATATCCGATCACTGGATACAGTGGCAAAGCAGGCAGATGAACTGATGAACAGGATACTGTCTGGTTTGCGACCAGGTGCTGTCATCCTGCTGCATGATTCAATTCCGCTCACCGTACAAATACTGCCTGCATTGATCGCTCAGATCCGTGAACAGGGATATACTATCAAAAGAATTGATCAATTACTAAATATACCCGCATATGCGTAGATGGATAATAGCATTGATGATAACTTGTAGTGTGGCGCAGGCAAATGCCCAACAGCATCCGGGGTACAAACCGGTAGCAGATGTAGCTGGATTCAAACAGCAGTTTGCCACCGCCTCCCGTCAGACACAGTCCATACAATGTGACTTTGTGCAGGAAAAGAACCTGAGCATGCTGGCAGACAAAATCACTTCCAAAGGCAAATTCTGGTTCAAGAAAGAGAATAAGGTAAGGATGGAGTACACCGCTCCGTCGTACTACCTGCTGGTGATGAATGGCAAAGATATTAAGACCAAAGACGGTCAGAAAGAAAGTCATGTCTCAACCAAAGGCAACAAACTGTTTGAGCAGATCAACAAGATCACGGTTGATTGTGTACAGGGCAATGTAGTAGATAATGCAGATTTCAAAACAAACATCCTTGAAAATGCTGCTGGTTACCTGCTGGAAATGACACCTGTAAATAAGCAATTGGCACAATACTTCAAAACCATTGTATTGCTGGTAGACAGGAAAGACCTGACAGTGAATAAAATTGAGATGTACGAAGCGGGTGGTGATAATACCACTATTAGCTTCCTGCACAAACAACTGAATGTAAATATACCGGATGCGACTTTTGCTGCTAAATAGTCTGTTGCTGTTATGCATACTGACCAGCTGTACGAACGTCTACAAGGATTTGCAACAGACGCCAGGCGATCCTGGCTGTATTACACAGTTCAGGCCACAGTTTGACAATACACTGTACAGTACACAGGTAGATGTGATGAAGCATCACCTGAGCGGGTTGCTGTTCATCAAGCAAATGCCTGATAGCAGCCAGCGGGTGGTATTTGCCAATGAAATGGGCTTTAAATTCTTCGACTTTGAATTTACCAGAGACGGGCAGTTCATCAAGCACTATATGATGGACAAGATGGATAAGAAGGCTGTGGTAAAGACATTGAGAGGAGATTTTGAGCTGGTGTTATTACACCCTGATCTGCAAAAGGCAACCGTGAAAAAAGATGGTCAGTTTCGATATGTAGTGGTGCCTACAGCAAAAGGCAATAACTATTATATTACAGACACTGCCTGTACAAAGCTGGAGAGAATTGAGAAATCCTCTTCCCGCAAACCAGTCGTGAAGGCCTGGCTCACGGATTATAAGAACGGTGTGCCGGATACAATCCTGATCAGGCACCAGGCGTTTAAATTTAATATTTCATTACAACGCGTACAGAAATAATGTTAGCAGGAAAATTATATACACTGGAACAGACCTTGCAGGAAGCCACAGACAGCGCTACCTATCGTATCGTGCTGAATGCGCAGCACCCTGTATTTGAAGGTCATTTTCCCGGCCGCCCTGTGGTGCCTGGTGTCACTATGATGCAGACTATCCAGGAGCTGCTGGAAGGAAAATTGCAGCGGAAAGTGGTGCTGAAGAAAGCCGGCAACATGAAGTTCCTGAATATGATCGATCCTCATGCGCATCCATTGATAGATGTGACGGTTCAGCATAAAGAACAGGAAGGAGAAATCAAAGTGACAGCCACGCTGAAGTTTGAGGAACTCACATTTATGAAATTTCAGGGATCATTCGTAACCGCCTCATGACGGAACAACCAATATATAGCGATCAGTTTTCGGCGCGTAAGGTAGCCGTGCTGATCCCGACCTACAACAATGCCGGTACATTGAAGCATGTGCTGGAGGATGTTATGCGCTATACCCACCACGTTATTGTGGTGAATGATGGCAGTACCGATAATACGGCTGCTATACTGGATGAATTTCCGCACATTCAGCGGGTTGAATACGTGCCGAACAAAGGTAAAGGGATAGCCCTGCGCAGGGGCTTTAAATATGCCGTGCAGCAGAGCTATGACTATGTGATCACCATGGATGCCGATGGACAGCATTTTGCTTCAGATCTGCCCGTGATGCTGGAAAAGGTGATCACACATCCCAAATCGATTGTGATAGGTGCCAGGAATCTGCAGCAGGAGAACATGCCGGGTAAAAATACTTTTGCCAACAAGTTTTCCAACTTCTGGTTCTATGTAGAAACCGGGTTGAAAATGCCGGACACACAATCCGGTTATCGCCTGTATCCGGTCTATGCCATGAAGGGCATGCACTTCTGGTGTACAAAGTATGAATTTGAAATAGAAGTGATGGTGCGCAGTGCCTGGAAGGGTATTGGCATTGATTCAGCTCCTGTAAAAGTGTATTATCCACCGGCAGATGAGAGGGTATCTCACTTCCGTCCGCTGCGGGATTTTTCCCGCATCAGTGTATTAAATACGGTATTGGTGCTGATCACTTTTCTGTATATCAAGCCCAGGGACTTTATCCGCTATCTCTTCAAAAAGGAGAGCTGGAAGAGCATCTGGAATGATCATATTCTGAACAGGAATGAATCCAATGCAAAGAAGGCCACAGCGATCGGGTTGGGTATCTTCCTCGGCATTGTACCTATCTGGGGGTTTCAGCTGCTCAGTGCTTATCTGCTGGCAGCACGATTTAAACTGAATAAGGCACTGGTGTTGATCGCATGTAATATCAGTGTACCACCTATGATACCTTTTATCATTTTTGCCAGTTTCGTGACCGGTAAGCTGTGGATGAAGAATGGTAGTATGACTATCAATTTCAGCAAGCAGCTGAACATGGAAACTGTGAAAATGAATCTTGAACAATATCTCTATGGCAGTATAACGCTTTCGATCGTGGCTGGCTTGCTGGTTGGATTGATTGTGTATGCTTTACTTTCTATATTCAGGAATGATCCTGTAAAACAAGACCAGCCAATTTAGTTAAGCATTATCAGTATGGGCAAATTATTCGTAGGCATATACAATTTCTTTGATCGTCACAAAGCATGGTGCTGGGCTAGTATGCTTTTCAGTTTTGTACTGGTAGGTATAGGCGCATGGCAGATCAGGCTGGAAGAGGATATTACCCGTATATTGCCACAGGATAAGACGCTTGATAAGCTACAGCAGGTGTTCAATGACTCTCACTTTGCTGATAAGCTGGTGATTACAATTTCACAGCAGGATAGTACGGCGGCAGCCCAGCCGGATAGTCTCACGGCATTTGCCGCAGCACTGACTGACAGTGCCAAAGCACATCTGGCCCCCTGGATGAACCAGTTCCAGGCACAGGTACAGGATAGCACCGTACTGGATATGATGCAGGTAATGCAGGAGCATTTGCCGGTATTCCTGGAGGAACAGGATTACAAGCGCATCGATTCACTCATTACCCCTGACCGGTTACAACAATCACTGCAGAACAATTACAATACACTGATCTCACCGGCGGGACTGGTGGTGAAGAAAGTGATAGCAGTAGATCCTACCGGCATGTCATGGCTGGGTATAAAGAAACTGCAACACTTACAGTACGACGATCATTTTGAGCTGTATGATGGTTACATCATGACGAAAGACCATCAGCACATACTGTTGTTCATCACACCGAAATTTCCTCCCAGTGCTACCGGGAAGAATACGTTGTTCCTGGCAGCATTACAGGCACAGATCGATTCACTGCAGCGATATCATTCTTTTACCACTGCTTCTTACTTCGGAGGTACTGCTGTATCGGCTGGTAATGCGATCCAGTTAAAGAAAGACCTGATCCTGACACTGGGTATTACTATTGTAGTATTTGTGATCCTGATCCCATTATATTTCAGGAAGAAGAGAGCTGCGGTACTATTGATGCTGCCAGTGGTGTTTGGTGGATTGTTTTCACTGGCCTGTATCTGGTTGGTACAGGGTAGTATTTCGGGTATTGCATTGGGTGTGGGGGCCGTGGTATTGGGTATTGCGATTAACTATTCATTGCACGTATTTAATCACTACCGGCATTTCCCTGACATTCGCGAGGTGATCAATGATCTCGCTACTCCTATGACGATAGGGAGTTTTACTACGATAGGAGGTTTCCTGTGCCTGCAGTTCATTGAATCGCCCATTCTACAGGATGTGGGAATTTTTGCCGCTTTCAGTTTGATCGGTGCGGCATTGTTCTCGTTGGTTTTCTTACCTCACCTGATTGTACTGGGAAAGAAAACGGAGATAACAGTTCATCATGACACCTGGTTAGATAAGATCTCTACATATAAACCCGAGAAGAATAAGTGGCTGGTAGGTGGTATTCTTTTACTGACAGTGATTTTTTGCTTCACGATGAAGAATGTAGCTTTCGAAAGCGATATGATGCGTATGAACTTCATGCGTCCTGAGCTGAAAGCAGCCGAAACCACGCTCAACAAAGTGAATGCTTACACCGCGCAGTCGGTATACTTAATTACAGAAGCACCTGACCTTGAAACCGCCCTGCAGCGTAGCGAAGCACTCCTGCCGAAGGTGAAACAACTACAACAACAGGGTGCTGTGAAAAAATATGCTGGTGTGAATGTGCTGTTGCTCTCCAATGAGGAACAACAACGGCGGATACAAAGATGGAATGCCTACTGGACACCTGAGAAACAACAACAGGTGATTGCTTATCTGCAACAGCACGGGCCGGCAGTAGGTTTTAAGCCTGCCGCCTTTGATGGATTTGCACATTGGCTTACACAACACTTCGAACATATTCCAGATGCTACTATGCACAATTTGCGTGCAGGTACATTAGGCGATTTTATTACAGAGAAGCATGGTAAGGTATCGCTGGTTACCCTACTGAAGGTAGATCCGGCACAGAAGAAGACCGTTTACGAAACGCTGGAACATGATCCCAACACAACTATTCTCGATAAGCAATATGTAACGAACCGCTTAGTGGTGGTGTTGCAAAGTGAATTCAGCAGTATCGCCTGGATGACCTCATTGCTGGTATTCTTTGCATTATTACTTTCATATGGTCGCATAGAATTGACGATCATTACCTTCATTCCCATGGCGATCAGCTGGGTGTGGATTTTAGGTATTATGGGACTGTTCGGGATCAAATTTAATATTGTTAATATCATTCTCAGTACGTTCATTTTTGGTTTGGGGGATGATTACAGCATCTTTACCATGGATGGTTTATTGCAGCGGTACAAAACCGGTAAAGAAGAAAATCTTTCTTCATTCCGGTCTTCTATCTTCCTGTCAGCGATTACGACTATCATAGGTTTGGGTGTAATGATCTTTGCAAAGCATCCCTCTCTGAAGTCGCTGGCATTGATCTCGATTATTGGTATCAGTTCTGTAGTACTGGTATCACAGGTGCTGATCCCATTCCTGTTCAACTGGCTCATCACAAACAGGGTTAGCAAAGGCAGGGCTCCGTGGACATTGCATGGCTGGGCAAAGTCAGTGTTTTCTTTTACTTATTTCACCTTTGGTTGCCTGGTCATGACGGTAATAGGATGGTTCCTGCTCCGTATTAATCCTTTTAACAGAAAAGTAGGCAAGCGATTGTATCATCGCCTGCTTTCAAAATATACATGGTCTGTGCTTTACATCATGGGCAATGTAAAAAAGAAGATTATTAATCCGCTGGGTGAAAACCTGGATAAACCAGCTGTGATCATCAGTAATCACCAATCATTCCTGGATATCCTGGTATCTACCATGCTACATCCGAATGTGGTGTTGCTGACCAGCGAGTGGGTATGGAACTCACCTGTATTTGGTGCCGTGGTGAGAATGGCAGATTATTACCCGGTAGCAGAGGGTGCAGAAGGTAGTATTGATAAACTGAAAGAACAGATAGACAACGGCTATTCCATCGTAGTATATCCGGAGGGCACCCGTTCTCCTGATGGTAAGATGAAGCGCTTCCACAAAGGGGCGTTTTACATTGCAGAGCAATTAGGACTGGACATCCTGCCCATTCTTATACATGGAACAGGGTATACCATGAGCAAAAATGACTTCCTGCTCAAGGATGGCCGGATCACGGTGAAATACCTGCCTCGTATAGCACCGGGCGGTAACTATGCAGCCCGCACCAAGGAAATCAGCCGTTATTTCAAAGCAGAACATGAAGTACTGCGCCAAAGCATAGAGACCCCTGCTTACTACCGCGAGCAGATGATTTATAACTACATCTACAAAGGCCCGGTACTGGAATGGTACATGCGTATCAAAACAAAGCTCGAGGATAATTATGAGTTGTTCGAGGAGCTGTTGCCAAAGAAAGGCCGTATTCTCGATGTAGGCTGTGGGTATGGATTCCTGAGTTATATGCTCCACTGGATGTCGCCAGACAGGATCGTGAAAGGAATTGACTATGATGAAGATAAAATCATCACTGCACAGCATGGCTACCTGCGTGGAGAGCAGCTGTCATTTGAATGCGTAGATATAACCAATTATACATTTGACAAGTACGATGCATTTATCATTACAGATGTATTGCATTACCTGCAGGCAGACGAGCAGGAAAGGGTACTGTCAGCGTGCATCAATCAACTGGAACCCGGCGGCGTAATTATAGTGAGGGACGGCGACAGTGACCTTACCGAAAGGCATGGAGGTACCCGTCTTACAGAATTCTTTAGTACCAGGTTGCTGGGGTTCAACAAGACAAAAGATAAGCCTTTGTCTTTCTTTTCTTCATCAGCGATAGCCCGTATTGTAGCCGCTAATGGCGCTGTAATGGAGAAAATTGATAACACGCGTTATACCTCGAATGTTATTTTTATCATCAAAAAGTTACCCCCTGAAGATGCAGCAATATGATGTCATAATTATCGGAAGTGGCCTGGGCAGTTTAGCTTGCGGTGCCATCCTCGGCAAGTATGGTTATCGTGTTTGTTTATTCGAAAAAAACAGACAGATAGGTGGTTGTTTGCAAACATATTCACGTGATAAAGCTATTATTGATTCTGGCGTACACTACATTGGTGGCCTGGCGGAAGGACAAACCCTACATAAAGTATTTCGTTATCTCGGTGTAATTGACAACATGAAGTTGCAGCGGATGGATATGGATGGTTTCGATCATATTTCTTTTGGCAATGAGCAGCATGTATATAAGATAGCCCAGGGACGGGATAATTTTATCCGGCAGCTGTTAGCCGACTTCCCGAAGGAAAAGGAAGCCTTACATGCTTACCTGCATAAACTGGAGGAGGTATGTAGTAAGTTTCCCCTCTTTAACCTGAGACTGGGTGGCGCTGCAGAAAAGGAAAGTGTGATGGGAGAGGAGGTATCGGCATTCCTGCGTAGTGTTACCAACAATGAACGATTGCAGAATGTACTGGCAGGAAATAACATGTTGTATGCCGGTTATCCAGACAGAACGCCCTTATATGTGCATGCACTTGTACAGCACAGTTATATAGAAAGTGCCTGGAAATGTGTGGACGGTGGTTCTATTATCGCCCGTAGCCTGAACAAAACCATCCGTGCACAGGGCGGGGAGATCATTCGCCATACAGAAGTGAAGGCGATTGTGGAGAAAGATGGAAAGGTGAGTCATATTGAACTGGAAGATGGCAGGGAGGTGGAAGGCAAGTACTTCATTTCCGGCCTGCATCCTGCACGTACTATTGGTATGGTAAAGGGAGATGGGCTGCGGAATGCGTATAAATCCCGTATCAGTGCGCTGGAGAATACACCGGGTACTTTTATGATCAATATTGTGCTGAAACCAGGTACTTTCCCATATCTGAATCATAACGTATATCATCACGCCACTTCCAATGCATGGGAGGGCATTCATTATACCGCGGACAACTGGCCGCAGACTTATGCCATATTTGTATCTGCGAGTACCGGCAAGGAGAAGTATGCTGATAATCTGTCTATTATGACCTATATGCGTTACGAAGATGTGGCGCAATGGCATGATACCTTCAATACGGACGACAAGCCGCACGAAAGGGATGCGAGTTACCAGGCATTTAAAAAGGAGAAAGCTGAAAAGCTGCTGGATGTGGTATCTCAGCAATATCCGTACCTGCGCAGCTGTATTCATGCTATGTATGTAGCCACACCACTTACATACCGTGACTACCTGAATATCCCGGAGGGCAGCATGTACGGTATCGTTAAAGATGCTAGAGAACCGTTAAAGTCTATGATTCCTGCTGCTACCAGACTGCCGAATTTGTATCTTACAGGCCAAAACCTGAACTTACATGGTATTTTGGGTGTAACGATGAGTGCGGTGCTGACCTGTGCAGGATTAGTCGACATGGAAACACTGGTGGAAGACATCAACAGGAGTTAAGATATTATAATATGAACAAGGGGAAAAAACGAAGCGGATGGCGCAAATTAGGGAGAGCGCTGTTATTTATTTTTGGCAGCATCTTATTGCTGTTGATCGTATTGGTCATTTACGTGGTGAGCGTAGGGCATATCAATCCTCCTGATATTGCCGATAAGAGTGCATTGAAACTGGAGCGTAAGCCCCTGGATGCCACCGCCTATACCATTGGCAATAACTGGTTCCGTAAGAGTAACAGTGGGCTGTATGAGATGTATATCGAAGGGAAACCTTTTGAAAGAGGAGTGATCTATGGTAAGCTCTCTGCAGAACTGGTGAAGAGACAGGAAGATAACTTCACAGATCAGATCAAAAAGATGATCCCTTCCCAGTCTTACCTTAAGTTCCTCCGCTATTTTGTCGGTTTTTTCAATCGCAACCTGGCAAGTAATATTGAAGAAGAGAACAAGGAGGAGATATATGGTATTTCATTCTCGGCTTCTGACAAATATGATTTTATCGGAACCAATTACGAGCGACTGCTCAACTATCACGCTGCGCACGACATCGGGCACGCATTGCAGAATATGGCACTTGTAGGTTGTACTTCTTTTGCTACCTGGAATGATGCTTCTGCCGACAGTAACCTGATCATAGGCCGCAACTTTGACTTCTATGTAGGTGATAAGTTTGCAGAAGATAAGGTAATTGCCTTCTATCATCCTGACAAGGGTTTCAATTTCATGATCGTGACCTGGGCTGGTTTTACCGGTTGTGCATCAGGTATGAATCAGGCAGGTTTAACGGTGACGATCAATGCGGATAAAAGTAAGATCCCAACAGGTTCTGCAACACCGGTATCACTGGTTGCCAGAGAGATCCTGCAGTATGCCAAGAATATTGACGAAGCATATGCCATCGCAAAAAAGCATACCATGTTTGTATCGGAGTCATTCCTGATCGGTTCTGCATTCGACAACCGGGCGGCGATCATCGAAAAGACCCCGGACAGTATGGAACTGTACGATCCTAAAAAGAACTTTATCACCTGTACAAATCACTTCCAGGGAGAGAACTTCAAAGCTACTCCTGAGAATATCAGGCAGAGAGATGAAACCGCTTCCGGTTACCGCTTTGAGCGCCTGACCGAACTACTGAAAGAGAAAGGTCCTAATACTGTTCAGAATACTGTCGATATTCTGCGGGACCGTTTTGGTCTCCATGGACAGGATATTGGAGTGGGCAATGAGAAGGCAATTAACCAGTTCATCGCGCACCACTCTGTGGTATTTGAACCGAAAAAGAAACTGGTATGGGTCTCGACGGCACCATGGCAGCTGGGTGAATATGTGTGCTATAACCTGGATTCTATTTTCAGCATGCACGGTTTACAAACCGATCATGAGGTATACGACAGCAGCCGTATGATAGCACCAGATCCATTTATACAGACAAAGGCCTTTATCAACTTCAATGCATATCGTTCCTTAAAACAGGCAGCACAGCAAAATGCTCCGCTGGATCCTAAACTGATCCCTGCACTGGATCCTGAATATTACCATGCTTACGTAGTAGCAGGAGATTATGCTTTCAGGCACGGCAACTTCGAGGAAGCAAAGACTTTCTACGAAGAGGCACTCACCAAAGTGATCGCCAATAAATCAGAGGAAGTCCATATCCGCAAACAAATAGAATTGTGTAATAAAAAATCATGATCTACGGCTTAGGTACAGACATCGTGGACGTGGCACGTATAGGCGCCAAAATGGCCAAAGGAAATGGCTTCAGGGAGCTTGTGTTCACGCCGCACGAGATTGCCTATTGTGAACAGCAGGTACATAGCGAAGAGCACTATGCCGCCAGGTTTGCAGCCAAAGAGGCCTTGTTAAAAGCGCTGGGCACGGGCTTCATGCATGGCAGTATACATTTCAATGAAATAGAAATTACCAATGATGCTACCGGCAAGCCCTTGCTGCAGCTCATCGGCAATGCCAGCTATCACTATACACAGCTACAGATCAAACAGATCCTGGTTTCATTGTCACATATCAACACAACTGCTGTGGCGACTGTGATCATTGAAGTCTGAAAACCTGACACCATGTACATACCCAATATAGAATTGCAGCCCTCTTCTACCATCAGGGCATTTCAGGAAAAGGAAGTCCTTCACCTGTTGGGCTACCTGCGCGAGTTTTCACCTTTTTACCGGAGTTGGTTTGCCGAACATGGCATACAACCTGGCGATGTGAAATCGCTGGATGATCTCTGGCGGATTCCCCCGGTAACGAAGGAACATCTGCAGCAACAGAACTGGGATTTCCTGTGTGTGGATAAGAGCAAGATCTCAGAATATACAACTACTTCCGGTACATTGGGCCGGCCGGTGATCATCGCATTGACGCAGAAAGATCAGGACCGCCTGGCGTACAATGAATATATTTCATTCAGCTGTGCAGATGGTACAGAGAATGATATTTACCAGCTGATGCTCACGCTTGACAGGCAGTTTATGGCAGGGATGGCGTATTACAATGGCATCAGGAAGTTAGGTGCCGGCGTACTGCGCGTGGGACCGGGCGTACCTTCTCTGCAATGGGAAAATATACAGCGTATACAGCCTACTACAATTGTAGCGGTGCCTTCATTTATTGTGAAACTGATCGCATTTGCAAAGGAGCATAAAATCGATATCAACACATCTTCTGTTAAGAGGGCAGTGTGTATAGGAGAGAACATCCGTAATACGGATTTCACTTACAATGTCCTGGGCAAGAAGATCACAGAGCAATGGGATATCAAGCTTTATTCAACATATGCCAGTACTGAGATGCAAACGGCATTTACGGAATGTCATGCAGGGCATGGTGGTCATCATCATCCTGAACTGCTGTACATAGAATTGCTGGATGAAAATAATCAGCCGGTAGGCCCGGGGCAGGACGGGGAGGTGACGATCACCACCTTGGGAGTAGAAGGTATGCCGTTGCTGCGATACAAGACCGGGGATATCTGTCGTTACTTCGAAGAACCTTGTTCCTGTGGTCGGCAGACAAGGCGCTTGTCACCTGTGATTGGCCGCAGAAAGCAGATGATCAAGTATAAGGGAACCACCCTGTACCCGCCGGCATTGTTTGACCTGCTGAACGATATGGAAGAGGTGAGGGAGTTTGTGGTAGAAGTGTTTTCCAACGAAATAGGCACAGATGAGATCCTGCTCCACCTATGGCCGGTGCAGGAATCAGAGGATATAGACAGAAAGATCCGTTCCTATCTGCAGGCAAAGCTGAGAGTAATACCTCAGATCAGGTATGTAGGACAGACGGAAATCATGAAAATGCTGATGCCGGAAGGGCAGCGCAAACCGGTGAAGTTTGTGGATAACCGCGGTTAAAAGCTGACGGAGATAGCAGCTTTCGGATTATCCAGCTTATTACTTTTCCTTACCCCATCTCTGATCACATGAATCATGTTGATCTGGTTGGGATGTTCGCTGTACAGGATGTCATCTTTAACTTTTACCTGTTTGAATGGCGTGACATCTGGGGCTACCAGGAAGCACCAGGCAGCTTCTTCCTCAATTTTATAGCCGAGGTAGGTCAGCTTAATAGCTTTCCCGTCTACATTCAAAAAGAGATGTTTGTTGATATAACCGGCAATAAGGCTGTCCATCTGGACCTTGTTAGCAGGATGGATGATGTCCAGTGGGAGTTTAGATTCCTTTTTCAGCACATTTTCCAGGTCGTCTGCAAAGATCCGGCAGCTGACCTGGACCTCATTTTTAGCCTTTACATGCTCAATTTCAGTGACACTCACATAGAATGGGTGAAAGGCGAAAAAAGCCGGCAATAACCATTTATATAATATTAACCCCACTTGCCTAAAAAATTTTAAATATTAGCAGTATCCTTGTATAATTACCAAAAATAGGAAATTGTGAGCACCGAATTCGGGATGTATTTTCAAATGGGCTGGCAGCATATCATTGCCTGGGATGGCTACGACCATATTTTGTTTATCATGGCCTTGTCCGCTATTTATATGCTTCAGGACTGGAGGAAAGTGCTCATACTCGTCACTGCTTTTACTATTGGTCATGCCATCACACTGGCTTTGAGCCTGGCGAACGTCGTCTATGTCCGCAGCAGCCTGATTGAACTGCTCATACCAATTACTATCTGGGTGACGGCTCTTTTCAATATGTTTAAGAAGGAGCTGTCCCCGCAAAAAGTTCAGCTGAACTATCTGTTCGCATTGTTTTTCGGCCTCATTCATGGTATGGCATTCTCTGCTTATCTGAAGAGTATGATCGGTACACAGGAGAGCATTCTGGAGCCTTTACTGGCCTTCAATCTGGGGTTAGAAGTGGGGCAGATGATAGTTGTAGCAGGGGTATTATTAATGGCCGGTTTTATAGTAAATGTTACAGGTGTAAAGCGCAGAAACTGGAATGTCTACCTTTCTGCAGCCATATTTGGCGTAGCCGTCCTGATAACCATTGAAAGATGTAAAGAATTTATAACAAAATAGACAGGGACAACCAACTGTCATCAGGTTTTCTTATGAGAAAAAAAGCAATCAAATTGGCTTTGGCGGCCTGTTGTATCACAGCCGGGGCCAGCGCACAGTCCTTACCACCTACCGGCTCCAACCATGGCAACAAGTTTGAGCAATTAGGAACCATTCTCCAGACGCCTAACGAATATCGTTCTGCATCCGGCGCACCTGGTCCTAAATATTGGCAACAAAGAGCCGATTACGACATCTCCGCTA
This sequence comes from Chitinophaga sp., assembly GCF_039596155.1. GTDB lineage: Bacteria > Bacteroidota > Bacteroidia > Chitinophagales > Chitinophagaceae > Chitinophaga. The sequence goes on from NZ_JBCNKF010000009.1 coordinate 207,660, forward strand.
CCCTGGATGATGACAAGCAAAAGCTGACAGGGAAAGAGACCGTCACTTATTACAATAATTCTCCTGATCCGCTGACGTACATCTGGCTGCAACTGGATGAAAATGAGCACAATCCGAAGAGTGATAACAACAGCTTTGATGGAAGTGCCATGAAAAGCAGAATGACGATGAAAGATGTGAACCAGATCCTCGGCCCACGCCCCGGTTTCGGTACCAACATCGTGAAAATCACTGACGACAACGGTAAAGACATTCCATATACCATTAACCAGACCATGCTACGTATGGATCTGCCACAAACCCTGCAACCCGGCCAGAAAATCCGGTTCAAGGTAGAATGGTGGTACAACATCTCCGATCGTATGATCGAAGGTGGTCGTGGTGGATACGAATACTTTGCAGAAGATAAAAATTACCTCTACACCATTACACAATGGTATCCCCGCCTGGCTGTATATTCTGACTTTCAGGGCTGGCAGAACCATCAGTTCACCGGTCGTGGCGAGTTCGCACTCACTTTTGGCAACTTTAATGTAAGCATGAATGTACCTGCTGACCACATCGTAGGTGCTACCGGCGAATGTCAGAACTACAAAGAGGTACTGACAGGTGCGCAATACCAGCGCTGGCAACAGGCACAGAGTGCCAAAGAACCACTGGAAATCGTGACGCCTGATGAGATGAAGAACAACATGGCAAGTCACGCCACTGCCCGTAAAACATGGGTGTATAAAGCGGAGAACGTACGTGACTTTGCATTGGTTTCGTCCCGCAGACTGGTATGGGATGCCATGGCGACCAATGTAGAAGGTAAGAAGGTAATGGCCATGTCCTACTACGGTCCCGAAGCTTACCCGCTGTGGAAACGCTATTCTACCAAGGTAGTAGCAAACACCCTGAAGGTCTATTCCAAACATACGATTCCTTATCCTTACCCGGTGGCTATCTCTGTAGAAGCTGCCAATGGTATGGAATACCCGATGATCTGCTTTAACTACGGTCGTACTGAAAAAGACGGGACCTATTCAGAAGCGGTGAAGAATGGTATGATTGGTGTGATCACCCACGAAGTAGGCCACAATTTCTTCCCCATGATCGTAAACTCTGACGAAAGACAGTGGACATGGATGGATGAAGGTCTGAATACATTCTGCCAGTTCCTGGCGGAGCAGGAGTGGGATAACAACTTCCCTTCGAACCGTGGCCCTGCCTACAAAATTGCTGACTATATGCGTATGCCAAAGGATCAGCTGGAGCCAATTATGACAAACTCTGAAAACATTGAGCAGTTTGGTCCAAATGCTTATGCCAAGCCATGTACCGCGCTGAACATTCTGCGCGAAACAGTCATGGGCCGTGAGCTGTTTGACTTTGCTTTCCGTGAATATGCACGTCGCTGGGCATTCAGGCATCCAACCCCTGCAGACTTCTTCCGTACCATGGAAGACGCTTCTGCAGTAGATCTGGACTGGTTCTGGAGAGGATGGTTCTATGGTATAGAGCCGGTGGACGTTGCGATCGACAGTGTGAAAATGTTCCGGCTGGATACAAGGGATCCACAGGTTACAAAAGCAGAGGCGAAAGCGAAATACGACCGCAATGCAGATCATATTTCCCGGGCACGTAACAAAGCAGCAGGTATGAAGTTCACAGCTGAGCAGGATACCGCCCTACAGGATTTCTATTACAAATGGAATCGTTTTAATGTAAGTGAAGAAGAAAAGCAGGCATATGGTAATTACTATGCAGGTCTGAGCCCCGAAGAAAAGCGACTGTATGAAAGTAAGAAGAACTTCTACCAGGTATCCTTTACCAATGTAGGGGGACTGGTTACGCCACTGATCATTGAATGGACTTATGCAGATGGTACAAAGGAAACAGATCGCATTTCAGCATATATATGGCGTCATGATGAAAACCATGTTACCAAGGTATTTGCAAAAGATAAAGAGGTCGTATCTATAAAGCTGGATCCATTGAGAGAAACAGCAGATATCGACGAAGCAAATAATAGCTGGCCAAGAGCACTCACGCCTACCAGGTTTGAGCTGTTCCGCAGCGAGCAGGCAGTAAGAGGGTCTTCTACCGGAGGTAACCCGATGCAACAGCAACGCAAATAATGTTATAACGCTTAATGAAGAAGCGCTTTTGCCTTTGGCAAAGGCGCTTTTTTTATTACCTTCATTTTATAAATACTTAACAATTCGTTAAGGTATACTAAACAAATTGTTAAAACTCCTTTTAGATATTTGCACCCATTAACAGATCATCGGAATTGTAGTAGTCGGACGTCAGAAAGAAGTCTAAATCAATTAAATCGCTTTATAGTAGTAATTCACATCAACTAAAAAACAGTTATGCCAAAAAGATGTAATGCATTCGCAAGGATGTTAATGGTCATGCTTTTGCTACCCTTTTCCTCCTTCGCGCAAAAACTAATCAACGGCCATGTACTGGCTAAGTCAGACCAGACGCCCATCCCTAGTGCGACTGTCATAGTAAAAGGCACAAAGAACGGAACAGTCACCAACGTAGATGGTAGCTTCGCTATCAAGGCTGAAAAAGGAGATGTATTATCTATTTCTGGTCTCGGTATTACACCGTCAGAATACACTGTTAACGGTGAGGATATCACTATTCGTGTAGATGCTAGCACAAAGGATCTCAACGAAGTTGTAGTGACCGCAACCGGGGTGAAGAAAGAAGTAAAACGCCTGGGATACGCTATCCAGGACGTTAAGACAGACGACCTTACCCAGGCCCGTGAACCAAGCGTATTGAACTCCCTGAAAGGTAGCGTAGCTGGTCTCTCTATCAATATTACTCCCGAAATAGGTCACTCTCCGAACGTTGTAATGCGTGGTGATGGTAGCCCGATGTATGTAGTAGACGGGGTGCCTATGAGCTCTGATACCTACAATATCAATCCTGATGATATCGCCAGCTTTACTGTGTTGAAAGGCCCAAGTGCTGCGGCTTTGTACGGTTTCAGAGGGAAAAATGGTGTGATCATTATCAACACCAAGAAAGGTACTAAAAATGCCCGTGGTTATACCATTGATGTCAATAATAGCACACAGTGGAATGGGGGCTTTATTGCACTTCCTAAATACCAGGATGATTACGGTGCTGGTGAATATGGTAAATACGCTTTTGGTGATGGTAAAGGTGGTGGTGTAAATGACTACGATTATGACATCTGGGGGCCTAAACTGGATGGCCGTCTGTTGCCACAGTATGATGGTCACTATGACGCTAACACCACTTATACTACTAAATTTGAAGATGGTACTTCGTTCGATGGCCACATCAAACCAACACCATGGACTGCGCGTGGTAAGAATAACCTGAAACGCTTCCTGCAGACAGGTATCCTGAACAGTAGCAGCATCGCAATCAGCTCTTCCTCTGAAAAGGCAGATCTGCGTTTCTCTTTGGGTAACAGCTACCAGAAAGGTATCGTTCCTAATACACAGCTGAACAACTTCAATGCAAGTGCCAGCATCAATTACAGATTTACAAAACGTTTTTCTGTCAGCACCTATATTAACTACAGCCGTCAGTCTACACCCAATATCCCGGATGTAAACTATGGTCCTAACAGTATCATTTACAACATGATCCTGTGGGGTGGTGCTGACTGGAGCGTGGATGATATGCGTGATTACTGGCAGCCAGGTAAAGTGGGTATCCAGCAGAAATATGCTGAATACTACCGTTACAACAACCCCTGGTTCATGAGCTACGAGTGGCTGAGAGGTCACTATGTGAATAACGTAAGTGGTTATGCAGCGTTGAACTATAACGTGAACAATAATATCGACCTGACCTTACGTCCAAGTTTAACTACCTACAATTTCACAAATACGGAGAAACTGCCTTATTCTGCTACGGTGTACGACAGACCTGAACATAAAGGTGACTACCGTGTGGACAACCGCTCTCTTTTCGAATCGAACGTAGAGTTCCAGGCTAAGTATCACAGGAATGCTATTCTCGGTTTCCTTGATGTGCAAGGTATGGTCGGCGGTAACGCGAGAACCTTCCGCTTCAATTCAGAGTTCACTACTACGAACTACCTGAACGTACCGGGTGTATATGCATTCTCTAACTCACTCAATTCTGTACAGGCTTCTTCTTACAACGCCGAAATGCTGGTACTGAGTGGTTATTATTCACTGGATCTGGGTTATAAATCTTATGTAACAGCCAACATCACCGGTCGTTTCGATAAGTCTTCCACATTGCCGGCACAGAACAATACCTATTTCTATCCTTCCTTTAACCTGGCCACTGTGATCTCAGATTATGCGAAACTGCCAAAAGCTATTTCCTTCCTGAAATTGCGTGGATCATTTGCCAGCAGTAAGTCTGGTGGTACTACCCAGTATTTTGCACCAAATGTATCTGCACTGGCAGGTGGTGGTTATGGTTATCAGTATAACTCTCCATACGACGGTCCGAAATATGCATTCTCTCAGACATATAGTCTGCAGCCTTATTATAACAACCAGAACAGCGCTGCTTATACTAACATCCTGGTGGATAACAATATCAAAACGGATGAAAGAAAAGCCCTGGAAGCCGGTCTGGATGTACGCTTTATTGATAACAGGCTGAGTCTGGATGTGACCCGTTACCGTTATAAAGACAACCTGATCTTTACAGGAAATGTATCTCAATCTACAGGTTATTCACAGCTGACCAAGAACCAGGGGCAGACACAGAATGATGGTTGGGAAGTAACATTGGGTGGTTCTCCGCTTCGTAAGAAAGATGGCCTGAACTGGGATGTAACTGTAAACTGGTTCCGGTTTGTAAGGAAATGGGTAGACAATCCGAGTGGTGACAACTGGGTACATAGTGGCACCCGTGTTGACCTGATTGCTGACAATGCATTTGTACGCACATCTAATGGCAAATTTGTAATTGACAGTTCATCTGGTTTGTTGCTGCGTTATTCCGACCTGGGGGTAAACGCCAAGAAAGTATATGGTCACTCAGATCCTGACTGGCAGTGGGGTATCACCAACACTTTCAGTTATAAGAACTTTTCCTTCCGCTTTAGGTTCGACGGTATGGTAGGCGGAGTGGTACACGACTACGTACGTCAAAAATCACTGCAGGGTGGTCGTCATATCGAAAGTACACAAGGTAAACTGGGTGAAGCACGTCCGGATGATGCAAAAGGTGCCGACGGTTTCTCTTACATAGGTGACGGAGTAAACCTGACAAAAGGTACTATTCAGCTGGATCCTGTCTCTGGTAAGATTATCAACGAAAAGGAACTGACCGTTATACAGAATAACACGAAAACTTCTGTACAGCAATATGTAACCAGGATGGCTTCTATCAGTGACCTGGACAATATCAAAAAGACTTATGCCAAGCTGAGAGAAGTAACGCTGACTTACCGTCTGCCTGCTAACCTCTTCGGACAACATGCTGTGTTCCAGAATGCTTCACTGTCTTTAGTAGGTCGGAACCTGTTGTATTTCTTCCCTAACCGCTACAAGGATATGGACGTAGACCAGTATACACAGGATAGTGGTTCCGGCCTGCAAACACCTACTACGCGCAGTTATGGTGTGAACCTGAATATTACTTTTTAATACCCGAACACAATGAGAAGATATCAACATATAGTAATCATTGCACTGAGTTGCCTGATTATGACAGCTTGTAATAAAAAAATTGAAGAACTACAGGCGAATCCGAACCAGCCGGGTAGTGTGACTGCAGAATTGCTGCTGGGCGCCATACTGACTGATATGTCGGGTACAGAAGACAATGGTAAGCTGCAGGGTTACGGACCATGGGATGCAGTAGCCCGCTGGAACCAGTATTTCTGCCGTAACTACGAATATTATGGTGACAACCAGTATGGTTGGTCCAGTGGTAGCTTCGATAGCTACATCGTACTGAAAAACGTGGTGCAGATGGAAAAAGAAGCGGCCAGCCGTGGTGCTGATTCTGTAAATCCATATGAGTCTATCGGTAAATTTGTACGTGCCTATTACTATTACAACATGACTTCCCTGATGGGGGATATCCCGTTGGACGGCGCTGTGCAGGGTACCGGCAATCTTACTCCGGCATATGCTACACAGAAAGCGGTATTCAACTTCGTACTGAATACACTGGATACGGTCAATAACCACCTGACAAAGCTGATCAACGCAGGTGATAACACCATCTCCAATTCTTCGCAGGATATTTATTACAAAGGCGATCTGACCCTGTGGCGCAAGCTGACAAACAGCTTCAGGCTCCGCGTGCTGATCAGCCTGAGTAAGAAAACAGCTGACAATGACCTGAATGTTGCTGCTCAGTTTGCGAAAATTATCAACAACCCTTCTTCTTATCCGATCTTCACCTCAGTGAATGATGATTTCAAATTCACGTATGTACCTACTTATAACGTTTATCCACAAAGCCCTAACAACTTTGGATCGGATGCACAGCGTTATAACATGGCGAATACCTATGTGCATAACCTCACAGATCTGAATGATGCACGCGTGTTTATTACCTGTGAACCTGCATGGAATATCATCGCTACCAAGGGATACAGCGCAGTGGACTTCCGTTCATTTGTAGGTGCCAGCACCGGGGAATCTATCGCAACGATGTATTCAGATGCGATTGCAGGTAATATTTCCCTGATCAACCGTAAGCGTTACTACGATACCTATACCGGTGAACCGGATGTATTGGTCGGTTACAAGGAGATGTGTTTTAACATTGCAGAAGCGATCAACAGGGGTTGGATCAGTGGTGATGCAGAAACCTGGTACAATACCGGTATTACCGAGTCTATGAAGTTTTATGGTATTACTGCCGCGCAAACGAGCTATACAGCCTATTTCCTGAAGTTTGGCAGCTCCCTGGGTGATTATACCTCTTATCCGTTTACCTTCAGTTTAAGCACTTATTTAGCCCAGCCTTCGGTGAAATATGCAGGTGCTGATGCCGGGTTGAAACAGATCCTCACGCAGAAGTACCTGGCTATGTTCCAGAATTCCGGTTGGGAGGCTTATTTCAACTATCGCAGAACAGGGGTACCTGTTTTCGATCAGGGTACTGGTATTGGTAACAATGGTATCATTCCCAAGAGATGGGGTTATCCAAGTACTGAGCAGAACCTGAACGCCGCAAACTGGAAAGCAGCATTGGCAAATCAGGGCCTGAGCACTGATGATATTAATGGCAGCATGTGGCTGATAAAATAATAAAATAAAAGCCGGACCTGAACAGGTCCGGCTTGTTATTGCTGCTTTTTATAGCGGTATAGATGGCTATACATAAGTTCAGTTCCTCACTTATCCCACCATACTTTCGTCATCAGCGAATTAGTTCCCTGCCTTCCAATCGCCTCCTGGTAATTCGTTGCATTGCTGGCCGCCTCTGATGCGGGATATAACATTCTTCTCGGGATCTGCCCACCCGTTGCATTACCCACATAATTTACCGGTGTTAATACCGGGTATCCACTCCTTCTCCAGTTCGCCCACACTTCATACCAATCCAGCAGACTTGCAGCCCAATACTGCGTATTAATCTGGTTATACCCATCAGCATCTACATAAGGATGTGCTGCCAGGTAGGTTTGAATAGCAGTACTGCTGATGGTCGCTGACGCATCGTACTGCGCCAGCTGACTCATTGCAGCGCTTACTCCGTTAGCATAGTGAGTGGCAGCATCTGCTCCCACATTCCAGCCTCTTTTGGCGGCTTCGGCTAACAGTAGTTCTACCTGTGCATATGTAACCAAAAAGGTAGGTCCGTTTAATTTCAGAAACACGTTCTTGTTCAATACTGAATACTTTTTCAAATCACCCGGGTAATGAGGTTCCTTCGAAATATCTGTGGCACTTGATGCGCCATTGGTATCATAGCCATTCGGCATACCCTGCTGGTCAGCAGCTGCATTGCTGCCTGTAGCGGGTACAGTACCGATATATGCCAGCCGGGGATCATTCGTATTTTTGAAGAAATCAATAAAGGTTTTACTCAGGCTTGCTTCACCTCCATTATTGATCGCATTCCATTCGCCGGAAAGGATATTACTGTTTCTGTTTACAGTCGTTCTGCCACCTGCTGCATCATGCAGGATGTAGGCATTTTCACTATTGTCAGTGAATACACCACCTGCATATGCTTTTTCTACCACCTGCTGTGCAGTGGCAACATCTACCTTTGTCAGGCGCATCCCGATTCTCAACATCAGAGAGTAAGCCAGTTTTTTCCAGTTCTTTACGACTACCGTGGCAGTACCGCTACCTCCTTTGTTATAAATAAGGTCGCCCTGCCCGGGAATAGCTTTGGTGGCGTCCAGCGCTTTTGCCGCTTCATCCAGTTCTTTTACCATATCGGTATAGATGGCCTGCTGTGCATCGTACTTTGGCGCATAGTTCTGGCTGCTATACCCGGCACCTGCTTCTGAATATGGAATATCTCCATATACATCTGTCAGACGCTGGAAGATCATTACGCTGGCTATGCGCGCCATGTTGTACTGATTGCTGTGATAAGCATCATTTTTTGTAAGGCGTATCACATCTGTAATATATTTTACCTGGTCAGTATACGCTTTGTCAAACAAGGCATTGGACCAGGCGTCGTTCTGAATGTACTTATCGCCTGCATACCAGGTTACGTTGGACAACTGTTGCATCATCATGGCACAATAGATAATGTTCACACGCCAGGTATCATAACTAAAGTCACTGTTTCCGGTATATTCCAGCAGCGCACGGGTAAAGTTGTACTCTGGTACACCGGTGTTTTCACTGGATTTGTTCTTATCTGTATTGATGTTTTCAAAATTCTTGGTACAAGCTGGCAACAGCATTAGAGCAGGAAAAGAAAACGACAGGATCTTTTTATATAGAACGTTCATTGCAGCTGGTTTTAGAATTTAACATTCAGGTTAATACCAAAAGATTTGGTGGTAGGAAGACCGGCATACTCAAGCCCCTGTGCATTGCTATTGCTATAGTTAGACTCAGGATCGATATTCGGTGTAGACTTTTTAAAGTAGAACAGATTGCGTCCTACCAGCGACACACTCACACCATGCAGTTTATTATGCAGTGCACTGGTGTTGAAGTCGTACGTAAAGCTCACAGAGCGGAACTTGATGAAGTCTGTCTTATACACATGCAGGGCTGAAATGGTTGCCAGCTGACCGTAGTAAGTCTGTGCATCAATGGTTTGGGTCATTGGTGCGCCTGCATCATCTACACCGGTTACGCTGATGCCACCTTCACGACCAGGCAGCGTTTCCTTTTGCAGGCCGTATTTGTAAGCATTCGCATTGGTACCTGAATAAATGTGACCACCAGATTTGAAATCGATGAGGAAAGAGAGGTGGAATTGTTTATACACAAATTCGTTGTTCCATCCTCCGCTGAATGGTGCTACACCTGTACCAGCACTTACCAGTGCATCTGTGCGTTGTGGCAAACCTGAAGCACTCAGTACCAGGTTACCTTTTGCATCTTTCTTATAGTCGTACACCATGATCTGTGCATACGGCTTACCTACCACATGCTCTATGAATGCGGACTCTGTGCGGGATTCACCATTCTCTACTACCATCTCATGCTGTCCCGGTGCCAGCTGAATTACTTTGTTCTGATTATGGGCAAAGTTGAAAGTCGTGGTCCAGGTGAGTGCTGCAGACTTCACAGGCGTACCACCTATCATCAATTCCACGCCTTTATTCTCCAGCTCACCCACATTCACCAGTGCGCTGGTGTAGCCGGAACCTAATGATACTGTCGCAGTTACGATATCGTTTGTTGCTTTCTTATCGTAGTAGCTGAAGTCGCCAAACACCCGGTTGTTAAACAGTTTGAATTCAGCACCCACTTCCAGTTCTTTTACCTTCAGCGGTTTCAGTGCCTTGTTAGGGATATTATTGTCTATATCACCGATGGGTGCACCATTGACTGTAGCACCCAGTGTGCTATAGTACAACGCTGTTTGATATTCGTCTGCGTCACCACCTACCTGTGCATAACCGGCCCGGAGCTTACCGAAGTTGAGCCAGTTGGCATGTACATTTTCAGAGAAAACGTAAGAGATGGTAGCAGATGGATAATTATAGGAGTTGTTAGCCATAGGCAGTGTACTGCTCCAGTCGTTACGATCTGTCAGGTTCAGGTAGAGGATATTGCTGTAAGCCAGTTCCAGCGCACCATACACTGAGTGAACTTCTTTTTTGTATTCGACGATAGTGCTATTTTTAGTACCTGCAGTAGATGGGTTATAAACAAAGGGGAAAGCGAAGTTGGAGGCCGTCACATCATTCACCTTATCGCTCTTTTGCAGGAGGTTCGCACCGGCATTCAGGTTCATGGTGATTTTTGGTGCGATGGTTTTATTCACCCCAATCAGGACGTCTGCATTCATTTCATTGAACTGCCTGTTACGTTCCAGGTCCAGGCTACCAGTAGGGCGGTAAGCGGTGCCTGTGGGCGTAATAGAAGTGGCGTTGAAGCTGAAGAAGTCATTGGCCACACGACCCTGTATATACAACCAGGAAGTAGGAGCATAGCGTAAGCTGGTCATACCGATCACGCGGTCCTTCTTTGTATTGTTAATAAAACGGTAGGCAGCAAAGTAGGGATTGGTGCTGAACAGGTCACTGCTAAACACGGTTTCATTACCCTGTGCGTCGTAGCCGGGGGCCAGGAGGGATGCCTTCACATTTGCCGGCAGGAAAGCAATGGCATAGTTACCATTACCAGGAGCGTCACTCAGGTTAGAGCGATTGTTGGTCACTTCTTTTGCGTATGTGATGTTGGTTTGTCCGCTCCATTTGTCAGACATTTTATAATTGAGATCCAGGTTCACGTTGTCGCGTATATACTGTGTATTGGGATAAATACCGTTGCTGCGCAGGTCTCCGAGCGCTACACGATATGTTGTTTTTTCATTACCCCCTGCTACAGAGATCGTGTTGCTGAGCGTATTCCCTGTTTTATAGAAATCTTTTAAATGGTTACCTTGTTTGGAGTAGGGGTGTGTTTTCCCATCGAAGAGGGTTACAGCAGAGCCATCCAGTTTTGTACCCCAGCTGGAAAGGCCACTGTTAAGAGCAGAGAGGCTATCTGTGGGATGTGCACCCATGATTCCCTGTCCGTACACTTCCTGGAAGTCGAGGAAGTCGTTGAGCTTATCAACGGTGAAATTGCTGTTCAGTTCTACCGCCAGCTGACCGGCTTTACCTGATTTTGTAGTAATGAGAATGACGCCGTTCACACCACGCTGACCATAGAGGGCAGAGGCGGCAGCGCCTTTCAGGATAGTCATATCTTCAATGTCATCGGGATTGATGCTGGAGATACCGTCGCCAAGATCAGCCCCACCCCACATGGTAGCAGACCCCAGGTTTGCGTTGTTCATGGGGATACCATCCACTACATAAAGCGGCTGGTTGTTGCCACTCAGGGAAGAGTTCCCCCTGATGGTGACGCGGGATGAGCCACCGGGCCCGGTGGATGGAGGCGTACTGTTCACACCTGCTACACGACCTTCCAGTGCATTGGCCACGCTGATTTCGCGGGCTTTCGTCATATCTGCACCTTGTACTTTTGATACCGCATAACCCTGACTACGGGCTTCTCTACGGATGCCCAGTGCGGTTACTACCAGTTCGTTAAGACCTTTTACAGCTTCTTCCAGAACAATGCTGACGGTGCTTTCTGTACCAATAGTGACTTCCTTCGGGGTGTGGCCAACATAAGAGAACACCAGCACGTCGCCCGTCCCTGCAGCGATGTGATAAGTTCCGCTTACATCCGTTTTGGTACCCTTCTTACTATTTTTGAGCGTGACGGTCACACCGGGCAAGGGATTGCCCTGAACGTCACGCACTATACCCGTAATGTCTCTTTGTTGCCTTGCAGCATACGATACAAGAGAAGGAGCCGCAAGGGCTGTCTGTATGCCATTTGAGAGCATGAGGCCCAGCACAATGCCTGCGGCACTGCATGCTTTTGACAAACGTAGTGTACGTTTCATAGATACTGCCTTTAAAAATTGACCTAAATGGATGTTGTTTCCCATAGGAATGCCAGTGGATGTAGTACATCCATGCATTCCAGCTGACTGTTAGTGATTTGGTTGTCGATTTTAGAGTTTGGTTGATAAGCAGTATGACATAATCTTTTCAGCTATGGGCCCGTTTAGCAGAAAGGAAGTAATGTGATACGGTGCGCCGTTACGAGCGCATTTCACCTATACCATTGTGATGCTTTACTAACATGTTCAATACGTGCTGCCCTGATTTGATTCCCCCTTTTGTGTCTACAGGATTTTTCAGGCGCATAAAGAGGTGTCGTGTGGAAATTAAAATAGTACCATCGTAGGAGAAAAAAATATTTTTATCCGGCTATTAGAAATCTGAATGGTGTATATAAAGTGCTTGTCTCAGGGCAGATCCCACCATAACCTAGTTCCGCCGTTATCTGCACCCTTCAATGTAGCAATAGCCCTGTTTACACCTGCCTGGTTTGTAGTGTATTCAAACTGTATAAAAGGAATTCTCCTGATAAAAGTCTCTGTAGGTATTTTCCCACCGCTGTTATTCACCACAATAGGAAACAGCCTCGGATACCCGGTACGCCGGAACTCTGACCATGCTTCCTGTCCATCCGGAAAAACCGCGATCCATTTCTGTGTAATGATCCTTTCCAGTTTACAGGCTGTCGTTGCATGATCGTCCCATTGGATGGTAATCTTACTTAATGGGGTGTCGATATTATTATTTGCATTCTGAGGGTCGATATATGGTTTCGATACGTAAGTACTGTTATGTATATAATCGTTGTAGGCGGCTGTAATACCATATTGCTGGAATGACAGGTATACGCCCTGTTCATAATTACTTGCGGCATCTCCGGCTCCCTTCCATCCATAGAGTGCTGCTTCTGCCCTTAGAAAATACACCTCTGCTGCTGTTAATAACTGAATATGCGAAGGCAGTAACGCCAGCTTTGAAAAACCTTTATAGGTATCTTTGCTGGGAATGGCAATTCCATTCCGTATGCCGTGATAGACAGAATCTTTTGTATCTGCTGATCTGAAGTAATACGGTAATCTTGGATCATGATATCCTGTAAGAATAGATTCCATGGGTGCACCCATCCGGATATCATTCCATGAATTGCAGATTACATTTACCGGATGCGTAGCCGGACTGATATCAATATTGAAATTATCTGCGACGGTACTAATCAACCCGTAGGGATGTGAAAGTGCTGCTTCTCCTTCCTGCTTTGCTGTGACAGGATCTACTTTGGAAATACGGATTGCCAGTCGCAGCCGCAACGAATTTGCGAGCTTTATCCATTTGATATAATCTCCCTTGTAAGAAAGATCAAAATCTGCAAACCTTCTTGTACCTGTACTATCAGCAAAATGTGTGAGCGTCGTGATTGCCGAATCCAGGTCCTTGAAGAAGGCAGTATACGCCTGCTGCTGTGAATCATAATCAATACTATGGTCATCATTGATCCGGGCATAATGTGTATAAATGATCGGACCATAAATGTCACTGATCCGATGCATGGCAATCACCTTCAGCAACTGTGCCCATGCATAGAAATCGAGGTACTTGCCCCGTGCATTATCCATCACAAATTTACAGTTCGGCATCACACTACCATATGCCGTGAGCCATGCATCGTCATCCCAGCTGTCCAGCAGGTCATATGTCATATTGTTCCTGTTGTCCTGAAAGGGATTAGGTGTCATCATGTATCCTGAGAACACATCTCCCATCAGGTTCTGCTGTAGTTGCGCTACGCTCACATCATTGCTGGACAATATATTCAGCATAGACTGGGTGAGCGGATCTCCCAGCAGTTTAAAGTCTCCTTTCAGTTCATCATCATACAGATCATAGGGGTTCGTATTGATCTCTTCAAATTTGCTTGTGCAGGCAGCAAGCAGCATTACCACCATACACGCCAGAATTGTGTTACGCATAAAATCGTTTTAAAATGCAGCCTTCACGTGTACTCCTATACTTCTTGTAGCAGATACTCCAAATACATCTATGCCCTGTAGTGCATTTCCACTACTCATCGCCACTTCGGGGTCGAACGGTGCATTCAGTTTAAAGAAGCAGAGGTTTTTTCCCAGCAGTCCTATCTGCAGCCGTTTGAAGTATTTGTTTTTTACAGGTACCTCATAAGTCAATGACAATTCCCGCAGTCTTATATTGGTCGCATCATACATATACATTTCTCCGATACCCGCTCTGCCGCCGATGGCAGAGAAGTACTTACGTGCATCGTATGGTACGGTGAGCGGTGTACCGTTTTCATACACCGCATTCAGGTTCACACCACCATGATCCCTGGCCCGCGCACTACGTTCGCTCACCCCGTAATTATCCAGTACGGAATTAGTTACACTCATTACATCTCCACCAAAACGACCATCTATAAGGCAGTTGAAGGTAAAGTGCCGGTATTCCAGTATATTGCTCCATCCTGTGACCAGGCGAGGGTTAGGATTTCCTACTTTTTTAAATACATTTCTCGTCACCAGGTTACCCTGTTCATCTATCAGATATTGACCTTTCTCATTTTTATACAATTCTTTGTTGGTATAAATATCTCCCCAGCTGCCGCCTTCTTTGATGAACGAGCCATACATATTGGTGTTGAAGTCAGTGAGGATATAGTAGTTGTCAGGACCGGCACCGGGAATAGTACTGCTGCTCAGTTGAACCACCCTGTTACAGTTTACGGTGCAGTTAATAGTCGTGGACCAGCGCAGTTGCGTTCGCTGTACAGGTACTACAGTAAGTGTAGCTTCTACACCTTTATTCTGGATATTCCCCAGGTTCAGGTAATAGTACAGATAGCCTGACCCGGATGGTGCCCTCACCTCCATATACTGCTGATAGTTGTTATTCTTATACCAGGTAAGGTCCAGGCTTATCCTGTCTTTCAGTAGCCTGATTTCTGTACCGGCTTCCAGTGAGCGGTTATCTTCCGGTTTCAGGTAGATGCCGGGATAAGGTGTGCGTGTATTGAAATTCACGCGGGATACACCAGCAGTAGTTTGCAGAATAAATCTTGCAGGCCGGGAGGAATAAGGTGCAATATCATTCCCTGCTTTTGCATAAGAAAGCCGCAGCTTTGCAAAGCTGATGGTTTTAGGCAGTTTTACAAGTTCACTGATAATGGTACTGATGCCTGTAGAGTAGTAGAAATAACCCTTGTCTTTGATAGGAGTAAATGCGAATGTGCTGCTCCAGTCATTACGCCCCGTGAGGTCTATAAACACACTGTTTTTAAAATGTACCTGTGCGCTCCCAAAGAAAGCCTGTAGCTGTTTCCGCTCTATGCTTTGCTGTGCATCGAGTGCATTGGAAGCGATGTTTTTAACGGAAAATTTGTTCGCCACAATCAGTCCTTCAGCCGCTGTGACATTGGTGCTGATCAGGTTCCTGTCGTGTGCCCTGATATCGGTAACACTGGCCCCCAGCATCCCCTGCAGTTTCCAGGCAGGCGCCACCTGTTTGCCGGCAGTCAGCATCAGGTCGGCATAGAATTGTTTGTTACTTTCTTTTTCAAGGGTGTACCTGCCATTCGGGGGGGAGAGTACCTGTTGTGTGCCCGCATGGGCTTTCAATTCATATTGATCATCGCTCTTATCAAAGTTGGTTCTGCCCTGTAGTGTGAGCCAGTCATTGAAGCGATATCTGAGAGAGAGCGACGCGAGTCCCCTGTAACGGTTATCTTCCCTTTCATCTCTTTTTTGAATCCAGTAGGGGTTTTGCTGATCATCCTGTCCACTCCAGCCCATGGCATTGTTAATGTTCCACCAGTTTTGCATGGGCATATTCCGGGTGTTGTCAAAATATTCGTAGTCTTTATAATTGTTGAAATCAAGTCCCCGCGGAAAGGTATACAAACCTGTGAGCGGGTTGTAGTAAAGGCCACTGGAAGGCCGGTTCACGGCATATTGAGCAAGGTAAGAGATGTTCGCATCTATATGTAGTTTATTGTCTAGCAGATCGCTGGTGACCCGGATATTGAAATTGTGTTTTTGTAGGCGGTTCACAGGCATAATTCCCCGGTTCATGGTATTCGAGTACGATATGTAATACTGTGTTTTTTCAAGTCCCCCACTGATAGAGAGCCCATTCATAGAAGTCAGTCCGGTGTTGAAGAAGGGTTTGACATGGTCTTTTGCATGAATGGCTGGCCCCCAGCTATCGGCGGATCCCGCCTGTTTATCATCTGTATAGGGCGGTATTGTTTGTCCGTAGCGATATTGCAGGGCGGGCAGCAGCAATGGTGTTTCGGCGGTGAGGTCAGAAGAAACTTCAATATGTCCTTTTCCTGAATAACCTTTCTTAGTTGTGATCATGATCACCCCATTCGCTGCCTGGCTACCGTACAATGCTGCAGCAGAAGCGCTTTTCAGTACACTGATGCTTTCAATATCGTCAGGGTTCAGGTTGGAAATACCGTCTCCGCCATCGCGGCCACCATTGCCTGTGATACCCGATGATTCTCCCCAGATATCGGTAGGTTGAGAAGGCGTGAAGTTAGCCATAGGTACACCATCGATGATATACAAAGGTTGGTTTTCGCGGGTAGATTTATTTCCTCTCAATACCACTCTTGCAGAACCGCCTATGCCTGAAGCACTACGATTGATCATCACACCTGCTATCCTGCCGGAAAGGTTATTGATCACATTGGCATCTTTCACGGTGGAGATATCATCACTATTCAGTAAGCCGGTGGAGTAGGGGAGCTCCTTATTGTTTTTGGGAATACCGAGTGCAGTGACGATCAGTTCATTTAGTCCTTTGATATTTTCGGTCAGCGTAACGTCAAGTTTCGAAGTCGCAATGGGTATTAAGATTTCTCTGTTGATATAACCTACAGAGCGGAAGATGAGCACATCGGTTAAACCCGTGTTAATGGTATAATAGCCTGCATCGTCTGTTTTTACACCGCGCGTGGTATTTTTAATCATCACCGTTACGCCGGGTAGTGGAGAGCCGTGCATAGAAACCACCCTGCCGCTGATCTCTTTCTGCAATGCAGTGGTATTGTGCAATTGTATCGCTTCGGGGGTATCGTTGCTGTTGTGTACAATGACATTTTCCCCCCTGAGTATAAACTGATATCCTGTTAATGCCGACAGCTGTTGCAATACCTGTGTTAAGGGAAGATTGATACAGGTAAAGGAGATCTGCTTTTCTACATCGATGGTAGTTTTATCATAGTGGAAACTGATGTGTTGCCTGCTGGCGATGGCGTTCATAATTTCCGTCACCGGTTTGTTCTGCAGGGAGAGGCTGATCTGGGCAATAGCAGATTGTCCTGATAATAGTGATATTAACAGGAAAAATACGATAGTACATACTTTTATAAAGTATGCCCTTCCCTTCATTTCAGCCCCGGTGATTTTAACATAATAAAGCAGCAATAAACATTTATGGGGCTACCCAAATACTACATGCAGGAATGCTCTGGGGAGCGGATTATAATAGCTGGGTTCACCTTTTTTTTGGAAAGGAGGACCATTGTAATAGTATCAAAACGTGTTAGATGTTAAAGGGCCGTTACTTGTGTACACGGCCACCTGATTGTAGTGCCGGGGCTAACCCCATAAATTATTTCTTATTTTTTAAAGTTACAGTGTCATGCGCTATCGACCACGACAGCGATTCTGTCAGACAGATTGTTTCCAGCACATTTTGCAGGGTTTCCTGCCGGAAGCTTCCGGTATAGGTCCATGCTTTTTTGTCGCTTTGGTTGATGACAGTTACGGCAAAAGTGTTTTCAATAGCGTTGCGTACCTGTTCATACGATGCATCTTTGAAAACAAGGGTTCCTTGTTGCCATCCGGTGGCTTCCGGGGTGCTAAAGGTAGACCTGGTCATTTGCAGACTTTGCAGGTCATAGCTCAACTGTTCACTGGATGTGAGTACAACGGGCTGGGTACCGGTGGCGGTTACTTTTACCTTGCCACTCAGCAGGGCTACGGTGATCTTCTGTTCATTGTGGTAAGCGCGTATATTGAAAGAGGTGCCCAGTGCTGTCGTACTGAGGCCTCCGCTGTGTACAGTGAAATGGTGAGCAGGGTCGGGAGCAACGTCAAAATAGGCTTCTCCTTCTTCAAGGTAGAGGTCACGACCTTCGGTGAAGTGTATGGGATACCTGAGCCGGCTGCCGGCGTTGAGCACAACGGTGCTGCCATCATCCAGTTTCAGGTGTTCGGTTTTACCCTTTACGGTAGTGACGATATAAAAACCGTCGTGCATTTCTTTATGGTTGTCAACAGTGGCAACAGGGCGATTGTCCGTATGCATGGCAGAGCGGGTCGCGTGCTGAAAAAACCAGCTACCGGCAGCTATCAGCATGGTGATAGCGGCTGCGGCATAGTACCAGGGGCGCAAGGTCCGCCGGCGGGGTACGGTTATATTTTTTTGCAGTGCAGCGTGTACATCTGCGAGGTCCTGCTGGATGACAGTTTCTGGAATGTGTGTAGTCGGCTGTTGGATCCCTTCGAACCACTCTTCTATTAACTGCTTTTCCCCGGCTGTGGACTGTTCCTCGTTATAGCGTTCCAGTATTTTCTTTATCTGATCAAGGTTCACAGCGTTGTTATTTAAATAATGTCCTAATGTATCGATTGTTTGTCCCTAACGTTAGTGATACTCTTAATGGTGTCGTTTCAAGTTGCAACAAGTACCATCAATTGTAAAAAAAAGCGGCGGTCAGCAGCAATAAGACCATATCTGTCTGGGCATGGTTGGTACGCAGGATCTTTAACGCTTTGGTAATCTGGTTCTTAACTGTTTGCTGTGACAATCCCAGGCGTACGGCGATCTGTTCTACCGTTTGATGTTCTACCCTGCTGAGGATAAAGATCTCCTTCATCCTGTCGGGCAGCTGGTTAATGGTCTCAAATATATCTTCCGTACGGGTTTTGCTATCCAGCAGTTCGGTGATACTACCGGGTTGTACATCAAAGTGTTCGATGAGTTGTTGCAGGTATTTACGATAAGTATTGTTCTTGCGATAGATGTCTATGATCTTATGTCTGGCAGACTGGTAGAGGTACGATTTCAACGATTCATTTACACTGATTGTCTGCCTTCTTTCCCAGAGGGAGGTAAAGAGTTCCTGTAATACATCCTTTCCTGCTTCGGCAGGTTCAATCTTGCTCAGGATATATAGGTATAAGGGCTGGCTATAACGGGCGTAGATAGCATTGAAGGCCATTATGTTGTCTTCCTGGAGCAATGAAAGTAATTGGGCGTCTGAGTAATTACTATACATGGATTACAGTGGTGACATAGATTTGGTTACGGTTCTCAACAAGCGTATATATGTAGGGAAATTACCACATTTATTGATAATACAAAAAACAAAAAAGGAAGGTTGCTGTCCCCGGACAGCAACCTTCCTTTCCGGAAGCAGACGAGTGGTCTGGCAATTAAAATGCCTTATAGGTCAGGCCTCCTTCAACCTTAATTCATTTTTGTACTCTTTAGGCGTCTTGCCAACTATTTCTTTGAAAAACCTGTTAAAATTCGACAAGTTCTTAAATCCGCACGAGTAGGCAATCTCAGCTATCGACCAATCTTCCTCAGTCAAACGTTTACATGCATGTCCGATCCTTACTTCATTTAAAAACTGCACAAAAGATTTCTTTGTCCTGTTCTTAAAGAACCGGCAGAAAGATTGTGGGGAAAGGTTCGTGATACTTGCCACATCCTGCAGGGAGATTTCCTTGCTGAAGTTGCTCATCACGTACTTGAACACTTCATCGATCTTATGGTTATCCTTCGCATTGAAAGCATGTGAATAACCTGTACTTGCCAGGTATTGCACATCCCTGGTTTCAGTCAGTACTTTCAGGATACTAAGTAAAGAAATGATTCTTTCCAGGCCTTCCTTCTTTGGTAGCTGTAAGATCTGGTCTTTCAGCAGATCGTAGGTAGGGCCTATGATCTTCATACCACGTTGTGCACGGTGAAACAGGTCAGTCAATGCTTTTGTTTCAGGCAAGCCATAGAACTTATCTCCGAAAATATCTTTCGGAAAATAGATCACGACAGATCTTGCCTTCAGCGCCTCATTGTTCTTGTAGTAGCTTTCATCATTGTACCATACATGCGGAATATGTGGCCCCAGAAACACCATATCTCCCACATCAAAACTCTCAATGCTGTCGCCTACAATTCTTTTACCGTTGCTTTCCGTAACGTATACCAGCTCACATTCCGGATGAAAATGGAATGGAGTATTGAAATAAGGATCACTTCTTTCAATGATGGTGATCTGATTGTCGGCAAACGCCCCCACTTTAATAAGAATGGGTTTCATGTAGTATAAGTTTAAGCTGTTTTTACTCTAGCTCCGTTGTGATGATGATTCGTCTTCCTGCCCCAGACGGGACATTATCTCCCCGAAACAATTCAATTTTAATAGTAATCATTCCATGACCTTTTCCAAATGGTTTCGATCTTCAATAACATTCCCCCTGACAGAAGTTTTTCTGTGAAAGTGCCAAATTATCAAATTTTGGTTAAAAAAGCATCATTTTTTAGTAAATATCATTTATTTCCTGTTGAAATGCCTATTTGGGCCGATGATTGGGGGATGCATCGGATAATCAGCCTCTCTATGGGCTTCGCTGGAAATAATTTGGTTGTTTGCAACTAAGATTATAATTTTCTAACGAATCAAACCAAATCTGAATCACGTGAAAGGAATATCGATTAAAGATATAGCCCAGCAGGCCGGCGTTTCTCCCACCACCGTTTCTTTCGTTCTGAATGGTAAAGGAAAAGAAAAAAGAATCAGCGAACAGGTAAGCAAACGTATTCTGAAGATTGCCGGCAAGCTAAAGTATAAACCTAACCAACTGGCACGTGGTTTACGCACTGGTAAAACCAAAACAATCGGGTTAATCGTAGAGGACATTGCCAATAATTTCTTTGCCAACGTTGCGAAAGTAGTAGAAGATGAAGCAGACAAATATGGGTACAAAGTGCTTTTCGGTAGCACTGAAGACAATGAAGAAAAGGCCCGTGGCCTGCTGGAAGTACTCCGCTACCGCCAGGTAGACGGCTACATTATCACGCCTACGCTCAATCTGGACAAGGACATTGCATCTTTGCAGAAGCCAGTTGTCCTCATGGACCGTTATTTCCCGAATGTTAAAGACTCTTCTTACGTAGTGGTAGACAACTACCAGGGGGCGGTGACAGCGGTAGATCATCTGGTGGCACAGGGATATAAGCATATCGGCATCATTACCACCACTTCGCACCAGATACAGATGCAACAGCGTCTGGAAGGGTTTCAGGCGGCCCTGAAAACGCATGGACTGCCGTCGGGAAAGAATGTGATCAAACGCCTGCCTTTCGACCTGGACCGCCCCGGGTATACCCAGGAAATAACCAAATACCTGCAAAGCAACAGGGAGCTGGATGCGGTATTCTTTGCTACCAACTACCTCGGGATCTGTGGTATAGAGAGTATCCGCTCGCTGGGCCTGCAGATAGGTAGTGAGCTGGGTATGGTCAGTTTTGACGATCATGATATTTTCCGCCTGTTAAGCCCGGCAGTAACCTGTGTGGCACAGCCGGTGGAAGAAATAGGGAGAACCCTCATCAGGATACTGATGGAAGAACTGGACGAGACCTCAGAAGGCCCTGCGCAGGTAGTACTGCCGCTGGAGCTGCGGGAAAGGGAATCATCTGTATTACACAAAAAGCTAGTCAAAGCATGATGTAATCGTTTACTTAAATCATCCACATCTTATCATCGCTTTTGCCGCAGGCAGGAGCGATTTTTTTTATCCTCAAATTAGTCCGGCTATATAAATATAATTTGCTCATTATGAAAACTTTCTATAAGTTGCAATGAATCACCTATGCTCGGAAACTGTGAAAACGCCTAATTGACCCAACTACTATTTTTAAATAAATCAGGAAATCATTTTTGTAAATGTCTTATACCATGAAAAGAATGAAATACCTATTGTCGCGTTACGGATAATTTTCCACTATTAAATTTTCGTAAAGTCTTGGTACGTGAGCCGGATTTATATTACGATTTCTTCAATTTGTGTACTTTTCTCCAATAGTATTTTCACATGAAGGTGTGCTAATTTACCTGGATTACCGGATAATGACGTGTTAGATAAAAAAATGTTAAATCTTCTTTGTTTCTAAAAATTATTTGGGTAGCTTGGCGCTGTCAAATTAAGAATGTAGAGAAAAACTATGTGATTTTAGAGTGGAAGATTGTACAGAGGGACAAAGCGGTGAAAATACCACCAGTTAGAGAAGAGGGAAGAATGGCCTATACCGATCATTGAGATAAATAAAACGTAAACGGCGACCGCTGAAATGTAAGAATAAACAGTTACAATTTCAGGAAACGGCACCCAGGATTAAAAGAGAAAATAACATCACATACTGGAAACGATAGCTTATAAGCTCCTGGAAAGCGGAGCCAGCCATTGCTATGCCTGTCTGTATGTAATTACACTTGTGACTAAACACTTATCATACTTAAAATCTAACTAAAAGAAAGCTATGCGAAGATCTCTATTAGTAAGCACGCTGCTTCTTTTGTTCTGCTGCTTTACTGCTTTGGCACAGAATAAAAAGGTAGTGTCCGGGACTGTTAAAGATGACAAAGGAACAGCTATTCCGGGCGTTACTATCCTGGAAAAAGGCACAAAGAACGGGACTATGACTGGTCCTGATGGTTCCTTCAAAATCTCTGTTGCTCCTGAAGGCACCCTGGTAGTATCATTTATTGGTTATACCACCCAGGAAATTCCGGTAAATGGTCAGTCTTCTGTAAATGTATCACTGGCTACAGACAACAAAGGTCTGAGCGAAGTGGTTGTAACTGCAATGGGTATTAAGAGACAAGCCCGCTCCCTGGGTTATGCTGTTAGTACTGTAAGTGCAAAAGAAATCTCTCAAACCGGTTCTCCTAACTTTGCAGCTGCGCTGTATGGTAAGGCGGCTGGTGTAAAGGTGAACGCTGCTCCGGGTGGCGCCAGCTCTGGGGTATCTATCCAGGTGCGTGGTGTTACTTCCGTTTCTAACAATACTCAGCCACTGTATGTTGTGGACGGTATTCCTATCAGAAACATGGCTGATCCTACCAGAAAAGATTTCAATACCACCAACAACCGTATCGATGGTAACGGTGCGCTGGATATCAACCCTGAAGATATCGAAACCCTGACTGTACTGAAAGGTGCTTCTGCTTCTGCACTGTATGGTTCTGAAGCTACCAACGGTGTTGTGGTAATCACTACTAAGAAAGGTTCTAAATCAAGAGGTTTAGGTGTTGATCTGAACTATATCTACACTGCTGAAAAACTGCAGAATAGCCCTGACTACCAAAACGAATATGGTCCTGGTTATGCAGAAGCTTACAACGTAGGTGCCGGTGCAAACGCTGAAGGTTGGGTGACCAATCCTGATGGCTCACTCCGTCCTAACTACAGAGCGTATGAGTCTTTCGGTCCTAAATTCGACGGCAGAACCGTTAAATACTGGGATGGTACTGAGCGCCCATATGTAGCGAACAAGAATAACTATAAGGATTTCTTCCAGACTGGTTACAATTCTCAGTTCAACGCTGCTATCTCTAATGCGAATGATTTCGCTTCTTACCGTTTCTCTTATACCCGTACAGATTATAAAGCTATCACTCCAGGATCTAACCTGAACAAGAATAACTTTAACCTGAACGCTACACTGAGACTGCATAAGAAAGTTACAGTAGACATCGTTTCTACTTTCAATAATAACTATACTCATAACCGTCCTACTACGCTGAGCGACGTATTGAATTCTTATGGTGGTTTCTTCAGCCGTATGGATGATATGAACGCTTACTTCAACAAGTACCAGACATCTCATGGTTATAAGTATGTTACTTCTGCTAATACCAGCTACGATCAGAGCGAGAAACTGGCTTACCCAATCAGAGCTACACAGCTGATGGACTACATGTGGACACAGCTGAGAAATAGCTATGATGAAAACCAGAACCGTTTTATCAACAGTGTAACCCTGAACTATGCTATCCTGGATAACCTGAATTTCCGTGGTCGTATTGGTAACGATTACACCGGTTGGAAAGCTGAAAACAAAGAACATAACAGCCAGCCAACTTATGTAGGTACCAGCGGTAAATATGGTATCGAACAGAGATCTAACAACCTGGTGTATGGCGATGCGATGTTGAGCTACAATCCTAAAATTGGTAATGACTTTAACCTGGGTATCTCCGGTGGTTTCTCTGGCAGAAAACAGAGCTTCCAGTACCAGAACAGTACTACCACTGTAGGTTTGGCTAGTGAAAACTGGTTCTCTCTGAATAACTCTGCTGGTGCACTGTATACCTTAACTAACCGTGGTGAGCAAATCGACATCGCTGGTTTTGGTATCGTAAACCTGAGCTATAAAGGATGGTTATATGTTGAAGGAACAGGCCGTTCTGAAAAGACTTCTACCCTGGCTCCTGGCAGAAATGCTTATACTTACCCTTCTGCAAACGCAGGTTTTGTATTCTCTGATGTTCTCAAACTGCCATCCTGGTGGAACTACGGTAAACTGAGAGCTTCTTATGGTTTAACCGGTAACCACCCTGTTCTGTATGCAGCACCTGTTGCTTACTCTCAGTATGGTGTTACACTGGGCGGTAACTACCTGGTATATCAACAAATTCCTGGTAGCAGCTTCGGTAACGACAAACTGGAATCTGAGCAGAAGAGAGAGTTTGAATTCGGTCTGGAAACAAGAATCATCGGTGGTAAAGTGGGTGTTGACCTGACTTACTATAACAACAAAGTAAAGAAACAGATCCTCGAGATCACTACACCTAACACATCTGGTGCTTCTTCTCAGTTCGTAAATGCTGGTGACCTGGCTAACTACGGTTTTGAAGGTGCTGTAAATGCAACGCCAGTTCAGACGAAAGACTTCCGTTGGGATACACGTATCAACTTCGCTCTTAACCGTAACAGACTGACTAGCCTGCCTTCTACATTACCTAACATTACTAATGACCTGGAAAGCGGTTACGTAATTGCCAGATCTGAAGTAGGCGATCCACTGGGTAACATCTATGTTCACCCGCACAACATGGATGCTAATGGTAACTACAAAGTAGACGGAAGTGGTGTTTATACTTACAACACAGACGCTTATATCAAGGTAGGTAATATGATGCCTAAGATCGTTGGTGGTTTCTCTAACACCTTCTCTTATAAAGCATTCAACCTGGATGTAACCCTCGATTACCGTTTCGGTGGTAAACTGGTTTCTATTCCTTCTTACTACGCAGTTGGTGCCGGTATGTACAAGAGCACCCTCAAATACAGAGATGCTGCTCATGGTGGTATTGGTTATAATGTTGTTGGTAACGAAAGCGATGCAAACTATGTTGCAGCTGCTGCAGGTACAACTGCTCAACGTAACAATGGTATCATCCTGAACGGTGTAACCGATGACAATGGTACTAAAAACACTAAAATAATCTCTGCTGGTATCTACTACGATGCAGAGTATGGATGGCATACCGGTGACTACTCTCAGGCAGTATTCACTAACAGCTACATCAAAGTACGTGAAGTTGCGCTGACTTACAACATGCCTAAGAGCATCGTTAACAAATTACATTTCCAGGGTCTGCAGGTAGCACTGATTGGCCGTAACCTGTTCTACGTGTACAAATCCCTGCCTTATGGCCTGGATCCGGAAGTAGCGATTGGTTCAAGATGGATCGATCAGGGTATGAACAATGGTGGTATGGCTCCTACAAGAAGCCTTGGTGCTAGTGTTCGTGCACGCTTCTAATGTATTAATTTGCTAAATGACGAAACAAAGAAAACTAATGAAAAAACTTCTTATAAACGCAGCTCTTCTGGTCTTACTGGCAGGTTCTTTCAGCTCCTGTAAGAAAAAGATTGAGGAGGATTATCAAAACCCGGAACTAACTACCACTGGTAACATGGGTAAGCTGTTCAGCGGTATGTTCTTCAACAAAAGAATTCACCCTTCTTACTGGGATTATTATACCATTCTTCAGTCTTATAGTGGTGCATTTTCAGGCCTGGTTCCTGCTGTCGCAAGCAGTACTATGTACCAGACTAACTCTGCCTATACCGACGGTAGATGGACAGACTTCTACAATGGTTCTACCGGTACCGACTATAACTACAATGGTCCTGGTATCCTGAATAACTATCGCGAAATGCAGACCACTTTCAGCGGTCTGTCTACCGATAAACAAGCTGAACAGGAAGTTTACCTGAAACTGGCAGAAGTAATCGTCGCAGATCAGGCAGCCCAGATGGTGGATATGTGGGGTGATATTCCTTTCTCAAAGGCGAACTCTCTGAACACTTCTACCCGTAACATCGAGTATGCTGCTTATGACGATGCAGCTGCACTGTACGACACCCTGATCTCTAAACTGGATAACGTAAATACCTTCCTGAGCACTGCTACTGTAGCTGCTGCTGAAGCAGGTAACCTGAAACTGTACGACAGAATGTACAGCGGTGACCTGACCAAATGGCGTCGTTACGCTAACTCCCTGCGTCTGCGTCTGCTGATGCGTATCTCAAACGTTAGCGAATCCAAAGCGCAGACGGCAGTTACTGCTATGCTGAACAACGCTGCTACTTATCCTTTGATCTCCTCTAATGATCAGGATGCACTGGTATGGGAAAGCCCAACCACACTGGTAAGCGACCTGCTGAGTGCATTCACCAGCTTCCCTTACGCACCTAAATACCTGCTGGAAGATGTGATGGTTGCCAATAACGACCCTCGTACCAAAGTAACGTTCGATCCGGACAAGACCAATGGTTACAAAGGTTTCCCTTACAATGGTACTTCTAACGATTATAGCTTGGGTGGTTACGCTTCTTACGATTCTGCTACCTTCTTCTATAACTACAACCTGCCAGGTGTACTGTTCACAGCTGCTGAAGTAAGTTTCCTCCAGGCTGAAGCTTATGAAAGATGGGGACTGGGCGCTGCTGCTACTGCATATACCACCGGTCTGGATCAGTCAGTTGAATACTTCTATATGCTGAACAACAAAGCATATGCACGTCCTAGCCAGTATGCCTGGAAGGCGCTGACTGTAAATACAGATACAGTTACACTGTGGAAAGCCGCAAATGCTGTCGCTTATACCGGTACTACTGCTGAAAAACTGCAAAAGATCTATACCCAGAAATGGGTGAACTTCTTCATCATGCAGGCAAACCAGGCATGGGCTGAATACAGAAGAACTGGTTATCCTCAGGTACCACTGGCAGTTTCTGCTGGTCTGCAGGCAAATCCTCCTGTACGCTTCCTGTATCCTTCTAACGAGTCACTTTATAACACTGCTAACTACAGTGCTGTTAAGTCTAAAGATACCCGCGACACTAAGATCTTCTGGGATGTTAACTAATAACGCTTAGATAAATCATACAAAAGGCCCCGGCAAACTTGCCGGGGCCTTTTCATGTGCGCCATGCATGGCGATAAACTTGACGGTGGAAGTCCGTTATGGGGGTTTGTAATCGCCAACCATTAGCCAAGAGCAAGGGTGTCCACTGCGAAGTGGAATCTGAAGGAAGCTTACGG
>NZ_JBCNKF010000010.1:0-213644 GCF_039596155.1 Chitinophaga sp.
GGGGGAGGGCCGATTGTTAGGCTCCCCGCGCGACCATGCTATCAAAAATGGATGTCTTCCCTTATGGGAAGACATCCATTTTTGGCGCGCGTAATAATAAAAATTACTAAATAGCAATGATCTAAAGTGAAGAAAGCCCCTGGTTTTTACCAGGGGCTTTCTTTGCTATTGCTATTTAGTCATTTTTATATTACGCGCTTACCGCCTTATTCACCAGCGCTGCAGCTTCGCTCAGCAGGATCGCTGACTGTACTGTCAGACCACTCTCTTCAATGAGCTTCTTCGCTTCTTCAGCGTTCGTACCCTGAAGACGTACAATGATCGGAACAGTAATGTTACCAATTGACTTGTATGCATCAATTACACCCTGTGCTACACGATCACAACGAACAATACCACCGAAGATATTGATCAGGATCGCTTTTACCTTAGGATCTTTCAGGATGATACGGAAACCAGCTTCTACAGTCTGTGCATTTGCAGTACCCCCTACGTCCAGGAAGTTTGCAGGCTCACCACCACTCAGCTTGATCATGTCCATGGTAGCCATAGCCAGACCCGCACCGTTCACCATACAACCTACGTTACCATCCAGTTTCACAAAGTTCAGGTTGTATTTACCTGCTTCTACTTCAGTAGGATCTTCCTCAGAAATGTCACGCAGCGCTTCCAGGTCAGGATGACGCATCAGTGCGTTATCATCCAGGCCCAGTTTACAGTCAACCGCAATGATCTTCTCATCACTGGTTTTGAACAGCGGGTTGATTTCCAGCATAGCCGCATCCAGACCTACATACGCATTGTACAGGTTCGTAACGAACTTTACCATGTTTTTGAATGCTTCACCGCTCAGACCGAAGTTGAAAGCGATCTTTCTCGCCTGGAATGGCTGCAGGGTAGTGTTAGGCTGTACCAGCTCCTTGAAGATCTTCTCAGGAGTTTTGTGCGCCACCTCTTCAATGTCCATACCACCTTCAGTGGAGTACATGATTACGTTCTGACCTTTAGCACGATCCAGGAGGATAGAAAGGTATAATTCTTTAACAGGGTTAGGACCAGGATAATAAACGTCCTGAGCCACCAGTACTTTATTTACCAGTTTGCCGGCCTCTCCGGTCTGGATGGTTACCAGTACGCCGCCAAGGATGTTTCCGGCAATTGTTTTTACGTCTTCCGCATTTTTACCAACAGCCACACCACGCTGGTCTTTACCACGAATGGTACCTTTACCACGTCCACCGGCATGTATCTGTGCCTTCACCACTGCAAACTCATTACCATACTGTACCTTCAATTGTTTGTACGCTTCAGCCGCCGCTTCCGGAGTATCAACCGGAATCCCTTCCTGTACCGGAACATTGTATTTCTTCAACAGTTCTTTAGCCTGGTATTCATGTAAGTTCATCTGATAAAAATTTGCCGCTAAAATAGGGCATTATGATTTAAATATAAAACCCTAGTGTTTTGTGAATTTAAAAATAACTTTGCGCAACCCTGTCGAAAAGGTAACCGTCAGCATAAAACACCGCAGTGTGCCTGACAGTGATCTCTGACTACCGTCAGCCGATTACGCGCGATTCGTTGGATATCATATAGTTATTCACCATGTGGCCCGGTTCCAAAATGACCGCTACCTTTAAAAAAATATGACAGGGATCAGCACCATAAAACTATAATTATTTTCAAAAAATGAGTGATCTGTTACAACAAATAGCTGCTGCTGCGGACTATATTAAAAAAATGTGGTCCCTTACACCTGAGGTAGGTATTATTCTGGGAAGTGGTTTAGGGAACCTGGCCGGCGACATCTCCGAAGCCATCGAAATTCCATATGAGTCTATTCCGCATTTCCCTACCTCGACTGTAGAAGGACACCGTGGCCGCCTGGTTCTGGGCAAAATGAACGGCCGCCCCGTAGTAGCTATGGCAGGTCGTTTCCATTATTATGAAGGTTTCTCCATGCAGCAGGTGACCTTCCCGGTAAGAGTATTTAAAGCCCTCGGCGTACATACCCTCCTGGTTTCCAATGCTGCCGGCGGCATGAACCAGGCCTTCAAAGTAGGCGACCTCATGATCATCCGCGATCATATCAATCTGCAGCCGGAACATCCCCTGCGTGGCCCAAATATTGCTGAATTAGGTCCCCGTTTCCCCGATATGAGCGAACCTTACTCCAAAGCATTGATCGCCAGGGCCAAAGAAATCGCCGCGAACAATAACATTCCGGTACATACCGGCGTGTATGTAGGCGTACAGGGCCCTACCTTCGAAACCCGGGCTGAATACAAGTATATGCACACCATCGGTGGCGACGCCGTAGGTATGAGCACCGTTCCCGAAGTGATCGTTGCCATGCACAGCAGTATGAAAGTATTTGCCATGAGCGTGATCACCGATATCGGCATTCGTGAAGAAGAAAATGTGATCACACACGAAGAAGTGCTGGAAGCCGCTAACGCAGCCGAACCGAAATTAACACTTATTTTCAGGGAACTGATCAGCGTGTTATAAGGTTTTACATAAATTGCACACTTTTTCAGCTAGCACAAAAAGAAGCAGGAAACTAAACATAGAATGCGGTCATTTATTATTACGTTTTTATTGTTGGTCATAATGTCGCAGGTAAAGGCGCAGATCACCAGCCGTTTCAGTAACATGGGTAGCGGTGGTAGTGGCTCCAAAACGACAAAGGACTCCAGCTCTAAGAATCAGACGCCGGACACCCTGACCATCACTTACCGGAAATTGGGAGAACCAACTGACTACAGGATGGACTCCTCGATAGCCGATTTCAATGGCCCTTTTCTGAGAGTGCCCGCGAACTACATCTACCTGGGCAACAATGGCTCTCCGGCACGCCCGGTGGCCTTCACTCCCCGTATGACGGCAGGTTTCGACCCAGGTTTTCATAGCTTTGACCCCTACGGATTCAACCATGACAACGCCAGGATCTACTATTCCAACCGCCCGTACACGGAACTGAACTATATGATTGGTAGCCAGCAGGAACAACAGCTGGGCGTTATGCATACACAAAACCGTACCGACAGGTTCAATTTCGGATTTGAGTACCAGAAGATCTACGCTCCCGGCTACTTCCGCTCTCAAACCACGAATCATAACATTTACCGCGTAACCGGCAGGTACAACTCGAAAGACAAGCGGTACAATGCTACCCTGAGTTATTATTATAACAAGTATGCAAATGGTGAAAACGGAGGTATCAGGAACGACGCCGACCTGGATAATCCCCGCTACAGCCAGCGCAAAACCATCGACGTGAACCTGGGGAATGACGCCAGCACTACCAGCAGCCTCTTCAACTCCACCATCCCGGTGAAAAGTTCTATCGACCAGGCTGGCTTCCTCTTCATGCAGTCCTACGACTGGGGAAAAGGCGATACCATTCACGTAAACGATACGACCGACGTATATAAATTCGATCCGGTATTCAGGGTACAATACACTTTCAAACTGAACAAAGACCAGATCGCCTACCTCGATCCTACGCCAGATACGTTCTTCTATACGAAGCACTACGGCTGGGCTTACTCCGGCGATACCGTCAAGGCACAGCATAACTTCAGAACAATTTCCAACGACCTATCCCTGGTACAGTTCCCGATCAGGGGCAACCAGGCCCACTTTATCACAGCAGGGGCAAGGATAGAAAATACAACAGGTACCTTCCTGGATGCTAACATCAAATTCAGCAACCTGGCCCTCCACGGAGAATACCGCAATAAAACCAAAAACCAGAAATGGGACTTTCAGGCCAAAGGTGAACTTTACCTGGCCGGAGAGAACCAGGGAGACTACGCCGTAAGCGGTATGCTGAGCCGCTACCTGAACCCGACCCTGGGCAACGTAAAACTGGCGTTCTCAAATGTCAACAGGGAACCATCGTACGTGTACAAGTATTTCGCAAGTAACTACGATAGCTGGTACAACAACTCCCTGGCAAAGGAAAACATCTCCAAATTACAGTTCATAGCAGACAATCCTAAACTGAAGTACAATCTGACCGTCAACTACTACATCATCGGCAATTACACGTATATGAGCAGTTACTATCAGAGCGCACAGGCAGATGCGATCTTCAATATGCTGGAAATCATATTCAGCAAGAAGTTCACCTGGAAACACTGGAACTGGTACGCTGATTTTACCTTCCAGCAGGTACATGGAACCGCACCCGTAAATATTCCTACCTTCTGGACCCGTCACCGGATCGCTT
Organism: Chitinophaga sp.; assembly: GCF_039596155.1. Lineage (GTDB taxonomy): Bacteria > Bacteroidota > Bacteroidia > Chitinophagales > Chitinophagaceae > Chitinophaga. The sequence goes on from NZ_JBCNKF010000010.1 coordinate 4,238, forward strand.
ACGAAAACAGGTTGTTTAACAACCTGAATCTCATGGTGGGCGTGGAAGCTAAATACATGACTGCCTATAATGCAGATGATTACTCTCCGATTATCGGTCAATTTGTGTATCAGACTACCCAAAAGGTTCAATATTATGCACCTGATCTGTCAGCTTTCGTGCATTTCCGCATAAAATCGTTCAATGCTTTCATCAGAACGGAGAACCTGAACACGTTTTTCGCGACGAACAACTTCGCAGGACCGCATTATCCATACAATAATTTTCAATTCAGGCTGGGACTGCGTTGGTGGTTCGTAAACTAAAATCAGTAGGATTGTAAAGGATTGATAATTAATATATTACTTAAACAAGGGCATAAACCGTTTTAGCGTGTTTATGCCCTGTTTTTTTCCACAACTGCGTTCAACTGGCGTAAAGTTTGTTTAACTTACTGTACAAAATGATAGATCATGAAGGCATTTACAGTAGTTTACAACAGAAATCGATACTCAGTTCAGCCTATTAACGGGCATTCCCCACGCTTCAAAGTGAATCTTAATGGTAGTGATGTATTTTTCGAACACGACCTGGATGGTCATGTACGCGCAGAAGCAACCAAAGTTGCCAGCATGTCTTTGTTATTAGCAATCGCAGATCAGATCGAAGAGAACAACGAAGAGAAATAGTCCATGGCATAGCTAATCATCCGCATTACCACCATTAGAATATAATCCTGACCCTTTTCCCCATACCATCTCCAATGAAATAACTCATTCTTAGTTTCCGCGTTAACTTGTTATTGACTTTTTGAAAAGCAGTAATGTGTTACCTTTGCATGGTCGCAATCATGAAAAAGCTCGTAGCCATATTCATCGCTTTTCTGTATATCGCTGTCGGCAGCGGTTTTACAGTCAACATGCATTACTGCATGGGCAAGTTAGCGGCCGTGAAATTGCAGGCACATGCAGACAAGCATTGTAATAAATGCGGAAAGTCCGGTAAGTGCTGCAAAGATGAAATCAAATTTTGCAAGGCTGACTTCTCCCATGAAGCAGCTGCCAAAGTACAGGTGAATACAGTTCCAGCTGTAAAAGACCTTACACTGCCGGTTATTATACTCCCGGTACCTCCTGTAGCTGCCATTCACCAGTTCACGGCATACAATCTGCACGGCCCGCCAGGTCAGGGTGCCATTCCTCTCTTTATACAGCATTGCGTATACAGGATCTGATCCCTGTTTGATTGTCTATTCGAAATCAAACAAGGTTTTTATTTTTTTAAATAATTCAGATCATGAAAAAAGCAATTGTTTTTCTTTTAATGGCCACCGGCCTGTCTCTCTCCGCATCCGCACAAATCAAGAAAGTCACTTTACAGGCAGCTGGTTTAACCTGCGCCATGTGTTCCAATGCAACTCTCAAGTCTCTCGAAACACTGCCATTTGTAGATAAAATTGAAACCGACCTGAACGCCACCACTTTTATTTTACTCATCAGGCCCAATGCTACAGTCAGTATAGATGCCATCAGGAATAAAGTGGAAGAAGCCGGGTTCTCCATTGCCAAACTCACCTTTACAGCAGGCTTTGATCATTTAGCTGTTGCGAAAGATGCACATGTTACTTACGGAAATACCCAGTTCCATTTCATGAATGTGAAACAACAGGTGTTGAACGGAGACCACGATCTCACCGTGATCGATCAGCATTTTGTATCCGCCAGACAATTTAAGAAATACAGCACTCAAACCACCATGCCCTGCTACCAGACAGGCATCATGAACAGCTGTTGCGAAATACCCGGCAAAAGCAATTCTACACGCATCTACCATGTTACGATATGAGGAAATGCATGCTATTGCTAGGATGCCTGTTACCACTATTCGGTCAGGCACAGGAGCTGTATGTGTCGAGTGAACCGGCGAGTAATATGCCTGCAAAATCTTTAGGCATTCGCATGACGAGCAGGTTCTTTAAAATGGAGCAGGAAGGGATTACCGGGATGCGTTTTGAACCCGAACTCATGTTTGGGATCTCAAAGAATTTCATGATCCATGCACAGGCATTTGCCTCCAACCAGATGCAATCTTCCATCAGGCCGGAAGGAGGTAGTGTGTATGCAAAATACCGGTTCTTATCGCACGATGATCTGCAGTCACATTTCAGAATGGCAGCATATGGCCGGGTAGCAGTGATCGATAATCCTTTTTACCCGGCAACTGTAAAAAATGAAGAAATGGATCTGGAAGGAGGGGCGTCTGGTTTTGCAGGCGGTATAGTGGCTACACAGTTAGTCCACAAACTGGCTATATCTGCTACATTCGGGTATAATCATTTTATGAACAACCTGAAAGACCATTACCCTGCCGGCATGTCGGCCAATGCAGTAAATTATAGTTTGTCCGCCGGCTACCTGTTATTGCCACGCACCTACCGGAGTTATGAGCAAACAAATGTAAATTTGTATGTTGAATTTTTAGGAAAGGCAAATACAGATGCTGTAGGCCGCAGTCAGTATATGGATATAGCCCCGGCCATTCAGTTTATATTTAATAGCGCCACCAGGTTGGATTTTTCATATAGAACACAGATCTTTGGGAACATGTCACGGAATGTTTTTAACACTTTTACAGTAAGGTTTGAACATAACATTTTTAATGCTTTAAAGAAGAAAGGATGAAAATAGTAGTGTCAGTATTAAAGTTCATACAGTCTTTATTTATAAAGAAAAACTGCTGCAGATAGTCCATGCGTTTATCGCCGGCAGCAGTCACCAGCACCCGCTTCTACCTTTGGCAGAAGCGGGTGCTCAACTAACAATTAACCCGATAAAAATATTAGCATCAATTTTGTAGTATTATTACGACCCCGTCAATAACTTCTATGATTATATTTTCAAATACGTACCTTTAATTAATTGTTTCAAACGCCAATGAAGTATAAGTTTGTAAGGGACATACCGCTATGTCTTGTAGCATCGTTTGCATTGTTTGCCTGCCATCAGAAGCGGGAGCTCCGGAAAAGAGAAATTGTGAGGGACGTAAAAGAACTGAGTGAAGTTGTGCCGGAACAAATAGGTGAACGAATCAGCTACATGGCTGACAATAAAACACTTGAAGATAAAGTACCTGTACATAGCGTACCTGCGCTACAGAACTTTTACCAGCTCGCAGCCAATCAGGCCAGATGGTCTGTAGATGGACAATTGAGCCCTGCTGCAGATTCAATGTTATATTTCATTGACCATGCCGACGAAGTAGGCTTACCAGCCGGCATCTATCACCGCACTGCATTGGATTCCGCCATGCAGCAACTTCATGCCGCTACCGGTGCCGGCAAAGATGCCGCCCTCCTGGCGCAAGTAGATGTCATGATGTCTGATGCCTTTATGAAAATGGCTAGCCATCTCCGTTATGGTATAGCTCCCCGTGATAGCATTACGTTACGTCCGGATTCAGTACTCACCGATTCTACACTGGTGCAGCTGCTCACAACTGCATTAAAAGAAAATAACATCGCCGGTACACTGCACCAGCTGGAACCTGCTTATGAAGGATATCATGCGCTGAAAGCTGCTTTGCTGAATTTCAAAGCGAAGTACCAGTCATTGCATTGGGATTCCCTGCCCACTACCTATGCTGATACGCCTGCATTCAAACAACTGGTGTTGAACCGCCTGGCGCAGACAGGACATGTGGATACATCTAACGGACATGGTACCGATACTGCGTTGCTGAGACAGGGCGTCAAAGCATTTCAGAAAGAATTCTGCTTATTTGAAGATGGACAGGCCGGAAAGAAAACTGTCCAGGTATTGAACAGATCATTCCACGACTGGATGATACAAGCTGCCGTAAACCTGGATCGCTGGCGTAAATGGCCCGATTCATTGCCCAACCGTTACATCTTTGTGAATATTCCGGGCTATCATATGATGGTATGGGATAGCGGACAGGTCGTGCTCGATTCCCGCGTGATTGTAGGGGCACCACGTACCCGCACACCCCTGCTGAATTCAAGGTTATCGAACTTCGTGATGTATCCTTACTGGCGTGTGCCATTCAGTATTTCAATCAAGGAAATGCTGCCTGCAATCCAGAAGGATCCGCATTACTTAGCTAAAAAGAACCTGGAAGTGATAGACAAAGACGGGAATGCCGTAGATCCGGATGGTGTGCCCTGGAAGAAGTTTAGTAAAAACTATTTCCCGTATGTACTCAGGCAAATGGATGGGCTGGAGAATTCACTGGGTATCATGAAGTTCAATTTCTTCAACAAATATGCTGTATACCTGCATGATACCAACAACCGTGGATTATTCAGGAATGCGTATCGCGCCATGAGCCACGGTTGTGTACGTATCCAGCAATGGGATAGCCTGGCGATGTACCTGATTAAAGATGATAAGCGTTTCAAACGCGATAGTGTGCGTGCATGGCTGGATAGAGGACAGAAGAAACAGATCGATTTATCTCACAGTATTCCCATCTATTTGAGATACTACACGGCAGAAGGCAAAGATGGTCAAATGATGTTCTACGAAGACATCTATGGCGAAGACAAAATCATGAAGAAATTAATGTCCTTATAAACGTTCCTGAACAAAAAGTTTCGATAGAAAAAAATGAGGATGAATCAGAAGTAAAAACAGGCGCTGAGAATCACTTAAACGGATACCCGACTCCATCAGGGATACGAATAAAAAAGGCTGTATCGTACTTATGATACAGCCTTTTTTTTTAAAATTCATTTAAAAACAAACTTCTATAAAGTAACAACGTCCCCCCATAAAGGAAGGACGTCGTCTCATATCAGTATTGCAAACGTGTGGCTTAATTATTTACCCAGTTTCACCTTCAGTGCATCATCCAATGCCGTCAGGAATTCTTCAGTGTAAAGATAATGCTTTCCGTGTTCAACTTTATTACCGTGAATACAAACAGCCAAATCTTTCGTCATCTTTCCACTCTCTACAACCTCCACACAAACCTGCTCCAGTGCATGACAGAAATCAATCAGCGCCTGATTATTATCAAGACGGCCTCTGAATTCCAGACCTCTTGTCCATGCAAAGATAGAAGCAATCGGGTTAGTAGATGTTGGCTTACCAGCCTGGTGATCACGATAGTGACGGGTCACGGTACCGTGTGCAGCTTCTGCTTCCATTACTTTACCATCAGGGGTAACCAGGGTAGAAGTCATCAGACCCAGTGAACCGAAACCTTGTGCAACTGTATCAGACTGTACGTCACCATCATAGTTCTTACATGCCCATACAAAGTTACCATTCCATTTCAGTGCGCTAGCCACCATGTCATCGATCAGGCGGTGCTCATAAGTCAGGCCAGCTGCATCAAATTTAGCTTTGAATTCCTGCTGGTAGATCTCTTCAAAGATATCTTTGAAACGACCATCATATTTCTTCAGGATGGTGTTCTTGGTACTCAGGTACAAAGGCCATTTCTTGATCAGTGCCTGGTTGAAACATGCACGTGCGAAACCTTTGATAGATTCGTCCGTATTGTACATAGCCAGCGCAACGCCATCGCCTTTGAAGTTGTATACTTCATGCTCGATCACTTCACCATTCTCGCCTTCGAACTTGATAGTCAGTTTACCTTTACCTTTTACTACGAAGTCAGTAGCGCGGTACTGGTCACCAAAGGCATGACGGCCAATGCAGATAGGAGCAGTCCAGTTAGGCACCAGGCGTGGAACGTTTGAAGTAACGATTGGCTCACGGAAAACTGTACCATCCAGGATGTTACGGATAGTACCGTTTGGTGATTTCCACATCTGTTTCAGATTGAACTCTTTTACACGAGCCTCGTCAGGAGTGATGGTAGCACATTTAATACCTACACCCACTTCTCTGATCGCGTTCGCAGCGTCTATAGTAACCTGGTCATTGGTAGCATCACGGTGCTCCATGCCAAGATCGAAGTATTTAATTTCAACGTCGAGATAAGGAAGTATCAGTTTGTCTTTAATAAATTTCCAGATGATCCTGGTCATCTCATCTCCATCGAGTTCTACGACAGGATTTGCGACTTTAATTTTTTCTGCCATTTTCGGGTTTGATTTTTAAATAGTTACGAGTAATCGCGAAATATACAATAAGTGGGAACAATTTACAAGTTTTTTGAGGTGCAACGGTTTCCCTTAGTTGCCAAGGGCCGGCTAAAAAGCTCATCGCTTCTTAGCCAGCCCCTTAAAAACTTATAAATTGACCTTTGTTACAGGTGCTTAATCACTTCATCAGCAAACTCACTGGTTTTAACCAGGGTTGCATCATCCATCAACTTGTAGAAGTCGATCGTTACACGCTTACGCGCGATTGCTGTGCTCAGACCATGTACGATCATGCTGGCAGCTTCATTCCAGCCCATGTATTCCAGCATCATCACACCACTCAGGATCACGGAGCTGGGGTTCATAGTATTCGTGTTGGCAAAGCGGGGAGCCGTACCGTGGGTAGCTTCGAATACTGCGTGACCGGTCAGGTAGTTGATATTTGCACCGGGAGCGATACCAATACCACCTACAGCGGCAGCCAGCGCATCAGAAATATAGTCACCATTCAGGTTCAGGGTAGCAACCACTGAATAATCCTGTGGTGCCAGCAGGATCTGCTGCAGGAAGTTGTCAGCGATCACGTCCTTCACGATCAGTTTCTTATGAGCAGTGGCTACAGCCAGTTCTTTGTTCGCTTCTTCTTCACCTTTCTCTTTCTTGGTAGCTTCCCATTGTTCCCAGGTATATACCTGTTCGCCGAACTCACGTACTGCCAGTTCATAGCCCCAGTTTTTGAAACCACCTTCGGTAAACTTCATGATATTACCTTTGTGCACCAGCGTTAAGCTAGGCAGCTTCTTTTCCAGCGCATATTTGAGTGCCGCACGTACCAGGCGCTCAGTACCTTCTTTAGAAACTGGTTTGATACCCAGGGAAGAAGTTTCAGGGAAACGGATCTTTTTTACACCCATTTCTTCCTGCAGGAACTTCAGCAGCTTTTCAGCTTCCGGCGTACCATACATATATTCGATACCGGCATAGATATCTTCCGTGTTTTCGCGGAAAATGACCATGTCTACTTTCTCAGGATGCTTAACAGGAGAAGGCACCTTGTCGAACCAACGCACAGGACGTACGCAGGCATACAGGTCCAGTTCCTGGCGCATGGCCACGTTCAGGGAACGGATACCACCACCTACCGGGGTAGACAACGGACCCTTGATAGAAACCAGATACTCCTTGAAGGCTTCCAGCGTTGCTTTTGGCAGCCATTCACCTGTCTGCTGGAAGGCTTTTTCACCCGCCAGTACCTCTTTCCATTCTATCTTTCTTTTTCCACCATAGGCCTTTTCGACAGCGGCGTCAAATACTCGCACGCTGGCAGCCCAGATATCCGGCCCGATACCATCACCTTCGATAAAAGGAATAATGGGATGATTAGGAACCGATAACTGGCCATTGGTCATTGATATTTTTTCTGCCGGCATAAAACTAGTTTCTTTACGTGTTCGTAATTTTGTAAAATATTCGAGCGCAAAGGTACTAATTAATGACCGAAACGTAATGTTAAAGCAGGGATTCTTCGTCGTAACCTGCCTAACAGTTTAAAAACTATCCCTATGTACAAATTATTTTTAATTTGCTTTTTGTTCCTCACCTTACAGCTTAAAGCAAATTGCATGACAACTCCATCCGATACTTCCGTGTTCACATACTTAGCCCTGGGCGATAGCTATACCATTGGCGAAGGTGTGGGTGAAAATGACCGTTTCCCGGTTCAGGTCGTTAAGATTCTGAAAAACAGTGGAATAGAGGTGGCTGATCCTAAAATAGTAGCCAAAACGGGCTGGACCACCATCGAACTCAACGATGAGCTCAATACCCATCCTATTACCGACACCTACGATATCGTCACACTCCTCATAGGCGTCAATGACCAGTATAGGCGCTTTCCTGTGGAAAGCTACAAGCCCTGGTTTACCAAACTCCTCGAAAGAGCAATTGGCTATGCCGGCGGCAAAGCAGGCCATGTTGTAGTCATTTCCATTCCCGACTGGGGCGTGACCCCGTATGCGGAAGGCCGTGACCGGGATGAGATAGCCGGGCAGATAGACCAGTACAATGAGGGCAATAAATCTATCGCCAAAAAATACAAGGTAAAGTACCTGGATATTACAGCCGATACCCGCGATGTAATGAGCGATGTGACTAACTTACTGGCAAAGGATCAGTTACATTACTCCGGCCAGGAAATGGGCATGTGGGCAGCCAGGTTGTCCATCATCCTCAAAGCGATACTCGCACCACCACCAGCCTATTAAATTACTGCAGTCGCAGCGGGGCAGCGGGCTGACCGGGAGGTCAGCCCGCGTCATTTGAAATTTCACCGACCTTTTCATGCCGCTTACCGGCATCCCCCCAATTTTAACCTAAACACCCTTCCTTAACCCGCCCTTCCTTACTAAGTTTGTATCGTAAATGAAAACAAACAATGCGAAATAAAGACTTGTACAGACGGGGAAGACACGAAAAGAACGGAGCCATGAGAGGCGTTGTAATCCTGCTGGTAGGCGTTTTCCTCTTATTGCGTAACCTCGACATAGACCTGAACCTCCCGCGCTGGTTGATATCGTGGCAAATGCTGATAATGGTGATTGGCGGCATACTCTGGTTGAAGAGCGAATGTAAAAATGTGGGTGGCCTCATCATGATCGCAGTAGGTGCTGTCTTTATGATACGGGAATATTTCTTTCTGCCTTTTGACATCGATCGTTTTCTCTGGCCAGCACTCTTAATCATCATCGGTTTACTCTTCATCATATTCCGTCCCGATAATAAAATTCCTAAATCGCCGGATGATTTTGTTGATTCAACAGCCAAAGTGGTCCCGGATCTCTTTCCTGTAGATGAAGATTACATCAATGCACAGGTCCTGTTCAGTGGCGAAAACCGCCTGATCGTATCAAAGAATTTCAAAGGCGGCCGCATCTCCGCAGTCTTCGGTGGTTGCGATGTAAACCTCTTACAGGCCGATTTTGAAGGTGTGATCGTACTCGACTGTCAATGTGTATTTGGCGGTGTGGAACTCGTGGTACCCGCGAACTGGGAAGTGAAAATCCTGACCAAAAGTGTATTTGGCGGAGTAGAAGATAAACGCCCGATAGAACTCATCGGCAGCAATCCTAACAAGGTCCTCATGATCAAGGGCAATTGCACCTTCGGCGGTATTGAAATTAAAAGTTATAGCTGATTTAAATAGTACAATTATGCAATGGTTTGTAGCCAAGATCGTTTATCAGATCATCACTGGTACCGGCTATCACACCCCGCAGTTCGATGAACAACTGCGTTTGATCAGCGCCGGCAGCAAACAGGAAGCCTGGAACAGGGCATGTGAGATCGGTAAGCAGGAGCAATATTCATTCAGAAACCAAAAACAGGAACTGGTAGAATGGCGCTTTATCAATGTACCCGAAATCAATAGCCTGGAAAACCTGGATGATGGTATGGAACTGTATTCAAGAATAGAAGAACCCGGAGACCCAAATGCTTATATCTCATGGTTGCAGGTAAGAGCAGCACAGCTGAATGGAGCGGTAGATGTACATGCTAACTGAGTGTAACAATTTCAAAAAAGAATGTACCTACTAACAAAATTGAAATTTGGCAAATCAACTCATTTCAGATAAATCATTTCGCTGGTCGTTCGCAGCCACAGGATATGTATCCCTCATTGTGCAGGCCGTGCTGCTGCAGTTCTGGTTTCGTTTCCCTGATTCCATTGCGTGGGTGGACAGCGGCATTCACATCGGCTTCCTCGCACTGTGTGCACTGACCATCAGTTATAGCCTGGCCTATTACCGGCCACAAAAAGGAAAAGTCTTTTTTGTACTCTGCTTTTCCACCTCACAAACGTTGATCTGGATTTCACTGAGTACATGGGCATTGCAATATACCTTTCAGAACAACCTGCCTTATCTGGAATGGATGCATTTCGCAATGCCGGTCAGGTTCCTTTTCGGATGGTTACTGATCACAGGCATCGCATTCAAAAGCCTGTACTGGTATGACCTGGAAGAACAGCGACAGGAGATCTCCAGGAAACAGGCTACAGAAAGATTAGCACGCGAGGCAGAATTGTATAAGCTCAGACAACAACTGCAACCGCATTTTTTATTCAACAGTCTGAACTCAATCAATGCCCTGATCGCATTGCGCCCGCAACAGGCAAGAGAGATGGTACTTAAACTCAGCGATTTCCTGAGAGGTACCCTGAAAAGAGAGGACCAGCAATGGATCCTGTTGCCCGAAGAACTGCAATACTTACAATGGTACCTGGATATCGAAAAAGTGCGCTTCGGTCACCGCCTGACCACAGCCGTCACCGCCAACGGGGAAGTGGAGAAGATGATGATACCTCCCATGCTATTGCAACCCGTAGTAGAAAATGCGATCAAGTATGGATTGTATGATACAACAGAAGCAATTACCATCACCATACAGGCCTGGGCAGTAGACGATCTGCTCTACATACAGGTACAGAACCCATACGATGCCGACCTGCAGCAACAACCGACAGGTACCGGCTTTGGATTAAACTCTATCCGCAGGAGATTATACCTGCTCTTTGCAAGACAGGACCTGTTGGAAACAGAAGCAAAAGACAACATTTACACAACACTGATTAAAGTGCCGCAACGCTATGATAAAAGCAGTAATAATTGATGACGAACCACTGGCCAGGGAGATTGTAAAAGAATACCTCAGTACTTATACGCAGATCGGGATCTTGCAGGAATGCAATGACGGGTTTGAAGGATTAAAGGCCATCCAGCAGCATCAGCCGGATATCATTTTCCTGGATGTACAGATGCCAAAGATCAATGGATTTGAGATGCTGGAGCTGGTGGAAGAACTGCCCGCTGTCATCTTTACAACTGCTTTTGAAGAACATGCAATCCGGGCATTTGAAGTAAATGCAACTGATTATTTGTTAAAACCTTTTTCGAAAGAACGCTTTGATAAGGCCGTGCAGAAATGGTTGGATAAGCGACAGGAAACAGTGCCTGTAGAGACAGCGGCATTGCTGGAAACTGCCGCGGCATCGCCCTTACAGAGCAACAGGGTAGTGGTGAAGATCAATGGAAAGATTAAGATCATTCCCATACAGGATATTCATTACCTGGAAGCTGCAGACGATTATGTGAAGATAGTAACGGCTGAAGGGCCTTTCCTGAAAAATAAAACGATGGGATTCTTTGAGAAGACCTTGGATATGCAGCAGTTTGCAAGAGTACATCGGTCTTATATCCTGAATGTAAACCAGGTGACAAGAATCGAGCCTTATGAAAAGGAAAATCACCTGGCCATATTGAAAAACGGCGCAAAGGTACCGGTGAGTAAAACGGGGTATCCAAAATTGAAATCAGCACTGGGGTTATAACGCTGCAAAGCCTCCCCTTCAAAATATTAAACGGATTGCGAATTATGTATTACGATTGCCTTTTTTCATCGTAGTACGTAGTTCGCAATCCGTTTTTATTTACTGTACCACCAATACAGGTATCTTCACTTTATGTCTTACCTGGTTAGTTGTCTCGCCGTAAATCCAGTCCTTAATCCCGGTATGCCCATGTCCGCCCAGCACTAAAAAATCTGCCCGTTCCGCTTTCACAATCCGCACAATCTCTTCCGCCCTGTGCCTGTATCCCAGGAATCCTTCGGCCTGCAAATGCTTGCTCTTCATGAGGCGTACATAGGTTTCCATCTGCTCCTTGTCTTTGCGCGTTTCAAAATCATCCGATTCCCTCCCTAAATACTTCGCAGAAGCACTCTCCACAATATGAATCAACAAATACTTTGTATGCTCATTTCCATGCGCAATTGCATTTGAAATAATCGCCTCGTCATCCCTGCTAAAATCAAGTGCCAGCGCAATCCGGTTATACACCGGTATCTTAATATTGTCCAGCGACACGGCCGTAGCGGGATGTATATTCGCTGTGCTCTTTGCATTGTATTTCGTAGCCAGTGGATAGAATACGGTGATAAACAACAACACCACAAAACCAATACCCAGCACACTGATAATGATATCTATCCATACAGATCCACCACCCTCTATATAATGCATGGCCTCCGTAAATACCATGCGGGTATTCAGGTATACCAGTACTGCGGTAATAACCCAGCTCAGGATCTTCACCGGTACGTTCACGGCAAATTTTCCCATCGTCTGCTTATCACTCACAAAGTGAATGAGCGGGATCACTGCAAAGCCCAACTGTAAACTCAACAATACCTGGCTAAACACCAGTAGCTCACCCACTTTGTCAGCACCTGCGATCTGTATGACCAACAGTGCAGGAACAATCGCCAGCAACCGGGTCAGCAATCTTCTCAGCCACGGATTGATACGGAGTTTTAAATATCCCTCCATTACAATCTGACCAGCCAGGGTACCTGTCACGGTAGAGCTTTGGCCGGCAGCGATCAGGGCGACGGCAAACAGGATAGGGGCCCATTTATTGCTCAGCAGGCCTTCGAGCAACTGGTGAGCATCCTGTATCTCGGCCACATTGGTTTTCCCTGATTTAAAGAACACCGCCGCTGCAAGGATCAGTATCGCCGCATTTACAAAGAAAGCAAGGTTCAATGCAATCGCACTATCAATAAAATTTAATTTCAGCGCCTGCCTGATACCCGCTTCATCCTGCCTGATTTTTCGTGTTTGTACCAATGCAGAATGCAGGTATAAATTATGCGGCATCACGGTTGCCCCAATGATCCCGATAGCAATATACAGTGCTGTATTATCAGGAATACGCGGTACAAACCCCGTCACTACTTCGCTCATCACAGGCTTCGCCATAATTAACTCAGTCAGGAACGATACGCCTACAATTGCTACCAGCGCAATAATGAACGCCTCCATCTTCCGGATACCATATCGTTGCAATACGAGCAGCAGGAAGGTATCAAATACAGTAATGCTCACACCCCACTGCAAAGGTAACCCTGTCAATAGCTGGATACCGATGGCCATACCTAACACTTCTGCCAGGTCAGTAGCAGCAATGGCGATTTCTGCCAGGATATATAAGATGAAGTTCACAGCCGGGGGATAAGTTTCCCTGTTGGCCTGGGCGAGGTCACGCCCGCGAACAATACCTAATCTTGCACTGAGTGACTGCAGGAGCAATGCCATGAGGTTACTCATCAGGAGTACCCATAGCAGGGTATAGCCATATTGGCTGCCGCCGGCAAGGTCGGTGGCCCAGTTGCCCGGGTCCATATAACCTACACTCACCAGATAGGCAGGTCCAAAAAAGGCTAGTATTTTTTTCCAACGGCCTGGATTGGCTACGGTAGTATCTACACTCTGATGTACTTCTCCGAGGGATGTGTGCTGATGGTTCATACAATTAACTTAAATCGGCTTTACCATAATATTTTTCGCCACCTGTTCACTGATGGTAAAGGCTGGCTGGTTCTTTATTTTGATCTCAATAGAGTTGTCAAATTCATATCGTTCTATCACTTCCAGCTGGGTGCCTAACCGAACGCCTTTTGTATTCAGGAATTCGAGGAGGGCAGTTGATTTATCGGATACAGCCATTACCTCCAGCCTGTTCGCTTTTGACTTGTGCAGGCTGCTCTGTACCCTGGGTTTACCCAGTTTTCCCTGTGCGTCCGGGATAGGGTCGCCATGAGGATCTATCAGCGGGTTGCCCAGGAACTCGCTGAGGCGGTTAGTGAGTTTTTCGCTGCGTACATGTTCCAGTTCTTCGGCCAGTTCATGCACTTCTTCCCAGCTGAAACTGAGCTTTTCCACGAGGAAGCATTCCCAGAGGCGGTGACGGCGGATGATTTGAAGAGCGGCTTTTTTACCGTCGGTAGTGAGGTTAATGCCCTGGTATTTCTCGTAAGCAATGAGTTTCTTTTCCTTTAGCTTCTTGGCCATGTCTGTCACCGATGCAGGTTTGGTATCGAGCTCGTAGGCAAGCGCATTGGTGCTGACCGGTTCCTGTCCTTCTTCCAGTTTGTAGATTGATTTAATATAGTTCTCCTCTGCGATCGACAAATTCATGATGCTAAAAATAAAATTTAGGTAAATCTAAATATTTTATACAAAATATGCAAGTAGTGCTTCCACCTATTGATTCGGGATTTTCATGAAATAGTCGATAAAAAAGCCCATTTTTGCCCTTCGCTTTTGTTCATATCAATTTTTTCTTTAACTTTTCGGCCATAATAAACAAGCAAATACGCATGAATAAGCTGTTGATAGCAGCATTAGCACTGGGTCTTTTCGCCTCCTGCAAGTCCGGCGGTAAAAAATCTGGTCCTAACGCAGTCACTTTTAAAGAATTCCGTCAGTCGTTTGCTGACAGCAAATTTCCTTACAAACTGCCCCCTGATGTGCTCAGCAATACATCTGCTGATACTGCTGCTATCGATACTGCCCTTATCAGCCAGTTCCTGGCCGATACACTGGCGAAAGCAGATTTCCCTTCAGGGAAGGTGAGTTATTACCCGTTGGCATCTTTAACGGGCAATAAGATCAATTACCTGGTGGTAAAAGCGGTAGATAAGAATACCACCGCTGCTTACCTTTGTGTCTTTGATAAAAAAGACCATTTCCTGAGCCGTATCCAGGTAGCCAAGATTGGTAGCAAGGGAAATAAAAAGGAATACTTTTCCATCGACAGCAAAGAAATGCTGAAGATCACGACAGAAACAGAAGTAACGCCTGGTCATACGGCTACCACTGAAAACTTCTACGCGGTAGAACCAAACGGCAGTACTTCACTGATCATGACCAATTCAACCGGCGAGGCGATTCCTGGTCAGCTCTTCAATCCGATAGATACACTGCCGAAGAAAAATAAATTGTCTGGTGATTATGCAGCGGGTGAGAATAGTATCGTATCCATCCGTGATGGCAAGGATGCTAAATCTTTCCTGTTCTTTATTTCATTTACGAAGGAGTCTGGTTGTAAGGGAGAGTTGTCCGGAACAGGTCATTTTACTGCGACTAACAAAGGAGAGTTTAGAGATAAGGATTCAGAGTGTGGGATAGCGTTCCAGTTCTCTTCAGGTAGATTAACGATTAAGGAGATAGGTGGTTGTGGGGCTTATAGAGGCGTGCGTTGTTTATTTGAAGGAGGGTTTACAAAGAAGAAATAGTTTTTGGAATTAAAATAGATTGGAATAGTAAGGGTTGGAATTTTTTTCCGGCCCTTTTTGTTTTGTGAAGCATCAGGGATATCCTTATAAATTATGCGATAATCCATTTACCAGTCAGGGTTTGAAGGCTATCTGCTTATATCAGAAATACAGAGCTGGCTGCTGCCTTTTTTTATTACCAGCATAGCGTAGCGGCTATCTGCACATCACCCCCGTATCATCTCCAGAAACTCTTCCCGCGGAATAAACCTGGCCCCCAGCGAAGCCAGATGCTCCGTATACACCTGGCAATCTATCACCTTCAATCCCAAGCCCGCTGCCTTCTGCACAAACGTTACAAATGCTGCTTTCGACGCATTACTCACCTTCGCAAACATCGACTCCCCAAAAAAACAATCCCCCAGCATCACCCCATAAAATCCGCCTACCAACTCACCATCCTGCCAGCATTCCACCGAATGCGCATACCCCTGTTTATACAATGCCGTATACGCTGCCTCTACCTCCGCCGTAATCCACGTACCATCCTGTCCCTTCCGTGGCGATTGCTTACACCCCGCAATCACCCCTGCAAAATCTTCATCGAAGGTGATTTCAAAAATACCCTTCTTCAGCACCTGCTTCATGCTGGCACTTAATTTCAACTCTTCAGGAAATAATACGAAACGGGGATCCGGACTCCACCATAAGATAGGCGGTTCATTATACCAGGGAAAAATCCCTTCCTGGTAAGCCAATAACAATCGCTCGGTAGAAAGATCCCCTCCATAGGCAAGGAGACCATCTTCATCTGCTAAATTAACGGGCGGGAAAATCAGCTCATCTGTGAGATAAAAGACAGGCATTAGCTTTCAACAGCTTCTTCTAAAGTGGCACTAATTCCTCTGTCCAACAATGCTTCACACATCGGGCGCAGATCGGTAAATTCTCCCTGCTTCACGGCATACTTTCCATTGTGATGGATGATCAGCGCACATTGTTCAGCCTGTTCCTGTGAGTGACCGCATACTTCCATCAGGGACTGGATCACCCAGTCAAATGTATTTACTTCATCGTTCCACACGATGAGACTGTATGGAAATTGTTCATCCTCTGCTACCAACACATCTTCCCACTCTTTGGTGTGTGTGCCTGTTTGCTGACGCTGGCTCATATCCGGAATTATATAATTTGCACAAAAATACAGCTTAGAATCGTGATTTTAAATTAAAGTAACCCCATTTTATACGGGATGACAATCTCGGTGATTATCATTATTATTGTGAACATCGAAAACAGGAAATATGATAGGAATGAATGGCACTAAATTATTGATTGATATTAGTTTACCTCTCAAAGATCCGGTACCTATCTTCGCCCTGGTACTGTTCATCATCCTGCTGGCACCGATCATCCTGCGTAAGTTCAGGATACCCAGCATTATAGGATTGATCATTGCAGGTATGCTCATTGGTGATCACGGATTTAAAATCATCGAAAAGGGAAGTATCGACCTGTTCGGCAAGGCGGGACTGCTTTACATTATGTTCCTGGCCGGCCTGGAGCTGGATATGACGGAGTTTCGTAAGAACCGGAACCGAAGCCTTGTCTTTGGGGCATTTACGTTCTTTATACCGCTTATTTTAGGCTACCTCGTTTGTACTTACCTGCTGCATTTCAATTTTATGGCTACGTTGCTGGTTTCCAGTATGTTCGCTACGCATACGCTGGTGGCATATCCGCTGGCCAGCCGCCTGGGTATTACAAGAAATGAAGCGGTGACTGTAGCGGTGGGAGGTACCATTATTACAGACACTGCCGTGCTTGTGATCCTCGCCATCATTACCGGGGCCGCTGCCGGCAACCTCAACCTGCACTTCTGGATCAGACTCAGCGTGAGCCTGATCGTATTTGCTGCCATCGTACTGTGGATCTTCCCGATGATCGGAAGGTGGTTTTTCAAGAAAATAAAAGACGACAAGACATCGCATTTCATATTTGTACTGGGCATGGTATTCCTGGCCGCGTTTCTGGCAGAACTGGCCGGCGTTGAAGGGATTATCGGCGCCTTCCTGGCAGGTCTTGCATTGAACCAGCTCATCCCGCATACCTCTCCGCTCATGAACAGGATTGAGTTTACCGGAAATGCCTTGTTCATCCCTTTTTTCCTGATCAGTGTAGGAATGCTCGTTGACCTGAGGGTATTGCTCAAAGGCCCCGAAGCCTTGCTGATCGCAGGTGTGCTCACCATCATGGCACTGGTAAGTAAATACCTGGCCGCCACCTTTACACAACTCGTTTTTAAGTATACAGCGCCACAGCGCAACGTGATCTTCGGGTTAAGCAGTGCGCATGCGGCTGCCACGATTGCGGTGATCCTTATCGGGTTCAATATGGGCATCATCAACGAAAACGTGTTGAACGGTACTGTCATCCTTATCCTGATCACCTGCCTGGTAGGTAGTTTCGTAACGGAAAGTGCCGGGCGTAAACTAGCCATCATTGAGTCTGATAAACAACCGGAGGCAGAAGCTATCACAGAACGGATGCTCATTCCCATCGCCAACCCGGATAAGATGGAAGCCATGCTCGACTTTGCTGTGATGATCAAAGATCCGAATGCTAAAACGCCGGTATATCCATTGGCAGTTGTACAGGACGACGAAGAGGCAAAAGCCCGCATGACGCAGACAAACAGGTTGATGGAAGCCGTAGTGGCACATGCTGCAGCGACCGAAAGCAAGGTACAGGTAGTGACCCGTATCGATCTCAATGTATCTGATGGTATTGCCCGTGCTTCGAAAGAGCTGGGTATTACAGATGTGATCATCGGCTGGACAGACAAAACCAGTGCTACGGAAAGGCTCTTTGGCTCTATCTTCGGTTCCACGCTGGACAACGTTTTGCAGAGTGTGTGGGAGAACCTGTATGTATGTGATTTTACTTTTCCGCTGAATACCACCCGCCGTATCCTGCTGGTATTGCCGCGCAATGCCGAGTTTGAACTGGGCTTTTCACATTATATGCAAAAGCTGTTCCTGCTCAGCAAACAGGTAGGTGGAAAACTGATGATCTATTGCGAAGGGGCAACGCAGAAGTTCACCGAAGAACTGGTGCGTAACCTGAAGCAAACAGTGGATATCGGTTTCAAACTCTGGCATGGTCTGGACGACCTGCCGGCACTGTCTTACGAAACCACGCGGAACGATCTCCTGATCGTGGTAGCAGCACGCAAAGGTACCCTCTCTTACCGTCCTTCGCTGGAAGGCCTGCCTTCCCGTATTTCGAAGCACTTTCATAATAACAACGTGATCCTGATCTATCCTGAGCAGACAGAGATCGAATATATCGAAGCAGGTATCCAGCCGGAAGATCTGACACTGCGGCCTATACAGGAGCAGCTAGCTAATTTCTCGAAACTGGGTAAAGCGATCAAGAAGATTTTCAGGAAGAAATAATTGATTGACCCCGCCTCCCCGAGGCGGGGTATTTTTTTTAGCCCCGCTCAGTTCCTTCTTTGCCGCAACCGGCCATTCAGCCTCCTGCACAATGGGGGTGTTATAGGCTTCTCTCACAGCCATATTAAAAGCATTTTGCCCCGGGCCCGCTTTAGCAGCCAGCGCTGCCTTCACCTCCGGGTCTTTGATCATTTCTTTTGCCAGTGCTACGGCGATTTTCATTTTCAGGCGCGCCACTAATTGTTTACAACTTGGAGGGACAGTGGATGGTCCTCTTTTTTTGGCCATGATGATCTGTCCATTCCGCACGTAGATCGTGATAATGTCTCCCAGACTACCGTCTACCAGTTTGAGGAGGATATTGTCTTTTACAATTGCCATAAGCTTGTTTTTCAGGCAATAATAAGGGGTAGGGGAACAGGCGTTGAAAAAAACTGTTGACGAAGCGATAAATGCAGTTGGCGAAGCGATAAGCGGGGGTTGAGATATGTGGAGGATGATAGGATAAATCGGATGCCACCCGTTAAAAGGATAATTTGGATATCAGGTACATCCAATACCTATCCACTAAAAAGGTAGCCTGACTACAAGTCAAAGCCGTTATCAACCCGTCATTAAATCAGCACTAAGACGTCATCAAAAGGGCACCTCAATATCCCAGGGATATTGAGGTGCCCTTTTAGTGCCCTTATAGTAAGCTATTGGTGCTATGTTGGTTTCGAGTCTAAGGTATAGTTAATGGCTACTGCATCGTTATTATTCTTAAAATGAATACCTGGCACCCACCTGCATTTGCCAGCGGGATGCAAACGGACCTACTGAATAGGGACTTCCTGTTCCTCTTGCAGGAACTGTTTCCACTGTATACTTTTCAACCCACCGGGAGAATAAAGCTGCCGCTTTCATGCTAAAAAGCCACAATAAAAACTGCACTAACCTGATTTGTCATAAATTCTCCTGTTCATGCTGTCACCTTGTCCCTCATTTGCCCGGGGTAAGGTATTTGATGTCTGTTGGCATGGACACATATTCTCAGGTAATTATCGACGCCGTAGAAAAAGTAAGTCCGGCGGTCGTAAAAATTGAAAGGCTGGAACGCAGCCCCCGCGGTGATGTGGTGGGTGGTTCGGGTTCCGGTTTTATTTTTTCATCAGATGGGTACCTGTTTACCAACAGTCATGTTGTAAAAGGTGCCAATCAGCTGAAAGTGAAGTTGCAGGACGGGAGGACTTACCCCGCTTATCTTGCAGGGCAGGATGCCGCGACAGATTTAGCTGTGTTAAAGATTGAAGCAGGGGAACTGACGACTGTACCATTGGGAGATTCAGATGTATTGAAGATCGGCCAACTTGCGATTGCGATCGGCAATCCGTTAGGTTTTCAGCATACGGTTACAGCTGGTGTGATCAGTGCGTTAGGGCGTTCATTACGGGGTGCTGACGGACTGATGATGGACAGTATGATACAGACAGATGCTGCATTGAATCCGGGCAATTCAGGAGGACCATTGATCAATGGCGATGGAGAGGTAATAGGCGTCAATACAGCGATCATTAATGGTGCGCAGGGGTTATGCTTCGCTATCAGTATAAACACCGCTAAATCGATCGCAAACCAGCTTATTCGTTTCGGGAAGGTAAAGCGTGCTTATATCGGTGTGGCCATGCAGCAGGTAGACCTGGTGCCGAGGTTGCGGGCGATGCATGAAGTGAAGAACAGGCAGGGATTGTTTGTGACGCAGGTGGAGCGGAATAGTCCGGCGGCAAAAGCCGGTGTGAAGGATGGAGATATCATCGTGGGGTTTGCAGACAGGGTAGTGGAGACGGCAGATCAGTTCTTTAAAATGATGACAGAAGAGAAAATCGGGCAGTGGCAGTTTTTGAAAGTGATCAGAGGGAGTGAGATGGTGGAAGTGAGGGTGACACCGGTGGAAAAGGGAGATTAAATGCAGAGAAACGACAGAATAGCAGGACCTGCCAGCAACAAAAAAGCCTTAGCAATTTGCTAAGGCTTTTTGTGGGAGTTGACGGATTCGAACCATCGACCCTCTGCTTGTAAGGCAGATGCTCTGAACCAGCTGAGCTAAACTCCCATTACTAAATTACCATTTAAAAGACATTCTCGAAAAAAGTGGGAGTTGACGGATTCGAACCATCGACCCTCTGCTTGTAAGGCAGATGCTCTGAACCAGCTGAGCTAAACTCCCAATTAATGGTAATGTGAAAGAACTTTTGAAGAGGTGGGAGTTGACGGATTCGAACCATCGACCCTCTGCTTGTAAGGCAGATGCTCTGAACCAGCTGAGCTAAACTCCCTTTTTGTTTTTGTGTCTCTCTCGTCTGAGAGGATTGCAAAGGTAGATAATTGTTTTATTTCGCCAAATTTTTTTTAAAAAACTTTTAAAATAATTTCTGTCTAACCGCTGAAACCCTTTACCTAACTGAGTTTCCAGTCAATAATATTATTCGCCCATTCTTCTTTAACAGGTGTTGTTACCTTGATATAATTGTCTGTATATCCTTCCATCACACCGTCTTTGTGGTACTTTTCAAACAACACTTTCCTGGTTTCACCGGTATGCTGTGCGGCAAAGAATTGCGCCTTCTTATGACTCAGGTTACGCAGGATCTTATTACGCTCGTTACGTACGTGTACAGGCACTACAGGCTGGATTTCCAGTGCTGCGGTATTGGCTCTTTCCGAGTAGGTAAATACATGAAAATAGCTCACATCCAGCGCATGTAAAAAATCGTATGTCTCCTGGAAATGCGCATCCGTTTCTCCCGGAAAACCAACTATCACGTCAACCCCTATACTACAATGCGGCATGAACTGTTTGATCAGTGCAACTTTCTCTGCATATAGTTCCCTGCGATAACGGCGACGCATCATGCCCAGTATATCGTTGCTGCCACTCTGCAAAGGAATATGGAAGTGAGGCATAAAGCGCTGGCTGTTTGCCACGAACTCAATGATCTCATTACTCAGCAGGTTGGGTTCTATAGAAGAGATACGGTAACGATCTATACCTGTTACCTTGTCCAGTTCCTGTATCAGTTCAAAAAATGTTTCTTCTCTCTTTTTGCCACCCTGCAGTCCTTTTCCAAAATCTCCGAGGTTGATACCGGTCAGTACGATTTCGCGCACATCACTTTCCGCAATCTGCTGTACCTGTTCCATCACATTGGTGATAGCATCACTGCGGCTCTTACCTCTTGCCATTGGAATGGTACAGAATGAACAGGTATAGTCACAACCATCCTGTACCTTGAGGAAGGTACGGGTACGATCGTTCATTGAATAAGAAGCATGGAAAATATTCACCTGCTCAATATCGCAGCTGCAGATCTTTGCGCTGTCGCCCTTGGTCAGGTTTTTCAGGTGTTCTACCAGGTTGAATTTCTCAGCAGCCCCCAGTACGAGGTCTACCCCTTCGATCTCAGCAATTTCTTTTGGTTTGAGCTGCGCATAGCACCCGGTAATGACTACCCTGCTCTCCGGCGCCCTGCGCTGGATGCGGCGTACCAGGTAACGGCATTCCTTGTCGGCATTGTCTGTCACAGAGCAGGTATTGATCACATACACGTCTGCCGGTCCCTCAAAATCCGTTTGCACAAAGCCATCCTGCTCCAGCAACCTGCTCAGGGAAGAGGTCTCAGAGAAGTTCAGCTTACAGCCGAGTGTATGGAAAGCTACTGTTTTCGCTGTTGTCATCGTTTCAATTACTTTGTCACTAAGGGTAGGAGCCGGAATGGCCTGCTACCGAACCCGCAAAGGTAATTCCTTTTTGTGAGAGTTGGTAAGGGTGAATTTTTAGGGTTATATTGACAAAAATGTCTAGCTTGCCTCTCCAAGTTGCAATCTTTCCATAATCTGTTGAGACACTATGAGATCAAAAGGTAAGTATATTCCAATGTTGTTACTTGCATTGCTATTGCTCCTGGCATGGGAGCAGCAATGGTGGAAAGGTCCCTCACACCAACCACAGGTGAACAGGCCCGGTACGGTGGAACGCACATTACCCAACCCGGTAAACGACCCTTCCAATCTTGACAGGCATGCACGCCTTACTTACACCAAACATGCACTTTGCCGTATGGATTGCCGGCACATCACTGAACATGAAGTCACCGAAATCCTGGAAACAGGACAGATCAATACCGAAAAATCGAATCCACATGACCTGCCTTGTCCTACCTATGCACTCGAAGGTTACTCGGAAGAAGGTCAGCATCTCCGCATCGTTTTTGCACCTTGTGGTGGAGAAACAAAAGTCGTGACCTGTATAGACCTTGAAAAAGAATGGCAATGCGATTGTCGTTGATTTTCATATAGTTGTATAGATAGCGAAGGCCGGCTCGCTACCCGCCGCAGTGATTGTCATAAAATAAAAATTCTCCATCTTTACACAATTAACTGTAATTTTCAGGCTTGCATTTGACTAAAAACAGACAGGCGTTTATCATGAAGCTTTTGCTAAAACCAATTCAATGGCTGTATATTTTATATGCCGCTATCATCTTTGTAGGAGTCATGTTACTCATACTTCCATTTATCTTCCTGGCCTCCTTTTTAGGTAGAATTAAAGGTGGAAATGTGATCTACTATTTCCTGTGGTTCTGGTCACGCACCTGGTTTCCTGCTGTTGGTATCTTCGTTAAAAGAATTTATAAATACGACCGTAAAGATAAAACGCCCTTCATTTACGTTGTGAATCACAGCACCTACCTCGATGCCGCACTGGCCGTAGGTGTGATGCGCCTCCCTTTCCGCCCGCTGGGTAAAATCGAGATGCAGAAAATTCCCCTGTTTGGTTTTATCTATAAACATGCTGTTGTTCCTGTAGACCGTTCTGATGCCAAAGCCCGCTCCAGAAGTGTGCGTGAACTCATTGCTACCATTAAGGAAGGGGTATCCATCCTCATTTTCCCTGAAGGTACTACCAACGATACCGATAAGCCACTCACTCCTTTTCACAACGGGGCTTTCCGCATAGCGATTGAAACACAGACTGCCCTGCAACCCGTATTATACCTGGATTGTAAGGACCGCCTGCCACGCTCAAAAGTTGCCAGGCTGAACCCTGGCCGTTGCCGCATCGTATACCTGCCGCCTGTAAGAGTAGACGGTATGACGATGGAAGATCTGCCGGCACTGAAACAACAGGTGTTCGATATCATGGAAAAAGAATTGTTAAGTTACCGATGAAATTTGCCGACGTCATACTTCCTTTAGCACTGCCTAAGAATTACACTTATGCAGTACCTGACCATATGGTAGACAGCCTGAAAGTGGGCAGCCGCGTGGCTGTACCCCTGGGCCGCCAGAAGAAGTATGCCGGTGTGGTAAAGGCCATTCACGAACTGGCGCCACCTGACTACAAAACCAAACCATTACTGGACCTGCTTGACAAAGATCCGATCGTATATCCTACACAGCTTTCCTTCTGGGAATGGCTGGCGTCTTACTACATGTGTACTGAAGGGGAAGTGCTCAACGCCGCCCTGCCTGCACACCTTAAACTCTCCAGTGAAACGGTATTGCTGTTCAACGATGCTTACGGGGAGGATTTCACGGACCTGAGTGATGATGAATACATGATTGCGGAAGCACTGCACATCCGCAAAGAACTCCGTATTGAAGAAGTACAGCTCATTCTCGACAAATCAGAAGTGTACTCTGTGATCAAAAAACTGATCGAAAAGCAGGTACTGCTGGTATATGAAGAGCTGAAAGAAGTATATAAAGAAAAGAAGGAAAACTACGTACAGCTCCACGCCCAATACGAGGCAGAAGAGGCACTGTCCAACCTTTTCAATACACTGGGTAAAGCACCCAAACAAATGGAATTGTTGCTGGCATACCTGCACCTCGTAAAAACACAGGGGAGTGTATTGCAAAGTGAACTGCTCAAAAAATCCGGTGCCTCTGCCGCACAACTGAAAGGCCTGGTAGACAAAGAGATCGTGTGGATTGAAAAGAGAGTGGTAGACCGTGTACCCGGTGGTGGCAAGGTGGATGTACAGATAGATTTCACGTTGAGTCCAGCGCAGGATAAAGCGCTGCAGGAGATAAGAACCAGTTTTGAACAGAAATCGGTTACTTTATTGCACGGGGTGACTTCCAGCGGGAAGACACAGTTGTACATCAAGCTGATCGAGGAATATATTGCCAGCGGCAAACAGGTGCTGTACCTGTTACCCGAAATTGCGCTTACCGCCCAGATCGTACGCCGCCTGCAAAAGCATTTTGGCAATAAAATAGGTATTTATCACTCCCGTTTCAATAACAATGAGCGGGTTGAAATATGGCACAAGGTAAAGAGCGGGGAACTGCGCATCCTGCTGGGTGCCCGTTCCAGCCTGTTGTTGCCTTTCCGTGAACTGGGCCTGATCATTCTCGACGAAGAGCATGATCCTTCCTATAAACAACAGGATCCCGCACCCCGTTATCATGCCAGAGATGCGGCTATCTATTATGCTGGTCTCTTTAAGGCAAAAGTATTGTTAGGTTCTGCCACGCCTTCGCTGGAGTCGTATTTTAATGCCACACAGGGGAAATATGGCCTGGTGGAACTGAGCGAACGCTTTGGCGGACTGGAAATGCCGGAGATAGAGATTGTGGATGTAAAGAAGGTACAGTCAGAGAAACGGATGCAGGAGAATTTCTCACCACAACTCACGGAGGCCATCCAGGCGACACTTGCACAGGGGAACCAGGTCATCCTGTTCCAGAACAGGAGAGGGTATGCACCCTTTATGATGTGTACCACCTGTGGATGGATTCCCACCTGTAAGAACTGTGATGTATCGCTTACCTACCACCGGTACCAGGATCAGCTGACGTGCCATTACTGTGGTACCCGCTATCCTTATGTGCATACCTGTGCGGCATGTGGTAGTCAATCGATCGTATCAAAGAGTTTTGGTACCGAAAAAATCGAAACCGATCTGCTGGAATTGTTCCCGAAAGCACGCATTGCCCGTATGGACATGGATGCGGTGAGGAACAAGGATAGTCATAATAAAATGATCCAGCTGCTGGAAAACCGGGAAATAGATATTCTTGTGGGTACGCAGATGGTAGTGAAGGGACTGGATTTTGAAAATGTGAGCCTGGTGGGCATATTGAGTGCCGACAACCTGCTGGGATTCCCTGATTTCAGGGTGAATGAAAGGGCGTTTCAACTGATGGAGCAGGTGAGCGGACGAGCGGGGCGCAAGCATGGAAAGGGAAAAGTGTTGATACAGGCATACCGGACGCAGCATCCTATTTTACATTATGTGACCATTCATGATTATAAGGCAATGTATGCCGCCGAGATCGCGGAGCGGCAGAACTTTGGCTATCCACCGTTCTTCCGTTTACTGAAGCTGACATTGAAACACAAGGACCAGAAAGTAGTAGAGCAGGCAGCACAGGTATTGGCAAACTGGCTCCGGCCACATATAGGGCCTCACCTGGTAGGACCGGCAGCACCGTTGGTAGGTAGGGTAAGAAATTATTACCTGCAGGAGATGATGATCAAGCTGCCAAGAGATGTAAAAATGATTGCACAAACAAAGCAGCTGCTGAGAGAAACGTTTATACAATTACTGGCGGAGAAACAATTCAGGAGTGTAATTATTGTGCCCGATGTCGATTACATATAGAACGTTGAATGACTGGCCTGTCAACTCCCCGGCGGGTGCCATCCGGTCTGACGTGTACAACGTATAAGCCAGCCTTTATGATTGCGTAATCGCCCGTTCTTTCTCCCATTCCGCCATTTCCCTGATTTTATCTGATTCATAGATATGTGCCCCATCGGGCGTGTTGGTGGCTGCATAGATCATTCCAAGGGCTACATTACCTGCTTTAATAGGCCGGTATTTCTTCCATCTTCCCAGCAGGAAGAAATAGAACAACCCGGTCAGGATATATCCCAGCCATTCCCCCAACCTGAAATCTTTCCTTAATCCTACGAGCATAGACGGCCTGAAAATATGATAACCCGGAAACGCCAGCGCCATGATGGCATTTTCAGTCTCTCCCTTGGTACGCAAATAGAAGTTTTTCGAAATAGCGGAAGCACCTACACTCGACATGAGCAGGAATTGCCTGACACCTTGCTTACGTGCAATCGTTGCACAACGTACCGGGATACTGAAATCCACTTCCCTGAACTTTTCCTGGCTCCCTGCCTGACGGATAGTAGTACCGATACAGCAAAACAGGGCATCACCTGTGAGTGCCTGTGCCAATCCCTCTTCGTCATTGAAGTCAACAATGACCGGTTCCAGGCCGGGGCGCTGCTTCAACGTAGGTGTGCGTAGCAGTACCTTTACCTTGCTGAAACGCTCATCGTGCAGGAGCATGGTGACCAGGTTCCGACCGGTCAACCCGGTTCCTCCTATTACTACGGCTGTTTGAGACATGCTTTTGTTATCTTTGTCAGGAATGTGTGTTTATAAATTTACGACCATATGCTGATTTCTGAAAATGTTTTGCTCCGGCCTTATAATACGTTTGGCATAGCTGCTCAGTCAAGGTACTTTGCTGCTTTTTCTACCCCTGATGAGTTGCGGGAGCTGTTGAGCGCTCCGCAGTTCAAGACCTTGCCCCATATGATCCTGGGAGGAGGAAGTAACGTGCTCTTTACAAAAGATTTTGATGGGGTGATCCTGAAGAACGGAATTAAAGGGATTGAGGTAGTGAAGGAGGATGACGAGTATGTATATGTGAAATCCGGGGCGGGAGAAAGCTGGCATGGGTTTGTGATGGAGAATATCAGGCATAACAGGGCGGGCCTCGAAAACCTGTCCCTGATACCCGGCAATGTGGGGGCTAGTCCTATGCAGAATATCGGGGCGTATGGTGTGGAGATCAAAGATACCTTTCATTCCCTGGAGGCATTGCATGTAGAAGATCTGTCTGTAGTGACTTTTAACAGGGAGGAGTGTGCATTTGGATACAGGGAGAGTGTGTTTAAACATAAGTACAAAGGGCAGTTTGCCATCCTTTCTGTAACATTCAGACTAAGCAGGCAGCCGCGGTTTAACACCAGTTATGGGGCGATAGAGGCTGAGTTGAAGGAAATGGGTGTACAGGAACTGAGTATACAGGCGATCAGTCAGGCGGTGATCAATATCAGGTCTTCTAAGTTGCCTGATCCGGCGAAGATCGGTAATGCGGGTAGTTTCTTCAAGAATCCAACTGTGAGTGGAAGTGAATACGAAAGAATAAAAGGTACGTACCCGAATGTAGTGGCGTACCCGGTAGATGGGGGACAGTTCAAGCTGGCAGCGGGGTGGTTGATAGAGCAATGTGGCTGGAAAGGGTATCGGGCAGGAGATGCAGGGGTGCATGCAAAACAGGCGTTGGTGCTGGTGAATTATGGAGAGGCGAAAGGAGGGGAGATCTATCATTTATCGCAGCAGGTGCTGGATAGTGTGGAGGAGAAGTTTGGGGTATTGCTTGAGCGGGAAGTGAATATCATTTAATCATATTTCAGGGAGAAACAGCCGGTATCTTTTATGCTTTGATACCGGCTGTTTCTTTTGTCGGGTAACGGCAACCTTTTTTAGGAGATGCTGCCGGTGTAATTCTTTGATACCGGCTGTTTCTTTTGTCGGGTAACAGCACTCTTTTCAGGAGATGCTGCCGGTGTAATTCTTTGATACCGGCTGTTTCTTTTGCTGGGTAACAGCACTCTTTTTTAGGAGGTGTTGCCGGTGTCATTCTTTAATAGCAGCTGTTTCTTTTGTCGGGTAACAGTACTCTTTTTATGAGATGCTGCCGGTGTCATACGTACAATACCTCTGCTATTTTTTGCGTAGAATATCTGCAATAATCTTATCTGCATGATCCCTTGAATTCTCAATGAACCATACGGCTGTATTCATACCCCCGCACACCACGCCTGCCAGGTACATTCCCGGCATGTTCGTTTCCATGGTCTCCGGGTTATATTTCGGATGTCGTTTCTCATCATCAGACAACTGGATACCTGCATTTTCCAAAAAGGCAAAATTCGGCTGGTAACCGGTGAGGGCCAATACATAATCGTTCTGAATTGTGACGATTCCCTCGGGTGTCTGGATATCTACCTCTCTTTCCCTGATCGCTTTCAGGTTAGCATGATAATATACCTTGATAGATCCTTCCGCAATGCGGTTTTCTATATCTGGTTTTACCCAATACTTTACGCGTTTGCCTATTGCTCCTTCACGGATCACCATTGTCACATCGGCGCCTTTGCGGTATGTTTCCAGTGCTGCATCTACAGAAGAGTTATTAGCGCCTACTACCACTACTTTCTGTGTGGCATAGAAGTGAGGGTCTTTGTAATAGTGTGTCACTTTTGCGAGGTCTTCACCCGGAATGTTCAGCATATTCGGAATGTCATAGAAGCCAGTCGCGATAATGACATGATCAGCAGTATATGTTTCCTTACTTGTTTTAATAGTATACCCGGGCGTGATGCTTTCTACTTTCTCGAACAGGCGTACATGCAGTTTGTTAGCCACCGCTACACGTCGATAGTATTCCAGCGCCTCCGGGCGTATTGGTTTTGCATTGATTGATACCCAGGGAATGCCGCCAATTTCCAGCTTCTCCGAGGTAGAGAAGAAGGTCATGTATAACGGGTAATTGTAGAGCGAGTTGGTTAGGCAGCCTTTTTCTATGATGAGATAGGTTAATCCGGCCTTTTGCGCTGCGAGTCCACATGCCAGTCCTATCGGACCAGCGCCGACAATCAGGATATCGTACTTTTCCATGAAAGCAAATTTACGAAATAAATGGGGGAGTGGGGTGTGCCGGTTTACTTCGTCAGATACGTCAACACTTCATGCATCAGTGCATTATTCTCCGGAATAAACCCAGACAGATCGTGAATGAATGCTTTATCCTGCACATAAGGCGCGGCGACCAGTTCGTCTTCTCCGTGTGCCAGCATACTTTCCAGGCTTTCCTGCGTTACTTCGAAATGAAATTGCAGCGCAATTACCTTTTTATTGTACACGAATGCCTGATTGGGCGTAGCTGCAGACGCTGCAAATCCAGCTGCACCAGCAGGCAGATCAAAGGTATCTCCATGCCAGTGGAATACGGTCATTTCCTGTGGCAGCACTTTCACGGGGGAAGAGGGACTGAATCGTACGGGGTACCAACCAATTTCCTTCTGTTCATTCGCATACACCTGCGCACCTAATACATGGGCAATGAGCTGTGCGCCCAGGCAGATACCCAGTACGGGTTTATTGTCATGAATGGCTTGTCTGATAATGGCTTTTTCTACAGTCAGCCAGGGGTATTCACTTTCATCATGAACCCCCATCGGTCCTCCCATTACAATGAGGAAATCAAAGTCAGACGCAGTTGGCGGGGTTGTGTGCTTAAACCAGTGAGTGTAGGTGACTTCGTGTGCATTGGCGTTGATCCAGTCCAGTATGCATCCCGGACCTTCAAAAGGCACGTGCATGAAGATGTGTATATGCATAAGTTTATTTTACTACGGCCATTACTACCCGGTAGTATTCCAATCCATTCATTTTATCAGCGCTTTTACCAAAGCTGCTATGCCTGTAGCTATCAGCATCAACGTCATACAGGAGCTCCATATTATAGCCTGCCAGGAATTGTTCCATTTTAGAAGGGGCCATTCCAAAGTTCCGGAATTCCTGGTGCTGGCGCAATTCTTTTGGGGAAATCGCTGTGCCTAAGAAAGATTGGGTATGGGTAAGGACTTTTTCATCAATGTAGATGAAAATAATCCGGGTGCCGCTTGCGAATTTACTGAAATATTGGAAGAGCTTATCAGCAATAGGAACTGTCAGAGAGTTCGTCACACCTTCCCAGATCATCAGTGTTTTGTAATGAGATTTGAGCAGGTGATGAGGAATGGTCGTTTCCAGTTGTTGATGTTCGAAATCTACGGGAAGATAATCAATAAATTCCGCAGGTTTGTTTTTCAGATGTTCAAGTACGTTTCTTTTCTCTTCCTGCAGGCGGGGATGGTCAATTTCAACAAATGCCAGTTTGCTTCTGAAGGCAAGGCGATGAATACGGCAATCGTAGCCGGGGCCGAAGAGGATGAGTTGATTGATGCCATAGTTGAGGATAGTTTCCTGTGTCATGACATCGATGAGCCTTGTCCGGGCCAGGCAGCTGGTGAATGCACCGGAAAAGCAGGCATCGAGGATCTTGCTGATGAGGAAGTTCAATCCGGGTATTGCAGACAGGCTGGCAATGATGCGAAGGTTGGTTGGCAGGAAGTATTTGGCATATGGGTCATTGAAAAGATAGCGCCGTTGGCCGGGAAGTCGGTTAGAAGCAATGGCACGAAATAAAGCCAAATAAGCGGCTGATCTGCTGGCAAGGAGCAGTCTCATACAAATAACAATTTAAGAGATGACAATCAATAGGTTAAAACCGTGGAATGACGATTCGGGAAAGTCAAGATTTTGGTTAAAAATTTTGGATGATAAATGTAAAGAATATTTTCATTCTGATAAGGATAGTGGCAAAATTAAATTGTGCAAAATGCAAAGGAGTCCTTTTTATATCGGGGAGGGTGTGAGGGCATCTTATGCGGTGGAGAGGGATGGTAGGTGCAGGGTTCATTGAAGATAAGGAGGGTGATGAGTAAGCTGCGTGCACAAACAAAAAAGGGTGACTGGTTGCCCAATCACCCTTTTCGTATAGCAAGCAAGTACTTACATGAAATGGTATCTTACAAAAGCTTCCATCGCTGCATACTTTTGCAAACCTAACTGGTCGTAGAGGTTGGCGGTATCTGCGTTACGATCTTCTGCTCTTTCCCAGAATTCACGGCTGTCAGTACCCTGGAATGGCACGACGTCTTTCTGGCTCTGGTGGATAAAGATACCCAGGCGTTTTTGTCTTACCTGGTCCGGGCTCATTGGCACTGCCATTTCGATCTCATTGATCTTCCACTCCTGCCATGCGCCTTTGTACAACCATACCCAGCAGTCCTTCATGTATTCTTCGTGCTTCAGTTGTTCCAGAGCAGCGAAGATGATTTCCAGGCATACTTTGTGGGTACCATGTGGATCTGCGAGGTCACCAGCACAGTAGATCTGATGTGGTTTTACCTGGCGGATCAGTTCTTTGGTGATATCGATATCAGCCTGGCTGGCAGGTGCTTTTTCGATCAGGCCTGTTTCGTAGAAAGGCAGGTTATTATAGTGGATATTTTCTTCAGGAATACCTACGTAGCGGCAGGTAGCTTTAGCTTCGCCACGACGGATCAGCCCTTTGATCGCACGGATTTCAGGCGTATCTTTCTGGGAAGGCTTCTTGGAACCGAGGAATGCTTTTGCATCTGCCAGTACCTGGGAGCTCTTGCTACGGTCGATGCCGAACATATCTTCAAAGCCTACTGCGAAGTCGATATAACGCAGTACGAACTCGTCAGTAACAGCGATGTTACCGGAAGTCTGGTAGGCTACGTGTACATCATGACCCTGCTCATGCAGGCGGATGAAGGTACCACCCATAGAGATGATGTCATCGTCAGGGTGTGGGGAGAAGATCAGCACACGTTTTTTCAGTGGCTCGGAGCGTTCCGGGTGGCTGGGCAACTGTGCACCTGGTTTACCACCTGGCCATCCGGTGATGGTATCACGCAGACCGTTGAATTCTTCGATATTTAATTCGTATGCAGAACCGTATTGTACGATCAGGTCGTTTAAGCCGTTTTCATTGTAATCCCTGTCAGTCAGCATCAGGATTGGCTTGTTCAGCTTCAGGGCGAGGTTGGTCACTGCTTTACGACGCAGTTTAGGCGTCCATTCGCAATCACCGGTCAGCCATGGTTCTTTGTTACGGGTAAGGTCTTCTGCTGCCTGCTCATCGATTACGAATTTGCAGTCAGGGTGCTGTTGCAGCAGGGAAGCTGGCACCTGGTCACTGCTGTGACCTTCTACAGAGCGCTGAACGATCTTTGATTTATGAGAACCCCATGCCAGCAGTACAACGCGTTTCGCTTTGAAAATGGTGCTCAGACCCATGGTGATAGCGAGACGGGGTACCAGGCTCATATTGGAAAACTCGAATGCATTTGCCATTCTTGTTGAGTTATCCAGCGTTACGAGGCGGGTATGAGAGTTGAGGGTGGAACCTGGTTCGTTGAACCCGATATGGCCATTGGTACCAATACCGAGAATTTGCAGGTCAATACCACCGGCAGCTTCGATTTTTGCTTCATATTCAGCTGCGAATTCTTTCACTTTTTCCTTTGGAACAGTACCATCTGGAATGTGGTAGTTACCTGCCGGAATGTCAATGTGGTTGAACAGCTGTTCCTTCATGAACCTGTTGTAGCTCTGCAGCGCATCTGGTTCGATCGGATAGTATTCATCCAGATTGAAAGTGATCACGTTTTTGAAACTCAGACCTTCTTCTTTGTGAAGGCGGACAAGTTCAGCATAAAGATACTTTGGAGTAGAGCCGGTAGCCAGGCCTAATACTACCTTTTGGTTAGCGGCCTGTCTTGCTTTGATCAATGCTGCTATTTCCTGTGCCACTGCTTTGGAACCGTCTTTAGCGGTAGGATATATATCCACGGCTATTTGTTCGAAACTGTCAATCAGTTCAATTTCCTGATGATTTAGCGTCATGATTGTTAATTTGGATTAGATGCGGTTTAAAAACGAGACCGAAAATTAAAAAAAATCTTCTTACGGAGGTAGAATTTTTGTGCTTGTTTAAGCAGAAACGACAAAAATCATAAATGTATAAGGTACGCTTGTAGCATTTGTATTGAAAAATGAGAAAAAGGTATCAGGGGAGCGGGATTTAAAATACGCAACTGCCAAATAAATAAGTGGGAGTTCTCATTCTTCTTATTTAATTTTAGCGTTCTTTGAACTTACACTACAACAAACTATGAGAGCTGGGAGCAATGATAGATGAGGCCACTATAAGAGTGTTAGCCGGGAGGGTCGCTACAGGTGATGAAGAGGCCTACCGGCAATTATTCAGGTTATTTTATAAGCCGCTTAGCAAGTTCGCGTTTACGATTGTAAAATCAATGGAGCAGGCGGAGGAAATTGCTTCAGACGTTTTTGTAAACGTCTGGAAGAACCGGGAGCGGCTTTTAGAGATTGCCAGCCTGAAAGTATACCTGTATGTTGCCGCGAAAAATCATTCACTCAATTACCTGAACAGGCAGAAGTTACCGCATTTCAGTCTTGATGAACTGGATGTGGAAATGAGTGCGCAGGACAGGAGCCCGGAGCAGCTCATGATCACCGGGGAAATGGCAAAAAAAATAAGCGAAGCGGTAAATAATCTCCCTCCGAGGTGTAAGATCATCTTTAAGCTGGTCCGTGAAGACGGGTTAAAATATAAAGAAGTAGCCCGGATATTAGATATTTCTGTCAATACGGTCGATGTGCAAATGGCCATTGCGGGCAAAAAGATCAGCGAATCCCTGAAATTATACCTGCCATTCCAGGGATAAACCCTACAATTCATTGTGTACAAAAGGCATTAAACCCCCTGCCAGCCAGCATCCAAAAAAAAGTAAAAAAAAATTACATTCCCTTTAGTGGATTCATGCACTTTCTGTGTCCTGATAATTGAAGCCTTTTTATTTTGTATGGATCAAAGCAGAATCTGGTTACTACTGGCAAGAAAAATTTCTGGTGAAGCCACCCTCGACGAGTTGCGGGAACTGGAAATATTACTGAAGAATGATCCCGCATTAAGTTATCACGCATCGCTGATGAAGGAAATAGCGCTGAAGACGCCCGATCCGCTCACAGATGTCGAAGAGGCGTTGAAAAAGCAGATGGCATTGATCCAGGCACCGGGTCCGGGTCTGCAGGCAAAACGTTCCAGGCGGGTGTACTTCCGCAGCATGGCGGTGGCCGCCAGTGTCCTGATTGCCGCTGTCGCTATTTGGGGAATCCGGACAAACCTGGGGCAGGGACGATTAAAACAGGGAGTACTTTCCAGTGAAGTGTCTACCAGACATGGTTCCCGCTCAAAAATTACACTGCCGGATGGTTCGACTGTATGGCTGAATGTAGGTAGTAAATTAAACTACGACTATGGAAAGTCAGAAAGCCGCGAAGTCGTACTGGAAGGAGAGGCTTTTTTTGATGTACAAAAAGACGAGAACAGGCCGTTTTTGATCCATACCCGCAAAATGGATATCACCGTACTGGGTACGACATTCAATGTAAAGGCGTACCGCGAGGACAAAACGGTTGAAACCTCCCTGATACAGGGGAAAGTAGAAGTGACAATCAAAGGGGACAGGCCCGAAAAAATAATATTGGTACCTAACCAGAAAATCGTTTTGCCGAACCAGGAAACGATCGCAAGCCCCCCGGCCAATGTAGCCGCAGCGGGCAAAGGACAGTATGTACTGAGCGAAGTACGTATCAATCCGCGCGACAGCCTCGTGGCTGAAACAGCCTGGAAAGAGAACTATCTCATCTTCAACAATGAACGGTTTGAAGATATAGCGATTAAAATGGAACGTTGGTTCGATGTAAATGTCGTATTCCAGGATTCCATCGTAAAGAATTACCGGTTTACCGGCACCTTTGCAAATGAAACAGTTGAACAGACATTGGATGCATTGCAGTTTTCATCGATGTTCCATTATCACATTGACAAAAAGCAGGTCATTATAAAACGATAGCAGAAGAAATTATCAACCAGTTTTGCTGATAACTATTGAACATAATATCTCATAATAACTAAACCGTCGTATGCATTTTTAATGTAAACACATACCTGTTTCTTATTACAACATAAAATAAAAAGGGGAAATGAGACGAACATTCCCCCTTCAACCAAGATCATTACAGTTACCGGCTGCTTCATTTGGCGATGAGGCTGGTCCTGTATTTTATTGACCTTTAACAATCTAAAAGTATGGAAAAAACCAGACTTCTGTCTTTTTTACCAAAACCGAAATCTCTCTTAAAAGTTTTTTTTGTCATGAAACTGGCCTTTACGGTGATATTGCTGACCTGCATGCAGGTGTCTGCGAATGTTTTTTCGCAGCAGCGTTTCACATTAAACCTGGAGGAAATTAAGCTGGCCAGGCTACTGAAGCTGATTGAAAAGGAAAGTGATTATAGGTTTGTGTACAGCAATGACCTGATTGCCGCTGATGAAAAGGTAACTGTCAATGTAAATAATAAGCCACTGGAGACGGTGCTGCAGCAGGCGCTGACCCATACCGGACTCACTTTCAAAGTGATGGCCGGTAACCTGGTAGGCATTGCTCCCGGGTCGCAGGTGATTACCGATAACCCGGTGAAAGGCCGTATCACAGATGCCTCCGGCGCACCACTGCCGGGTGTAAGTGTACGGATTGCTAAAACCGGGAAAGGAACTGTTACGAACGCCCGGGGGGAATTTGAGCTGGACGCACCTTCCACCGCTACCCTGGTCATTAGTTTTGTAGGGTATATGGACCAGGAATTACCCGTCAATGGCCGTTCTACTATAAATGTAACCATGGCGCTGGACACAAAGGGCCTGAATGAGGTGGTGGTCATTGCGTATGGTACTGCCAACCGGAAGACTTTTACCGGCTCCCTGGCCCAGGTGGAAGGGAAAGCCCTGGAAAACAGGCCGGTTACCAACGCATTCAGTGCACTCGAAGGTGCCGCGCCG
This sequence comes from Chitinophaga sp., assembly GCF_039596155.1. GTDB lineage: Bacteria > Bacteroidota > Bacteroidia > Chitinophagales > Chitinophagaceae > Chitinophaga. The sequence continues at coordinate 40,505 of NZ_JBCNKF010000010.1, forward strand.
GGTATACAGGTCAATGCAGGCTCCGGTCAGCCCGGCGATGGCCCCAGTATCCGCATTCGCGGTATCGGTTCTATCAATGCCAGCAGTGATCCGCTGTATGTGGTAGATGGTGTGCCTTATTCCGGTGATATTTCCAGTATCAATCCCAACGATATAGAAAGCATTTCCCTGCTGAAAGATGCAGCTTCCTCCGCCTTGTATGGCGCAAGAGCTGCCAATGGGGTAGTGATGATCACGACCAAAAAGGGTAAACAAAGAGGCAATCATATCAGCCTGAGAGGTATGCAAGGGGTGACCAGCCGCGGGTTGCCCGAATACGACCGTGTGAGTGCAAAAGAGTATTATCCACTGATGTGGGAAGCCTATCGCAATGCACTGCGTAAAGATTATTCCCTGGCGGATGCCAATGCCATCGCTTCAGGACAGGTTGCCGGCAAAGAAGGTATCTTTGAACAGCTGGCTTATAATCCATTTAATGTAGCCAATAATGAAATCGTAGGTACTGACGGAAAACTGAATCCGAATGCCAGTCTGCGTTATGCAGAAGACCTGGATTGGGAAAAAGCGCTCCAACGCACAGGTTCCCGCGGTGATTACAACGTTAATTTCAATGGTAACAGCGAGAAAAGTGATTATCTCATTTCCCTGGGTTATGTAAAGGAAAAAGGATTTGTGATGAAATCTGATTTTCAGCGTGTGACGGGTCGTATTAACCTGAATACACAACCACTTAAATGGTTCAGAACAGGTATCAATGCGAATGGTAGTTTTATTACGTCTAACCAGGCAAATACTGATGGTAGCGCTTCTTTCGTCAACCCATTCAACTTTGCCCGTTACCTGGGTCCTATTTACCCGATACATGCACACGATCCGGCTACAGGTGCATACCTGCTGGATGATAACGGAAACAAAATGTATGACCTGGGTAATATGACCGCATATGGCCTGAAAGCCCGCCCCAGCGGCGCAACTCCTGGTCGCCATGTGATTGCTGAAACAGAATACAACAACAACAATTTTAAACGAAATAACTTATCTGTAAGAACATTTGGCGAGGTGAGCTTCCTGCGTGATTTTAAATTCACTACCAACGTCAGCGTGGATATCACGAATACCCTGTTTGGTACTTATGACAACACGACTGTAGGCGATGGTGCTCCTGCAGGCAGAGCTTCCCGTGAAAACCAGATGAGAGTTGGCTTTACCGTGAATGAGCTGTTGAACTACGGACATTCATTTGGTAAACACAGGGTGGAGGCACTGGCAGGTCATGAAAATTATGATCTGACCAGAGACTATCTGTACGGTTCCCGGCAGAATATCATCCTGGACGCAGGCAATACTGAACTGATCAACTTTACGACGACCAACACCCTTTATTCCTACCAGATTAAATACCGCACAGAAGGTTATTTATCCAGGGTGAACTATAGTTTTGATGATAAGTATTACCTTTCTGGTTCATTCCGTCGGGATGGTACCAGCCGTTTTTCAGAAGACCTGCGCTGGGGTAACTTCTGGTCAATCGGAGGTGCCTGGAGAATGGATGGGGAGAACTTCATCAAAAATATTACCTGGATTGACCTGTTGAAAGTACGTGCTTCTTATGGTGTAGTAGGTAATGATATGTTGCTGGATGCGAATCAAAATGCCATTTACTATGCCTGGCAGGCCTTATACGACCCTTATTCAAATGCAAATGAACCAGGTATGCTGCAGAGCACAATTGGCAGTAAGCTGCAATGGGAACAGAATAAAACCTATGATATAGGAGTGGATTTCGGGATCTTCAAACAACGCATTACCGGTAGCGTGGAGTATTTTCATCGCCAGTCCAGCAATCTCCTGTTTAGTGTACCATTGCCATTGTCCAGCGGTGTAACCGAACAGTATGCCAACATCGGAACGATGTACAACCGTGGTTTTGAGGTGAACATTGGTGCAGAAGTAGTGAAAACCAGGGATTTCAAATGGAGAGTGGATGTAAACGCTACTACCTATAAAAACAAAGTAACCAAACTGCCGCGCAAGGAGATTATCACCGGTACCAAAAAGCTGACTGAAGGTCATGGTATGTATGACTACTGGCTGCGCGAATACAAAGGTGTGAATGAAGCCAACGGTGCTCCGTTGTACAGGGCAGCCACTTTCGGGGATACGACTACCTGGGTGACTAAAACAGGAGACACCGTCACTACAAATGTCAATAATGCCCGGTATCATTATGCAGGTTCTGCTATACCTGATGTATACGGTGGTATCACCAACACGTTTAATTATAAAAATTTCGAATTGTCATTCCTGGTAAGTTACCAGATAGGCGGTAAAGTATACGACGCCAACTATGCTGCGCTGATGCACCAGAGTACCTATGGAACTGCATTGCATAAAGATGCGCTGAAACGCTGGCAGAAAGCGGGAGACATAACAAATGTACCTAGAATGGATGCCAACGAAACAACTAACCTCGCAGGTTCAAATTCAGATCGTTGGTTGGAAAGCGCTTCCTTCCTGAACCTGAGAAGGGTATCACTGGGCTATACATTGCCTAAGCGGATTACTTCAGGTATGCACCTGGCTGCTGTCAATGTATTTGCAAGCGGCGAGAACCTGGCGCTCTTTTCCGCGCGTAAGGGTATGAACATCACACAGTCGTTTACCGGTGTGACTTCTAACGGCTATGTGCCTTCCCGTGTTGTGACTTTGGGTATAAACGTTTCACTCTAAAACAGGATTGACTAATGAAGAACTTACTATACATACTTTCAATTGCCGCTATATTTGTTTTCTCCGCGTGCAAGAAGGATTACCTGGATACAATGCCTACAGACAGTTATGCTTCTGACCAGGTATTTACAACCGTGCCGAACGCCTGGAATGCCATCAATGGTATTCACCGCTCATTGTACAAACAGTATGATAACCAGGACCAGGGCGGCCAGGGTAGTTTAATGATCATCAACGATTTTATGGGTGATGATGTGGTGATGACCGCAACAGGTAATGGCTGGTACAATACTGCCTATAAGTGGACCATGCATCGTAATGCTACTGCCAGCCTGCTAAAATATAGCTACGTCTTTTACTACAAGATCATTTCAAATGCGAACATGATCATCAATAATATTGATGGTGCTACCGGTTCTGAAAGTGACAGGAAAAATATCAAAGGGCAGGCTTACGCTTACAGGGCATGGGCCTTGTGGAATCTTGTACAGTATTTTGGTAAGCGCTATGAAGCTGGTAGTGCGAATACACAGCCAGGCGTTCCTGTGCTGACAACGAACATCACAGAAGGTCAGCCCAGAATGACGGTGGAGGAAGTATACACACAGATGAATAAAGACGCCGATTCAGCCATTGCGGATCTTGCAGTTGCTTCTGCGGCGCATAACAAGTCACACATCAACCTGGCTACTGCAAAGGGGATCAAGGCCCGCATAGCACTGACTCAACAGAACTGGGCGGTAGCAGCGAAGTATGCCGCTGAGGCAAAAGCGGGTTATACGCTGATGTCCAACGCGACTTACCAGGCTGGTTTCAACGATTATACCAATGCAGAATGGATGTGGGGAAGTCACCAGATCTCTGAACAGACCAGTTACTTCTATTCATTTTTTGCTTTCATGTCGAGCAATTACAATTCTACAAATATCCGCACCAATCCCAAAGCGATCAACAGTAAACTGTATAACCAGATCAGCACGACGGACGTGCGTAGAAAAATGTGGAGTGTGGATGGTAGTGGTGTAACGGTGCCTTCCGGTGGTTTACTCAAACCATATATGAATAAGAAATTCCTGGCAGCCAGCTCCAGCAGCAGCATCGGGGACGTACCGCTCATGCGCGCTGCAGAAATGTACCTGATAGAGGCGGAAGCTGATGTAAGAATGGGACAGTCTGCAGCAGCGGCAGATGTATTGTATACGCTGGCAGTTAACAGGGATCCTTCTTATGTAAAAAGTACGAAAACAGGGGATGACCTGCTGCAGGAAATTCTGTTTCAGCGCCGGATCGAATTGTGGGGAGAAGGGTTCAGGTTCTTTGATCTGAAACGTCTGAATATGGCACTGGATAGGACCGGGGCGAACCATAGCAGCACACTCGCAGGTGGAGTATTGACCATGCCCGCAGGTGATAAGCAGTGGCAGTTCCTGATACCACAGGATGAGTTGAATGCCAACAAGGCGGTTGAACAAAATGAACTGTAGTAAGACCTGCTCAATACAATAAAAAAAGCGCTTTTGCCATGGCAAAAGCGCTTTTTTTATTCTGGAAAATGGATTTGATGAATGCCCTTTTCCCGGATGTTTTATTTAGCTAATGCTAATATTTTCATCACTTCTTCCACCTGTGTCTGGGAAATGCCATATTCCGGTACGCCGGGTATGCCACCCATACTTACATTGGGATTCCTGTATATCATTTTACTCTCATTATATCCTTTGGCAGTGGTGTGAAACTCGGTTGCACCGGTTTCCCTGATCAGTGTAGCGATATTATTTGCCCGCACGCCGGAGCCCACCATGATAGCGATGCGGCCTGCTGACTTTTCCACCAGTGTTTTCAGGAGGTCGGTGCCTTCAATGGCCGTATTGCGTTGTCCGGAAGTAAGTATACGCTCACAACCGGTGCTGATCACGTCTTCGAGTGCCTGCAAAGGATCGTCCGTCATATCAAATGCCCGGTGAAAGGTGACGCCCAGGGGCCATGCCAGTTCTACGAGTGCTTTGGTACGGGGTACATCTACTTTGCCCTCGGCTGTGAGCAGACCGATCACCACGCCATTGCAACCCAGTTCCTTACAGAGCTGGATGTCTTTCTGCATGGTCGCATATTCCAGTTCATCGTACAGGAAGTCGCCACCACGGGGACGGATAATGGGATACAGGTCAATATTCACCTTTTCACGTGCCAGTGCGATGGTTGCATAGCTGGGGGTAGTACCGCCTTCCAGCAGGTTGTCACACAATTCTATACGTTTAGCACCACCTTCCTGCGCAGCGATACAGGATGCTACCGAAGCTGCACATATTTCAAGTGTAATCATGTCTTATTAAATAGAGAATGCCCTATGTTGGCTGTATACATCATTCACCCGGATTGAATCGGGTTGAATTTTAAAGCAGTGGCAATTCCCGTTGTTTAAATGAGCTGTTCACTTATTTATAGTAGCTCTTGCCGTCAATCAGCACGTTATTTTCCTTTTCAGAAAGTACAGCATAACTGAATCCTTTCTGCAGGCAGTAAGCGCCATATTCTCCTTTTTTGTTCACTGCGAGGAAGCCTACCTGCAGGCCTTTTGATCTTTCGGGCCCTTTTTTTACAATGCGTTCCACGGCTTCTTTACAGGCTTTTTCGGGAGAGTAACCCTGGCGCATCAGTTCAACTACCAGGTGGCTGCCTACGATGCGGATCACTTCTTCGCCCACACCGGTAGAAGTAGCGGCGCCGACCTCGTTGTCTACATACAAACCTGCACCGATGATAGGGGAGTCACCCACCCGGCCATGCAGTTTGTACGCCATACCACTGGTGGTACATGCACCTGACAGGTCACCGTTTGCATCGATCGCCACCATACCGATTGTATCATGGTTATACTGGTTGCCAGGCAGCATGAGCGGACTAAAAGTAGTTGGGTTGGTCCCTTGTCCGTATGAAGAGTTTTCGATGTTCATGAGGGGTTTATACTCGGATTTTTTCAGCCACTCTTTCCAGGCCTTTTCAGACTCGGGTGTGAGCAGGTTTTCCTTTTTGAAACCCTGAGACAGTGCAAATTGGAGGGCACCATCACCTACGAGCATCACGTGCGGTGTTTTTTCCATTACCAGCCTTGCTACGGAGATAGCATGCGTAATGTGCTCCAGGGAGGCCACGGAACCACAGTTACCTTTTTCGTCCATGATGCAGGCATCGAGGGTCACACGGCCATCGCGGTCAGGATAACCGCTGAAGCCTACGGTATGGTTGTTCGGATCTGCTTCAGGTACTTTCACACCGGCTTCTACGGCATCCAATGCGCGACCGCCTTTTTTCAAAATCTCCCATGCGGCCAGGTTGGCAGCACGGCCGAAATCCCATGTAGATAGTACGATGGGCTTAGTGCTCCTGTCTTTTTTTACAAACGGTGCCGCGTGTGCGCTCTTTACCCCGTCTAAAGACAAAGCAGCGGCACCGAGGGCCGCTGCTTTTAAAAAATGTCTGCGATCTTGCATGATGTTTAAATTACAAGTGCTTTATGTTGGTATTAATCTTTCATCTCCCATGCCAGTGCGCTCGCACCTAATATAGCAGCATCGCTTTCTTTCAGTTCGGAGAATACCAGCTTTACCTTATTCTGGAAGATAGGCAGCAGGTTCTTTTCCATATGCTCACGAACTGGTTTCATCAACAGGTCACCGGCTTTGGTAAGACCACCGAACAGTACGATGGCTTCAGGGCTGGAGAACATCACGAAGTTCGCTAATGCCTCACCCAGTACTTTACCAGTGAATTCATATACTTCCATGGCCAGGGGATCTCCCTTCATGGCAGCTTCATAAATTACTTTTGAATTTACTTCTTCTTTTTTGAATTCACGCAGCATACTTTTTGTCTCCGGGCGGGTTTCCAGGAATTCCAGGGCCGTGTTGGTCACACCTGTAGCGGAAGCATATGCTTCCAGTGAGCCATGTGCCTTGGTACCGGGGTGGAAACGGCCACCAGGGATCACGATGCAGTGACCCAGTTCGCCGGCAAAACCGTCGTGACCATAGATCAGCTGACCATTTGCAACGATACCGCTACCAACACCTGTACCCAGGGTAATAACGATAAAGTCTCTCATGCTTCTGGCAGCACCATACATAAATTCACCCAGGGCAGCAGCATTTGCATCATTTGTTAAAACAGCAGGGACACCAAATTTAGCTTCCAGCAATTTAGACATCTGAACGACACCCTTCCAGCGAAGGTTTGGTGCGTATTCAATATTTCCTGTATAAAAGTTTCCGTTAGGGGCTCCTACGCCAATTCCTCTGATGTTTTGGATACCACCAACCTGTTCGATGAGTACGGACAGGTGTCCGTGCAATTCGTCCAGGAATGCATCTACATGTTCGTGTTGGTTCGTTAGCATACGACCATCACACAGAATATTACCTCTGCGATCTACTATGCCAAACTTTGTATTGGTTCCACCAATATCAATGCCCACCGCTAATTGCTGACTCATAATCGATTCCCTGTGATTTTAAAATAGTTTTAACTCTGAATGCAAAGAATGCCAGATATGCAAAGCATATTACTGGGATTATATAAGAATAATGCGTTCCAATATTCGGATCGTCTCCCAGACCACCCTGTACCGGAGGTACGAGGGAACCGCCCAGGATCATCAGGATCAGGAAGGAAGATCCCTGTGCTGTATACTTGCCCAGGCCAGCGATGGAAAGAGCGAAGATACAAGGCCACATCACGGAGCAGAATAAACCGCCACTGATGAAACTGAAGAGAGAAACATAACCGGTGGTCATCAGGCCAATCACATTGGCTGCGATACCGAGTATGGCAAAGATCATGAGTGTCTGGGCAGGTTTGTCCTGACCAGCGAAGAAACCTATGATCTGTATCACCAGGATACCTGCATATGGGTACAATACGCTTACATCTGTACCCTTTGCATAGTTAGCTGCCAGTACGAGTCCATAGGCGAAAAACGGCACGATTACGCAAAGGATTTTACGCATTCTTTCCGATACATTGAATACAGAGATGGCACCTGTCCAGCGACCGATCATCATACTACCCCAGAACAGGGAAACATAAGGATCGATTTCAGCGGTGGTCAGACCGTTTTCAGTGAGGAAGCCTTTGGTTTCGAGCAGGCCACCCATATTGCTGGCGATGGTTACTTCCACCCCAACATATACGAAGATGGCGATCATGCCCAGTACCAGCTGTGGGTATTTCATAGCACCCCAGCCGTCGCCGCCTTTCTGCAGGGTAAGGTTAGCACCTTTCTGCGAAACTACTTTTGCGTAGAACAGCACCGCGAGGATACCTACGATACCGATCACGAAGAAAGGCAGTTTATTTTCCTGGCCCAGTCCGATCATGATGAGCACGAACAACGCTGTGATAGCAGCCAGTGTCTTACTGGCTTTGGGCGATTGTTCAAATGGCTCGTCCGACGTTTCTTTCGGCATTTTCGAGAACCAGAAGATAGCAGCAGCTACGAGGAACAGTACGATCAGCAGGATGTAAAGTGTGTTGATCTTACTGATGTCAGTATCTGCGGAAGCTGCGCCCTTGGCACTACCAAAGAGCAGGATACTCACGATAAGTGGGCCGATGGTGGTACCAAGCGAGTTGATACCTCCCGCCAGGTTCAGACGGTGAGCGCCTTTTGCAGGATCTCCCAGGAGGAAGGCAAAAGGATTGGCAGCGGTCTGCTGAAGGGAAAAACCCAGGGCAACGATAAAGAATGCGCCCAGAATGAGATAAAAGGCATAGGTTTCATTTGCCATGCCGCTACCCAGATTGACTGCAGCGATGAGCGCCACAGCGCCTACGACAGAGATAAGCAGGCCGTAGATAATACCTTTCTGATAACCGATCTTGTTGAGAATATCAACGCCTCTGAGAGCTGACAGGAAGTACAGCAGCAGGGAGCCGATAAAGTAAGCACCATAGAATGAGAAATCAATCAGCTGTGATTCCAGCTGATTCAAGTGGAAATGTGCCTTACAGAAGGGGATGAATATGCTGTTGGAAGCAGCAACGAAACCCCAGAAGAAAAATACAAGTATCAGTACAAAGAAAGATGGATGTGTACTTTGCTTTGTTTGTTGAACCATAAACGTGTTAAATTACTGTAATTTTTGCAGCGATAAATGTATAAATTATTTTTTGAGAATTCCTAAATATTTAAGAAAAATATCCCTATTTTTCTGATGCAAAAACGTTTTAGCTAATATGGTATAAAATATCTATCTAATTCCTTCGATAGTTAACAAAACGCGAAAGAAGGAATGATTTAACATACTTTTTAATCCTTTTAGCGTGGAAATTTAGCATCTGTCTATTAACAACGCCCAAACTATCGTTGTTCATTAGGAAATGCTGAAATTGTTAAGTATGTTCGCAAATATCAATCAAAGTGTTTAAATAATATATAAAACAGCAGTATGGGGAACTCCGCTACATCTATTAAAGAGCCTTTACCTATGCAACCACAACAGCCAACCAGCTATGGCAAAGCGATGGGCATTATCGGCACTTTATTTTTCATTTTTGGATTTGTGACCTGGTTGAACAGCGTGCTGATCCCTTTTTTGAAGCAGGCCTGTGAAATATCAGACTTCGAGGTGTTCTTCGTCACCTTTGCTTTTTACATCTCTTACCTCGTGATGGCGATACCTTCTTCTGCCATCCTGAAAAAAATTGGTTTTACGAAAGGGATGTCCCTCGGATTACTCATCATGGCCGTAGGTTCCCTGATCTTTATTCCTGCTGCCTACACCCGTAGTTTCCCCTTGTTCCTGCTGGGATTATTTGCACAGGGCACCGGGCTGACATTGCTGCAGGCAGCTTCTAACCCGTATGTGACGATCCTGGGGCCGATTGAAAAAGCGGCACAGCGTATCAGTATCATGGGCATTTGTAACAAGGTAGCCGGTATGATTGGCATTTTCGTACTCGTGCAGTTGTTATTCAGTGATGCCGCTCAGTTATCTGCCAGGATCGAAACCCTGACCGGTGCAGCCAAAGAAGCGGAATTACAGGCACTGGCACAGCGCGTCGTGGTGCCTTACCTGGTCATGACCGTAGTGTTGTTGGCGCTTGCCTTCATGGTGAGAAAATCTGATCTGCCTGAAATTAATACGGAAGAAGAGGGTACTGTTGTGGAAGAAGCGGGTGCTAAGAAAGGGATCCCTCCTCATTTGCTGCTGGGTGTAGTCTGCATCTTTGCTTATGTGGGTGTGGAAGTGCTGGCGATCGATTCCCTGGCGCTGTATGGTGAATACAATGGCCTGGAGAAGATGGTGGCGACCAACCTGGGTATTTATAGCCTGATTGCCCTGACAGTGGGATACCTGTCTGGTATCGTACTGATTCCGAAAGTGATCTCCCAGAAAACAGGCCTGATCATTTGTGCCTCACTGGCGCTGATCCTCTCTGTAGCTGCGCTGGCAACTACTGGCTGGACTTCTATCATCTGCGTTATCCTGCTCAGCTTATCACATGCGTTAATGTGGCCTGGTATCTGGCCGCTGGCAATGAATAAGGCGGGTAAGTATACAAAGATCGGTGCTGCTTTTATGGTGATGGCGATTTGTGGCGGTGCGATCCTGCCGCTGATCTATGGTGCTATTGCGAAAGGCTCTGACAGGCATATTGCTTATGTAGTGATGCTGCCATGTTACCTGTATATCCTGTATTACGGCCTGAGTGGTCATAAAGTAGGATTGAAGAAGGCTTAAATAAGATACTTAATATTTTGTGAAAACCGTCCCTCATTGGGGCGGTTTTTCTATTTTTACAGGGTTCGATTCCTTCACCCAAATCCCGGTTTATGAGATTACCTGTTTGCTGTTGCTGTCTGATCCTGCTTGTTGTTGCCTGTAATAAAGAGCAGGATACACCTGCTACTGATACGAATACCTCATTGCCTACATCGGTTTATTTCTATGCTTCTTCTGATACGACTGCCGGCTATGTAGCACACGACACGATTACTTACAACAGCCTACATAAAATAGCGGGTGTAACAAGACATTTTACAGCCTCACCTGCGGATTCTATTGAATATAGTTTTATGTACTATAATGAGCATTGTGTGTCTGATTTTATGGCAATAGCACGTACTGCAAAGCAACCCTGGTTCAGGATCTACAGGTTTAATATACTTATGACTGGCGGCTGGATAAAATGATCTACTATAATGAGGCCAATGAAGCAACTTTTAATCTCACATATGATAGTAGCGGGTATTTGCATGCGTATACGTCTTCTTTTACACGTACAAATGGCGACAGTATTCCGGCGGGAATGCCGTATGCAAGGGGTGTGTATTACCGGAGTACTAAAGGCGGACTGGATTCTATTGTAACCGGAGTGTATGCAGGCGATAAAAAGGGAGATGATGCACTGTTTAACACATTGGCATTTAAACTGAATACCCATGAGGCTTTGGCGGCCGATGCCATTGATCAGTCCTATCTGTTATGCCTGTCTTCTTATCCGGATTTTTACCTGATGAGTGCTGATTTCAATTACTTTTTACAGCAGTTTTTTAATGGGAATAAGTTGTCAGTTTTCAGGAGCGGAACTTACCAGGGGAAAGAGGGTGCAAATCGCCAGATCGATTTTACAGCGATATTGAATGAAAACAGCCGTGTGAAATGGATTATGAATCCCGGCATGATCAACAAGACGGGTTGGGTGATGGCGAAGCTTGTATATGGAAAAGTAAGGTAATTTTTATACTGATTGCCAGGGTGGAGATATCGAGGCAGATAAACTTGCATATAGAAGCGTCGTAAGCTATAAAAAAAGCGGGTGTTCTTATGAACACCCGCTTTTTTTAATATTGGTCATCAAGTGCAAAGACCGGTTTCCGGTCAATCCATTTGCCTCTTGTGAAATCTGGTATATACTGCACGCTGCCGCCTTCTGCTACAGAAGCTTCGCTTAGTGGCGTGATGGCGTACATCGTGGCCAGGTCATACACATCCTGTGCATATGGCGCCCCTCTTTTGATACTTTCTACAAAGCTGTTGATCACGTACCAGTCCATGCCTCCATGTCCTGCACCGGCAGAGCTTTTGGTGTAGCGTTTCCAGAGCGGGTGATCGTATTTGCCCATGTAGCTGCCAGCATCTTCAGGTGTGCCGGCTTTTTCCCATTCATCGTAGGGACTTTTACCTTCTACATATACGCTGGCTTTGTCGTCCATCCAGAGGCCGTTGGTACCCTGTACCCGGAAGTTGAGCGAGTAGGGGCGGGGAGAATTGGTATCATGGCTTAGCATGATGGTTTCCCCGTTGCTGGTGCGGATCAGGGTAGTGACGATGTCGCCGAGGTTGAATTGTACTTTGGCGTTAGGGTGGCTTTCACTGCTGTTATCAACAATATATTTATGCAGGCCACGCGATTTGGTGGCTACTGATGTTAAGGAAATGAGGCGGTTGCCACGGTTGATATTGATCATGTTGGCTACCGGCCATAGACCGTGGGTAGGGTAGAGGTCGCCATTCCGGTGTACGCTGTGATTGGTACGCCAGTGGGCTTCGGAGAGTCCTTTCTCGCCAAACTCCACGCCGCCGCCATAAATTTGTTTGCCATCGTTGAACTTCACTTTGCGGAGGTCGTGCTGGTAGCCTCCCTGCAGGTGAATGAGTTCTCCGAACAGGCCTTGTCTCACCATGTTGAGCACAGCCATGATGTCGCGACGATAGCTTACATTTTCCATAGCAAAGACAGGAACGCCTGTTTCTTCGCTCACGTTTACAAGTTGCCAGCATTCTGCTACATCGGTAGCGCCGCATACTTCCACGGCAGGAGTTTTGCCTGCTTTCATGGCGGCTACAGCCTGTGGTGTATGCCATTCCCAGGGAGTGGCGATAATGACAGCATCGATGTCGTCTCTCTTCAGTAGATTGTGGAAATCTTCGGGTCCGTTTGTGTATTCTGCTACTTTCCTTTTGCTGCCGTAAATTTTATCAATGAGTTTTCTTGCGCCGGGTATTGCCCAGTTGGTGTCAGGGTCGGCAATGGCGACTACCTCTACGTCTGCACGGTTCAGGCAGAGTTCAAGGTGGCCTTGTCCCCTGGCGCCGACGCCGATCAGTCCCATTCTTACTTTTTCTTTTTTTACGTTAGCGAAAAGTCTGGAAGGAGTATCCAGCAAAGTGAGGCCGACTCCGGCGGCCATTGTGTTTTTGAGAAATGTTCTCCGGTGTAAGTGCTGCTTTTTCATGTTTCATTTTGGTTTTGCTCTTGGCGATAACATGATTGAATGGTGTATTGTATTGTGTAGCTGGTCGTTAAATGTAATGTAAATGATTTTGAAATGCAATTTTTTCATTCATGGCAGGGGTAGCGGATTGCCAGTATTTTAACTATGACTTCCTTTATTTTCTCTACCAGTAGCCGTCATCGTCTTCCCGATGGTATTACTTGCGGAGACCATGATATAAAACAATGAAAAGATTATTGATTACAGTCTTGCTGTTAACCTGTCTGGCTGCAACAAAAGCTCAGGACATTGCCTCTTATGGTGCCCACAAAAGCGCAGCTGGAGTGGCAGGACCTCGAGAACTACTTATTTATTCATTTCGGCCCCAATACGTTTACGGATAAGAAATGGGAGGATGGAAAGGAAGATCCGAAAGTTTTTAATCCTATGCAATTTGATACCCGTCAATGGGCGCGCACGGCGAAGAGAGCCCAGCTGCACTTCAGGAAGGCGATGACTTTCAACAGGTTATTGTTGCAGGAGTACATTGCACCGGGGCAGCGTGTACAGCGCTTCAGGGTAGAAGTGCCGGATCACGGTCAATATAAAGAGATAGCGAACGAAACGACCATTGGCCATAAGCGTATATTATTATTACCGGCTACGAAGACAAGAGAGGTCCGGATCACGATTACCGGTGCCAAAGCCTGCCCGGTGTTGAGTGAGGTACAACTGTTCAATGCACCGAAAGGCTGATTTATTCCTACACCTACAAACAATTTTCATTAACACAACTACAAAAACGGGGAGCTCTGTTCAGGGCTCCTTTTTTATAACATATTGTAGATCAGGTAAAATATAAATTCGAAAAAAATATTTCCTGTAAATCTCTGTTTGGCTCGGCTTTTGTTAATTTTGCACTGGAAATTTAACAGTAAACCTGAAAATTTTTTGACCACATTGAATAAATAATATTATAACTTTGCGGTTGATTAATTAAAGACAGTTTTTAACAATTTAATGCTGAACTGAAGTTGGAAAACTTTGCGGCCCATACTCTTTCTCCTTATCACCCTTCCCTGATGGAAGGTGAATACTCCATTGGGTTCAATGTCTTTAGATACCTTTCCCGACGACCTCGTATTTGATAGTGCCGCCTAGCCAGCCCGCTATCGCAACCTTAATGCCTCCTCACAAATCCATTAAGGTATTTTCCCCCATTCAGAATGGGTTGTAGATTCAATTTATTTATTGTAACGTTTTCAATTGACAAGATTGGAAAATCCGAATATCATCGTACGGGTTGCCACCGTTGACGATCAGCATTATGGTAAGACCATAACCGACGAGATGGAATCATCTGCCAAGGCCAGAGGAACAGGTATAGCCAAGCGTTCTCCGGAATATGTACAGCATAAAATGGAAGAAGGTAAAGCTGTGATCGCAGTTACTGACAAAGGTGAATGGGTAGGTTTCTGTTATATAGAAGCCTGGGGACATGAGAAGTTTGTAGCCAATTCAGGTCTTATTGTAAACCCCGCATTCCGTGGACATGGTGTGGCGAAAGCCATTAAGCATAAAGTATTTGAACTCTCAAGAGAGAAATATCCTGATGCCAAGATCTTTGGTCTCACGACAGGTCTCGCTGTGATGAAGATCAATTCCGAACTGGGCTATGAGCCGGTTACCTATTCCGAACTGACAGATGATGAAGAGTTCTGGAAAGGTTGCCGTAGTTGTGTTAACTTTGATGTACTCACGAGCAAGAATCGTAAGAACTGCCTGTGTACGGCTATGCTTTACGATCCTGTAGAGAAGGCAAAAGAAGCCGCAGAGAAAGAGGAAGCAGCGAAGCGTGCAGCAGAACATTACAATGTGATCATGCAACCGAAAGTGATGGTGGCCGCAAATGGTACTATCCAGCAACCACAGCGGAAGCGTAAGTTCTCTGACAACTTCAAGCTGTTTGAACGTTGGTTACGTTTCAAAAGATATGTGTTGCTCAAGAGCGGTAAAGAGAAAGAAGGTGGAAGCGGTGGCGGTGGTGCTACAGCAGCGAGCAAGAAGCGGTTCTTCCTGTTTAATTTTTTATAGATAGACAATATTATTATCAACAATCATTATCACTATAAGTAAATGAAAAAAGTAGTACTGGGATTTAGCGGAGGACTCGATACTTCCTATTGCGTTAAATATCTGACCGAAGAAAAAGGATATGAAGTGCATTCTGTAATCGTGAATACCGGTGGTTTTTCTGAAGAAGAGCTGGTAGAAATTGAAAAACGCGCTTACAATTTAGGTGTGAAGAGCCATAAGACGGTAAATGCAGTACGTTCTTATTATGATAGTGTAATCAAATACCTCATCTTCGGTAATGTACTGAAGAATAACACTTACCCGCTGAGCGTAAGTGCAGAGCGTATGAGCCAGGCACTTGCCATCGGCGAATACGTAAGAGAAGTGGGTGCTGACGCTGTTGCACACGGTAGTACCGGTGCTGGTAACGATCAGGTGCGTTTTGATATGATTTTCCATATCATGATCCCGGGTGTTGAAATCATCACTCCGATCCGTGATATGAAACTGAGCCGCGAAGAAGAAATTTCTTACCTGAAATCCAAAGGTGTTGAAATGAACTTTGAAAAGGCAGCATACTCTATTAACAAAGGTATGTGGGGTACTTCTGTAGGGGGTAAAGAGACCCTGACTTCAAACGGTTTCCTGCCTGAGGAAGCATGGCCTACACAGCTGACGAAAGAAGGTACTGAGCAGGTGAAACTGAAATTTGTGAAGGGAGAACTGACGGGTGTGAACGACAAGACTTTCTCACATCCTTCTGAAGCAATTCAATATTTACAGACGATAGCAGGCCCATTTGCCATTGGCCGCGATATACATGTAGGTGATACCATCATCGGTATCAAAGGCCGCGTAGGTTTCGAAGCGGCTGCGCCTGTCATCATTCTCAAAGCTCACCATGCACTGGAGAAACACGTGCTTACAAAATGGCAGCTGAGCTGGAAAGACCAGCTGGCTTCATTCTACGGCAACTGGATGCATGAAGGTCAGATCATGGACCCTGTAATGCGCGACATCGAAGCGTTCTTACAGCATAGCCAGGAAAACGTAACCGGCGAAGTATTTGTAACATTACAACCTTACCGCTTCCAGGTAACCGGTATCGAATCTGCTTACGATCTGATGAGCAGCAAGTTTGGTAAGTATGGTGAAATGAACAATGGCTGGAGCGGTGAAGACGTGAGAGGTTTCAGCAAGATCTTCGGTAACCAGACTATGATCTGGCATCAGGTAACTGAGAGCGCCAACGGCGGCAAATAATTACGAATGGCAACTGAGAAAAAAATAAATGCGGGAATCGTAGGTGGTGCCGGTTATGGTGGTGGTGAAATGATCCGCCTGCTGCTGAATCATCCTAACGTCAATATATCTTTCGTACACAGTCGCAGCAATGCCGGCAATCCGTTATATGCCGTACATGCTGACCTGCTGGGCGAAACTGAGCTCACCTTTACAGGAGCGCTCAGCGACGATGTAGATGTTATTTTCCTTTGCCTGGGACATGGCGAAGCGAAGAAATTCGTAGAAGAGAATGACATTCCTGCACACATCAATATCATCGATCTGAGTCAGGATTTCCGACTTGGAGAGACCGCCAAAGGTCGTGAGTTTGTATACGGCCTGGTGGAAATGAACAGAGAAAAAATTGCCAGTGCAAAGAATATTGCCAACCCTGGCTGCTTTGCTACTGCTATACAACTCGGCCTGTTGCCACTGGCAAAGGCGGGTAAACTGCAGGAAGTACATACTACCGGTATCACTGGTTCTACCGGTGCCGGCCAAAGCCTGCAGGCGACTTCCCATTTTACATGGAGAGCTAACAACGTGAGCACGTACAAAGTGCTGAGCCATCAGCACCTGAAGGAAATACGACGAAGCTTACAGCTGTTGCAACCTTCGTTCGGCGGTGAGATCAATTTTGTACCTGTAAGAGGTGACTTTCCAAGAGGCATCTGGATCACTTCTTACCTGAACAGCGATCTGTCTCTCGAAGAAGCTCAGCAGCTGTATAAAGACTACTATGCTACTCATCCTTTCACACATGTAAGTGATAAACAGATTGACCTGAAACAGGTGGTAAACACCAATAAGGTCCTGATCCAGCTGGAAAAAGTGGGCAACAAACTCGTGATCCACTCTATCGAAGACAACCTGGTGAAAGGAGCCTCCGGACAGGCCATTCAGAATATGAACATCATGTATGGACTGGATGAAACGGCAGGACTGAAGCTGAAATCCATCGTATTTTAAAATTTAAGATCCTTCTGAAAAATGAATTTATTCGACGTATATCCCATCAATAATATTACTATTGATCATGCCGCAGGTTCCAACGTCTGGGACGATCAGGGCAATCAATACCTTGACATGTATGGCGGTCACGCGGTGATCTCTATTGGTCATACACATCCTCATTACGTAAAGAGACTGACCGAACAACTGAACAAAGTTGGCTTCTATTCCAACTCTGTAAAGATTCCTATTCAGCAGCAACTGGCTGAGAAGCTGGGACAGCTGAGCGGGAAGCCTGACTACCAGCTGTTCCTCGTGAACTCTGGGGCAGAAGCCAATGAAAATGCGCTGAAGCTCGCTTCTTTCTATAATGGTAAAAAGAAGGTGATTGCTTTCAGGAACAGTTTCCACGGCAGAACATCCCTGGCTGTAGCGGTGACTGACAATCCAAAGATTGTAGCACCCGTTAACCAGACAGACAACGTGATCTTCCTGCCATGGGAAGATCAGGCAGCGCTGGAAGCAGCTTTCAAAGCAAATGACATCTCTTCTGTGATCATTGAAGGTATCCAGGGTGTAGGGGGTATTAAAGTAGCCAGTGCAGCTTTCCTGCAAAAGATCAGAAGCCTGTGCGACCAGTATAATGCTGTATTTATTGCAGACAGCGTACAGTGTGGTTACGGCAGAAGTGGTAAATTCTTCTCTCACGATCACGCTGGTGTGAATGCAGACATTTACACTATGGCAAAAGGGATGGGGAATGGTTTCCCGGTTGGTGGTATCATTATCGCACCTCATATTCAACCAGCTTACGGTATGCTGGGTACTACCTTTGGTGGTAACCACCTGGCTTGTGCTGCAGCACTGGCAGTACTGGAGACAATGGAAAAAGAGCAGCTGATAGCCAACGCAGAAAAAGTAGGTAACTACCTGATCAGCGAACTGAAGAAATTCCCGCAGGTAACAGAGGTAAGAGGAAGAGGTCTCATGATCGGTATCGAACTGCCGGAGTCACTGAACCATGTGAGAAAAGAACTGTTATTTAAGCATAAGATCTTTACAGGCGAAGCGAAGCCAAATGTGATCAGGTTGCTACCATCACTGGCACTGACCATGGAACATGCCAACGAGTTCCTGACTGCTTTCAGCAAAGAACTGAACTAAACTATGGATGGCGGTTCGCGTTGAACTTTAAGCAAAGAATAACCGCCACGGATGCTGTCAGTATCATTTGTCAGCGCCTGTGGCAGGCCTTAAATCAGGCATGAATCGCTCACTATCTTTTAAACTATCATCATTAGAGCGCCATACAGAAAAAATGAAACAATTTATTTCAGTAGATGATGTACCAAGTGTCCCACGTTTAGTGGAGATCGCTTTGGACTACAAAAAACAGCCTTTTAAAGATAAGCAACTGGGTGAGAACAAGACCCTCGGTATGATCTTCTTAAACCCAAGTTTGCGAACACGATTGAGTTCACAGGTGGCGGCGAAGAACCTGGGGATGGATGCAGTTGTATTCAACATCGATAAGGAAGGCTGGCAACTGGAAATGAATGACGGTGTGGTAATGAATGGCAGCACCTCTGAGCACGTGAAAGAGGCGGCAGCGGTGATGGGACAATATTTTGATATCATGGCCATCCGTACATTCCCGGGTCTGAAGGACAAGGAAGCGGATTATACAGAGAAGTATATTAACCAGTTTATCAAATATGCTGGTGTACCTGTAGTGAGCCTGGAGAGTGCTACGCTGCACCCGCTGCAGAGTCTTACAGACGTAATTACCATTGCAGAACGCTGGCAGCAGCCGCGCAAACCAAAGGTGGTAATGACATGGGCACCGCACGTGAAAGCATTACCGCAGGCGGTACCTAATTCTTTTGCACAGTGGATGAATGCATGGGGTGAAGTGGACTTCGTGATCACCCATCCAAAAGGGTATGAACTGGATCCAAAGTTCAGCGGCAGTGCACAGATTGAATACAACCAGGACAAGGCACTGGAAGGTGCAGACTTTGTGTATGTCAAAAACTGGTCTAACTACAATGACTACGGTAAGATCACCTGCACAGATCCCAGCTGGATGGTTGACAATGCAAAACTGCGCGGAACGAATGATGCGAAGATCATGCACTGCCTGCCGGTGCGGCGAAATGTAGTGATCGCGGACGAGGTACTGGACGGGCCGAACTCGATCGTCATACAAGAGGCCGGCAACCGTGTCTGGGCTGCACAGGCTGTGTTAAGCGAGATTTTGAAGAATAAATAATATGAAGGCATCCCCGCAAGGGATGCCTCCCAATTTTTAAATAAGATATGATCGATCTCTTTGTCATTAAAGTCGGCGGTAACGTCATCGACAACCCTGCTTTACTGGATACTTTTTTACAGAAATTCTCAGCCATTCAGGGTAAGAAAATACTGATACACGGTGGAGGTAAGATAGCAACGAGGATAGGTGACAAGCTGGGTATCGAATCGAAATATGTAGATGGACGCCGTATTACGGATGCGGATACAATTGATGTAGTGACCATGGTGTATGGTGGTTTAGTCAACAAACAGCTGGTCGCTAAATTGCAGGCTAATGGTTGCAATGCGATTGGTATGACTGGTGCTGACGCCAACATTATCCCTGCTGTAAAACGACCTGTAAAAGAGATAGACTACGGATTTGTAGGAGACATCAACAACGACCAGGTACAGGCAGCGCCGCTGAAAGCATTGCTGGAAGCAGATCTGACACCGGTATTTGCTTCCCTGACGCACGATGGCAAGGGACAGATCCTGAATACGAATGCGGATACGATTGCAGCTGCACTGGCGATTGCAATGTCGAAAATATATAACGTCAGACTGATCTATTGTTTTGAAAAGAAAGGGGTACTGCACGATGCGAATGACGACCATGCAGTCATTAACCTGATCGACCGCCAGATCTATAACGAGCTGCTGGCAGACGGTGTGCTGACAGATGGCATCCTGCCAAAACTGAACAACGCATTTGCTGCTATCGAGAGTGGCGTAAATGAAGTGCTGATAGGCCATGCAGACGATGTGCTGAGTAATACCTCTGACACCGTAGCTGGCACCTTAATACGCTAACCTATGTGGAACCAACAACTGTATACCGATGCTGTTGAACTGTTAAAGTCGCTGATCGCAACGCCTTCACTGAGCAGGGAAGAGCAGGATACTGCGAAGCTGATCGGTGAATTCCTGGCAGCGAGGGGCATTCCTTTCAACCAGCATCTGAATAACATCTGGGCGCAGAATAAATACTTCGATCCTGCTAAACCAGTGATCGTATTCAACTCCCATCACGATACCGTAAAACCGAACCCGCAATATACCCGTCCTCCGTTCTCCCCGGATATTGAGGATGGCAAATTGTATGGATTGGGCAGCAATGATGCAGGTGGTTGCCTGGTGAGCCTGATCGCTACATTCCTGCATTTTTATGATCGGCAGGATCTGAAATATAATATCATTCTCACGGCTACTGCCGAGGAAGAAATAAGTGGTCACAATGGTATTGAGAGTATACTCGACCAGTTGCCGGCCATCGAGTTCGCCATTGTAGGAGAACCTACACAGACGCAGCTGGCGATAGCCGAAAAAGGGCTGATGGTACTGGATTGCACCGTGTATGGGAAAGCGGGTCATGCGGCCAGGAATGAGGGCGAAAATGCCCTTTACAAGGCGCTGCCGGATATTGAATGGTTTCGTACCTATCAATATCCGAAAGTATCGGAAACACTGGGGCCGGTGAAGATGAGTGTGACGGTGATCAATACATCGAACAAGGCGCACAATGTGGTGCCGGCAGATGTATCGTTTGTAGTAGATGTGCGGGTAACAGAACAATATACGCTGGAAGAGGTCCTGGAGATTATCCAGGCGAATGTACAGTGTGAAGTGAAGCCACGTTCCATTCGTATGCGCCCTTCGGGCATTCCGCTGGATCACCCGTTTGTGCAGGCAGGGGTGCGGTTAGGGAAAACCTGTTATGGTTCACCTACTACATCCGATCAGGCATTGATCCCTGCCACCTCCATTAAAATGGGACCTGGGGATTCAGCAAGATCACATACGGCTGATGAGTTCATATTTGTGGATGAAGTCAGGCAGGGAATAGACAGTTATATATCATTGTTGGAAGAGATTATTAAAAACTAATTGGAAATGAAAATCTGGCAAAAAGACAAAGCAGCCCTTGCTGAAGTAGATAAATTCACGGTAGGTAAAGACCGTGAAATGGATGCTTTTCTCGCGCCTTTCGATGTGCTCGGGTCACTGGCGCATACGACCATGCTGCAGACGATTGGCCTGCTTACAGCAGAAGAATTGGCTGTGTTGCAAAAGGAATTGAAACAAATTTATAAAGAGATACAGGAAGGCAACTTTGTACTGGAAGACGGGGTAGAGGATATCCACTCCCAGGTAGAATTGCTGCTGACCCGCCGTTTGGGTGAGGTGGGCAAGAAGATCCATAGCGGACGTTCCAGGAATGACCAGGTGCTGGTAGACCTGAAACTATTTCTGCGTGCAGAGTTACAGGCATTGGTACAGGAAGTAAAAAGCCTGTTCGATCTGCTGCAGCAGAAGAGTGAGGAGTACAGGGATCGCCTGATGCCGGGGTATACACACCTGCAGATTGCGATGCCGTCTTCTTTTGGACTTTGGTTCGGTGCGTATGCAGAAAGCCTGGTAGATGACCTGACGATGTTGCAGGGTGCTTACAAGGTAGTGAACAAAAATCCATTGGGTTCCGCTGCAGGATATGGATCATCATTTCCATTGAACCGTACGCTGACTACGCAGTTGTTAGGTTTTGATGATCTGAACTACAATGTGGTGTATGCGCAGATGGGTCGTGGTAAAACGGAAAAAATCGTGTCCTTTGCACTGGCAGGAATTGCCGCTTCATTGGCTAAGATGGCGATGGATGCAACCCTGTTTATGAACCAGAACTTTGGCTTTATCAGTTTCCCTGATGAGCTGACGACTGGCAGCAGTATCATGCCACACAAGAAGAATCCGGATGTGTGGGAGCTGATCCGTTCCCATTGCAATAAGTTACAGGCTTTGCCAAATGAGATTGCGATGATGATCACCAATTTACCGGTAGGTTATCACCGGGATTTGCAGTTGCTGAAGGAAAACCTGTTTCCTGCATTTGGGGTCTTAAAAGATTGTATTAAGATGACTGGATTGATGCTGTCAAATATTCGTATTAAGGAGAACATCCTGGATGATGCGAAGTACCAGTATTTGTTTAGTGTGGAAGTGGTGAATAAGCTGGTGCTGGAAGGAGTGCCTTTCAGAGAGGCTTACAAGCAGGTGGGACTGGATATAGAGAAAGGCGTGTTTGCACCGGAAAAAGCTGTTCAACATACACATGAGGGGAGTATTGGTAACCCGGGTACAGCGGAAATAAATAAAATGATGGAAGATGTGTTGAAAGGTTTTAACTTTGTAAAAGTGGATGCTGCGATTGCGGCATTGACTAAATAAACTTACTAACCGATTTTATATCAAGGGGTGGATATGTATCCACCCCTTTTTTATTATCGCATAATGTTTTTTATCTCTTCTACCAGCCTGTCGATCTTCCTGGTATTCTGCACCTGCCGGATCATCATACTTTTTGTATTCTTCGCACCCGGCTCGTGAAAAATCATGTGTACTTCTGTACCAGCATAAGCGCCATTCGTTGTCTTCCTGATCATGTGAAAATTCTGAAAGTACTCAAACGGCATTTTCAGGTTGCCTATCCTGGCAGGGCTCTTTTTTTCCACCATCCTGGTTTTAGTATCGAATGTGATTGTCATGAACAGCGCATTCAGGAAGACCAGTGCAAACAGCAAAGGGCCGGCTATCATGGCAATGTGGAATGCATCGCCTTTATCCAAACTGAATGCGTATGGGGTTAGTTCGTGAATACCCAGTGCCAGGCAGGCCACGAAGAATATAACCATGGTTAACCTGCGCTGTTTGTAGGTGTATACGCCGTTACTCTCCGTAAAGTAGATGTATTCGGTAATGATCTCCTGTTGTACAGGCAGTGGACTATTCATGTCCAGGTACTTGTGTATCAGGGGAATGACTTCCGTTGTAAATGCCACAC
Organism: Chitinophaga sp.; assembly: GCF_039596155.1. GTDB lineage: Bacteria > Bacteroidota > Bacteroidia > Chitinophagales > Chitinophagaceae > Chitinophaga. The sequence continues at coordinate 63,895 of NZ_JBCNKF010000010.1, forward strand.
AATTGGGATGAGTGTCTTTGTTGTAATAGGAGGAGATCGCCACGCCTTTCCCGAATTTATCGTTCCTTGGATAGATCCTGAAGTTAAACCCACCGGTCGATTGCCTCATTACATTGACACCATGTAGCTGATCAAAGGATTTGGTGACCACAGGGACTATTCCCATCCAGCGTTTCGTCATGGTAAAATTGTTATTGTCAAAGACAATATGGGTGTATCCACCTGCAAAGAACAATGCGATCATGACTAAGAAAAATGGCAGCAGGATAGGCATGACCGTACCAAGGCTATAGGGCTCCAGTACATAAACAGCGACGGCAAATCCAATAAAAAGTACGGCCATGATAACGCTTACGACAAAGTACCAACCGTAGGGGTAGATGGTAATTCTATCATGCTCGACAGACCATCTTGTTTTCATCAGTTCTTTAATTGACATATAGTTAAAATTTAGGGTCAGGGCGAAGATATAAAAAAAACGCTTCTGCCCTATGCAGAAGCGTTTGTGGCTGGTGGCTCCATTCAGATCGGGCAATCGGCCGCTATCTTTTGGCATACAATACAAAACAGGCCAGCAGCCATTTTTAGATTTTAATCCTAATCGATACCTGATTAGAATCCGATGTTTATGCCGGCGAAGAAATTCCTGCCAGCCATCGGGTAATACCCGTTTGTCGAAATTAACTGTCCGTTTTCCCTGTGTATATATGTATAGCCATTAGGGCTATACATAGCGTTCCAGATATTGTTTAACATGAACTGTATGCCCAGTTCCCTGAAGAGTTTTTGTGGTACGATATAATTAATCCGCAGATCATTGGTATAATAGCCATCCAGGCTACGTTCTTTCTCCCCGGTGTTATCCAGGTACTGACGGCTTACATACTTGCCCAGTAAGCTGAGCTCCAGGTGTTTAACCGGCTTTGCCGTCAAAGTATACCCACCTACAAAAGCAGGAGAGAAGGCAATGTTGCTGCTGCGGGAAACGAGGGTATCCTGACCGCCGGTATCCCAGTTGTCCACATAGCTGACGAAGTCTTTCACTTTATTCTGGCTGAGTGCAGCATTCAGGCCAATGCTGAAGAAGCGGCCCAGTCGCCGGGTACCCTGCAACTCGATACCTGCCCGGTAGCTTTTAGGAATATTGGTACGGGTATAAGCACCTACGTTATTCAGTTTACCGGTTTGTACCAGCTGATTTTTGTAGTTCATGTAGTAAACATTTGCCTGTAATACGAGGTCGTGTTTACGCAGGGTGTAACCTGCTTCTACATCACGCAGTGATTCAGCTTTGGGTGTTTGCTGTTTAGCAGCTTCAAAGTCGTCGCGGTTAGGTTCTTTGTTCCCCACAGCGAAGGAGGCATATACATCCTGCTGCTCGTTGATAGAATAAGTGATACCTGCTTTGGGATTGAAGAACTTGTATTTGTTATGCTGGATGAGGGTCGGATTATCTTCAAAGCCATCGATATTGTATTTCACATCACGGTATTGCAGATCCGCAAATACACGGAGGGCATTGGTTACTTTGTATTCACCTTTCCAGTAAATATTGGCATCCCGCTTCATGGCATCGAGGTCGTAATATTTGTGGTCTTTATCGATGGCATATTGTGCCCAGATGATCTGGCCATTGTGATTGCCTTCGTAACGGTTCCAGCCACCGCCGATGCTCCAGGAGAACCTGTTTCCCTGGTAATTGACAGAGAAGATGCTACCATAGAAATCATTGTCCAGCCATAGCTGGCGAATGAGGTCAGTGCTGGTTACTTCAGCGCCATTGATGACAGGGTTTGTAAGGCCATAGGCGCTGTAAGCCTGTGCTTCTTTGTATTGCTCATAATACCCTTTTCCTTTGGTATAGTGAGCTGCTACTGTAAAGTTGAGTTTATTGCTGATCACCTGGTTCAGGAATAACTGGTAGTTATCCATCTGGTAATTATCAGTTTCGTTTTTATAGTAAGAGCCATCGGATTTTTGTCCGGCGGAGTTATAGGTACGGTGGGTAGCCAGTGAGTCAAAAGGCACGCCGTTCCATGCCTGGTAAGTTTTTTCCGTACCAGATGAGATATTCAGCCTGATGGCGGTGTTTTTAGAGATATAGGCAGCAGAGGTATAGAAGGATTTCAGGTTAGAGCTGGCACGGTCTATATAGCCATCGGAGGTGATTTTTGAGAGGCGTGCATCTACTGTAAAATGGCCGTTAATGAGGCCGGTACCAGCTTTGACGGTGTTCTTCCAGGAATTGAAAGAGCCGAAGCTGCTATAGATCTCACCATATGCTTTTTCCCTGTAGTCGTTGGTACTGATGTTGAGAGAAGCACCAAAAGCGCCGGCTCCATTGGTAGAAGTGCCGACACCGCGTTGTAATTGAATGCTGCTCACGCTGGAGGCGAGATCGGGCATATCTACAAAATAGGTACCCTGTGATTCGGCGTCATTTACCGGAATCCCGTTGTTAGTTACGTTGATACGGGTAATGTCTGTACCTCTTACACGCATGCTGGTATAGCCGATACCAGTACCGGCATCGGAGTTGGTGACTACACCCGGCATTTGGTTGAGCAGTATTGGCAGGTCCTGACCCAGGTTTTGCTTTTTGATCTCGTCGGCGGTGATGGTAGACTGGGTGAAGGGGGCATGCTGGCCAACGCGGAGGCTGGTGATCTCAACGGGTTGAACGAAAAGTCCTGTTTCTTCCAGTTGCAGGTCGGCATTAGTACGGAGGCCATTTGTCTGAATGGAAGTGGTGAGAGGTTGAAAGCCCAGGTAGGTGGCCTTGACGGTAAAAGTGCCCTGTGAGGGGAGTAAAATGCGGTAAACCCCGTTCACATTAGAGTAAGCGCCGGTATTGTCGGCAGAAAGGATGCTAACAGACACGCCTTCGAGGGGGCGGCCGGTTTTCTTGTCAGTGACTATACCGGTCAGCACAGTTTGTGCATGAACCGAGACTGTGGCGAACAACAGCCATAGCAGTAAAAATTGTCTCATGGACGCATTAGTTTAAAAAAGCTACGGTTCGAGGGTAGCATTAAGTTATCTGCTACGCATGTGCGTGCAGCTTGCCATATGTGGGTAAGGAAGAATTGATTCACTTACCTTTCCTAATCAGCATTACCTGATCAGGTTCAACGGGTCTGATCTCAGCCTGATAGTAAGGCACCCCGAGGTGAAGCCGGTTGGTGGTTTTGAAAATGTACGGTTGTACATACCGGATTCCGGCACAAAGGTATAATGTGGTTCGTTAAAAACGAGATTTTTTTTTAAAATGAAAGAAAATCGTTAAATTAGAATAGCATATATATTATCCCCCCTGGAAAGATTTCACACGTTTATTTTTTATTGTTAACCATCAATTTGTAATTGCATGATCAGACTTTCGGTCATTGGCCATCTGGGGCATGATGCTTTGAAAAAAGTCATCAATGGGAAATCTGTGCTGTCTTTCAGTGTAGCACAAAACGAACAGTATAGGAATTCAAATGGAGAGGTCCAGGAGCGTACGACCTGGATTAATTGTTCTGTATGGGGGCGGGAGAACCTGGCGCCGTATTTAAGGAAGGGGACGTTGGTATATGTAGAAGGCCGGCCAATGTTTAAGGGGTATGCGGGCCGGCAGGGGGAGGTCCTGGCCGGGGTGAACATGATCGTGATGGAGCTGGCATTGCTGCCCGGTGCAAGAGGTGTGTTGGGAACGGGTATCGCGGGAGTGGTAGCCGATGGAGAGGAAGAGGGGAGCGAGGTGCAGTTGGAGGAGGTCGCAGCAATTGAGGTAGCAGACGACAAAGTTGACCATGATGACATGGGGAATGGCGGAGATAAGAGACGAGGTAAAAGTGGAAGTGTGAGAGGTGGAAAAGTTGTAAGTGGAGGAAGTGGGAGAAATAAAAAAGAGGGGAGTGAGGATAATGTGAGTGAAAGAAATGGGGAGGAAGATGGAGTCAGAAATGATTTGCCTTTTTAATGAATTTCCTTTTTTATAAGGGATACGTTTCGTCTATAGGTCTGTTCTTTATCCCTGCGTGATGTCGGCAATTCATTGATATTTTCATTTCTATGAATCTTAAAAACTCACTTTTGCCATCAGCAGGAGTGAGTTTTTTAGTGATGTGTATGCTGAAAGAAAAACTTTTTGTTAACTTTTTTTTATAGAAAAGGTTGCTTTTAAATCCTTTATAGTACTGGTCTCTAGCGCATCAATCTGTTTAGGTGCCTGGAAATAAAGCGGTTTTTTTTCAAAAAAGATTTGGCAGGGAGGAATCTTTGTCTATCTTTGCAATCTCATTGCGAGGTAGAGCAGAGGTAGCTCGTCGGGCTCATAACCCGAAGGTCAGAGGTTCGAATCCCCTCCTCGCTACAAACGAAGTCCCGGCTAGGTCGGGATTTTTTTATAGCATTCAGAAAAGAGCCGAGCAATTCGGCTTTTTTTATTTGTGGCAATTTAGGAAATTAGAATAGAATTATTATTACATGCATAAAGCAGGGTTTGTAAATATTTTCGGTAAGGCAAATGCAGGGAAAAGTACCCTGATGAACGCACTCATAGGCGAAAAGCTCGCTATTGTTTCGCCGAAAGTACAAACTACCAGACACCGTATTACGGGGATTGTTACCACGGCAGATTATCAGATCGTTTTTTCTGATACGCCTGGCATTATAGATCCGCGTTACCGGTTACACGAAAAAATGATGGGCGCTGTTAAGTCTGCGCTGGAAGATGCAGACGTGGCTATGTTGCTGATGGATGCAAGAGATAATGTGGCGGAGAATCTTGCGCTCTTTGACTCCCTGCGATTGAAAGCAAAGTGTTTGCTTGTGATCAACAAGATGGATGTGATGGAGAAGGAGAAACTGGAGGAAGTGGTAAAGCAATGTGAAGAGTGGGGAAAGGCGCCGGTGATCACGATCTCTGCGTTGCAGCATAAAGGCGTGGATGCACTGTTGAAACAGATCGTTGCACTGCTGCCGGAGAGTGATCCTTTTTATCCTGAAGATACTTTAACAGATAAGTCTACCCGTTTCTTTGTCGCAGAAATGATCAGGGAGAAGATATTTCATCTGTATGAAGAAGAAATTCCTTATCACACGGCGGTAGTGGTGACGCAGTACCAGGAGAAGACGACATTGGTAAAGATCTCTGCAGAAATTATCGTGACGAGAGATACGCAGAAGGGGATAATACTGGGAGATAAAGGAAGTGGTATTCGTAAGCTGGGCACTATGGCGCGTGAGGAGATAGAGAAGTTTATAGGGCAGAAGGTGTTCCTGGAGTTGTTTGTGAAGGTGAGAGGTAAGTGGAGAGATAATGATCTTTATTTGAAGGAGTACGGGTATTGATGTTTGTATGCAGGTGCCAGACCAGAATGGAGATTAGCGTGTAAGCGAAACCTCTTTTGCCATGAAGCCTTCTGATAGCTGGTACAGATAGATGATACTGTGTTCGCAGAAAAGTATAAGTTTTAAGTTTAGTAATTTTTAAATATTATGGCTGGATTTACAGTAGCAATTGTCGGTCGTCCTAATGTGGGTAAGTCTACCCTGTTCAACCGTTTGCTGGAACAGCGCAAAGCCATTGTGGATGACGTGAGTGGCGTAACGAGAGACAGACAGTACGGTGTAGCCGACTGGAATGGCAAGTCTTTTAACGTAATTGATACCGGTGGTTTTGTACACGGTAGTGATGATGTATTTGAGCGTGAGATCCGCAAGCAGGTAAAAATTGCAATGGATGAAGCAAACGTGTTGCTCTTCATGTGTGATGCTGCGACTGGTATTACGGATCTTGATGATAGTATGGCGGAGTTGTTGCGTCGCTCTTCCAAGCCGGTTTTCCTTGTTGTCAACAAAGTAGATAACAACAACCGTATGCTGGAGGCAACCGAGTTTTATAGTCTTGGTTTCGAGAGAGTATTCTTTTTATCGTCTATGAGTGGTAGCGGAAGTGGTGAGTTGCTCGATGCGGTAGTAGAGCTGATACCTGAAGAAGAGGAGAATGCAGCAGATGAGGAGAAAAAAGAAATACCCAAGATTGCCATCATTGGTCAGCCAAACGTAGGTAAATCTTCATTGTTGAATGCATTGATCGGTGAGGAACGCAACATCGTGTCTGATATTCCTGGTACTACCAGAGATACCATTCATACGCATTACAAAATGTTCCAGAAGGATTTCATCCTGATCGATACTGCTGGTTTACGTCGTAAAACGAAAGTACATGAAGACCTGGAATTCTATTCCGTGATCCGTGCGATCAAGGCGATGGATGAAGCAGATGTATGCCTGTTACTGCTGGATGCAGTGAATGGTATTACCCAGCAGGATCTGAACATCTTTAGTCTGGCAGCGCGTAAAGGTAAGGCTTTGGTGATCCTGGTGAATAAGTGGGATCTGATTGAAGAAAAGAAGACCAACACTGCGCGTGATTACGAAAAGCAACTGAAAGAAAGATTAGCACCATTCAATGATGTGCCGATCATCTTTACTTCTGTACACGAGAAGCAACGTATTTTCAAGGCAATAGAAGAAGGGTTGCGCGTATACGAAAACCGTCAGCGTAAAGTACAGACTTCCAAGCTGAATGAAGTGATGCTGAAGGCGATTGAGTCATTCCATCCTCCGGTAGTAAGGGGTATTCCTATCAAAATTAAGTATGTGACACAGTTGCCTACTTATACACCGGCATTTGCATTTTTCTGTAACCTGCCAGATGATGTAAAAACACCATATCGTAATTATCTTGAGAATCAGCTACGTACGCATTTTGACTTCCAGGGTGTTCCGATTAAATTGTTTTTCCGTAAGAAATAGCGATCGTTTTTTAATAAAATATGGGTGAAAGTGTTTTATAATTAAAAATAACTATATACCTTTGCCCATCTTTAAAATTATCAAAGCATGAAAAAATTATTCTTTTTAGCAGTTGCTGCTGGTATGTTCTTCGTTGCATGTAACGGTGGTTCTTCTACAACTCAGGATTCTACTGCTACAGCTCCAGCTGATACCGCTGCTGTTGCTCCAGTTGCTCAGGATACTACTGCTGCAGTTGCTGACTCTTCTGCTGCTGCTCCAGTTGCTGACACTGCTGCTGCTGCTAAGTAAGACTAAGGTTTTACTAAGAATTTAGCCTTCCTGCCCTGCAGGAAGGCGTTTTTGTTTTTAGGGGATGCCTATAAAAGAAAAGAGGTAAACTCAAAAGTAAACTGAATGTGTGGGGAATCGTTTGTACGAAATTCCCTGTATTCAGGTAACCGCATAAGAGCGGTTAGATTTACTTTTGAGTTTACCTCTTTATTTATTCGCGTGGGTTGTTATTCGTTTGTTTCTTTGTTCAGCACATCGATCGCTTTCTTCATCATTTCATCATTCTGGTTCAGGGATTCCCAATATCCTTCATAACTCCAGATCTGTCTGGCCAGAATTGCCTTTAAACGATTTTGAATTTCAACTTCATCATGTGGTTTCAATCCACTCAAACCCTTGATACTATCACGTTCGGCATAGCTCCTGAAGGCGCTCATGATACTGGCTGGAAGCTGGTACTGGTTCACGAACTGTGAGGCATCTTTATATTGTTTGAATTCCTCTTTGTGATTGATATAATATTGATAAACGAAATTACTGAATGCACTGCGTGAATACATACTTGAGATCACCGGGGAGAACCGGCTGGTATCAAACGGGATGAATATATCGGGAGTGATGCCTCCGCCGCCGTATACGACTTTCCCTTTGGAAGTTTTGTATTTCACCGTATCCATTACTTTAATGCTATCCTGGTTTACAAATTCACCGTGGTTGAATCTGTTCAGGATGTCTTCTTCATAAGCTTCACGACCATTTGCGTAAGACTTCTGGATACTTCTGCCGGAAGGGGTGTAGTAACGTGCTACAGTAAGGCGTAATGCGCCACCGTTGCTCAGGTCAAATTGTTCCTGCACGAGGCCCTTACCGAAGGTGCGGCGGCCAATGATCGTACCGCGGTCCCAGTCCTGCACGGCACCTGCCAGGATTTCGCTGGCGCTGGCGGAACCTTCGTCTGTGAGGATGGCTAAAGCACCTTTTTCGAACAGGCCGGGTTTCTCGCATTTGTAGTCGGTACGGGGATAGCTCTTACCTTTTGTATAAAGGATGAGCTTATTATCATCCAGCAGTTCGTCTGCAATGCGGGTAGCGGCATCAAGATAGCCACCTGGATTCTGGCGCAGGTCGATCACGAGTTTCGTCATGTGCTGCTTTTCCAGTTTACGCAAGGCAGCCATGAATTCATCGAAGGTGGTGTTGCTGAACTTACTTATTTTAATATAACCGATCTCCGGGGTGGCCATATAGCTGGCGTCAACGCTGTACAGTGGAATAATACCTCTGGTGATCTCTATCGGTAGCAGTTTATGATTACGCATCATGGTGACTGTTACTTTGGATCCTTTCGGACCGCGCAGCAGCTGGCGGATTTTGTCGCTGGTAATATGATTGCCAGCTACCAGGCTATCGTTGACTTTGATGATCTTATCGCCTGTCTGCACGCCTGCTGTTTCAGAGGGGCCGCCCGCGATTATAGAGATCACATTGACTGTATCGGCCGTAATATTAAATTCTACGCCAATGCCCTGAAAGTTGCCGTCCAGATCCTCATTTACTTCTTCCAGACTGGAAGGGGGGATATAAATAGAGTGGGGGTCGAGGTGGGTGAGGAGGCCTTCGATCGCTTCCTGCTGCAGATTGCCCAGTTGCAGGGTATCCACGTATTTTACTTTGAGAAGGTCCATGACTTCCTGTAAAGGTCCCCTGTCTACCCGGCTGAAGAGGAGCGTTTGCGCTCCGGTGTTAGCTCCTGGCATTTTATGGCCCAGATACATTCCCAACGCCAGTACAACGGCTAAAAGTAACGGTAAAAAAACATTCAATTTCCTGTTCGACATAAACTTCGATATTAAGATTGCGGCAATGTCCGCTGCGCTGTGGCCATTTTTAGGTAATTTTTACCGCAGTAGTATATATAATCCTGTTTTGTTTAACTTGTGGGGCAAAAATAGTATAATAACAAATAATCATCACCTAAACCTCAAACCTTAACGGGCGTGTCATGAAAATAAAGCTAATCGCAGATAGTGGGTCCACCAAGGCGGATTGGTGTTTAACAGGGGGCAATGAAACAGTACATTTTGCTACACAGGGCATCAGCCCTTATTTTTTAAATGCGCAGCAGATCAGGGAAATCCTGGAAAGAGAGCTGTTGCCGCAGTTGCCTCCTGACGTTCAGATCGCAGAAATTTTTTATTATGGTACCGGTTGTTTACAGCCAAAGAGCGTGCAGATTGTGCAGACAGCCCTGCAATCTGTGTGGCCGGTGGCGGCAGTGACAGTGAATCATGACCTGATGGGAGCGGCAAGGGCACTGTGTGGGAGGAACCCTGGTATAGCCAGTATTCTGGGTACAGGATCCAATTCCTGTTTTTACGATGGCACACGCATTGTAAAGAATAATCCGGGATTGGGTTATGTACTGGGCGATGAGGGGAGTGGTGCTGTATTGGGCAAGAAGCTATTGCAGATGTACCTGTACAAATCCTTTGACGAGGAGTTGCAGGCCCGTTTTGAAGCTACGTACAATACGACCAATGATGAAATTCTGGAAAATGTTTACCGTAAGCCATTGCCTAATCGTTACCTGGCGGGTTTTGCGCGTTTTCTGGGAGAGAACAGAGGGCATTATATCATTGAGAACATCCTGGAGGATGGGCTAAACGAGTTTTTTTTCAACCACATTTATAAATACAGCGAGAGCTGGACACATCCGCTGCACTTCACTGGTAGCATAGCCTGGAACTTCAGGGATATTCTGCAGGAGCTGTGTGAGCTGTATGAGCTGCAGCTGGGAAGGATATTACGGAGCCCGATGGAAGGGTTGCTGGAGTATCATCAATCTTAAAATTTATCAATTCGAAAATGTCTTTTCAGAGAACCACTGAACAACCTTCACACTATAGACACCTGGAGAAGATGAGTGTGCAGGAGATCCTGAGTAATATCAACCAAGAGGATAAAACTGTACCCCAGGCTGTAGAGAAAGCAATACCCCAGGTCGAAAAACTGGTTACGGTGATTGCCGATAAAATGCTGGCAGGCGGCCGGTTATTTTATATAGGAGCCGGTACCAGCGGCAGATTGGGCATCGTGGATGCGAGTGAATGCCCCCCTACATTTGGAGTGCCATTTGGGCTGGTAATTGGGTTGATTGCAGGGGGAGATACGGCAATACGCCGGGCGGTGGAGTTTGCGGAAGATGACAGAGAGCAGGGCTGGAAGGATCTTTTAGCGCATAATATTACCGAGAAAGACGTTGTAGTTGGCATTGCTGCGAGTGGTACCACCCCTTATGTAATAGGAGCGTTGAATAAATGCCGGGAAGAAGGGATCGTGACAGGGAGTATCAGTTGTAATGCCGGTGCACCGGTTTCAGCGGCAGCGGACTATCCGATTGAAGTAGTAGTAGGACCTGAATTTGTGACAGGTAGTACGAGGATGAAGAGTGGCACTGCACAGAAGCTGGTACTGAATATGATTTCGACGGCAGTGATGATCCAGTTGGGAAGGGTAGAGGACAATAAGATGGTGAATATGCAGCTGACGAATGATAAGCTGGTAGACAGGGGAGTGAAGATGTTGATGGGGCAGCTGGGCCTTACCGACTATGAGCAGGCGAAAGAATTGTTGCTGAAGGCGGGGAGTGTAAAGCAGGCGATGGAAGCATACAGGAAATAGATATAGCATTTTATCCTGCATCCGGATGAGATGATAATTGCAGTTTTTTCGCGAAATTTGTGAAAACAATAATTTCAGAAAATAACCATGCACGATATAGAACCCTTTTATAACTGGCGCCATTTATATGCTGCGGAAGAGGACGAGAGTTCTCCTTTCTACGGCAGGGAGTACAGTGAATTCACGTTTTCGAACACGGTATATAATTATTATGTTCACCCCCAGTGGGATGAATTTGGTTCCAGGAACCTGTATATGAAGGTACTGTATGCTGATTACCAGTTCAATTATGTCATCATTGAGTTGCTGGGCGAGTGGAATGATGCTATTGAGAATGACATTATGACCCTTAAGCGGGACATCATTGATGTGATGATTGCTACAGGAATCAGGAAATTTCTGTTAATTACTGAAAACGTAATGAACTTTCACTCCTCGGATGATTGTTATTATGAGGAGTGGTGGGATGATATTAAAGACGACGGTGGGTGGATTGTAGCGATGAACATGCCGGTGCAGACCAGACAGGAGTTCGAGAAAGCACATCTGGACAACTATGTTCACTTACTGGATGTCGAGAAATGGCGGCCTTATCAACCCCAACACATTTACAATGAGATAGATAACCTGATGATGCGGAGGTTGGAGTAGTGATCGCATCGGGTAATTCATAAATTCCACGTGGCCTTCTGCCGGGTGAAGGAACACGCATACCTACCTCATTGGATATGAACACCGATGAGGTTTTGATCCACCTGAAAAATGAGAAATATCATTTGGTTTTTATTTTTCCCGGTTTAACTTTGCGCGATATATTCGAATAATTATCATATCATCTTTTAAGGAAGCTAATTTTACTTATGAAGTGGTCACAGTTTTTTAATACCTCTATCGGTAAAAAATTATTAGTGGGTGCTACCGGCCTGTTCCTTTGTAGTTTTGTTATTGTGCATCTTGTAGGTAATCTTCAGCTGCTGCTCAATGATAACGGGGAAGCCTTCAACACTTACGCGGATTTCATGGCCCACAACGAACTGATTCAGCTTGTGGCATGGGGTTTAAAAGTCGCGGTAATTATCCACTTCTGGGTTGCATTACAACTTACTTTCAGTAACAGAAAAGCACGTCCGGTTAAGTATGCAGTTAACCCGGGTAATCAGACTTCTTCCTGGTTCAGCCGTCAGATGGCGATCATGGGAAGTATTCTGTTGGTGTTCCTGCTCATTCACCTGAAAGATTTCTGGTGGGCAATGCACTATGGTGATTTGCCTAAAGGAGATTTCGGTGGCAAAGAAATGACTGACCTGTACAGTACTGTGTACACGGCGTTCACCACTCAGCTGTGGTTGGTGATACTGTATGTTATCGGTATGGTTGGCCTGTCTTTCCACCTGATCCATGGCTTTAAGAGTGCTTTCCAGACTTTTGGTCTGAACCATGTAAAGTACAATGGCCTGATCAATTTCTTAGGTGTATGGGTATGGGGAATCCTGATTCCTATTGGTTTTGCTGTTATTCCCGTGATTATCTATTTAAAACATTAAGTAAAGTAAGGAGATATGTTGAACTCAAAAATTCCTGCCGGACCATTAGAACATAAATGGGAAGAATATAAGGGGCATTGTAAGCTGGTAAACCCGGCTAACAAGCGCAACATGGAAGTGATCATTGTGGGTACCGGTCTCGCAGGGGCATCTGCTGCTGCTTCACTGGGCGAGTTAGGATATAAAGTAAAAGCTTTCTGTTTCCAGGATAGCGCCCGCCGTGCACACAGTATTGCTGCACAGGGTGGTATCAACGCTGCTAAAAATTACCAGAACGACGGTGACTCTGTTTACCGTTTGTTTTACGATACTGTAAAAGGTGGTGACTACCGTGCCCGCGAAGCGAATGTGCATCGTCTGGCAGAAGTGAGCGGAAATATCATTGACCAGTGCGTGGCACAAGGTGTTCCTTTTGCGCGTGAGTATGGTGGTATGCTGAGCAACCGTTCATTCGGTGGGACCCAGGTACAGCGTACTTTCTACGCCGCAGGCCAAACCGGCCAGCAGCTGCTGTTGGGTGCTTATTCAGCATTACAGCGCCAGGTGGCTTTAGGTAACGTCACTATGTATGCCCGTCACGAAATGCTGGAGATCGTAACGATCGATGGTAAAGCACGTGGTATCATTGCCCGTGACCTCATCACCGGTAAGCTGGAACGCCACTTTGGTCACGCAGTATTACTGTGTACCGGTGGTTATGGTAATGTATTCTACCTGTCTACCAATGCGATGGGTTCTAACGTAACCGCTGCCTGGAAGGCTACGAAGAAAGGTGCTTACTTCGGTAACCCTTGCTACACACAGATTCACCCGACCTGTATCCCTGTTTCCGGTGACCATCAGTCCAAACTGACACTGATGTCTGAATCACTGCGTAACGATGGTCGTATCTGGGTGCCTAAGAAACAAAACGATACCCGCAAGCCAGCTGATATCCCTGAAGAGGAAAGGGATTATTACCTGGAAAGAAGATATCCTGCATTCGGTAACCTCGTACCTCGCGACGTGGCTTCCCGTGCAGCAAAAGAAAGATGTGATGCCGGTTATGGTGTAGGTAGCTCCAAACAGGCTGTATATCTCGATTACGCTTCTGCAATCGAGCGTTATGGTAAGATTGAAGCTAACAAGCGTCAGATGCACGATGCATCTCCTGCACTGATTACCAAGCTGGGTAAAGAGGTGGTAGCTGAGAAGTATGGTAACCTGTTCGATATGTACGCAAAGATCACCGGTGAGAATCCTTACGAAGTGCCAATGCGTATTTATCCTGCGGTACACTATACCATGGGTGGCCTGTGGGTAGACTACGAACTGATGACTTCTGTAACAGGTCTGTATGCATTGGGTGAAGCTAACTTCTCCGACCACGGTGCCAACCGTCTGGGTGCTTCTGCACTGATGCAGGGTCTGGCTGATGGTTACTTCGTGATTCCTTATACCCTGGGCAACTACCTGGCAGACGATATCAGAACCAAGGCGATCCCTACTACACATCCTGCTTTTGAAGAAGCGGAGAAGAGTGTACGGGACACCCTGAATAAGCTGATGAGTATCAAGGGCACCAAATCCGTTGACTACTTCCACAAGAAACTGGGTAAGATCATGTGGGACAAATGCGGTATGGCGCGTAATGAACAAGGTCTGACAGAAGCAATCGATGAGATCATTGCGCTGCAGAAAGAGTTCTGGAGCGACGTTCGTATTCCAGGTGAATTAAACGAGTTCAACCCTGAACTGGAAAAAGCTGGCCGTGTGGCTGACTTCCTGGAACTGGGTGAGCTGATGTGTCGCGATGCACTGAACCGTAGAGAATCATGTGGTGGTCACTTCCGTGAAGAATCCCAGGAAGATGGTGGTGAAGCAAAACGTGATGATGAAAACTTCTCTTACGTATCTGCATGGGAATACAAAGGTCCTAACCAATACGAGCTGCACAAAGAGCCGCTGGTATTTGAGGTTTGTAAACCTACACAGCGTAACTATAAATAAGGTCATGTCTGGCTTCGGCCAGATTATTTACAACAATAATAGTCCAACCAGATATGGAACATTATAACATGAATCTCACACTTAAAGTGTGGAGACAGAAAAATTCAGAGGCGAAGGGTGATTTTGAAACTTATCAGGTAAGTGAGATTTCTTCTGAAATGTCATTCCTTGAAATGTTCGATGTGCTGAATGAGCGCCTCATTAATGAAGGAAAAGAACCAGTTGCTTTCGACCACGATTGCCGTGAAGGTATTTGCGGTATGTGTTCTATGCATATTAATGGCCGTGCGCATGGTCCATGGCAGGGTACTACCACCTGTCAGCTGCACATGCGTGCTTTCAAGGATGGTGATACCATTACTGTAGAGCCATGGAGAGCAGGTGCTTTCCCGGTGGTAAAAGATTTGACCGTACACCGTGCTGCTTTTGACCGTATCATTGAAGCAGGTGGTTTCGTGTCTGTAAATACAGGTAATGCACAGGATGCTAACAACATTCCTGTACCGAAGGACGATGCGGATGCGGCATTTGCTGCTGCTGCGTGTATCGGTTGTGGTGCTTGTGTGGCTGCGTGTAAAAACTCTTCAGCGATGCTGTTCGTAGCGGCAAAGGTGTCTCAGCTGGCATTGTTACCACAGGGACAGCCTGAGAGAAAAACACGTGTACTCAACATGCTGGCTCAGATGGATAAAGAAGGCTTTGGTAGCTGTACGAACACAGGTGCCTGTGAGGCAGAATGTCCAAAGGAGATTTCTCTGACTAACATTGCCCGCCTGAACAGAGAGTTCATTGGTGCAGGTTTTACTTACGGTAAGTAATATCGTCGTAATTGAAAATATAAAGGATGTATCGGATGTTCCGGTACATCCTTTTTTGTTAATATCCCTGGTGGTTTCATTTGATGAATACCATTTGTCCGTTCCTCCATTTTCCCGTCGTTTATTGCAGTCATAATTTGTAATTTCCTGTAGTTCCCAAAAAAATTCCGTTATGACTCATCAATCCCGAAGAACATTCCTACGTAACCTTGGCGGCACAGCTGCCCTCTTAGGCCCATTTTCCTCTTTTGCCAGATTCTCTGCCAACGATAAGATCCGTATAGGCTGTGTCGGCATGGGTATCCAGGGCTTTGCTGATGTAAAAGATTCTCTCAGCGTGCCCGGTGTAGAGCTGGCAGGTGTAGCAGACCTTTACACCGGCCACCTCGATAAGGTCAAAGAAGTATATGGCAGGAATGTATTTACCACCCGCGATTACAGGCAGTTGCTGGAAAGAAAAGACATCGACGCCATCATTGTAGCTACGCCCGACTTCTGGCATGATACTATCTCTATTGCAGCCATGGAGAAAGGAAAGGCGGTATACTGCGAGAAGCCCATGGTACAGCAGATTTCAGAAGGGCATGAGGTGATCGCTACGCAGGCAAGAACGAAGGCCGTATTTCAGGTAGGCAGCCAGCGTGTAAGCAGTGTAGGGCTTGCCGAAGCCAGAAAGCGCTACCTGGCAGGCGATATCGGCGAACTGGTGCTGGTCGAGGCACATATGAACCGCCACGATGCATTGGGTGCCTGGCAGTATTCCATTCCCCCGGATGCTTCACCGGAAACAGTAGATTTTGATACCTGGCTGAAAGACACGGCAAAGATTCCTTTTGACCCTGTCCGTTTCTTCCGCTGGCGCAATTATAAGGCCTATGGAACGGGTATTCCGGGAGATCTGTTTGTACACCTTATCTCAGGCTTACATTTCATGACAGGCGTTCCCGGGCCTCAAAGAATATATGCCACCGGCAACCTGAAACAGTGGAATGATGGGAGAGATGTACCGGATGTAGTAATGGCACTCTTTGACTATCCCGGTTTCCAGGTGAGCCTCCAGGTGAACTTTGCAGACGGTGGCGGTGGCGGGGAATTTACCAGGCTGGTAGGTACAGAAGGCGTACTGGAACTGGGCTGGGACGATTTTAAAATTAAGAAACACAAATTGCCTGCTGCCCCCGGATATGGGGGATGGGATACTTATAATACCTTCACGAAAGCCACACAGGAGGCGTATGTAAAGCAATATAATGAGAAGTATACCCCTGAGCAACGGCAGCAACCTGTACAGGAAGGAGAGAGCTCATTTAAGGCACCTCAGGGCTATAACTCCCACTTCGAGCATCTTGCGAACTTTTATACATCTGTGCGAACCGGCGCAAATGTGGTAGAAGATGCTACCTTTGGATTGCGGGCTGCAGGACCAGCTTTGCTGACAAATGAAAGCTATTTTCAGCAACGCCCTATAAAGTGGGACCCGGTGAAGATGGTGGTGGTGGGTTAATTTTGTACTTTAGTAGTCTCAATTATTACCACCTATGAGGATAGCCGCTGCTTTTTATCTGGTTTCAGCTATGGTCCTGTTTGCCTGTAAGGAAAAAAAGAAAGTTATGTCAGCAGAATCAACGACAACAATAGCCGCCCCTGTAGCGGAGAAGAAGGATACAGCGCTTACTATAAACGGAGATACCCGTATAGATAGCTACTACTGGATGAATGATCGAAATGATCCGAAAGTCCTTGCATACCTGAATGCAGAGAATGCATACCTGGATACGATGATGGCACCAGCTGCTCAGCTGCGTAAGAAACTGTACGAGGAGATGAGGGGCAGGATCATGGAAACAGATGCCAGTGTGCCTTATCTGAAAGATGGTTATTACTATTACACCCGTTATGTAGAAGGGAAGGAATATCCCATCTATTGCCGCAAGAAAGGTAGCCTGGAGGCTAAAGAAGAAATCACCCTTAACGTTAACGAAATGGCCCTGGGCCATGATTATTACCAGGTAGGTGGTATGGCAGTAAGTCCGGACGGGCAATGGTTAGCTTTCGGTGTCGACACCGTGAGCCGCCGTCAGTATACTATTCATATCAAGAACCTGCAAACAGGGGAAATACTTCCTGATGCGATCCTGAATACAACCGGGGGGGTAGCATGGGCCAGTGATAACAAGACTTTCTTTTATACGGGGAAAGACCCGGTTACCCTGCGTGCAGACAGAATTGGCAGGCACATAGTAGGTACTGAGACCACAAAAGATAAAGAGATCTTCCACGAGAAAGATGAGACCTTCAATACATTTGCTTACAGAAGTAAATCCGGACAATTCATCTTCATAGCGAGCGAGAGTACATTGTCGTCTGAATACAGGATACTGGATGCTTCAAAGCCACTGGCGGATGCAAGGATCTTCTATCCACGTCAGCATGATATGCTGTACGATGTAGATCACCAGGACCAGCATTTTTATATCAGGACCAACTTCGAAGCGAAGAATTTCAGACTGATGGAATGTTCGCTGGACAAGACTTCTATTAAGGACTGGAAAGAGGTAATCCCTCATCGTGCAGATGTATTGCTGGAAGGACAGGAGTTGTTCAAAGAGCATATGGTACTGAGCGAGCGTAAAAATGGTCTGACCCAGCTGCGTGTGATCAATACACATACACATCAGGAACATTACCTGCAGTTTGATGAACCTGCTTATGTGGCCAGTGTTTCCATCAATCCTGAATTTGATACGAAGACCTTGCGCTTTGTATATACTTCAATGACCACGCCATCTTCCACTTATGACTATGACATGGATGCAAAGACGAAAGAGTTGAAGAAAAGACAGGAAGTACTGGGAGGATATGATCCTAAGAATTATGTAACAGAACGTTTGTATGCTACGGCAAGAGATGGCGTGAAAGTACCTATTTCCATTGTGTATAAGAAAGGCTTTGAGAAAGATGGTAAAAGACCGCTGCTGCTATATGGATATGGATCTTACGGACATAGCATTGATCCGGGTTTCAGTTCCAACAGGTTGAGTTTGCTGGATAGAGGCTTTGCCTATGCGATCGCGCATATCCGTGGCGGCGAGGAGATGGGCAGACAGTGGTATGAAGATGGAAAGTTATTTAAGAAGAAGAATACTTTTTATGACTTCATTGATTGTGCGGAGTACTTAGTAGCACAGAAGTATACGGATAGCGCGCACTTATACGCAATGGGCGGTAGTGCCGGCGGTTTGCTGATGGGTGCTGTGGTAAATATGCGTCCAAAATTATGGAACGGCGTTATTGCACAGGTGCCGTTTGTGGATGTGGTGACAACAATGCTGGATGAAAGCATTCCATTGACAACAGGGGAGTTTGATGAGTGGGGTAATCCGAAGAATAAGGAGTACTATGATTACATGAAGTCTTACTCACCTTATGATAATGTGGTAGCACAGGATTATCCGAATATGCTGGTGTTGACGGGGTTGCACGATTCACAGGTACAGTATTGGGAACCGGCTAAGTGGGTAGCGAAGTTAAGAGCGCTGAAGACGGATAAGCATTTGTTATTGTTCAAGACAGATATGGAAGCAGGGCATGGTGGAGCTTCGGGAAGGTTTAAACCTTTGGAGGATGTGGCTTTGCAGTATGCATTCCTATTGGGGCTTGAAGGGAAATAATTTTACGGAGAAAGACCGGTAAAAATGACTACTGCCTGTCAGCGCGCATTATACAATGCTTGCGGCAGGCAGTAGTGTTTTAAATACCTCAATGATTATTGCTGAAATAATTGCCTTAACTTTTTATCCAGTTTTGCGCCCCGCAGGTCCTTTGCTATAATCACCCCTTTGTTATTGACCAGCACATTAAAAGGAATGGCATTTACCTGGTAGAAACGGGGAAGTTTGTTGTTACTGATCACATTTACCCATGGCAGCTGCAGGTCTTTCAGCGCTTTCAGCCAGGGATTTCTGAACAGATCCATCGATATAGCGTAGATGTCAAATCCACCTGGATGATAACGGGCATATGCCTCTTTCAGGAACGGAAATTCCTGTCTGCATGGCACACACCAGCTGGCCCAAAGGTCTATTAGCGTGTATTTATTTTGCTTAATAGTGGTCATGATATTCCTGGATTGCTTATTGGCATCTGCCAGTACCAGTGGAGGAATTTTCTTTCCAACAGCATACTGCAGCGATTTGTCAATAACAGACTTTACACTAACCCCATTTGCTGATTGCTGTAGTGAACTATCCAGGCCGTTAAATAGCCTGGCAGCAGTTTCTGCATCCATGCCATTTTTTATATCCTGAGACAGTACATATAAGCTGAAGAAATGTTGATGATTATGTTGTATATAATCTTCATCTTTCCTGAAGAGGATCTCATTCAGGGAATCTATTTTGCCGTTAAGGACAGCGAGGGTATCCTGTGTGGACAACCCTGGCGTGACCTTATCTTCGAGTTCCAGATAAGCGAATGTGTATGATAAGATCTCATCCAGGAGGGGCTTGTTCTCCTGCTGATAAGTGAAATATGCCTGGTTGGTAGCAGCACCGCTCACGACAGACTGACTGATGTCGTTCCCATTGATATCGAGGCTATAGGCGCCTTTTTCTGTGAAAAAGTAAAATTCATGGTTGTTTGGGTGATTATCTCCCATGAATTTTACGTTGGTAAATTCAGGTTCATTTACCTGCCCGTTGTACACAAAGGTGGCATTTTCTACAAGGACCGTGTCAATAATAAGATTGCCTGGACTGTAGCGTTGAAATAGCAATGTATCCTGTTTGGTTCCGCTCACCTTTCCTGTGATAGAAAATGAACCGGATGTGTGTTGTGCCTGTAACCGGGTAAAACAAGCCAGTACAGGAAGAAGTAGATATATTGCTTTGGTCGCACCATTCATTTAGTATCCCTGGTTTTGAGTTAATGATGAATTTTTTACGTCACTGAGTGGGATCGGAAACAGCATGTATTTCTCGTTCCAGGTAGCTGGTTTAAAAGTTCCCAGTACCGCATTGATATTTTTATTCCGCTTGAGGCTTAGCCATCTGTCAGCCCATTCAAAGCAAAGTTCCCTGCGTCGTTCTTCAATAATCGCATCGGTAAGATCCTGTCCATTGAGAGACGACGGCAGGTTGTCAATGCCGGCTCTCTGACGAAGCATATTCGCATCAGCCAGCGCTTCTTCATTTTGCTGTAAGCGTGCATAGGCTTCTGCCCTGTTGAGGAGGACTTCATCCAATCTGAACATAACCAGGTATTCCACCGGGGCATTATCATCATTACCGTTATTCAGATACTTATTGTTGACAAAAAGCAGTGTGCCTGTTCCATCGTCCTCCTGTTTAATAAAACGGTCCCTACGGGCGTCATTTTCGTCAAAAGCGCTATATAGGCTGCCGTTGCTATCATGTGTGACGCCATAGGTCGTACTGGTGTTATTACTTATCTGTCCAACCGGGGAATAATTGTATTGATTCCATAACTGCATAATCGTTTCGCTGCTGGATGCATTGAACATATCATTCAGTGTAGCCAGGGCATACCGGCTGTCGTTGAGTATTGTGCTGGCGGCATTGATCGCTTCCTGGTAATCGCCTTTTGCGAGTGCGACTCTCGCCAGCAATGCATTTACAGCGGCACGGTTAAAATGGAACCGACCTGTTGTAGGATAATCCTGGGACACGAGAGAATCTGCTAATTTCAGGTCTGTCATACAATAGGTGAGTATGCTATCTGTACCGGTTCTTGTAAAATGACTGGTTACAGCATAATTTCCATCAGTAACATAAGGTAAAGGACCATAGAAGGAGGTGAGGTAATAGTAGAAGAAAGCACGCCAGGCCAGTGCTTCGCCTTTACATTGATTTTTAAAGCCGGCAGACATACCGGTAGAAGCATCTACACCTGCTATGATGCTGTTCGCGTAATAGATGTACCTGTAGAAGTTAGTCCAGTAATCGTTGGTTGGTGCGTCAATAGGACGGAGCTGATAGTTATAAAGCACGTAGCCGGCGGAACCGGGGACTGCCAGGTAGCTCAAAGGCTCCATATCATCGCTGATGAACGACAGATCGAGGTGTATACCATAAGAGAGGGTGCCACTATTGGCAAATTCACTATAAATGCCTGCCAGCTGCAATGCTGCGACGGAGTCATTTCGGAAAGCCTTCTCTTCATTGAGGATATATTTGGGTGTTACCTCCAGTGCTTTGTTGCATGATAGGGTAATACCACACAAGGTGAGAAGCGCTAAAAGGATATGATGATTGCGATTAATTTTCATAATAATGCTGGTTTAAAATGCAGATCTGATACCTAAAGTGAATGCCCTTAAATTCGGCATATTCATGCCTGTTTCAGGATCGAAGCCCGGGTTGGAAGTAAACGTCCAGAGGTTGTTCACCATCGCATAAACATTTAACCGGGTAATGCGACATTTTTTGAACCATTTCTCAGGTAGCAGGTAGTTGGCCGAAACGCTTGATATGCGGAGGTAACTACCGGAGTAGTAGGCCGCAAGAGAATTATTGAAATAGTAGAAGCTGGCATCGTTACTACCGGTAGCAGATGCTTTGGGGAATCTTTTTACGTCACCTGGTTGCTCCCATACGTTACCATATATAATGGCTGGCTGGTTGTAGATAGAACCGGGTTTGAACTCGTAGAACTGTGCATAGTCCTGGTGCTTAAAGCTCAGGAAAATATCAAGTGTCAGGTTCTTGTAGGTGAACTTGTTATCTATTCCTCCAGTATAATGCGGCAGAGATGATCCCAGGTAGGTATAATCATAGTCAGGTGAAATCACACCGTCTTTATTCACATCGTCAACAATCACAGTACCATCTGCGGGATTTACGTGGGCGTTCCTGTAACCGAGGATGGCAGAGATCGACTTATTGAGAAAGAACTGTGAACGGTAGGGAGAGTTTTCAAGCCCGGGAAAAGCGACGAGTCTATTCCGGGCAATGGATATATTAAAGCTACTGGTCCAGCTGAAATTTTTCTTCCTTACAGGATCTACCTGGAAAGTCATTTCAACACCGGAATTTTCAATCAGGGCATTTAGATTGGCGGCTACATTGTCATTGCCGACGAATGATGGGAGGGTATATGCGACCAGCTGGTTCCCTGACCTGTTGCGATAATAATCCAATGTCAGTGATACTCTATCTTTCCAGGCACCCAGTTCCAGTCCGACGTCAATTTTACGGGTAGTTTCCCACTGGTATTTATCATTGAACAGGTTGTTCGCATGATAGCCCTGAACATTCTCGTAAGGTGATTGTGAAAGGACGTAATTGACAAAATACTGATAATCGCCAATGGCATCACTACCGGTAATACCGTAGCTGGCTCTCAGTTTAGCAAAACTGATCGCTGGCTTCATCCATTTAAAAAAGGGCTCTGCGGAGAAGTTCCATGCAGCGCCGACAGAACCGAAGTTACCGTATTTTCTACCGGGTCCGAAGCGGGAGGAGCCGTCCCGGCGCCCGGTGAGGTTCAGTACATATTTCTCGTCATAGTTATAGGAGATGCGGGTAAAACCACTCAGGAACTTATAGGTGCCTTCAGAATAATAGTAGTTGACAGCCTGGGCTTTTGAAAAGTCGGTGAGATCCTCATCTTTCGTGAACCCGGTGGCATATTGTGATTTCATTTCATGAAGTGTTCTCATATAAGTCCCTCCCAACAGCACATCGAAATGGTTTTTGCCGGTGGTGAAGGTATATGTTAACTGAGGTTCAATATTGAGTGTATAGGTTACATTATTGCCTTTTTGTGCATTAGCCAGAGCCGTGCTGCCGGGGGGCTGTGACGCCAGTGGATTTTTCCCAAATTCATTTAGCTGCATGCGATTGTAACCGGCAGTGATTTTAGCTTCCCAGCCCTTACCAAGCAGGTAGCTGGTATTGACGCTGCTGGTGAACGATTTTGTTTGATTGTAGAAGGTACTTTGCTGACCAGCAATAGGGTTACCTGCGGTATTGGCAAGAGACCAGTTAAGGCTGCCGTCAGCATTGTAAAGACTGAAATTGGGAGGTAATGCGATAAAGCTGGTAAGAGACATGGGAATTACATCATTGTGGTCCGTTGAATAACCAAGGATCACATTTGTTTGCAGCTTCCCATCTTTGGAGGTATGATTTCCGGAGAAGGAGAAATTCCCTTTGCGCAGTCCTGACCGGCTATTGTAGATAGTAGATTGTGAGCCATACCCGGCAGCCAGCCGGAAGCTGTTGTAATTGCCGCCGGCACCTACAGAAAACTGTACATTGTGCATGAGGGCCGCTTTGTTAAAATATTCTTTTTGCCAGTCATGGTTAATGGTAGAATCCCACAACAAGAGGTCGGGTGCATTTGTACTGTCTATGTCCACACCATCATTGGCAAAGCCTTGTCTGCGCATGGCCCTGTAATGCGAAATGTCAAGCATGGGTACATGTTTGGGTATTTTCTGCATGGTAGTAGCCGCATCCAGTGAAAATTGCAGCCCGCTTCCTGTATTTTTTTTGGTGGTGATCAGGATGACTCCATTGGCTCCTCTGGCGCCATATATAGCCGTCGCATCTGCATCCTTTAGTACCTGGATACTTTCAATCGAAGATGGATCAATCGATTTGAAGGGGCTTTCACTATAGGTAGCTGTAGAGATGTTGGAAAGGGAATTGTTATTAAACGGGATACCATCAATAATAAATAATGGAGCTGTTACGCTATAGGTCCCGTTATTGGTGAGTCCCATGGAATTAACGCCACGGATGTTAATCGTGGAATATGCACCTGCGAGCCCGCTACTGGGGGTAACCACTAATCCCGGTACACGGCCGGATAGTGCCTGTAATGGATCCATTGTAGCTGTTTTTTCAATGTCTTTTGCGGTGATTTTAACGCTGGCACCGGTATTGAGCCGTTTGTTAACTGTTTGACCGTAAGCAAGAACGACTACTTCATCCAGTGCATTATCCGCGGTAGACATTTTGAACTTCATTTCGGGCTGACTGATAACGGAGATCAATTGATCGTATCCCATATAGTTCAGCTGTATGGAATCGCCTGCCTCAATATCGGGTATCGTAATGGCTCCCTGTTTGTCAGCCATTAAGAACTTCTGCAATCGCGGTATATAAACGAATACTTCTGGTATGGGGCGGTCCTCCTCGTCGGTAATGTGTGCGGAGAAGGTAAATCTTTGTCCCGGTGGGGGAGTGGAGAGTTTTATCACCACATTTTTGTCTATGATTTTGTATTGAATAGGAACGAACTTCTGACAATACTGGAGAACACCGGTCAATGGCGTCTCGTTAACATCTATGTCGAAAATTTTCTTATCCATTTCGTGCGGGTCATAGACAAACGTATAACCGGTTTGCCTGGAAACCTCGGAAAGCACTTTAGGCAGCGTAGTCTGATGTAAATGCAGTGTCACGTTCTGTGCCTGGATGCATGTACTGAATAGCAGGCCTGCAATGCAGGCACAGGAGAAGAGCAGAAATTTCATGAAAGCTTAAATAATGGTTGGTTGATTATTGTGCAGGTACAACGATGGTCTGATCTTCTACATAGAAATCAATCCCGTCGTAGCGTAGTAATTCACGTAATTGTGATAACCTGATATTGCGATGTATTTGTCCACTGATGCGTTTATCAGGAATAGATCCTTCGAAACGTATGTCAGCGTTGTACCACCTGGCTATTTCTTCCAGGGCATCTTTTACAGGTGTGTTATCAAAGCTGAAGAGTCCATTTTTCCATCCTACAGCCAGAGAGGTATCTGCGGTGGTGGTGGTAACGCTGATGCGCTGATCCTGGAATACCGCCTGCTGGCTGGGATGAACAACCAGTGCCTGCATAGGTTTGCGTGTATCGTATACCCTGATTTTTCCTTCCAGTAGGGTAGTGACGATACTATCCTCACTGTGGTATGCATTGATGTTAAAATGCGTGCCTAATACTTCGACATTTTGGTGTCCTGTTTTCACAACAAAGGGATGCCTTGCATCTGTAGCAATTTCAAAATAAGCTTCTCCGGTTAACATCACTTCACGTGTTTTGCCGGTGAACCGCACGGGGTACCGGAGGGAAGAAGCATTATTCAACCATACGATTGTCCCATCTGCGAGTATGACGCGGTATTTGTTACCGGCCTTTGTTTGCAACGTATGCATGGCCGCGGTGCCGGAAGTATAGTTTGCTGAGGCAGGTGCATAACGGAGTGTGCCATCTGGCAATGCAACAATGGAGTTGTTGCCATCTGAGAGTTGCAGGTGCTGGTTCTCCGAAAGTTTTACCTCACTGCCATCAGAGAGAGTGAGGATTACATTGGCTTTACCAGGCAGCAGGTCATTTGCCTGCAGGGCAATATTGGGTAAACCTGATTGTTTACGATGATAGCTGAATATCAATACTATAAGTAGTACAAAAGGCACGCCCCATACGATAGCCTGGCGGATACGCCGGTTACGCAAAGGTCTTTTGCGGCGGCTGCCTGCTGTTTCCTGTACGGTATGCATCAATTGATTGAACAGTAATTCCTTCCGGCTATCGGGCATATCGGCAACGGCATCCGGCCACCATTCATCCAGCGCAGAAAATGTTTCGCGGTTATCCCTGATATCCTGCAATAGCTTGTCCCACTCTTCTTTTGTCAGGTTACCATGAATAAAGGCGTCCAATAGATTTTTGGTTGATCTTTCCATTTACATCTTAATTAAAAACAAAACGCTCTACCTATAATGACGGAGAAAAGAAGCGTGATAACTAATGGAATTTAAAAATTAATGGATTTTATGTAAAAAGATCAGGAGTGTGATAAGATCCACCTGTTGTAAGAGGTGGGTGCGGAGAAATTTTTGTGCGTCAGTCAGGTGATTGTTAATAGTAGCTTTGGATAGTCCGGTCAGTTTACTGATTTGTTCATGGGTCATTCCTGCTTCCCTGCTCAGCAGGAATATTTTTTTGCGCTGGGGAGACAGTAGATTGATGGCATTCATTAAAGCGGTAGTGAATTCACGCTGGCATAATTGATAATCTGCCATTTCAGATTCTGTGAGTTCCTGTGAGTGTATCCAGGTTTCATCCTGTATTTCAGGCTTATTGGCAACGGAGCGGAGATAATCGATCGCTTTGTTCTTCGCTATCCTGAAGAAAAACGCGTCGATATTTTGCACCTGTGGCAGCATGTCGCGTGCTAACCAGATCTTGGTCAGAACATCCATGGCAACTTCTTCTGCAACGGCGGGAAATTTGATAATAGGATTCAGGTAACCGGTTATTTTTGGCAAATACGCATTAAATAGCTGTCTGAAGGCTTCTTCATTTCCCTGTGCTATCAGCAATAATAAGTCTTTGTCTATTGCAGCATCCAATGGCAGTTTTTTTTGCTGAACAAAAATTTTCTGAAATCTGCTTCAACCGGTTTACAACCTGAAGTGCCCCGATCTGCGAGGTAAGAACGACGGAAAAAGATAATTTTGGTGTATCATTTATAAAAGCTGGCTATCTCCCCCTGAGCCGGCTCTTTTTTAAGAATGACGTTGAAAAAATGTAAGATAACTAATGCCATCAGAAAAAAAGGGGCCGATGTATGTCAGTTATTGAAAAAGCGCGCCTGCATTCTCTTTCCAACGCAGGCGTGCTATTGTCATCCCAGGAATTCGGTCTTTACTGTTTCCCCGAAGAAGATGTTTGTCAGTTTTTCAAAGATAACCGGATCATCTGTAGTAAAGAATCTGCGGTTACCATTTTTACTGAGTCTCGTTTCCATTTCAGGATGCCTGATCAGATAGTCTTTCAGGCTGTGTGCCACTATTTTCCCCTGAGATAGCAAAGTGATACCACCTGGTAAGAACTGTTTTATCTTTTTTGTCAGGAGCGGATAATGTGTGCACGCTAAAACCAGCGTATCGATATCTGGTGCATCGGTCAGGATCTGATCCAGGTATTTCTTTACAAAATAATCAGCGCCTTCGCTGTCTGCTTCTCCATTTTCAATCAAAGGTACCCACATGGGGCAAGCCAGCTGATGTACTTTCACATGTGGAAAGAACTTTTTGATCTCGATGGGGTACGATTCTGAACTCACCGTACCTTTTGTAGCCAGGATACCTACTTCGCCGGTCTGGGTGAGTGTTCCCACCATTTCGGTGGTAGGTCTTATCACGCCCAGCACCCTGCGATCGGGTGCAATGTTCGGCAGGTCTTTTTGCTGAATGGTGCGGAGGGCCTTTGCAGAAGCCGTATTACAGGCTAATACTACCAAAGGACAGCCCATGTCAAAAAGGTGCTGTACACATTCCAGTGTATAGGTATGGATGGTTTCAAATCCTCTGTTGCCATAGGGGGCACGGGCGTTGTCGCCCAGATAGATATAATCGTATTGAGGCAGGGAGGCGATGATCTCTTTGAGCACCGTGAGTCCTCCATAGCCGGAGTCGAATACGCCGATTGGACCAGTTGTCATTTCTTTATTTTTTCATCAATCCTTCACCTGTCAGGTCGTATATCTCCTGAATTTCGTGCAGGACTCTTTCAAAATCAATCGCCAGGTCTTTCAATTCTCCATTACGCAGGTCGTATACCCAGCCGTGGACGGTCGGGAACTGGTTCTGGAGGTAAGATTGTTGTACTGCGGCAGTTTTGATAACATTCACGCATTGCTCCTGTACATTCAGTTCTACCAGCCGGTTATAGCGTTCATGTTCATCGTGAATAGCGTTCAGCTCATCTTTGTGCAGGCGGTATACATCGCGGATGTTACGCAACCATGGATTGAGCAGGCCCAGGTCAGCAGGCTGCATGGCGGCTTTAACGCCTCCGCAGTTGTAATGGCCACATACGACGATGTGCTTTACCTGCAGGTGACGAACGGCATAATTGATCACTGCCATCACATTCAGGTCGGTGTTATTGACCAGGTTGGCAA
The DNA here is from genome assembly GCF_039596155.1 of Chitinophaga sp. Lineage (GTDB taxonomy): Bacteria > Bacteroidota > Bacteroidia > Chitinophagales > Chitinophagaceae > Chitinophaga. The sequence goes on from NZ_JBCNKF010000010.1 coordinate 91,932, forward strand.
TGTTTCTGTGAACAAATACTTCACCGGCATCCAGTCCCATGATTTCGTTTGTAGGTACCCGGCTATCGCTACAACCTATGTAGAGATAATCCGGACGCTGTTCGTTTGCCAATTTTTCAAAAAATTCCTTGTCGGTAGCTGTTTTAGAGGCTATCCAACGCCTGTTGTTCTCAAAAATCTCGTTGTACTTGGTCATGGCGAAAGTGATTAAAAGTGGATCAATGCAAGGGTTAAAATTAAGGTATTAGCATGAGAAGAAAAATTGCGGGGGGTGATGTGTGCAACCAACAGCCAAAGCCGCTGGATTCGGGGTGTTGGCCCCGGGCCGGCTTAATTTTCGATTAATGTGATAAAATATTGAAACCGTATATTTTTTCGTAACTTTGCGCCTTAAATTTCTTTAGCCAGCATGATCAGTGTTAAAAACGTATCGCTTTCTTTTGGAAAAAGAGTGTTGTTTGATGAAGTTAACCTCAACTTTACCAAAGGCAACTGTTATGGTGTAATCGGTGCAAATGGTGCCGGTAAGTCGACTTTCCTGAAGATCCTTTCAGGTGAGATAGACCCTACCAAAGGATCTGTGGAAATCACCCCTGGTGAGCGCATGTCCGTACTGAAACAGAACCACTTTGAGTTTGACGAGGTGACTGTATTGAATACCGTATTAATGGGTAATAAGAAGCTTTGGGAGATCGCTCATGAAAGAGACAGTATCTATGCTAAAGAAGACTTTACCGAAGAGGATGGTATGCGTGCGGGTGAGCTGGAAGCTGAATACGGTGAAATGGGCGGTTATACTGCTGAGAGTGATGCCGGAACCCTGCTGGGCGATCTGGGTGTAAGCGCAGATCTGCATGCAGTTCAGATGAAGGACCTGAGTGGTAGCTTAAAAGTACGTGTACTGCTGGCACAGGCACTGTTTGGCAACCCGGACATCCTGCTGCTGGATGAGCCTACCAACCACCTGGATGTGGAAACCATCGGTTGGTTGGAGAATTTCCTGGCAGATTACGAAAACATTGTGATTGTGGTATCGCACGACCGTCACTTCCTGGATGCTGTATGTACCCACGTAGCAGACGTAGACCGTGCCAAGATCCAAATCTTCTCTGGTAACTATACCTTCTGGTACGAGTCTTCTCAGCTGATGGCGCGCCAGATTGCGGATAAGAACAAGAAAATGGAAGATAAGCGTAAAGACCTGATGGACTTCATTGCCCGATTCAGTGCGAACGCTTCCAAGAGTAAACAGGCGACCTCCCGTAAGAAAGCCCTGGAAAAACTGGTTATTGAAGACATTCAGCCTTCTAACCGTAAGTACCCGGGTATTATCTTCAAGCAGCAACGTGAGGTAGGTAACCAGATCCTGAACGTTGAGAAACTGGAAAAATCGATCGAAGGCAACAAGCTATTTGGTGATGTGACCTTTACCGTGAACAAGGGTGATAAGATCGCTTTCCTGTCTAAGGATCACGTAGCACTGAGCACGTTCTTCGAAATCATAAACGGGGAAGATACAGCTGATAGCGGTAAATATGAGTGGGGTACCACGGTAACGACTGCTTATCTGCCAAATGATAACGCCCAGTTCTTTACTGATACCAACATTAACCTGATGGATTGGCTGCGCCAGTATGTACCACCACATGTAACAGATGTGGATGAGCCGTTCCTGCGTGGTTTCCTGGGTAAGATGCTTTTCAGTGGCGATGAGATCATGAAGAAGACCAGTGTACTGAGTGGTGGTGAAAAAGTACGTTGTATGACCAGCCGTATGATGCTGCAGGATCCTAACGTAGTGATACTGGATGAGCCTACCAACCACCTGGATCTGGAAAGTATCCAGTCATTCAACGAAAGTATGATCAACTTCAAGGGGGTGGTATTGTTCACCACCCATGACCATACCTTCATGCAGTCCGTTGCGAACCGTATCATCGAGATTACGCCTAAGGGTGTGATTGACAGGCTGATGACCTTCGATGAATACCTGGCAGATGAGAGAGTGAAAGCGATGAGAGAAGAAATGTATGGTGGTAAGGTACAATTAGCTTAATCATAATAGGTTATAAACAGAAACGCCGGCAGAACGCCGGCGTTTTTTTATTGTATTGTCCATTCCATAATCTGGTTCAGGTGCTCAGGCAAGTACATCGGTGATCACTTTCATCTTCATCGGGTCTAAAGGCTTGGTAATGTAGGCCATTAGTTCCGGTGTACGTTGTACTTTCTGCATATCCCGCATGTCCATAGATGAAGAGCACATGATGATGGGAATATGCTGGCTGAGGCTTGGTTTGATCGTTTTATAGGCTTCTATGAAGTCCCAGCCATTCATACGTTGCATGTTCATGTCCAGGATGATTAAGGAAGGCAGTAAATATTGCGGCTGGTCCTGTAACTGAGCCAGCGCATCTTCTGCGCAGAGGAAGCTGGTGATCTCGAGATTGTCGGTTTGTTGTTCCAACATCTTTTTCAGGATGAAATGGAAGATCTCATCATCGTCTACAACGTACACCTGCTTCGTGTTTTCCTGCATAATCGTTTCCTGTATTTTAACACTGTTAGTTGAACTCAATCCCAATAACATACATTATAAGATAGCGAGGGGGACACATGGTGATGCAAGATTATGCATTCCCCGGTTTTCACATGAAATTGCAACCTTTAGGGTCATGGGTTTCCATCTATACCATAAAAGATCAGTGCAAAGATGGGGGATTTAATTAGAATATTATATATGTATTTTTCCAAATAACTAATCATTAACAAAATGATGGTTATGTTAACTTTTGAAAGGACTACTACCTTTATGATTGCAAAAAAAAATCCCGGTATCAAAAGACACCGGGATTAATTTAATAATATATAGAAGAAAACTACTAGAACAATCCGCCTTTCTTCAGCGTTACTTTACCCTGACCGATTTTGAAACCATCATGGTAGATTTCAACGGTGTAATCACCGGGTTTGAAATCGGAGTTTTGTTTCCAGTCCATTACTACGGTTTGTTTCTGACCTAATGTATAGGCTACAGTTTTCTTTGCAGTATACAGTTTTTCTGTGCCATCATCCAGTGTAAACCTGCCGGAGCCCAGTGCTTCAACAGCCAGCGGCGTGCCATCAGGTGCGGTGATTGCCACATACAGTTCTTTGTCACCGGTTGGAGCGATTCTATTCTCATCCAGGTCAAAAGTTACACGCATCATATCAGCGCGTTTTGCCTTGGTTGTTTCTACTTCTTTACCATTCTTTTTCAGCATGATTGGCTGTAAGTGAATGTTAGAGGCGTGTAATACCGAACCAAGACTTACTTTCCTGTTCAGGCTATCTTTGATAGTACCCACCGAGTCTCTTTCACGACGTGCGGAGTTACGCTCGTCGGTCAGTACCAGTTTCTCGCCTTCCAGTTTTTCGATAGTTTCCTGATAAGAGCTGATGTTGCCTTTCAGTTGTTCGATCAGACGACGAGCTTCAGCCAACTGAGATTGCGTAGCATTTTTGTTAGTCAAAATGCCCTGGATTCTTGCTTTCATGTCTGCAATTTCCTTATCTTTTGTTTTCACCAGACTATCCATGCGGCTGTTCTGGGAAATCAGGTCATCCAGGCGTGCGTTGGCTGCATTATATTCCTGCTGCAGTGCATCCCGTGAAGAAGAAATGGAATCTATCTGGGCACCTTGTTGTGCGATCGTATCGCTGGTTTTATTTTTGTCATACAGCATGTAGATCCAGGTACCGGCTAATGCTGCTATCAAAATACCATATATCAATCCATTACGGCTTCTTGGTTTTTCAGATCCGGGAGAGCCCGAAGCAGGTTTGTTAAATGTGTTCTCAGTCATAGTCGTTTTATTTATTTAAGTTTAATTGTTATATGGTTAAAACTGATTATACAAATGTAAGCGTTAAAAATACTTTAATTATAAAAATTTATAAACTGTTTTTCAACTGTGTTACCGAATATCGCATTAGATCAATTATTACTGCTCGACATTGAGACAACACCTGCTGTCAAGGCTTTCGACTGTCTTCCGGAAAACATGCAAATGCTTTGGCTTGACAAAATTGCAAAAACTGCGCCAGATTCAGCCGAAGGAGAGGAGCTATACGCTGACAGGGCGGGGATCTTTGCCGAATTCGGGAAGATTGTTTGTATTTCGGTTGGGTTTTTTACCGTAGAAAATGGTCGTTATCAATTGCGAATCAAATCAATTTATCATGACGATGAAAAGGTTTTATTAAGCAGTTTTTTAGAATTGGTGAATAAATTTTATATAAAAAACCCGAAATTCCAGTTTGCTGGCCATAACATCAAAGAATTTGATATTCCTTTTATTTGCAGGCGATCTGTGATCAACCTGTTATCTTTGCCGCCGGCTTTACAGCTGCATAATCTCAAACCATGGGAGGTACCTATGTTGGATACGATGCAGTTATGGCGCTTTGGCGACTTTAAAAATTATACATCCCTGAAGTTATTAACAGCTATACTTGGCATTCCTACACCCAAAGATGATATTGATGGGAGTATGGTAGCCAGGGTATATTATGAAGAACCCAATGGTTTGGAGAGGATTGTTACCTATTGTCAGAAAGATGTGGTCGCAGTCGGTCAGCTCCTCATGCGGTTCAAGGGAGTTCCCCTTATGGAAGATGGGGATGTCGTATATATTAAATAATTTAGGGCATGGATTATCAGGATATAATAAAAGACTGGAAACAAAAGAAATTCAAGTCCTTATACTGGCTGGAGGGAGAAGAAGACTTCTTTATCGATCAGGTGACTAATTATGCAGAACATCACCTGCTGGATGAATCGGAGAAGGGATTTAACCTCACCATCTTATATGGAAAAGAAACTTCCTGGAGTGCGGTGATCAATGCCTGCAGGCGTTATCCCATGTTTGCAGAAAGGCAGGTAGTGGTGCTGAAAGAAGCGCAGGCGATGAAAGATATCCTGAAACTGGAAGCTTATATCGATAAGCCACTGGAATCCACCATTTTCGTGGTGGCACATAAGCAGGGAAAGATCGATGGTCGTAGTAAGATGGCCAAACTGATTAAAGAGAGAGGAGTGCTACTTAGTACCAAGAAGATGTATGATAATCAGTTGCCCGGCTGGGTAGAGGCTTTTGTGAGTGGACTGGGAAGGGCAATTTCGCAAAAAGCGGGTATTCTGCTGGTAGATCATATTGGTAATGACCTCTCGAGGATGGCGAACGAGATAGAGAAATTGTTGGTGAACCTGCCTCCTGATAAGAAGATCGATGAGAATGATATTGAAAAGTATGTGGGCATCAGTAAGGAATACAATGTATTTGAATTACAGAATGCTATCGGGCAGAAAGATATGGGTAAGGTGATGCGTATCATCCAATATTTTGCGGCGAATCCCAAGGCAGGACCTATACAGATGGTATTGCCGGCATTGTATAATTTCTTTAGCAAGATGAGCCAGATCTTTGGCGTGAAAGGAGGGGAGAAGGAAATTGCGGCGGCGCTGGGCGTACATCCTTTTTTTGTGAAGGATTATATGGCTGCAGCAAGGCAGTATGGAGTAGAGGGTACAGAGAAGGCCATCCTGTTATTGCATCATTATAATTTGCGTAGTATAGGAATTAATGATAGCGGGGTAGAGGATGGAGAGTTGATGAAGGAACTCGCTTATAAGATAATGAATTAGGGCTATAGCATGAAGTATCGCAGGACCGGGCCTAAAACAGGAACGCTTTTACTTTCAGTAAAAGCGTTCCTGTTTTTATAGCTTATGCCAGCAGAGCTCTTGCCTGCGCACTGTCTTTATCCATTTGTGCAATCAGAGCCTCCACATTATCAAACTTCTGATTCGCACGTATATAATTAATCATTTCCACCTTGATTACCTGGTCATAGAGATCTCCTTTCCAATCAAAAATATGTGCCTCCAACCGTAAATCATTCCCGTTGAAAGTAGGACGGGTACCAATACTCATCACCCCATTCAACGGTTGCACGTCTCCCTTCGTATGCACCCGGATTGCATAGATGCCCTGCGCAGGGATCAGTTTACGCGGATCAGGAAGCTGGATATTTGCCGTTGGGTATCCCAGTTTTCTTCCCATTTTATCTCCATGTACGACCGTACCTTCCAGAAAATACTGATAACCAAGTAACTCATTTGCCAGATGTACATTCCCTTCCTGCAAACTCTTCCGGATCTTGGTAGAACTTACAGTGAGATCATGTACGACCTGCTGCGGAATTTCAATCAGGCTAAACCCGTAACGGGTCTGTTCTGCTTCCAGCAGTTCCAGGCCTCCTTCACGGTTATGCCCAAAACGGTGGTCGTAGCCAATAATGATAGTATGTGGATTGAACCTTTCTATCAGGAAGTCCTCCAGGTAGGCTTGTGCAGAGCGTTCAGAGAATTCGCGGGTAAATGGCACGATCACCAGGTGGTCGATCCCCTGTATAGCCAGTAAAGCAATCTTTTCGTCTAAAGTGGTGAGAAGGCGAACCTGGTTACTACCGGGTTGCAGCACTTCTCTGGGATGAGGGTCAAATGTGACAATCACTGTCTCACCATCACAGGCTTCAGCAGCCTGTTGTAGTTGCCGAATGATGTGGCGGTGCCCGGTATGAACGCCGTCAAATGTTCCGATGGTAATAACTGCCCGCTTAAAAGCTGGCAATTGGGTGAGGTCCCTGTGTATGAGCATAATACGCCTTCGATATAAATATTCTATGCAAATTACAACATTTAGATATAATTGATTGTATGACGGCGGTCCAATTTGATTATTCCCTTGCATTGCGGCCCTTTTTGAATTTCTCCCGAACGTACAGGCAGGCCAAAGGCCACATCACCCTTCTTTGTGCATAAACTGCCTGTGAGCCAGGAACTGAAAGTGAATGGTTTGCGCGGGAAGGGGGAATCCGTTACTTTTGCACTTTGATTAATCATTTTAAAATTAACCGGTGGATCAGAATATCTACGCCCAGCGCGGTGTTTCAGCTGGAAAAGAAGACGTGCACAATGCCATAAAGAACATTGACAAGGGCTTGTTTCCAAAGGCGTTCTGTAAAATTGTACCCGATATTCTCGGCGGACAGGCAGACTATTGTAATATCATGCATGCCGATGGTGCCGGCACCAAATCTTCTCTGGCTTATACTTACTGGAAAGAAACAGGTGATCTTTCGGTATGGAGAGGTATTGCACAGGATGCTATTATCATGAACATTGATGACCTGCTGTGCGTAGGTGCTACTGAAAATATCCTGCTGTCTTCTACCATTGGTCGTAATAAACAACTGATTCCGGGAGAGGTGATCGCTGCCATTATCAATGGTACGGAAGAAATTCTGGAAGAACTGAGAAGCTATGGTATCAGCATTTTCTCTACCGGCGGAGAAACGGCGGATGTAGGAGATCTGGTACGTACCATCATCGTAGATTCTACTGTGACCTGCCGTATGAAGAGAGAGGAAGTGATCTCTAATCACACTATCCAGGCAGGAGATGTGATTGTGGGTTTGGCTTCTTATGGTCAGGCTTCTTATGAATCCGCTTACAATGGTGGGATGGGTAGTAATGGTCTGACTTCTGCCCGTCATGATGTATTCAATAAAAGTGTAGCAGAAAAATACCCTGAGAGCTATGATCCGGGTATTCCTTATAACCTGATCTTCAGTGGTAAGAAAGCACTGACAGACAAAGTGGAGGTACCTGGCTTTGGTAGCATTGATGCGGGTAAACTGGTATTGTCTCCAACCCGTACTTATGCACCGGTGATCAAGAAAGTGCTGGAAGGTTATCGTTCACAGATCCATGGCCTGGTACATTGTAGTGGTGGGGCGCAAACAAAGGTGTTGCACTTCGTTGACAATGTACATGTGATTAAGGATAACCTGTTCCCGATCCCGCCGTTGTTTAGTCTGATTCAGGAGCAATCAGGTACTGGCTGGAAGGAGATGTATCAGGTATTTAATATGGGACATAGAATGGAACTGTATGTACCTGAAGCAATTGCAGCGGATATTATTAAGATCAGTGAAAGCTTTAATATAGAAGCGAAGATAGTAGGAAGGGTAGAGGCAGCAGCGAAGAAGCAGGTGACGGTGAGGAGTGAAAAAGGTGAGTTTATCTATCACTAAGTATATTATTCAAAAAAGAGGCGGGTCGATTGACCCGCCTCTTTTTTTTGACAATAATTTTCATGCGCGTTAGCGCATTTCATACATGTTTTATTTAGAACATGGGATATACTTTTCTCTTTTTAGCGTAGTACGCTTTGAGACTAAATATTATTGGAATATTACATTCTGCAGGTACTGGTTTCCCATTTTCTATCGCGGGCTTCCAGTTAGGCATAGACCTGATGAGGCGAATGGCTTCCATTTCCAGGTGCCCGCCCAGCTTGGGACTGATAGTGGTAACATGGCTGATGGTGCCATCTTCGTTGATGGTGAACTGAACAGTGACAGTGCCTTCAATACCTGATTCCAGTGCTTCCTGTGGATATTGTAAGTTCTTCCTGAGGTACTTCGTCAACCCATTTTCGCCGCCGGGGAATGTGGGTCTGTTTGCCGGGTTACTATAATAGACGGTGTTGGTGCCGGTAGGGTCAGTAGCGGAGGATTGGGCAAGGCAATTGGTTGAAAACATGCTCAGGTACAGCAATAAAATAGGGATGATGTGTCGCATAATAGGGGCAAACTAAAGAAAATATTTATTATTTTTTCCCAGGGAGCGCAAAACTGACAGGGAGGCATCATTTTATTGGATCTCCTCCCTCCAATGATGCATGAGGTTCCTGTGTCTAGCTCTCCAACTGGTACCTGATCGGCAGGTAAAACAGCACGCTTACCTGTTTCCCCGCTTGTGATCCTGCCATCCATTTAGGCATGGCATTCACCACCCTGATACTCTCTTCCTCTAATCCATGTCCCAGGAATTTTCCCACCGTCTTCACATCACGTATCGCCCCATCAGCACCCACGATAAACTGCACAAAGACCGTCCCGCCAATATTTGCCTGCTGCGCCTCCTTCGGATAATGAATAGTGCCAGACAGGTATTTCACCAGCTCTTTTTCACCACCCATGAACGTCGGAGGCTTTTCTACAAAAGTAAAGACCTCTTCCATGGCAGTCGGGTTGGTGACTGCCATGGTGGGCCGCTGACTACCCATTATCAGCAACAAAACAATAGCTATAGGGATAATGAAAATCTTCTTTAGGAATGTATAATTCGTCTTATGCGCAAGTAACATGTTGATCCTTCTCTTCACCGGCGATTGTCCAAATGTGCTCACTCCAATCAGCGACTTTGTCTGCAAAGTCATCTGCAACAGCACCTTTGCATAATCTGCCTTTGTATCAGCAGCAGCTTCCCTGTCTGCTATAAACTCATGTACCATCGCCAGTTCTTTCTTTATCAGATAGAAGAAAGGATTCAACCAGCAAACAGCACACAATGCTTCCATCCATAGCTTATCGATGGTATGATAGCCCCTTATATGTGCCAGTTCATGCCGCAGCACTGGTTCATCGAGTGTTTCATGAAAGAAGATCCTGTTAAAAAAAGAAAAGGGCGTTAACACCCCGGTATGTCGGATCGCAGTATACCCGGCATCTTCCTGCACCTCGCCCTGCAATACCAGGAGCCGCAGTTTCCGCCAGCTCAGCACCATGCGGACCAGCAATGCGATGACCACTCCTATATATAAGGTATATATGAAAGAAACCATATTAAAAGTACCTCCCGGCGCAGCAACCTGGGTGCTGGTATAGGCTCTCACTTCCAGCATCTTCATCATCATCCCCTTTTGTACAAAAGGAAATTGAATCAATGGTAATACCAGTGAAATAACTGGTGCCAGCAGTAAGAATACCCGGTTCCACTGATGCAGTGTGCTGTTTTTCAAAGCAAGTGCATAATAGCCATACAACACCCCTGAGCAGATCAATACCTTTAGGATATATGGTAGCATCATTTGTTTTCAGCTTTTTTGATTTGTTCCAGCAGCGATTCCAATTCTAAGATGCTGAGGTCGTTTTTTTTCACAAAAAAAGACACCATATTTTTAAAAGAACCGGCAAAGTACCCCTTCGCGACCTGTTGTAGCGTATTCTGACTATATTCTTCCTTGGTAACCAAAGGAAAATACTGGTGTGACTTACCATATGCCTTGAAATCAACAAATCCCTTGTCAATCAGGATTTTCACCAGCGTGCTGATGGTATTATAATGCGGTTTGGGTGCCGGAAGTGTTTCAATAATGTCCTTTACAAAGGCGGGTCCTATCTGCCAGAGGGCCTGCATAATCTGTTCTTCTGCTTTGGTCAATGTTTTTATTCCCGACATGTCTCTGAATTTATAATGTAAACTAATAAATTAGTTCTAACAAACTAGCATGGATTTAGCTATTTTTGTTATACTAAACCCATTTTCAAAAGTACATGAGCGCAGAACAACCGATTATACAGTTATCAAACGTTAATATTTACCAGGGGAATTCCCTGATCTTGTCAGATGTAAATATTACGGTCAACAAGGGTGAATTTGTATACCTGATTGGAAAGACGGGAACAGGCAAGTCAAGTTTGCTGAAAACCCTGTACGGGGATCTTTCCCTGAAAGAGGGGGCGGGTCAGGTAGTAGGGTTCGACCTGAAAAAGATGGACTGGAAAAAGGTACCTTTCCTGCGTCGTAACCTGGGCGTGGTATTCCAGGATTTCCAGCTGCTGACAGACCGGAACGTACATGACAACCTGAAATTTGTGTTGCGCGCCATTGGCTGGGAAGACAAAAAGAAGATGGAAGAAAAGATCGATGATGTGCTGGAAAAGGTGGGATTGACCACAAAAGGGTTCAAAATGCCTTATGAACTGAGTGGGGGAGAGCAGCAACGTGTGGATATAGCCCGTGCTATGCTGAACTCGCCTAAGCTGATCCTGGCTGATGAGCCTACCGGGAACCTGGATCCGGAGACTTCCGATGGCATTATGCAGCTGTTATTCCGCATTAGCCGGGAAGAAGGGGCTGCAGTCGTGATGGCTACGCATGACTATATATTATTACAGAAATTTCCGTCAAGAGTGTTGAGAACAGAGAATGGGCGGGTGTCAGACCATGCTACCGTCAATTTCGTATAAAAGAAACAGCTTACAATTCGGGTGTAAAATTCCAGACCGGGGGACAATTGTCGCTATACCGGACGGAATATTTTTACTTGTGATGGTTAATTAATAATTTTATTTTACCTTTGCCCCGGAAAAATAGCGACTAATAACCTTTATCATTTTATTATTTATTACAAGATGTCTTACTTAACTGTTGAAAAGAAAGCCAATATTTTTAAAGAATTTGGTGGAAGCGAGAAAAATACCGGCTCTGTAGAAGCACAAGTTGCACTGCTGACTGAGCGTATCAACAGCATTTCCAGTCACCTGAAAGAAAACAAAAAAGACTTTTCTACACACCGCGGTTTGATGAAAATGGTTGGTCAAAGAAAGCGTTTACTTTCTTACCTGTCTAAAACAAACCTCACAGGCTACCGCGCTCTGATTGAGAAGTTAGGTCTCAGAAAATAAACTGAAACTTTTTTATAGCGCTATTCCCAACTTTTAAGGTTGGGAATAGTTTTTTTTTAGGTATACCATTTTAATCTTCACTTTTTTATGAATCTGACACCTAAATCAGTTACTTTCGATATAGGAGATGGCCGGATTGTCACCCTTGAGACTGGTAAGTTAGCCCGCCAGGCTGATGGTGCTGTAACGGTTCGTCTGGGAAATAATATTCTCCTGGCCACCGTAGTTGCCAATAAAGAACCCAAACCCGGACAGTCTTTCTTCCCCCTCACAGTTGATTACCAGGAAAAATTTGCTTCTGCTGGTCGTATCCCAGGTTCCTTCTTCAAGCGCGAAGGAAAATTATCCGACTATGAAGTTTTAATATCACGTTTGATCGACCGCGCGCTGCGCCCTTTGTTCCCTGACGATTATTTCTGCGAAGTACAGGTATTAGTAAGCCTGATCTCTTCTGACAATGAGGTGATGCCTGATGCACTGGCTTGTCTGGCTGCATCTGCTGCACTCGCAGTATCTGATGTACCTATCCAGGAAATTATTTCTGAAGTACGCGTTGCCCGCATTGAGGGTCAATTAGTTATAAATCCAAACCGCTCCCAGCTGGAAAAAGCTGATATGGACTTCATCATCGGTGCTACTGACAAGAACATCATGATGGTGGAAGGTGAAAGCAAGGAGTGCAGCGAGGAAGATATTATCAAAGCGATCGAATTCGCACACGAAGCGATCCGTACCCAGGTGAAGGCGCAGGAACAACTGCGTGATCTGGCTGGTGTAACCGGAAAACGTGAATATGCGAAGCCTTATGAAAATGAGGAACTGAAAGCTAAAATCATAGCGTTTGCTAAAGAAAAGATCCTGGCAGTAGCTAAGTCTGGTTCAGGCAAACACGAACGTAGCGATGCATTCCATGCCATCGAAGACGAAGTGAAAGAATCTCTCGGCGAATTGCCGGAAGAAGATGCGCCACTGGTAGGCAGGTATTTCCATGACCTCGAAAAGGAAGTGGTACGTAACATGATCCTGGACGAAAGCGTTCGCCTGGATGGCCGTAGCCTCGACCAGGTTCGTCCGCTGAACATGGAAATTGATATCCTGCCTTCTCCTCACGGTTCTGCACTGTTCACCCGTGGTGAAACACAGTCCCTGACTACTGTTACCCTCGGTACACCGGATGATGAACTGCTGATCGAAAGCGCTGCTACGTCCAAGTATTCTAAATTTATCCTCCATTATAATTTCCCTCCGTTCTCTACAGGTGAAGTAAAGCCAATGCGTGGACCTGGCCGTCGTGAAGTAGGTCATGGTAACCTGGCAATGCGTTCCCTGAAGCAGATGATGCCAGGTAGTGAATATGCTTACACTGTACGTGTCGTATCCGATATCCTGGAGTCAAACGGTTCTTCTTCAATGGCAACTGTTTGTGCTGGTTCCCTGGCGCTGATGGATGCGGGTGTTCCTTTGCCTAAACACGTATCTGGTGTGGCAATGGGTCTGATCTCCCGTGCTTCTGATGGCAAATGGGCAGTACTGACCGACATCCTTGGAGATGAAGATCACCTGGGTGATATGGACTTCAAAGTAACTGGTACCCGTGATGGTATCTGTGGTATCCAGATGGATATCAAAGTAGACGGTCTGAGCATGGACGTAATGCGTAAAGCACTCGAACAGGCCCGTAATGGTCGTCTGCACATCATCGATGCGATGTACGGTTGTATCGAAACCGCTCGTCCTGAGCCTAAACCACATGCTCCACGTATGGAGAAACTGATCATCGACCGCGAATTCATCGGTGCTGTGATCGGACCAGGTGGTAAAGTGATTCAGGAGATCCAGCGCGAAACCGGTACTACCATCAACATCGAAGAAGTTGGTGAAACCGGCGAAGTGAGCATCTTCTCTGCACAGAAAGAAGGTCTGGACAAAGCACTCACCTGGATCAAGGGTATCGTTGCGGTGCCTGAAATTGGCGAAGTGTATGAGTCTACTGTAAAATCAGTAATGCCTTACGGTGCTTTCGTTGAATTCCTGCCTGGTAAACAAGGCTTGCTGCATATCTCCGAAGTTTCCTGGAAACGTCTGGAAAATATGGATGGCGTGCTGACCGAAGGGGAGAAAGTGAAAGTGAAACTGGTAGGTACTGATCCTAAGACCGGTAAGTTCAAACTGAGCCGTCGTATCCTGATGCCAAAACCAGAAGGTTATGTAGAAAGACCTGAAGGTGACCGTCCGGAGCGTGGCGACAGAGGTGACCGTGGAGATCGTCGTGATGATCGCGGCGGCAGAGGTGGCGACCGTGGTGGTTTCCGCAATGATCGCGGTGGCGATCGTGGTGGTAGCAGAGGTGGTGACCGTGGAGATCGTCGTGATGGTGGTGATCGTGGCCCACGCCCTCAGCAGCAGCCTCCAATGTCCAGCCAGGCTGATGAGCCAATGGAACCAATGTTTGACGAATAGTTTATATTCTTCTATAAGAGAAAAGGTGTATCAGATGACTGATACACCTTTTTTTATGCTTATCACTCCCCATTGACCGCTCCTAACATTTATATGCCATTATCAGATATTCTACTATAATTTCATAACAGATTGAATTTTATTATGAAGATTCCACTGCCATCGAAAAACACCCGCTATTTCTTAAACGGAAACAATTTTAATGTGCTTTGCCTGTTCTTTTTTCTCCTGCCCTGGATGACACAGGCACATCCTGTACCACCAAAAAAAGAGTTCTATAGTTTGCTGGTATATCATCTGAAGGATAAAGGGCAGGAGGCCATACTAGATAACTATTGCCAGCAGGCACTCCTCCCTGTTCTGCATAAGCAGGGGTTCGGTAAAATAGGTGTGTTTAAGCCGATTAACAACGATACCACGCTTTACATACTCATCCCTTCATCCAATCTGGGAAAGCTGCTCAAATGGCCTGAAAACGCCATGAAAGATGCTGCTTATGTCCGCGATGGAAAGGAATACCTGGAAGCGGCCTGGGATAAACCTGCATACAGCAGAATGGAGAACATCATCCTGGAAGCTTTTCCTGAAATGCCACACATGGCCACGCCGGGCTTTCAAAAAGATACAGGCGCCATTTATGAACTGCGGAGTTATGAAGGCCCTACAGAGCGCTTATACCAGAATAAGGTAGATATGTTTAATAAAGGCAATGAAGTAGGTATTTTCAACCGCCTTGGCTTTAATGCGATATTTTATTCCAGTGTGCTCAGTGGCAGCAGGATGCCTAACCTCATGTATATGACGAGCTTTACCAGCAGGGCAGAAAGAGAAGCCCACTGGAAAGCATTTGGCGCAGATGCGGAATGGAAAAAATTAATAGGGGATAGCTATTATGCACACAATGTATCTCACCAGGATATTATTTTGTGTCATGCAAAACCTTACTCAGACTATTAAAAGGCGTCTTTTTTACCCTGGAGAATATTTACCACGAAATAAAAATGGCGCCCCTGCGGGCGCCATTTTCAGCAAGCATGAATATCAAATGTTGGGTTAGTTAGCTTTTGCTCAGTTGCTCCAGGTAAATATTACTTTCTCTGAAAATGATCTTGCCACCTGGCAGTTTATATATCTTATACTCTCCTCCACCAATATACTCGTAGAAGATATTATACTGAGGTACACGTACTTTCGTAGCTTTCTCTACTACAGCCAGTCTGCCATCTACGAGCAACTGCGATAGCATGTCTTCTATGTAAGGCAACAGGATACCTGCGCCCTGCGTCCAGAACAGCGTAAATTTATTAGTATCGAAATTGTACTCAGTATGAGTCGAATCATCCAGCCATGCTTTGGCCGCTTTGAAGTGATTCTCAACTTCCTGGTTGGTCAGGTGTGCAAACTGGATGTTACGGAAACTCCTGGGATCATAACAATTGTTGTACAGCATTGTGTCCAGTACCTTGAAATAATTTACCAGGTCAACCTTGTTGATAACTATGACACTGGTGTTGTTTGTATAAGTAATTGAATCCACCATGGTATCATCATGGAACAACTTCACAACATCTTGTGCCTGGGTCATGAGGGAAAGAAAGAGGGCCGCGATAGCAAGTAAACAGGTCTTCATAGGATGCAAATTTTATATTAACTATAATGCAAATATAAAATTAACATGTTATGTGTTATATAGCTGTAAACAGGGATATTTTACCATTAACATTACAATAACATGAAAATGAGGCATTAACGTACAACCGCCCTACGCAAAAGTGGTCGATTTTATTAAATTTGCTTTATGACACATACAGCTATCACCCTTACCTGCACCAATGAAATAAAAGATATTCTTATAGCTGAATTATCTGAAATAGGATTCGACGGGTTTGAAGAACAAGGCGCTACGCTGGTAGCCTATATTCCAGCTATTAATTTTGATGAGGAGGCAGTGAATACCCTCACTGGTGCCTATGACGTTGCCTATACGAGCAAAATTGTAGAACAGGAGAACTGGAATGCAGTATGGGAAAGCAATTTCCAACCTGTACTGGTTGACAATTTCTGCGGTATCAGGGCCTCTTTCCATGCACCATTTGATCCAACACCGCTACATGAAGTGGTCATTACACCTAAGATGTCTTTCGGCACAGGGCACCATGCTACTACTGCATCTATGATCAAACTGATGCAGGGCATTGCCTTTCGGGGTAAGAAAGTATTTGACTTTGGTACCGGTACCGGTATCCTGGCTATCCTTGCTGCCAAAATGGGTGCCGCAGTGATCGATGCTATCGACATCGATACCTGGTCCGTGGAAAATACCCGGGAAAACATCGAAAATAATGGCGCACTGGCCGTAAAAGTATGGCAGTCTGATACCCTGAAGAATATCCGGAACACTTACCATATCGTGTTAGCTAATATCAACCGCAACATCCTGCTGGAATTCATGGCAGATATGCGTAGATTATTGGAAAGAGATGGTATTTTGCTGTTGAGCGGCATTTTGAAAGAAGATGAACCTGCTATTCTGGAAGCCGCCAGGCAGCATGGTTTAGTCCTGGAGACCACACTAGATAAGGATAATTGGCTGGCTATGAAACTCTTAGCAAGGAAATAGCATATATGTTATAACATGCTTATATAATAAGTCCTGATAATCCAATGTTCGTGTTAATGTTAATTTTAATATTTTCTTAACTTTAACGGACTTTAACATTGAAAATTACTATCTTAGCAAAACCTAACTTATTGTATGACAGAATTATTGTTGCTTTTTTGTGCTTATCTGATCGGGTCCATACCTACTGCGGTATGGGTGAGTAAAGGCGTATTTGGTATGGACATCCGGGAATATGGCAGCGGCAATGCCGGTGCTACGAATACTTTCCGTGTCCTGGGTCCCAAAGCCGGATCGTTTGTGATGCTGGTCGATATGATCAAAGGAGTAATGGCTGTGCGACTGGCTTATCTGGTAGGTTATTATAACAATCCGGATCACCTGACGCAGCTTGTCAACCTGCAGATCGGTCTGGGCCTGGCAGCAGTAGTTGGACATATCTTCCCCATCTGGGCAAGTTTCCGTGGTGGTAAAGGTATCGCTACCCTTTTCGGTTTAGTACTGGCCATCCAGCCACTGGTAGCTATCTGCTGTGTAGGCGTGTTCCTGTTGATCCTGTTCCTAACCAGATACGTATCGTTAAGCTCTATTATAGCAAGTATTGCATTCCCGATCCTGATCCTGTTCATCTTCAATGAACCTGAGAAGTTCTATCGCATCTTTGCTATCGCTGTTGCACTGATGGTGGTACTCACCCACCAGAAAAATATCTTCCGTCTGCTGAACGGTAACGAAAGCAAAGTACCTTTGTTCAGGCACAGAGACAGGAAGTAATCCCTGTATTTGGCATATCTCTTGCACTGTACCACAGATTATTTACTTTATTTTAATAATATTTTGATCATGATTATTACGACATTCGTAATGGCCATGATCAAATCCGTTTATAGACTGTAGCTAATAAAGGGGCGCCCCCCATAAAATTCAAATTTGTATCAGATGCAAAAAAAATTCCTGTTTATTGGAGCAAGTGTAGCAATGATGATGAGCTGTGCGAAAGTACCTATCACTGGTCGCAGCCAGTTAAACCTGATTCCGGAAAGCACGATGCAGTCCATGGCACTGACAGAGTACCAGACTTTCCTTACGCAAAATAAAACCGTTACTGCTGCCGGCAACAAAGATGCTGACATGGTAAAGCGGGTAGGGGCACGTATCAGTGCTGCCGTTACGCAATACATGACCCAGCATAACATGGGAAATGAAGTCGCAAATTATAAATGGGAATTCAACCTGGTGGATAGTAAGGAGGTGAATGCCTGGTGTATGCCCGGAGGTAAAGTAGTCGTATATACTGGTCTCCTCCCGGTTACACAGAACGAAACCTCCCTGGCTTGTGTAATGGGACACGAAATTGCACATGCGATCGCACGGCATGGTAATGAGCGTATGAGCCAGCAGCTGGTATCTCAGGGTATCGAGATCGCCGGGTCTGTTGCATTGAACAAAAATCCACAGGCGCAGAATATCTTCCTGCAGTCTTTTGGTGTAGGGGGTAATTTGGGTATGCTGGCGTTTTCAAGACAAAATGAACTGGAAGCAGACCACCTGGGCGTGATCTTCATGGCAATGGCGGGATATAACCCACAGGAAGCCATTCCTTTCTGGCAGAGAATGGCGGCAGCCAGTGCCAGCAGCAGCAAGCCAATGGAGTTGATGAGCACTCACCCGAGCGATGAGCGCAGAATCGCACAGTTGCAGAACCTGATGCCTGAAGCGATGAAGTACTACAAACCTGTAAAATGATATTGATAAAAAGGGGCCGGTATTACCGGCCCCTTTTTTATGTTATAAACTAATTTCTACCACCTTCTTATTCTTCTGCGCCTTCATCTTTTCCGGCACATGTGCCAGGATTTCTTTCTTAAAAGCCGCAATTAACGCCTGTTTTACAAAGAAACGATGTGTCACAAGACTTATCTCTCTTACCGGCTCGGGCGACTTAAAAAACCGCACCATATTCATTTGTCTCGCCGACAGGTCCTGCAATGACAACTCCGGCAATATCGTGTACCCTGCATTCAGATCTACCATCCGCTTCAGTGTCTCTACACTCCCTGTATTATACTCGAGGTTTTTGTACTCTCCCATAGTAAACTTATCTCTGCAGATATTCAACACCTGGTTGCGCATACAATGCCCTTCATTCAGCAACCATACTTCACGTACATCGATGTCTTCCGGCTTGACCACTTTCTTCTCAAACAGCGGATTTGTTTTGGCAGCATACACCACGAAAGATTCGTAGAACAATGGCTGCTCCTCCAGGTTCGGATTTTCCAGCGGTGTTGCCAGCAAGCCGCAATCCAGTTGTTCCAGCTTTAACTGTTGTACGATCTGCTCCGTAGGATACTCCCAGATCTCCAGTTTTACCTTCGGATATTTTTTCATAAAACCTGTCAGAATACGTGGCAGCAGGTAAGGCGCCAGTGTAGGAATAATACCAACACGAAGATTACCCTGTACCTCTTTTTTATGACCAGCTACAATCTCTTTGATCCGGCTGTTTTCTTTCAGTATAACACGGGATTGCTCGACTATTTCCACACCTATCTCGGTAGGTACTACCGGAAGTTTACTTCGGTCAAATATTTTCACTCCTAATTCATCCTCCAGCTTCTGAATCTGCATACTCAACGTAGGTTGTGTAACAAAGCATTTCTCGGCGGCGACGACAAAACTGCGGTAGGTGTCTACAGCAACAATATATTCCAGTTGAACGGTAGTCATAAGCAAAAGTAACATAAAAAAACTCCCCGAAAATTATTGTCATAATTCCCGGGGAGTGTATCAGCATTTGCCATGCTGAATTAGAATATTCTGTAACGATATTTGATCTTGTCAGTGTTGTTGTAAAGTTCCTTGATGTTGATAGAAGCCTGAATTTCTTTTACTGCTTCATCCTTCAGGTTACGGAACTCAGATTGTTTCGCATCAATGGTCGCCTTATCTGCCAGGCCATTGTCCTGTGCAATCTTCAGCGCATTGGCTACTTTACCATAATAAGAATCCAGCAGGGTAAAGTATTCATTGTACAGATTCTCAAAGCGTTTTGTCTGCAATACCAGGTCTTCCAGCTGGTTGTTTACCTCTTTCAGATTTGGATTCTCACGCAGCAGTGCTTCGTAATCTACCTTCTTGCCCTTGGTATACTTGTTTTCAAGGTCGTCAAAGAACAACACCACTTTCTCTTTTTTGAAATCAAAGAAAAAGTCGTTCAGTGTTTCGCCGAGCGATTTGTTACCACGCTGTGGCAGGTTAAATTTCAGGGCGCTTGCTGTAAACATAATGTGATCATACAGGTTGTCGTGCAGCAGGTTGAGCTGGTCTTTGTTGAAGTTCAGACCGTACTCAAACTTGTTGTTCGCATCATTCAACGCAGTATAGTATACTACATATTTGTTCAGTTCTTTTTCGAACTCCTTCAGCGTTTGCTGGTTGATTTCCTTATTGTTGATACTTACACTGTGCAGGAAGTTCATGACAGAGTTAGCGATCGCCAGCGGAGGAGTCAATGATGTAAAGCTCTGGAAGATAGGACTCGCGATGATAGACTTGGTCGATTCTACGATTTTGTTACTCTTGTCATCGTTTTTATCCTTTTTACCTTTCAGTACTACTTTCTCTACCAGTTCTACGATACGGTCACTCAGTGAGAACCCGAGTTCTTTACTCTCAGGGTTGTTCAGTGAGGTGATGAATACATCAAGATTGTTGGTAGTCGTACGCGACTTCAGGTCAATAATTTTTTTGTTCAGCAGGTAGTAGGTTTCGCTTGCATAAACAATGTTGTTCCTGATCAGCTGGTACTTGGTGATGTTATCAATTTCCCGGCCCTGCAGTAACCCCTGTATGGCGTTTGAATTTGTCTGATCGCTCGCCTGGATCCGCTGCAATTCATCCATTATTCTGCGAATGATAGTGTCCTGGCTCCTAACTTGTGGCATCACCACATTCTTTAATTCAGCGTTAGAATCCGTAGGTTGTTGAGGCTTAGGTTCCTGTGCCAGGGCAATTTGAGTGCCGGCAAGACAGATCAATAAAAGTGTCAGATATCTCATAGAATTTAAATGCATGATATTGGCCTGATTTGATTTGCAAATTGTTCACTGTCAGGTACAATCTCCTCCTAAGGTTATAAAATCAATAACCAGCAGTTGAGACCTGTAAGTGAATTAGCATGCTATTATTAGCATTTTGGAACTATATCAACCTAAATGCTAAGAAAATATAGTGCCAAAATGCTTGTTAGCACAAAGATAACAATTTATACTAAGTTGAAATTGCCAGTCTTTCAACTACTTTATTACCTTTGCCCCCAAATCTACCCACTAGCATGCTGAATAGTAAAAAGATAGTGGTGGTATTGCCTGCCTACAACGCTGCATTAACACTGGAAAAAACTTACCAGGAAATTCCATTTGATATAGTGGATGACGTTGTATTGGTCGACGACGCCAGTAAAGACGAGACAGTCGCCGTAGGAAAGCGACTGGGCATCCGCCATATCATCCGTCATGATGCCAATAAGGGCTATGGCGGTAATCAGAAGTCCTGTTACAACAAGGCCCTGGAATTAGGCGCAGATATTGTAATCATGTTACATCCTGATTATCAGTATACGCCAAAACTGATTATCGCGATGAGTTCAATCATTGCCAATGACGTCTATCCGGTAGTGCTTGGCTCAAGGATCCTGGGAAAAGGTGCCTTAAAAGGTGGAATGCCCATCTATAAGTACTGCTTTAACCGTTTCCTGACCCTGTTCCAGAACCTGCTCATGAACGAAAAACTGAGTGAATACCACACCGGTTACCGTGCATTTTCAGCAACTGTTCTCAGGGATATCAACTATATGGCTGACAATGACGATTTTATCTTTGATAATGAGATGTTGTCCCAGATCTTCATGAAAGGTTACGAAATAGGGGAGGTGACCTGCCCTACCAAGTACTTTGATGAGGCATCCAGTATTAACTTTAAAAGAAGTACGATCTACGGACTGGGTGTATTGCGCGTATCAGTGCAATACTGCCTGCATAAAATGGGGCTGATCCGGTCGAAAATTTATTAAGCTGATGAATGTACAGTGGCAACTTGCTAAGAAATACCTGAATTATTACTTCACAGCCGGTAACCGGCATGATGTACACTCTCCGTTTGTGTATACCATGATTGAAGACGTATTGAGAGATAAAAGCCAGCCTGCTGATTATAAAGCAGTCGAACAACTGCGGAAAGACCTGCTGAAGAGTAATGAAACCCTGCAGGTAACTGACCTCGGGGCAGGATCCCTCATGAACGCCGGCAATGAACGGGCTGTGAGAGATATTACCCGCCACGCTGCGAAACCGCCTAAATTCGGACAGTTATTTTACAGGTTGATAAAATACTACCAACCGAAGTATTTGCTGGAGTTAGGTACTTCTATGGGACTGTCTACATCCTATATGGCGAAAGCTGCAGCACCAGGTGCAAAGGTGTATACGATAGAAGGGTGTCCGAATATCGCAGCAAAAGCAGGAAAGAATTTTCAGTCCCTCGGTATACAGAATATTACCCAGCGTGTAGGAAATTTTGACCACGTGCTGGCAGGTGTGCTGGATGAATTGCCACAGTTGGATTACGTATTTATCGATGGAAACCATCGCTCTGTACCAACATTGGAATACTTTGAACAGTGCCTGGCAAAGGCGCATGATCACTCCATTTTTATCTTCGATGATATTCACTGGACGGAGGACATGGAGAAAGCATGGAAGACCATTCAGGATCATCCGCGCGTAACATTTACCGTTGATTTGTTCTTTATCGGGCTGGTGTTCTTCCTGCCGGATATGAAAATCAAACAACACTTTGTATTAAAATATTAAAGGGTACCACCAGGTACCCTTTTTCGTACCGTACAAACGGGGCATTCAATTGCATGCCAGATGTATGCAAAATTTAAAAATTTGTTTTCACAGTAAGGAACTTCCTATTTTACGCACTTAAAGTTCCACCCATGATGAAGACATATTTTACCGTGCTGCTATGCCTGATCATATCTCTCGCAACAGCACAAACACCCGATTACAGTGCCTACAGCTATGAGCAATACATTCATAACGGCGATACCCTCCGTTACCGAATGCTCACTCCTTTGCACTACGACATCCATAAAAAATACCCCCTCATCGTATTCCTCCATGGCTCCGGAGAACGTGGCCGTGACAACGCTGCCCAACTCACACACGGTGGCGCATTGTTCTTAACAGATTCTATCCGGGAAAAATACCCTGCATTCGTCATCTTTCCTCAACTCCCGAACGATTCTACCTGGGGACCACTGGAGCGTACAGAAACAGGCCGTATGTTCCCTGCAGATGCACCTCCTACAGCCTCCGGCAGGTTAGTGGGAGAACTGGTAGACAGCTTAAATAAAACAGGAAAAATCGAAACGAAGAAAGTCTACATCGGGGGATTATCGCTGGGTGGGATGGGTACTTTCGACCTGCTGGCCCGTTACCCGCAAAAGTGGGCTGCCGGCTTCCCGATCTGTGGTGCCGGTGCCGTAGAGAACGCAAAGAAATTCAAAAACGTTCCTGTCTGGATCTTCCATGGTGGTGCTGATCCTGTAGTGCCTGTACAAGGTTCAAGAGATTACTACGAAGCACTGAAAAAACTGAAGGCAGAAGTAAAATATTCTGAATATCCCGGTGTAGGACATAATAGCTGGGATAATGCTTTTGCTGAACCGGATCTGGTACCCTGGCTGCTTTCGCACAGGCGTAAATAAAAAATAAACGCCCCGACTTGACCGGGGCGTTTTTCCACTCTGCACAGGATTTGAATTGTTAACTATTTCAGGGACTCAATAGCGCTTTTTGCAGCTGCGATTGTTGTGTCCAGATCTTCGATTGTCAAAGCATTACTTAAGAACCAGCTTTCGAATGCAGAAGGCGGCAGGTAAATACCTTTTTCTAACATTGAATGGAAGAAACGCTTGAATAATTCGTTGTTTGCGCCGGAGGCTGCGTCAAAATCAATAATAGGATATTCTGCGAAATGCACACTCAGCATTGAACCAATGCTATTTACCTGATGAACGATGCCAGCCGCATTTAATACTGATTGTAAACCACCTGAGAGGTATGCTGTCTTCTCTGCCAATTGCCGGTAGATGTCAGGATTGTCGTTTAACGTCTGCAAAAGCGTATAACCAGCTATCATGGCTATAGGATTGCCACTCAATGTTCCTGCCTGGTAGACTTTACCAGCCGGAGCTACATTTTCCATGATTTCCTTACGTCCGGCGAAGGCACCTACAGGCATACCTGCGCCAATTATCTTGCCAAAGGTAACCAAATCTGCTTTAATATTGAACAGTTCCTGCGCACCCCCTCTGGCCAAACGGAAACCTGTCATTACCTCATCAAAGATCAGCAGGATATTATGTTCATCACAGATGTAACGGAGGCCATCCAAAAACCCTTGCTGGGGGAGGATGCAACCCATGTTGCCCGCTACCGGCTCCACGATAATTGCTGCTATCTGGTCCGGATACTCCTTCACCAGATTTTCCACAGCCGGTAAATTATTGTATGGAACGGTCAACGTATCTTCCGCAACAGTTTGCGTAACACCCGGCACAGATTGTATACCTAAAGTAGCTACCCCGCTGCCTGCATTCACAAGAAATGCATCGGCATGACCATGATAGTTACCCGTAAATTTGATGAACTTATTGCGACCGGTAAAAGCCCTTGCTACACGCAGGGCCGACATGCAGGCTTCTGTACCTGAATTTACCATACGCACCATATCAATATTCGGTACCATGCGCACGATCAGCTCCGCAATCTTAGTTTCCAGTTCCGTTGGCGCACCAAAGGAAGTAGAATAGGCAGCATACTCCTGAATAGCTTTCACCACCGGTTCATAGGCATGCCCCATGATCATTGGTCCCCAGGAATTGATGTAATCGATGTATCTGTTGCCATCTACATCATAGAGGTATGCACCCCTGGCGCTCTTCATGAAAACGGGTGTTCCGCCTACACTCTTGAATGCGCGTACAGGAGAGTTTACACCACCGGGAATGACATTTTTTGCCTGGTCGAAAAGTTTATTGCTTTGCTCGTACATGGTAGTTAAAAGCTGTTTATTGTAATAATTTAGCTGCGTCTTTCGCAAAATAAGTAGCAATCAGGCTTGCTCCTGCACGCTTGATGCTGGTCAGAGTTTCCAGTACTGTCTTGTTCTCATCCAGCCAGCCTCTCTGTGCGGCTGCTTTGATCATTGCATACTCTCCACTCACATGGTATGCACTGATGGGTACATGCACATTATCTTTCAGGATACGAATGATATCGAGGTAAGCCAATGCAGGTTTTACCATTACAATATCCGCGCCTTGTTCTATATCCTGCTGTGTTTCCAGGATCGCTTCTGTCGCGTTCGCATAATCCATCTGGTAAGTTTTCTTGTCACCAAAACCCGGTGCAGAATCCAGTGCATCACGGAATGGTCCGTAGAAACAGGAAGCGTATTTTGCACTATATGCCATGATACCCGTGTTCGTAAAGTTATTCGCTTCCAGGATATTGCGAATGGCCAGAATACGCCCGTCCATCATGTCACTGGGCGCTACAAAATCAGCACCTGCCTGTGCATGGCTCAGGCTCATACGGGTCAGTACTTCTACTGTCGCATCGTTTACGATCTGCTCATTCTCTACAATACCATCGTGGCCATAGATAGAATAAGGATCCAGTGCCACATCCGTCATTACCACCATACCCGGAACAGCAT
Source organism: Chitinophaga sp. (assembly GCF_039596155.1). Lineage (GTDB taxonomy): Bacteria > Bacteroidota > Bacteroidia > Chitinophagales > Chitinophagaceae > Chitinophaga. The sequence continues at coordinate 117,385 of NZ_JBCNKF010000010.1, forward strand.
CCTTGATGGCTTTGATACTGCGCTGCATCAATCCGTCGGGATTTACGGCTTCAGTACCTTTATTATCTTTCAGGTTATCAGGAACCATTACGAACAGCAGTACACTTTTTATACCCAGACTCCACAGTTCTTTCACCTCTGTAATGATCAGATCCAGTGAATACCGGTAATAACCGGGCATGGAAATGATCTCTTCTTTTACATTATTTCCCTCTACAATGAATAAGGGGGCAATGAAATCGCTCGGCCTTAAAATCGTTTCCGCTACCATAGCACGTATGGAGGGATTAGTCCTCAAAATTCTGTTACGGCGAATCATAGTATCTCTGTTTTTGTTGTTAGCAATTTATGCCCATTCACGTGGTTGCAGGTATTCTACCAGCCGGGCTTCAGGACTACCTGGTTCCGGGTGATAATCATACTCCCAGCGGGCTCTTGGAGGTAAGCTCATTAAGATAGATTCAATTCTGCCATTCGTCTTCAGGCCAAATAGTGTACCCCTGTCATGGATCAGGTTGAACTCTACATAACGACCTCTCCTGTACTCCTGCCAGTCTTTATTGGCAGTAGTATAAGGCAGGTCTTTTGTCTTCTTTACGATCGGCAGATAAGCTGGAATAAAAGCTTCACCGGTCGCTTTGCTGAACCGGTACAGATCTTCCCCGGTCCTGTTCGCATCAGGGCGCTGGTAATCGTAGAAGATACCGCCAATGCCGCGTGTCTCATTATTACGATGCTTGTTTACAAAGTATTCGTCGCATTGTTTTTTATAGAGCGGATATATTTCTGCACCAAAAGGATCACAGGCATTTTTAAAAGTGCGATGGAAGTGTTTACCATCTTCTTCATCCAGGTAGTAAGGTGTGAGGTCTGCCCCGCCACCAAACCAGCTGTCTTTGATACCACCTTTCTCATCGTACAGTTCAAAGTAGCGCCAGTTAGCATGTACTGTCGGTACGTAGGGATTGAGTGGATGGATCACCAGCGAAATACCGCAGGCCATAAACTGTGCTTCCGTTACACCAAACTGTTTTGCCATCACTTCAGGCAATTCACCTTCTACTACAGACGTGTTTACCCCACCTTTCTCAAATACATTACCGTCTGCGATCACACGGGTTTTCCCACCGCCGCCACCAGGCCGTTCCCAGCGATCCTCGCGAAAGGTAGCTTTCCCATCTATATTTTCCAGTGCTGTACAGATATCATCCTGCAGCTGATGTATAAATGGAATAAATTGATCTTTAACACTCATTAGTACGCTTTTACTGTCTCAACAAATGCTTTTGCGTGATCGACCGGTACATTTGGCAGAATGCCGTGTCCCAGGTTGGCAATGTGTCTGTGCCCACCAAAGCTTTTCAGCATGTTCTTCACCGCTTTTTCGATCTCCGGGATAGGCGCCAGTAATTTAGCAGGATCGAAATTACCCTGTAAAGTTACGTTCGGACCGGCAAATTGTCTGGCAAGTTCAGGTTTGATGCACCAGTCTATACCAAGGCCATGGGCGCCGGTTGCAGCCATTTCTTCCAGGGCAAACCAGGCTCCTTTTGCAAAGAGGATAGTAGGGCAGACGTCTTTCAGCGCTGCTACGATCTGGCGCATGTATTGGAGAGAGAAAACTTCAAAATCTTCAGGACTCAGCATACCACCCCATGAATCAAAGATCTGAACGAGGTCAGCCCCTGCTTTCACCTGTTCTTTCAGATAAATGATGGTAGTGTCTGTGATCATTTGCAGCAGCTGATGGGCTACCGCGGGTTGCTGATAGCAGAATTGCTTGGCACCGTCAAACGTTTTGGAACCACGGCCCTGTACCATATAGCACAGCAGGGTCCATGGCGCACCTGCAAAACCGATCAGCGGAACTGCACCATCCAGTGCCTGTTTGGTCATACGCAGGGCATCGAATACATATCCCAGTTTATCATTTACATCAGGTACACATACCCGCTTCATGTCTTCCACACTCCTGATAGGATCTGGTAATACGGGGCCTGTCTTTTCGATCAGCTGTACTTCGAGGCCCATGGCCTGTGGTACTACAAGGATATCGGAAAAGATAATGGCGGCATCTACGCCCACCTGGTGTACAGGCATAACAGTGATTTCTGTCGCCAGCTCAGGTTTCATACAGCGTTCAAAGAAGGAATATTTTTCCCGTAGCTTGATATAATCAGGGAGATAACGGCCGGCCTGGCGCATCATCCATACAGGGGTACGTTCCGTTTTCTCTCCGCGTAAAGCTCTCAGTAAAAGGTCATTCTTTAATGCGTTCATTCGTCTTAATTATGATTGTTAAAATAAGTTATTGCAAGTTGCAGAAGGGCCTGGGCAGATGGTTTATCTTCATTCACCACAACCGTATTGCTGGTATATTCTTTCAGTGAATCGCCGGTAGTATGACCGATTGCAAAGCAAACCGTGTCTGGTGCAAGGGTATTATTTTGAAAATAAAACGCTACTGCACTGGGGCTGAAAAAAAGGATACCATCGACGGGGCCTTCAATTGGAATGGAGTCAGAAAGTGTTTCATACACGATCACTTCCCTGAGCGCGATATTATTTTGCAGCAGGCGTTCCGGCAATACATCCCGGCGTATCTTACTACAGAAAAAAGCAGCTGAATGAATATTTTCGTCAGCGATTATCTCACTGGCCAGCGAGGCGCCATTATCACCGGTCGCAACAATGGCTGCCTGCGGAAATATTTTTTGAACCGTATCAAGCGTGTTGCCTCCTATGCAACAGATCCTTGCCGGAGGGATGGCAAATTCCGCAATTGCTTTTACAGCATGCTGGCTGGTAAAAACAGTGACATCGGATGTTTGTATCAGTTGATTGATCTCCTCTTTACCTTCTGTAGAAAAATAAACAGGTGTTATCTGTAAAAAGGCATGTGTGCGAAGCAGGATATTGTTCTCCTCAGCTATTTCATGAAGAATAGCAGGGAGCGTTTTCGTACTTAATATGGTGTACCTATTTGCCATTTTTTATCTGTGCTACAATTTTATCCCCACCTTGTGCGAGAATTTTTTCAGCAGCACGCTTGCCTATACTACCAGCCTCCTCCAGGGGAGCAAGATCCCCGATGCTCAGCAAAGTATCTCCATTCAGGCTGCAAAGTTCACCGTTGAAATGCACGACACCATCTTTAATAAAGGCATACGCACTGATAGGAGTGGTACAACCACCCATCAGTGTGCGTAAAAAGTCGCGTTCAATACGTGTGCATAATGCAGTAGACAGATCATTCAGTGCTTCGAGTGCCTGGCGGCAGTAATCATCCTGCTCACGACATACTGCCACAACCGCGCCCTGCGCAGGAGCGGGCAGCATCCAGTCTATTTCCACAGAAGTAGCGGGTCGTACACCAATTCTTTCCAGTCCGGCGGCAGCAAAGATGGCACCATCCCAGTTTTCAGCAGCCAGTTTCTGCAGGCGTGTATTTACATTTCCACGCAGGTTGTGCAGCTGATGCTGTGGATATTTACGCAACCATTGTGCCTTGCGACGTACGCTGCTGGTTGCGATATTTGCCACATAATCAGGTTGGTCCAGGAAAGCAGTATCTGTTTTATATACCAGCAGATCTTTTACAGGGCCTCTTTCGAGTACCGCAGCCTGTATAATACCTGCAGGTAGTTGTGTGGGAACGTCTTTGAGAGAATGTACGGCGATATCAATTCGTCCGTTCAGCAAGGCAATATCAAGGCTTTTGGTAAATATGCCCTGTACGCCTATTTCATACAGTGGAGTGACGAGGTCTATATCGCCTTCGCTTTTTATGGGCACCAGCACAGTACTATAACCCTGTGCTTCCAGGAGGTCTTTCACTTTATTCGCCTGCCATAATGCGAGCTGGCTTTCCCTTGTGCCGATCTTGATTTCTTTATTCATTATAATTAATCCTGCTTAACTCCTGCCTCGAAAATATCGTTGATCATGGAGATGTACTGGTCACTCTTATCTGTTTCCCGGCGCACTTTTCCAGCCATCAGGTTGATCATTTTCTGGATGATACGAGATGAGACAGCTTCCATATCTTCCAGTTTATATTGCGCACCGTTTTTCTGCTGCTGGATCTCTTTGGTATGAATCTCCTGCAGCTTATCTTTCACGGCTTTGAGTACCACTGCATGCTTACGCATCTTATACCAGTACAGGAACTCATTCATATGCTCCTCGATAATGGAAAGTGCTTTGGGCACTTCCTGCTGGCGCATCTGCAACGTTTCGTCCTGGATCTTTGACAGTTCATCTACGTTTACCAGAGAGATATGGGGGAGTTCACAGACTTCCGGTGCCACATTGAAGGGGATAGAAAGATCTATGATCAGTTTGGGTGCTGAACCTTCAAAGTGACTTTTGAGAATATTTGGTTCTGGTGCATTTGAAGCCACCAGGATAATATCGGCTCTGTTCAGTTCTGCGGAAAGGTTTTCGTAGGGCGCATAGCGGAGGCCATGTTGTTTTGCAAAGTCTTCGGCTACAGACAGTGTCCTGTTGACCAGTGTTACATCTGCAACGCCCAGGTAATCCATCATGTTCTTGATGGTGTTACGACCTATCTTACCTACACCTACCAGTAATATCTTTTTATTGAGGATGTCCGGCACTTTGTATTCCAGCATGCGAACAGCAGCAAAAGCTACCGATACAGTACCGGCACTGAGTGCGGTTTCATTCTTAATCAGTTTGGATACCTGCAGAACGCTGTTGACAAGTCGCTCCTGGAAACCGCCGAGGCATCCGTTGGTTTTCGCGAACCTTGTTGCGTTGCGGATCTGACCAATAATTTCATAGTCACCCAGGATCTGAGAATCGAGACCGGTACCTACCTGGTACAGGTGCTTGATGGCCTCTTCGCCCGATTTAACATAGGAGAGCTGGCTGAAGAGGTTGCAATCGCCTTCTGTCTGGCGACACACCATTTCTACCAGTTGTTGTGGATCTTCAGCAAAGCCATAGATCTCTGTTCTGTTACAAGTGGACAGTACGAACACATCATCGAGGTACGCAGATTTTGCCTGCTCGAGCAATTGCCCGTATTGTGCCTGATTGATTGCGAACGACCCCCTTATAGCTGCATCTGTCTTTTTATAGTTGATACCAACTATATGATAGTGGGCTATATCCTTTGATTGACTACCCTGCATTGTTTATTATAAGCTTCCGGTGCAAAAATACATTCCTACAGTGCAACATCAGGCTTCATGCTGTCATTAGTTAGTCATTTCCACTGATGGTGATCAGGATTAGGTGAAAAATGATTTTTATCAGGTTGTGAGGTGTTTCTGGTCAGACTACCTTGAAATGATGATCCAGGTTGGGTTCCGGGCCTGTCAGGGGCTGTTCCGGCCCTGCTGAGGATTCCAATAGTGACTATTTTGAGTGGGATAAATGGCAAAATAGGTCACTATCCGTTATTTCAACAATTGTATGACATTTGCAGGACGTCAAACCTATTACATTTGCATCAACTTTAAAGATACGAATGGAAGCTAAATCTGATATAGGAATCATTCTGATGAACTTAGGTTCACCAGATTCTACCGCAGTACCCGATGTTAAGCGATATTTAAATGAATTTCTGATGGACAAAAGGGTGATCGATTACCCTTACCTGTTTCGTTTATTGCTGATCAAAGGTATCATAGTACCCCGGCGCGCGCCGAAGTCCGCTGAGGCATATCAGTCTATCTGGTGGCCGGAGGGTTCGCCCCTGATTGTATTGACAAAGCAATTGCAGAATGCAGTGCGTCATGACCTGGACATGCCGGTAGAAATAGCGATGCGTTATGGTAATCCCTCTCAGGAAGCGGCCTACGAAAACCTGCTGAAACAGAATCCGAACCTGAAAGAGGTGGTGTTACTGCCGCTGTATCCACATTATGCAATGTCATCTTATGAAACAGCGGTGGAGCATGCGAAGAGTGTACATAAAAAGAATAAGTACCCGTTCAAACTCACGGTGGTACCTCCTTATTATAAAGAACCTGATTACATCAATGCACTGGCAGAGAGCATGCGTCCTTACGTGTCTCAGGACTTTGACCACCTGCTGTTCAGTTATCATGGCGTACCGGAAAGGCATATACACAAAGGTGATATCACCGGCAAGCATTGTCTGAAGGTAGCCGATTGCTGCCATGTAGACTCTCCCGCACATGATTTTTGTTACCGTCATCAGGTTCATATCACTGCAGAACTGGTAGCAGAAAAACTCAATATTCCACGCGAGAAATGGAGTGTATCTTTTCAATCCAGACTGGGAAGGGAAGAATGGCTCAAACCTTACACGGCTACGCAACTGGAAGAGTTGCCTAAGCAAGGTGTGAAACGCCTGCTGGTGGCTTGCCCGGCGTTCGTATCCGATTGCCTCGAAACACTGGAAGAAATAGCGGTGGAAGGAAAACATTCTTTTATCAGTAGCGGTGGAGACAGTTTTACTATGATCCCCTGTTTGAATATACACCCGCTATGGGTGCAGGCAATCGTGAAGTGGATGGGGGCGATGCAAGCCAATAATTAATCATGGATACACAACAACCTGTTATCATCGTAGGCGCCGGTATTGCCGGGCTATGCATCGCCTACGAGTTACAGAAAAAAGGAATCCCTTATCAGATACTGGAGGCAGGAGATAAGGCCGGAGGCGTGATCCGCTCTATGCACGTCAAAGGGTATGAGCTGGATGCAGGACCTAACTCTATTGGTGCTACACCAGATACGTTGTCGTTTCTCACAGAGATCGGATTGAAAGATGAAGTGATGGAAGCAACGGCTGCCAGCAAAAATCGTTTTCTCGTTCGAAACGGACAGTTACATAGCATTTCGCCCAACCCGGCAAAAATAATCAGTTCGAAATATGTAAGTGGTGGTGCTAAGTGGCGATTGTTCACAGAAAGTTTCCGCAAAGCAGCGACCACTACAGAGGAAGAATCCGTTTCCTCCTTTGTGACCCGCCGTTTTGGTACGGAGATCATGAAATATGTATTTGAACCCGTACTGTCCGGCATTTACGCAGGTAATCCTGATAAATTGTCTATACAGGAAGTATTGCCCATGCTGCCAAAGTGGGAAAAGACCTACGGTAGTGTGACCAAAGGCATGATGAAGAGTAAAGGTGAAATGGGTGGACGCAAGATCGTTGCTTTCAAAGGCGGTAATCAGGTATTGCCGGAACGCCTGGTATCATTGCTCAAAACACCCGTGAAATTAGGCTGTAAGGTAACAGGCATTACCAAAGGTGCTGCAGATTATATCGTACAATATGAAGAATACGGACAGACACAGATGCTGAATGCCGCACAGGTGATCTTTACCACGCCTTCCTATGCTACCGGTAGTGCGATCACTACCCTCGACGCAGGATTGTCTTCCACGTTAAAGGAATTGCATTATCCACATATGGGTGTATTGCATCTTGGTTTTGGCGAAGCAGCCAAAAGCAAAATTCCGGAAGGCTTCGGTTTCCTTGTACCGCATGCGGAAGGGAAACATTTCCTGGGAGCGATTTGTAACTCTGCTGTTTTTCCGTCCAGGGCACCTGAAGGAAAAGTATTGTTCACGGTATTCATAGGCGGTGCACAACAGGAAACATTATTCGATACGATAGGTGCTGCACAGTTGCAGACAATCGTTGTAAAAGAATTCATGGAACTGCTGGGGCTGACCACACCACCTGAGTTACAACAATTCAGTGAATGGCAGAAAGCGATCCCGCAGTTGAATGTAGGTTTCGCTGCTACCAGGCAACAAATAAAATCATTTGAACAGAGATATCCTGGTATTATCATAGCAGGTAATTATGTGACAGGTGTTTCTATCCCCGGTATCATTGCGGGGGCAAAAGGAATTGCTGAACGCATTTAAACGGGCCACCGGTTATGCCGCTCCGCCGTTTTTTGCTGATGCTCCCGGCATCAGCAAAAAACGGCGGTTCTCTTTTAGTGATAAAACAAATGTACCCCTGGAAATGCATTTTTTTTATGGCCAAAAAGAACCGTATATTCAGTACATAAATTCCACTGAATGATCATAGGGGTTCTAAAAGAACAGCTACCGGAAAAAAGGGTTTCTTTAGTACCGGACATAGTAAGGCAGCTGGAAAAACAGGGCGTAACTGTTTGGGTAGAACCAGGTGCGGGCGCAGCCGCTTTTTATGCCGATGATACTTATATACAGGCAGGGGCCACTGTCAGGCCCAGGGCTGAGATCCTGCAACACGCAGACCTGGTATGCAGCATACAGATTCCGGACGATTGGCAGTTACTCCGGGCCGGCACCATCTTAGCCGGTGTTTATCAACCATTACATCACCACGAATTAATGCAACAGTGGGCGCTCCACCCGCTTACCACTTACAGTCTTGACAACATCCCCAGAACTACACGCGCTCAATCCATGGATGTACTCAGCTCCCAGGCCAATATAGCCGGTTATAAGGCCGTACTGGTGGCAGCAGTCTCGTATGGCCGCTATTTTCCCATGTTCATGACCGCAGCAGGTAGTATTGCACCCGCCAAAGTGTTGATCCTTGGTGCAGGTGTTGCTGGCCTGCAGGCGATTGCCACTGCCCGCAGATTAGGCGGCGTCGTAGAAGTATTTGATACCCGGCCTGTAGTGAAAGAAGAAGTGATGAGCCTCGGTGCTAAATTCATTTCCGTAGAAGGGGCCGCAGATGCCTCTCATGCGGGTGGATATGCAGTGGAACAATCCGCCGGTTACAAACAACAACAGGAAGTGCTGATCGCTGCCAGTATTGCCAAAGCAGATATCGTGATCACAACTGCACAGATCCCGGGAAAACGTGCACCACTACTGGTCACAGCACCCATGATCGACAGTATGCGACCGGGAAGCGTGATCGTAGACCTGGCTGCGGGTACAGGCGGGAATACGGTCTTTACCAAAGATCAGCAAACAGTATTGCACAATGGCATTACAATCATAGGTGACTCCAATCTTCCGGCCAGCATGCCTGCCGATGCCAGTAAACTGTATGCTAAGAATATATTCAACTTCCTGCAACTCCTGATCAAAGATGGTCAGTTAGTCAACAACCTCCAGGACGATATCATCAAAGGCGCCTGCATCACACACCAGGGAACAGTGATCAGTGAACGACTGCAGGCTGTATTAAAATAAGCGCACAATGGACATACTATCGTTTTTCGAACAACATATGGAGATGACCTATGTAGTGATCCTCTCCGTTTTCCTGGGTATAGAAGTCATTTCCCGGGTGCCATCCGTATTGCATACACCACTGATGAGTGGTGCGAATGCCATTCATGGAGTGGTCATCATCGGTGCGATCATCGTGATGGGAGAGGCGGAGAAAGATAATTATCTCGCACTGGTACTGGGTTTCCTGGCTGTCATACTAGGAACACTGAATGTAGTGGGTGGTTTTGTGGTGACAGACCGCATGCTGGAAATGTTCAAGTCAAAGAAAAATAAATAACCCATGTTATCATTGATCTACCTGATTGGCTCTGTTACATTTATTATTGGCCTGAAAATGTTAAGCCATCCTGCTACTGCCCGCAAAGGTAACCTGATAGCGGCTGGCGGGATGACGATCGCCATACTGGGAACAATATTTCTGTATACACGTAATGGTGAGCACCTGCACAATTTCTGGTGGATAGCAGGCGGATTATTGACAGGAGGAGCCATGGGATGGGTATCTGCAAAGAAGGTGAAAATGACCGCCATGCCGGAGATGGTGAGTTTGTTCAATGGAATGGGAGGTGCCTGTGCTGCATTGATATCAATAGTAGAGTTTGGACATGTGGGGGCTGAAACGGCAGGTCTGCATTTATTGGTAATTTTTGCCGGATTGATCATCGGCAGCGTCTCTTTTGCGGGTTCTGTTATCGCCTGGGGAAAACTGAACGGAAAGATCAGGGATATTGCCTTTAAAGGGCAGCATATTTTCAATATACTGTTACTGGTCGTGATTGTCGCCCTTACGACATTTGTAGTAAGTATGCAGGTAGCAGAACTACGCTTATGCGTCGCAGCAGTACTGGTATTGTCGCTGTTCTACGGCGTATTTTTTGTATTGCCCATCGGAGGTGCAGATATGCCGGTGGTGATCTCTCTCCTGAATTCTTTTACCGGTGTGGCAGCCGCTTGCGGAGGATTCTTATATGATAACCCGGTGATGCTGACCGGCGGTATCTTAGTAGGATCTGCCGGTACCATACTGACCATATTGATGTGTAAAGCCATGAACCGTTCACTGAAAAATGTACTGATCGGCAGCTTCGGTGGCGGCCCCACAGCAAGTAGCAACCGGGAACAGGGGGCTTACCGGGAGATCGGTTTATCAGACGCCGCGGTGGTATTAGCCTATGCTCACAAAGTGATGATCGTACCCGGGTATGGATTGGCGGTGGCGCAGGCTCAACATGCCTGTCATGAACTGGAAGTATTACTGGAAGGCAAAGGCGTAGAAGTAAAATATGCCATCCACCCGGTAGCAGGCAGAATGCCCGGGCATATGAATGTGTTGCTCGCAGAAGCAGATGTTCCTTACGAGAAACTGCTGGAAATGGAACAGGCCAATCCGCAATTCAGCACAACCGATGTGGTATTGGTGCTGGGTGCCAACGATGTAGTAAATCCTGCTGCGAAAAGTGATCCTGCTTCCCCTATATACGGGATGCCTATACTGGAAGTAGAAGCTGCCAAAACGGTGATCGTTAACAAAAGAAGTATGAAGCCCGGCTACGCGGGTATTGAGAATGACCTGTTTTTCAGACCTAAGACCGCCATGTTGTTCGGAGACGCCAAAGCTGTGATGCAGCAATTGATCGCTGAGATCGCGCAGGTATAACTTACACCGCTTCCTCCCATTCAAATTTAACTAAGCCTATCATACCTTTATTTTCAGTATTTTGCCGCAAAAAGCGGGTTGGAGCTTCCTAAAAAATTTACTGATAGTTTGGTTTCGCTGCCTGAAATGGATTTGGCAGCTTTTTTGCGTGTACATGCGGCGGGAGAAAAGGTAACTTCGCTGCGTATCAATCCGAACAAGATAAAAGAGAGAGACACGACAGAAAAAATACTGGGAGAACTGGCTGCCAATGGCTATAGCAGGGTCCCATGGACGACTGACGGGTATTATCTGGCTGAGAGGCCGTCTTTTACATTTGATCCATATTTTCACGCAGGGGCCTACTATGTACAGGAGGCTTCTTCCATGTTCCTTGAACAGGTATTAAGGCAGGCTGTTGACCTGACCGCTCCCCTCAAAGTGCTGGACCTTTGTGCAGCACCGGGTGGTAAGTCAACCTTGTTGCAATCCCTGATCAGCCCGGAGAGCCTGTTGGTATCCAATGAGGTGATCAAAACAAGGGCGGCCCTGCTGGGAGACAATATTTCCAAATGGGGAGCTGCCAATGTGGTAGTGACCAACAATGATCCGAGAGACTTTAGCCGGTTGCCGGGTTTCTTTGATGTGATGGTGGTAGATGCTCCTTGTTCAGGTTCGGGTCTGTTTCGCAGAGAACCTGAGGCCATCAGCGAATGGTCGGTAGAGAATGTGATGCTGTGTAGTCAGCGGCAACAGCGAATCCTGGCCGATGCATTGCCGGCACTGAAAGAAGGAGGCATACTGATCTACGCCACCTGTTCTTATAGCAGGGAAGAAGATGAGGAGATCATGGACTGGTTAACGGCTAACTTCGACCTGGAAAATATACCCGTGCCTTTGCAGGCAGACTGGCACATCGTCAAAACCGCAGCAGAAGGATATCGTTTTTATCCTGACAAAGTAAAGGGAGAAGGATTTTTTATCACTTGCTTCCGCCGGAAATCAGGAGAAGAATATAGCGCTAAGAAACAACGTGATACACTCATAGCAGTCACCAAAAAAGACAGGGAAAAGGTCACGCCGTGGTTGCAAAACAGCGACGGACTCTATATGATGGAGCATCAGGGAGAGGTACTATTATTCCCTGAAATGATGCAGGGGGCTGTCTCGGTATTGCAGCAGCACTTATATTTGCGGAAAGCGGGTGTCAGGGCCGGCCAGCTGGCTGCCAAAGAACTGATACCAGATCACCAGCTGGCAATGAGTCCACTGGTGGCAGCACATGTGCAACAGGTAGCATTGACCCGTGAACAGGCATTGAGGTACCTGAGAAAAGAAGATCCCGATGTGGCTGTTTCGCTAAAAGGATGGGCATTAATGCAATATGGTGGAATGTCGCTGGGCTGGGCTAAGGTACTGCCAAACCGTATCAATAATTATTATCCGAAGGAACTCCGTATTCTGAAAGAAATCCAGGGTTGAAACACCGCATAGGTATCAAACCGTAAAATATTTATAAATTAGTTGCCCGAAAGGTATAAACAGCGAAGTATGGTAAAATCGTTCATGACATTAGCGGTACTTGTATTATCAGTAGCAGGCGCATACGCACAGGATATCATCCAGGTGCAGGGGAGTAGTCCGGACCTGTATGTAATGCATACCGTGAAAAAAGGGGAAACGTTATATAGCCTGGGCAGGACATTTAGTCTGCCTATCAAGGATATAGCTGCAGAGAATAACATTTCTGCAGATAAAGGGCTGCAGCTGGGACAGAATATCAAGATCCCGCTGAATGCAGCGAACTTTTCACAAAAGGCAGATGCGGCTGCAGGTGGTGCCCCCCTGTATCATAAAGTAGAGGCATCAGAAACACTCTATCGCCTGAGCCTCAATCATAACAAGGTACCACTGGATAATATCCGTCGTTGGAATAACATGACAGGTGATGGATTGAAGAAAGATACCTACGTGATCATCGGGTATCTGAAAGGTGGTAGCGGCGCCGTAGCTCATACGCCAACACCGGCACCTGCAAACACACCGGCACCAGCGCCGGTAAACAATACGCCGGCTCCGGTGAACAACACACCGGCCCCTGCTCCGGCACCGGTAAGTAACAACAACCCGGCTCCTCCTGTTGACAATACACCAGCTCCGGCTAACAATACACCAGCACCTGCGGAAAATACGCCAAAACCGGTTACAACTGGTAGTGCTACATTTGAATCGCTGTATATGCAGCAGACCAGCAATGGTAAGAATGCAACAACAGAGAAAGGGCCTGGTGGATGGTTCAAGAGTAACGCAGCTGCAGGTAAATATTATGCTTTGCATAACACCGCGCAGCGAGGTACGATCATCAAGGTTACCAATCCGCTGAATGGTAAATTCATCTATGCAAAAGTGTTGGAAACTATTCCGCAGATCAAGGGCAATGCAGGATTGATTATCAAGCTGAGTGATTCAGCACTGGAAGCATTGGGTACCAATGATCCGAAGTTCTATTGCGAATTAAGCTACGAGAACTAAGCACATAATTTTATACAAAAAAAGGCGGCTCACCTACGTGAGCCGCCTTTTTTTATTCGTCTTCTAACTTCGACATATTCAACGTCATCGTGGCCGAAAATTCTAACCCTGTTGTCGTTATCGCTTTCACCGTCAACTTATAACTTCCCTCCGCCAATGTCGTATTCTTCTTCACCGTAATCGCTCCTGTCTTTTCATTCAGTACAAACAACCCGTCGTTGTTGTCAAATGCTTTTCCATCCTTCTCAATACCAGTGATACTAAAACCGGATGTATAATTCGCCGGATACAATGTAGGCGCCGCAGATACATATGCATTTCCTAATGCGATATATACCTGGTTTGTTAACACGGTCAGATCATATTCGGGATAATAAGTGCCGTAAAAGAACTTTATCTGCGGAATAAAAGTAACCCGGAACTTTACAGCTGCCACATCAAAACCATCCTTTCTCAGCGTAGACACAAGATTATACGCCTGCTCCGTCTTCTTATCAGGATTACCCGCGCCTTTCTTAAACTCAATTTGATTACCACGCAACGTCACTACATTTGAAACGCCCGTGCTATCCAGGTTCCAGGACGTGCCGTCTAATGAAAGCCCATTTGCCGCCAGCTCAAAAGTCACGGCTGCATCACCGTACAGTACATAAGCATACGACAGATCACCGGTATTGTTCATTCCTTTAACGCTTAATTGCGCTGCAGTTACAGTCATCGCAATTGTCTGCCGCCCGGTGATGGTCTTCGCCGTATTACCTACAACGATCGTCACCTTATAGCTGTCCGGCAACTTCTTCCCCGTACTGGCAGATACCGCACCGTTAGGATACATCAATGCACTATTCACATGTATCTTTCCCTGTTGTTTGTCTACCGTAATCGCTTTCGCTAACTGATCATACAGTTGGCTATTCGTGCTGATCTGAATATTTTCATTCTCAGTAAATGCCAGTGTAAAGTTTACATCGCTTTGAGAAAGCAACTCCGCCGGTATATCCAGGTCCTTTTCCTCCCCATAGGTCAATGAAAGTGTAGTGGGCATATTGATCGCTACTTCCTTTGCCGGCTTTTGCTCCTCCTTCTTACAGGATGAAAAAATAGTCAACAGTACCCCGCCTGAAATGACTAAAAGTTTGGTGTAAATGCTACGCATAACTATCAGAATATTTTCGGCGAAAGTAGACGAATATTTTATAATTGCAACTTTATTGCATTTAATGTAAGTGAACTTATTATCTTCTTATTGGAATTATCTGTATGTAATTCAATGTTTTATAAATTAAAAACAACCATTTAAAAAATAATATATGCAACACTGTTGCTAATGAATGGCTGATTTATATCTTTGCAACGCCGATGCGAATATCAAATTCTCAGAAATAATGCTGCTAAAAAAGTCTGCTGCCTGTATGCTAACTGTAACACTCCTGTTCATGGGTGCTCATGCATTTGCACAGCTACATCACACACCCGATACATTGAAGAAAGTAGACCTTTCCGAAGTCACCATATCCGCCAGGACAAATACCAATAATCAAAATGCACAAACAATCAGCGGCAAAGACCTGGAACTATTTCAGTCTTCTACACTGGGACAAACATTAAGTCATATTGCCGGTGTACAAAACTCCTACTTTGGCCCTAATGCTGGTGCACCGGTTATCAGGAGCCTGAGTGGCAATCGCGTACGTACGCTGTCAAACGGCCTCGCAGTCAATGATCTTTCAGGTATCAGTCCCGGTCTGAATGTAATGGCAGACATGGATAACCTGCTGGGCATAGATGTTTACAAAACAGGCGCCAGTATTCTATATGGCGGCAAAGCTATTGGTGGCGCAGTGAACCTGAAGGACAACACTATTCCCACATCGCGCGTTTCAAAAGAACTGACCGGATTCACAACAGCAGAGGGAACCACCAACAATGGCTATAAACAAGCCTTTGATCTCAATGGGAACATTGCCAGACATTGGTCCTGGCACCTGGGTGCAATGAATCACCGGAACAAAAACATTCGTATTCCCGGCAATACCAAGGCCTCCATTGCCTACGATCCTGCCATCGACGACCTCACCCAAACTATGGCACAGGTAAGGGTTGACAAAGAGATCGTCAGAAACCTGAGCGTCTATCCCTACATCAGCCAGTTTGTACTCGATAATATGAACAATCCTGCATGGGGGCTCAGTGAAGCCGATCTCTATACCTTCCAGTCCACCTCCGTCATTGACGGACAAACTGTACAAAATCCGAAGAATGATAAATACATTCCCGGACAGGATCCTAATACGCCACTATCCACCACAATTGTAAAAGGCATTTATGATGATGGCCCTGTGAAAAAAGGCGTCATTCCTAACAGTCACTCCGAAGGCCGCTCCATCAACGCAGGTGTCGGTTACATAACCGATCAGGGTTATGCAGGCATCGGCTATCGTAGTATTGAAAGCGACTATGGTATTCCCGGTTTTGCATGGTATAAAACAGGCTATTTGCCGATCAATATCAGATCGCAGTCAAACAGCTTCCTGATGGAATCAGGCATACATACACCCTTACCCGGTATAGCATCCCTGCGCCTCAACTACCTATTGCAACTGGCTGATGACGAAGAATTATCCGGTAGCCATGAATCAAACAGGTTTATCACCCATCGCCATGTAGCAAGACTCGAACTGGAACAACAACCATTAAAGTACTTAACAGGTATCAGTGGTATTGATTTCTCTGCTGTCAACATAAAAGGGAGAGGAGAACAACGATATTTGCCGGACAATAAAAGTCGTGATTACGGTGCCTTTACCCTGCAACACATCACGATCCTCCACCAGTTACATGCAGATGCAGGCTACCGCCACGATATTTCGCTACGCCGCGCAATACCCGGTAACGGCTATCAACCCGGCCGCGGATTAGCTGGCGGAAAATTATCTCCCCGCGATTTTCATTTAAATCATTTTAATAGTGCCTTGCAATGGGATGTGTGTAAAACAGGTTACCTGAAAACTGCCTATGTACATGCAGAACGTGCCCCTGATGTCAATGAGTTATATGCAGGTAATGATCATTATGCCATCATGCTGGAAGAAAACGGCGATGACCATTTAAAAAAAGAAGTAGCGACAACTATTGAACTGAGCACTGGTATGGCCTATCATGGCTTGCATGTCTCACTCACCCGCTACCAGACTGTTTTCAATAATTATATGTATCTCGCACATACAGGTATTGCACGCTCCCGTGGTTTTGTTGTAAAAGAATGGCGACAGTCAGCTACTAAAGTACAGGGCTGGGAAGCAACACTTGGGTATACATCAAATATCAGGAACAAAGGCACCTGGGAGTTGTCTTCATTCTTTGACCTGGTAAAGAATATCAACATTTCTAACGACCCTTTAAGACAGTGGGCAGAAGGCGATTACATGCCTGATATGCCAACCAGCAGGTATAATATTACAGGTAAGATTAAGTACCAGCAAATGGAAATAAGTGTATTGTTTGATCGCTACCTGGAGCAGAAATATTTAGGTAAGAATATTAATCCTGAACCACCTATGCCGGCTTATTCCATGTTGGGAAGCCGCATCTCTTACAAAAGAAAAATGGTGGAATATTATGTGAGTGGGAACAATCTGTTGAATGTGGAAGCACGCCCGCAAAATTCATTGCTGAAATACCTGGCACCGTTGCCGGGTCGTAATATAGCCCTGGGCATCAAAGTGATCATTTGATACCCAGGGCAAAAAGTAATTAATTCGCTCTGAATCCTCTCAGGAATGCGTCAATATCCATTCTCTTCTTGCCTTCCAGCTGGAGATCCAGCAAGCTCAGATACCCGTCACTCGCCGCTATCTTCAGATAGCTTTTCCCATCTGTTACAAATTCGCCGGGTGCTACTGACGGTGGCACAACTTCCTTCGCCGCTCTGAAGATCTTCACACTCTTTCCCTGCAAATATGACCAGGCAGTAGGGTATGGGCTCAATCCCCTCACCAGGTTATAGATATGATGGATACTATCTTCCCACCTGATCTGGCAATCTTCTTTGAAGATCTTGGGTGCGTGCCTGATATCTTCCGCTTTCATCTGTGCCTGTGGAATTTCATGTACGTCGCCGTTTGCAATAGCCGTTACCGTTTTAAGCAATAACTCAGCTCCCGTCGCCATCAATGCATCATGCAATTCCCCGGCAGTTTCATCATCGCGGATAGGTACCGCCTGGCTAAACATCACATCACCTGTATCTATTTCATGCTGCAACTTGAAAGTCGTTACACCCGATTCTTTTTCTCCATTGATAATTGCCCAGTTGATCGGTGCGGCACCTCTGTAATTAGGTAGCAAAGATCCGTGTACGTTGATAGTACCGAGTCTCGGCATATCCCACACCACCACTGGTAGCATACGGAAGGCTACCACCACCTGCAGGTCAGCTTTCAAAGCGCGCAGCTCTTCCAGAAACGCAGGATTCTTTAGTTTCTCCGGCTGCATTACATGCAATCCTTTACTCACTGCATACTTTTTTACTGCACTTTCCTGCAACTGCAAACCACGGCCTGCCGGCTTATCTGGTGCCGTGATCACACCTACTACATTAAATCCATTCTGTACCAGGATATCCAGTGATGCCACTGCAAAATCCGGTGTACCCATAAATACGATCCTAAGAGAATCACTCTGCATATAGTAAATATTTCTTCCTGATAGTTTTAAAATTTTTCAAAGCCGGTTCCCAGCTCTGACGGATAGCAGCTTCGCTCATACCCTGTTTAATTTGCTGCTGCAAGGTAGTATTCCCTGCCAACCTGTTAAAACTGCCGATGAAGAATTTATCCTTATTCGGGAACAATTTGTAAGCCTGTATGAGCCATTTGAGCTGTACCTGGTTGTTCATCTTCGCCCGGCTCTCCTCCGGGGTGCCGGTCAGGTTGTAGCCGTAGCAAGTTACATCTTTCAGCGGAGGTTCTTTTGCACCTTCCGTACTACGTGGTGTAAAAGAGTAGAGGTTCTTTGGATACTCAGGGCTGCCAAATACCTGGAAAGGCAGATCTGTGCCACGACCCAGACTCAATGCAGTTCCTTCAAAGAGGCACATACTGGGATACAGGTAGATAGACGCCATGTTTGGCAGATTGGGAGATGGTTTCACCGGCAACTGGTAATACGTGTGGTGATCATATCGCTTACAGGTGATCACGGTAAGTTTACATTGTACGCCGTTCTTTAACCATTTCTCTCCATTCAGTAATTGTGCATATTCACCGACGGTCATGCCATGTACAATCGGGATGGGTTGCATGCCGACAAAGGAGCGAACAGCCGTGTCCAATACAGGTCCGTCTACGTAATGGCCATTTGGATTGGGCCTGTCGAGAATAATGAGTGGTTTATTGTTTTCAGCAGCAGATTCCATGAGTTCCTGCAGGGAGGAGATGTAGGTATAAAAACGGCAGCCCACGTCTTGAATATCGAAGATGAGGATGTCTACATCTTTCAGATCATTGGCATCGGCCTTCCGATGCTTACCGTACAGCGATACAATGGTGAGGCCGGTAGCGGCGTCCTTGCTGTTGCCTACCTTTTCACCGGCGTCAGCCTTGCCCCTGAAACCATGTTCCGGGCTGAAGATCTTTTGAATATTCACCTTGAGTTTCAATAATGAATCTACCAGGTGGGTATGGCCGATAGTAGCTGTCTGATTGACCAGCAGGGCAACTCTTTTGCCTTTGAGCAGGGGGAGATAGTCAGCTGTCCGGTCTGCCCCGGTGATCACCTGTGCCCTGGCAGACAGCAGGAGGGAGGCTGAAATAACGAAGGAAAGAAGGAATTTATACATAGGATCAAAAATAGTAAAATTTAAAAGCTAATTTTCCTATAGTGCAGACAGAATGCGCCCAAACACTTGGCACTTTCATCATTTTTCTTACCTTGCAGGTAATAAATTTCCTAAACACTTAACAAATTATTTTTATGCAAGCAGTTAAAAACGGAGATAAGGTGCGCGTGCATTATCATGGCCGTCTGACTAACGGAACTACATTTGATTCTTCCGAAGGCAGAGACCCGCTGGAATTTGAGGTTGGCGCCGGTATGGTTATTAAAGGCTTCGATAACGGTGTGATGGATATGAAAGTAGGCGAAAAGAAGACTTTGAATATTCCTGTGGAAGAAGCCTACGGTCCTAAAAACGATGAACTGATCATGGATTTTCCTAAAGAGAATATACCCGCTGATTTAAATCCTCAGGTAGGTATGGAACTGCAGATGAGCAATCCGCAGGGTCAGGTATTTCCTGTGAAGGTAGCTGCTATCAGCAGCGAATTCATCACCCTGGATGCAAACCATCCATTGGCTGGTGAGCCTTTGATCTTTGATATTGAATTAGTAGAGATCGTATAATCAAGGATATCGCATTTAAAAAGGGTGTTTGCCACTGGCAAACACCCTTTTTTTATATAATCTACATCATGTTATGTCATGCAGCAGCCAATCATAATATGCAATAGAAACAGGTATCAGCAGCTTTTCATCACTGATCGTTGAAAATGTACATATAGGTGGCACAATGATTATTGGCGCTTCGAATGTGGTATGGCCGATTTGTATTTTTCTTTCATCTCCTCCATGCATGCGGCACAAAGACAGCCTGCATAATTGTCTGCAATATATAACCGCTCTTCGGCCGTTAGCTGTACTGTTTGGCATTGGCAACGAAGAATAGAGCCGACCCGGCATTCGAATGTTTTTTTGCAGCGTGGACAACTGACTGTTTCATGTTCTGCCATGTTACAAAGATACGGAAATACCACTCGTACGATTTTAGTGAACAGCGGAACTGTTCACAGGAACCGGCGATCAGGCTGGCTGGGCAACAGCTACGCGCAGCAGCGCTGCTGCCGTCACCATATTTCTCAGCGCCTGCTCCGTTTCCGGCCATTTCCGCGTCTTTAGCCCGCAATCCGGATTTACCCATATATTCCTCGCAGGCAATAACTGTACTGCCTTTTCCAGCAATACCTTCATCTCTTCTACTGTGGGTACTCTTGGCGAATGTATGTCATACACGCCCGGCCCTATTTCATAGGGATACCTGAATGTTGAAAACACCTCCAGTAATTCCATCTGTGACCGCGAAGTCTCAATCGTAATTACATCTGCATCCATCGCAGCAATACTCTCCATGATATCATTGAACTCGGAGTAACACATATGGGTATGGATCTGCGTCGCGTCTTCCACCCCTGCAACCGCTACTCTGAAAGCGCGCACTGCCCACTCCAGGTATGCCGGCCAGTCTGCCCTGCGCAAGGGCAATCCTTCTCTGATGGCTGGTTCATCTACCTGTATCACCCTGATCCCCGCTTTCTCCAGATCGAGCACTTCGTCCCTGATTGCCAGCGCAATCTGTAATGCTGTATCCGCCCTCGGCTGATCATCTCTCACAAACGACCACTGCAAAATAGTCACCGGCCCGGTCAGCATTCCCTTCATTGGCTTACGTGTCAGCGATTGTGCATAACTGCTCCAGGCAACTGTCATCGGTGCCGGTCTTGATACGTCTCCATAAATCACCGGCGGTTTTACACACCGTGATCCATAACTCTGTACCCAGCCATTTTTAGTAAATACAAAACCTTCCAGCTGTTCACCAAAGTATTCCACCATATCATTCCGCTCAAATTCTCCATGCACCAGTACATCTATATGCAGGCTTTCCTGCAGCTGTACTGACTCACTAATTGCTTTGCGGATCGAAACTTCGTACGCCTCCTGCGTGATCACACCTTTCTTCACATCCGCCCTCAGCTGACGGATCTCTGCTGTTTGTGGAAATGAACCAATAGTAGTTGTCGGGAACAACGGTAATTTCAACACTGCCTCCTGCGCCTGCTGGCGGATTGCAAACGTACTCTTACGATTTGCATCACCGGCAGTCAGTGCTGCCAGACGGGCCCTGACCGCAGGGTTGTGAATAATATCAGCGGTGGCTCTATCCAACATGGCAGCTTTATTTTTATGGAGCACCTCCACATCACCCGCCAGGATCTTTTTAAGATCTGCCAGCTCGTATACCTTTTGTTTTGCAAACGCCATCCAGTTTTTAAACTGTGGCGTCAATTCTTCCAGATCCAGGTCATATGGTGCATGTAGCAGGGAACAGGAACTGGCGATCATTACATTTTGTTCACCGATTACCTGCACCGCTCTTTGAATAAGTGCCAGGCTATTTTCGTAATTATTCTTCCAGATGTTCCGGCCATTCACTACGCCCAGAGAGAGTTGCAGGTGTTTGGGAATAGTGTTTAACACGACTTCCAATTGCGCCGGTGCTCTTACCAAGTCAATATGCAGGGCCTGCACCGGTAGATTTAAAGCCAATGCTGTATTATCCTGTAACCCGCCAAAATAAGTGGTCAGCAACAATTTCACAGACGAAAGAACGGCCGCTATTTTATTGTAAGCATATTGAAACAGGGCCTGTTGCTCAGGTGTTAGATCCATCACCAGCATTGGCTCATCTATCTGGATCCAGGTAGCACCTGCCTGCTCTAAAGACTGGAGCAGTGTAATATACACCGGCAATAATCTGTCCAGCAGATCTGCTACCTGCAACTGATCGTCTTTTATCTTGCCTGACAAGAGGAAGCTCACCGGCCCGATAATCACAGGTTTCGTGTGAATGCCTAATGCCTTTGCTTCTTCAAATTCTTCCAGCGCTTTGTTGTACGTGAGCGCAAATTGTTGTGTGCTATCAAACTCGGGCACAAGGTAATGGTAGTTGGTGTCAAACCACTTTGTCATCTCCATCGCAGTCAGGTCAAATCCATTTTTCTGGTAGCCACGCGCCATGCCAAAGTATAACTCAGGACTATTACCGGCAGCCTGTGAAGCCTGTAACGGCTGGAACCGGGATGGAATGGCATTCATCATGATACACAGATCCAGTACCTGGTCATAATAAGAAAAGTCATTGGACGGAATCAGGTCAATACCTGCATCACGCAAGGTTTCCCAATTCTGCCGCCTCAATTGCCGGGCAGTCATCTGTAGTTTTTCCAGTGAAATTTTACCGGCCCAATAGGCTTCATTTGCTTTCTTTAATTCTCTGTTGCTACCAATACGCGGATAGCCGGGAACGTTGGTTTTCATGATAAATATGATTTTGAAGGTGAAAAAAACTGCACCCGGCTTATTCCGTAGTACAAAATTCTACGCAAACCTATTAATAAAGATAAAATGAACTATTATTTAATGATAATTTGGTTTAAAATTCTAATAAATAAGAAATAACTATCCATTTGTACTACAAACAGCCATGTTTCCCGTATCAAATAGTACATTTCTCTTTTCCCCATATTTCTTACGTTTGCACTATGTTCAATAATTACAAATACACCGTTACTGAGCGCTTCCTGCGCTACGTCCAGATAGACACCCAGTCAGATCCGCTGAGTAAAAGTTTTCCTTCTACAGAAAAACAGAAAGACCTTGGTCGCCTGCTCGTAAAGGAACTGCAGGAGATCGGGATCGCTGATGCTGAAATGGATGAACATGGCTATGTATTCGCCACCATCCCTGCTAATACTACTAAAGACGTTCCTGTTATTTGTTTCTGCTCACACATGGATACCAGCAGTGATTGCAGTGGTACAGGTGTAAAGCCCATTATCCACATGCAATATGACGGAGGAGATATCGAGCTGCCGGAAGATAATACGGTGATCAAAGCCGCACTTCACCCATACCTTGCTTCCAAGAAAGGGGATGACATTATCACTGCTGCCGGCAATACCTTGTTAGGTGCTGATGACAAAGCAGGCGTTGCGGAAATTATGGACGCAGCCTATTTCCTGATCACACATCCCGACATCAGGCACGGTAAGATTCGTATACTTTTCACGCCTGACGAAGAAGTGGGTCGTGGCGTGGAAAAACTGGACATGACTAAACTCGGTGCCCGGTTTGGTTACACCATGGATGGCGGTGAGCTGGGCTCACTGGAAGATGAAAGTTTCAGTGCAGATGCCGCTAAAATCGTGATCGAAGGGGTGAGTGTACACCCGGGTACTGCAAAGGATAAACTGGTGAGTGCTATCAAGATAGCGGCAGAAATAGTGGAGGCATTGCCTAAAGACAGCCTTTCACCTGAAACGACGGAAGACCGGCAGGGGTTCATTCACCCGGTGAGAGTAAGCGGTATCGTAGAACATGCCGAGATCGATTTTATTCTCCGCGACTTCGTGACGGCCAAACTCAAAGACCACGCAGCTTTCCTGCAGCATATACTGGATACGGTGATGGCGAAATATCCTGCAGCGAGTGCGAAACTCACTGTGACAGAGCAGTACCGCAACATGAAAGAAGTATTGAACCTGCATCCGGAGGTCACTGCCTATGCTGAAGAGGCCATCAGCAGGGCAGGGGTAGCGCCGCTGAAAATGATTATCCGTGGTGGAACAGATGGCTCCCGTCTTTCTTTTATGGGATTACCCTGTCCGAATATCTTTACAGGCGAAATGGCGCTGCATGGTAAGTCTGAATATGTAAGCATACAGGATATGCAAAAGGCGGTGCAGACGATTGTACACCTTGCACAGGTATGGGAGGAGAAGGCGTAGATGTGATAAATTCCTTCCAGAGAAGATTAACCAGGGCTTATTTACATCTGGCATAGAAATCGCTGATAAAGGGTTTACATAGCCAACTCATTACTAACGGAGGGGTTACACAACCTTCTTATGATAGATGGGGATAATATTTTAAGGACATATACGTTAAATGTTTACATAATATTGGTATCTTTCCCTGCTTGTTGCATTTGATGTAATACTTTTGCAAGGTTAAATTTTTATTCATGCTCTTAGGATTAGTAACATTACTCCAGGATTCCTTATTAACGCCAAAGGCCGATACAGTGGCCGCCGGCGTAAGTACCGCCGCCGCTGCCGATCAGCATATCAGGTTATTAGACCTGCTGGTGAAGGGGGGCGTCCTCATGATCCCTCTCGGGATTCTTTCCATTATCGCCGTTTTCTCCTTCGTAGAAAGGTACCTTACCATTTCCAAAGCGGGCAAACTGGAAGATAACTTTATGCCAATGATCCGTGATCATATCTCCAATGGTAATATACAGGCTGCCCGTTCTTTGTCAAAGAACACCAACAGCCCTATTGCCCGTATGATCGACAAAGGCATACAGCGTATAGGTAAGCCTATCGAGAGCATTGAAAAGTCCATGGAAAATGTAGGTAAACTGGAAATTTATAAAATGGAAAAGAACCTTGTGATCCTCTCCATTATCTCCGGTATCGCTCCTATGTTCGGGTTTCTTGGTACCATCGCCGGTATGATCCAGACCTTCTTCAACATATCTATCACCTCCGATATCACGCTTGGCACCATCGCCGGTGGTATCTATGTGAAGATGATCACTTCTGCGACGGGTCTGATTATCGGTCTGGTGGCGTATATCGGCTACAGTTTCCTGAATGCGCAGATAGACAAGACTATCAATAAAATGGAAGCTGCTTCTGCTGAGTTTATTGATATTTTACAGGAGCCAACCAGATAATCAAGCTTATGAACTTACGCAACAGAAGAAATAAAAATCACGTGGAGATGCACAGCGGTGCGCTGAATGACATCTTGTTCATTCTGCTGCTCTTCTTCCTGATCGTATCTACGCTGGCTAATCCAAACGTAATCAAGCTGACTTTGCCAAAAGCGAAGAGCAATACCAAGTCTAAACAGACCGTGGTTGTCAGCATTAATGATAAAAGGGAATTCTTTGTAGGTACCAACAAGGTGGCCTTTGGAAGTCTCAAGCAGATGCTTGCGGCATCTATTGCCCGCGATTCCAAAGAAGTAGATCCTACTATTGTGGTCAACGCGGAAAAGTCTGTACCGGTAGAAGATGTTGTATCTATCATGGAAATAGCACGTGAAATAGGCGCCAGGGTAGTACTGGCGACCAGCAAGCCGCCGGAAACAAAGTAAGGATACTTTTTACTCCCGGCAGATCTGGAGATTTTACCCGGTCAGTCTAACGACAATAAGAAGACGAAACTTAAACGGCTCCGAACTGCATCAGTTCCGGAGCCGTTCTTTTTTTGCCCATTGAGAAGTAATAAGAAATTAAGCAGCAATAAAAAAAGTTAGTTCGCATGCAGATGACAGACTGCTGTTATAAAGACCATCGTTAACAACCAGGGTTTAAAAATTAAAGTGTTAAAGTTTCACCGCTTTCACCATCCTATCCTTCCCAAACAGGTCCTGCCTTAATAGGACCGGGTGATACCCCTGCTGTTCCAGCAAACTCACCGTTTGTGGCCCATATGCCTCATTGATTTCAAAATACAGCGCCCCGCCTGCGGCCAACTTCTCCTGTGCCAGCAACCCTATTCTCCGGTAGAACCGCAAAGGATCATTATCGGGTACAAACAGCGCAATACCCGGCTCATAACTCACTACCTGCTCCTGCATACCTGCACGCTCCTGCTCACAGATATAGGGTGGATTACTTACGATAATATCAAATTCTCCCAATGCTGCCGTGGCTCCCTCATCCAACACATCCACCAGTGAAAAATTCACCGCTAATGACAGTTTTTCGGCATTTTCCTGCGCTATACCCAATGCCCCTGCACTGATATCAATCGCACTTACCTCTGCCTGGGGCAGATGTTGTTTAATCGCCAGCGGGATGGCCCCACTGCCGGTGCCTATATCCAGGACCCTTGGTTGTGTACCTGCCTTCTTCACATCTGCTATGATCCATTCTGCCAGTTCCTCCGTTTCGGGTCTGGGAATCAATACATCCGGGGTGACCCTGAGTTCCATCCCATAAAACCACGCCGTGCCCGTTACATATTGTACCGGTTCATGCCGAAGCATAGCCTGCAAGGCATTCTCAAACTGAACATGCTGATCCTCAGTCAATTCTTTATCTTTATAAACAATCCTGTCCATTTTGCCCCAGCCGGTAATATGCTCCATTAATATGTGAGCAATACTGGCAGCCTCCCGGTCGCCATGGATGGGGGTTAGGACGGAGATGATCTGTATAAATGCGGCCTGAATGGTCATAAGCGCTGGTATAAAAAAGGGAAAATCCCTGCGTAAACGATATTTTTGCAGGCAAAAGTAAAGATACAAACACTGTGAAAGATGGTCTTCCTGCAATTCAGGTTGATATTTTTGCAGGTGAAATTAAAGATGCGAATACTGTGGAGGATGATCTTCCTGTAATTCAGGATGATATTTTTGCAGGTGAAATTAAAGATACGAACACTGTGGAGGATGATCTTCCTGTTATTCAGGATGATATTTTCCCAGGCAAATTAAAGATACAAACACAATCATGGACCGCCGGAATGATGAATTTTTCATGTCACGTTGTATACAGCTGGCTACCCTGGGAGCGGGGTCTGTAGCCCCGAACCCTATGGTAGGCGCGGTGCTGGTACACGAAGGCAGGATAATCGGAGAAGGATACCATGAGGTATACGGGCAGGCCCATGCCGAGGTAAATTGTATCAATTCCGTGAAGGAAGCAGACCGCCACCTGATTCCGGCGGCCACGATCTATGTGAGCCTGGAACCCTGTGCGCATTACGGCAAAACTCCTCCCTGTGCTAACCTGATCGTAGCCGAAAAGATACCTGAAGTGGTGATCGGTTGTGTCGATACCTTCAGTGCTGTATCCGGCAAAGGCATCCGTATCCTGGAAAACGCTGGTATCACCGTGCGGACCGGTATCCTGGAAGCAGCATGCAGGGAATTGAACAGCCGGTTTTTTACTTTTCATGAACAAAAACGTCCTTACATCATATTGAAGTGGGCCCAGTGCCAGGCTGGATATATGGGAAGTGAGGATGGGCATCCTGTGCGTATTTCCAATCAATATACTGACAGGCTCGTACATCGCTGGCGCAGTGAGGAAAGTAGCATCCTCGTTGGCAGCGGTACAGCAGTAATGGATAATCCCCGGCTCAATAACAGGTTGTGGACTGGCAAAGATCCCCTGAGAATTGTGATCGACCCGCAGCAGAAGGTACCCCATACCCATCACCTGTACGATGGTAGTCAGCCGACCTTTTTCTTTAGCGGCCAGACACTGGCACAACTGATGCAGGAACTACATGAGCAACGCGTGCTCAGTGTAATTGTAGAAGGAGGTGCCGGTACCCTTCATCGCTTTATTGAAGCCGGTCTCTGGGATGAAGCACGTGTGATCAGAGGGGCGATCACGCTGCCGGGAGGATTGTCTGCACCCAGGCTTACAAATGCTAAGTTAACTGCTGAAACATCACTATTGGGCGATCATATTTTTATTTACCACAGGGAACAATAACATGTATAAATTCAGGGCTCCGATATGCATATGGTTATTCATTCTTTGTTCACTGCAGGCAGTGGGCCAGGAAGATAAATGGACCGGTACCTGGCATATGGACTATACCCCCACTGGCTCTTCCAAAATTACGATGGAACTGCAGATCAGCGAACCTACCAACAAAATGTTGTATCCGGCGTTGCTCAGAATTGACTACCGCACTTTTTCCGCATCGTACGAAGTATTGTTGTGCAAAAAGAACGATCACGAACTTGGCATCGGCAGAAATAAATACCCCATCTCTGAAAAGCCATTCAGGATCGGTGCCTGGATGCTGTACCTCAATGGTACCCTGAATCTTACACCTAATGGCATCACTGTAGATCGCATGTGGATTAACTCCTTTGAATTGTACATGCAGGGATTGTATGATGATGATGAGATTTATGGTACAATGAAAGACTACCTCCGTGAAATGCTGTCAAAGAAACCTATCTTATTAAAGAAGAAGGATAACATAGCCTGGAAAAGTCCCGATACCCAACGCATGGTACATCCTGAAGGTGATTCCGTTTACTTCGGTGTGTATGATAAGATCACTGTGTCTGATTCCATTATTCCCATTTTCATCAGAGATGAAGATGTAGACGATAAGGACACTGTCACCTTTGTACACAATGGCAAGACCCTCCTGAACAAAGAATATATAAGTCCCGGCGGCTCCCTCTTCCAGGTGAAGCTGGACACGGGCATGAATATATTGGGATTCTTTGCTGATAACTACGGCAGACTTCCCCCCAACACCGGTTCTTTTAAGATCAGGACGGATAGTGTAGCAGCGATCTACGATTTCCGGGACAAATCGAATTTCTATGCTACTTTCCTGGTAGCGCAGGTATATAGAAAAGCAAATCCCCGGCAACAAATACCGGCTACCCCGGTGGATAACAGGGTAACGGAAAGGCGTAACAGCCTGCTGGACCAGATCACCGTGAACACAGGAGAGGTGGAACTGGAGCTTTGGGATGATGCTGCTGAAGATGGGGACAGTATTTCCATCCGCCTGAACGATAAGATTGTCGTGAGCGGATTCCCGGTATTAAAGCGTAAACAAAAATTAGCCGTTACACTCCAACCGGGCGAAAACCGGATGATATTACTGGCAGACAATTTGGGGAGTATTCCTCCCAACACTGCCGTGATGAAGATCACTGCAGGCAGGATCAGGAAGTATGTGCGCGTCAAGACGGATCTGAAGCAGAACAACCTGCTTTTGATCAATTATACCCCTTAACAATCAGGCATGGACGTTTATTTTACTATAGAAAAATCAGCAACGGCTGAATTTAAGGACCGGGGCAGTAAGTTCCTGGCTTATGCATGGCCGGTGAAGTCGGTAGAGCAGGTGAAGGAATGCCTGCAGGACGTGAAAAAAGAGCACCCCAAAGCTACCCATCATTGTTTTGCTTACAGGCTGGGTACAGATGGATTACAGTTTCGCGCCAGCGACGACGGAGAACCTTCCGGCACTGCCGGCAAACCAATACTGGGGCAGATTGACAGCAAGGGACTGACAGATACGTTAGTCGTCGTAGTACGTTACTTTGGTGGTACATTGTTAGGTGCGCCGGGATTGATCAATGCCTACAAGATGTCTGCATCTATGGTGCTGCAGGTCATTCCGGCGGTACAGAAAAATGTTGAGGCAAAGTATCATCTGACTTTTGATTACACGATCCTGAATGATATCATGATCATCGTAAAGCAGCAGAACTGTAC
This sequence comes from Chitinophaga sp., assembly GCF_039596155.1. Classification (GTDB taxonomy): domain Bacteria; phylum Bacteroidota; class Bacteroidia; order Chitinophagales; family Chitinophagaceae; genus Chitinophaga. The sequence continues at coordinate 146,865 of NZ_JBCNKF010000010.1, forward strand.
CGTATACGCACAGGAGCTGCAGCTGTTCTGTAGTATGGATATCGGGATTCCGAAAGCTGTGGAGGAGCTGGCGTTGTTAAAATTAAAAGATATTCATGGATTAGAAATAAAGAAGGCATAACGCCTTCTTTATTTTTTTAAAAGCTTTATTTAAAACGATCGCTGACGATCAGGTCTTTGCTTCCCTTTTCATATTTGTAAAATCCTTCCCCGCTTTTCACCCCCAGGTAACCTGCTGTGACCATATTCACCAGTAGCGGACAAGGGGCATATTTAGGATTGCCAAATCCGTCCTGCAGCACTCTCAGGATGGAGAGGCATACATCCAGCCCGATAAAATCGGCTAACTGTAAAGGCCCCATGGGATGTGCCATTCCCAGTTTCATAACAGTATCAATTTCAGCTACCCCTGCTACGCCTTCGTACAATGAACTGATGGCTTCATTGATCATGGGCATTAAGATCCTGTTAGCAATAAAACCCGGATAGTCGTTCACTACGCAAGGCACTTTGCCCAGCTGTTCAGAGAGAGCAACGATGGTTTCGGTCACACTTTTCTCGGTGGCGTAGCCATTGATGATCTCCACCAGTTTCATTACAGGCACAGGATTCATGAAGTGCATGCCGATCACTTTGCCGGGGCGTTTGGTGGCAGCAGCGATCTTCGTGATAGAAATCGAAGAGGTATTGGTGGCGAGGATCGCCGTTGGCTGGGCATGCTGATCCAGGTCCTGGAATATTTTCAGTTTCAGGGAAGTGTTTTCAGTGGCAGCTTCCACGATGAGGTCGGCATTTTTAACACCGGTAGCCAGGTCGGTAGAGGTGGTAATATTTTGTAAGGTTTGTGCCTTTTGACCGACAGAGATAGTTTCTTTTGCAACCTGTCTGTCCAGGTTTTTGTCGATCGTTTGCAGGGCGCGTTCCAGGGCGGGTGCAGATACATCGATAAGGGTAACGGTAAAATTGTTTTGGGCAAAAACGTGTGCGATGCCATTACCCATGGTGCCGGCGCCGATCACGGCAATATTTTTTGATGAGAACATGGAATTGAATTTGGCCAAATTTAAGGCAAAAAAGAAGAACCCTCCGGCGTAAGCCGGAGGGTTCTTCTTTTTAATATCCGTATCCGTATTGGTTGTTATTCTTACTCTTGAAATCCCCTCGCTTCCATGCCTGTATAAACTGGGCCCATGCCAGGGGGTTCATAATATTCTGCGGCGGTAACTGTCCTGCGTAGTACAGGTTCTGCGCCTGCCTGTTGAAGTACATATTTGTTGCCTCGGCCGCATCTGGTGGCACATATCTCGAAATTGCCCTCATTTTCGCCTCTTCCGTATTCTTTCTGGCCAGTTCATACTGGTCGTCAGGAATATCCATACTTACAAATGCCTTTTCAAACTCCTCCCTGGAAGGATAGGGTTTAATGATCGTCACCGGCAGGTAAGTCGTATCATCTACCATCAGCTGCAACAGGGAATAAGCGTTACCTGGCAGGGTGGTGGGAATCTTAAATTCCTTTTTCTTATAGCCAATTGCTGAGAAAGTCAGTGTATCACCTTTAAACGCAACGATGGAAAACACCCCCTGGGAGTTGGAGATGGTACCCCTGTTCTGTCCTTTAATGAGAATGCTGACTGCAGGCACCGCTCTCAAACTATCGGCGGTCATGGTAATACCGGAAATCTGGATGATGCTATCCTTGAACTGCGTTAACTGAGCTTTCAGCAGAAAAGGTAGGAACAAAAGTGAAAACAGTATGTAGGAAATCTTCTTATGCATGCCGCCTCTAAGATAAATGATTTGAATTAAACACAAGCCATAGGAATTTTTTCCTGTACATATAGATGGATGAACGGAAGCAATTGACAAAAACTATGGACAGCGCTGACAAAGTAACTAGCAATTAGGTTAACTTTACAGCCTCGAATTAAAATTAACAACTATTTATGATCACTACGGAACAGATTTTAAAGGCTTTGAGCAATGTGGAAGAGCCTGATCTGGGGAAGGACCTGGTAACGCTTAACATGGTGAAAGACATAGAGATAGATGGGAATAAAGTGACGTTCACCGTTGTGCTTACGACCCCTGCCTGTCCATTGAAAGATCTGATCAGAAATGCCTGTATCAATGCTGTCCATCACCTGGTTAGCAAAGATGCTGAAGTGCATGTAAATATGACTGCCAACGTTAATTCCAACCGTAAGGATGGAAAGAGCCTGCTGCCGGAGGTGAAAAACATCATCGTGGTGGCTTCCGGGAAGGGAGGCGTAGGTAAGTCCACTGTAGCGGCCAACCTGGCCCTCGCCCTGAGTGAAGGCGGAGCCAAAGTAGGGCTGATGGATGCAGATATTTACGGACCTTCAGTACCTATTATGTTTGGAGTTCGTGGTCACCGTCCTATGATGGTGAATGTAGAAGGAAAGGGCATGATCGTTCCTCTGGAGAAGCATGGTATCAAGCTGATGTCCATCGGTTTACTGATCGATGAGAAGCAGGCGGTAGTATGGCGTGGTCCTATGGCCAGCAGCGCCCTCAAGCAATTCATCACCGATGTATACTGGGGTGAGCTGGATTATCTTGTAATTGACATGCCTCCCGGCACCGGCGATATCCACCTGACCCTGGTACAGACTGTACCGGTTACAGGCGCTGTTATTGTGACTACGCCGCAGGATGTGGCACTGGCGGATGCCAAAAAGGGAATTGCCATGTTCAATGGTCCACAGATCAATGTTCCGATCATCGGGCTGGTGGAAAACATGTCATATTTCACACCGGCTGAGCTGCCTGACAACAAATATTACATCTTTGGTAAAGATGGCGGTAAGCGCCTGGCAGAGGACCTGGAAATACCATTCCTGGGCCAGATTCCGATTGTACAGAGTATTCGTGAAGGTGGAGATGAAGGTGTACCGGCGATGCTGAGCGGGGAGGATGCGACCAAGCTGGCGTTTATGGGATTTGCAAGTACGGCAGCGAGGAGCATTGCGATGAGAAATGCGAATGTAGCGCCTACGAAGATTGTAGAAGTATTTGTATAAGCATATTGCATGTAGGCCGGCTACAGGCCAATGGGCACAAAAAAAGCTTCCGCCGAAGGTGGAAGCTTTTTTTGTGCTGTTAAAACTGACTATATAATAAATGGCTTGCCACCTACTATTACATCCTGTTTGTTCTCGTCAAACGTCGCCTTCATTCCTGTTCTATATGCCGCATTGGCCATAATCAGCGCAATGGAATGTGAATAAGCAGCCTCAATCGGTGCATTTCCCTGCTTTCTGCTCCGCACACTCTCCATCCAGTTACGTACATGTGCATTTGTCAGTGGATCACCACCCATATTAGCACCGGTGGCCACACCTGTGCTGTTGCTGCTCAACGTCATTTCAGGCAGCAGGTTCGCATGCATGCCCATTTCTTTTGCTTCGTGTTCAGTCAGCCCCCCGGTAGGAGAGATCTTATTCTTATCGATATCAATCGTACCACCGTTAGAGTAATACATTTCCTTCACGCCACCTGCTGAATTGGAGAAACGGGAGCTATACTGTACCTGGAACCCTGAAGTAGGATCATTGTCAGGGCCGTAATCAAATACAGCCGTGATGGTATCTGCATTTTTACGCCCATCTTTCCACATATAAATACCGCCGTTTGCCACTGCACTGCGTGGATGTTTCAGCCCTGTAAACCAATGCACCGTATCGATCTGGTGCGTCATCCACTGGCCGAAAATACCAGAAGAGTAAGGCCAGAAAAGGCGATATTCCAGGTACTTCCTCGGATCCCAGCTATCCTTTGGTCGGCCAGCCAGGAAACGGGTCCAGTCAGTGTCCTGCTCCCTGATCTCTTTTACTAAATCCGGGCGACGCCAGCGACCAGGCTGGTTTACATTCCAGGTCATTTCAACCATGGTAATAGGACCAAATTTTCCTTCTTTGATGAAGTTGTTGGCAGCGTGGTAGCTATCGCCACTACGACGTTGCGTACCCACCTGGAAAATCTTGCCGGAATCTTTCACGGCCTTCAATGCTTTACGGGCATCATCCATCGTTTCTGCAAATGGTTTTTCGCAGTACACGTCTTTCTTCTGTCCTACGGCTTCAATCGTGTGGTAAGCATGTTGAAAATCGGCAGTGGCAATGATCACAGCATCGAGATCTTTGATCTTATACAGTTCATCATTGTTGACACATGCCTGAATATCATGTCCTGCTTTTTGAGCGATAAAAGCTTTCCCTTCTTCTCTGCGTCGTTTCCAGATATCCGATACAGCGATGATATCAAAATTCAGTTCTTTGTTGTTGTTAAAGAAGCAGGGCAGGAGTGTTTGACGTGCACGATCAGAAAATCCGACCAATCCTATATTTACCCTGTCATTGGCCCCCAGAATGCGGGCATAACTACTGGCTGGCATGCCCATGGCTGTGATAGAAACACCTGCACCGGCCAGCAGGGATTGCTTCAGGAATTCACGACGTGATTTCATTGGATTAGAATTTTTAATGATACAGTTCAAGGATGAGTTGATGTAAATAATGGTGTGCTGGCGCAGCCTGTACGTCCATAGGATCCCAGCGGCTTTCTACAGAAATACCTCCCTGGTAATGGATGTCTGCCAGTGCTGCAATATAAGGTCTCACTTCATCACCGGCTACACCGGGTGCAGTCCGTTTTTCTCTCTCTGCAATGTGGCAGTGGACCAGGTTCTTTTTAGCTTTTACAATGTTTGCAGCAGGTTCATTTTCCTTCAGCATGTGGTAAATGTCTGCCGTGAGTTTAAAATTCGGATGATTCACAGCTGTCACGATAGCATTTGCATCGGCCAGTGTATTGATATAATTCGTTTCTGTACTGTTCAGGTTTTCGATGGCAATGGTCACGTCGTATTTAGCCGCTGTCGTTGCAATCTTCCGGCAGATCATGACGAAGTGAGGGTTTTCCTTTTCAGGAGTCCAGCCTTCAGGAAGTTTACGGGCATTGCCACTGCCAAGCACGATGGTTTTCACGCCTGCTTTTTTAGCCCGCTGCATTACTTTATCTACATATGTCAGGATTTTCTGTTCATCGGCCTGCGGGCCTACGATAGGTATTTCGGCGGGAATGAAGCCATTGCAGGTGTTGAACGAGCATCGCATCTTTTGCCGGTCTCTGAGGAATACCTGGAAGGTGTCTTCCGGAATGTCAGGAGAAAGGAGTTTACCAACGCTGCCTTCAATATAGTCAAATCCGGCGGTGTATAACAGGGAGTCGTTTCTATAAGTGGTCGTAACACCTAATGTGGGCAGCCGGGTTTGTGCAACCGATTGCAAACAAATGAATAAAAAAAGGCATATTAGCCAGCTGGGGGAGTTTTTCATATATCCTTCCATGAAACGTGGATAGAAAAGGTAGGAACATTATTTAAAAAATCAAAAATCTTCTTGATAAACGGTAGGCGCCCCTGGGCTGTTTGTGCTTACCCGGCTGAATGCCGGCTGTTCGAGCCAGTTTTGGGGTAAAACAACTTGTTACGGGTACTTCCCTCCATTTTTTCCGGTAATTCCTTCCTGTTTTCCATAGCGAAACGATACTTCTTCTCCATAACCTACAGTTCATTATAAGGGCACTAAAAGGGCACCAATATATCACCTCAATATCCCCGGGATATTGAAGTGTCCTTTTAGTGCCCTTATAATGACCTATTAGTGTACTATTAGTCCTGTATTTTACCTATCGCTGACCTACCGGGATATTTAATCATTAAAATTGCCTGTTGACCCTGCAGACCTTTGGCTGAAGCGCATTGAACATATAGTTAACCAAAACATAGCACGACCCATTAAAGGTTCTTTTCATTTTTTAAAAAATTTACCAGAACTTTAACTTTCACGAGAGGGAGTTTACTGCTATATAGTCATAATAAAATTGTATAATATCACTCATCACGCCCGCATTGATTAAGTTTTACTTACCTTTGCGCCCCAAATAAGTATTTATATGAACCGACACGAACTGGTGAATCTGATCAAGGAGAGGCAATCTTATCTGTGTGTTGGGTTAGACACCGACATCACGAAGATTCCCCGTCACTTGCTTTCACATGCAGACCCGGTATTTGCTTTTAACAAGGCTATTATCGATGCCACTAAGGATCTTTGCGTGTCTTACAAGATCAATACTGCCTTTTACGAATGTATGGGTATCCGTGGCTGGGAGTCGCTGCAACGCACAGTGGAGTACATCCCCAGCACACACTTTACCATCGCCGATGCCAAACGCGGAGATATAGGTAATACCTCTACACAGTATGCCAAGACATTCTTTGACACATATAATTTCGACGCCGTGACTGTTGCGCCTTATATGGGTCGCGACAGTGTACAGCCCTTCCTCTCTTTCCATGAGAAGTGGACCATTATGCTGGGTCTTACTTCCAACGAAGGCAGCCAGGATTTCCAGCTTACACAGAGCGGAGATGAAATGCTGTATGAGAAGGTGCTGAAAGCAGGTATGAGCTGGGGCACCCCGGACAATATGATGTTCGTGATTGGTGCCACCCAGAGTGCGCAGCTGGCCTATATCCGTCAATTGGTACCGGATCATTTCTTCCTGGTACCCGGGGTAGGAGCACAGGGCGGTAACCTGCAGGAGATATCTGCCGTTGCCATGAATAAAGATTGCGGATTGCTGGTGAATGCCAGCCGCTCTATTATTTATGCAGGTAATGGAGAGGATTTCGCACAGGATGCCAGGATCGCTGCACAGGCTTTACAGCAGGAGATGGCAGAATATCTGGACGTGGCACCTGCTGCCAGGTAAGCCGGATTATTTTAGATCCCCTGTTACTTTTTAGTTTACTGATGGCTTTCATGAATCAAGCATAAAAACACCGCTCACTGGCGGTGTTTTTTTATGCACCCCTTCGAAAAATCCGGCCAACCAATGGCTGACCGGATTTTTCGCATATTTTCATTAAATTGACTTCTTATCTAACCTGTTCCACATGCTGAAAGACTTGTTTCAATCCCCCGACTACTTCCGGATAGACGACCTCCTTACCTCCGAACACCTCATGGTGCGCGACGCTGTCAGACAATGGGTTAAAAAAGAAATCTCGCCCATTATTGAAGACGCCTGCCAGCAAGCTACCTTTCCATCCCAGATACTTCCGGGACTGGGTGAACTCGGCTGTTTTGGTCCTACTATCCCACAGGAGTATGGTGGTGGCGGCATGGATCACATTGCCTATGGTCTCATGATGCAGGAACTGGAAAGAGGAGATAGCGGTGTTCGCTCCACCGCCTCTGTACAGGGTTCTCTTGTCATGTATCCCATTTTTACCTTTGGCAGTGAAGAACAGAAAAGAAAATACCTGCCCAAACTAGCTACTGGCGAATGGATGGGTTGCTTTGGCCTTACCGAACCTGACTTCGGATCCAATCCTTCCGGAATGGTCACCCATTTCAGGGAAGATGGAGATCACGTGATCCTGAATGGTGCAAAAATGTGGATCTCCAATGCTCCTTTTGCACAGATCGCTGTTGTATGGGCCAAAGACGAAGCGGGAATTATAAGAGGGATTATCGTAGAAAGAGGCATGGAAGGGTTCACCACACCTGAAACAAAAGGGAAGTGGAGCCTCCGGGCCAGCGCCACCGGCGAACTCGTTTTTGACAATGTCAGGATACCGAAAGATAATATACTGCCAGGGGCCAAAGGACTCAAAGGCCCGCTGAGTTGCCTGTCTTCCGCCCGTTACGGCATTGCCTGGGGCGTGATCGGTGCCGCAATGGATTGCTATGATACTGCACTTCGTTATGCCAAAGAAAGAGAGCAATTCGGACGTCCTATCGGGGGCTTTCAGCTCACGCAAAAGAAGCTGGCTGAAATGATCACCGAGATCACCAAAGCGCAGCTGATGAACTGGCGACTGGGTGTGCTGAAGAATGAAGGTAAGGCGACCCCCGCCCAGATTTCCATGGCCAAACGTAACTCCTGCGACATCGCCACTAAAATAGCCCGTGACGCCCGGCAGATACTGGGAGGAATGGGCATCACCGGGGAGTTCCCGGTCATGCGACACATGATGAACCTCGAAAGCGTGATTACGTACGAGGGTACCCACGAAATTCACTTATTGATCACAGGTCAGGACATCACCGGACTGGATGCTTTTCATTGATATGCGGTTATTATTATTGTTCTTATTCCTGCCTTTGACAGCCTTCGCCCAGACGGTGCTGGAGGGCAAAGCGCAGGGGACTTACTATGTCATTAAATACATCGCGGCTGATACCAGCTCCCTGCAGCCAGAGATTGACTCGATTTTTGCCAGTATTGACCAATCCCTTTCTTTGTACCAACCCAACTCCCTGATCAACCAGTTCAACGAAAAAGGGCATGTACAGATGGATGCACACATGCAGGCCGTGATTACCAGGTCGCTGGAGATCAGCAGGATGACCGCCGGCGCCTTTGATATCACCGTCAAGCCACTGGTGGATGCATGGGGATTTGGCGTAAACAGGCCGGTAGAAAGAAAGATCCCTTCCAGCGATACACTCCATACCATTCTTGCTTATATCGGATCTAAATATCTAAAAGTAAAAGGCCGGGAGCTTTTTCGTACCAAATCAAAAGTAACGATTGATTGCAACGGTATTGCGCAGGGCTATACGACCGATGTAATAGGTCGGTTCCTGTATAGCAAAGGTATCACGGACTACCTGGTGGATGTAGGAGGGGAGCTTTGTGCCCGTGGCCGGAATGCACATCAGCAATATTGGACGGTAGGTATAGAAGGAGAAGATCAGCGCATCATCCCATTAGAGAACCGCGCGGTGACTACCAGCGGTAATTATCGCCGCTTTTTTGATTCAGGGGGAAAAAGATTTGCTCACACAATAGATCCGCGAAGTGGTGAAGCCATTCACAATAATATCATTAGTGTCACCGTCGTCGCAAAAGATGCTATCACAGCGGACGGTTTTGACAATGCACTTATCCTGATGGGCGTGACACGTGCGTTCGATTTTATAAAACGCCACCCGGCATTGCAACTGGAAGCAGGGTTCATTTATAAAGATGCCGAAGGTAATATACAGGAGGCTTACTCAACGGGTTTCCCTAAATAATCAGGGCTGCTAAAAATAGCAGCCCTCTCATACTTTGGTTTTTTATAGAATATGCGAAAATCCATTTTTTTGTTCACCCACACGTATATCTCTATCCTTTATTACATAGTAATAAGACACATTTCATTTTTCAACTAAGTGGGTGATTTTTCAATTAAAGAACGCTGGCAAGAATTACTCACAAATTAGTTAGCAGACCAACGCATTATTACATACGGAATAATAATATGATACGGTTTTGCTAATCCAATAATACTCAATCACCAATATCCTAAATTATTATCTATTATTCAAAAATATGAAAGTAAAAAAATTGCCCTCTGTACTGTTCACGAATTTCAACGAAAATAAACTGATTGTAATGTAGTTAGTTTTTTTAGTGGTATTACACTTTTTACAACATGAAATATGCCAAACAGTTTTATCACTTCTAATACAACGATTTTAACACCAAAATGTTATCCAAAGTTCACTCATCAATTGTTAATGTAGTATTAAAATTAACTTATTGATTATCTTAATGTTATCATATGATGATATGATTTATTTTGCCAGGATCCGGCTGAGTTTACTAAAAAATGTGAGTAAAAGGAATGAGAAATACTGTAGCAGAAAAGCTACACTTTTATGTAACACTTGTGGAATCAGTTCGTTTCATGAAAAAAGCGCTTTCGCCGTAAGGCAAAAGCGCTTTTATTGTTAACTGAGTATTTTGTAAGCTGGCTGCTTAGTCCAGCATGGCATCTGCGGCATCTTCCAATAATTTCAGATCCACAGAATCTGTACCGGCAATACCCTCGATGGAGCCTTTGATATGCGCGGCATTCAACAGCACCTTTTCCAGTTGTTTTTCCCTGGCCTTCCAGATTTTCTCCATCGCATCTTTTTCCTTCTGTATGGAGATCTTCATGGCCATAAATCCTTCACGGATCGCTTTCCACTGTTCCGCAAATTCACCACTGGTGAGGTAGCCATAGAGCATATGCACTTTATCGCCCCTGTTTTCCTGGGTCTTGAGTGCACCTGCCACCTTGATAATACCTTCTCTCAGTACATGTGCCAGTGCTCTTACCTCTGCAAAGGTACAGATCCATACGCCCTCTTTTTCTCCAAAGCGTTCCATATCCTTTGGCATCGCCTGGGTAACAAGGATGGCAATATCCGCCCCCTGGCTACGCATATCTGCTTTCAGTTTTTCCAGCCAGTCCCTGGCAAAGTCTTTGGTACGCTTGCTTTCATAGATGATTTTGCCGCATTCCTGACCAAACTGGTTCCTGATCAGCTGAATACAGTCAGCACCTCTTACACCCTTGCCTACTTCCATGACCTCATCAAAAGGAAAGGCACCTTTCAACAATTCTTCCAGGACCAGTTCCTGGATTTCCCCTTGTAACTGGGTAGAACCCTGTTCTGCTTTACGACGCATTTCTTCGGCTAACTTGCGCTGGTCTTCCAGTTGTTTGGCCATTTCAGCCAGTTTTAACTGGTGCTCATGGTCTTTCAGCTGGTTGCGCTCCGCCTCTTCCCGGCGGATCTTTTCGGTGAGCAGGTTCCGTTCTTCCAGCAGTTTTTTCTGGATGGCGATTTCGATTTCCTGTTCTTTGGCCAGTAATTCCTGTTCCTTGCGCAGGAACTCCAGCTCCTGGCGCCGGGCCTCTTTCAGCTTTTCTTCCTGTTCGGAGTTGGCCTGCTGCAGTAGTTGCAACTGGTTTTCATAAGTGGCGGATACGCTCTTACGGATATTCTCAGATAGGGAAGCCTGCAGTTTACTCTTTTCTGATTCAAGTAATCTCGTCAGTTCTTCCTGTTGTGATTGCTTTTGTTGCTCTACCTGCTGGCGGATCTGTGCCAGTTGGTTCTTTTCATTTTGTAATGCATCCACACGTTTGCGCCATTCAGTTTCCATTTTACCGCGCATCTCTTTTTCAATATCTGCTGCAAATGCATCCTCCATGACAAACTGGTGCCTGCAGTTAGGACAGGTGATTTGTGTTCCCATGACTTCGAAGTTACGATAAAAGTACAAGGGGTGCTACGCATTGGATATGCGTATCGCTTTTTTTCCTATATATCACAGCTCACCTGGAGGGTAGTAAGTAGATTTGATTATGCACTTATTTCCGGAATGCGATCGGCTGTTGATCGTTTTGTTTACATGGATGACCGGCATGCCTGTTGAAGATACAGCAAGTTGTATTTTGGCGGCACATCCCTCCACCTGTACAATTATCAGCAGTTACCGTGCATATGCTGACCTCTCCATCGTACTGTAGTATATATGTACACGAAATATATTGTTATCAAAATTAATCTATTGTTCTGCGATTATGTTGGCGTTAATTTTTTGCCTTTCTATTTGAAGAGAAGGATTAAAATTCATAAATTAAGATATGCAAAAGATAAAAGTTTGGAAAAACAGTATGATGAATCTGACTGAATTCGTCAGTATTGAAAAGGAAGAAATGACTACCGTCAAAGGATATATTACCGGCGAAGGCTATGAGAAGCCGTGGCAGGTAAATTATACGCTGACACTCAATCCACGTTGGGAGGCACAGACTGTATTCATTGAAGTAATGTCTGAGCAGAACTACACCATTTCGTTGCATAAGAACGAATTGCAGCAGTGGATGAATGAAAAGGGAGAGCATCTGGCAGCCTTCGATGGTTGCATAGATGTAGATATCTCTTTTACTCCTTTTACAAATTCATTACCCATCAACCGGCTGCAACTCACGAAAGGTGAGGGACAGGACATCAAAGTGGTGTATGTAGACGTCAGGAACGGGGTGGTTAAAACAGTGAAACAGCGTTATCTGAACAAGGGTAGTCAGATTTACAAGTATGAAAATGAAGACTCAGGTTATATCTCTGAGTTAATTGTCGATAAGGACGGGTATGTTGTAGACTATCCGGGTATATGGCAGCAGATATATTAAGATTGTGACTATGCGATAATTTTAGATCAGGATTGCGCCAACTTTATCTCCTAACCCGCTTTTTTATCTTCCACATCTGTTAAATCCATGAAAAACTGACTATAAAAGAAATTTTTTAACACATAGACATATTGTTCGCACAATATGAATAGTACTAAACTGGCAGGTTGATTCCTGCCAGTTTTTTTATTTATCGTACCTTTGTACTATGAAAATGAATAATACGGACACCGTGCGGATGGCGGAGATCAAATTGTACTTTCTTGATCCGCCCTATACATTCAAGATTCATAGTTATGCAGCTCCGCAACTGGAGGAAGTTTTTACAATTTTAGAGAAGTATGGTACCTGTTCAGCGAGTATAATGGACAGCCTGCTTGTGCTGAAGAATGCTTTTGCAGAGGCTGAGGGGAATGTGGACAAGACCCGGCGGGTGATGAAGGAGATTGCAGGCGTGATGAATGGATTGAACAGGATGAAGTAGTCACTACTTTGGGGTGTATCTGCCTTTTACCGGGCATTGATGTAAAAGGGAGTGCCAGCGATATGCGGATGCTGTGTCTGCATGTATAAAAGCATTGAACCAGAGATGAAGAAATGGCACTTTTTAACTGCCGCCAGGTTTATTTGCGAAGGTGATCGTCACTATACGACCACCTTCTTCTTTAGATAATAGTAATTTATTCCCATCTTCCAATACCACTGCTGCACCAATTTCAATCTCTACTCCCCTGGTAATGTCTTTCGCACTGGTCAATTTCTCATTCACAAATAACCATTGTCCATTATGATACGAGAAGTATCCCACTCTATCTTTCAGGCCGTCTGCCAGGCGCTCATTTCTCATGATATGCCTGTTTGCATGCCAGTAATGTAATGTTGTATGATGGTAGATAACCAATCTTAAATTATCCGGCTTCCATACATTAGGTTTAAACTGATAGTACAAATCCAGTACGGGTATACTGGCGTTGTACTGCGTGCCACAAAACGGACAACAGGTATGCTTTGTATTATTGTAAATAAACCACTTCTGGCTACAGTTATCATTTGCGCACCTTAATTTCAGGTCATTGGTTTTGATCAATGCCTGTTCCCATGCATCCGCAGTAGGGCGCTGTAAGGGATCGTGGAGGCCCGTTATGAATGCCTGATCAAAAAGCTCTTTCAGATAAGGACCGGCAATAGTATAGGGTGTTTTTGCGAGGTCCGTCCACGGGTGATAAATGGCCATATTATCACCATATTCCCTGGCAAAGTTACGGTTGCTGCTATCTGTAGGATGTTCTATGAACAATGCCTTTTCGCCCATCAGTAGCTCTTCTTCCTGCTCGGATTCAAGGGGACCGAAATAATTGCCACCTCTTAAGGGATGCCTGTAAAAGAGGTACATATAGATCAATACTGCCAATGCATGCAGGTCTGTGAGCCGGTTGGGGAGTTTACGGGCCGGGTCGTTTTTGTCCAGGTGCTTTGTTGCAAGTACTTCAGGGGCAATAAAATCCGCCGTGCCTAACACATCCGGTGGATATAAGTTGGGCACCACCAGACCATCAATATCTATGATAGCAGCAGTTTTACTTACCGGGTCGATCAGTACATTTTTGTATGACAGGTCAGAATGCGCCAGCCCTGCGGCGTGTAGACGCTTTACGCCCCGGGCAATATTGACGCCTACCTGGAAGTAGCTCAGCCAGTCACCCAGTTCTGAATCAGCCAGTTTTGTTCTTGATTTGGGTGACCTGAACCTGGCACTGGCAAACCATTTTCCTTCTTTTTCCCGGCCTTTGAGCAGGTCATTGTTTGCATACCCCTTTTTGAAGAAGAAATTATCATTGTAAACCGGTACTATGATGCCTGTTTTGTGGTCCGTCTCTACTACATCCACCGGCCAGCTATACAGCGCTTTATAGTAGCTGCCACCTTCCTTGTTAAAGAAGCTGTCGAAGTATTGTGTGACGATCTTTCGAAGTCTTTCTTTGGCGTTATTATCAGGTGTTGTTCTGTAAATAGCTACCACGTACGATTTGTCGGGACTGAAAAATACATCTTTCATCCCGCCTTTCATAGGTTCGCCATCATCTACATACTGATAGGTCTTTCCGGGATGAATTATAGAGTGCACTACTTTTACAGTCATCGCTTAATATATTATTGCCAGTGTTCGGTCATCATGGTTGCCGGGACTCCAGAAGTCCATCCAGTGAGCAAGTTGATTCGCTACCTCATTGGCAGGTTGCTTAAAATCTACTATTACTTTCGCTTCATTATTCCCGTTTAGATCTTCCATAAATTGCCGCCAGTGTGCCAGGCTACGCAGGTTGACTTCCACTTCAAATTTAGGATCGTAAATGCCATCGGTCATCAGGAACAGGTAGGACATCTCCTGTGTGATCGTAACGTTGAACCTAGACTCTATGGGAATCTCTTTCGAAGCGAAGATGTCAGGTTGTGTGATAAATCTTGTACCTCCGCCAAATTCACCTATATCCAGCCGGTTCAGGAGTTGTACCTGATCGTTATTCAACAGAATAATCGGGCAATCTCCTACACCAAAAGTCAGGATCATATACCCAAAATCGAACCGCCTGAATGCTGCAAAAATGAATGTTGTATGATAGTATTCGATGGCTGTTGTATGCCTGCCGGTAAATAATCCCGGGTGTGTGGCTGCATGTCGTGCTGCTTCTTCTTTTATTTTGTCAGATACATGTTTTACCACAAGGTACATATGTTGCTTAGCGATACTATTCATATCGTCAGGGGCTGCATGTTCGATTTCTTTTTCTTTGTTGTCAGCAAAATATTGTTTGAAGAATGCGATTGTCTCCCTGCAGGCGATCTCTGCTCCCTTTCTTGAAAAGGGGCTGCTACCGGCGCCATCTGCCACTGCTACTACAGACCAGCCTTTTTCTTCAAATGAATGGAATGCGCAATCATCGTCCCTGAAGGCACCGGTGTTTTTGTGTGACCGTCCGCGTTTTGAAACAACTGCAATGTGCCTGTCACCTAATGTGCCCGACTTTATTACATCATCCGGTTTCCAGTAAGGATCATTTATATCGACCGGTGTGTCTTTCCATAAACTTCGGGGATCCGGGTTTACAATCAGGTTCAATACCTTTACATGAACAGGGGTACCCGGTAAACTAAAGAGTAATTGAATTTTCACATCTCCGCTTACGGTGGGAGTGCCTTCAATTGCTTTGCTTTCCGCGTTGTATGCCAGACCAATGGCCTCCAGGCCTTTCCATTCGAGGTACACTACATCGCCCATGTGCCATTGTTCAGGATCAATGACAGCTTTGTAGGGCTTATTCACACTACCGTTGGGGATAGTGATAGGTGCGGTGAGAATATCGTTGATCCTGTTCTCGATTGTATGTTCCATAAGCTAACCCTGTGTACGGTTTACATCAAATCCGCCTCCTTCTTCCACTACGATGTACCTGGATGTTTTACCACACCAGGGGCAGGTATTCATTTCTTCATAACCAATACAGTGAATCTGGCCACAACTACATTGTGCCAGCGCAAACTGGTTACTGCAGCAGGGGCAGGCAGGTGCACCTACCAACTCAGCTGTATTGATCTTCTGATTGCCTGCGCCGTCTGATAGTTCAAAATAATCATCCTTTAGTGGAAAGGCGCCCACCTGCAAATAAGAACGGGTATCAAGGTTTAATCCACCCCAGTTATTGCTGCCAATGCTCTTCCTGTATTTGATAAGAAAGTGACGGTGGGATGTCTGGCATTTCGCCAGCAACACCACAAAGTTATCATCCACGAGCTGCACAACCGGGTCGCTTTTGGAGATATCTATTTTCGACAACCAGTCATTGTCGATCTTCTCCAGTTCTAATCCCGTGCCGTTGTTTTCAATATTGACACTGCTGGTAGTGATAGATGCCGTGATCCATTTGAAAAAATATTTGTAGGAGTCGATGTTCGCGTTCCTGAAGAATAATACATGTTCCGTCAGTTGGCCTAAGATCCCGGCATTTGCTTCGCTGCCAAAAGATACAGCGACGAGATTGGCAGCGCGTTGCCATCGTTGTTTCCATTCACTGATCACAGTATCTGTATGATCAGTGGGTACCCCATCGGTGAAGAGGAATACGATCGGCTTCCAGTCGCCTTTTGAAGTAGCAGTCGTTTTCTTCACGTTGCCATCCAGTTCGTTCATGAGGTGTCGCAAACCGTTAGTCAGCGAAGTGCCGCTGCCGATGGGATATTTAGGCGGATAAAAACTGATAATATCCTGCAATGGAAGAATGGTTTTTGCTTTGCCTGCAAATACAATGATAGAGATCCATACAGTTTCGATCGCAGTAGGATCTGTTTTCAATGCCTGTATGATGGTCGAAATCCCTTCTTCGACTTGTGAAATAGGTTCTCCTACCATTGACTCAGAAACGTCAATCAGGAAGTATATGGGTAGTCTTCGCATACGATCAGTTTAAATGACAAAATGAATCTCATCTGGCGGGGGAGGCAGGTCAATGGTATCAGTAGTGCCCATGCTCTTATTGCCATGCTCAATGGCTGCTGACACCCATTTAAAGAAGCTTTTTAAAGTAGTGCTATCAGCCACATCCAGGTGTACTACTACATCACAGAGATCTTTCAGGAATTCGTCGCTGGAGAGTTTGCCTGCTGCGCAACCCACAATAGAGGCAAAGTTCAGCGATCTGACCTGTGGTATCATCTCCTGGTAGAGGTACAGGTCATTGGGATGCCCATCGGTGAAAATAAACAGTAAAGGCCGCCAGTCTCCTTTTTGTGTATCGCTGCCCTTGCGGAGTTCCTGTTTCACTTTTTCATACACAAACTCCAGGGCTTGCCCTGTATGGGTGGGGCCACTTTCCGGGCAGGTGATTTCCCGCACATTATAAGAGGGAAGATCAGTCAATGGCAGCACTTCCTTCACTTCCTTATCGAAGGTGATGATGCTGATCCAAAGGGTCTCCATGGCTAACGGATCTGATCGCAGGTTGGCAATCATACCACTTAAAGCATTGTTTAATGCCTGTATGGGTTCTCCGTTCATAGATCCGGATGTATCCAGCAGGAGATAAACGGGTAGTCTTCTCATGTATGGTTAAAGTATTTTATCAGGTTACAATATTTAGTTCAGCAAGGTTGCATGTTCATATCAATGGATTGATCTTTTACCAGGCGTATAGCGATACGGCTTATTTAATGATCTGTCCTTTGAAGTGCCGGGAGAGGAAGAAAGCGAGGTCTTCCCTGTAACCAATTCCGGAGGCTTCAAACTTCCATTGATCATTCCGCTTGTACAGGCGTCCGAATTCCACGGCAGTCTCGATAGAGAAATCTTCTCCCAGTTCGTATTTCGCTATTTCCTGACCATTTGCATCATCTACAATACGGATATAGGAGTTACGCACCTGGCCAAAAGTTTGCCTGCGTTGCTGGGCTTCGTGTATAGTCACAACAAACAGTATTTCCTGTACACGCTGATCTACCACAGAGAGGTCTACTTTGATACTTTCGTCATCGCCCCCATCGCTGTTTCCGCCGGTTGGGTCGTCGCCGGAGTGATGGAGGGCGGTATCTTCAGAATCAGCATTCCCATAGAATACAAAAAAACCTTCGGCAGGGATGAGGCGTTTGTCGTCCAGCATGAATGCAGAGGCATCGAGGTCGAAGGCATATCCTGTTCCGTCATTTGGGTCCCAACCTAGTCCGATAGTGATCTTGCTTAAGCCGATGTTTATTCTTTGTCCCTTCTGTAAATTGATGGCCATATATTGGGTATTTAGTTAATTCGGGTGAGTGTTAACAATAACTGTCCCTATCTGATTCGCATTAAAGGTAAATATACTATATGTAAATATAAAAAGAAAAACCTGCTCACCGGAGCAGGTTTTCTATTAATGGCCGGCTGCCTGTAAGATCGCCGCAATCGTTTCTTTGTTATTCACCCCAAGGCCTTCCTGTTGATGCAGCAGATCACCTCCGGGACTGAATACGCTGATGATGTTTGAGTGAGAAAAGTCCATCGGTGAAATCTCTTTGTATTTAACAGACAATACATTTGCAAACTCCCGGACTGATTCCGGATCGCCCTGCAGAAAAGTCCATTCACTGCCATCCATCTCTTTTGCGATAGCGAATGCTTTTAGCCGTTCAGGTGTGTCGGTTTCCGGATCAATACTCACCAGTACATATTGTACTTTATCAGTTGTGCCGACCTTTTTACGAATGTCCTGCATATCAGCAACCAGGCGGGGGCAGGCCACTTTGCAGGAAGTGTAGATCATCACTACCACCAATACTTTTCCTTTCAGGTCATTCAGTTGAATGGCCTTTCCTTCTTCAGTATGCCAGGTAGCAACGAGGTTGAAAATAGATTTATCGGAAATGCTGGTAGTTGCTGACGGTTGCTTACAAGCCATACAAAGCGCAAACAGTAAGCAGATCATGCTTTTCATAGTTATAAATTTTTAACAGCTCTGAATCCCTGGTTCTGTACACAGTAATTCGCTTTTAAACTGCCACGAAAAGCGAAGCGCATGAACGCGGCGTAATTCATCAGGTCAGTTGCTCCAACAGAACCACTACCGCAGAACTTCGCCACATCACTGGATACATCTTTCCTTGATTCACCTGACAACATTACTTCGTTGAAATCAGCGGTCCATTCCCATACCAGTCCATGCAGGTCTGCGATACCCCATACATTTTCAGGTGTCTGATCTACACGGTTACCGGCAGTGTTGGGTTTTTCATACCAACCCAGAATTTCCCGGTTATAAGCGGTTTTATAACGGGCATCTTTTGTTTTTTCATCCGCCATCGCGGCATACTCCCATTGATCGACAGTAGGCAGTGACTTGCCGGTGGCATCGCAGTAAGCTTTGGCAGCGAACCAGGAGATATTTGTGACGGGAGCTTCCGGATCTATAGCAGGAGAAAGGGTCGTGTCATTCATCCAGTTCACGAGGTAGTTACTTTCAGCATAGATGTGTTTTACCTGTGAACGCCGCCATTGCGGGTTGCGCTTTACAAATTCCAGGAAGCGACGGTTGGTAACGGGGACCACGTCCATCATGAATCCCCGTACTACGATGGTTGTGTCTTTTTTCCCAAAGAAAGGAGTATAAGCGCCGCCTGCTACTTCAGCCATCTTTACAGTATCAGCTACCGGCACTAATGCCGGTTGTGTGACAGTTGTATGCGTATCGTATTGCAAAGGCACACGTTTGCAGGACAGGCTGCAACAGATGCCTGCAGCGAGAAGGATTGTCGTTTTCATTAGTGACTTCTTTGAGCAGCAACCATTGCCGGCTTAATTTCCTGTTTCTTATTGCCCCAGCTGGAGTAGACGAATGTCAGCACGTTGGCTACTTCTTCATCACTCAGTACCTGGGCAGGCATGACGCCATTGAATTTGTTGCCATTCACTACTACTTCACCTGTTTTACCATGCAGTACGATACCGATTGCCCTGTTCACGTCCGCATTCAGGAAATCAGATTTCGCAAGTGGAGGGAATGCATTCGGAATACCCTGACCATTTTCCTGGTGGCAGGCCTGGCAGGTTTTAGCAAAAACAGATTTACCCAGGGACACTCTTTCATCATGGTTTTCAGCTTTGGGGGCATCGGGTGCTTTTTCGCCAGGCATATTCTGTATAGTGCTGCCCTCAGGTTGATAGATGCCTTCCGTTTGCTTGCCGGAATAGATTTCCTTATTCTCATCGCCGGTTACGGTTAGCATACCGAGGGAACCTTTGTTGAAAGTGCGGGTAATAGAATGGTCTACGATCACGAAAGTACCGGGCACTTCGCATTTGAAGTCGACGATAGAAGCGCCACCGGCAGGGATCAGCGTAGTCTGTACGTTGTGATTGATCAGGTCTCCGCCTTCAACATTGACGTGATCAAAGATCTCGCCGATCACGTGGAAAGAGGATACCATATTCGGACCACCGTTACCCACATAGAGGCGTACAGTTTCACCTACTTTTGCTTTCAGGGAATTATCACCTGTCAGGGCGCCTACGCGGCCATTGAATACCACGTAATCAGGACGTTCGTCGATGGCTTTCTGCATATCAAAAGGCTGCAGGCCGGGATCACCATTCTTACCTTTGGTGTAGAAGTCACCCTGCATGATGTAGTATTCTTTGTCAACAGGTGGCAGGCCGCCTTCCGGTTCAACCAGGATCAGGCCGTACATACCGTTGGCGATATGCATCGCAACAGGAGCCGTTGCACAGTGGTAAACGAAGAGGCCCGGATTTAATACTTTAAAAGAGAAGGTCACCTCATGGCCGGGTGCTACAAAGGAAGATGCGGCGCCGCCACCGGTGCCGGTTACAGCATGCAGATCGATGTTATGCGGCAGCTTATTGTTGGGATGATTTTTCAGGTGAAATTCCACTTCATCACCAATGCGGGTGCGGATGAAACTACCTGGTACAGTACCGTTGAAAGTCCAGTACAGGTATTTAACGCCATCGGCCATCGTTCCTTCTTTCTCTACTATTTCCATGTTTACAATGAGTTTGGTCGCCGCCCTGTTGCCAACAGGTTTGGGCACGAGCGGGGGCGAAGTGAGTTCAGCAATGCTTTCACCTACGACCTTCATTTCTGCTGGGGATGTTTTGGTTTGTTCCGGTGTGCTGCTGGAACAGGAATTCAGCAAATATGCGCTGAGGAATACGCTGAAGAAAAATTTGAGTCTGGTCATGGTATAAGTATTTGAGTGGCTTATCGGGTGTTGAATAAAAGACTTTTTTATCTTTTATTTACTGGTTCAAAAATATGCGGAGAAATTGGGGAGGACAACCATATTGGTTATGCAGACCCATGATTTTGGTCAGGAAGAAAAATGAGTATCTTGTGTTGGTTATGAAGAAAGGGAAGTTAATCTATCTACTGCTGCTGGTAGCGATGAACGCAATTGGTCTGCTGGGCATCTTTTATCTAACGGTAATTTATAACCTGGTGGCTTTTGTAGAGCTGGTATTAGATGGCATTCCAGGACCAGTAGCGCATCATGATCCCAATTATATGGTGTGGACCTATGGGGTAGGAGTGATTGTTATTGTCTCCCTGATCTCATTCCTGATTACGCTGGGGTTCAGGAATCGGCTGGATTTAAACAGGAAGAAAATCATGCGTATCATGCTTATACATTTGTTGGTGCTTTTACTGGGGAGTTGTATAATTATCCGGTTGTTTTATATAACCTGATTGTTTTTCCACTATTTTCTATAATTTGGGCCTTAGGGTCAAAAACCACCTTTTATGGAGCGTGTTGATATAAAAAGATTAGCAGAAAAGCTCAACCTATCCACGTCTACTGTTTCAAGGGCATTTAGAGGTAACAGCGATATCAATCCGGAAACTAAAGCAAGAATCCTGGCTGCAGCAAAGGAATTCAATTACCAGCCAAACCACCATGCCAGCAACCTGCGGGATAAGCGTAGCAATACTATAGCCATCATTGTACCGGAAATAGCCAACAACTTTTTTTCCCAGGCCATTCACGGCATAGAACGTGTAGCCAGGGAGAAAGACTATTATACTTTGATCTACCTTACGGATGATGATTATGATAAAGAGGTGATGTTCATCGAAAAGCTCTACAACGGGCGGGTAGATGGGATTATCATGTCTGCCTCCGGGGAAGCTAATGACCACCGGTACCTGAAGAATACGGGGAGCAAACAGATCCCACTGGTATTCTTCGACAGGGTGTATGATGATATAGATGTACCGAAAGTAACTACAGATGACTATGAAAGTAGTTTTGCTGCTACCCGTCATCTCATAGAAGCGGGGTGCAGGAAGATTGCTTTTCTTGTAATTAATAAGAGCCTTTCTATTGGTAATGTGCGTATGCAGGGGTACAGAGATGCATTGCAGGACGCTGGTCTTCCATTCGAGGAGCGCCTGGTGGTGGACTGTAGCAATGACTATGACAAAAACTACCAGATACTGACGGAATTCCTCCTGCATGAACGCCCTGATGGGCTGTTCACCGCAGTAGAACGTCTTGCCATTTCCAGTTATTACGTTTGCCATGACCTGGGTATCAATATTCCCAGGGATGTGAAGGTGGTGAGTTTTTCCAGCCTGGAAATTGCGTCCCTCCTCAACCCGGCGTTGTCCACGATCACACAGCCTGCCTATGAGTTAGGTACGCATGCTGCAGAAATGCTTTTCAAAGTACTGGAGGGTACTCCACCCCAGAATAATCATATCGTATTGGGCTCCAAACTCATCCCGCGTTTTTCCTCGGCCAAAGTGTAAGCAAAAGAAAAAAAAAGAAACAAAATGTTAGGGAAAACAAAAAATTACATACTTTAGCTGCATAATTCTTTTTTATTCCACGTTCCGGGAACGTTCCCGGAAATGTTCAACACCGATACATATGCTTTCAACTTAGAAATTACGGACAAATAACAGGGGGACTGGGACCAGCTATTGAACAACATTTATCCCTTCCCATCACAGCAATGAAACAGTACCTGAATTCTTTGGAGGAATTCTACTGCTATTTTCTTGTCATTTACTAAACGCGCTGCATCAGGCAGTAGCGTATCAGCAATTCCTTGTCTTTAAAATGAAACGTTAAATGAAACGAACACACTTTACCCGGTTAGCGCTGCTGTTGTGTTTTATCCTGCTTACTGCAGGTGTATATGCCCAGTCAGGAAGTATCAGCGGAACCGTTACGGACGACGTGAATAGTCCGGCACCGGGGACTATCCTTTTCTTAAAAGGTAGCAGCAAAAATGCAGTAGCGGATAGTGTAGGTCATTACATTATTCATGGCATAAGTGCCGGTAGTTATGTACTGGTAGTAAGGATGGCCGGCTTTGAAGCACAGGAGAAAGCCATCACTGTAGGAAGTGAAAATGTAGTACTTAATATTCAACTGAAAACTGATACAAAAGGATTAAGCGAGGTGGTGGTAATTGGTTATGGTACACAAAAGAAGAGTGACCTTACCGGATCTGTCGCCCTCGTATCTACGAAAGATTTTAACAAAGGCCCGGCCTCTTCTCCTGAACAACTGATTACTGGTAAAGTACCCGGTGTGCTGATCACTTCCAATGGTGGTGCACCTGGTAGTGGTAGTACCATCCGTGTACGTGGCGGCGCTTCTCTGAATGCAACCAACGATCCGCTGGTAGTAATTGACGGTGTACCTGTAGAGAATGGAAATGTAAGCGGTTCTTCCAATGCATTGGCTATGGTGAACCCCAACGATATCGAATCATTCAGCGTGCTGAAAGATGCATCTGCAACCGCGATCTATGGTTCCCGTGCATCTAATGGTGTACTGATCATTACTACGAAGAAAGGTCGTGCGGGCGATAAATTGAAACTGGCTTTCAGCACCAACAATGCAGTATCTAAAGTCACCAGTTTCTCGCCGGTATTGTCTGCCGCAGAATTTACCGATGTTGTGAAAGCTCATGGTACCGATGCACAAATTGCCATGCTTGGTACTGATAATACTGACTGGCAGAAACAGATTTACCAGTCCGCTCTGAGCACTGACAATAACCTGAGTATCAGCGGATCCTGGAAGAAATTACCTTACCGTGTTTCTATCGGCAACCTTTACCAGGATGGTATTCTCAAAACCTCTAACCTGAAAAGAACTTCCGGTGCGGTGAATCTTTCTCCAAGTCTCTTTGACGATCACCTGAAAATTAACCTGAACCTTAAAGGTGCTGTGGCAGATAACCGCTTTGCTGACCCGGGAGCGATCAATGCAGCTGTGGCTTTTGATCCTACAAAACCAGTTTATTCCGGGAATGATAATTTCGGTGGTTACTATGAGTGGATGCAGAATGATGCTTTGTTCGCTTTGGCTACAAGAAACCCACTGGGTATGCTGAAACTGAAAAATGATGCATCTACAGTGAAGAGAAGTATCGGCAACTTACAGTTCGACTACAAGTTCCATTTTCTGCCTGATCTGCATGCGAATATGAACCTGGGGTATGATTACTCTAAAGGTACCGGTAATACTAATATCCCTGCTTATGCTGCATTGTCTTACTATAATGGTAAGGGTGGTTCTTACCATCACTACGAGCAGGAAAAACAGGATAAACTGTTTGACTTCTACCTGAACTATACCAAATCACTGAAGGCAATTAAGAGTTCAATCAATGCGACTGCTGGTTATTCATACCAGGATTTCATCACAACCACTCCTGCATTTGCAACACTGGATGGTGCTGGTGATACAACTACTGCGGCTGGTAACTACAGCAAATCTCAGCATACACTGGTGTCCTTCTTTGGTCGTTTGAATTATACATTCAATGAGAAGTACATGCTGACCGCTACCCTGCGTCGCGACGGTACTTCCCGCTTTGCGAAACACTGGGGTAACTTCCCTTCTGTCGCACTGGCATGGAGAATTAAGGATGAGAATTTCCTAAAGAATTCCAAAGTGCTTTCTGACCTGAAACTGAGACTGGGTTATGGTGTAACCGGTCAGGAAGATATCGGGCAGGATTATGCTGCTGTAAGCCGTTATACCTATGGTGATGCTGCTTCTTCCTATGAGCTGGGAGATACTTATTATAAAACACTGCGTGCAGCGGGGTATGACCAGAACATCAAGTGGGAACAAACTGCTACTTACAACATTGCCATGGATTATGGCTTCCTGAATAACAGGATCAATGGTAGTGTAGACTTCTATTACAAGAAAACAAGCGATCTGCTGGCAACTGTCACAGCTCCTGCAGGTACTAACCTTACAAACACCTTGTTCACGAACGTAGGTAGCCTGGAAAACAGGGGGGTGGAATTCATTGTGAATGCAACACCTATCATGACGAAGGACTTTACCTGGAATGCTGGTTTCAATATTACCTACAACCACAACAAGATCCTGTCTCTCTCCAAAGTGAAGAGTGATACAGCCGTAGGTTTCGCAACAGGTGGTATCTCCGGCGGTACGGGAAATACTATCCAGATCAATTCTACCGGTTATGCGATCAATTCCTTCTACGTATACAAACAGATCTACGATAAAAACGGGAAACCAATTGAAGGTTTATATGAAGACAGGAACGGCGATGGTGCGATTACTGCGGCAGATAAATACCGTTACAAATCACCCAATCCTACTTTATACCTGAGCTTCAATTCAAACTTCAATTACAAACAGTGGACTCTTGGTTTCAGTCTGCGTAGCAACATTGGTAACTACATCTATAACAACCAGGCTTCCAACTTCGGCAACTACAAGTCTTTCCAGAATGCGGCGTTCCTGGCAAATATGTCTTCCAGTGTGCTGAAAACAAATTTTGCCAATCCTCAGTACTGGTCTGACTACTACGTAGAGAATGGTTCATTTGTGCGCATGGATTACCTGAACCTTGCTTATGACTTTGGTCGTATCTGGCATCAGAAGCTGGGTGTGAGGGTAAATGCGAACGTACAAAACGTGTTCGTGATTACTAAATACAGTGGTCAGGACCCGGAAGTATTCAGCGGTATAGATGATAAGTTCTATCCACGTCCACGTGTGTATTCCCTGGGCGTTAACCTTGATTTTTAATTCACAAACAGGAACGTTATGAGCAGGAAATTCATATATAATACAATACTTGCCGGTGTGATGATATGGGGACTGGCAGCTTGTACAAAAGACCTGGACCGCACTCCTATTACGGAGGCAACAACGGCCAGCGTATATACCAACTTCAGTAACTACAAAAGTATCCTGGCCAAGCTGTACGCGGGGCTGGCTACTACAGGGCAAACCGGGCCAACTGGTACGCCCGATATCAGTGGTATTGACGAAGGTACTTCCAACTACATCCGTGCATATTTCCAGATGCAGGAATTACCTACTGACGAAGTGGTGATGGGATGGAATGATGGTACGATCCAGAACTTCCACAGGATGAACTGGACAGCGGATGACAACTTCATCACTGCGATGTTTGCTCGTCTTTTCTACCAGATCTCTCAATGTAATGAGTTTATCCGTCAGACATCTGATGCGAAACTGAGCAGCAATGGTATCAGTGGAAATGATGCTGAAACGGCCAGAACTTTCAGGGCAGAAGCCCGGTTCCTGCGTGCGCTGAGTTATTATCATGCCATGGACATGTTTGGGAACGTGCCTTTTTCTACTGATACGAACGAGGTATCTTACTATTATCCTAATCAGATTACCCGGGCACAACTCTTCACTTATATAGAATCAGAACTGAAAGCACTGGAAAGTCTGCTGCCTGATGCAGGTGCCAATGAATATGGTCGTGCAGACAAGGCTTGTGTATGGTTGCTGTTATCCAGGTTGTACCTGAATGCGCAGGTGTACACCGGTACTGATCGATATACAGACGCAATTACTTACAGTACGAAAGTGATTAACTCCGGTTACGCACTGGCATCCAGTTATGCGAACATGTTTAAGGCGGATAATAATGTGACATCCAAATCAGAGTTTTTGCTTGCTTCTAATTTCGATGGTACAAGAACCCAGACTTATGGGGGTACTACCTACCTGGTCTGCGCATCAATAGGCGGTACGATGAAACCTGCTGACCATGGTGTAAGCAGTGCCTGGGCAGGTTTACGTACTACCAGTGCTTTGGTGAAACTGTTCCCTGATGAAACCGGGGGTAAAGATAACCGCGCAATGTTCTATACCAGTGGACAAAATCTTGAGATCAATGATCTGACTGTATTCACAGATGGTTATGCCGTGACTAAATGGAGTAATAAAACATCTGCTGATGGTGCAGGTTCCAGTACAACATTTGTAGATACAGACTTTCCGCTATTACGCCTGCCGGAAGCATACCTGAACTATGCAGAAGCTGTGTTAAGAGGTGGTACAGGTGGTAATGCAGGGGATGCTTTGACATTTGTAAACAAAGTTCGCGAAAGAGCTTATGGCAATACAAGCGGTAACATTACCAGCGGTCAGCTGACCCTGCAATTCATATTGGATGAAAGAGGTCGTGAATTCTACTGGGAAGGTTATCGCAGAACAGACCTGATTCGTTATGGCTACTTTACAGGCAGCAGTTATGTCTGGCCCTGGAAAGGTGGTGTAGCGGCTGGTGTGGCAGTAGGTGATTATCGTACACTGTATCCGATTCCTGCTACAGAACTGGTGGCGAATCCTAACCTCAAACAGAACACTGGTTACTAATCAAAACATTATTCATCATGAAGTTCCGTTTCATATATATATACATCCTCAGTCTTAGTGTGCTGACTTTGTTTTCCTGTAAAAAGGATGGCAGCTTTACCCAGGTAAAGAATGGTACTACGCCTAAGTTTACTGCGACTGATTCAGTTTTTCTGTTTACTGAAGCAACTGCCACTGATGCAGCCGTTACCTATACCTGGACAGCTTCTGTGGATTGGGGGTACAAGTCGATTGTAACTTATTATCTACAGATAGATGAGAAAGGAAATGGATTTAAAAAAGCTACCAATGTGACGATGGGTACAGGTACGCTGACCAAAGCTTATACAGTAGCGGCGTTGAACCAGGTGATCAATAACATGGGACTGGCAGCAGGGCGTGAGCATGACCTCGTGATCCGTGTGAAAGCAGCGGTGGATGAAGTTGGAGATGAGGTATATTCAGACAGCATTTCGCTGACTGTAACTCCTTACTACGTGCCGAAGGTGTATACCTGCGTTTACCTGCCCGGAGGCTACGAAGGGTGGTCATTTGACAATGCAGGTCTGGATAGCATTGCCTCAGTGAAGAATGATGGTACCTATGAAGGTTACATGTATTTAACAGGTGCTACCGAATTTAAGATGACGAAAGGCAAGAGCTGGGATGTGAACTACGGAGATGGCGGCAGTGGTACGCTGGCTGCAGGTGGTGGTAACATCGCGGTTGCTGAAGGGGGGTACTACCGTCTGACGGCAGATCTGAACCAGTTGAAGTATACAATGACGAAGACAACCTGGAGTATTTCTGGCACTGCGGTATCAGGTGATGCAGCTATGACCTACAGTGCCACTACAGGTGTATGGTCTGTAACTGCTACAATGAGTAAAGGTACATTCTACTTCCGGGCGAATAATGCAGATGCCATTACGCTGAGTGATGTGAGCAACAATGGTACACTGGCCAGCGGTATAACAGGCGCAATTACGGTAGATGCACCAGGGACTTATATCATCACTATGAATATAAGTAACCCAGGTAACTATACATATTCTCTTAAAGCTCAATAATAGCACATTAGTATGAAACAGATTCGGTGGATCACTATGCTGCTGTTGATGGCAAGTACGTCAATGGCACAAATTCCCGGCCTGGAGCGCATAGAACCTGCCAACTGGTGGGTGAAGATGCAACAGCCCTTTTTACAACTGATTGTACATGGAAATAAGATCGCAGAAAGAGACGTCAAACTGGCATATCCCGGGGTAACACTCCTGAAGGTGAATAAAGTGGAAAACCCAAACTACCTGTTTCTCGATCTGAATATTGATCCATCCGCAGCCCCGGGTACATTCCCGATTAAATTCTCAAAGAAGGGCAGCAAGGATCTGGTTTTTGCATATGAACTGAAAGCCAGGAACACTGGTACGAAAGCACAGGGCCTCACTGCGGGCGATCTGATATATCTCATTATGCCGGATCGCTTCGCAAACGGGGACACGACGAATGATGTGATCAAAGGTATGCAGGAGACTACTTTGAACAGAGATTCCATGTATTACCGTCATGGCGGTGATATACAGGGTATCATTAATCACCTGGGATACCTGCAGGAACTGGGGGCGACAGCATTATGGATGACGCCGATGATTACCAACGATCAGCCACAGGCATCTTATCATGGTTACGCTGCTACAGAGCAATACCGTACAGACCCGCGCTATGGTACCAATGAATTGTATAAAACACTGGCTGATAGCCTGCACAAGCGCGGCATGAAGTTGGTGATGGATTTGGTACACAACCATATTGGCAGTCAGCACTGGACCATGAAAGATATGCCGATGAAAAACTGGGTACACCAGTGGCCGGAATTTACACGATCCAGTTTCAGGGCGCAGCCAGACTTTGATCCTTATGCATCTAAATATGATAAGGACATCATGACCAATGGCTGGTTCGATAATCACATGCCTGACCTGGATCAAAGTAATCCTTTTGTGTACAATTACTTTACACAAAGTCATATCTGGTGGATTGAGTATGCAGGTGTAGATGCATTCCGTTTGGATACTTATCCCTACAATGATGGTGAATTTATGGCTACATGGGGAAAGGCGATCAAGGATGCCTATCCAACTTTTACCTTCTTTGGGGAAGTATGGGTGAAAGGAGTAGCTGACCAGGTATATTTTACACAGGGTAAAACCGTGAATCAACATCTGGATACACAATTACCAGGTCTCACTGATTTTAATTCACTCTGGGCCATTACAGGTGCGATGAATGATAAAGCTGCCTGGGATGATGGTGCTGTGAAGTTGTATACTACGCTGGCATCAGATTATCAATACCAGGATCCTATGAGGAATGTAGTATTCCTTGATAACCATGACCTGAGCCGTTTTTACTCTGTAATAGGAGAGGACAAAGGAAAATACAAAGCCGCGTTGGCATGGTTGCTCACTACCCGTGGTATTCCCCAGTTGTACTACGGGAATGAGATCGGGATGAAGAATTTCAGTGCACCTGATGGATTGGTACGTGAAGATTTTAAAGGTGGCTGGAAGAATGATAAGGTGAATAAGTTCACCGCAGCAGGTCGTAATGAAGAGGAAAATGAGCTGCATGATTATGTGCAGAAGCTGGCTAACTACAGGAAGAATAATCCTGTGGTACAAACCGGTAAACTGATGCAATTCATTCCACAGAACAATGTTTACACCTTTTTCCGTTACAATGCTGACAAGACCGTGATGGTGGTATTGAATCCAAATAAGGATGCTGTCGCCATAGATGTGAGCAGATTCAAAGAAAGAACAGCTGGATTTTCCAGTGCGCACGATATAGTAACTGATAAAACCTATAGTCTTTCAGACAGCCTGCATGTACCGGCTACGACAACGCTGGTATTGGAACTCGCTCGCTGAGAATGCAATTTAAATGGATGATATGGACAGAATAGACGCATGTATTTTCGATCTTGACGGTGTGATTGTCGATACCGCAAAGTACCATTATAAAGCCTGGAAAAGGCTGGCAAATGAACTGGGGTTCGACTTTACAGAGGAACAAAATGAATTACTCAAAGGCCTTAGCCGTACCCGTTCTCTGGAAATTATTCTGGAGATAGGAAAGGTGCAGCTATCTGCAGAAGAGCAGGGGGTAATGGCGGCCCGCAAGAATGAATGGTATGTAGATATGATCCGTCATATGCAACCAGATGAAGTATTGCCGGGGGCCAGGGCATTCCTGGAAAGTCTGCGGCAGGCAGGGATAAAAACGGCACTGGGTTCAGCGAGTAAGAATGCGGGCACTATTCTCGACAAAGTTGGTTTGGCTGCCTTATTCGATGTGGTGGTGGATGGAAACTCTGTGACGGCGTCTAAACCAGATCCTGAAGTGTTCCTGAAAGGAGCTGCTGGTCTGCATGCAGATCCCGCTTACTGTGTGGTATTTGAAGATGCGGTAGCGGGTATACAGGCTGCGAAGGCGGGGGGTATGAAGGCAGTGGGCATCGGAGATGCTGCCGTGTTGAATGCAGCAGATATGATTGTCAGTGGCCTTGGAGAGATGAATCTCCAGCGATTAAAAAATTTGAAATAATGAAGCAGTATATAAAGGTAGATGAGTGGAATATCATCGAAGAAGGTTTTACACCGGGTTACAACAAAATCTCAGAAAGTATCTTCAGTCTGGGCAACGGGCGTATGGGGCAGCGTGGTAATTTTGAAGAGACTTATTCCGGCGAAAAGTTACAGGGTAGCTATGTAGCAGGAATTTACTATCCTGACAAGACACGTGTGGGGTGGTGGAAAAATGGCTACCCTGAATATTTTGCCAAGGTATTGAATGCAGCGAACTGGATTGGATTAGAGATAAGAATAGATGGGGAGGTGCTGGATTTACATCATGCGGAAGTGAGTGACTTCCGTCGTGTGTTGAATATGCAGGAAGGGTATCTTGAACGTACATTTACAGCGACTTTATCTTCAGGTAAGCGGGTGGCAGTTCGCGCTACGCGCTTTTGTAGTATAGTGGATGATGAGGCGGGTGCATTGCGGTATAGTATTACGCCACTGAACTTTGACGGGCAGATTGAAATAACTGCTTTTATAGATGGCGCGATTAGAAATCAGGATTCCAATTATGACGAGGGGTTCTGGGATCTGGTAGATGGTGATGTAAAAGACAATAGTGCTTATCTTACTTTACGTACCCGGAAGACAGGGTTTGATGTATGTACAGGTATGTTGTTCCATGTATATCAGGATGGACGCCAATTGGCATCAGCTGTTTCGGCTGTGGAGAAAGATAAATTTGTGGGAGGAAAGGTGACGGTGGCAGGATCAGAAAATCAGGAAACTGTAATCGTGAAATATGCGGCTAACCTGACTTCAGAGAATCACAGTCGGGAAGTGCTGGTCGCTGAGTGTGAGAAAGTAGTAGTAAAAGTGGCTGCCAAAGGGTTTGAAAAACTCCTGGAAGAGCAGGCGGCTGCATGGGCTGCCAAATGGCAGGAGAGTGATATCGTGATCACAGGAGATGTTGCTGCACAACAGGGTATTCGTTTTAATATTTTCCAGCTCAATCAGACTTACACTGGTGAAGATGCGCGATTAAATATTGGTCCGAAAGGTTTTACGGGTGAGAAGTATGGGGGATCTACTTATTGGGATACGGAAGCGTATTGTATACCTTTCTATCTGGCCACTGCGGATCAGCAGGTGGCGAGGAACCTGTTGGTGTATCGGTATAACCAGTTAGGCAAGGCCATTGAAAATGCGGAGAAGTTAGGGTTTAATAAAGGTGCTGCTTTATATCCGATGGTGACGATGAATGGAGAGGAGTGTCACAATGAGTGGGAGATCACCTTTGAGGAGATTCACAGGAATGCAGCAATAGCATTTGCGATCTTCAACTACATCCGTTATACAGGTGATGTGGCGTACCTGGCAGAATATGGCCTGGAGGTACTGATTGGTATTGCGCGTTTCTGGGCACAGCGGGTGAACTGGAGTGAAGCGCGTCAGCAATATGTGATGTTGGGTGTAACCGGGCCGAACGAGTACGAGAACAACGTCAACAATAACTGGTATACGAGTACCATGGCAACCTGGTGCCTGCAGTATACAATAGAGTCGCTAGGGCATATGAATGATGCGATCATTGCAAAGACTTCATTTGATGCTGGTACAGAAGTGGCGAAATGGCAACATATCATAGATAACATGTATTATCCTGAAGATGCGGAACGTAGTATTTTCCTGCAGCAGGATGGTTATCTGGATAAGGAACAGGTGCTGGTGAAAGAGCTGGATCCGTCACAAAGGCCATTGAATCAGAAGTGGAGCTGGGATAGGATTCTAAGAAGTTGTTTCATTAAGCAGGCAGATGTATTGCAGGGATTCTACTTCCTGGAAGACAGGTTCGACATGGATACGTTGCGTAGGAATTTTGACTTTTATGAGCCACGTACGGTACATGAGAGTTCATTGTCACCCTGTATCCATGCGATTCTCGCGGCAAAGCTGGGGGATGGGGAAAGAGCATATGAGTTTTACCTGCGTACTTCACGGCTGGATCTGGATGATTATAACAATGATACAGAAGATGGTTTGCACATCACTTCAATGGCAGGTACCTGGATGAGTGTAGTAGAAGGATTTGCCGGTATGCGTGTGCGAGACGGGCAGTTGCAGTTTACACCATTCCTGCCGGGTAAATGGGAGTCATTTGCATTCAGTATTCGTTTCAGAAGTAATGTTTTGAAGGTAGAGATCAATAAGCATCAGGTTGTGCTGGAGAATAAGAAAGGTGGTGATTTGGCTGTGAAGGTATATGATGGGACGTATGTTGTGAAGGCAGGGGCCGTTGTACAATTGAAAGTCAATTAAGATAATAATAAAGAGGATGTCTCAGCATCACAGAGAACCGTCTTCAACCACGGTAATTTACTTTTGAGACACTCTCTTGCAGAAAATATAAATTCCATGAAAGGGTTGACAAAACCACGTTTATCTGCGGCAAGGATCTGGAACATGAGCATGGGGTTTTTCGGAATACAGTTTGGTTTTGCATTACAGAATGGTAATGCTTCCCGTATTCTGCAGACCTATGGTGCAGAGGTAGAACATTTATCCCTCTTCTGGTTGGCGGCACCGGTGACCGGCATGATTGTACAGCCTATTATCGGGCATTATAGTGATCGTACCTGGAACAGGCTGGGGCGTCGCCGTCCTTATTTTTTGGTGGGTGCATTGTTGACAGCGCTTGCGTTAATACTGTTACCGAATTCGTCGATGCTGGCGTATTTGTTGCCACCAATGTTGATAGGAGCGGGGATGCTGACACTGATGGATGCTTCGATCAATGTTGCCATGGAACCTTTTCGTGCACTTGTATCTGATAACCTGCCGGATGAGCAGCGGAGCATGGGTTTTTCCGTTCAAACCTTTCTGATAGGTGCGGGTGCGGTGTTAGGGTCTTCATTGCCTTATCTGCTGGCGGAGTATTTGAATGTATCTAAGGTGGCGGCACCGGGTGTGGTACCTGATAATGTGATTTACTCTTTTTATATAGGTGCGGTGGTATTGATTGCCACAATACTCTGGTCAATCTTTACGAGTAGTGAATATAGTCCGGAGGAGTTTGCGCAGTTTAATCCCGTTGCGGAAGAGGGGAGTGCCCCTTCCGGGTTGGGTACAATTGTGAAGGACTTTGCGGCAATGCCATCGGCGATGCGGCAGTTAGGGTTAGTACAATTCTGTAGCTGGTTTGCTTTGTTCTCTATGTGGGTGTTTACCACACCTGCGGTAGCGCAGCATATCTATAAGGTGATGCCGGGGGATACTTCTTCATCCAGTTATGCGGATGCGGGAAATAAGGTAGGTTTCTTATTTAGTATTTACAGTGCAGTATCTGCGGTGTATTCACTGGTACTGCCTACGATAGCGCGTAGAACAAACCGTCGGGTGACACATGCTTTCTCTCTGATTGCGGGAGGGGGATCGCTCATCTCCATCTTTTTCATACAATCTCCCGATTTGCTGGTACTGCCTATGATTGGTATTGGCTTTGCATGGGGGAGTATTTTATCAACGCCTTATGCTATCCTGTCAGGTGTGATCCCTCCGCACAAGACGGGGGTGTATATGGGGATCTTTAATTTTTTTATCACATTTCCACAGATCGTGAATGGCTTGTTTGGTGGGCTAATCGTCAGGTATTGTTTCCATGATCAGCCTATCTATGCATTGGTAATGGGGGGTGTTTTTATGATAATAGCAGCGGTAGCGGTGTTGAATGTGAAGGAACAGGGGGCCTAGCACAATGACCTAAGTTTTGGCCGGTGGTTGCGTATGTAACTACCGGTTTTTTATTGCCTTCGAAAAAATATAGTACCCATTTTCTGCATTTTATAGGAAAAATGGCCAGATGCTGCCTGCTTTAAAAGGTGAAAAAAGACGCTCCCCAAAAAAACATTTTAATATTTGAATATATTTCTATTATAAATTTGCGCACCATTCCTTAAAAATAGTAATTCGAATTTTTGACCTCAATCCTGGAAAAGCCATTTAAGTAAACGATTTGAATAATTATCCCTATTAGTTGTAAATGTACAATCAAAAACGGAGAGAATTTTTCAGAAACGTCACATTGATCGTGCCCGCATTTGCAGTCATGCCGTCGTCTCTGTTCTCTAAAAATGTTCGTAGTGGCTTGCGTACGGGGACTATCGGCACTGGAACCTGGGGCCGCCAATATCTGTCTGCAGCACTTACCCTGAAAGATCTGACTATCACCGCAATATGTGATTCAGACGAAACTTCTGAAAGAGAAGGCCTACAATTGTTTAAAGGATCTAACAGTCCGCTTGTATTTGATTCATGGCAGGATTTGCTTGCCAGTGATCAGGTGGATGTTGTGATCATTGCTACTCCTGCGCATACCTATTATGCTATTGCCAAAGCAGCTATGCTGGCACCTTCTTACTATTGTAGAGTTATGTAATGTTTAATTATAATGAATCCCCTCAAATAATAACATTATTCATTTAAAATTGAAAAGCCTTCTTTAGCATGCTAAAAAGCAGCAAGGCAATTGACACGTCTTTATACCGAATTATTCATTAAATTCGTACTCACTTAACCCATAATCAACCCTGAAACATACCATATTAATTAAAAAACCTGTAGATTATGTCATTCAAATCTGTATTGCAAATAGATGGCGAAGAAATCAATGTACTGAACTGCCACTATTCATTTACCCAAAGCATTGATCATAATGGTAAACCTGCTGCGCGTCCTATAGGAGGTCTCGTTACCGTCACCCTGGAATCAGATGGCAGCACTGACCTGTTTGAATGGATGATCTCTAACACCAAAACCAAGAGTGGCAAGATTAT
Organism: Chitinophaga sp.; assembly: GCF_039596155.1. Lineage (GTDB taxonomy): Bacteria > Bacteroidota > Bacteroidia > Chitinophagales > Chitinophagaceae > Chitinophaga. Next base: position 182,492 of record NZ_JBCNKF010000010.1, read on the forward strand.
ATTTTATCGCCGTGATGCGCTTTCCAAGATGAAGGAACTCGCCTTTGAAGATGCCTACTGTATAGAATATCATGAAAGTTTTTCATCAAGAGGGGAGTTGCCAATGGAAATCCAGCTGACCTTATCTGCCAGGCAATTAAAACTAGGCGGTGCGACGTTCGATAATCCATGGCCGGCTACGGCATAACCTAAACTATTGCGTATGCCTACATTCCAATTTACCAGGTTACTTGAAGTAGATGCACGCGGGGGACTTTCAAAAGAAACTATTGCCAGGAACCCGGATAAGGCTGCCAGTCAACATACCCCTACACGAGCCGGGCGGTTTACGGTTCTAACTGTCGAAAAACATACCAGCGGAGGCCGTTGGCTATTTTCTACCATTCCCTGGGGTACCCCCATGAAGATGGCGAGTGATGCTGTTTACATTAATAAGAACGGTACATGGAAGAAACTAAGCGAGTTGAACCCTCAGTGGCTGGAGACGATTAAATTTAACTATCCAAAGAAGGAGTGGGAATTGCAATTAAAGAAAGTAATCCAGCGCTATTACGATAGAATGGCGTCCAGCTATGGTGCTGCACAACCTACCAGCTGGGTGTTCAATGATTTCGGGCATATCTCCGTTAAGTATTTCCGGGACAATAACAACGATGGCATCTATCAGAAGAACAAAGACGAGCTCATGAGCGATTTTATTCATACCACACCGCCGGATGAAGCGGCTACAGCCCTTGGTAACCGGCAGCGATCGCCTGTAAACATCAATCTGGCGTATTCTCATGGATGTATCCATGTTAAGCCAAATGATATTGACAGGTTGATCAGTATGGGGTATGTACGTAAAGGTATTATTATAGAAATCCATCCATATGCGGCAGTTGTCAATGCCCCGATATCATTTATGAGTAATACTGGCAAACCCCCACATGAACTCCACTTTTTCCCAACAAAAAGTGCAGATATGAACAGGATAGATGGTAGCGGTAAACTGGTTGTTTATAAAGTTTCAAAATTAGGTTGACATGAAGCATCTCCTGATCAATATTGCCTGCATGCTGTTGTTCATGTCTTGTGGCAACAGTAATACATCGGAACGTGGAGCAGTTGCTCCCGCCCTGAGCGTTAGCGAAAAGACATTTAGAATAGCAGATGCGCTTCCATTGCAGAGGGACAGTGCCACCGCTTTCCTGGCTGGTCTGTTCGTTCCGTCGGATAGTATGAAAGTGTCTACAGATGGAGACTTTACACGTTTTACAAGCCATGAAATCAGCCTGGTTATTAACAACCTGGATAGTATAGTGAATGATGTGGAAATATGGCCGGCTCCCGGTGCCAACCTGCATGTACCATTAAAGGAGCTGGAAGTCAGAATGGACAGCGCCTGGAAGGAATGGAATATGGAGCCTGGGATTAAAGAACCTCCACCGGGAGTGATGGGGTGGTATACAGATCAGCAACACCGGAAGAAGAAGGTGGAGGTGATGGGACCTTTCATCCTGGATCTGACACACGATTCTGCTATCAAAGAGATCAGGATTATTTCAAATGAGGGTCAATAAATTGCCTCATTATCCAGGGAAACAGTTAATTAGCAGGCAACCAGTTTAACTGTTGAGAATATATTAAGTCATTTTTCTGTTCGCCTCTGTCACTTGTGTTTTGAATTATCATGTAATACAGTAGTAGCGGCGCGATCAGATTGATACCTGCAAAAGCCGTAGGTGAGAGACGAACGGTAGCTGGATATTATCCGGCTACCGTTTTTTTATAGGTTTACAATCAGATGGCGTTGTATCCATCTGCATCGGATTTCAGGAGCATGCCCCCCCAATTCAGTATAGACAAAATAAAGGCCACCGTTTTGTTGGTATCGGTATATGGAGCATCCGTTAAATGGATAATATTGCAATGCAATAGGCGCATCCGGCTGCCAGTACTGGTCTTTATATACTTCGTAGACGTCAGTCCCATCTTCAATGTCAATTTCCCCTATCAACACCAGTTGTTCCTGGTCTGCTTTATCCAATTTAGTACATGCGCGGTATTTAACGTGAATCGGGTCGTTGAGTTCAACGGTAGAATCGTCTGGGAGGAAATTTATCAGTGCTGTCGGATGGTTTATTTTCATATTGTGAGAATAATTGCTGTAACTTATTTACGCTGCGCTTCGTTTTACGCAATATAGCATACCATTTAACTTATAACAAGCAATCCCATTATGAAAAAAACGCTACTGTTATCATTACTGGCAGTCATGAGCCTGTGCGCTGCCTGTAAAAAACATAAACAGACTGATCCCTGTATCGGCTTATACGCCCGGATTGCGCCTGCACAGGTAGGAATCGTGGTTCTGGATAAGGAAACAGGCGAGAATATACTGTTAGCAAAAAACATTGATCCTGCAAAGGTTACTGTTGCTCCCACAGAGAGGGTCTATTTCGTAACGACCGCCACCTCAAATCTGTATGGTTCACTCGTGTTTCATATAGCAGATACTTCCAAAGGTGCGTTTAGTTACAATGTCAATATCCCGGAAGTTGCCACCTTTACCCTTAAATATACCAATGATGAAAAGGAAACAGGAAATGTATGCAATCCAACCGCTATCGTTGTGAATAATCCAACCGTTGGAGAATATCCATATACAACGACAAAGGAAGGAACCGTGTTTATCATTACAATAAAGATATAATACAGCTATTTACGTCCAGGTTATATATTATTATCAGCGTATGAAATTTAGAAGGCCGGTTAAGACTGTGATGTATTTCCCTGCAATGGAGTTTGATCAAAAGTAAACATTTCATTTAACCTATAATAAGCACTCTCAATGAAAAAGATGCTGCTCATATTGCTGCTGGCTGTAGTCAGCATGTGCTCTGCCTGCGATAAATCTAAACAGGCTGATCCCTGTAATGGATTTGCATGGTTAACAGCGCCAGTGAAGGTCGGAATTATTTTAAAGGATAAAGTGACGGGTGAGAATTTTTTCCTATCAAGAAATATTGATGTCTCAAAAATCACTATTACGCCAGCAGAGACATTGACTATTCAAACAAACAGGAATCCGGATACGTATGGTGCTTTATCATTTCTTGCAGAGCAAACAAAAAAAGGTGATATCAAATACACCATTAATATTCCTGAGGTGGGGGCGCTCAACCTTTCACATACGAATGTAGAAAAAGCAACAGGCACTCCGTGTCATCCGAGTATGATAATTGTGGGAGAACCTGTTATAGAAGGATATTCATATACAGTAGAAAATAAGGACACCTATTATATAATTACGGTTAAAATGTAACCGGATAAAATAATGGTCCTGATTTTAAATGTAATTGAATTTTACGAAAAAGTGTATACATGCAGCCCTATGGATCACCGATAATGAGCGCTGACCTATTGGAGTCAGGACATGCCTCGGTTGGAAGAAAATTGCTTTATAGAAATGAATGTGCCGGCTTGTAACCGGCAGTATTATGCATGTGCTCTTCAGCACTGGCTAGCTTTTACCTGGCCGGTGCTGAATTTTGATTTTGTACATCTTTATCGCTTCAGTCCCCAGCGTTGATAATACCGGTTAAGCTCCTTAACAGACGTAATCCGCAGTAGCGGCACGCCAGATTGCTCAATAATCGCTTTGCTTTTCAGGCGTTTTTGCGGATAGGTAAATAACATGTAATGGATCAATGTAAAGCTAAAATCCTGCGTAGCATCGGCCAATCGGCCTGGGCGATTGGGATCGTTCTTTAGCGACCGGCCAATATAGCGGATTATGCATCCCCAGATGTCAAAGTCGAGCCATATCAATGTAGTGGCGCGCGCAAAACGCTGGGGCATGCTAAAACTGTAATTCCCTTCCATTATCCAGCGATCCTGTTTTATAAAGGTGTCATGCTCGTCTACCCAGTCGATATTGGCCCGGGGTACCCAGTTAGTGCCTGCGACATGTGCCAGCTGATCGAGGTGGCAAACCGGGACATTGAGTTTTTTGCCGAGCTTTTGTGCCAGGGTAGATTTGCCGCTGTTGCTAGGCCCCATAATGCAGATCCGTTCTCCAAGCTGTGTTAATTCCATAGAAGATTTGCCGTTTAGCATCGTAAAAATAGCAGATAAGGATTGCTTGTCGGGCCTGACCGACAAGCATATCACCACATCACCTGCCTTCCCTTTTCATCCAACGTAAACACCCTTTGCTGTTTTCCCTTCGTCTTGTCCTTCAACAGGAACAAAGCCCCTTTAGGCAAATTGCTATAGACCAGCGAATCCTGTTGGGCTACTACTTCCCCCAATGATGTCCACCCCTTATTATCCCAGTATAACAACTCATAACTATCTCCCGTTTCCACGCAATTCCCATCACTTCTCGGAACAAATCTTATCCTACCCAGTGCCTGTGGCGTATTCAAAGCTATCCCCACCCAGCTCTCCAACCTTGATTTACCATCATAATAGGTCAGTATATTATTGTCAAACACATTCTCCCGCCCGTTTCCCAGTGCCTTATAGCTCCCTTCATTCCCAATCACTTTTCCCTGCAATTCATGATCATCCTTTCCATAAAACTTCATTTCACCTAAATTCCCGTAATTATATGGTACACTCCAGAACCGGTAGTACTTATACATCTTTTGATCACTGACCCTAACATTATAATAAACCGGTTTGATCTTCTCCTTAATCGTATAGAACGTCACCGCATCTGAAAAATCTTCTTTATTGGCACCCTGAAAATTTCCCCCCTTCAGCCTAAAGTCCATAAAATGGTTGGCCGGCCACCAGTACTTCCTGGTCAGCACTGCCTGCTGCTTCTTTTCAGGATTCACTGAAATATAGGCAATACTGCTATCTTTCACCACAAATGGTTTCCCAATGGGTGTATATTTCTTGTCAAATAGCATAGGCATATACAGGGCATTTAACCCAACATCCTTAAATATTGCCTTGCCATCCCTGATCTCTCCCCAACCCACTGGTAGCCATTTGGCATCATCCCATACACATAAATATACATGTTGTCTATCCACCGGTTGAAAGACTGGCACAGATATCGTGCGCGTATTAAAATACTCCCGGGTTACATCCTTCATATATGGATTATCAAACTCCGCCGGTATTATCTCATGTGGGTATTTATTTAAAGCCAGTGAAGTAGGTTCCGTCTTAAATGTCCTTCTATAGATCTTCGCAATGGGAGAGTCTGGTTTTCCTGTGCCCGGTTTTGTATCCAACTGGTAGTAGATCGTTTCACCATTGCTGCCAATGATCGCATTCCAGTCATGGCCCATGTCCTTAAAAGGACGCTGTGGATTGACCTCACTTACAGCCGGTATACCCAATGAGCGCAGAATATATACCAGGTAATGTGACTGCTCACGACAATCACCCATATGTATCTTCAATATTTCATCTGCCGGCAAAGCAGGAAAATAATTACCGAAGAACATCCATTGAAAATTGATCGCATCTTTCACCCTACATGCATACTCCAATGGGGTATTTTGAGGCACATGGGTTTTCGGATCGAACTTTATACGGGTACCTACCTGCTTAACATGCCACTGCTGAGATGGCAATCCTTTATATTCCCTGTTTGCTCTTAAATGCCCGTTTTCCGCAAACTCCAGGCACTTTCCATTGACCTTACTGATGACTTTATAATGTTCGCCATCCACACCTGAAATAAACCACTGTTGATTATCCTTTCCTGTAAATGCCTCCATCTTCGATGTATCTTGGCTATAGTAAGGATTCCATCGCAACCCAAGGGCCTGCAATGAGTCCCTCAATACAAAGAAACCATAATCAATGTTCTGCATATTCAACACTTTTTTCCCTGCTACCCCCTGACCATTCCATGCATTAGTGATCATATAATGACCTCCATCTGTCAGCCCGTTCCTATGAAAATCCTCTATTGGAATAATATCAATATAATCCAGTCCAATCGGCTGATTCCGCACGCTGATCTCAATTGTATTATCGCCTTCTTCAAAAGCCTTCCTGATCCGCCACTGATTATTGGGATAACAATAGATGCTGCCGGATGCACTTAAAGCATGTACAACCGTATCTTTCTTATTGAATACCATTACCACTTCGGCTGAATCCTGCCCGCTGGTATACTGGATCCTGATCCATTTTTCCCCGGGTTTGTCTATCTGTACATGATTAAAGACGACACTGTTTTTTCCTGGTTCCAGCTTCACCATTGTCGTACTATCCCAATCCAGCATAGATAAGTATTGTGTAGTATCCTTACAATAATCCACTGCTTTATACACAGTACCTCCCGCAAAAAATACCTCTTTGAAGATTCCCGAGAATGCCTCGTTAAAAGGGCGGACCCAATTGCTATATCGCTCATTCTCTATCCTGTAAGGTAATACGTATTCACAGAACAGATCGAAGCTATAATCCTTCCTCCATGGCACTTTTTCCCACACACTGTAAATATTTTCAATATGGTCGATCAGGTATTTTGCTGTGACCGTGCTATCATCTTTCTCCATTGAAAAAGTATCGCCCACGGCATGCACCTTCATCAGGTCTGTAATAGCCTTATTTCTTTTGTTTTCAACATACCCGGATACCTCATGCAATACTTTTACGTATTTGCCATAGTTAGGGCCAGATAAACTATAATGCCCTTTCATATTGACCAGCAGGTACCTGGCAGCCTGTAGCTTCTCGGGGTTATGTTGCTGCTCAAAGTAACTAATCACTTCCTCTTCTACACTCCGGTGCTTACATGATGATAACAGCACCACAAGAAGGATTAACAAAGGAATTTTCATAAGGGGAATTTTTTATTGACTACAATGATGATCGTAATAGTGTTTCGCAGAGTCCAATATCTCCCGCACAGCTGATGAGTATACTTTCATATCTTTATGCAATATAATGTCAGCACGCTCACAGGCTTTCCTGTCTTCATGAGTCTTTGTATACAGCTCCAATAACAGGAATTCTGTAAAGAAACGGTTGGGCACCATACATAAAGCCTGCTTATAATGCTTTTCTGCATCGGCAAACTGTTTTTTTTGCAAGCTGATGATCCCCAGGTTTGTCTCAATCACCGTGTTGTTTAAATACGTCTGGCTTTGCCTCATATATGCCGCTGCCTCATCCAGTGAATCTACCAGCATATAGCTCTTCCCTGTTTCAGACAGGAACTCGCCATTCTGCTTCATCACAGGCGTGGCTTTTCTGGCATAGTCAAGACTACGGTGTATCTGCTGCTGCCCGAAAGCTACCTTTGCCTTTCCCCAGTAGTAATAGCCACATTGCAATGGCAGTATCCATATTATCATGCCAATGGCGGGTACTATCAGCACAAGGGGAGGTATCCTGCCCTGATATACCCGCTTATCCAGCCTGGATAATAATGCTAATCCTACTACCCCCACCACCTTCAGTGATAATATGAAATGAGGATAGTAAAACAATCCTGCAATCACATACGCCAACACAATTCCCTGCCCAGCCCATAATAAACGCTTTCCCCGCCTGATACTAAAGCAGCAATACAGCAATGCCAGTACACCGATACCTCCGATAATACCCAGTTCAGCGGTCGCTTGCAATAGATCATTAAAAGCATAATACACATTGTCTGCCAGTTGCCGTTCCTCATTACTACCCCTCGCTGCCAGGTAAGCTCCCTGGTAGTTCATATACTTTGCAGCAAACCGGTCATATCCCACACCCCATACCGGCTGCTGACCAATCATATCCATCGTTACTTTCCATATCAGCATCCTGCCATCAGCAGAATCCTTTTTTATAAAATAGGTGCCTGTCAATATTACCATCCCAATCATCAACACCCATATTCGCCTGGATAGAAATAGAAACAGACCGACTACCACGCAGATGATCCAGGCCGTCCTGTTGTAAGTCACTGGCAGCACAATAACAGCCAATACCACATTCACCCATGGAATGAACTGATACCGCTTCCCCTTGAAGAATAATAATAACACTATAGATATACACACAGTACATGCTATAAAAGCAGCAAACGCACCCAGGTTGAAAAAATGTCCTGTTAACTTAAACTGTCCTTCAGCAGGTAATACATCATACAACTGTAATAACCCATATGAAGACTCAATAATACCACATACAACGATGCCATAAAACATATAGATGAAGAAACGTAAAGGGGCTCTCCTTAAGAGTACATAGCATCCTGACAGTGCCATCACATCTACAAGCCGCAAGGTGAGCCGCAATTCACTCCTGATGATGACATACATTACCAGCAATGAGAAGATCACGTCAATCCTCGTTAAGGCAAACCGGCCGTTCCACTTTAAACAGCGGAACATGAATAATAAAGCGATACCTTCCGCAAATAAAAAGTTCATAATACTTTTTTAAATAAACGGTTCCAGATAAATCCGTTATCACCATAAGAATACAATACAATGACTGTCTTCCCCACTATATGCTGTTCCGGTATAAAACCCAGATATCGCGAATCTTCAGAGTAAGGACGGTTATCTCCCATCATAAAATAATGACCATGTGGAACAATGAGTGGCCCCATATTATTGATTGTCCATACACCGGGCTGGAAGTAAGGTGTTTTTCCCTGCAGTAACTTATTGGGCAGCCGTTCCACTTCTATCGCATCACCGGACAACTGGGACCTGGCAATATTGGCAATGACCACATTTGAATCAATATTCACGGAGTCTATAGCAGATTCAGGAATTATTGACACCGCTTTCTTTACTCCCGACCTGTCACGAAACCGCTCCCTGTATTGCTGGTATCCATCCCTGGGAAAGCCTGACAGCTGGTTGTTGATATACACAGAATCATTGTTAATCCTGACAGTATCCAGCGGCAATCCCACACATCGCTTTACAACAAAATACCCTGGGAACAATTCATAGATGAATACGTCATTCCGCCTGATCTTTTCATAACCACGCTTCCTGTCCACGACGTCTTTATGTTGACCCTTGTGAAAAAGTTTTACCCATGAAATATCTTCCGGTTGTAAACTGATAGGCCCATATGCGAGCTTATTCACCAGCAGTACATCCCCCTTCAGGATGGTGCCTTCCATAGAACCGCTATTCACCTGGAAGATGTCAAATACAAACAGTTTGCAGATAAGTACATATACGAGTACCAGTACCAGCCTGCATATAAAGCGCATCGCAGGCTTCCGGCGAAATATATATTCACAGCCCAGTATGATGGTAAATGGAATGGCAAGCATACCCGACAACCAGTATAAACCAACACATACCGGTATGAGTAGTCCCGCAAGGAGTAATGCATAGGCAATAAACAATGATTTCATTTATATCATTAATTACATAGCGATAAAAAATTTCATCCATGAATAGTTCAGTCTAAACTGGGCCAACATCTTCTTTATTTGGGCCAGGAAAGTAGCATGCGTCAATACATCTTCCCTGGATTGTTCGGGTAACGTCAACGTAGTCATAGCTTCTTCCTGCACCTGCTGCGCAAATATCGTGATGTGCTCATGAGGGATAGCTACACCTAATATCATACCCGGCAATCCGTTAAATGACTCCGGCCCTCCTTTTGTCAGGATATCATCGGCATACCAGGCGATCACATATATAGAATCAGCTATTAAAGCATTTGCCCGCCTGCATTGGTGACCTGCTATATCACGCATTTCTTCGGTCAGTTTCCACCGTATATGTCGCATCGTATCCTTTACATAGAAAGTCTTATCAAATGCCTGTCTGACCGTAAAGGATTCTCTGGAAGTGAGGTTATTCAACACCTTGTTTTTGTATGCTACGGGGACGTAAAAATCGTCCGGGTATTTCAAATTAGGGTCCTGTGGCTGATATAGGGTATGTGTCGAGTCAAACCGTAATTCAAAATAACTGGTCCAGAACTGTGCAGCACCCGCCCTGAACGCCTGCATGTAATTATAAATGTCATTTGCCGGTAAGCCACTTGTTTCCCTGACAAAGTTTTCAACTGCTGTATACTTATTTACACTTCGCTCAAACAGGATCTTACCACTCCGCATAAAAGAGGAATGCTGTGCAGAAAGCTGAACAGATAATAAGAGCGAAACTGTTAAAAAGAAATACCTCATTGCGCTATTGTTTTAAACCGGGTAAAACTCCACGTTGCGCCAATCATAAAATAACGTTGTATAGTGGTATACCGCTCTTCTGAGAAGAATGTATTAGTTGCCGTCCTGGAATAACCATTGTTCTCATTTAATATATCGTTACAGGATATTTTAACCGTCAGCTGATCATTTTTCAAAAATGTCCTGCCAATCCATGCATTCCAGATCACCCGGCTGAAATTGTCACTGAAAGCCTGTGATTTTTCCTGCCATAAATAATTCACATCAGTATGCAGCTGAAATCGCTTCATGAAGTAGATATCCAACGTAGGCTTAGCTTCCATAAACCAGTAGTTATTCTTGCTATCCGGTTGCAGGGAAGACTGATTCATCGTATACCCGGCACGCCCCATCAGGTACATGCTATAAACCTTTACTTTAGATCCGAATAGCTCAATGCCGGCACTGTAGCTGGAGTAACGCAATTTGTTCACCCTGTCATTTATCAAACTATAAGCAGTACCACCATCTCCAAATAATGCAAATACAGTTTGTACATTTATTATCTTTTTTGAGAAGTAAGCAGTGCCATTATAGTTACTATTAGTATACCCACTGATATTAACATACTGATAAATGTATTCTCCTGCAGAAGTAACATGCAGGTCCTGCACAATAGGACGGCTATTCAAGGTGATGTTGCCGCTGATACCAGTATAAGTATTAGCAGATACCTGTGAAGAATTGTAACCCGCACCTATGATATGTGTAAAACTGTTATTGAGTCCGGGATTCCTTAGCCAGGTCACCAGCTGACTATTATTATAAGCCATCGGTAATAGCTGAGTTTTTTCAGGCGTGGTGCTGTTGCCCGTATAGCTGACATTGATCACGTTGTACGGCTTAATGGTGTATTGCATACTGGCATTGGGATGCCAGTTCAGGAATTGTCGCTTTAAGTGTATAGGGTCCAGTTCCTCGGTTATATTCATCCGCATGGCCTGGATATTATTACCGGCTTTGATAATCAATCTGGCAGTAGAAAAATTGAGTGCTACACCTGCCTGATGCGACCAGACATCGCTTGTTCTTTTTGTACTAAACCGGGTATTTTCATTTTTATCAGGGTCCAGTGATCGCTTATCATCATTACTGTAGCTGTTGCCTCCTTCGTAATTGAACACGATATGCAGTTGCTTTGACAGGGGAGAAGTAAAATATGCTTTGAGTGTATGGGTACGCCAGTCATCATTCATATACCTTTTCAGATCCAGTATAGTAGTACTGTCTGGCAGGTTATTGTTACCATAGAAAGTACTGATAGAATAGTTCGCACCACTTGCACGATCATTGGAGAAATTATTGTCGAAATAAAGGGAAACAGTGCTGCCTGCCTTTAACCTTTTTTCCAGCGATACATTGGCTGTATACGACTGGGAATGGTAGTCATTATGATCCCTGGTCCGGTTGTCATAAAAAGAAGAACTATCTTCTTTCAGATTTGTATTTGAACCCTCACTATTGGAAGTCTGGTCCAGGACCACACCATTTACATAGGAGGCAAGTGTTGCAGTCGAATCTATCCGGTATACATACTTCCCATTGCCGGCGTGGCGAATGGAGCTGTTATCAAATTTATTGTAAGTATTACCCAGGATCAACCCCGTTGGCAGATTGTTTTGTGATATTATCCTATCCTCACCATTTACCTTCATGAGGTTATAGGTATAATTGCCATTGAAGGAAGTGCCGTTATCATTCCAGGCATTATCATAATGGGCGCCCATGCTGGTAGCTGTTGGCAATCCTTTGCCGGTATAAGTCCCGTTATCGTTATCTCCCGATCCTATCTTTTGTTTATCAGCACTGCCTAAGCCCGTCCTGCCAATGTTGCCGGTAGTGGCAAATACTGCCATTTTACGCTTTTTATTAAAAGCATTGAACATACCCTGTGCATCATAATGTTCGTCAGTTCCTGCACCTGCATCCATTTTCCCAAATATGCCATGATTCTTATCTTCTTTAATTTTAAGATTAATCGTTTTATCCTTCACCCCGTCATCTATTCCTGTGAATACAGCTGCATCAGATCGTTTATCATATACCTGCACTTTGCTGATCATATCTGCACGCAGGTTCCGTGTTACAAGCGTAGGGTCATCACTGAAAAACTCTTCTCCATCTACCAGTACCTTTTTTACTTTTTGGCCCTGCGCCGTAATATTTCCAAATTGATCGATCTGCAGACCGGGTAGCTGCCGCAACAGGTCCTCTACATTTGCATTGGGTTGTACCTTAAAACTATCCGCTACATATTCCGTCGTATCCCCGATGATCCTGATACTGGCAACCTTTGCCTTTACCACGATTTCTTTCAGCAATCGCTCCCTTTTAAAGAGGTTGACTGTACCTATATCCGGATGACTGGCATCTACCCGGTACCAATACCCTACATAGCCGGGATAAGAAAAATACAATAAATACATTGACGTATCTTTTACTCCGTTGAAAATAAAACGACCGTCCTGGTCAGCACGAGTATCTGCCACGATAAATGAGTCTTTTGCATGCAACAATATGACCGATCCGTTATAGAGCGGACGGTGTAAACCTGTATCCTGCAATACACCAGTTATCGCAAAGGACTGTCCCATGACCTGCACAGAAATAAAGAGAATAGACATATATATCAGCAGGCACCTTCCTGGCATATTCTTACCGTTTATCTGACTGAAAAATTGAAAGTACCGGTACCCACGTATCCGTTTCCTGCTACCCCTTCTGCTACCCCCACAAAACTGCTTTTTATATCAGAACAATAGAACCGGATCGTCGCTTCACCATGTTCATTTGTTACAACCAACGGATCCCAGTATAGTACATTCCTGGTATCATTTATCCTAGTATCCTCCTTTTCATAATCCGGATGGTAAAATGGAGCATGCTGCCAGAAGCCCTTTGTGATAATCATCTTGAATTTTTTTAGCAGTTCCTCTTCTGTGTATTTCGGATAATGATAAGCTTGCTTTGTATAGTCATCAGGACCAAATGAAAAAGGATGACCCGATACAAGTGTCTTTTTATTATCTTTTAGTTCGGAGTAAACGACACCTTCCACTGGTTTTTTGCCACTCCCGCAAGCAGGACAATTCAACCAGCCGCATGCACCTACAAAGTCGGTATTGGCCTCGAACTTTGCGATGCTGTCCAGGAATCCAAGGTAAGTATCACTAAAATCCCGCCCTTTGGAGCTTACGATCACCTCTTTCAGCATATTACCATATTGGAGCATGTTGGGGCGACTACCGCCGTCTCCGGGTAGTAGATGCCGCTCATTGAGAAAGTATACCGGCTTCCGTTTTGATTCAATGGCCATAATAGTATCAAATGGCCTGGGTACCAGCAGTACATACTCTTTGTCCGAGAAATACCTGATAAAGAAGCGCTGACCAACAGATAGCTCTTCCTGTCTCAGGAAGAACTGTCCTTTTTCATTGGTCATACCTACCTGGTTCACACTTTTATTGTAGTTGAAGAAAAGCAGGGATAGGTTAGGGTGCTTTTTATCAGTTCCATGAGTGGCTACAGCTGTACACAACAGGCTATCGGGCAATACTGGCATATCTTCTTTCAGGTTGCGTTCACTCAGGTTGTATTGTATCGCCTGCTTTGTTAGTAACAACGTATCCAATGATAGGGGGGGACTGCTGTCAAAATAATGATCGGGATTAATAAGGGTGTCCCTTAAAAGCGAGGTCAGATAATAGAAGTTTGTCAGATCCCTGTTCCTCCTGGCGTCGCCGAACAAACGGTCATATACACGTACGCTTACAGCTGCCGGTATGGGTTTCCCATTTTCATCTGTAGTGGTCATTTTCAAAGTCACCATACCTTTAGGCCCATATGTATCCTGCAGTCCACTAAAGTGAACATGCATTTTTCGCCCGGCATGTACATATACCAGCCTGCTGGCAAGTACCTGAAATTGCTCATCAAAAAGGCTGACTTCAGCGATGCCGGCAGGGAGGCTGCTTACCGGTATCTTGATGACCAGCTTGTCACGCAGCACACCGGCGCCTATCATCTGCAGGGCCCCATTCATCTGTAGTCTTAATAGTACGTTGCCCTGCCAGCCACTGGCAGCTATACTGAAAGCAATGCTGTCTTTCCCGTTATGTAACAGGTGTAGCGCAATACCATTTTTTTGAATAGCAGGCAATTGCTGCTCCTGTCCACCATATTGAATACTGTAAGTAGCTTGTGCATCCGGCGTGAATTGAAATACACCAATATGGTCCTGTTTCGTTTCAATATCTTGTATGGCAACCCCGTTTTTAAGCAATTTACCCTTTCCAGATGAGCTTTCAGTTCTGAAAGCCACCGTATTGGTCACACCACTCACCAGCTGTCCACCTTCCGGAAAAATGTCAATACGTGCAGTTTTATCAAGGGCTTCTTTCCAGTTATTGCTGATTTCCCTGGGGTCTTTCACTACCTGTATAGTAGCTGTGGCAAAAAAATAAGGTTGATCCCGGGTGAAGGAATGTCCTGTATACGCCTTTAATAAATATCTGCCTTTCCTGAGATCCACTGGCAGGTAAGCATGACCTGCACATACACCGTGTACAACAGGATACATCTCCTTCCATATCACGGTATCACCATTCAGGCTCATGATTTCCAGGTAAAGGATCTTATCTGTCTCAGACAGCCCAAAAGACTGCCTGTCCATCACAAATGCATTGAACCACAGATTCTCACCAGCTATATAGATATCCTTATCGCTGTTCAGGTAGATACTTTCGTTAAAAAGGGACATGTTCATTCTCCGGGCCAGGCTATCCATCAATACCCGGCCCGGTTGGGAATACACCTTAGATCCGCTGCAGATCAGGTTAACGATAAAAAAGAAGTTGAAAAGGACCTTCATTCGTGAAATTTCTTACTCAATTTTTGTTTTTAGCAACTGGAATGCCTGACCGTTTGCCGGTGATTGAAACTGGTGTTGTACAGGTTTGCCGTTATCCAGTTGTACAATACATGGGTAAATAGTATTGTTAGTCGGGATATCAAAGTATCCTTGTTTGTCAATATAAACATTTTGGCGATCATGTAGCGTTTTTCCTATCTTTTGCTCCAGGATTTTCATGGATTGCACCTTCGTCAGCACAAACATTATATTGGGCTTCTCTACGTAGGTCTTCATAAAAGCTTCGGCTTCCTGTATACAACCTCTGCAGCCAAGTCCAGGTAGAACAACCAGCCAGTTATATTGAGAAGGCAATTTGATTTCCTTTATCCCGGTTGCGATGATCTCATCTTCCCGGTTTGCATCAGATTTCTTGCATGAGTAACAACATAAGATAACCATAGATGCCATTATGTAACATGCGATATGTCTTATTTTCATGATAATAGTTTTAAATATTCTTTAGCGCGAAAATTTTGAACCGCAGGAATTCTTCTTTTACGTCATTAGGATCTACATATTCAATGTTCAATCCTTCCTTTGTTACAAAAGAATTGTCCGGATAGAATTCATTCATATCGCCGATCTCAGTTTCACCCAGGTAATTGAAGTTTTCATCCATGACGATCACATTTACTTTTTTATTTTCCCATTTGAACCGGGCTCCATCGGGAATACCTTTTCTTAAAAAGCGGTAATACACTTTCCTGTACTTATCATACAATATGCCCGCGTAGAGGTCAGATTTGCAGGATTGCCGGTAGATATATTCCTTGGGAGCTACTGTTTTGGATTTGAACTGCGCGGGGTCCATAGAGCTGATATTTTCAGCTCCGTTACCGCCACCATATACAACCTGCTCCTTGTTGGATTCCATGTCATAAATGAATAGATCATGTGACACGGGGAAACTACAGATCATCTTTTTATTATCAGGTGTCATATGATAGTATACGTTTGTATATATTGGCTCATCCCACACATATCCATGACCATATATATCATACGGGTATTTGTTCAAAAAGCTTACCTGATTGCTGTTCATATCAATAGCTGTGGCGAACTTAAAGTTTTTCACGATTGTGTCGGGAATTGTCCAGATGTATTGTCCGGGGAATATGAGCTTGCCTTCATGTTCAATCATTTTATTCACAGAGTGAGGCATATACTGGGGATACTTAAATGTCCAGGCGAGATCTTTCAAATTGGTGCTATTGACCAGTGAAATTTTTGATACGATCTCAGACTTGTTATTCAGCAGGTCCATTTCGAGGAATTGGTCATTGTATACATAAATGGAATCCATGTTTTTGATGTGAAATGCAAGCGGGATCTGTACATTTCCAATAGGGATTTTATGGACGGGGCTATTGGAAGAGTCGTAATTGTAAATAAAAATATTCTTTGAAAATCCGCTGAGCATAGCAAGCTGGCTGTCTCCGCTACTGTCGCTGAATATTTCAATATATGGAGGGCGTGGGGCAGAAAGGCTATCTAACGGGAATTGTTTTTCTTCCGTTATTTCCAGGCGTTTGGTAGCTTTCAGGTTGCCTTTTTTTTCATTTTTAATGGTAATCTCAGGACCTGATTGACAGGACATGAAAATACTGGACACGACGATATAAATGATAGGTATTTTCCTACGCATAGCATCTTTACTTGAAGGTGACCGGGATGGCTATCTGCCAGCAATTACCGGACAGATAGCCTTTTTATCTAAATAAAATTAGCAGCTGCCTTTTGTGGTATCACAATCAACCGGACCACCTGGGTTACCAAAGCAATTGCCTGTGAAAGAACAACGTCCGTTGTTAATAGGAGTGCTGCAGCATTCAGCATTTGCTGCATTGATCTTAAACATGTTTGACAAGGAGATGTCAGATGCGGAGCTGGACGTTTTAGTAGTAAAGAATACTGCAATAGCCAGTGCTGCTACGCCGAGAGCACCATAGATCTTTTTTTTCATGTGGGTAACATTTTTAAATGAATAGTAGGGTTATTTCTCTTTGTTGCGATATTTTTCGGGAGGAATATTATCGCAAATAATACCTCGTGTGCTTCAATACAGATGCACATAATCATTGAAATAATGACCTCCTTTCTCTTGCTATTGTACCATAGGCAATAGTTTTATGGTTAAGGAAATATTAACTTCTTTATTACTTGAATTGATCATTAATGGGAGAGGCTAACACAGGGTCTCCTTTTTTGTGGAACGCTACTTACCTTTAGCACAGATCAGCATGGAATTACGGGTTCAACATGAATCTTTTAAAGAGGATGAAAAATTACATCACTTAAGAATCCTAATAAATATAGATAATAATTGTTAGTTAAACAAGTAATAAAGTTATTTCTGACAATTATTGCTGTTCTGGAGCAGTAGTAATAATGAATGAGATGATCTGGTTTATAGCATGTTTTGAAAAGGAATCATCTTATTGTATGTTTTATTACTTCGACACTTGTCTGTCTATGCACAAACTTTTTCCTGCACCTTAGCTCTGCTGTATTGTCGTATGTGATAAGGGCCGGGTGGCAGGGATTGCAATCACTTCTTTCCGGTATCAATAAATTGTTGTCGGCGGATTGTACTTCCATGGGCAAAAAGGTAGTCATTAAAAGTGATCAGCAGATTGCAGATCTTAGCATCAAGCTATTCAAGAGAAAATGGTATGGTGGGATAGTAGGTAGTAAATACGTTATCATACTAGCTCCATTGCGTGTTAAATTGATACTTTATCGGATGATGAGAGTGGAAAGGACCTGCCGCAAAAAAAACTATAGAAAAGTGCAAAATCGGAAATGTTTTATTGATCGGTGGTGCATATTTGTGTGCCTTGCTCACCGCACTTTTGAGATTATCAGATACGATGGTCTGAAGAACTCCCCCGGGAGCTATAAACAGGTAGGTAAACAATTGATAAGGTCTGCTCTTTTCTTTAAGGCTAATAGTTTTATGATGGTAATCGGCTGCAAGGCAGTATTGCAATAAATACTTCTACAGCTATTAGTTCTCCTGTAGTTTTGTCAATATAGAGTTTATCATCACAAAAGTCGACATACAGTTTTTCGCCGACTTTATGTCATTATATTCCTTCCGGCGTACTCCTTTTATTCCTCTGTCGTATGGACCATCAAGACTGTGTATAACTATACATCCGAGTGCTTTAAGACGTATTCCCGGTGTAATGCTCCACACAATAACCAGGATTCAAAAATTCCTTTTCAATGTGACTGAAGTAACAGCCAGTGTCTCATAGCGTTCTTTTTCTGTCTGCCTATCTTCAGTAAAAAGATCTGCAAGTTCTGCGTCTTCTACCTGTTTTAGACTTACTGGGGTAAATCAAATGCTTTAAACGGAGGCATCATAACTGTCTACAGTCTTACAGTTGATCTTAATGTAATCAGCGATCGATTGCTCCTGCTCTTCTGTTTCAATGAAATTAATGTACGTACTTCCATGACATTGATTCTTTGACCCGCTATATACCTATTGGTCTTTTAGGTACAAGACTGTTGCAAATTATGGAAAACGGCCCAAGAACTTCCTTTTTAGTACGGTTATTGATAAATCTGGCGCGACAATCTCTGCTTTGGATGATTGTGAACTTTATTTGAGGCCAATAACCTTCGTTTTAAAAAGTGGAATCTTAATTGGTGGTCTAGACAAGTTATTTCTGCTCATTTGGGTCCAATATCGCCGTTTTTGACTCGACCGGTATGCGCCATTACGGTTAGCCCAATGCCCTCCGTTTTAGACAATCAAAACACGGTAGTTTTCATTCTACAATAGTGCGATTAATACGATTTGTTCCTGGCGAATTGGGGTGCCTCTAAACATGTTTCCATTCTATAATAGTGCGATTAATACAGTAAAAGAGCGTTTTGTGCAGATGGGAATAATCTGTGTTTCCATTCTACAATAGTGCGATTAATACACATAAATGAATCGGTGAAGAAAAAAGGTTCTTATTGTTTCCATTCTACAATAGTGCGATTAATACTAACGACGGAAGTTATTTCGTTGCTTTTAGTCAATAGTTTCCATTCTACAATAGTGCGATTAATACTCCCAAGATACCTACAGATAATTCCCTCTTCAGCAAGTTTCCATTCTACAATAGTGCGATTAATACTATTAAGGAATTGTTTGATACCATCGAATCAGATACGTTTCCATTCTACAATAGTGCGATTAATACAGCGTCTCTATAGCCTTCGTATATTCTTTCAGATAAGTTTCCATTCTACAATAGTGCGATTAATACCTGATCAACCCAATACTTTAGCTGCACTTTAGTTTCGTTTCCATTCTACAATAGTGCGATTAATACATTTCATGCCAGCGCGGACGCTGAAGATTTTGATATGTTTCCATTCTACAATAGTGCGATTAATACTTTCAATGTCTCTCCAATGGAGATTCGATGCGTGAAGTTTCCATTCTACAATAGTGCGATTAATACTCTGAAAGACTATTAAAATATGTGTTTACAATTAAAGTTTCCATTCTACAATAGTGCGATTAATACTTTAAATGCCCAAACCTATCAACCAGTAAATACTTAGTTTCCATTCTACAATAGTGCGATTAATACATTTGCTAAGTTGCTTTCCGAATTAGTATTTATCACGTTTCCATTCTACAATAGTGCGATTAATACTTCCACAAACAAATGATCTTTAGTCTGTTCATCTTTGTTTCCATTCTACAATAGTGCGATTAATACTAGCGCGATCAATGGCATCGAATACAGCACATAGATGTTTCCATTCTACAATAGTGCGATTAATACCTGAAGATTTAGACCACACATCCCCTGTCAGTCGTGTTTCCATTCTACAATAGTGCGATTAATACCATTTCACCTGCGGGCAATCTTCCTGGGGAAGTTTGTTTCCATTCTACAATAGTGCGATTAATACAAGAAGTGGAGCAGCTCTCTGCTTCACTCCCTTCAGTTTCCATTCTACAATAGTGCGATTAATACTCAGCAAGCAGCACATTTAATAATTTCCTATCTCCGTTTCCATTCTACAATAGTGCGATTAATACACTTAATACGGCTATCTGGCACTATCTCGTTAGTAGTTTCCATTCTACAATAGTGCGATTAATACTAAGACAGCCTTTAATCGATAAAATGACAAAAATACTGTTTCCATTCTACAATAGTGCGATTAATACGGTAATCCAGCGAGTCAAATGCATGCAGTAATGATAGTTTCCATTCTACAATAGTGCGATTAATACAAATGTTACGTCTCCATCAACCCCCAACCCAGCCCCGTTTCCATTCTACAATAGTGCGATTAATACTGTCATCAGTTGGGGATGGCATGATTACACTAGATTCGTTTCCATTCTACAATAGTGCGATTAATACACAATGATTATGATTATTGATTCGAAAGAGGTAATGGTTTCCATTCTACAATAGTGCGATTAATACCTTTTAGCTTTCTTCGCCTTCCTGGTATTGATCGCGTTTCCATTCTACAATAGTGCGATTAATACAAGGGTAAGTGTCGAGTTGGCCGAATCCCCTGTATGTTTCCATTCTACAATAGTGCGATTAATACCAGTAGCGCCTTGGCTGATACCGATAAGCAAGATAGAGTTTCCATTCTACAATAGTGCGATTAATACCATTTGAAGTATCGACATTTACAGCAGTAGTTAAAAAGTTTCCATTCTACAATAGTGCGATTAATACAGGGGTCTCAATACTTCTCCTATTCGTCAGACAAGTTTCCATTCTACAATAGTGCGATTAATACTCTATGTATTTGATCAGCTCATAAAGAAGATAACGGTTTCCATTCTACAATAGTGCGATTAATACCGGTGATGCAGAGGGAAATATAGTTCAACTTGCAAGTTTCCATTCTACAATAGTGCGATTAATACCCGTAAGGTGAGGAGCCTATCTCAGAATGCCTACTACGTTTCCATTCTACAATAGTGCGATTAATACCATCCGGATTGAGGCAGCTTAATAACCCCTTTAAAAGTTTCCATTCTACAATAGTGCGATTAATACTCAAACTCGCTTCCGGGGATATATCTGAAATATATTGTTTCCATTCTACAATAGTGCGATTAATACTCGGCGGCAAAACCAGTTCGCAAATAGCAATGAGAGTTTCCATTCTACAATAGTGCGATTAATACTTTATTGACCAGGAAGAATTCAACAGGCTTTATACTGGTTTCCATTCTACAATAGTGCGATTAATACTTTAAAGCGTTTGCGCTCGAAATGCTTAAAAGCTCGTTTCCATTCTACAATAGTGCGATTAATACTATCCAACGACCGGCAACACCGGATCCGCCTTTACCGTTTCCATTCTACAATAGTGCGATTAATACCAGCTTATTAACGTCAACAACGAATCCTGCTACAAGTTTCCATTCTACAATAGTGCGATTAATACCTTCAGCATCACTACCATCAATCTCAGTTATGACAGTTTCCATTCTACAATAGTGCGATTAATACCGCGTTACGTCATCGGGCAGCGTTAGCGCATCTCCCGTTTCCATTCTACAATAGTGCGATTAATACACCAATACCGTTTATTGCCGCTCCGGAGTCAATATAGTTTCCATTCTACAATAGTGCGATTAATACGCTGAATGATCGATTCGAAGAACGCGAGTGAGTCTAGTTTCCATTCTACAATAGTGCGATTAATACCTTTCAATAGCGCAACGTGGCTTATTCGTTTAGTAGTTTCCATTCTACAATAGTGCGATTAATACTGAATTTATGCAGTCAGGTTATAATGATGCAATCAAGTTTCCATTCTACAATAGTGCGATTAATACCGGTAGTGCCATTGCTAGCTATTCTTATCCAACGACGTTTCCATTCTACAATAGTGCGATTAATACCTATGTGGCATACAGCGAACGAACAAGACTATTTACTGTTTCCATTCTACAATAGTGCGATTAATACTCCTGATGCGTTGTCAGATCCGTCAAGGTTTGAAAATGTTTCCATTCTACAATAGTGCGATTAATACAATAACCTACAATCACAATCGGCCGGTCCTAAGATGTTTCCATTCTACAATAGTGCGATTAATACTGCCAATTCCGCCTTTAGTTCATCATGGGTAAACTGGTTTCCATTCTACAATAGTGCGATTAATACCGGGATCTTTTGCTTGAAATATGCAGGTCATTCAACAGTTTCCATTCTACAATAGTGCGATTAATACGGCTGAAACGTCGTAAGCCATCTGATAAATTTTTAAGTTTCCATTCTACAATAGTGCGATTAATACTAAATAACCCCTATGATGTTACTTTAAACGCTACGAAGTTTCCATTCTACAATAGTGCGATTAATACCTTTCAATCAGATCCGGATCGAATTCCTTAAAGTAGTTTCCATTCTACAATAGTGCGATTAATACACGTATTCCCCTTTCATCCATACCGTTTCGCCCTCTGTTTCCATTCTACAATAGTGCGATTAATACTTTAACGCTGCCAGTGAATTACCAGGAGAAAATAATCAGTTTCCATTCTACAATAGTGCGATTAATACTGAATAAATGCAGATCAATTTCACAGTATACGCTACGTTTCCATTCTACAATAGTGCGATTAATACGTATTGGGGTAGATACCTCTGGTCCTTCCAATATTGTTTCCATTCTACAATAGTGCGATTAATACTGATATCTGTCAGGTCGATATCATCATTCCTTAGTAGTTTCCATTCTACAATAGTGCGATTAATACCTGAACGGCGTGTTTCTCCCTATTGATGATGACTTCGTTTCCATTCTACAATAGTGCGATTAATACCCGTCATAAATTCCCCGGAAAAAAGCCTGTTCACAAGGCTTTGTAATCCTAAACCCCTTAAAAAATACCCCTAATTATCGTCTATGCCTAATTGTACGATTTCCCCCTTAGATCGACGACATCATAAAAACCGCCATAGCAAATCGTTTCAATTTCATATTGGATTAACCTGAAATAATTTAATCACCTTAAACACCTGATCGACAACTATATAAAGTTATTTAAATCATTCCGTTCCCTACCAATCACTTGCTTATCAAGCCATTTCTCCTGGCGGGTTTTAAAAATAATAATACTATCATACCCCGTATCAATTATTTCTAACGCATAATTTACCAATTCTTTTAATTTTACGTCAGACAATTCACCTTCAAATACACTATTCTGTATCCAATTTAAATACCTCCTGCATAATTTTAACATTTTTCCTACCCGCTCTTCTTTGATATCGTAAAAAAGAATAATGTACATGGTTTTTAATTTACCACCAGGCCCTGAAAGGTTTATATTCTTCCATACCTAGAATATGTTTAACTAATTTATAACATTCTAATTTTACTAAATGTTTATAACTCACATTTCTACCTAAAATTCGATGCTTAATAGTCTCGTTTAATTTTTCATCCCATGCTTTTACCACTTTTTTTCTTCCGCTCTCCTTTAATAAGCAGCCATTCAATGAAAAATCAAAATCATTTTTCTGAATAATTCTCTTATTGAATAATGCAAATATCAATCGATCCGAAAGGATAGGTTTGAAAACTTCAGCGAGGTCTAATGCAAGCGAGAATCTTCGATATCCCGGCTCATGTAAATAACTTATGGTCGGATTTAATTGAGTATGATAAATCATATCAAGGCAAAGTGTGTAGCACAGGGAATTTACAAAGGAAATTAAGGTGTTAACTTCGTTGTCGGGAGGTTGTTTAGCGCGCTTACCCATTTTGAAATCATTGATTATTGAATCGAAACATTCATAATACGTCATCCTTATATTGCCTTCTATACCCATTAAAGTCTCAATATTTTCTGAAAAAGCAATTTGTAAAGCTAAATTTTCAATTTTTTCAATCTGGATGGATGTATCTTTTTCTCTATTATTATAATAGCGTAAGTTCTTTAATATGTTAAATACTGCACCTTCAATAAATTTCTTGGCTATTTTGATGCGTTTCTGAGGTTTGCTATAATATTCAGTTTGAGCAATCAAAACTTTTCCACTGAGTAAATAGTCTCTTGGCATAAAAC
Source organism: Chitinophaga sp. (assembly GCF_039596155.1). Lineage (GTDB taxonomy): Bacteria > Bacteroidota > Bacteroidia > Chitinophagales > Chitinophagaceae > Chitinophaga. The sequence continues at coordinate 206,624 of NZ_JBCNKF010000010.1, forward strand.
TACCTGTATAATGTTCATAGAAGTCAAAAAAATGAACACTGATCTGTTCTTTGCCTAAAAGATTAAATAATGAACTATTAGCATCTAATGCACCAAATGCATACAAATTATCAACATTTTCAATGGGTATAAACCGAGACTCCCCTTCTTCACCTCGCTCATCAATAGCAGTGAACTTCAGTGTGTTGTCCTTTCGGCTCATTCGTCCCGGATTGAAAAGATAATAAGACTTTTTCATATTTCATCTGCATAACAAAGGTCATGATAACTACAATTACGGCAAATTTTGCTATTAATCAGGGGCGGGCAAACCTCATTAATTCTAATCTTATTTATCATATTTACCACCTCCTCCAAATAACGTTTATCTCCTTCAGTCAAACTAATATCACTATTTATGCGTAGTTTGGGATATTCAATAATTCCTTTAACGCCAGCAATATTATTCAGTTCAAAAAGCCATATATAGTATTTCACCTGCCACTCATGAGCTATTTCAATCTTATCACTTCTCTTTGTTTCGTGAATAACTTTCCCTACTGCATCAAAGAAATCAATTTTACCATTCAACACAATATTTTCATCTATTGAAGCAGAAATCTCAATTTCTTTTCGCTTTTCAGCCCGCTGAGGATAACTGACAGCATGCAGTAATTTGCCATCTGAAACAAGATCTGAAGTGTGTTCCATGTTTATACCATTACAAAAAAGCCAGAGCTTACGGTGACACACATGGAAGTAATTAATATGAGTAGCGTTAATTTGTAACATTAGACCGATAATCAGATTGTAATATGATAGAAGGTAATATATGTCTCAGTTACCAGGATTTATGGTAACTGATTTTCGTAGTTAAATGTCTTTAATTTTTCAATTAATTTTTCTTCTGCTTTTATAAGCGCATCTGCACTTTCATTTTCTGTAGCAATGTAACCTGCACAAGGAAGCGTAATAAAGATAGCAGCACCGGCAGTTCCATCAATAATGGGTTTTGCCTTTGGTCTATCACCATCATCTATCAGTTTTGCCCGGATCGCTCCGGTAAGTGTGCTCGCATTGTCGCTGATAGCCACTGCCAGCGTTTCCATTAAACTAAAAGTTCGGGCTTGGTTGGATGTAATCCTCCAGTTAAGTAATGCACTTGCCAACGCAGGAATTATTTTTTCACGTTCTTCTTTTGGTAGCGTCAAACATTTACCAAATGTATTTTCACTTTCCAGCCATCCTTTTGATTTTAGTTCAACGATTTTTTCCTTACTCAATTCAGGCTCATGCTGGTTCGTTGATACAGAAAATAGGGTACGAAGGTCAATGGCAATATCATATACAAAAAGCCCCTGTGCTCTCCTGTTGTCAGGTATCCAGTTCCTGCGTGGTAAGGTACGGCCATTGGAAGTGAGATAATTGTCTATTTCTTCTTCTGATAGCAATTTTTCGCTGCCAGCCATTCTTACATTTACCGGGTTATTATCTGGTCGGTTACTCCTGTCAAATGTAATGTTTTCTTTTACGGTGCCTGACAATAAAGGATGTAATGGCCGCATTGCGGATATTGACAATGGACTTCTCCTTTTTACGGTCAATCCATCACCAGCACGCATCCATCCACCAATTAACTGGTCTACATAAGAAGGATCACATGGAGACCAGGGCTCCTTATTTTCCAGTTGTTTATCTTTAGTGATATTATAATTAAATGTCACGGGCGCCATCGGGACGTGTAAAAGGGATGTCAGTTCCTCAAGAATGGAGCGTTTTACCTGTTGGCCGCTGGAATATGCACAATATTGACCGAACTGAGCATCATAATAGGTTTTCTGCCCATCCTGTACACCAAATACTGTATGCTCTGCATGCTTTAATGCTCTTAAAAAAATGTAAGGTTTCATTGATCTGAGTTTAATTTTTACTTATGGTTGCAAAATGAAAACGTATAAGTGTTAAGAAATAGGGAACATTGTCCTTCGGCATTACATGGATTAGTTTTGCCATTTCTGCATATGCATCTTTATCACTAGCTTCTTCGACAATGGTAATAAGGCTCTCCAAAAATTGTTTTTGATTCACCGCAGTTAATACCGTTTTAACCTGGTTCGTTTTATCTTTTTTACCCTTATCACTGCTTAATGCATATGTGTTCAGGAGGAGGGCAAAGTTTCTTGCCTGTTCCCATAACTGCTCATTGTTTAACATAGCTAATAACCAAATTTGATGTGTTTGGAAGTGTAGTTTTTTATTTTCATCTTTTTCATTATAAACAGGACTTTTACCCTGCTCAATAAATTCACGTAGTCCTTTTGGCTCCATGGCACTTACACCAATGACCCCCATTTGACATGCTTTTGTAAAACCAAACGCAGTACCAAATAATTGGTCAACTTCTGCTTTACTGGTTGTCCCGAAATATTTTTCATATAGCTCAACAGGTCTTTTTATCTGTGGAATTTTAAATGGTATAAAACCAATGGTTGTGTTGGTTTGACCAAGATTATAAACATACCCCGTTAATTGTAGATCACCCCATTTACGGGAAATACCGATCATTACAGCTATCCAGGATTGTGTGCTGATTTCCAATCCACCATCTTTCATCGCACTTATGCCATTAAACTGTGTTGTAGGATCTGATGGGTCATAACGTCGATGATCATAACGGTGGGCAATCCATTGCCCATTCCAGGTATTAATTTGATTACCTCTTAGTAAGGGTATTGTATGCAGAAATTTTCTGTATATGTTCCAGCCCTCATAAAGATCCATCAGTAACTCTCCTTTGTTGAAAAATATAGATAGTCCACCTTGTATACCTATTCCAAGCCCACTGCCTATCCAGGAAAGATATACATCCTCTTTTATCCAGGGTTGAGAAATATCCGTAAGTTGGCCAGATGTCGTTGCAGTTATCTCCATAGATGGAAATCCAATTGCAAAACTAGCGTCCGGATCATTACGGTCGATTTTCTCAATAAAAGCGGCTAATCGTTGCTGTCTTTCTGTGGGAGTAGGAGGGGTACCCTTTTTCAATCCCTGTACAAACGGAGAATTTGTTACGTATTGCATGTATTTTTCCGCATCAAAGAAAAGAGGAAAATATTTCTCAAGAAAGAATTTTTTAGCAGAGTAATTAGTTTGATACCTTTCATTATAGGCCTTTAAAAATGTTCTGCCAATGTTGACTGCTATCATATGAATAATTAATTATAGGAACCGTAATGTAACGTCGTAATATTCGGGTTTCGCAAATAATGACAGATACCCCAATTCGTTGTCATATGCCTTGTCTGGTATAATGTATGGTTTGTTAGAAATAGTAGCTATTGTTAATTGATTAAAAGCGATTGATCTGTATGATAAGGGAATTTCTAATGCTGATTGTTCTTCATGTTTTCCTCTCTCATAGGCGGCCATGTCACTTTCGAGAACACCTGCAACTGAATCAATATCCAATATCTCAAGAAGTGCGGATCGGGCGTGATGACATAGTTCCTTAATTCGCCATTTCCCATTATTAAAAACCGTATTCAGATCAATGTTTGTAAATGCAATTTCAGGATAAACAAAATCGACCAGGCGCTGAACATCCCTTTCATGTAGTACGAATCCATCCGGCAATACCTCATAGCTTTTTTTAAGAATGTCCATATTGTAGGGCAGAGCATCCCGTTCATTTTCTGGTGGTGCGAGTACATATACAGGTTTAAAAGTGCCTATGGTCGAGGTTGTCCGTTTCCTGTTTATCCTTCCAAACCTTTGTATTAAGCTGTCAATGGGTGCCGTTTCTGTTATCATTATATCAAAACTTATATCAAGGCTAACTTCCACCACCTGGGTTGCTACAACAATACATGGATGCGGACTGTTATTATATTGTTCTTTTAGTTTGAGTTCCAGATTGCTTCTTTCTCCCCTTTTAAATCTGCTGTGGATAAGCATTTTTTCTATATCCGGATATTTCGCTGAAATTTTTTTGAATATTTCCTGTGCGTTGACAACCCTGTTAGCAACAATCAGTAATTTTTTGTTATCATGTATCGCATGGTCGATAATCTCTTCCAGATTTTCCATTTTAGAAACTTTAAAAACGATATGTCTATCAAAAGTATCAAGGACGTCATCTGGCAACGCTACTTGATAAACGTCTTTTTCCCCTCCCATTATTTCAAGCAATCGGTTGTATAATACCGTAGGCATTGTCGCCGTTCCAATATGTACCCTGCATCCTAATGAACAGATGATATCGACAATTTTTAAGACAATCGCCTGTGTAATTTCACTATAGGTATGTATTTCATCAAGGATAACATCGCAACCTGTCAGGTCTGCTATCAATGCTTCGTATCCTTTCGTACCGAAAACAAGCGCAGCCAGCTGATGTGGTGTCAGGATTTTTACTGATGCACCAATATGCTTTTGCAGTATTTTTTCTTCAATTTCTTTCCCTTCTATTTTCAATGATGATGATGCATGAAGTAAATGAATCTGACTGGCTGTATTAGCCAGGTCAAGCTTTATTCGCTCATACATGGCATTTATTGATGCCTGAAATGGTAACGTGTAAAATACTCTACCTGCGCACCTCTTTAACAAAAAGTCAGTTTTCCCTGCTCCGGTTGGTGCCTTGACGAGCGTAAACCGAGATTCGTTGTCTCCGGGAATCATAGAGAGGGGATAAAGGGCTGTTTGTCGTTTGTAAAAATCGAGATCAGGCTTAATGAACAATTTGTCCAATATTTTATCAACGCTTCCTTCCATTGCTGATGCCAAATGGTCTGCTGCAATTAAAAGTCCTTTCCATTTTGAATATCCATATCTTTTTGACTCGCAATATTCAACAACAAATTCAAAATTTTGCCTGGCTTCTTGCTCTGAGATACTTTTAACCGGGAATCCAAAATGGGATAAAATCTCCATTGCAATGGGCGACCATAATGAAAAACCAATTGCATGTTTTTCAAAACAGTCCGTCATATTATCCGTCATATCTAGCAATCCAAGGCTACGGTTATCATTTAAAATGGATTTATGATGCGCTACTATCATATCTATTATTGCAGGTTTGTCTTTCCCCTCGATCAATGATATGAAAAACAAAGATGCTATTTCATGCCGGAAAATATAACCCGGTGGACGATGGAAATTTTTATCCAGTGTCTTTTGGAATTGATCACTTGTCTTTCCTATGTCGTGAAGTATAGCTCCCTTAAACGCGATTTCTTCATCCAGCTGCATGCTTTTAGCTACCATTCTTGCAATTGAAGCTACATCCGAAAGATGCTGGACCAATGTCAGCTTTCCATACTTCTCACTTTTTGCTAATAGATGGTCAAATGTAAACATCAGCAGTTTTTTACCGGGCGTCCAATTACAATTAATCTTCCATGCATGGTCATATTATTGTCGAAGCGGTTAAATCCTGTTAAGAACGAATCATCTGTTTCACCAAAAATTAGTTCGAAGCCGCATATATCGTTAAATTCTTCTTCCTCAAAAAGTAATATCTCTGGCTCAGGTAATAGAATGTCCTCATTCCTGCAAAGACAGATATGCTGTTCAGCCGCTGTTTCTGCATCCTGCCTGTCAGAAAATGCAAGCATTAGCATGGGAGATAACATTACCCCGCGATCCAAAATCGAACGATTCCTGACCATTAAAGACTGTTGCTTTTTATATTCCCACCCTCTTGTCTGAGTTACTTCCTGCTGTAAATTGATGGAATCGTAGCTTAGCCTGTACCGGGCGATTTTTTTTATACCAATCTCTTTTAATTGTTCCGGGAAAAGCTTCTTTTCAATACCTTCAAGTGTAGAAGCCGTCAAAAACTGTTGGCTGAAAGTTTTACTGTCTCTTACTGCAGTCCATGGTTTGATAAAGCCAAAAGGACCTGTGTATTTAACTACATAGAAAGTCATAAAGATTATTTTAATGCTCCAAAACCAATTCCTGTGCTATTCCCCACACCAACTTCCCATGCAAAAGCGAGTTGCTCTGACGTACCTTCTATTATAACAGGACATATATTAACCCGGTTACCAATACTCTTATAGTAAATAACTTTTGTATGTGCAGCAGGATAGTCTGTCTGGAATTTCACCTTCACACCTGCAGATGGTAATTCAGCCAGATTTAATTTATGTTGCAATGTTTCGGTTAACATCTTTTCACAGTCCGGGTGATCAAATGTGTAGTGATAATCTTTGTTATTTATGGTTCTTTTTACAAGTACTGGGCTATTAACGAAGAATGTTTGAGATGAAGGGAAATTGGGTGTTTCCTTTATGGTAACATCTGTTACAATCAATCCAAATGCTATCTCAGGATGCTGCTGTATGCCGTTAATAAGTTGTTTTAAAAATGTTGAATGGTATGCAGAAATTTCCCATGTAGCGCCTTGAGGAAAACATAATCCATCTTTTTTAGCTGATCCTCCTTTTAACCATGAAAAGGAATACATGCCCATAGAACCATGATGGTCGTTTTTTCCTAGCCATTTATGAATTGCTCCTGTAAGATAAACCTGGTAGTTGAAAGGAACGTGGGGGCCTCCTGATAATAGCTTTAAATGTAACCTCATAAACTTAATTGTAATTCAAAGGTGGATTTTATTTCTATATATTAAAATAGGAAAAATCCCCTTTTTCGCGGCCCTTACTTTCGAGGAACATACTTCAACTTTTAACCGGTTGTTTATAAGGGATAACTATGCAACGTATCGAATTTTATCAACCAGTATTTGGGATAGTAATGGAGATAAAAAAGTGCGGTCAATCGAGTAGATAGTGAAAGGCGGTAAGAGGGGTTAGAGATGTAGGATTCTTTCTGTTCAGTTTATCTAAAATCTATGCTTGACACAAAAATCCTATAGGAATTCAACTTGATCCTTCATGTGCTCATTTCGGATCAAGTTGAATTCTTGGGGGGAATGCTAAAAATTTGTTGCTTTGCAACTCATTAAAGAAGCAACAAACTTGGATCAGAGCTATAGACAGTTGATGGAATTTCTACTCCCAAAGGGACTTTTAGA
>NZ_JBCNKF010000011.1:0-213484 GCF_039596155.1 Chitinophaga sp.
ACCTGATGGACATGAACCATCAGTTCCTGCATCGCCGCGATATACAAAGGTTATGTTGAGTTGATTACGAGATAAGCAAAATGATTAAAAGAATTTTTACCATATCATTTTTCATCCTGTACTTCCTGCGTGCGCATGCACAACAGGAAGTACAGTTCAGTCAGTACGTTTTTAACGGGCTGAGTGTAAATCCTGCATACGCAGGATACAAAGAACAACTATACCTTCACAGCAGCTACAGGCAGCAGTGGGCAGGATTTCCGGGAGCACCGGTCACCGGTACCATTTCTGCAGATGGGCTCACTGATTACTCGGATGGAAGAGTGGGATGGGGAGTTTTAGCTGCTTTCGAAAAACTGGGTCCGCAATCCTCAACAGCGTTATTTGTAAATTATTCATACCGTATTCCCATGGGATGGGAGGAGGAAAAACGGTTGGCAGTAGGATTAGGCGTGGGCGTTACAAATTATAGCGTGGATGGGAGCAATCGTAAATACGTAGATGCCGATGACCCCGAAGTGATACTGGGACGTCAGACGACACTTGTACCCGATGCAAGGGTAGGCGTTTATTACAACTCCGCCACTTCCTTTGTAGGTCTTTCTGTATTGAACCTGTTTTCTGCCTATACCAGCGGGAAGATATTTTTAGGGAATGGTTTGCTGTATTCTACTTTGCGCAAATCAAGACACATGTACCTTTCTGCCGGTACCATATTTCCATTGAACCAGGATGTGCAGCTGAAACCTTCAATTATGGTAAAGGGCGATTTTAAAGGCCCCGTGAATGTCGATGTGAATGTCTTTGTTTTACTGCAGGAGACATTGTGGATCGGCGCTTCTTACCGTACCGGGTTCAATTACCCCGGTAATACGAGTTTACCACCCAATTTAGACCCTAATAATGCCTTCAGCCTGATGATGGAGGTATATGCCTCTGACAACTTCAGAATAGGCTATTCTTACGACTTTTCTACCAACGGCATTTCACGTTATCAGCGAGGTTCCCACGAACTGAGTATAGGCATTACAATACCCACCAGCGCAAGCATGAATAAGGTGCAGTGTCCGCACCATTTTTAATGTACAAGTGATTGTTTTTCAATAGTTAATTCGATGCTGAAATATGTGGATAACTTTATCCACATAGGGGGCACTACGCAGAATCAATAGTAAGTGAAAGGGTAACTTTGATATTGAACAAAATAACCTGGTACCCGGCATCCATGCAGCAGGGCGAATCAATCAATCACAAACAAAAGAATTAAAGATATGCGAGGACAACACACTCTTTTCAATCATTTCATCGAAAACCCTGTCACCAAAACAGTGCGCAAAGGTCGCTCCGCCGATATGATCGCCCTGAGAGACGAATGCCTGCTGCACCGGTATTATTATTACATCAAGCTACAGCAAAAAAGGTACGATTCCGCTATCGAGGAATTATCCAAGGAGTTCTACATTAAGAACAGTAATATTATTTACCGCATGCAATGCAATAGCGAGCGCCTTGAACAGATTATGAAAAGAGAACAACCCGACCTGAAGCAATTGCGGTTGCTTTATCCATGGCTGACCTGGTAATGTCAGTGATTGTTAACCCTTAAAAAAAAGCCCGTATCTTAATTGATACGGGCTTTTTTAAATGTTGATGGATTTGTTTTTTGTTCACCCTGAACATACTTTTTAATTGTATGTCGGCAGCTTTTTCTGAGTGAATAATCCAGGTAAGTACCGCCCCGATCAATCGCGCAAAAATGCAATTCATCAATGATTATACAAAATATAAAATCTGAACAGACAATTAAAGCATAAACATTATTTCACGATTTTTTCAGCGTACAGAAAAGTGGTTCCTTTGTATTGTTATCGCTTGCAACACACATGAAAGAAGCATTGGAAAATACATAAAGAAGCACCTATCCGTTTAAACCCTAAATTGTTAACCTCAGATGTTACTATTAAATGAAATGATTGATGTTAACCCCGGAAACGTCCTCTTCCAGCGGCTTGGAGACCAGGCCTTCTCTGTAATTGTACTCATCGGCATCGCGTGGATATTGTGGAAGCGCCAGATCAAACTGGAAGACCGCCTCGCGCAGTATCTCAATGATGATCGTGAAAAAATGCAGGGAGTGATAGAAAATAATACAAAGGTCATGGAGCGCCTGGAAAGCGTACTGGAAAGACGTTAGAATTGTCCCCTGTTTAAAAACAAAAGCACCCTCTGTCAAGAGGGTGCTTCCCTGTTTGCAGGCTGAACCAGGCGGCTGTCCGGTGCAGCAGCCTGGTTCTCTCTTAGTTTTTAATGATTTTCTTATTGATCATTTTCCCGTTATGCACCAGCTTTAGTAAATACACACCTGCCGGGATATTAGTGGCATTAAAAGTACGTGTATGTTGCCCGGCATTTAATATTTCGTTTGACAGCACACGCACCTGGTGTCCATCCATTGCATATACAACCAGTGAAGTCTGCCCCGCATCCTGCAGCGTAAACTGAACGGTCATGTCCTGCGAGAATGGGTTGGGATAAGCATGCACAACAGCCGCCTTGCCGGAAACGTCATCTGAAACAGCCATCTGCATTTTACTGTTACTGCTTTTCTTAATTTGTACTTCAGTAATACTATTCCACGCATTTACACTATTGCCATGCCCTACAATCCGAACATATTTCGCACTTGCGGGTGCAACTGAGAAATGCTCCAATGCCAGTGAGGTGCCACTACTCTTCAATCCGGCAGCCGCGGTCGTCCAGGTATTGCCCGTTGTACTGGTCAGGATATCAAAAGTCGCCACCCGCGTATTTCCCTGGTAAAACGCAATGTCAGCACCCGTCACAGTCGTCACTGCATCCAGGCAGAACTGTAAATACTGGCCGTCTCCAGAGGCAGACCACCTGGTATCGAAACTTCCATCCAGCACATTTCCCGGTACATTTCCATCATCTGCGCTTGCACTCACGGGCACGCATGTATTTGCCGCTGCCTGTGGCTTCCACCAGTTACCAGAAATAAACAACTGGCAAAGCAAACTATAAGAATCGCTGTAATAACCGGATTTCCTGGTGGTTAAAAATGTCCAGCCGCTGTTCAGGAAAGACTGATTGCTGCTGTTTACGACGGATGCTGCTACAAAGGGTGCGACAAATACAGCTTCGGGATCACTGCCCCTGGTAGTTCCATCTAATTTATAGCCATCCTTAATATTAGAAGGATTGCCGCCTGATTTCGTAATAATCCAGGTTGCCATTTTATTTGCCAGTGTATAAGCATTGGCATTACCATACAATGCATAATCCATTACCACTCTCAATGGCACGCGACAGGCATTGTAATTGTATTCATTTGTTTGCGGACCTTCATCAATAAAATTCTGAGGTGCCGGTTCGGGAGGATTCTTGACTACGAAGTCGGAGATCAGGCCTGTATTAGGTGAATACGTGGCAGTAAATGAATTGTATACGCTGTACAGGTTATTGATCAGCGTGAGCCAGGTTGCATCCCCTGTCTCCTGGTAGAACGCGCGCAGGTGACTCAACATCCAGTCAGACGGCCTGGTGTTCAGTGCACTCTTGCTATCCCAGTCTCCCAGGTTCAGGCGATTGGTACTGGTCACATTCGCTGCTTTGATACCGTTTGTGATCATCTTCTTTGCTTCATTGAGGTAGTTGATAGTACCATTGCTACCCCACTGATAATGAGCCAGGATCAGCGAATAGGCGATGTCAATATCACCATCTGTGGCAGAATCGAAATGACCCTGTGCCCCGGTGGCATCCGCTACCACCCAGCCCATCAGGTTTGAATTAACAGAACTGTGAAAGGCCCTGGCTGTTTTAAACAACCCGTCAAAGATGGTTTTTGCATTTGGATCATGTCCCGCCATGAGTGCCGTGATCACCATGCCATAACCCTGTCCCTCGGAAGAGCCCAGCGGGGTATAGCCCTCCGCGTCTCCGCTGATCTCTCCTTTGATGTAATAGCCACCAGGAAGGGTAGACAATGTTTTTACATACCTGGCTTTCCAGTAATCATAATAACTTGCAACACTTGCATTCATGGACGCCTGTGTCACGTTACTGGGTTTGATACAGTTAGCATAGGTTACAGCCTGTGGAAAAGGTTTGTTTTGCGCTTGTACAGAACTATTGACAATACAGCAGGTGCTGATCGCCAATATAGCAGATCGTAGAATCATGTGGTTAATTTTAAGGGTGACTGAAATTGATATAGGTTTTACCGGAATTTTTAATTTGCTGAAAAGCAATGAAAAGCTTGTTGAATAAGTGGTTTTAAAGTTGTTAAATAAGGGTTGCTACAGGTCGTCAGATAACGGGTGGATAACGGGCGTCAAATAAGCGTATTAAACGTTCGCTAAGAGGGACCTTAACAGGTTTTTAAATAAATATGGCAGTTCTCAGTCAGTATAGTCATACTAAAAATAGGGAATTTGCAAACGATTGCAAAATAAAAGAAACAACGTTGATTTAATACCCGTTTTAATAGATTCCTTCCGACATTTGCAGCTCAAGAAATCAAGACCAGTATGAAACACATTACCCTGGCGATGCTGATCTCGCTGTCAACTCATTTCGCTGTTGCACAGGATACGGCACAACACATTGTTCAAGGACGTACCAACAGCAGGGAACAGGAAGTAAAGCCTTATGTCATTATGATTTCCATTGATGGCTTCCGGTATGATTATGCAGAAAAGTTCCAGGCAAAAAACTTGCTGCAGCTGTCTGGCGAAGGCGTGAAAGCTACGGCCATGCAGCCATCTTATCCCAGTCTTACTTTTCCGAATCACTATACTTTGATCACGGGCCTCTATCCGGCGCATCACGGGCTCGTAGACAATGGCTTTTATGACCGCGATCGTAAACAGTCCTATGATATGAAGAATAGAGATGCGGTGGAGGATGGCACCTGGTATGGAGGAACACCGCTGTGGGTAATGGCTGAGAAGCAACACATGTTAAGTGCCAGCTACTTCTGGGTAGGATCGGAAAGTCCTATTCAAAATACACGCCCTACCTATTACTATCATTACCAGGAAAAAACGAAGATCGACGATCGTATTCAGTCTGTCGTAAACTGGCTGAAACTACCTGAAGCACAGCGACCACACCTGATCACTTTTTACTTCCCCGAAGTAGATCATGCCGGGCATACCTATGGCCCTGCATCTGAGCAGTTGGCTGAGCAGGTGAAATTTGTTGATGAAAGTATTGGTAAAATGGTAAGGGCGGTAAGTGCGCTGCATCTGCCGGTTAACTATATCGTGGTATCTGACCATGGGATGGCTGCTGTTGATACCGTACACCTGATCCAGCTGAAAGATATGGGCCTGAAAATGCAATGGGGTGGACAGCGGGTCATGTATTATGGCGATGACACAGCGAAGGTGAATGCGGCATATGCGTACTACAAATCGCACGAAGAGCATTTCAGGGCTTACAGGAAAAATGAAATGCCTGCAAGATGGCATTATGGTACTGAAGATAAATACAATCGTATTGGTGATATCGTACTGGTACCTGATGCTTATTATATTTTCGCACAGCCTGAAAAGGAAAAACAGCATATCGGTCATCATGGCTTTGATAATAATCTTACAGACATGAATGCCGTGTTTATGGCCTGGGGACCTGCTTTTAAAAAGCATCAGCAGATCGGCACATTTGCTAATATACATGTGTATCCGCTGGTAGCTGAAATATTAGGTTTACAAATTACTGAACCGGTAGATGGTCAGCCTGAAGTATTACAACCTATATTAAAGGGCAGATAACACTCTTTTCACCATTTCATCCATTGCTTTGTACTCTATCCACCTCATCACCACTACCAGGTCATGTTCCGGGTCCACATAGATCAGGTTACTCCCATTGCCTACGTGAACAAAGGCCTTCTCCGGCGCATCCGGTAATAGTTTTTTATCTGTATTCAAAAACCAGTTCATATAGCCATACCCTGTATTCGCTGATGTTGGTGTCAATGCCTGTTTTACCCACTGCTCTGACAGCAACTGTTGTCCGTTCCAGTTACCTCTGTGTAAAGTGAGCAACCCAAATCTTGCCATATCGTATGCATTGATAAACATACCGCCACCCCAATGACCGCCACCACTCACCGACTGTACCGGTGCACCGTCCAGCACAATCCATGCATTCCTGTATCCGTACCATCTCCATGTATTCGAAGCCCCGATCGGATCCATGATCTGTGCTTTTAATACCTGTGGCAATGGTTGCCGCCATACACTGGTTGCGGCCAGTGCCAATGCATTGACCCGTACATCATTGTATTTCCACACGCTACCCGGCGTATGCCTGGGCCTTGTTTTCCACTCCTGGTAATTCCCTTCAGGTCTGTCTGCCCAATCAGGTTTTCCCCAGAGTGTACCCTCCCAGTCACTCGTCTGGCGGAGCATCACCTCCCATGTCAGCGAACGGTTATGTACCGTAGCAAAAGGATAGATAACTTCTCCCGTCCCGTATATTTCAACAGGTGGAACATATGCGGCCACCGTATCATATACACTACGGATGAGTCCTTTATCCACTGCTACGCCAATAACGGCATTCAGAAAACTCTTGGTCACACTATGCGTCATATCCACCCTTGCAGGGTCTCCCCATTTACCTACGATATATCCTTTATATACAATGATCCCCGTCGGAGCCCCTCGTTCTGCAAAAGGACCTACGCCTGCACTGAAGGGTTCTTTCCCAAAGGAAATGGCCTGGGCGAGCTCCATATCCCGGGGCGCTTTTGTTTCATTCTGAATAGCAAAGGCAATGGCTGAATCGAGTTTTACCGGGTCAAGTCCCATAGTTGCAGGCGGCTTTTCCTGCCAGCCACCCGGGGGTGGAAAATACCCCTTTCTGGATTGGGCAACGCTGTACCAGGAGATGCTAATGAGCAGGAAAACAAGGATGGGTGATTTCATATATGCAAGATATGAAGAATTGAATGTATGGTGCCAAATTTGCTATACGTATACAGCTTTTCGCTATCTTCAAACAGCAATGGAAAAAATAACGCTGAATGTATCGGGGATTGAGGTCTCCAGTATGGAGCTGGATACCGCTATATCATTCCAACCATTTATTAATCGCCTTCGCGAACGGATCAATCATGAGCAGACGGTGAAGAATGCACTGTATGAACAGGTGCTGGCTACCTACGAGCAATACCACCTGCTGCAGGAAGAGATCCCGCTGGAAGACATTCACCAATACGAAGCTTTACTGGAACAGATGTATGCCTGTCTTTCGCCTGTCATGACGGACGAAAAGGAATTGGCATGGGCCATGAACATGCCTTTCCAACCGGTTATCTTCTACGGGACAACCCTGTTTTATGAACTGATGCGCAACCGGCGTGATGACCACGATATTTATGTGACCACGAAAACGATTGACGACTACAACCGCGATCGCCTCAAGTTATTATACTCCTTCATATTGCAGAAGCTCTATAACTTCCACGCGCCTGTGCAACAGGCGGATGTACATGCAGGTATTAATGTGACCACCGGTTTACTGCAATACTATACCATGAAGATCGATATGGATTACATAGAAGTCACTGCCAAAGGTCCGCTGCCGGAGCTCGATTTCAGTGAACTTTACATGCGCATGAGCGAAGGAGAGGGGTACGATATCCTGCAGGAGATGTTGCCCCTGTCGCTCTTTAAAATAAGAGGTATCTGTATCCTTAACCTTACCGACGTCACTGCCGAAAAAGCAGTGGAGAATATCGAGCGGGTTCGCCTGAACCGGACGCCGGATAATGATGGCGAGAATTACCAGTATGTGATCAAATCCCTGAAAACGCTTGTGAGGAATAATGAGATTGAATTTGATCTCTTTCCGTTTGTGAGGGTCAATAATGAACCCGTTTACGGATATGTAAAAGGTGGTACGGGGATCCTATTCGAAGTATGGGGGGAGGGCCGTGTATCTCCTGAAGTATTCCGCCGGCAGGCCAGGGGGTACTTCTCTAATCCTTCTTTCTTTTTTTCACCAGATATTTTTTCGGAGAAACAGCAGCGGCAGGATTACCTGGATCATTTCCGTAAACTGGGCGTGCGTTCCCTGGCGCTGATGCCGGTGTTTCACAACCATGTACCGGTAGGGGTAGTCGCGATCCATACGTGGCAGGATGCTTCCTTCGATGAGAAGATCGTGGTATTGTTACAACCGGCGCTGGCAGCCATAGGCCGTTTATTGCAAATCTATATTGATGAGTTTAACTATGAAATAGAGGGAATCATCAAGGAAAAATTTACTTCTATTCAGCCAGCAGTGCAATGGAAGTTCAATGAAGTAGCCTGGCAGTATCTGCATGACAAGAAACGGCATTTGCCTGAAAAGGAATTCAACATCCGCTTTGACGGTGTCTATCCGCTATACGGTGCCGTAGATATCCGCAATTCAACAATAGAGCGGAACAAGGCCATTGTAGCCGATCTGGACGCACACCTGTGTTTACTGGCAGGTACGTTGGCCACCTGCCAGGAACGTTATCCTTCCTCTCTGCTGGAAGAGATGATCTACAAGTGCTGCAAGTGGCAGGAGATCCTGGCATCCGGCCAGTTGTATGCCAATGATGAAGACAAATTGCATACTTTTCTGAGAAGTGAAACAACGCCTTTCCTCAGTCATCTTGCATTGCAGCATGCTGATACGAAGGTATTGATAGATGAGTACCTGAAAGTGCTGGAGTCCTTCAACAACAGTACTACGGGGGAAAAGTATTCACTGGAAGTGTCTATGCAGATGGTGAATGAAGCGGTGAATGAGTATTTTGAGAATGAGAAAAACCAGTTGCAGTCCCTGTATCCCTGCTACTTTGAGAAGTTCAGGACAGATGGGATAGAGTATGATGTTTACATTGGTCAGTCAATCGCGCCAAAGCATCCTTTCAATCATTTTCATGTCAAGAACCTGCGGCTCTGGCAGTTATCATCTATGGCAGCAATTGCACGCATTACACGTGCCCTGTTGCCAGACATGCCAAAGGTGTTGCGTACTACACAGCTTATTTTTGTTCATAATCATACAATAGATATCAGTTTCCGGGCCGATGAGAGACGGTTTGATGTGGAGGGAGCTTACAACATCCGTTACCAGATGATCAAGAAGCGCATTGATAAGGTACACATTAAGGATACAGAAGAACGGCTGACACAGCCTGATAAGATTGTGTTGATCTATTCTGATGATAAGGATGTGGAAGATTACCTGCCTTTCATTGAATACCTGCAGGAGAAGGAAACCCTGTGCAATGACCTGGAGTATTTGTTGCTCGAGGACCTGCAGGGGTTGAGTGGGCTGAAGGCATTGCGTGTAGGAGTCAATTATGATAATTCAGTGAACGATTAGATGTTTTGTGTTCTGATTCTGCCAGTGATGAATTGTGGCATATATGCTCATTGAACGATTGGCTGCTTTCTTCTGGTGCTGTCGATAGTGAGTGCAACATTCCTGCTCAGGTGAACGATCAGGTCTTTTTTCTGATTCTTTCAGTAGTGAGTGCAATATTCCTGCTCAGTGAACGATCCGGTCTTTTTTCTGATTCTTTCAGTAGTGAGTGCAACATTCCTGCTCAGGTGAACGATCCGGGCTTTTTTCTGATTCTTTCAGTTGTGAGTGCAATATTCCTGCTCATTGAACGATCAGATCTTTTTTCTGATTCTTTCAGTTGTGAGTGCAATATTCCTGCTCATTGAACGATCAGTTTCTTTGTTTCCTTTATCCCTTTTGATGTGAGTCGTACGAGGTACATACCTGATTCCAGGTCGCTAATGCCTACATTCAGCCGGGTGGTACCTTCCTGCAATCCGCCAAGGAATGATTTCACCAGGGTACCCCTGCTATTATAGAATTCAATTAATACTTCCCCGGCCTTTGGTAAGGCATATTTGATATTAACATTGCCGGAAGCTGGATTGGGAAACACGTTCAGGTTCGCGGTTTCAGTTTTTTCTTCCTGCGGGGATACGGAGACAGCGCTCCAGGTAAACGTGGTCCCGGTATTGATAGCTGCACTGTTACAATTCAGGCTGAGCAGGTTACTTTCCATAAATACATATTCCCCTTTCAGGTTTTGCAGGGCTACTGTATTGGTGCCTAGTCCCACCCATTTAAAACGGCTATTGCGGTCAATCAGGGTACTGTTACAGCGTATAGGACTGGTAGCGGTTACATAGCGGCCATTACTGCCTTGCAGGGCGATGGTGCTGTCGCCTGCATCAACGACGATGAATTGTTCAGTAGTACCGATAGTAGTGTGATTGCATTTCATAGGGCCGTATGGATCGGCGGCAGACATGAGCCAGACATCATTAAGCAGGTAGATAGTGCTGCCCACAGGTGCAGGGGGGATGGTATCCTGGCCTTGTACAGACAGGATAGTCATCAGCAACAATATGCAACATAAACAATAATGTTTCATGGATAGGTTTTAGTATCGATCAATAAAAGATATGGCATAGCGTGATAGAACGGTATTGACCCGTTTTCAGGTGTTAGTGGCAGCCGCAGGTATTCGCATATTATAAAACAAACGCGCTACTGATCTCATAACAGCACAGACACAGGAGATCCTCCTTTAGCGCCACTATCGCCATCCGTCACCGATACAATATAAATGAGCCCCTGCCTGATAACAGCACAGGCAGCAGAAGAAGCCTTCATGCTGCCTGTGATAATAACGTAGTAAATAAAATTTTATTATAAAACTAATTGTGCATGCAGGCGCTGCAAGGTGCCGGGCAGGTCCCCGCACAACCCCGGATGGATCTTTGAAGATTGAATAACCGTACTTCTTGTAGCCGTCAGCCATCTGAAACGGGAGGGGAGATCCAGTTTGGCAATAGGCCCGCCATCAGGTTGTCCCGCCGCGATCTTTTCAAATGCCACCAGGTAAGCCATCAGTTCCTCCAGGTCAAATTCCGGTGCCAGGGCCCTGATCTTGTCTTCATTTACAGAAAAAAGGGTTTGCAGGTACCGCTGTTGTTTACAATACAGGATCACACCTATATTGAGAAACTCTTCGCGTACCACATTGGGAACTACGCGAATGACAGCATACTCATATAAGTGCTTCTCTTGCATGTTGTGCTTCTTTTACAAATATTTCAGACGCGGCGAGGCGTGTAGTTAAGAATTGATAGTAAACTTCCCTGACCCCATCCGGAGATTCGCCGGAAGGCCATTCCTGTAACCAGTCGTCAGGAATCAGGTTGACGATTCCCCGGATCTTTTCAGCAGAAAGGAGGGGGCGCAATTGCGCATCTGCTTCAGCAATTTTACTGGCCTGGGGCAGTAGCACATGGTCTTTTACCTGAACAAAAGGTTTTTGGGCAGATGCTTCCCAGTTACTCCAGTTGTGGTGGAAATAGAGAGAAGCACCATGGTCTATGAGCCATAGTTCCCTGTGCCACATCAACATATTGGTATTGCGGGGGGTACGGTCTACATTGGTGAGCAGGCAGTCCATCCACACGATACGGGAAGCCAGTTCAGGGTCTATCCGGGTCACTACGGGATCGTAGGTGACAGAGCCGGACAGGTAATGAACACCCAGGTTCAGGCCAACACTGGCCTTGAGCAGGTCCTGAATTTCTTCGTCGGGTTCGGTACGACCGAACGCGCTGTCCAGGGTGGCAAATACGATCTCGGGCATTTTAAATCCCAGTGTACGGGCTATTTCTCCTCCTATCAGTTCGGCGATCAGGGCTTTGATACCCTGGCCGGCCCCCCGGAATTTCAGTACATATAAAAAGCCATCATCGGCTTCGGCAATGGCCGGTAAAGAGCCACCTTCCCGAAGCGGCGTGATATACCTTGTTACGCTAACGGTTCTAAGTTCAGGTTGTTGATTCATGGCTGCAAGTTAACGAAAAGTGCACACCTGGATGGATTGGCCCGTGCGCAACGTGTACACCTATATTAGGCCCGGACCAGCATTGTAAACTTCAAACAGGACTAATTAACCAGCTTGCACTCCTATATTAGGCCCAGACCAGCATTGTAACCATCAAACAGGACTAATTAACCAGCTTGCACACCTATATTAAGCCCAGACCAGCATTGTAACCATCAAACAGGGCTAATTAACCAACATGTACACCTATCAGGCTCAGACCAGCATTGTAACCATCAAACAGGACTAATTAACCAGCTTGCACACATATGTCAGGCCCAGACCTGCATTGTAACTATCAAATAGGGCTAATTAACCAGCTTGCACACCTATATTAAGCCCAGACCTGCATTTTAACCATCAAACAGGGCTAATTAATCATAGTGTAAACCTATAGCAGGACTAGACCGGACCAGACCCTTCTTCGGAGATATCCCGCCTATATCCCGCAGATAACCCGCTTATAACCCGCCCATATCCCGCATCTATAAAAAGGCGGGATATCTGCGGGTTATCCCCGTAATATCCCCGGGTTACTTCCACCTCTCAGTTAATCTTGAATAGGATTTCGTTACCTCAACATGCTTTTTAGCCGTATCTTGCACAATAATTTCTTCTTATTTCATTTGACGGATCAGATCATAACATGGGTGCGTGAAGCGGCAGACGGTAATCAGCTGGCATATGGTTATTTATATACCCATCATTACCCGCGTTTGCAGGTAGCTATCACGTTTATTACCCAGGATAGGGATGAAACTGAAGAGATCCTGCAGGAAACCTTCCTCCGGATCTGGAAAACCAAAGAGAAACTACTACTGGTCCGTTCATTCGAAGACTTTGCCTTCCGCGTAGCCAAAAACCTGCTTTTTGACCACTTAAGACGTAAAAAGGTGCACCTGAAAGCCATCGATGCCATCACCCGCCAGCAGGATGAGGCCATCATCGGGGGAGATCAGCAGCTCGTCTATAAGGAATACCACGACATTGCTACCCGGGCAATCGATACCCTTGACCCCCAGAAAAAAGAAATTTTCCTGCTTCGTACACAGGAAGGACTGAGTTTTGAAGAAATTGCCGATAAATATGGCATAGCTGTAGTCACCGTCAAAAAACATTTTTACGCCGCCTTTCATACCCTCAAAAAGCTCCTGAACGAGCATGGTGGCGTGTTTACCTTTCTGCTTATCCTCTGGTCCAGGGGGCGCTGAAAAAAAAGTTTTAAAAAGGCGTATACAAATCTTTCGTGAGTTCGTCTCTACTATATGCGCGACGAAGAGATCATCCGTTTAATTCATAAATACAGGAGCGGTACCCTGACCGAAACAGAAGAGCTGGCTTTTTTTAGCTGGTATGCTGATGTGGAATCAGAATCGTTTCATCGTATCCTGCAACAGGCAGGGGAAGTGGATTATGCGCCAGCGTCGCCAGCGTTCCTGTCTTCACTGGAGGAGCGTCTACAACAGAAAGAAGTAGTAGTCAGGAAAATGCCGATCCTGCGCCGTGTTGCTGCCGCGGCAGCCATCATTGTACTGGGCGCCTCCGCCTGGTATGTTTTCCAACCAGCCCGCAGACCATTAACACCTATAGTTGCTGCGAAAGTGAATGATGTACAGCCCGGTAAAAGTGGCGCTATGCTGACCCTTGCCAATGGCCAGGTCATTGCCCTGGACAGTACAGGCAATGGCGTAATCGCCAACCAGAATGGTACCACGGTTACATTAAAGAATGGTAGTCTCGCCTACAATGCAGACAAAGCTGCCGCCGTGAGTTATAACATGATCCGTACACCCAATGCCAGACAATTCAAACTTGTCTTGCCGGATGGTACGACGGTATGGCTCAATGCAGGTAGTTCCCTCAAGTATCCAACTGCTTTTACCGGTAAAGAGCGAATCGTCACTATTTCAGGTGAAGCCTTCTTCGATGTGGCAAAAGATGCAGCGCATCCTTTTGTAGTCGAGGTAACCGATCAGCTGAAAGTGCAGGTACTGGGTACACAGTTCAATATCAATGCCTATACCGACGAGAAGCAGATCAACACCACCCTGCTGCAGGGTAGCGTCAAAGTAAACAAAGGCGCTGCATCGGTTATTTTACAGCCGGGACAACAGGCACAGGTGAAAGAGGGAATCACTGTGAACAATCATATAAACACAGCACAGGTAACAGCCTGGAAAGATGGGGTCTTCAACTTTGATGATTTGGGGGTAGAAGCTGTCATGCGTCAGCTGGCCAGATGGTATGATATAGAGGTGGTTTATGAACAGGGTATTCCGACCAACAGGTTCTATGGCGAAATAGGCCGCAACCTGAGCCTGGCACAGGTGCTGGAAGGACTAAAAATGTCAGGAGTGCATTTTAAAATTGATGGTAAGCGTCTGATCGTTTTGCCGTAAACACCACAACCATGTGAATTGTTTTTCAATATAAGTTCGTCTAAACGAAAAAACCGCCCAGAGGTAGGATTCTGAGCGGTCAGGGTCTGGATGCACTGAATAGACAATTATTTAGGGACAACTGAATTTTTCAATCAACCAAACCAAATGCAAGGTATGCAAAAAATTGCTTTTTGTGACCGGGTCGACCGTGTCATGCCTTTTTACCGGCTTTATGGAAGCCGGTTGTCAGCCAAAATCATGTTAGTTATGAAGCTAACCATCGTATTAATGACCGTTGCATTCATGGGGGTA
Source organism: Chitinophaga sp. (assembly GCF_039596155.1). Lineage (GTDB taxonomy): Bacteria > Bacteroidota > Bacteroidia > Chitinophagales > Chitinophagaceae > Chitinophaga. Next base: position 14,638 of record NZ_JBCNKF010000011.1, read on the forward strand.
TACGCAAGTGGTCGATCTCAATCAGTGACAATGTCCGGCAATAATATCTCGCTGGAAAAGACATTTTCTACTATTCGAACACAGACGGGATATCTCGTTTTCTGTGACCGCGAATTATTATCAGCAGCAGCACCAGTATCTGTTGCAGCGACTAATATGCCGCTGAACCAGTTCCTGGAATTGATCTTTAAGAATCAATCCCTGCAATACCTGATCCGTGAGCAGACCATCTTTGTGAGTAAGAAGGTGAAGCTGCCGGGAACTCCTGAGGTGCTGAGCTCAGTGCCCGTGGAAGGTATTGTGCATGCAGAGAACGGTTATCCGCTCGAAGGTGCAACCGTGAAGGTAAAGAATGGCCCTGTTTCTGTGATCACGGATAGCAAGGGTTACTTCGACCTGAATGCCAATGTAGGTGATGTATTGGTGATTTCTTTCGTGGGTTTTGTACCACAGGAAATAAAGATCACCAACAGTACCAAGCTGGATATCACGATGAAAAGACAGGTGATAAATGTTGATGAAGTGACGGTAAGTGTATCTACAGGTTATCAGACCATCTCTAAAGAGAGAGCGACTGGTTCTTATGGTACTATTACCGCAAAAGAACTGGAGAGAACACCTTCTAATGACATCCTGCAAAGACTGGAAGGTAAGGTGCCGGGTGTGAATGTCGATGTAAATTCTGGTAAAGTACAGATCAGAAGTGTAAATACGTACACGAATAATTCAGAACCCCTGATCGTTATTGACGGTTTCCCGATGATTGCGATTGGCGATAAACAGTCACTCGTATCAAAAGGTGGGGTACTGATGTCTAATAACGCGATCCTTTCCACTATCAACCCGGCAGATATAGAACAGATCACCTTCCTGAAAGATGCGGTGGCAACTTCTGTTTGGGGTGCCAAGGGTGCCAATGGTGTAATCGTGATCACGACCAAGCATGGTAAAAGAGGGGTGCCTAGCCTTAATTTCTCTACAACTGTAGGACTGGCTGCTGCACCTAAGTTTTCGAAAATGCACTGGATGAGTACAGCGCAGTATGTGGATCTGGAAAAGGACCTGGTGAACAAAGGCTTCATTACTGATAGTAAGCAAAGCCCATACTACGACCCGCTGTATACGCAAAATCCCAGTGAAGTTCAGGAATGGCTCTTCAAAGCACAACGTGGCGAAGTAACACAGGCGGAAGCCAATGCAGCGATCGATGAAATCTCCAAACGTAACAATGAAGGTCAGATCAGGAAATACCTGCTGCGTGAAGCCATTTCCCAACAGTACAATTTATCCCTTTCCGGTGGAAATGAGGTGAACTCATACTATATAGCAGCTAACCACAATAGGGATAACCCTATTTACAAAAGTAATGGTAGCAATAACACGAACGTGACTGCTAACCTGACCAACAAACTCTGGAGCGATAGAGTGACGATCAGTACTGGTTTTATGTACCAGTTTAATAATAATAACTCGAATCTTGCAGCGGTAGATGCATTAGGGGCTACTTCAACTTCCCTGCGCCCTTACGATATGCTGGTGAACAGTGATGGCAGCCAGATCAAACGGAATATTCAGTTCCGTCCTGAATTTGCAGATAGTCTTACGAAACTTGGCTATTTACCCTTTACCTATAACGCTATTCAGGAGCTGAACTATAGTACTACCAAATTGAATTCTATCACCGCCCGTTTTTCTTCTGGTATCAACGTGAAGATCTCTCCATGGCTGACTGCAGACGTATCCGGTCAGTACCAGCGCTATAACAGCACTATCACTACCATCAATGATATTGATAGTTATGCGGGCCGCATGTTCATGAATAATTACACGACGGTTTCTTCTGTTACTAATCGGGTAGTTTACAGCGTACCTTACGGAGGATCCTATTACCTGGCACAGTCCATGAACAGCGAATATGCGATGCGCGGACAACTGAACTTTAATAAAACTTTTCTTAGCAACCATCACATCACCGGACTGGCGGGTACTGAAATCCGTCAAACATATACCAAAGGTGATAACTCAACCCGATATGGGTATGACAAGGATGCAAATACTTTTGGTGCCATCAACCCTACTGACTATTATATGACCATGTATGGTTATACCCAGCAGATAGGTAATAACCTGAGTGGGATTTCAGAACAAAGAAATCGTTACCTGTCTTACTTCGGTAATGTAGCATATAATTACAAGGCGAAGTACGACTTATCTGGTAGCGTACGTTTTGACGACTACACACTCTTAGGTATAGAACGTAGCAAGCGTGCAAAACCTTTCTGGTCTGTAGGTGCCAAGTGGAATGCACAACAGGAAAATTTCCTGCAGCCTTATACATGGCTGAGCAACCTGAGCCTGAGAGCAACCGTTGGTACCGGTGGCTCCGTGCCGCTGGGCGGGTACAAAACGGCTATTGTCAACCTGGGTAATACCGACCCTAATACACAATTGCCATACGGTACTATTTCTAACCCGGCTAACCAGCAATTGCAATGGGAAACAACCCGTACCCTGAATGGTGGACTGGATATCGGTTTATGGAATAACCGTCTCACTGCCAGCCTGGATGTGTACCACAAATGGAGTTACGGAATTCTTGTGAGCCAGCCGTATAACAGTGCTTATGGCTGGTCTTATCTCGACTTCAACTCCGGTAAGATGCAAAGCCACGGTATTGAACTGGGCCTGACTGCTACCTGGCTGCAAAATAAAGACATGGCCTTCAGGACCACCTTCAACTTTGCATACAGCAATAGTAAGGTGACTGATAGCCGTTATAACAACCTTGCTGTCTATTCCTTGTTAGGAGGTTCTGCCATCGTCAATAATTATCCGATCGGCGCTATGTTCACCTATCGTTCCGCAGGCCTGGACGAAACCGGGCAGACACAAATCTATGATAAGGACGGTAAGATCATCAATAGTACACAGAATTTACCAAGTACTTTTAGCATGGCCGACCTGAAATTTGTAGGTGTGAGAAATTCACCATACTTCGGCGGTTTAATGAACAACTTTAGTTATAAAAATTTTGATGTGCAGGTGCAGATCACTTATTACATGGGTGGTAAGTTCATCAAGCCTTCTGTTAACGGTTATCCGCAATACTCTTCTTTCTACGGTACACTGGGTAAGCAGGAAGATTTTGCTAAAAGATGGCGTGTAGCGGGTGATGAAGCAAACACGATTGTACCTGGCCTGGATAACCTGAACTATAATAGCTTTGTCCGTTATGCCAACTCTGATAAGCTGGTAAGAAGTTCTGATAATATTCGCCTGCAACAGATTTCACTGGGTTATCATTTCCCGCAGTCTATGTTGCCTAAAGGGGTGATCAAGGGACTTTCTATTAGTGGTAACGTGCGTAACCTGGGTATGATCTGGGCAGCCAACAAGGAGAAGTATGATCCGCAGTACCTGAATAACAGTAACCAGTTTTACAGTGCACCTCCGGTAACCAGCTATTTGTTTAACATTAATGCATCATTCTAATGAAAAAAGTAATTTTCTATATAGCGGTTGCACTGTTAGCCACAGGTTGCCGCAAATACGTGGAGATAGACCAGATAGGTACAAGAACCATGACCTATACCAGCGATTACAGGGCACTGATGGATAACAGCGGTGAAATGGAAAGCGTATGTGGATTACAGATTTATTCTAACGATGATACCCGTATCCTGGATGCTAACAAACAAACCCAGCTGACAGATATTTACTACAATGCTTACCAGTGGAAAGCTGCCTATTATTCTGACACACAGGCCGATGCTGACTGGGATAGAATGTACCGTACCATTTACAACAGTAACCTGACACTGGAAGGCGTGCTGACCAGCGAGAAGGGTACCGATGCCGATAAAAAGCAGATCTATGCAGAAGCACAGGTACATCGTGCATTTACATACTGGACATTGGTAAACATCTATGCTAAGCAATATGACAGTGCAACAGCTTCCACTGACCTCGGGGTGCCGATGGTAGTCAGCACCAATCTGTATGCAAGTCTGAAAAGAGGCAGTGTACAGGCAGCATATGACCTGATCCTGAGCGATCTGCTGGCAGCTGTGGACGCATTGCCTGATCTGCCTGACTACAATACACGTCCCTCCAAAGCTGGTGCTTATGCTGTACTGGCAAGGGTATACCTCAGTGTAAGACAGTTCGACAAGGCACGCAGCTATGCTGAAAAAGCACTGGCATTGCAGAATGGTTTGCTGGACCTGCGTAACTACCAAACCAGCACTGCCTCTTTCCCCCAGCGTCTCAATGACCCTGAAGTGATCTTCTCCAAAGTGAGTAATGGTTATTACCAGGGTATTCAGCTGGATACTGCTTTGCTCACATTGCTGGGTACCCGCGATCTTCGTTATAAACTTTTCGTAAGACCAGGTAGTTCTTTCCGTCCTTCCTTTACCGGTTACGGCTATTGGAGATATACCTACACCCGTGAGTTCAGCAAAATGTATCAGGGACCAAACGTACCTGAAATGATGCTGATCGTGGCAGAAGCAGCAGCCCGTTCTAATGATGCCAATACTGCTGTGAGCATGATTAACGCCATCCGTGAAAAACGTTTTGCGACCACTGACTACACTGCTGTGAGTGCAGCTGATGGGGCAGCAGCGATGCAACTCGTGATCGCCGAAAGAAGAAGAGAATTCTTCGGCACCGGTCTCAGATGGTTTGACCAGAAACGCCTGAACAAAGATGCCGCTTATCAGATCACTGTCACCCGTGATTTCAAAGGTGTCACTAGCACGTTGTTGCCAAACAGCAATCGTTATGTATTCCCGATTGCCAACAAATACATTCTCTTAAACCCGGAAATACAACAAAATCCAGAGTAACAATAACCAACCATAATAAGGTGTTCCGGAGGGAGTGTCACAGCTCTCTCCCATACACCTTGAAAACAACCCAACAATGAAGTATACATGGATCAGTGCGCTGGCTATGGTGCTGGCAGTGCCCACAATGGGCTTTAGCCAGCAGACGGATAGCAGCAGGTTACAAAAAAATGGAGTGCCGGTAGCCGGCGATACAATGACCATTCATTACAATCCCGCCGGCGGTCCGCTGGCCGGAAAGGATCATATCCGCGGTATGGTGTACACTTTCAACAACTACAGGTGGGGATTGGACGATGTGAACCTGCAGTTGCACAACGGCGTATATGATGCTAAATATTTTGTACCTGCAAACTGTGCATTCCTTGCATTCAAATTCTATGTAGAGCAGGATGGTCAGATCGCCGCATCTGACAACAACAATGACCGCGGCTTTGTTGAAACGACTGTTAACAAGGAGGGAATGGCATTGCCTGGTGGTGCACTGGCATGGGGTGTATTCCGTAAACCTTCTTTCGGCAGCGCGCCGCAGGGATACTTCGATAAATTCGAAATTGGTGATGAAGCGATTGAAATGTGGATACGTAAGGAAATGCGCAACTATCCGCAATACATGCCCCGTTACTTCGGTGACTACCTGACTATGTTGAAAAAGAGCCTGGGTGATGAATACAATGAAAAGGTGGAAAGAAACCTGGTTCGACTGGCTGGTTTACCGAACATAGACGAATCTAATTATTACCAGATCTTCAGTGTGTACCAGTTTGAACTCAAAGATACCCACAAGGCTGATTCTGTAAAAGCACTGATTCTCTCTAAATACCCGCATGGGCACCTGGCACGCCACGAAGCGTATACAGCGGCTTACATGGGTCAGCACAATGAGGCGAGCATAGAAAAGATGGAGAAATTTCTGCAGGATTTCCCGGTAGTAGAAATGCGTAAAGATTCCAGTGCAGACCAGCAGTTTATGTATTATGGTATCTACAGGGAATTGGCAATAGCTTATGTCGCATCAGGAAAAATAGATAAACTGATTGCTTTACTGCCACAAATGGACTTCGCTTCCCTGGCAGAGATCTATCGCTGGGATGTTGAACGTCATTTTATGACAAACAGCATGCCGGTAGATAGTGTATATCCTTTGGGTAAAGCTGTCATCACCGAAGCTATTGCAAAGGTGCATGATGGTTCTTTTAAAGAAAATTTACGCTTTACGCCGCAGCAGGCAGATGAATTTGCCATTAGTCAACTGGATAAAAGACTGGCAGCACACGTGCGCCTGCTGGATAAAATGGGGCGTTATGCAGAAGCTTTGACTTACCTGCGTATGATCTCTCCTGAATTTATCTACACCAATGCAAAACTGAACGATGCGCATATCGACATCCTGGAACATACCAACAATGCTGTACAGGCAGCAGCAGTACTGGAACAGGGCGTGCGCAATAATGCCGCTACACCGGCTATGATTGAGAAACTGAAAAAGGAGTATGTAGCGAAGAATGGTAAAACCGATGGTTTCGATGCTTATATGGAAAGTCTGAAACCCGCCGCTGATATAGAAAAGTTCAGAGCTGAAATTAAAGCAGCCCTGATCAACGAAAAATACACACCATTTAAACTGAAAGACCTGGCGGGTAAGGTTGTCAACAGCGCGGAGTTCAAAGATAAGATCGTGGTGCTTGACTTCTGGGCTACCTGGTGTACGCCTTGTAAGTCTGCCTTCCCGGGTATGCAGATGCTGGTAGATAAATATGCAAAGGATAAGAACGTGGCAGTTTATTTTATAGCTACGCAGGCAGCCAGCAAGAATTATAAAGAGGAAATCAGGAACTATATCAGCAAATCAGGTTACCGCTTTAATGTACTGCTGGATGAAGTGACTGCCAAAGGTGCACAGGACCAGGTATTCAGATCTATGGCACCTGTGTTCAAGTCATCCGCTATTCCGCGCAAGGTAGTTATAAAGAACGGCGTCATTCGCTGGACTGCTGAAGGGTATGGTGGTAGTGCCAGCAAACTGGTGGATGAACTGAGCTATGTAATTGAGCTGTTAAAAAATGAAAACTGATGAAAGGAAAATTAATGCTGGCAGCGCTGCTGGGAATGCAGGTGGCAGTTGCCCAGAAGAAAACGATCGATACATCAGCGTATAATGAGTGGAAGCGGGTAAGTTCACCCTCCTTGTCTTACGACGGACAATGGATGTTGTATCACTATAGCCAGGATGAGCAGGAATTACAGTACCTGGTCAACACAGCCACTGGCAAATCCACCACTTTCAGCGATATGAGCAGTCCCGAGTTTATCGGGCAGGGCAAGTGGATGAAGTTTACCCGGAACGATTCTATGGTGCTGAGACGGCTGAAAGACGGGCATGAGGAATACTGGACCAGGAGCAGCTATTTTATTGGGAATGACAATGGTACTACGCTGAGCTACAGTGCCCCCGGCAAGCAGGTCGTAGTAGATCTCAATACCGGTGATAGCACGGTGTTAAAAGATGTGAACAGATGCAACTTCTATGATGGAGGTGTGGTGTATGTGAAAGGAGACCAGCTATTGGCAGGTCCTTTAAAAGGCAAACATAAAGTGCTGTTTACCGGAACGATTGATGATTTCAGTTTTAACAAAAGTGAAGGTACCATCTTATCCGGGACGAAGCTGTATTATTATAATGTAAAAGGTGGCCAGGCTACTTTCGTGCTGGACTTCAATGATATCAAAGCACCTGCTGGTTATAACGTTTCCCGGCAGGCATTGAACATCACTGCCGGTACCAAACAATTTTTACTGGATGTAACGCGTGCAGATGAGCAGTCCAGGCGCCCGCAACCGCCTCAGAAAAAAGATTTTGAGCTGGAACTGTGGACATGGAATGAGCCGGTGACACAGCGTTTACAGCGCAGAGGGGTGTATGACAAGAACATGATGAACCAGGCGAAGTTCGTTTACAACGTGGATACAAAGACGGTTGTAGAAGTAGCACCTGAGATGTCTGGCCAGGTGCTGGCTCCATCCAGCGGGACATTCGATTATGTGATTGCACTGGACCCTGCCCCTTACAAAGTGGATATCGATTACCGCTATAACAGCAATGTAGATATCTACCTGGTAAATGTGCATACAGGTGAAAGAAGACTGATTGCAAAAGATAGTTATGAGACGCCCAGCTGGAGCCCGAATGGTCAGTTTGCGATCTACTATGATACACAAAATAAAGTGTGGGAAAAGATTGATCTGAGTACCGGCAAGTTTATAGATATCTCCGGCCAGATCGGTTTCCCTGTGAATGATGAAGAATGGGATCAGCCGGGCCGTAATCCTGCTTATGGATTAGCTGGGTGGCTGGATGGTGGTAATACCGCTGTGCTATATGACAGGTACGATATATGGGCAGTAGATATGACCGGAAAGCAAAAACCTTATTCGCTGACAGGTCAGTATGGTCGTCAGCATAAGGTGGTGTTACGTATGTATGGCGCAGAATACGTAGAGGGTATGAGCCTGAGCAAGCCACTTTTACTCCGCAGTTTCAATGAAGCAACCAAATCGCGCGGTTTGTACAAACTGCAATCGCTGGCGAAGGTAGAGAAGGTGGTAGACAATCCTGACTATGATGTGAAAATTACTGATATTTCAGGGGATGGCCGTTCCTGCATTTTTGAAAAGGAAAACTTCCAGATCAACCCGGATGTATGGTACGGAGATATGGATTTTAAGCATTCAAAACAGCTCACAGATTACAACCCTCAGCAGAAAGATTATAAATGGGGGAGTGTAAAGGTGATAAAATGGAAGACGTTCGATGGAAAAGAGGACGAGGGCCTGTTGTATATGCCGGAAGGATATGATTCCACTAAGCAGTACCCGATGATTGTAGATTTTTATGAAACACATACGAAGGATCTGCATGATTATATTGTGCCGGAGTACAGCACCAGCACGATCAATATTACTACCTATGTCAGCAATGGCTACCTGGTGTTTCGTCCGGATGTACATTATGTAATTGGTAAACCAGGTGAGAGTGTGTACAATTGTGTAGTAAGTGGTGTGAAATACCTGACTGATAAAGGTATTGCAGATAAAGACGCAGTCGGATTACAGGGACATAGTTTTGGCGGATTTGAGGCGGCTTACCTCGTGACGAGAACAGATGTATTCAAGTGCGCGAATATCGGTGCAGGCGTTGTGAATATGACTTATAACTATACCGCGGTGAGACAGAATGGTGCTCCATGTCTCTTTAAGTTTGAATCAGAGCAGTATAGAATGGGAAAGAGCCTGTGGGAAGATAAAGAAGGATATGTGGCCAACTCCCCGATTTTTAATGCGGATAGAATTCATACACCATTAATGATCTTCCATAATGATAAAGATGGAGCCGTACCATTCACGCAGGGCCTGGATCTTTTCCTGAGTATGCGCAGACTGCAACGTCCGGCCTGGTTACTGAATTATAAAGGAGGAAATCATACACTGGAAGAATTGCCTGCGCAGAAGGACTTTACCCTTCGTCTGCAGGGCTTCTTTGATCATTACTTGAAAAAGAAACCGATGCCACGTTGGATGAGTCAGGGTATTAGTGTGGATGAGCGGAACGTGGACCCGAAATATTAAGCACTTTTGGTTAAGAGCGTAAATACTTTGATTAAATTTTTTGATTTTGATTTTGGTTGATAAAATGAGTCGCCACTACCTTTCAAGGTGGTGGCTTTTTTTTAAATTCTCTAAGAGTGTACGTGCGTTCCTGATGGCATAACCATTACCGTCATTGTTGAAGAACACCCATATATGATGGCCGGCCTGCTGCCATTGTACGATCTTATCAGCATACTGCTGCAGAAAGGAGGCGGAGTAACTGGTCGCATAATTACCTTCAGGACCATGAAAGCGGATGTAGATATTTTTGGCTGTGATAAATTCACCTGAAGGGAAGCGGTTACCGGAATGGGCAATGACAAAGGCAATTTTGTATTTTTTTAGCAGTTGTATGGCCTCCGGCGTCATCCAGCTTTCATGCCGGGGTTCCAGCGCAAAATGGTATCCCTTGTATTGCACAAGTGCCTCGAAAAAAGTTTTCACTCTTTCCTCATGAAAATGCAGGTTAGGAGGGAGTTGCAGCAATACCGGTCCCAGTTTTTTGGTAACATGATCAAATACTTCAAAAAAGCGGGGAAGGGTCTGGTCGGGATCGTTGAGCTTTTTCGTATGCGTTACGTACCTGCTGATTTTAGGACAGAACCTGAAGCGGGGCTGAACGGTAGCCACCCAGTCCTTTACGGTCGAAACCAGTGGCAGTCTGTAGAAGCTGGCATTGATCTCTGCGGTACTAAAATACTGCGCATAGTAAGCCAGGTAATCTGCTGTTTTTACCCCGTCCGGATAGAAATTCCCTTTCCAGTGTTTGTAATGCCAGCCTGAGGTGCCGATGTAAATGTTTCCTGCTTTCATAGTTCATCGAAATATTCCATGACCACATTACCGATGGCTTTCACCAGTTTCTTATCTTCCACAAGATCCATTTTCCATCCGCTTTTTGCGTAGCGGAGTATGCCCAGGTGTTCATCGTTGAGCGTTATATCAACTTCGTAGCAAATCCCTTTTTCGCAGGTTTGGGAAACGGGTATACCTTCTCCTTTATACGTGACGCCATCGTACTCAAACGCAATGGGGATAGGTGCTTTTTCTAACTGGTCAATGATCTCTTTCAGGAATTGAACGAGGTGTTTTCTTTGGGTAGGCCCGGAGATATTCCACTTGCCTTTATCCGCCCGCTTGTGTGCCAGTTTAAATTTCAGGCCCGTCATAGTAGTAGAGTAGTCATTGGCGTTCAGCTTGGTGACATTTTGATGTGCGAGAATGTACCATTGATAGCCTGTGCCCACAGGAACACCGGAACCTTCGGGGGCATGGCCGGTTCTGCGCTTGGTCACGGCGTAGGATATTTCCCAGAGGTCGGGTGTGATCTTGGTTTCCTTCCAGTCGCCCTGGTCGTAGTGCCAGTGGTGACCTCTGCCAATTTGTACGCCTGTATATTGTTTCCCTTCGTATGTTTTGAAGCGGTTGTAGGATGCGGACAGATCTTTTGTCTTTTTTCGGGTTTTTGTAGCCATAAGAAAATGCTTTTGTTTTGGCATAATCTTTTAACCCAAAAAATCATGCCTTCATCAGTAATCTCATATATGACTTACGACCGGGAAGCACAACGGCTGCGGGTTCACTTTTTATCGGGAGCGATTTATGATTATATTGATGTGCCTGAAGAAGTGTATCTGCAAATGAAGTCGGCAAAGTCGAAGGGGATCTTTCTTAATAAGCGGATAAAAGGGAAGTATTCATTTGATAAAATAAATTAAGGGAAGGCTTCCAATAGGAGGCCTTCCCTTTTTTATATGCTTGCCATTAACCGATAAGTTGCTTAGCCTCGGCGACCACATTCTCTACAGAGAATCCCAGTTCCTTCAGCACTTCTTCTCCCGGTCCGGATTCACCATAGCGATTCAGGCCTAATACCTTTCCTTCAGTACCTACATATTTATCCCATCCAAAAGGTGTGAGGGCTTCGATAGATAATCTTTTTACTATTTTTTTAGGGAGCACACTTTCTTTGTAAGCAGCATCCTGTGCTTCAAACAGCTCCCATGATGGCATGCTGACCACTCTGCTGGAAATTCCTTCTTTAGTCAGTTGCTCCTGCGCGGCCAGGGCCAGCGATACTTCAGAACCTGTAGCGATGAGGATGAGTTGTATATTGTCGCCACTATCTTTCAGGGTGTAAGCACCTTTGCGAACATGCTCAGCAGAAGGGAATACTGACTGATCTAATACGGGTAGTTTCTGACGGCTTAAGATCAGTGCCACGGGGCCTTCTTTTCTCTCCAGCGCCAGTCGCCATGCCTGCACTGTTTCATTGGCATCAGCAGGACGAATAGTGACCAGGTTCGGTACAATTCTCAGGGCTGCTACCTGTTCGATCGGCTGATGGGTAGGACCGTCTTCACCCAGGCCCACGCTATCGTGCGTAAAAATATAAGTGACAGGCGCTTTGGTGAGCGAGGCCAGCCGGATGGCCCCTTTCATATAATCTGAGAAGGTCAGGAAGGTACCGCCATATACACGTACGCCTTTATGTGCCGCCATACCGTTCATGATGGCTCCCATGCCATGTTCACGCACGCCGAACCAGATGTTGGTTTCTTCGTAATGATCGGGTTGGAAGCTCAGTTTGGAATCCAGCGGCATGTCATTGGAAGAGGCAAGGTCAGCACTACCTCCAAAAATGTACGGAATAGCCTTTTTTAAGGCCAACAGCGCCTTCCCATGTGCCTGGCGGGTAGCTAGTGCTCCATCGGCCGGCGTAAATACAGGCAGGCTCTTTTGCCATCCTTCCGGCAGCTCATCATGTGCTCCCAATTCCAGTTCTTTTCCTTCATCTGGGAAGGCGGCTTTATAAGCATCAAATTGTTTGTTCCATTCTTCCTGCAGTTTAGCGCCTTCTTTTGTGCGGAGCAGCATATGTTCCTTTACTTCAGCAGGCACATAGAAATGTTTATCCGGGTCCGCGCCGTAGAATTCTTTTGTCTTACGTACATTTTCTTCGCCCATGGCGCTGCCGTGTACTTTATTGGTATCAGCGAGCGGGCTACCATAACCGATAATGGTACGTACGGCAATGATAGAAGGTTTGTCAGTGACCTGCTGTGCGTTTTTGACAGCGGCTTCTATGGCATCCAGGTCATTCCCGTCTTCCACGATCTGCACATGCCAGTCATACGCCTCGTATCGCTTCAGTACATCTTCTGTAAAGGCGAGGTTGGTAGGACCATCCAGTGAGATCTTGTTATCATCATACAGGCATATGAGTTTCCCGAGTTTCAGGTGGCCGGCAAGTGAGGAGGCTTCAGAAGCGACGCCTTCCATCATGTCGCCATCGCTGGCAATTACGTAGGTGAAGTGGTCTATGATCTTGTGATCAGGACGGTTATATTTAGCAGCCAGGTGTGCTTCCGCCATGGCAATACCGATAGCGTTGCCGAGACCTTGTCCCAAAGGACCAGTAGTGACTTCCACACCTGGGGTGAACATGCTTTCAGGATGCCCGGGCGTTTTGGAATGTAGTTGTCTGAATTGTTTCAGGTCATCGAGAGAAAGGTCATACCCTGTAAGGTGGAGCATGCTGTATAGTAAAGCAGAGCCATGTCCGGCAGAGAGTACGAATCTGTCGCGATTGAACCATTTCGGGTCGCTGGAATTGTAGCGCATGAAGCGGGTGAACAATACATACGCCATCGGAGCTGCGCCTAATGGTAGTCCAGGGTGACCGGAGTTGGCTTTTTGAACGGCATCGATAGACAAAAACCGAATGGTATTGACAGAAAGATTGTCTATTGAGGTAGACTTTACAGTTGCTGAAGTGTCAGACATAAAATTGATTAATTAGGTGAGTGTATGTGTAGTTTATCTACAGGTTGGTAAAAAAGGGCGTCATTATTTTTCGAATACAACGGCATCTGGTTTTGCGCCCAGTTCTTCCAGAGCGGCACTGATGTCCTGCACCATCTGGTCAGGGCCGCATACATAAAAGTGTTTACTAAAATCCGTGATCTGCTCCTGCAGGTAGCTGGCATCTATTTTCCTGCTGTCGAAGCCCTCTTTCTTTTCCCTGGTGAGGGTAAAGCAGGCGTTTTTGCCAAGCATGTGGGTTAGCTCCGACTCATAAATGATATCAGCAGCTGTTTTGTTCGAAAAGAACAGATAATTATCGGTTATTTTATTGTCTTTGTACAATTGACGAAGGATGGCGATAAAGGGAGTAATGCCTGCACCGCCGGCAATAAAGTAACCCGGGCCTTTGTAAGTGACGGCACCCCATACATCATGAATATTTATGGTATCTCCCGGCGTGAGGGCATGCAGGCGTTTGGTAACACCATTATGATCCGGATATCCTTTGATGGTGAATTCCAGGTAAGGTGCCTCGTTGAGTGCCGTGAAGGTGAACGGGCGTCGTTCTTCTTCCCAGCCGGGAACAGAAAGGGTGATCTCAGTAGCTTGTCCGGGGACAAAAGTGTATCCATTGGGCTTTTCCAGTCTAAAGCATTTAACGTCGTGTGTCACATCGTGGATTTCGATGATCTTAACGGCATGTGATTCCATAATTCCTATTTGGGGAATTGGCAGCATATAAGATGCCACAAATTCATTAACAATAGATTATACAATAAATTGAAGGGAAACTACAATGAATAAGGCAACTCGAACTGTTCAGCCGGCTCCCAGAGCATTGAAGGTGGTTTCTGATCCGGGTTGTGAAAGAATTCAGTGATGATTTCCATGGCTTTTTCCCGGGAGACAAATGAGAAAAGGGGAACATGGTATTCATCACCTGCATCGGTGAGGATGGTAGTATTAGGTTTGGTAACGCCAAACCATGCAACCCCGGGATGATCATCGTACCGGAATGAAATATTTTCAGGATCCTGTACTTTGCAGGTCATGACCAGCGTGTGATGCGGGGAGTCAAAACAGCCGTCGTTTGAACACCTGATATCTTCCGGCCGGATAGCACGGATGGTATTCAACACCTGTTCCAATGAAAGTATTTCATTGTTTATTTGAGAAAATAAACTCGTCTTAATACTCATTGAGGTTAATTTGTATTAAATTAGGAAAAATTTCTGAAGTAAGGAAGTCCTACGCCTGTCAATATGGCCCCGGATTACCTGAAATTCAATATTTTTCGACAGATTACAGTAGATTCAGATCTTATGACCTACGAACCTCAAAAGACCCACAACGCACCGTCCGTTACAGACGAATCTCATTCTCATGCGGGCATCTCCCATGAAGCGGTACAGGCTTTCCCATTACAACGAAAGGAAAATAATACGGGTATGCCAGAAAACCTGAAGGCGGGTATTGAAGACCTTTCGGGGATGGCGATGGATGATGTGAAGGTGCATTATAACTCATCGCAACCGGAAGGGTTGCAGGCACATGCCTATGCGCAGGGAACGGATATCCATATCGCGCCCGGGCAGGAGCGGCATTTGCCACACGAAGCGTGGCATGTCGTGCAGCAGAAGCAGGGGAGAGTGGAGCCGACCACACAGTTGAAAACCGGCGTACCTATTAATGATGATGACGGGTTGGAAAAGGAGGCCGATGTGATGGGCGCCCAGGCAGGCCGGTATGAAGACACCATTTCAAAACCGGTGTAACTATTTGAAATAGTGTTCCCGTTGTACAACCCCTTTTTACCCTTTCAGCTTCTGTACAATTATCTGGTACTTTGCCACTTTCTTACCCGGCATGATATGCGCTTCACAACTCTTCATCGTAATCTTCACCTGGAAAGTATCATCTCCAAACGTCAGCATGGGGGTACTGCTACCCGGTTTTAATTCCAGTGTCTGTGCATTGTGGTCGTTTCTGTTCACGGTTACTGAAATAGCGCCCGTCTGTTCATTGATATTATTCACCTTTACAGCAATCCCTTCAATGATCTCACTGGTATTGCCCAAAGCCGTATACCTGTCCAGGTCATATACAATCTCATAGTTCTTTTCAGCCGCAGGCAACGAAACGGGTGGATGGATCATGCGCTCGGCTGCATACTTTTCTGCGTTCAGTTTGATATTCGCAAACCTGTTCAACCGTAACTGGCTTGTTGAAATACTATCTCTCAACTGTTCCTGCTTCTCCTGAAGCTTTACTATTTTCTCCGCATTGCAGTCAAATGCTTTTGCTTTCGCGAGGGTATTGATCTTTACTTCCAGGTCCTGCTGCGCCTGTTTGAAACTATCCACTTTTATAGATACGACCGAAACAGAGTCCTTGTACCGGCCGATAGAGTCCGTGATCACCTGGATCTTTCCCTGAAAATAACGTCTCAGTGAATCCCATCTTTTTTGCATTTCTACATCGGTAGTCGCAATTGACAGGACTTCGAACATCTCGGCAATCTTATCATATTTACCGAGGGAGTCAGCGGTGTACAGGTTGTTGTATTGGGTAATGTAGGAGTTGAGATATTCATTCTCCGTTTGCCGGGAAGATATTTTCAACTCATAACCTTTGTAAATACAGGTAGTGATAATGCCTGCTGCGCCGATGATGAAAGTACCCAGGAAAAACTTCCAGAAATCGTAACGGTACTCTTTGATTTTAATAATAGCCTCCTCTGAGAGCGGTGTGGTGTTCTCTTTTGATGTAAGCATAGGAATATTCAATAGGATCTGAAAACAAATGCAAAAATACATTAATATTTTTTATAGTCCGGTAATAAACCCTTGTTTCTTCATTTCATTGTACACTGCTTTTGAAGAAGACTTCATGAGTTTATCAACGCCGGTTGTCCCGCCAGCTCTGTTCGATATGAGTAGAACTGCAACTGCTTATGCCAATGGCCAGCACTAATGCACAAAGTATCTTTTTCATCAGCTTATATTTCTGTGATCTGGTATTTGGGTGACAGGGAGTGTACTTTGGTGTACGATCCTGCACCAATTTCAAATAAACCCACTAGTACGTATGGAATCCAGGATACTTCCCAGAAATCAAATACCCAGGGTGCTGTCATTAAAACCATTCCGCTTAATACATCTATTGTGAGATGGGCACTCATCTTTATCCTGCGGAAGACGCCAAGCTCATAATCGGTGAACAGGCTGTAAACAATAGTGGACACGCCCATTGCAACAGGTACCCATACTTCTCTTCCGCTGTCCGCTGTACCAAAGATGACCAGTGGTGCAATGATTAAAAGGAAGCCGACCAGGTAGTCTATTATTCCATGTAACCGCGTATTGATAATTCCCATTGTGATTGTTTTTCCTATAGAAAAACATACGCCATGCCATCTGGCCGGGAGCGGATTTGCAAGGATGAGGCAAGCATAGAAGTGTTGACTGGTTTCCCTGTTAAGGGTAAATATAACCGGGTTGGATGTTAAGAAAGCACATGAAGGAGCTAATGGGGAAAAAAGGTCGTGCCTGCATAAAAATGTTTCTCTCTGTTCAGCATAGCACTGCATTTGTACGGGAACGGGAAATTACATCATGAGCCTGTTGTGGCACAGGATATATCAATGAAATGATGTGCGATACATTTGAGATAATACGTTAGGTATTAATGCTAACAATTCTTTACATTTAGTGCCAAATTACAACCTGTGAACTATAAAATTGTACTGTTAGCTTGTACCCTTGCATTATCCGTAGCCTGCAATAAAGATAAAAATGAAGTTGCCCAGGTCTGGTTGTCTACGCCAGAACAGGTGTATTCTTTTGTTGGCAAAGACTGGAGTGTCGTGCAGCCTGCCATTAGCAACAAGAAAGACTACCTGTATGCCGAGTTGGATAACCAGCAGGTAAAATCTTATGTAGAAGTAAAAGGTATTGACACAGCAGCACCAGCACAGCATTATAAATTGTCATTCAATGTAGGAAAGGATAATAAAATTACTTCTCTGATTTATTCATGTACAGATCAACTGGACAAGTCCACCGGCAGTAAGAACTTTATTTATTTCTACGAGCATGCGGCACTCAAAATGACAGGTGTTACACAGCGGCACCAGTGGGTGCAGGAGACCTATAATCCTCAGCAAATGATCACCCCCGATTCCTTGTTGGTGGCATTGCATGCAGGTAGTGCCACACAGCCTTTTCTTGACTGGTATACTGACAGCAGAAGGGTAGGCCTGGTGTATTTTAGTACAACCGGAGAGTTCAGAATGGAATTAAACGGTTATTAAAAGATATATAGCAATATCTTCCTGCATTGAATCCGTTCGGATGCGGACCGGAACAATATGCCTGGTGACAGTTGTGGTATCCACAGCAACTACTTGATTTTTTTTGCTTCCTGTTGTTGTCCATTTTGATAAAGTATCAGGGCATTTATTTTCCCGGTGGTATCCGCTGTGAATTCAAGGTATGCTGCAAATTCTCTTGGAAAGAACCTGGTCTGTGTTTCCGCTACCAGTTCAAAACTTCCCTGCCGGGTAGCCTGTGCATATATTACTTTCCCTTCTTTGTAGATGGTGATAATAAAGTTAGGGGTGAGTTCATATTGTCCAACGTAGCTTTTCAGTATTGAATCCGGTACAGTTACTGATGTTTTGACGGTAGATTGGTACAGTCCTTTGAAACCATAGACCTTTGCCACACTGTTTGTCACTTCCTGCAGAATGCCACCGTTGTCGGAGTTCACCATCACGACGAGTCCATTCCCGTCTTTCAGGCTACCGTAGTACTGGGAGCGAAATCCATCATTGGCACCGCCATGTTCAAAATATCCTACACTATCCGTGTCAATAAATACGCCTAAAGCCGCGCTTTTATCGAGGTAGGGGGTTAGTCTGAGCCGGGTCGTTGCCTGGTTCAGTACTTTGGCAGACCGACCTTCATAAGCCAGCTGTGTTTCGATGATGTATTTTGCGAGGTCGGTTGGATTTGTCCATAATCCTGCGGGCGCTTGTTCTGGATAGATATGGTAATTCCCCTTTACGGGTGTTCCATCTCCGCGATAACCGGTAGCAAGGAGTGTCGGCTTAGTATCTACAGGTGGTTGTGAGAATGTACTGGTGGTCATGCCGAGCGGTAGTAATACCTCTTTTTTCATGTAATCGGCATAGGGCATATGTGTTACATCCATCACAATCAGCTGAGATATCACCGTACCTCCACCTGAATATTCGGATTTTATGCCAGGTGCATACATTGACCGTACGCGGGCTGAATTAGCCGGTTGCTCACCATTCAGTATCTGTACGACTGTGGGGAGCGGAGCGCCCGGGGTGTATCCTTCGAAACCATGTACAGTCAATCCGGCTGTATGACTCAGCAGGTTTGCGATGGTGATCTTTTTCCCATTGGCTATGCTGTCATAAGGGAAGTGCCAGCTGGTAAGGTAAGTGTTGATATCAGTATATAAATCAAGTTTTTTATCCTGTACGAGTTTCAGTACACCCACGCCATTTAAAGATTTACTGATAGAGGCTGCCTGGAACAGCGTTTTTGTTGTTACCGGTATTTTTAAGCTGTCGTTTGCCCAACCATAACCTTTGGCCCAGACCAGCTTATAATTTTGTATGACGGCGATACTTAATCCCGGAATTTTGTAATGTACCATTCGTTCCGCTATTGTCCAGGGCTTTTCATCCGCCAGTTGTATCGTCCCGACGAGGTTTGTCTCTACTTGTGCTATTTTTTCTTTGTCGGTTTGCGCGTAAATGGTCAAATGTATTAACAGCAGAAGTGGGAGAAGGAGTGGTTTCATTATTGGGAATTTGGGTGATTAAATGGGACATACTAATATACGGAATAGGTGGGAACCAGGGAGGCTACATGAGCAGTTGCCGCAGCATTCATTGACGGTAAACAAAACAGTGCATATCTGGAAATGGAAGAAGACGAAGTTTTTTGAACAAAATGGAGAATATTTAGTTTATTATATACGAACATTGAAAGTGACAAGATGCTGCTAACGCTCGTATTGGAATGAATGCCTTCGCAATCGTTTATGAGAATAAAAGATTGGTCTGATTTATCTTTTTCGTTCTAACATTATAAACTACAACAATAGCGTATTCACGGATATAATCAATACAGTGCAAAATATGCTGAGTGCCTTATGGGCAATTCCACGATATATTTAACCTGGTTATCCACCCCTAATTTAGCTTGATCCGATATAGCCACAACATGAAAATTATTCCAGTTTAGCTGGTATTATATGAACTCCCAAATAAATACATTCACCATGGACATTAAAAAAAAGTTAGCACAACTTGGCAAGCAGCCAGACATTATCCTTATTATAACAGATGAACAGCGGGCTACACAACATTTTCCTCCGGGATGGGAGGAGAAAAATCTTCAGACAT
Source organism: Chitinophaga sp. (assembly GCF_039596155.1). GTDB lineage: Bacteria > Bacteroidota > Bacteroidia > Chitinophagales > Chitinophagaceae > Chitinophaga. The sequence continues at coordinate 34,387 of NZ_JBCNKF010000011.1, forward strand.
TGACATTCCTGAAAAAGAATGGTTTCAGTTTCGACAGGGCATTCTGCAATACCTGTATGTGTTCTCCCAGCCGCGCTACATTATTTACAGGAATTTATCCGGCTAAACATAAGGTTTCCCAAACACTGACGATTGGTGGCCCGTTATCTCCTGCTGAACCAACGCTCAGTACTTCCCTGCCTACCATTATGAATGTGCTGTGGAATGACGGTTATGACGTACAGTACCGTGGTAAATGGCACATGAGTAAAGGTGTTGCCGGCAATGGGATGGTGACCAATTACGATAACCTGACACCGGCGGACATCTCTTTATTTGGCGCCATGGGCTGGATAGCTCCGGATGCAGGAGAAGATGTAAATCCGTTAAACTTTGGCGGTGGATTTGCCAATCATGATGCCCGGTATGTGGCAGAAGCCATCAAATATCTGCAGGAGGTAAAAATAAAAAGGGCCGCAGGTCAATATCAGCCTTATTGCCTGATCGTATCGCTCGTAAACCCACATGATGTACTGGCTTATCCCAAGACTGCAGGTACTTCCGGATATCATCCTGAAGCCTGGTCACAAAGGGACATTGGATTGCCTGACACGGTGGACGAACATTTACTGGCTAATAAAAAACCTATGGCGCAGGAACAGATCTTATTAGCCATGGATGCTTCATTAGGGGCATTACCTAACGTAGAACAGCAATTAGATTATATAAATTTTTACGGGTATCTATTAACGCTTGTCGACAAAGAGATCGGTAAACTGATCACTGAGTTGTATGCCAAAGATGGAAATGGAAACAGCCTCGCTGATGCAGCGATAGTGACTTACACGTCTGACCACGGAGAAATGGGGCTTGCACATGGCGGACTACGCCAGAAAACCTTTGTGGCTTATGAAGAAGCATTACGGGTGCCCCTTGTTATATCCAACCCTGTTTTATTTTCAGATCATCCTATTCAACAATCTATGGCGCTGGCTACGTTGGTGGACATTATGCCTACGTTTATGGAGATTGCCAATGTAACTAATCCTCCTGCGGGACTGGCAGGCGTAAGCCTGTTGCCGGTAATAGCGGATGGTACGGCTGTACAGCATAGTATATTGTTTACCTACGACGATACGAAGGCAGGATCAAATAGCAAATGGTCGGCGGTGAATGCTGCAAATCGTATTCGATGTATCCGCACAGAGAAGTGGAAGTATAGCTGCTATTTTGATGCTTCGGGTGCTTATTACAACCAATATGAACTCTATGACCTGGTAAACGATCCATCTGAATATACCAATCTTGCATATGATCCTGCTTACAACGAGATTCGGAGTGAGCTGGAAGCACAGTTGCATCAATTGGAAACAGAAAAACTAAGAGTGCAGACACCTCCCCAGGATGATAGCGTCCAGGAACCCCAACCGCATTATATGTTAGCCAGACCATAAAAGCATTATCAACAATCATCCTGCATGGTTTAAAGCAGGTATCTGACGGCAGGGGGGCTATTGATAATTGCGGGGGAGAATATGTTCCACGGAACTTTTAAAACAGGATCGCTGCTGAATGAAGTTTGATGGGAGGAACATCATAACGTGCTAAAAGAAAGAGGGTACTCATAAATAAATGAGTACCCTCTTTTTCTATGAGCGGAAGACCGGGCTCGAACCGGCCACCCCGACCTTGGCAAGGTCGTGCTCTACCAAATGAGCTACTTCCGCTTGCGTTTTTATTTGTTTCCCGTTGAAATAACTGGTGTTTGTTTCGTTGGGAGTGCAAAGATATGTATTTAATTTTATAAAAAGCAAATTTTGTATAAAAAATGTCAGTGATAATATTGACGAATTATTGTGGGCAATTCTATACGCTAAAAAAAAGCACCGGCAAATTGCCGATGCCTTTTACGTGGACCTGATTCAACCATAATTAATAATTTGACCTTATCTCTCCGCCTTTCAGCTGTATTGTACCTTCGTATTTTTGTCCATTTTTTAATACGACTGCCTTTACAACTTTCACATCCATTGCTATATCATACTTCCCTGTCCGTGAAGACAGTTTAATTTTCGTCACTCCGTTTTCTTCTTTCGCCTGGTAATGCAGGTAGCTATATACTCCTTTCTTAAACTCCCATCCCTCACCAGCATCCCAATATAATTCTCCATTTGCTTTACCTGTACCATCCAGGCAAATAAACAATGTCAGTTCTGACAGTGAATGATCATTTGTATACTGGATCTTTGTTCCTACAGGCAGGATACTCCCGCCTTTCAACAGCAGTCTTGCCTGGTGCGCATCCTGGCTATCTCCATCCACCAGCTGCAATTGTTCCCATTTTCCTTTGGGTAACGCAGGGTTTTGTGCAAAGGAAGGAATTACAAGCAGGTCATCGCCCAGCAGGAAAGCCTGCTCTTCGGCTCTGAGCCTGCTATCTGCAGGATCATTAAAGAAGACGGGCTCCATGATCGGTAAACCTGTCTGATGGGCTTTATAAAACAAGGTATAGAGGTAAGGCAGTAAGCGGTACCTGCGTTCCAGTGCAATGCGGGATGTTTTTTCAATATCCGGTCCGAATGCCCAGGGCTCTTTGTTATTCGTACCTGCACAGGCATGACCTCTTGCAAATGGCAGCAATGCACCAAAGCCAATCCAGTCTGCCCAGAGTTCACTGGATGTATTTTCCAGGAAACCGCCAATATCTGGTCCGCTGAATGGTTGTCCTGATAACCCCAATGTAATTGACATGGGTACGGACACTTTCATAAATGGTGTAGCTGCCAGGTTATCGCCCGTCCATGTTGCGGCAAAGCGTTGTCCACCCAGCAGATTGGCACGGGTGAGGATGAAGGGGCGCTTATCCGGGTTCGCTGCCATTACACCTTCGCGGGTTGCCTGTACCATTAATCTGCCGTAAGCATTGTGGTATAATAAATGCGGACCTGCGGGTAATGTACCACCGCCGCGATGTGGCGTATGATATGGCATGGTACCCAGCCTTAATGCTGCCGGTAGTTCACCGTCCATTACTGCAGGTTCATTCATATCATTCCAGATCCCATCGATATCATTGGCCATGAAATTGCGATACAAGCCTGCCCACCACTGCCGTGTACGTGGCATGGTAAAATCAGGAAATGCACAATCACCCGGCCATACTTTACCATGATATTCTTTCCCGGTTGTATCCTTTACCCACACGTCCTGGGTAGTACCGGACCGATACACTTCGTAAGAAGGATCTGCTTTTACACCGGGATCAATCATGAACACGGAATGAAAGTTTTTTGCATGCAGGTCTGCATTCAACTGTTTCGGATCAGGGAAGTTGTTTTTGTTAAATGTAAAGACCCTGAAGCCATCCATATAATCTATATCCATCCAGATCGCATCGCAGGGGATTTGTTTGAGCCGGAAGGTATCGGCAATTTCCCTTACACGTTGAGCTGTGGCATAGGAGAATCTACATTGCTGATAGCCTAGTGCCCATCTGGGCGGCATCTCCATTGTACCGGTGAGTGCTGCGAGTCCTTTCACTACTTCCTGTGGAGAAGACCGATCGATCACAAATACCCGGAAGCGGGGACCTCCCTCCGTATTAAATGATATCTTGTCGGAGTGGGTGGTCAGCGTCGCTTTCCACTGGCTGTCGAACAGGATACCGAAGGCTGTTCCGTTTTTCCTGACACCCATCACCCAGGGGTGTGTCTGGTATAATCTTCTACCACTATCGGCTCCATACGCGCCGTTGTCTGTATTCCAGAGGTGAATGGTCTGTCCGTTTCTCAGCAAGGGACCTGTTACTTCTCCACCCCCATACAAACTCACTTCACCATCCAGAGATACACTGGCGCCTGTTGCTGAAAAGGAAGGGACTATCTGCCAGTCTGCCGGCACCCTGCCTTTGATAACCGGCTCCTGCTGCAGCATTAACGACGGCGTTTTCGATAGATCAAAGCCTTCCGGGATAAACACTGCAATTGAATTGCCTACCAGGCCTGACTGCTTCACTGGAATTGTTTGCGCATTCATCGCGCCCCAGTACATGACAGTAAGGATAAACAGGAAACGTTTTGAAACTTGAATCATCTATTGTATTGTTAATTAAAAATCATTCATAGCCGGGGTTTTGTACAAGCTGTGGATTCGCACCCATGATATCTTTACCGATGGGGAAGATGGCGGTATGATTGTCAGCATCAGGTTTTTTGTCCCACCAGGTGCCGGTGTTAAATACGCCCCAGCGAACCAGGTCTGTACGACGACGATTTTCACCCAGGAATTCTCGGCCCCATTCATCCAGCATTTCCTGGTCGGTGAGCTGGCTGCCATCCGCCTTATACAGGCTTGGAGACCCTTCCGGATAGTTCCGCCTGCGTACTGCATTCAACAGTGTGGCGGCTGTTGCTTTATCGCCTGCCCTGTATTTGCATTCGGCCAGGGAGTAATAAATTTCTGACAAACGTACTTCAGCGTAAGCAGATGTAATACGATTTGGATCAGGCGTAGGGTAGAGTGGATATTTGAGCAGGAAGATGCCTGAGTTGTGGTCTGCATGATTCATGTCAGATTCTTTGTCTGAAATCTTTGTACCTGGTTTGGCATCGAGGAACCAACCCACCTGATCGCGGATAAATAAAGGATAGGGTCCTTTGTTGCCACGAACGGTATCGGTTACGGTGTTGCCATTCACGACGCGCTGGTAAGGCAGGTAGCCAAAGAGGAACATTCCTTCGCGGGTACTGTTGCCCAGGTTCTTGTATAGTTTAAGGCGATAATCGTCCGGATAACGCTGGAACTTTACAAAGGGTTTACCAAGTGCGAATGGGTATTCCACGCTGTCTACATCTCTGCCGGGTTGCAATGCAAAGCGGGGATTGGCCTGGCCAAAGTCAGTAAACTTACAGTACAGGGGGGCTGCATCGTAAGTCATACTCCAGAAGAACATGCCACCGTCGTACTGCCAGTGGGTACGTGAAAGACTACTTGGGAATCCGTAGATGGTTTCTGAATTGACGGTACTGTTTGTATAATCAAATGGCGCATCCCAACGGGTATCCAGTACATAGGTGCCGTACTTGCCATTGATGATGTCCTGTGCTACGGTGGCACAGTCTGTGAACCTGTCCTGACCGATGTATGCCTGTGCATTCAGGTACAGGCGAACCAGCAATGCGGCAGCGCCGGCCTGTGTCCATCGGCCAATGCCATTATTGCCCAGGTCAGCTCTTTTAGGCAGATCAGGTATGGCAGCTTTTAATTCTGACTCGATGTAAGCAAAAGTTTCTTCAGGTTTAGACTGTTTATTACCTGTGGTGGTATGTTTTACATCCGTGATGATTTCGATGTTGCGATAGAAATCAAATGCCCGTAGGTAGAACCATGCCCTGAGTGTTCTCAGTTCTGCTTTGAAATCGGCCAGTTCAGTAGGGGTGATGTTGAGCTTTGCGGGGTCGGTGATGCTTTCCATATCCTGCAGGGAATTGGTCGATAATACAATTCCCTGGTAGAATGCTGTCCAGGCGCCGCTTGTAAACCCATCCTGTGTGGTCCAGGTGTGGTAGTGCATGCGTTGGTAATAGTTACCATCCTGCCAGTCACCCTGCCTGTTGTAGGTCGCTATTTCGTCAGTAGCGTTTTCACTGGCAGCATAGATATCATTCCCCTGGATGCTCCAGTAGGCGTGTTCAAAAGGGCGGAGAAAGTCCCTGATCACATCATCTCTTCTCGTGAGGAACTGGCCAACGTCGACCTTGTCGTAAACGGTTTCATCCAGTTTTGTACAACTGCCCAGCAAAAGTAAAGTGGCCAATGCAGCTTTTACTATATAGTTATTTTTCATGATTATCTTTTTTAGAAGGTTACCTGTACGCCGCCCAGGAACTGGATGGTAGCCGGATAGAAATTTAAATTGCCCTGAACGCCTGGTGCAATGCCGTTTACGGGATACAGGTCGGGATCACCGCCTTTGAAGCTGGTGAATGTATGCAGGTTGCTCGCGGCTGCATATAACCTGAATGCCTGCAGGTATTTTGAATTGACTTTGCGGCTATAGCCCAGTGTCACGTTGTCGAGTTTTACAAAGGAGCCTGATTCCAGGAAGTAATCAGAGGCCAGTGACAAAGTAGAAGAGCTGGTCAGCTTGTTGTATTTACTACCGGCATCGTAAGCAGATCGCAACGTATTGGCATCCGTTTGTGTAGCAGGTGTACCTATATAGAAGGCCTGCATGTTAAATAGTTTGTAGCCGAAATTGCCACGGAAGAAAATGTTCAGGTCCCAGTTCCTGTAGGTGAACATGTTGCCCAGTGAACCGGTGAACTTAGGCAGGCCATTGCCTACAAACTGTTTGTCATCGGCATTGGCATTGTTGGCTGTTACGACAGTACCATCTTTCTTATATACCAGCAGTGCACCATTCTTATCTACTCCTGCGGATTTCAGCATATAGTAGTCTCCAATGCGGTGACCTTCCTGCACACGCTGAATCGTACCCGGACTACCCGGTGCAGGTAGTCCTGCTACATCGAGGTAAGGAGAGCCCTGATATATCTTGTTGGAGAAGGAAACGAATTTGTTATTATTGAGCGCAGTGGTGAGAGAGACATTGTAATTAAAGTCACTTTGCCTGATGACCTGTGCGTTCAACTGTATCTCAAGTCCTGAGTTCTTCATAGTACCCACATTGGTGAAGGTCTGTGACTGTGGGTTGGGAGGTAGTGGTACATTATAATAACCCAGCAGGTCTTTATTGGTCCGAACGTAATAGTTCACGGAACCACTCAGCCTGTTGTTGAGGATATCGAAATCGATCCCTGCGTTGAAGTTGATGGCTTTTTCCCAGCTCAGGTCAGGGTTCACGTTTTGTGAAGGGCCATACACCTGGTAGGTGACACCATTGAAAGTAAAGTAACCATATCCACCGTAGAGTAGCAGGGAGAGATAGTTACCAAAATCCTGGTTACCGGTGATGCCATAGTCGGCTCTCAATTTCAGGTCGTTCAACCAGCTGATCTTATCTTTCAGGAAGCCCTCGTCAGAAATGCGCCATGCAACAGACACGGCGGGGAAATTTCCCCATTTATTGTCCGTACCGAATTTGGAGGAGCCTTCATGCCGGAGGCTGGCGGTAATGATATATTTATTATCGAAGTCGTAATTGATCCTGCCAAAAAATGCCGCCAGTCGGGAATCATTTTGCGTAGAGGAAACGGCGCCCTGGCCATTGCCCTGTCCGCCACCATTCCAGGTACCGGAGCCGAGGTTATTCCATTCGAAAGTATCGAAGGGAAAGTCGTAGTTGTTGGCACTGAATTGCTGATAATTGAAGTAGCTGTAAGAATAACCGCCCAGCAATTTGACATGATGCCGTTGCAGGTTGAGGGCATAGTTCACCGTCCATTCAATATTCTGCTGATTGTTGTCTACCTGCTCCTGGGAAGCGTAGTTGGTTTTGGTGGTCTGCCCGCTATGTACTATAGTCGTCATGGTAGACGGCTGGAAGTAAAGATTTTTGTAGGAAGACCTGATATTGGAGATGGTAGCGGTAGAATACAGGTTCTTCAGGATATTCACTCTTACAGAACCACTCATATCCAGTTCCTTGATCTCGGCCTGGCTTTTAATCAGTTTGGCATTTTCCACCGGGTTGTTGGCAAAGAAGCCGGTATTGAGGTAATGAAAGCCTGAGCTGTCATATACAGGTTGTGTTGGATTGAGGGTGATTGCGTTATTGAAGTTGAATTGATCGGCATTGCTGGTTTTCATATACCGTGGTGCTACGTTCAGCGATACGGAATAGACGTCATTTTTTGAAATATGATTCAGGTTCAGGCGGGCGCCGTATTCCTTTTTCCAGGCACGCAGGTCAATACCGTTGGCGTTGCGGTAGTCGGCAGAGGCAAAGTAATTGTCATTGGCAGTACCGCCGGAGAGCTGCAAGGTATGTTTCTGCCCGTAGGTGGGATTGCGGGTCACGGCTTTCATCCAGTCCGTATTGGCGCCATAGTCGATACCCTGGGTAGGGGTGGCATGAACGCGGTATTGCCTGAATTCGTCTGCCGTGAGTACGCGGGGAGCCATGGTGATCTTATCGATGCTGACGTAGCCATTGTAGACCATTTTTGAATCGCCTGTTCCTTTCTTCGTAGTGATGATGATCACACCATTGCTACCACGGGTGCCATAGATGGCAGACGCAGCACCACCTTTGAGTACATCGATCGATTCGATATCGTTCTGGTTAATATTATCGATATTACCGCCGGGTACACCGTTCACAACATACAATGGACCCAGGCCGGCACTGCGGGAGGATACCCCCCTGAGCTGGATGCTGGGAGAGGAGTTAGGGTCCGCAGTGGCAGTATTGGTAATGGTAAGCCCCGCTACTTTGCCCTGCAGGGACATAAGGGGGTTATTGCCCGCGACGGATTTCAGTTCATTCGCGCTGACATGCGTAATAGCACTGGACACCTCTCTCTTATTCAGGGTGCCATAGCCAACACTCACTACTTCCACCCCTTTTAGTTCCTGAACATTTTGGGCCAGTTTTACTAATAAGGTATTTTGATTGGAGAGTTGAATGGTTTTCGTCAGGTAGTCAATAGATGAAAATGTGAGTGCCTGGTCGGTTGTAGTGACGGACAATACAAATGAGCCGTTGGCGTCAGTAGTGGTACCTGTTTTGGCACCTACTACCCTGATTGTCACCCCCGGCAAAGGATCATTGGTGGTAGAATCAATGACCTTGCCTGAAATTGCCCTGTTTTGGGCAAAGGTGGAATTCCCCAGTGTGATGAAAATGAGACAAGTAAAAAGTCGTAAAAAGTTTTTTAGCATAACGGAGTGCTTAAATAGTTCACGTGGATTTTTTTTAATATCGCTGCAGCAGGTCAAAATAAATGAGTAATTAAGGGAGTTGTGTAAGGGTGTCATTTTACAAAGCGAAAATCTAACTGTTTATAAATGCAAATTTTTGATTGTCAGTGTATTGCTGCGTCGGGTGGGGCGAAAAATCTAAGGGGCCTAAGAACAAAAAATGTACTTTTAAGGTACTTATATATGAATAGAATATTATTTATCACTGTTTTTTTGCTGTCTTTTTTTCGGGGATATGCACAGCATATCGATGCCGATAGTTTGATCGATGTACTAAAAACAGAGCTGAAAAAAGAAGGTGTGTACGACCAGGGCCGGCAAAATCGGATTGCAGTATTGCGCGATTCATTGCTTCTGGCAGACAGCAATAACTTTGACTTACTATATAGGCTATATTCCGGCATATATGATGAGTATTCGTCGTTTAAGTTTGATTCTGCCTATGTATATGTAAAGAAAAGGATTGCGCTGGCAGAGCAATTTCATAAGAAGGATGAGTTGATAGCGAGTGAGATCCAGCTGGGATATACCTTATATTTTTCCGGGTTTTATAAAGAAGCGTTCGATGTGATTGGAAAAATGGATACCCTTCATTTTTCAAAAACGCAGCGGAGCGATTACCTGACTATGCGGGCCAGGTTGAACCAGAGTATTGCAGATTATGACAACGATCCATTTTTCTCAAAGGGGTATTATGAGCAATCAGATCTGGATTTCAGGAGTGCACAGGTGATCACTCCATTTAATGAATTTGAGAAGAAGATAGACATGGCATTTTTGCCGGATTCAATCAGGCCCCAAAATCTGACCCCTGATTACTTTTTCAATCTGATCATACAACAGGATTTGTCGCCCCATCGCGTAGCGATGGTAGCTACCCGTATCAGTGCTGCCTATAGGGGGAAGGACAGGGTGATGTTTTTAGCATTGGCCGCGATAGGGGATATCCGGTCTTCCACCAAGGAAACGCTGGCTATTTTTCTGCTGGCGCAGGAGTTGTACCATATGAACCAGACAAATGATGCATACATATTCATGCAGGCGGCAGCCCGCAATGCCAACTTTTATGGTACGCGCAACCGGGCGGTGCAGATAGAATCGCTGCTGCCAATGGTGGCCGGGAAGGTGATAGCCGCAAAGCAGCACCAGCGGGATAAGTTATTGATAGGCTTCCTGACTTTCCTGATCGTGGCAGTCGTGTTGTTCTTTTTGTTGTTCATCTACCGAAAGCAGCTAATGCGGATAAAAGCAAGTGAGGCCCTGATAAAGGAGAAGAATACACAGCTGGAGAATGTGAATGAACAGCTGTGGGAGTCATCGAAGATAAAAGAGGAATTGATCGGGTTATTTTTAAAGACCTGTTCTTCTTATATAGAGACGTTGGAAAGGATGAAACAATCAGCTTTGCATAGCATTAAACTGAAAAAGTATGGCGAGGTGAATGACCTGATGAAGGGGATGGACGTCAAAGAGGAGAAGGAGCGTTTGTATACAATGCTGGATACCGTGTTCCTGACGATGTTCCCCAATTTCATTACTTCATTTAACGGTTTGCTGAAGCCGGAAGATCAGATCTGGCCCAGGTCGGGCGAGACACTGAATGCCACGCTCCGGATATTTGCGCTGATGCGGCTGGGCATCCATGAGCATGAGGCCATTGCAAAGATCCTTGATTATAGTGTGAGTACAGTATATACATATAAAACGAGGATAAAATCGAGGGCATTGGTGCCGGCAAATGATTTTGAGCACAAGATTATGGAGATCAAGTTTATAAACGGGGAAAATGGTTAAGTTTGGACGAATCGCTTTTTTATTTCGGGGTTTAGCCGGTAATTTGCAGTTATGGAACAAGGGAATGGCTATTCTTCAGTAAAGTTAACAAAGGAGCAGGTTGCGATCATTCAATCGAAGGGCAGTGTCCGGATCAATGCCATTGCTGGCTCCGGTAAGACGACAACTATTATAGAATATGCTGCATCCAGGCCGGGCAACCCTTCTATATTGTACCTGGCATTTAACAAATCGGTAAGGCTGGAGGCGACCCGTAAATTCGAAGCGAAAGGGCTTTCGAATGTAAGGGTGGAAACTGCGCACTCGCTGGCGTATAAGACGATTGTATTTCAGTATAATTACAAGGTGCGCGGACAAGGGTATAAGAATGGGGAGATCGTGGATATATTAAGATTGAAGGGAAATGGTGATAAGCATAGTGAGTATGTGATAGCCACGCACATTAATAAGTTCCTGTCTTACTACTGTAATAGCAGTACCGTTAAAATAGTAGAGCTCAATTACCTGGAGACGCTGACAGATAAGGAGGCCATCGCGTTTGTTACAAAGTTCTATACAACGATAGAGAATGGCACCAGGGCCATGCTGAATAAAATGAATACCGGTGAGATAGAGATTACCCATGATTTTTATCTGAAAAAATTCCAGCTGGTCAATCCTGTTTTATACTACGATTATATTCTTTTTGATGAGGCACAGGATGCTTCGGGGGTGATGCTGGATGTAATATTAAAACAGGAAGGTACGAAGGTGATAGTAGGGGATGTACACCAGCAGATCTATGGCTGGCGGCATGCAGTGAATTCACTGGAGAAAGCAAATTTTGACCTGCTCAGGTTATCCACGAGTTTCCGTTATGTACAGGACGTAGCCAACCTGGCAGCGGAAATCCTCTACTGGAAGAATCATTTGACAGCTACTCAAAAGGTCACCATCTTTGGTAGGCCTAAGCCGGTAAAACCGGGCAACCTGAAAGCGACGATAGCAAGAACGAACCTGGGCTTGCTGCTGAATGCAATAGATTTTATAACAGATCATCCAAAGGTAAAGCATATTTATTTTGAGGGGAATATCAATTCATATACCTATGCGGATGATGGTACGTCGTTGTATGATGTATTAAACCTGCAGAACGGAAATCTCGACAGGGTGAACGATAAGGTGGTGAAGTCTATGAGAAACCTGGAAGAGCTGGAGGAGTATATAGAAAAGACAGAAGATGTGCAGCTGGGTACAATGGTGGAGATTGTGAAAGAATACGGGAATGAGATCTTCGGAATCATGAAGAAACTGAAAGCACTGCATGTGGGAGATGATCAGCGGCATAAGGCGGAGATGGTATTTTCTACAGTGCACCGGGCAAAGGGAATGGAGTATGATACTGTATACCTGGTGAATGATTTTATTGCGGAAGAAAAGCTGAAGGAACTGAATAAAAAAGAAGATTCAGATGTAGACCGGTTGATGGAAGAAGTAAACTTATTGTACGTGGCTGTGACCCGTACCAAGGGACAGTTGAATATCCCTGAAACATTAGTGCCTGCCGGTTTCCCCAGCTCTCCTTATATCAATGTACTGAAGGTGAAGGCAGAGGGAAATCCTTATAATAATATCAAGTCATCATCACTACGACGGTTAAATAAGCATACACCGGAAGAAAATAAAGCAAAAACATTTATAAAGAAGAGAGAGTCAATTAAAGAGGCGGGTAAGCCGTGGACGGCGAGGCAGGACGAGGAGTTGAAGATCATGTTTGAAAAAGGAATGCCGGTGAGCCGGCTGACAGTTTACTTTGACAGGACGAAGGGTGCAATATTAGAGCGATTAAAGAAACTGGGATATTACCTGGATTAAGATATATTCAATTAATGGGTCGGTTCCTGGTTTTACCCCGTGCATCGGGGCAGCCGAAAAAAATATGTTCTCCTATGTTATCATGCCGATAAATTCATTAAATTGTCAGAAATACACTTTACCTGTCAATCTATAAGAGACCCACTAATTCCATGTTTTTGTGAAATATATTTTTTATATATTATTCCTGTTGTTTGTCCCACAGGTAGTTATTTCGCAACAGAGTGATTTCAACTTTGTCAATTTTACTACCGGTAATGGTTTGTCTTCCAACACAGTAAATGCTATTCTGAAGGATAAGTATGGATTTATGTGGTTTGGAACTGATGACGGACTGAATCGGTTTGATGGGCTTACATTCACGGTTTACCGGCATAAAGAGGGAGATTCATCCAGTCTGGGCGGTAATTCGATATTCGCTTTGCACGAAGACCGTTCCGGTAATTTATGGATAGGTACCAACAATACATTGTCATGTTACAACCGTAAGCAAGACGCCTTCATCAATTACAAATTTACCTTTAATAATACAGCGCGCACCCTTTTCTGTGATCATACCGGGCAGGTGTGGATCGGGAGCTATATCGGTCTGTTCAGGTTAAATCCCCGGACTGGGGGAGTAGTCCGTTATACGGCAAATCCCGGCAAGCCGGGCTCGCTGTCGTCTAACGTCATTACCTGTGTAATGGAAGACAGCCGCCACCGGCTATGGATAGGAAGCAATGCAGGCTTGTACCGGTACCAGGCGGAAGGGGACTACTTTAAGCATTTTAGCCATGAGCCGGCAGACTCACTTTCTTTGCCTGACAATTCCATCAAAGCCATCACCGAAGATCATAACGGGAACTTGTGGATCGGTACAGAAGATGATGGGTTATCAATGTTACTACCCGATGGCGGGCATTTTCGTACTTATAGGCATAGCAACACCGATAAGAATTCCCTGAGCAGTAACCGTATCTGGTCTTTGGCAGCAGAAAATGCAAACCGTATCTGGGTAGGAACCGAAGAAGGGCTGAATATTTTCGACCTGCAAAAGAAGACCTCGCAGCGCATAGAGCACGATGCCAGGAATCGTTATAGTTTACAGGGCAAGTCAGTACGGAGCATATACATCGATAACAATGGTATTTACTGGGTGGGCACCTACCAGGGAGGTATCAGTAAATACGACAGGAACCTGGCTTTTTTTAATCTCAGGGAGAGTAACCCGTTCGACCCGGAGGGATTGACGGCTCCGATAGTGACGTCTTTTTCTGAAGATGCCAATGGCGACATTTATGTGGGCACAGACGGCGGGGGGATCAATCTTTTTCACAGGAATACAGGCCTGTTCAGCCATCCCGTTTTCTATGAGGAGGGCAAGCCCCCGGCGGTACTTTCTCTTGAACATGCTGACGGGCTACTCTGGATAGGTACTTTTATGCATGGCATCTACACACTGCATCTGCAAACGGGTAAGGTGCATCATTATTTAAAAGGCGATGATGATCATCAACCCTCCGGCAATGATATTTTTTGTCTGAAAAAAGACAGCCGGGGTAATATCTGGATTGGCACTAACGGGAATGGTGTGAATGTGTATGACCCCGTATCCGGCGTGTTCAAACGTTTCGATCCGGTCATCCATTATAAAAATGACAGCATTACGGTACTACACCAGGGTTTTATCAGAACGATAGAGGAAGATAAAGCAGGCAATATCTGGATAGGAACAATTGGGGCAGGCATATTTATGTTAGATCCATCAGGTAAGATCATCAGGACGTTTACCATGCAGAACAGTGACCTTCCTGCTAACAATGTACAAACAATATGCGCCGGGCAAAGCGGTAGAATCTGGGTAGGTATTCACAGTGCAGGACTATGCCTGTTAGATCCAAAAACCGGCAAATTTCAACGTTATGCCGAACAGGAGGGATTATCCAATGCCGTGATCTATAAGATCCTTGAAGATGATGCAGGGAAGGTATGGGTCAGCAGCAATAAGGGAATCAGTAGTTTTGACCCGTCCACCAGCACCTTTAAGAACTATTACCAGTATAATGGGTTGCAGCGCAGTACTTTCTGCCTGGGAGCAGGGATAAAGACAGAACGGGGAGAACTTTTTTTCGGCGGACTGGAAGGGTTTAATTATTTCAATCCCAGGTTCCTTAATTACAACAGGATTGTGCCCCGCATTGTATTGACTGATCTTAAAATTGGCAATACCTCCGTGATTCCGGGAGCACATGCGCCTATCCAGTCACATATATCGTTAGCGGATTGTATCCGGCTGGATTATAAGCAACACTTCACCATCAATTTTGCTACGCTGAACTATACGGCACCCCAGGAGAGCCGGTATTCCTATATGTTGCAGGGGTTCGATAAAGGCTGGAATGATATAGGTTCATCCCGCATGGCCGTGTTTTCAAATCTGCGGCCGGGCAATTATGTATTCAGGGTCAGGGCCAGCTGTGATGATGGGGCATGGCATACCGAGGAAGCTGTTATCAAGGTATATGTCAGACCTCCTTTTTGGTTGACTATTTATGCATACCTGTTTTATCTCGTAGCAGCTATTGCAATTTTGTGGGGACTGCGGTACAGGGCTATCCGCAAACTGAAAGCCCGGTTTGCACTGGAGCAGGAAAGGATACAGGTGAGGCAGGCGATAGAAATGGACCGGAAAGAAGCAGAAAGACAACGAGAATTTGAACAGGCGAAGATCAAATACCTGGTGAACCTGAGCCACGAATTCCGCACACCGGTTTCGCTCATTGCCGGGCCGGTTGATAAACTCATCCATAACGAAATGGCGCCTGAAAAACTGAAGCAACTGAACCTGGTGAAGCGGAACGCGCGGCGCCTGTTGAACATGGTCAACCAGTTACTGGATTTTCGAAAACTGGAAGAACAGGAGACGAAACTGGACCTTACCCGCGATGACATTATCACATTTATAACTGAGGTGATAGAACTGTTCAAGGACATCTCTGAGCACAGGCAGATCAGCTTTATGTTTACCAGCGCTATTCCTCATTATTGCACCGCTTTTGACAGGGATAAGCTGGAGCGGGTGTTGTTTAACCTGCTTTCCAACGCATTTAAATTTACCCCGAAAGGCGGTGCTATATCACTGAGTGTAGACCCAGACCCGGAAGCCGGCATTATCATTAAAGTGACGGATACTGGTATTGGTATGACGCCAGACGTGCAGGGCAAGATCTTTCATCGCTTTTACCAGGGAAATGAGAATCCCGCTATTGTGAACCAGGGTAGTGGCATAGGGCTTTCTATAACAGCTGAATTTGTGAAAATGCATGGCGGGTCTATCAACGTGGAGAGCATTCCCGGAAAGGGAAGCACATTTACCGTCTTACTGCCATTGGAAAGATTGGAGGAGATGGAAGTACCGGACGCAGAGACAACGGAAGAACCGGAGGTACTTCAACCTGTATCCTGCCAACATGCGGAAGTGGCTGCTGCAGATAAACTAACAGTGCTGCTGGTGGAGGACAACGAGGACTTTCGTTATTATCTGAAAGATAATTTACAGCCATTTTATAAAGTTGTGGAGGCGGCAGATGGGAGAGAAGGATGGCAGAAAGCGCTGTCTGCACATCCGCTGGTCATAGTGAGTGATATCAATATGCCTTATATGGATGGCATACAATTAAGCCGGAAGGTAAGGTATGATAAAAGGACCAGCCACATTCCGGTTATTCTCCTGACAGCCCTTACCGGAGATGCCTTTCACATTCAGGGACTGGAGACGGGTGCCAGTGACTACCTGACCAAGCCTTTTAATATTGATATATTAAATATCCGGATCAGGAACCTGCTCTTATTAAATAAACGTCTTAAAGACACCTATAGGCGGCAGTTGGATGTAATGGTCTCTGTGGAGGATGTGGAATCAGCAGATGAAAAGTTCCTGGTAAAAGTGACACAGTATATAGAAAGCAATATTAACAACGACAGTCTGAGCGTAGAGGAATTGAGCCGGCATCTTTTTATGAGCCGGGCTTCCCTGTATAATAAAGTTGTGCAGCTGACGGGAGAAACGCCGGTTGAATTTATCCGTTCTATCAAACTAAACAAGGCGGCTTGTTTGCTGGAGACGAGCGATATGAAAATTGCCCAGATTGGTTATGCCGTAGGATTTTCTACGCCCAACTATTTTGCGCGGGCGTTTAAAGCCAAGTTTAACCTGCTACCTTCTGAATACCAGGCCCGGAAGAAGAGATCCGCCGATTGATAGTATGTGTAATTGTTTTTATGTATTAAGTGTTGTTTATTAGTTTTAATGTTAGCGATAGTGGCGACTTTAAACATTTGTGCTATTCATTTTTACAAATAAGCTACTAATAATGCAGCTGTCCACCTACATTCGTTCATGTAATTTCCACGACCAGTAAATCAACTAAATCTGATAGGATGCTGCGCTCTGATTGCAACTGCCCGCAGGAATGCAGATAGTTGCATAGCAGCGTCCATCCTTTAAAAGTCAGGCATTATGGATAAAGTGATTTCTTTTGTCCTTGTAGTTTTTATCTGTTGTATCTGCACAGGTGGCAATGGCCAGTCTGCTGCCGGGGAGATCCCTTCCCTGAAAACCGTCTTTAAAGAAGATTTCCTGGTGGGTGCGGCGCTTAACAGGCACCAGGTGAATGAGACTGATCCTATGGCTACTGCATGTATAGCCAGGCAGTTTAATACCCTTACACCTGAAAATGATATGAAAGCTGCACTGATACATCCTGAATGGGGTCGTTATAATTTTACAGAGGCAGATAAGATCATTGCTTTTGGTGAGCGGCACCAGCTGCAGATCAATGCGCATACACTTATATGGCACAGCCAGTTACCCGCATTTGTGATGCATATGCATGACAAGGATTCGCTGCAACGTTTCTTTAAAGATCACATCAGTGTAATTGCTTCACGGTACGATGGGAAGGTATATTCCTGGGATGTGGTCAATGAAGCCCTGAATGAGGATGGTACTATGCGCAAATCGCTGTTCCAGCGAACTCTCGGGGATGATTATGTAGTGCAGGCATTCCAGCTGGCCGGGCAGGCAGCCCCGCATACAAAATTGTATTATAATGATTACAACATAGAGCGACCTGAAAAACGTGCCGGTGCGGTGGCACTGATCCGGAAAATACAGGCAGCAGGTGTGCGTATAGATGGTGTCGGTATCCAGGGGCACTGGCACCTGGGAAGGGTGCCTTTGAAAGATATTGAAGAGAGCATACTTGCATACGCTGCTTTGGGAATTGATGTCATGTTCACAGAACTGGATATCAGCGTGTTGCCAGATCCCAAAGGTGTGGAAGGTGCAGATGTAAACCAGCAGAAAGGGTATAACAATGCACTGAATCCTTACGCCGGTTCATTGCCTGACAGTGTGCAGCAACAGTTGGCCAGGGACTACGAGAACCTGTTCCGGCTCTTCCTGCGATATAAAGATAAGATAGGCCGGGTCACTTTCTGGGGGGTGAATGATGGCGATTCCTGGTTAAACAACTGGCCCGTACCTGGCAGAACAAATTATCCATTGTTATTTGACCGGCAATTCAATCCTAAAATGGCTTTTAATAAAGTAATAGCACTTAAAACTGGTACTGTAACAAAATAACAACCACAGATACAACTATAGCCCTAACAAATAAAGCAACGATGTTATGAAGTAACTGCTTTCCATCAGGAAAACGTCCTGGCGACTGATGGAAATATCAACCAATTCCCTGCTACGATAGTAGAACAGATTTATGTACGCCTCATGGTGTCAATATTCCCTGCATTTTAAGCATGCAGGGCCGGGACTGCTTTTTTTAGAAAAACTGAATTAAAACCACGATTATGAATTTTTCTTTTACGCATCAATTACAGAAGGCGTCATCCTCTTTTAGTTTACTACTGAGGATAACGATGCTGTTATTTATTTTCCTTTGGGGCACGTCTTATGGGGTAGGACAACAAATTACTGTCAGCGGACGCATTACCGGCGAGGACGGTAACAGGATACCTGGTGCCAGCATCCAGGTAAAAGGCACAAAGGTAGGGGTGCTCAGTAACGATGAAGGTTATTTTAAGATCAACGCGCCTGCCACCGGTACCCTCATTATCACATCTGTAGGGTTCGTGAACAGGGAGGTGAATGTAAACCGGCAGACGACTATCAACGTTTCGTTGAAACCCTCTGTCAGCGATCTCGAACAGGTGGTCGTAATTGGTTATGGTACCGCAAAAAAGAAAGATGTAACAGGCGCCACCGTATCTGTGAAAGGAGAAACACTGCGGGAACTGGGGGTGCCGAACGTATACAATCAGCTGCAGGGTAGGGCTGCAGGGATTGATATCGTGAACAACAGCTCCAGTATAGGAGCCGGTGGAGAGATCAGGATCAGGGGAAACCGTTCCCTGGCATCAAGTTCATCGGCCAATAATTCGCAGAATGGTCCGCTGATTGTAATTGATGGGATACCACTTTCCGGCGGTAGTATAAATGATATCAATCCCAACGATATTGCTACTATCGACGTATTGAAAGATGCTTCTGCTACTGCTATTTACGGTTCCCGCGGCTCAGGTGGGGTGATTATCATTACAACCAGGAGAGGCCGACCCGGCAAATCTGTTACCAGTTATGACGGATATATCGGCATGTCCGAAGCGACCAATACTTATAAGCTTTTTAACGGCCAGGAATATGCAGCATTTAAAGACGCAGCAAAACAGGGACAGCCGAATCCGAACAATCCTAACCCTAATGCACTCACTCCTATTGAGCAGGAAAACCTGGCTAAAGGTGTCAATACAGACTGGCAAAAATTACTGCTTACCAATGCCCTCCGCACTGATCATAATGTGAGTGTGGCAGGTGGTAATGAAACGACACTATACAGCTTCGGGTTTGGTGTATTCCGCGAAACAGGTATCATACCGGATCAACGATTCGACAGGGGATCATTTCATATCGCTATCGATCACAAGATGAGTGAACGGTTAAAAGTGGGACTTACTACTACAAATACAATGAGCTGGGCCAATCGTGTCAACACCAGTGCACTGGGTGCGGCAACGAGACTGAGCCCGCTGTACCTGCCATACAACGAGGATGGCAGTATTAATTTTCAGCCTGCCATACAGCAATCCAATGATGCACAACAGATAAGTCCTCTTACATCGATCGGTAACAATGATAAGATAAAAGCCCGCACACGCAGGTTCAGAACATTGACCAATGTATATGGAGAACTGGAGATTATAAAAGGACTGAAACTGAGATCCAGCCTGGCGCTTGACTGGATACAAACAATGAACAATAACTATAATGGTCCTGGTACTGTATTTAACACCAATACCACTACAGCAGGCGCTACGCTGAGCCAGTCCAACGACGAAACATGGAGCTATACCGTCGATAACTCACTTACCTACGAAAAGACAATTGCAGAAAAACATAAAATACAGGTGACGGCCTTGCATGAAGTGGTGAAGAACTTCAATCAAAGTCAGAATATAAACGGGCAAGGTGTACCGGCAGACTATATCCAGGATTATAATTTACAGTTAGCTAATTCACTGACTGCAGATCCTTCGGGCTACAGTAACAGGGGGCTGTTGTCTTATATGGGACGTGTTTTTTATACCTATAATGACAGGTATATGTTAACGGCGACCGTGCGTACAGATGGTGCTTCTGTGCTTGCCCCGGGTAACCAGTGGTTTACCTATCCGGCTATATCAGCAGGCTGGAACATCGCGAATGAAGGATTTATGCACGATGTAAAATGGATCAATAACCTGAAACTTCGTGTAGGATGGGGTATCAGTTCAAACCAGACGATCGCACCTTACACAACGATCGGTAGTCTTTCCTCCAATTTTTACAACTATGGGTCAGGTACCTCAGCGAACATCAACTATGTATCAGGCTACCTGGTGAATACGTTGCCTAATCCAAAGCTTACCTGGGAATCTACGCGGGGATATAACCTGGGGCTTGACTTTGGTTTGTTTGACAACCGTATAAACGGTGCTGTTGAATATTATAATGTCAATACAAGAGACATACTTTTAAGCAAAGAATTACCCAGAAGCAGTGGTGCCAATTCTGTACTTGTGAACCAGGGAAAAACGGCCGGGCATGGGCTTGAGATCACACTTAGCAGCCTGAATGTAAAAAGCCGTAACGGATTTACCTGGAGTACAGATCTTAACTTCTCCATGGCGAGAGAAAAGATTGTAGCGCTGCAACCCGGATTGAAGCAGGATGTGGGTAATGGCTGGTATGTAGGGCAACCACTGACTGTTATTTATGATGTAAAGAAAACAGGCATCTGGCAGACCAACGAGAAGGACAAAGCGGCTACCTATGGCGCTGCACCGGGTGATATTAAAATCCAGGATGTAGATGGCAACGGTACGATTGGCGCTGAGGACAGGCAGGTGATTGGCAATTTTCAACCCAATTTTGTATTCGGTTTCAATAACAGGTTTACCTACAAGAATTTCGATCTGAACATTGTAACCTTTGGCCGTATAGGTCAGACTGTGGTCGTGACCTATCTGACTGCCGATGGGGGCGCAGCTGGCTATCCTTTCTTCATGAACGGAAGGGTGAACCAATACAAAGTGAATTACTGGACACCTGACAACCCTACGAATGATTTTCCGCAGCCTGATGCCAGCAGGGATGCATTGCAATACACCTCTACATTGTCTTACCGGGATGGGTCGTTTATAAAGGTCCGGACCATCAACCTGGGATATAGTCTTTCTTCAAAAATTACAGGAAAAATAGGGCTCAGTTCATTGCGTTTTTACCTGGCGGTGCAGAATCCATTTATTCTCTGGGCACCATTGGTACGGGATGGCCTGGGGATAGATCCGGAAGGTAATGGCAACGGTAACGCTGTTGGTTCTACTGCCGGTGGAACCCCGGTGGTAGCGCGCGCCATCACCGTTGGTATGGGCACGCCTCCTACAAGGCAGTATATGTTTGGTGTTAACGTGAAATTTTAATTCTGAAATTAAGTTATTATGAAATTCAATATAAAATTATACGGGCTGGTTTTATTGTCATTACTTACAATCAGCACGGGTTGTAAAAAGATCCTGGAAGAACAACCCCGTGCGACTATCGATCCTGCATACTTCAAAACGCCGGAGGGTTTAGCAGGCGGTGTGGCCGGTATTTATTCTTCTTTTCGCGGTCATTGGGGTACGCAGATCTTTACGCAGTTGTTCAATGGAGGTACTGACGAGATGATCAGGGGTGGCGCCGCAGATGTGCAGCATAACTTTACCTATTCGCTGCTGATGAAGAGTAATACGAATGATTACAGTGGTTTCTGGAACTCTCTTTACATAGATATCAATACGGCCAATGGCGTGTTGCAGTTCGGACCGGGAGCAAGCATGGATGAAACGAAGAAAGCGCAACTGCTGGCCCAGGCCAAATTTCTCCGGGCATTCTGTTATTTCCAGCTGGTAACAACTTTCGGGGATGTGCCTTTGCATCTTACATTTAATACAAACGTTTCAGCGGCTGATAGCAGAACGCCTGTTGCTGATGTATACGAGGCTATCATCAGTGATCTGAAAGATGCAGCAGCCAGTCTGCCAGATCAGCCGGCACCAGGATTGGGCAAACCGGCATTTAAAGCAACCGCTTTGTACCTGCTTGCAAAAACCTATTTATGGAGAGGGTGGTCTACTGCCGCAAAAGGAACTGATTTTACCGATGCATTTAATACGGCAAAGAGCATCATTGATAATAAAAGTGCTTATGGCCTTGACTTATGGCCTGTATTTGCACAGGGATTCCTGGAAGGGAATGAATATGGCAGGGAGACACTGATGGTCGTAGATCATACAAAGGATCTGAAGTTTGGAGAGAACTCCCAGACTGGTACCGGTGCTTCTAACCTGAAAGAAAATAAATCCAACTTTTTCTTCCGGCCAAACTATCCGACCGTGAATGCAAATTATCCTGCTACAGGTGGTGCTTATGTATGTGTAAGAGATATACAGAACGGTCGTCCATGGCAAAGAATAAGACCTAATATGCGCTATGTACTGAGTGTTGCTTTTGCGAACCGGGCTACGGATTCAAGGTATAACGGCACGTTCCAGACCATCTGGTTGTCTAATAGTGTAGCGTCGTCTGTAAAAGGCACTACAGGTGCTGTTACGCCCAGGGGCACCCTGGTGAATGGCGTAGATACTGCGATATGGATGGCAGACCGGGTGGTGACGCCTGCAGAAAGGGCGGCATTCAAGGGGATTATCTTTGAACCGGATTACCTGCCGGGGGCTACCGTACCCTATACCAGCCTGTTATATCCTTCTTTACGGAAATGGGATGATTCGACAAGAGCAGATATGAATGATTATTCTGACAGACCTTACATCCTGTTCCGTTTTTCAGAAGTATATCTCATCGCAGCAGAAGCCGCACTGAAGGGCGGTGGTACACTGCAGCAGGCTGCAGATATGTTAAATGTGCTCAGGATCAGGGCCGCCCGCATACCAGGCCAAACGGATGATCAGTATGCGGCAGCTATCGCGGCACAGACAATCACAGCTGCAGACGTGACCCTTGATTTCATACTTGATGAGCGCACCCGTGAATTGTATGGCGAATGTAACAGGTGGTATGATCTGTCAAGAACGAAGACACTGGTTGCAAGGGTACAAAAATACAATACAGAGGCAGCTGCCAATGTGGTAGCCGAACATATGCTGAGACCTATTCCGCAGCAGCAGATCGACCTGGTTACTGAAGGTCCTGCATTCCCTCAAAATCCATGGTATAGTAATTAACAAGTATAACCATCAAATTGAAAGACCATGAAAGAAAACCCACCTATCTAGCTGCCTATAAAAGGCTCACACAACTGGTGTGGGCCTGTTGACAGCCATTTAGAAAAACAGTTAAGTAACAAACAATGAAACTATGAAAACAAACCCTTTTCTCAGTAACCTGGGAGTATCTTTTCTTTCCCTCATTTTAATGATTAGTTCCTGCACAAAGCCGGGTGCAGATGTATCTGCTGTAGACAACAAGCAAAGCGGTGATGCAACAGCAGCAGCCGAAGTAGGTGTGATGGCAACAGCCATCGTCGATGCCAATACTTCGCAACAGACAGTCCAGGGATTTGGTGGTATGAGTGTGCCAATCTGGATAGGTGATTTAACAGCCGATCAGCGAACAAAAGCTTTTTCTACCAGCAGTGGTATCGGGTTGAGTATTTTGAGAGTAATGGTGCCTCCCAACAGTAGCCAGTTTGCCGCCGAAAAAGCAACGATTGATGCTGCCAAAGGTTTTGGTGCAAGGGTGATCGCCACTGTATGGAATGCTCCTGCAGGCATGATGGATGGTGCTTACCTGAAGGCCAGCTCGTGGGCTGACTTTGCCGCACATTTAAGGTCTTATACGCAGGCAGTGGGCGGTGTATATGCATTGTCGCCCTGGAATGAACCTAATTACCTGGCGTCAGAATGGATGCATGCTTCAGCTACAGAGGTCGCCAATTTCGTGGCGGCGTATGGTGATAACTGCGGTGCCCCGATCATGGCGCCGGAACCATTTAACATGGATCAGACATTTATCAATACATACCTGAGCAATGCAACTGCGAAATCGAAAACACTTTTCGTCAGCGGTCACATTTATGGCAAAACCCCTTATAACCTGGGTAATATCGGTAAGTCGGTATGGATGACAGAGCATTATACAAATTCATCTATCAGTGGTAATGACTGGGCCAATGCCATGAATGCAGCCAAGGAGATCCATGATTGCATGACAGCCGGTTGGTCAGCATATGTATGGTGGTATATCCGCCGGTTTTACGGGCCAATTGACGAGAACAGTGCTATCACCAAGGTAGGTTATGTAATGGCGCATTTTGCCAGGTATGTGCGTCCGGGCTACGTTAAAATTGCCTGTGCAGCCAATCCCAGCACTGGTGTATATACAACAGCTTACCGGAACGGATCAAAGATTGTGATCGTAGCTATTAATACAAATGCAGCTGTGACCTATCAACCATTTACAATCGCCGGGGTAACAGTTAATAGTTTCAGTCGTTATGTCACAACAAGTGCTTCTAACCTTGCATCAAGTTCGCTGAGCATTTCCAATAATGCATTTGGCATTAACCTGCCAGCGTCCAGCATCACAACGCTGGTTTCGAACTAATCCTGGTCTTTCACCATAATTGTTACCAATATGAAACAGCTAAGATACATAGGTGCGGGTATGCTATGTTTATTGATGTATAGTGCCTGTACAAAGAAACCGTTGGATGGGGCAGGAGTAAAAACAGAGAAAAACGGGGTAGCCGTAACAGCTGCTGCCATTGCTAATCCCACCTGGTATGCAGAGGCGAGATGTTTCCTGGATGGGCCTGCGGGCGCATTTGATGACCTGGCAGTAAAAGATCCGTCGATCGTTTACTCCGGCGGCAAATACCATCTCTTTTACACTGGCCGGGACAAGGGAACAGGAGGACTCTGGCGGATGGGGTATGCAGCTGCTACATCTATAGCCGGGCTCAAAACTGCCAGCCGCACCTACATGAGTGCATTGAATGCAGGTTCCTATTTCTGTGCACCACAGGTATTCTGGTTTCCTGCCAAGGGAAAGTGGTTCCTGATCTACCAGAGTGGACAGGGTGCTTCTTTTTCGACATCGACAGATGTAGGTAATCCGGCATCATGGACACCTGTAAGAAGCATGGGATTTACGGATGGGATTGATTTCTGGTGCATTTCTGATGGTACCTACGTGTATTGTTTTTATTCAGCCCAGGATGGTTCGCGCACGATAAAAAGGCGGAGAACAACGGTGGCCAATTTCCCATATAACTGGGAGGCGCCTACTGTAGCTGCCACGAATACCTTTGAGGCGGTACATGTGTATAAAAGCAAGGCAGATGGAAAGTATTATATGATCGTAGAGGACATCAACCGTTACCAGGAACTCTGGACAGCCAGCTCCCTGGGAGGTACGTGGACACAGGTGGCCGAGAAGTGGGCCGCCCGGGATAACCTCCGGTTCCTGTCAGAAGTATGGACAGACCAGGTCTCTCATGTGGAAGCGATCCGCTCCGGTACTGACGACAAGCTGGAGATCGATAATATTGACAGATGTCAGCTATTGATACAGGGTGTGCCGAACGGTAATTATGGCGACTATGGTAATATTCCGTACGATCTTGGTGTGATCAGGAATTATCAGTAAAATACGATAATATACAGGATAAACAACGCAAAATGACCGCACTGAAAGTGATTACATTGAGCGTTGTTTATCCTGTATCATAGTCATCCATGCAATTGTTGTAAAAATCCACATATGAAGTATTCATTTTTATTGCCGGCCCTCCTTTGCGTATTTGCATTGACTGGCTATTCCCAGGAAATTGTTCAGCAGGCACCATCAGGCTTTGATTCGCTGCGTGCAGGTATTCCTCATGGTACCATTGATACCATTCATTATCCCTCCAAAACTGTGGGTGTGACCAGAAAAGCGTTGGTATATACACCCCCTGGTTTTTCGCGTGGGAAAAAATATCCTGTATTATACCTGCTGCACGGCATTGGTGGCGATGAGAAAGAATGGTTGACGGGTGGAAAGCCGCAGGTGATCCTGGATAACCTGTACGCGCAGGGAAAGATTGCACCGATGATAGTGGTGTTGCCTAACGGCAGGGCAATGGCGAATGACAGGGCGACCGGCGATATCATGGCAAAGGATAAAATTGAGGCTTTTGAGAGATTTGAGAAGGATCTGCTGAATGACCTGATCCCCTTTATCGAAAAGAAATACCCGGTGCTCTCCAACAGGGAAAGCAGGGCTATTGCAGGATTGTCAATGGGAGGTGGACAGTCGTTGAACTTCGGACTGGGTAACCTGGATAAATTTGCATGGGTGGGAGGTTTTTCTTCTGCACCTAACACGAAGGCGCCGGAGCAGTTGGTCCCTGATCCCCAAAGCGCCGCCAAACAACTCAAATTACTATGGATATCCTGCGGGGCAGATGACCGGCTGATCAGTTTCAGTCGCCGTACGCATGAGTACCTGGTAAAGAATAACGTACCACATATTTATTACATAGAGCCGGGGGTTCATGATTTTAAAGTATGGAAAAACGGCTTGTATATGTTTTCCCAATTGCTGTTCAAACCTGTAGATACTTCTCTCTATTCAAAGTATATCTATTCAGGACCGGGCACGCCTGCCAACACGAATATTCCTGGTCAGAAATATCCGCAGATCATGCCAGACAATCGCGTGGTGTTTCGCATAAAGGCGCCGGAAGCCGCGCATTTACAAATTGACCTGGGCAGGAAGTATGATATGAAAAAAGATACAGGGGGCTATTGGACCGTTGTTACAGACACTATACCTGTAGGATTTCATTATTATTCGCTGATCATTGATGGCATACCGGTGGTAGATCCTGCCGGGCAGACTTACTATGGTATGGGACGTATGGCAAGTGGAATAGACATCCCTGATCCTGATGGGGATTATTATGTGATCAACAAGGTCCCTCATGGACAGGTACGGTCAGTTTCCTATTATTCTGCGATTACCGGCAGCTGGAGAAGTGCGCTTGTATATACACCTCCTGGCTATGACCGGGATATTGATAAAAAATATCCTGTGCTTTACCTGCAACATGGGGGTGGGGAAGATGAAACGGGTTGGCCAAGGCAGGGGAAGATGAATATCATCATGGATAACCTGATAGCGTCAAAAAAAGCAGTGCCCATGATAGTAGTCATGGAGAGAGGGTATGCGACCGATCCCCGGCAGCCCGTTGCCAGTCAGCCAACAGGTCTTCCTGGCATGTCCGGCAACGTTTTCCCGGATGTATTGGTCAACGAGGTGATTCCCATGATCGATTCATCGTTTCGGACACTTACTGATAGAAAAAACCGGGCCATGGCCGGGTTATCTATGGGCGGCTTTCAGACATTCCAGACGACAATGACGCACCTCGATCTGTTTTCTTATATCGGCGGCTTTAGCGGGGCAGCTTTCCTGCAGCCAGATATTGATATCAGGAAGGCGTTCAATGGCGTGTGGGAAAATGCTGCTGCATTTAATGAGAAGGTGAAGTTGGTATACCTGAGCATAGGAACAGCAGAACCCGAAAGAATGTACAAGAGCGTGAATGGTTTTCATGAAGCGCTGGACAAGGCAGGTATTAAACATGTATATTATGAATCGCCAGGTACTTCACATGAATGGCAAACCTGGAGGCGGTCATTGCGGCAATTCGCCGGTATGATCTTCCATGAATAAAGTAGCAGGGAGTGATCACCGGTGTCCTGCATACCGGTGCTCCCTGCATCCTTGCAAATCCGGCCATAAATCCATAAGTTTGTATCCATACATCATGCATTCATGTGTTACCACCAAAACCACCATCGATAAAATTAATAAACTCAACCAAAAACTAATTGTCAGTCAAGCTTGGACAGTACCAATCATAATAAAGCATCAAAAGCCGCTTTCAAAGCAGTGTACGATAAATACTGGGAAGATCTGTTTCAGGCTGCCTACAAGCGTACCCGCCATGCAGCAGATGCCAGCGACCTCGTCCAGGATCTGTTTATCTCTCTCTGGGATCACCCGGAACGGCTGCAGCAGGAAGAGGATCTGGGAGCATATCTCTTTGTTGCACTCAGGAACAAAATTTTCAACTATTTCGAAAAAAAGACGGTGCGCCTGAATTATCTCCTGGCGCAGCCATTTAAACCTGTAGAATCAGAGGAAGCCATTTTCAGCAATATTCGCACCCGCGAAATAAAGAACTGTGTAGCGGCTGCCATCTCTGCCATGCCCCCCCGTATGAAAGAAATATATATCCTCAGCCGTGAACAGCACCTGTCTATTGCTGAAATAGCCGGACTACTGGGTATATCTCCCCAAACGGTTAAAAATCAATTGCATACGGCCCTTGGAAAAATCCGCACCCAGCTGAACGACAACGGTCTTTCGGCTTTTTCCATTTTTTTTTAGCTACTTATAGTACTACCTGATTAGTTACCTGTTCTTGTATATAAACAGGCATACTACACCGTGAATGCAACACCAAAGAATATATCTGAGCTATTAAAAAAATACCGTACCGGCAAAGCTACTCCGGAGGAAAGCGCATTGCTGGAAGCATGGTACCATGCCCTGGAGTATGATACCACGATGTTTACAGATGAGGAGCTGGTGCGGCAAATGCAGGCAGAGGGTTGGGAGAAAATCAGGAAAAGAACGCCTGTTGTACGCCTGGTGGGGCGTTACTGGATGGGTATGACGGCAGCCGTATTGCTGTTGCTTGCCGGGGTTTTCTATTACAATATGCAAAGAAAACCTGTTGTTCCCGTTTATGCCGTCATTCAACCGGCCAGTGATAAGGCTACGCTGACACTCTCCAATGGCCGGCAGATCATACTGGAAGATGCAGATAGCGGAATGATAGCAGAACAGAATGGCAGCCAGGTAGTGAAGCAGCCAAACGGGCAGTTGACCTATCTTAAGCACAATGATGATCACTTACCAAACGTATATAATACATTGACTACGCCCCGCGGAGGTCAGTATAAAATAGTGCTGCCTGATGGTACAGTGGTGTGGATGAATTCAGCCTCTTCGTTAACTTATCCGACAGCTTTCAATGACCATGAGAGGATCGTGAAACTGAGTGGAGAAGCCTATTTTGAAGTGGCTCCCCGCGCTGCACAACCTTTTAAGGTGCAGGTAGATCAGACGATTGTGGATGTGTTAGGAACAGCCTTTAACATTCATGCATATGCAGATGAACCGGCTGTAACAACGACCCTTGTAACAGGCAGTGTACGGGTAACGCACACGATGGCTGCAGGTAATAAATCAGCGCAACTGGTGCCGGGACAGCAGGCCATTGGCGCGGCCACTTACCTGGTAACCAGGAAAGCTAATATGCGCCAGGTATTGTCATGGAAGAACGGACTTTTCATTTTTGAAGATCGTAAGCTCATCGATGTACTCCGTGAAATATCACGCTGGTACGATATAGATATTGATATGCAGGCAGGGGACAATGATACGCGTTATGGCGGTGTCATTAACAGGAACAGCCCGCTGCCAAAAGTCTTAGAACTGCTGGAAAGCAATGGAATCAGACATTTTAAAATAGAAGGAAGAAAAGTGATTGTTCTTCCATAAATCAACCAACCGCTTGTATTTGTAAACAATTGCCTATGATGTAAAGGGGACTTACAATGATGTAAAAAGAAATCAATCAAAATCAACAATGAAACAGTATGCCATCCTTATAAAGGATAAGGAATGCTATTGCTGTAGCCACCAGAAATTATTGCTTTTATGAAACTTTCTACCTTACTTATCACCCTGGGGTGTATGCTGATTGCTGTAGCAGCATTATCACAGAAGGTGACGCTTTCTGTAAAAAAGCAACCTCTGCATGAGGTGATCAATGAAATTGCTGCCCAGACAGGGGTGAACATGATCTATAACATGGAGCAGCTGCGGAGTGCGGCACCTGTAACGGTCAATTTAAAACAGGCATCACTTGACGAAGCGCTGAAAGCCATCTTTAAAAACCAGCCTTTTAGTTATGAATTAAGAGATGGAACGGTCGTCGTTATCCGGCCGAAGAATGGAATTGTTGTAGCCGTGCCGGTTCCTAATGGGAGTGAAACAGCCATGGACTTTCTCGATGTCAGCGTAAGAGCGGTTGATGAGCGAAACAGGCCTGTTCCTAATGTGACTGTAAGTATTAAATCAAGGCAGGAGATCCTGATCACCGATGCGAACGGCCTCGCATTGCTGAGGAAAGTCTTGCCGGGTACCTTAGTCACCTTTACCAGCATTGGCTATGAAGAACAGGTATTACCTGTGACACCTGGCATGCAGGAACTGGTCGTGCGCATGAAGCAGAAGATCAGCCAGCTAAGCACGCTGGAAATCAGTACAGGGATATCTTCGCGTAAGCAGGAAAGTTTTACCGGGTCTGCCACTGTGTTCACTGGTCAGCAACTAAAGACAACCGGCAACAGGAATGTACTGGAAAGCCTGAAAAGCCTGGATCCTTCGTTTGTAAAAGTGACCAATAACCTGGCAGGCAGTAATCCGAATAAACTCCCCAACTTTGAAATAAGAGGCAGAACCAGTATCAGTACTATCAACCTGAACGACCAGTTTAATGCTGATCCTAACCAGCCTTTATTTATCCTGGATGGTTTTGAAACCACCCTGCAGGCCATCTATGACCTGGATATGAACCGGGTGGCTACCATTACAATTTTAAAGGATGCGGCGTCGACAGCATTGTATGGTTCCAAGGCAGCAAACGGTGTTGTCGTAGTGGAAACAAAGCGTCCTAAACCCGGTAAATTGCAGTTGAGCTATACAGGCGATTTTTCTGCAGATATACCGGACCTGAGCAGTTATAACCTGATGAATGCATCGGAGAAACTGCAGTTCGAAAAGTTGTCAGGCAGATACAGTAGTAAAGGTGAACAGGCGTGGCGGAATGAAGAAATTTATAATGCGCGGCTGGCTAATGTACAGCGGGGTATCAATACCTACTGGCTAAGTGAACCGGTAAGAACAGGCGTTTCGAACCGTCATTCTGTACAGATCACGGGCGGTAATACTGACCTGATGATGAATGCAGGTTTTGTGTACGGCATGCAGGAAGGTGCTATGAAAGGCTCTAATCGTGAAAACTGGAGTGCAAATCTCAACCTTACTTATCGCAGGGGTAATGTGAATATATCAAACCTGTTCACTGTAAATGGAAATGATGCACATGAATCACCGTATGGTTCTTTTGCTACATATGCAAAAGCAATTCCCTATTACAGCAAGAAAAATGCGGATGGTACGATCCCCAGGTACCTGGATCCTTTATACGATACTACATTGATCAACCCCTTGTACGATGCTTCACTTTACAGCAGGAATGAAACCTCGCAGTTCAGTTTTCAGAACAACCTGCAGGCAATTGTGACACTTTCGCCTGACTTACGGTTACAGGGAGGATTGTTACTTGGAAAAGGCAATAGTAACGGCATTGTATTTATTCCACCCGATAACTCCGCATTTGTAACACTGCCGGCCAATCAAAAGGGAAATTATATCAATACCCGTCAGGAAAACAGCCGGTATAACGGTAACCTGATGCTGACCTACTCGAAGGTGACCAACCAACATTCATTCACTGTAATGGTAAGAGGGGAGGTACAGCAGGCGACAGCATCCAGTGTTGGATTTACGGCGGTGGGTTTTCCTTATGGAACAGATGGCAGTCCTGAATTTGCCTATGGTTTCCTGCCTTACAGCACACCACAATCCAGTACTGTTACCAGCAGAAGTGTAGGTTTTCTTTCAAGCCTGAACTATGTATATGATCAGCGTTTCATGTTCGATGGTGTGTATAGATTGGATGGTAGCAGCGTCTTTGGCAGTGACCGTCAGTTCAAACCATTTTTGTCAGCGGGCATGGGCTGGAACCTTCATCACGAATCCTTTATACGGGATATAGAATGGATCAGTCTTTTAAAGCTGAGAGGGAATATTGGCTATACCGGCAACCAGAACCTGGGCAGCTTTAGTTCCATATCCCTGTACAGTTATAATGCGGGGAATGTAAACAATTTTGGACAGGGGCTTAACCTGGCATCATTGGGCAACCCGGGACTGGATTGGCAAAAAACACTGCAGGCCAGTTATGGTGTTGACTTTGCCATGTGGAATAACCGGGTAAGTGGCTCGCTGGAATATTATAATAAAAGAACGGATCCACTGGCAGTAGGAGCTGTTGGTACATTGCCATCATCAGCAGGTGTAAATGAAAACTATGTGATCAACCTGGGACACCTTACTACCAAAGGTTATAGTGTGAATGTACGGGTTTCTCCGGTGTACAATATGAAGGACCGCATTATCTGGACTGTAGGGGTAATGGGTAACAGGAATGTAAGTACATATGGTGGTTTCAATAACAGGCTGGCAGAATTGAATAAAGCAGAACTGGCAGCGAAGGGATTGAGCAGGTACTACGACGGTTATAGTCCCGACGATATGTGGGCTGTAAAATCACGCGGAGTGGATCCGGCCACCGGTCAGGAAGTATATGAGAAGAAGAATGGTACGCTGACTTTTGATTATGATCCTGCTGATATCGTAAAAGTAGGTAATACCCGGCCTGTGGCGGAAGGTAATATCAATACCAGCTTTGCCTGGAAAGACTTCACCTTCAATGCGGTCATACGGTATGAAATAGGTGGCTATGTTTTCAATGGTGCGCTGTTTAATAAGGTCGAGAACTTTTCCGCATTGGGTACTAACCAGAACCTTGACAAACGTGCTTTGTATGACCGTTGGCAGCAACCCGGTGATATCATGCCATTCATTGGTATCAATAGCTTCTCGAATGGTGTCATGTCCTCCCGCTTTATTCAGAAAGACACTCATTTCACCGGGGAATCTTTCAGCCTGGCCTATCGTATCACACAGGGCTGGATTAAAAAGCTACGGATGCAATCGCTGAACCTGAGTCTTTACATGAACGATATTTTCCGTATTGAGAGTATCCTCAGCGAAAGGGGCATTGATTATCCCTATGCCCGTACCGTATCATTTAGTGTGAATGCATCCTTCTGATAAAAATGAATAGTATGTTACAGAAATATAGACTCTTATTATGCTGTTTTTTATTTACAGCGATCAGCAGTTGTAAAAACTACCTGGATGTTCAACCTAAAGGTGCTTACACCGCCGACCAGGTATTCAGCAATTCTTCTGCCATGCAACAGGCGTTGAATGGTCTTTATATCAGCCTGGCAGATAGTACGCTATACGGCCAGTTTATGACGACTACTATCATTGAGATGCTGGGGCAGCGTTACCAGCCGCCCACCGGTACGGAGTCAGATAGCTGGTTCGTGGGGCAATTTGAAAATTACCAGTATTCGGATCCCAATGTACAGGCAGCCTTTGATGCACTGTGGAAAAAAGCATATGGCACCATACTGGCCGCCAATGTATTTATAAAGAATGCCGGTGATGCTGTGAACAGGCATGTAGTAAGTGATAAAGAAGGGCAACAGTTGATAGGAGAGGCCATTGCAATCAGGGCTATGCTCCACTTCGACCTGCTTCGGTTATTCGGACCGGTGTATGCATTGAACCCGGAGGCGCAGGCGATTCCTTATTATTCCGGTACGGATGGCAATGCTCAACCTTTACTGAGTGCCAGCAAAGTAATGGAAAGGGTATTGTCAGATCTGAATACAGCAGCAGCAATGCTGTCTGCAGATCCTGTGATCACAGGTGGTGTTGTCAGCGTGAATGATTTCTATTATGGTTACCGCAATCAGCGATTGAACTACTATGCAGTGAAGGGATTAATGGCGCGCGCCTACCTGTGGGCGGGGCAAAAAGACCAGGCGCATAAACAGGCGCTGGAAGTACTCACGCAGGGAGAGAAGTGGTTTCCCTGGACAGATCCGCAGGCCATACAGCCGCTGCAGGATAATCCTGACCGTATCTTCTCAAATGAGATCCTCTTTAGTGTATATAATCCCAGGATGTATAATGCTTACTTCACGTTCTTTAGTCCGGACCTTGGAAATGATCATGTACTGACAGCTGACCCTGACAGATTGCAGGAAGTGTATGAAGGCATTGCCAACGATTACCGTTATAATGAGAATACATGGAGGGCTACTATTATCACCAAGAAGACCTTTTTCAAATTTGCTGATGTACCGGATATTTCCCGGCCATTCCGTTTCCTGCAGCCAGTGCTGCGCAAAACAGAGCTGTATTATATTCTGGCTGAAACAGAAACTTCTCCTGCACAGGCGTTGCAATACCTGAATACAGTGCGCTATAACCGGAATCTTGTTGACCTCACGGGCGATGCAGATATCACGGTGGAAACCGCGAAAGAGTATATGAAAGAATTCTGGGGAGAGGGTCAGCTGTTCTTCTATTACAAGCGAACAAACACCAGCTTCCTGCCTAGCGGAGAAAGCCCATATTATTCAGTAGTGCCTTCTTATGTAGTGCCATTACCGCTTTCAGAAACCACTCCCCGATAAACATCAAAATGAAGTAACATGCGAATAGCTTTTTATAAATTATTCATCGTATCGTTACCGGTATTACTGTTTGCCTGCAGGAAGGATAAACTGATGACTTATAATGCCGGTGACAATATTTATTTCCAGTATAAGGTGGGCGTGGATTCTGCCGCAAATCAGCAGGGGTTTATTGACGATACCCTGGATTACACCTTTGCTTACTCTCCGGACAATGTGAAGGATACACTATTCCCTATTCCTGTTGCAGTGACCGGCGAGCCTGTTAATTCCGACAGGGTGTATAAGGTGATTGTAGACCCTCATGCTTCAGCAGTAGAGGGAACGCATTATGAATGGCCTGCTTTAGTGATCCATGCGGGCCGTGTAAAAGACACGCTGTATATGCGTTTTAAGAGAACTGCTGATCTCCGTAAAGGAAAAGTGGAAATGACATTGCACCTGATGCCCAATGAAAATTTTGCGACGAACCTGCCATTTATACTGGCACATTCGATAGATACCATTGATGTGCTCCATCTGCATATCTCATTGTCAGATGTACTTACTGCCGGTCCGGATTGGGATATATACTTTGCTTCTTACTTCGGCACTTTCAGCGAAAAGAAAATGCGACTGATGAATGAGGTCGTCGGATTGCCGCTTGACTTCTGGGCAACGTCCAGTATGAATAGCGCACAGGTAGCAGCGGCTACTTATTATGCAACAGCTATGGGGCGTTACCTGCGACAGCAGGCATTGAGCGGGAATGTCATCTACGAGGCAGACGGTATTACACCGATGAGAATGGGCGACGATTATCAATAAATTAAAAGTACTACATGCAAAAGAAACTGATATACCTGATAGCAATCATCGGCTGCTGCTTTGCTATGGGGTGTTATAAAGACAAAGGTAATTACGATCTGCATCCGATCAACGAAGTATCTGTCAGTGCATTTGATACTGTACAGGGATATGTGGCTTACTTTGGAGATACACTGCGTATCCAGCCGGTAATTACGGGATCGCTTGACATGAGTGGCAGCGCTGTGTATGCTTACGAATGGTCAATACAGGATCCTACTTTGGTCACTACGGTGATTGGCACGGAAAAGAACCTGCAATATAAGATAGACAAGCTGCCAGGGGACTATTCACTCCGTTTAAAAGTAACTGATAAGGCATCTGGAGTGCTGTATCATTTCAGGACGAATTTACAGGTAAGTACAGCAGTGTATGAGGGCTACCTGGTGCTGAATGACGTAAATGGTCAGTCGAGGCTGGATATGCTGAGCTATCAAAACAACACACAGCAGTTTACCCAGATTACAGATGTATTGGCAAAGATGGGTTCTTCGCTGCCGCCACAGGGAAAACCTGTCAACATCTTTTGTATGCAGACCAGTGTTAACGTAGCCGCAGATATCAACTCCTACAAGATATACCTGTCTACCGCATCCGGGACGAATAATCTCAATTCTGAAACTTTTGATTATAAAGAAACCCAGAACATCAGTTATGAAATGATCGGAGATGTGCCGGCAGGTTTTAAAGCGACAGGATTTTTTGGAACGTTACGTTTTGGCATCATTCCTACTATTTACATGGTGGCAGATAACAGTGTATTTATCCGTCAGAACGGATCCCCGGTATTTCCGTATGCACCTATAAATGCCTATGAAGGGGCCGCGACGACATTTAAAGCATCTCCCTACATCGCAGCAGATCCTAATTTTTGTATGATATTTAATATGGATAAGCGCACATTTACACGCACGGCATCATTCTCTGCTACCAGTGTGTACGACATGCCGGCGGCATTGAACTATCCAACCGGTAAGGACCTGGTGTATATGGAAATGTCGTATACCAGCGTGATCCATGCTATCCTGAAAGATCCTTCGTCCGGGCAGTATTCTATCATTCGTTTCTTCCTGGGGGCAACGCCCACCTATAACGAGGAGATCACCGCAACAGATTTCGACCAGGCCACTCATTTTGCCATGAGTCCTGATCGTGGATACCTTTTTTACAGTACCGGTGGAAAGGTCTACGAGTACGACCTTTCATTGAAGACCAGTAAGCTCATGCTGGACAAAGGAAATGAAGAAATAACCTACCTGGCTTTTCAGAATTTCTTTTCCCGCACGTTCAACAATAACTATAGTAACTGGGCCAATCTGCTGACAGTAGGATCATACAATGCATCGTCCGCAAATGGTACACTGGAACAATATACAGTGCCGCCGGTAAACGGACAGC
The DNA here is from genome assembly GCF_039596155.1 of Chitinophaga sp. GTDB lineage: Bacteria > Bacteroidota > Bacteroidia > Chitinophagales > Chitinophagaceae > Chitinophaga. The sequence continues at coordinate 71,269 of NZ_JBCNKF010000011.1, forward strand.
TTGTGAGAACCGCGCGATGGAGCGGATTCGGGAAGATCACGAGCATCGCCTACAGGGAAAGAAGATAATCATTTATAACAATCAATAAAACAGACAATGCAACATACGATTGTCAGGATCGAACATTTGTCACACCGGTATACAACCGCCTGGGCTATCCGGGATATTAACATGGAAATACCCAGCGTTGGTATCGTTGGCCTGCTTGGGTCTAATGGTGCGGGTAAAAGCACGACAATGAATATTCTTTGCGGAGCACTGAATCAAACGGAAGGCGAAGTCATTATTGACGGCATCAATATGCGGGAGCAGCCCCGGGAGGCTAAAAAAGCAATAGGGTTCCTGCCACAGCACCCCCCATTGTACATGGATCTTACCGTGGATGAATACCTGCATTATTGCGCAGGTCTCCGCCTGTTACCGAAAGAAAAAATGAAACAGGCGATAGACGAAGCGAAGGAACGCTGTGGCATATCACATTACAGTAAGCGGCTGATCGGTAATCTGTCTGGCGGGTACCGCCAGCGCGTAGGTATTGCCCAGGCAATTGTGCATAAACCCCGGCTCGTAGTACTTGACGAACCCACCAACGGGCTTGATCCTAACCAGATCACAGAGGTAAGGGCCCTGATCAAAGATATTGCTGCAGAGAGGGCTGTGATCTTTTCTTCTCACATATTATCGGAGGTCCAGGTATTGTGCAGGGATATTGTGATGATAGAAAGTGGAAGGATTGTATTTGCAGATACAATAGATGCATTTAACAATTATGTAGAGCCTCATAGTTTGCTGCTGCACCTGGAAAATCCACCTGCTGCTGCAGAACTGGAAAGGATCCCCGGCATCACGAAAGTTGACTTCCTGACGGAAAGACAGGTACGCCTTTATTTCAGCGGTGACCAGGAGATTGCGGAACAGGTAGTAGCTACCAGTGTACAGCAAGGCTGGCGCCTGAGAGAGATCAGTCTGGACAAAACAGCACTGGACGAAATATTTAAACAGTTGTCTTCAAATAAAGCGAATAATTAATCAGAATGAAAACAATCATACGGGTAGCGAAAACAGAATTAAAGCTGTTATTTTTCTCACCTATCGCCTGGTTCCTTTTAATTGTATTTCTCATTCAATGTGGTGTCACGTATTTCAATGCCATGTCCGGTTTCGTCCGTTTGCAGGATATGGGCGATTTTGGAACGCGCTTCCTGGATACATTGACCTCCCGCGTGTTTTTAGGTAGAAGTGGATTGTTCGGCTCAGTTATGCAGAACCTGTTCCTGTACATTCCATTGCTGACAATGAGCCTGATCAGCAGGGAGGTCGGCAGCGGTACCATTAAATTATTGTATTCTTCACCTGTCAGCATTTACGAGATCGTATTAGGCAAGTACCTGGCGATGGTTGTATATAGTCTGCTGCTGGTGGCGGTGATAGGCATATTTGTAGTCTGTGGGGTATTCAATATTGTCCATGCAGAAACACCGATGTTGCTGTCTTCATTACTGGGCTTCTTCCTGCTGTTATGTGCATATGCAGCCATCGGTATTTTTATGAGCAGCCTTACCACTTACCAGGTAGTCGCTGCGATCTGTACCTTTGTAATGATTGGCATATTAAGTTATATTGGTTTACTGTGGCAACGTGTTGCTTTTGTGAGGGAACTGACCTACTTCCTCTCTATCAACGGACGTACTATGAAAATGCTGTCAGGGTTGATCACAACAAAAGACCTGGCGTATTTTCTGGTAATAGTGTATATATTTCTTGGTCTCACCATTTACAAACTGAAAGCCGGTACAGAATCTAAAACCCCGATGGTGAAGACTATCAGGTATGCAGCCGTGATTGCTTCCGGATTGATGATCGGGTACATTGCTTCTATTCCTGCGCTGACTGGTTATTTTGATGTAACCTTCAATAAGAATCGTACCATTACTCCCCGTGTGCAAAAGATACTGGCGGACCTGGGAGATGCTCCGCTGGAAGTAACGGCCTATGCCAACCTGCTGGATCAAAACGGATTCATGGGCAACCCTGAGTATTATAATGATAATGAAGCGCACTGGGAGTTATATCGCCGTTTTAAGACGAACATCCATCTGAAGACTGTCGCTTATTACGACTCTGCCTATGGCAATTCAGTCATATTTAACGGTAGGGAAGGGCAGACGTTGAAGGAGCTGGCAGAACAATCGGCAAAGATGAATGATATGAAGCTCAGTTATTACATGACGCCGGAACAGATCCATAAAATCATTGATCTGCGGCCGGAAAGTAACCGGTATGTTATGCAGCTGCAGTGGAAAGGTAAAAAGACATTCCTGCGGGTTTTTAACGATCAGATGGTATGGCCGGGTGAAACGGAGGTAGCAGCTGCATTAAAAAGATTACAGGATGCAAAGGTGCCGGTGATTGGATTTCTGACAGGCGACCTGGAAAGGGACATAGATAAGATGGGAGATCGTGACTATAAGGGGCTGGCGAATCTCAATTCCTTCAGGAACTCATTGGTCAACCAGGGCTTTGATGTACAGACCATCTCACTTGAAAAAGACGAAATTCCTGCCAGTTTTGCTGCGCTGGTACTGGCAGATCCCAGGATTGAACTAACGCCTGCGGCTGTTTCAAAAATTCAGCAGTACATCAGCAATGGTGGGAATATGTTTATTGCCGGGGAGCCGGGCCGGCAACAGTTACTGAATCCGCTGCTGGCCCAGATAGGTATCCGGCTGGAAGGAACAGTATTGCAGGAGGATCCGGATGATTCACCGGAAAAGATACTATGTACAGCAACTCCGTTTTCCGTAGATCTGTACAAACCAATGGAAAAGATGATAGCAGACAGTATGTTGCTGCGTATGCAAGGTGCTACTGCTGTTAACTATGAGCAGGCCAGTGGTTTTACTGTCCATCCGTTGCAATTGTCCGATGCCAGGAAATCCTGGAAAAGGGTAAAGCCGGTAGATCCTGAGATGCTCATCAATGGAGCCGCAGGACCGGTATCAATGGGAGGTGATGTAGTAGCGGTGGTAGAGGAAGGAAACGGATCGTCCCATGCAAGATCATCTGCAGGAAATAAGCCTGGAGAGCCCTCTTCGCGGCCTGGTGCTGACAGGGCGGCGGCAGGTACGGTGCATTTCTCACCTGAAGATGGCGATCAGAAAGGGCCGATAGTGACGGTCGTGAGCATGGCCAGAAAAGTAAATGGAAAAGAACAGCGGATCGTCGTGGCAGGAGATGCAGATTTTCTTGATAACAAGGAACTGTTATCTCCGGGCAGGTCTAACTTCCTGTTTAGTACATCTATCTTCAGTTGGCTCAGTAATAATGAGTTCCCGATCGATACATCGAGACCGGATGCTAAAGACAAAAGGGTGACTATTAATTCCGACCAGCTCGAGATGTTACGTATCGTATTGATCTGGATATTACCTGCGCTGATATTTGCATTTGCGGCTATTCTACTGATCCGGCGTAAAAGAAAATAAGATGGTATTTAATACGGACAAACAAACCCGTGACGATCTGAAGATACTGGGAAGACAGGGGAGCGATGCCATATCGAATTTATTCCAGCGCTGTGTTACCCGTGGGGGAGCAGCTATGCTGGAAGAGATGTTCCTGTATCCACTGTCAGATGAAAGAGCTATTAACCGGCGAAGCTGTATGATCCGGTATTTTTCATCGAAAGGCGAACGTTTTCCATTTAGTGTAGCGTTATTCGATCCGGTAGAAGCTTATCTGGCTAATACAGATAAACGCTCACTGTTAGCAGACCGGACCAATTCAGTCAGCGACCGCATCGGAAGGCTGGTGGGCAATGACGTGGAAGCGCAACAACTTTACCAGGGACTGGAATCCCTGGTAAAGTTGCTGAAGGAAGTGAAAAGGTTTGTCGAACAACCGGGCGATACATACGGTGAAGAGGCGGCTATCCTGGCAATCCTGTCACATCCTGACCTTACTCCCGTTTTTGCAACGGGGCAGCCGGGTATATCAGCCTGTGATGAGTTGCTGCGTTTTCACCACCGGGAGGCCATGTTGCAGCTGTTACGACATCTTTACCTGCTGGATGTATACATTGCTGTCGGGATAGTAGCGAGAGAAAGAAATCTTTGTTTTGCAACTGCTTTACCGGGTGAGGAGGCAACACTTTTACTAGAAGGCGTGTATCATCCACAGTTGAAAAACGCGGTTCCCAACCAGCTGGATATGAAGGCAGACAGTAATCTTGTATTCCTGACGGGAGCGAATATGGCGGGTAAGTCTACATTCATGAAGTCGGTTTGTATTGCGGTATACATGGCGCATATGGGATTTCCGGTGGCAGCAGCAGCCATGCAATTCAGCGTGCTGGACGGAATTTATACCACCATTAACCTGCCGGATAACCTGGGTATGGGCGCCAGCCATTTTTATGCAGAGGTATTGCGGGTAAAAAAGATAGCACGGGCATTGCAACAGCAGCAACGGTTGCTGGTCGTTTTTGATGAACTGTTCAGGGGAACAAATGTAAAAGATGCCTGCGATGCGACAATAGCCATAGTAGGAGGATTTGCAGCGAAGCAGCGTAGCCTTTTCATCATCAGTACGCATATTATGGAGGCAGGAGAGGTGCTGCAGAAGAAGTGTCCTTCCATACAATTTTTGTTTATGCCGACGACAATGCGGGATAATAAACCTGTATATAGTTATAAGGCATCGCCCGGTATCAGCGAAGATCGTCATGGAATGGTGATCATACGAAACGAGGGCATACTGGATTTACTGCGCAACGGTAAAAAGAAATAGGATGAAATTCATAATAGACAATCACACGCTGGAAGACTTAAACCTGTTAGGGAAATTTAAACCTAATTCGATATTCAGCATTTTCAACAGGGTAAAGACAGCAGGAGGAGAGCGCCTGCTGGAAAAGTACTTTAAGGAGCCATTGACAGATCCGGCTGCCATAAACAGCCGAAGTGGTATGTTTCAATATTTCGCGGAGAAACAGTTGCGATTCAGTTTCGAAGGTATAGAAGAGATGCTGCAATATATGGCCCTTCCGGGAGCATCTTCGTTGCCACTTGCGATAGCGGGAATGGTGAAAAATAAGCTGCTTAAGAGCCTGGTGCATGACGACAGGTATGATAAGGCAGACCAGGGGCTTCGTGCCACTATATCGTGTCTGAATGCCGTTAAGTCTTTTTTGCCTTTGCTTTCAGGTTATCCGCAGCCTGAGCAGCTGCAGGAGGTGCAGCAATTATTGCAGCAGGATCGTTTAAAATGGCTGCAGGATGTGTTGCCATCAAAACTGCCTGCGCGCTGTCACTATCTGATGCACCATGTATTCAGGCATGAGATAGAAAATCTCATATCGTTATTGTACTACTGGGACGTGATGATGGCAGTAGCGGGCGTAGCACGTGACAGGGGATTCTTTTTTGCCCGGGCATTACCGGCGGAGGCACATGCATTTAAAAGTTCCGGTATCAGTCATCCGGCGCTGAGCAATGCGACGGCTAATCCTATTGCTGTTGATTCCCGGCAGCATTTGCTCTTCCTCACCGGAGCAAACATGGCAGGTAAATCTACATTGATGAAGTCCTTTGGTATAGCGGTTTACCTGGCACACCTGGGTTTTCCTGTAGCGGCCAGGGAGCTGGAATTTTCGGTGATGGAGGGATTATATACTTCCATCAATTTACCTGATAATCTGGCACAGGGATACAGTCATTTTTATGCGGAGGTACTCAGGGTGAAGAAGGTGGCAGAAGACGTGAGCAAAGGACATCACCTGGTGGTGATCTTTGATGAGCTTTTTAAAGGAACAAATGTAAAGGATGCATATGATGCCACGCTGGAAGTAACAAAGGCATTTGGTGAATATGAGAATAGTTTCTTTATGATCTCCACCCATATATTAGAAGTGGCAGATGCATTGGTGGAGAGTAATACGCCGGCAACCTTTTTGTACCTGCCTACCATCATGAACGGTGCGGTGCCTGAATATACTTACAGGCTTACCCCGGGAGTGACGAATGATAGGCAGGGAATGGCAATAATAGAGAATGAAGGAATATTGGAAATGCTGGAGTTGAAGTGAAATCATTGACCAACCATTTTGTAAGCCCGGTAGTGTCTATTACCGGGTGTTTGTTTTGTAGGTTTATGTAGGAGTGTTATCTCGGTATCAATGAATACCGGGCTTCATTAAAATAAAGATTGCCGGTGAGGTAGGAGGGATCCGCTTTGATTGTTTTTCTTTTTAGTTTGACCTTTTCTTCAATACAGTTTACCGTGCAATTGAAGAAGGAGACCCATTTTTTGTTTTCATAGCCAACAACATCTACATTATAGACACCACGTTGTTTTGTTGAATTGAAGTGATAAAAGATGGAATCACCTTTGTCTTCCAATTCGAATCTTTTAGCGGCGACATGAGCATTGATAGCTATCAGTCTGATCGCGCTTTCCGGAGAGGCGGTTACTGTTCTCAGTTCACGGTTAAATTTCTCTTTCCAGTTTTTTCCGTATTTGGCGACCAGTGGCCTTTCAGCAATCTTATTACATGCCTGCAGGCTATCCATTTCCTGTTGTGTGACGACACAACCCATTTCTTCCCTGTAAAATCCCCATTTTGTGCACAGGTTTGATTCTTCCGGGTAAGTGGGAAAGTGGGGCATCCCAAAGGTATAGAGCCTGATCAGGGTATCGGGTTGTTGGTGTCGGGTGATGGCTGTATGGTAGGTGCGGCACTGGCAGAGGGTGAATAGAATGAAAACCGGGATGATATATTTCATGTTTTTTATAGTTTAGGATTGAGTCAGATGCTATGGTAATTATTTAAGGCCCTCGTCCTGCTCCAAAAGTAAATCCAAATAACAGTATTGCAAATTGTTGATTGTTTTGAGTGAAGATGAGGTTGTTTTGGGTAATGGCGGAATAGGCGGCAGTCTTGACGAGATCCTCATCCAGAATTGTTGAAAAAAGGAGAGAATGTGGTGGTTGTTCTATATTAATTTATTTTATTATTATAAATATTTAACAACCATAAGTCGCTTTGTTACGTATATAGCACAAAAATTACGATGAAAGCGTACAAACTATTTCCACTGTTACTCTTATTGACAGTGGTATTCAGCTCATTTATGCCGCCTGGAGAGATTACCTGGACCGCTATTGGCGATTCATTTACATATTTGAACGATCACCTTAATGAAAGCGAGTACCGGGTAAAAAAAGGCTGGATCACCAGAACAACTGAACTGGTACCGGGTCTGACTTATACGAACCAGGGCCACAATTATTGGACAGCGAAAGAAATTGCTGAAAAGATAGAAAAATTCGACCTGGAGTCATCGGATATTTATACCATATTCCTGGGTGCCAATGATTGGTGGGTAGGTGTGAAACTGGGAACGATGGACGATTATGTCAATAATACAGGTGCTGGTACAATGTATGGGGCTTACCGGGTGATTATTAATAAATTAAAAAGCCTGAACCCTAAGGCGCATATCATATTGATCACACCTATGCAGCGGGGTGATTTCGTTTATCTGCTTAATACGAGGATCAATGGTTATGGGTCTTACAGGGATAAGAATGGTCAAAGCCTTGAATCTTTTGCAGATGCGGTGAAGGCGATAGCAAAAGCAGAGCAGTTTGAGGTAGTGGATCTGTATAAGGAGCGCAGGTTAGGTATCAGGCAGGCGGTAAAATTTAAATACCTGCGGGATCCCCAGACATACGAGTATAAAGAATATACTTATCCCGATTATGTAGATATTCCATATAATGAGGCAGACGAGTATCCTTATCCTACAAGGGCGATCGATATGACGTATGATGGTATTCATCCTTCAGATAAAGGTTGTGCGGTGATAGCGGAGATGTTGGCCAAAGTGATAAAGACGATTCAGTTTTAACGGAGGTTTTGCTTATAAACGGTAATCATAAAGAAAGGGCATCGACAAACTGTCGATGCTTTTTTATGTTTATGATAGTTGGTTTGAGAGGGTATTGCAGTTAATGAAGGCTTCCGGAGTAAGCGGCTTGCATATCGTCTTATAACATCCGGGAAATGGAAGAGTATAGATTTCAGGTGTTCGAGTTGTAGACCAGTTGTTGTGTGACTTCACCCGGTGGTGGTGGAGTGATTCCTGCATTTTGAGCGTGTTTATCTTTTGGGGCAATAAGTGATAAAAGAAATAGTATAATTTACATAAAACATACAACCAAAGTTTTATATAATACGTATATGCTATTTAAAACTATTTTATGCAGGTTCGTATATTGTTACCACTGTTGTTACTTTTGACAGTGTCGATGAGCTCCTTTATACCACAGAAAACCATCACCTGGACCGCCATTGGCGATTCGTTTACGTACTTAAATGACCACCTTGAAGAGAGTCAAAATCGTGTAGGAAAGGGGTGGATAACAAGAACTGCGGATCAGGTACCGGGTCTGACGTATATTAATAAGGGTCAGAATTACCTGACGAGTGTTGAGATTGCATATAAAATAGATGACCTGGGACTGACGTCTTCGGATATTTACACCATATTCCTGGGTACTAATGACTGGTGGCTTGGCGTAAAACCGGGTACATTGGATGACTATAAGAACAACACCGGGATTGCTACTTTAAATGGTGCATTCAGGGTGATCATCGATAAATTACGCAGTCTTAACCCGAAAGCACATATCATATTGCTGACGCCCATGCAGCGTGGCGATTTTGTTTACCTGCTCAATCATAATTTCAATAGCTGGGGATCCTATAAAGACCAGGAGGGGCAGAGCCTGTTGTCTTTTGTGAATGCGGTAAAAGCGATCGGTAAGGCGGACAACCTGGAAGTGGTGGATCTTTATACTGAGCCCAGATTGAGTATAGAAAATGCGGTTAAATTTAAATTACTCAGGGATCCTCAGACGCGGGAGTATAAGGAATATACTTATCCTGAGTATACTAAGATACCTTTTTATGTAGGGGATAAATATCCTTATCCTGAGAATGCGATAGATGTGACGTATGATGGGATACATCCTTCGGATAAAGGAGGGGCTATTATTGCGGAGATATTGGCCAAGGTGATAACGGGTATTCAGTTTTAGAAGACCGGCGATTTGCGAGGTAAAAATAATGGAGGGCATCGACGGGAGTCGATGCCCTTTTTTTGTTAAGGGGGCTGCGACGAATTTCTCCTGTTTTTGCTGTTCTTCCTATAGCCATTTGAATAGGTTATTAAGATATCAACAAATTGAGAGTGATATCATTCTCCCCGAGCCTTGTGCCGGCAGATGCTCATACCGGTTTGAATATTCAAAGAATATGTGTAGCTATACCATGAATTTCAAATTTAACTAGAAGTACCATTTGTATAAGTGGGGATTTTTCCTGTATTTATGAAAGTTTCGCATAGATGCCTGCTAATATAGAATCGTTATTTTTGAGTGGTTATTATAAAAAAGACACCTTGCACAAATGGAGTATAAAGAAATAAAACCTTGTAAAGGATTAGCCTCTTTTATTCATTCTTACTGGGAGTTAAAAGGTAACGAACCTGATAGACAATGGGAGCGAATTTTTCCAGATGGCTGTGCCGGGCTGGTCATAAATGTAGGTAGTACCTGTTTAACAGACAATGGTGCTGTTAATATGGCGTTTGGGAAAACTTATGTTGTTGGTGCGATGACTACATTCAAAGATAGTTTTATTGACAATGGAACGCATCTATTAGGTGTGTGCTTCAAGCCCGCAACATTTGATAAATTTTATAATTACGCTTCGCAAAATGAGTTGATTAACGATACTGTTGAGTTTGAGAAAATCAATTCATTTAGCATTGATAAAATACTTGACAATCCATACAAATACCTGAATCAGTTTTTTTCTGATAGAATCCAAAACAAATCCAATCTGCTGGAATCCGTTATCAATGATATTCGTACAACAAACGGACAAATTAGTATTTATGAACTATCTAAGAGAAATTTCACAACGGTAAGACAATTAGAACGGTATTTTAAAAAGTACATTGGATTATCTCCGAAGGAATATGTTAATATCATTCGCTTTCAGCATGCTTTGACCATTATTAAAAATTCAGATAAAGACCGGAGTTTACTAGATATTGCTTTTGAATGCGGCTATTATGATCATGCGCATCTTACCAATGAAATCAAGCGACATACAGGACTTTCCCCATCATTGCTTTAATTTGTCGCATTTTTACAAAGTATGATTGGTTGGCAGGAAGTAATTTTGCAAAAACATTAAAATTCAAAACAGATGCGAAAGATTTCACTTTTCATTGCGACAAGTTTAGACGGCTACATTGCAAAGCCTAATGACGACCTTAGCTTCTTAAAACTCGTTGAAAAGGAAGGTGAAGATTATGGTTATGCGAAATTTACAGATACGATTGATACGTTGATCATCGGCAGGAAAACTTATGATTATGTCGTTAAAGAGATTGGTCCCTCTCATTATGACAATGGACAAAGAGATGTGTATGTAATAACAAGAACTGAAAGGCCACAGGTGGGTAGAACGATTTTCTATAGCGGGAGTTTGGTTGAATTGGTTGACCGGTTAAGATCGGAGGGTGGTAGGAATATTTATTGTGACGGTGGGGCAGAGGTGATCAATGAGTTATTGAAGAGTGGGTTGGTAGACGAGTTTATTATATCGGTTATCCCGGTTTTATTAGGTAATGGGACAAGGCTTTTTAAGGATGGAAGGCCTGAGCAGGTGCTTGAATTTGTGGATGCGAAGGTGTTTGAAACTGGGTTGGTGCAGTTGTGTTATAGGCGGAAGGGTTAATACCTGTAGAATTTGCAGGCTTACATTGAATGATCTGGCAAGTATTCCTTGGAAAAATACAAACTAGTTGGTATAGGTAAATTAATGCATCTCTGTTAATTTCACGCTATAACAACTTACCCCCATGAAGACTGACCCACAACTTTTAAAGCGATATGGTCTTATCGTATTGTTTTTTACCCTACAGGTCTCGCTTTATGGGCAGGGTTCCATAAATTTTGATGCTTTTAAGGTTGACAATGATGGCCATAAAAAGTTAAATGACGAAAACTCATTCAAAAGACTCATTAATGAACAGTTTAGTGCACTAATTACGGGGAGTACGAAAAATAGCTTGGGTAATTTTGCGTCCGTAGATCTTGCGGATGCCTCTGTTTCACTCGCTGGCAATCTTATCGCAAAGAATGGTTCAATATTTACCGTCAAAGCTAATGGTGGTACAACGGACGGTTTCTTCGCCATTTTTGATAACTCAAAACTAAACACCCAGGTCGCTATTGATCTTCAGTATAACTTTCTTTCTTTAGACCAGCAGCAGCTTCAATTTAATACAGATTCGGCTGATGCTTACAACGGCAGCATTAACAAAATAGCATATGACTATCATCTGAAAAAGATAGAGCTGGTTCCGAAAAGGAATGCTGATTTACTGAACTTACAGCACAAAAAAGATACATTAACCCAGAAAATTAGCCAGTTAAATGACCGGCTTAAAACTGAGACTGATCCTGATAAAGTATTATCGTTGCAGACAGATCTGGCTAAAACACAGCTATTAGCGGATTCCATAAATAGCGCAATTACAGATTACCCCTCACTTGGTCAGCAGACATTGAGCCTTGAAAATATTACACTGGCAAAATTGAACGGACTTTCATTTTCATCAAAAATAATAGGGTTCGCTTTTGGCTGGTTTTCTGTTGGCTATAAAGTGAACAACAATGCGTTTAAGTGTTTTAATCCAACTGCGGCATATGATTTACAGGTAACAGATACTTCTTTTGTAAGCCATGAAGTAAGACTCCAATATTCCTATTATAAATGGGCAAACAACAGTCGTTCATATTTTTATGATGCAGGAATTGCATTTGATTATACGGATAATTTCGACCAGCTGAAGAAGAAAACCATTACAGAGAAAAGAGATTATGGCAGTACTGTTGATGAGAGAAGCACTACAAAACAATATAATGCTTATCAAGGTACGTATCAGCGGGACCTGAAACAGTTAAAGTTCTATGGTGATGTGTACTGGTTTTTCTTTAACAGAGGGGCATTTCACCTGGCACCGGAGTGGTTGGTTAAAAGTAATGAGAAGCCTATAGGTAATGCCTCTATAGGTTTTTTAATGGGCTTGAAAGATAGTAAAAAGAACGATGGCTCTATTGTTAATATTGAGTTGTACTATAAATTCCTGGACGTATTTAAAGCTACGGACACAGATTATAAATTGTTTGAACGCAACAGTATCGGCCTCAGATTTACCTTTCCTTTACAATTTAAATATAAATAGTTATGGGTGACTCAATATATTATCAGGCCGTTTGCGATGATTGTGATTTTAGTGGCGACAAGAGGAGCCTTAAATCAGACGCATATGATGATGCATTGGCGCATAAGGCTGAACTGGGCAAGCAAAATCATACGGTAAATGTTATTACGACAACAACAAAAAAGCCGCGATTTTTAAGTTTTATACATAGGGGGAAATAGAAATCAAGTTTCTTTATTGGGTACAAAATTCTCTTTTTTAGAATAAGGTACAGACTGATAGGAATATAGTGTCGCACTCTTGGTTGCGGGGAAGTTTCCGTTCTCAAGACAATAGGTTAATTAGGTTTTATATGACAGTCTTGGTTGAGAAGTTATTTACTGGCATGTCCGCGATAATAGGAAAAATAGACAGGAGTATTATTTAGTAATAAAAAAGGCATCGCTCATCGCGATGCCTTTTTTATCAACTATTTCGAAGCGCCAGCTTCATCTGTACCCGGGATGGGAGTTGAACCCACACTCCCATTGCTGGGAACGGGATTTTAAGTCCCGCGTGTCTACCAATTCCACCACCCGGGTATCCTCAAAACAAAAAATCCAAACTGCAAGCAATTTGGAAGTCTGTTCGGGAGCGGAAGACCGGGCTCGAACCGGCCACCCCGACCTTGGCAAGGTCGTGCTCTACCAAATGAGCTACTTCCGCTTGTGTGTAAGAACTTTATTTCCCTCAGAAACAACCCGTTGTTTTTTCGTTGGGATTGCAAAGATAGGATTTGTTTTATAAAAACAAAAAAATCTTATCCTTATTTTTTGAAATTTGTCTCTCTACCCAGCAAACCCAAGCCCAGCAAAGTATTAAAGTAAATAAAAAAGACTGCGATATCGCAGCCTTTTCTAAAAATCTTTAAAATTTATATTTATACCTGACCACACCCACCTGCACTTTCTGCCTTCCATACACATCCTGCCCCTCCAGCAAATTCATGTCATTATACGTATTTCTATAAATGATATAATCCCCCGTTTCCACATTGACCGTTGTCGTAGCGCCAATCCTGTTCTTTGCATCATAATCAAATACATAATCAGGCAACATTTTCTGTTTGGATGGGTAGTAGCGGTAAATGTCCGTCAGTAACCCCTGATCATTGTACTTGTAATAGATCTTGCCCTTGCCCGTTTCCTGCTCTTCTACAATACGCCCTACACTGTCCTGTACAAACTTTACCGTTGTGGAGTCTTCCAGCTTTTCGCCCCGGAAATGGATCATCCTCACTGGTTTATTGAGAGAGTCGTATACATACCTTCTCGTCTCTGATACCGAATACTTATTCTTAGGATCTTCAGTTTTTACGTAGATCTCTTTGATATTATGTGACGAATCGTATTTATCGTACGTGTAAATAGTAGTGGTAATAATGCTACGGGTACTATCTATAATCTTGGTCAGATGTCCTTTGGTATTGAAGTAAGTCCGCATAATCGAACGGCCCGTTGCTGCTGAAGCAGTCACTGTCACCAGTTGCCGGTAGTTGTCAGAGAAATCACGCTCACTTCTGAAATCATAATCCGTTTTACGCCCCTCGGCATCCAGGCTGAATACGATCTGTGACACCACCTTGGCCTTTTTATAATTGGCCTGGTTTTCCTCCGTCTGCCTGGTATTGAGAATGTCCAGGTAGTAAAACTGTGCATGGGCCCCGGTGTAAAGTCCCAGAAATATGGCTATGGCAAATAAAGTTTTTCTCGTGTACATATTAAATGCAAAAATAATGATTTAGGGAATGTTACGTATGAAGGATTTGTAAATTGTTGAGATCCAGTACAATCCCCTTTTTTATTCCCCTTAAACGTAAAACAGATTAAAAAAATTATATTTATAGGACTAACACTTTAACCATTTGAAAACACAACCTATCCGGGCAGAAAAAAACTGCCTTAACTGCGGCACGGAAGTTCCGGAGCGTTACTGTACCCATTGCGGCCAGGAAAATACTGTTCCCCACGAATCTTTCGGCCACCTGTTCAACCACTTCTTTGCTGATGTAATTCATTATGATTCAAAGACCCTGATCACCCTGAAATACCTCCTGTTCCGACCGGGATTCCTCACCCAGGAGTATATTGCCGGCAAAAGGGTACGGTATGTGAACCCGATCAAGTTCTACATCTTTACCTCTTTCGTCTTTTTCTTTAGCTATTTCGCTTTTACACACGAAGAGGAGGGAAAAGATGTAAACTCCACAGTGATTGTGGCCGAAAGTTACCATCCGGGCGATTACGACAAAACTGATAGTATTGCCAATACCTGGGCAAAGAAACTGGACAGGTACAAGAATGAAGAAGATTACTTAAATGCCCAAAAAGCGCTGCCGGCAAATAAGCGGGACGGTGCTTTTACCAGGCTGGCCGTGCGCCAGTACTTTAAACAAAAAGAGCGGAAGGAAAAAGGAGAAGCAGGAATGGATGAGCGCTTTCAGCACAACTATCCCAAGATGATGTTCATCCTGCTACCGCTATTTGCCCTTTATCTTAAATGGTTTTATCGGCGCAGTAAAAAATGGTTTTATGCTGACCATGCTATTTTCTCGCTGCACTTCCACACATTTTTTTTCATTTTCTACCTGTTCACGACCATACTTGACTGGTTGTTCAATGTAGATTTCATTTCCCTGGCCGGTCTTGTTGTCATCTTCATTTACCTCATACTTTCTCTCAAACGGATCTATGGAGGTAAACCTTTCTGGAAGGCTTTCTGGCTGGTATTATTGTATAGCTTCACCCTGCTGGTGGTCTTTACCGGGTTTACAATAATCATCAGCTTTTTGATGTAAATTAGGAGATGCAACCTGAATTTATAATCATACACCAGCAAGTGGCGCCCTATGTAGCCCACATCCAATTGAACCGCCCCAAAGAACTGAATGCCCTCAATCTGCAACTAATGACAGAGCTGAAAGAGGCTTTAAAAACACTGGATGCAGACGATAGTGTACGCGTAATCGTAATCAGTGGAAATGACAAGGCATTTGCGGCCGGTGCTGATATTAAACAGATGGCAGGGAAAACTGCCATGGATATGTATAATATCGATCAGTTCAGTACCTGGGATACAATAAAGAAAACAAAGAAACCGTTGATTGCAGCAGTAAGTGGTTTTGCTTTAGGCGGTGGTTGTGAGCTTGTTATGCTTTGCGACTTGATCGTTGCCAGTGAAACCGCCCGCTTCGGACAACCGGAGATCAAGATCGGCGTCATGCCCGGAGCAGGAGGGACCCAGCGCCTCACCAGGGCCGTAGGCAAAGCGCTCGCCATGGAAATGGTGCTGACAGGAAAATTTATTACCGCAACCGAAGCATTAAATGCAGGACTAATTAACCGTATCGTTCCGGTTGAACTATATTTGCAGGAAGCATTCCAGTTGGCAACAGAAATTGCATCACTGAGTCCACTCGCTGTTCGTATGGCGAAAGAGTCTGTATTGAAAGCCTTTGATAGCTCGCTGGAAGAAGGTTTGCATTTTGAAAGGAAGAACTTCTACCTGCTGTTTGCCTCCGAAGATCAGAAAGAAGGCATGCAGGCTTTTGTAGAAAAACGTACACCTGTATTTAAAGGAAAATGATAGCGGCTTTGGAAAGCCGTGAACAATGAAATCATGACATTTACCAAACATGTGACAGCCATGACTGTGTTGGCTGCATGCATCTTAGGATGTAAAGAACCCACTACGACTAATGCAAGGGAAAAAAAAGACAATATTGCAGCACCGGAGACCGATACCATGATTACCACCAACGACGCAGTTGAACCGGTGAAAGTTACGTCGTGGAAGCATTTTGAACAGTACGACGGTAAGTATATTACAGAAACAGATATACTACAACATGAACCGCTCAAATCGCGGCTCAGAAGTTTACTCGGAAATGAAAATAATACCCTGCAGCAACGCTTTGATGTCGCTCCTCCTATCGAGGTTGAAAACGATATTCTGTATAACCAGGGATGTCGTAAACACTATTGTGGGGCCGACGAAGCTGCGATCGCAATCGATATGAAACATGATGTTGTGTATGCAGGTGTGGCGGTAAACGGGGTTGTAAAGCTGTATACCGAAGATGCGGCAACACGATATCCTGAGAAACTCCTGAAGTGGAAAGAAAAATTTGGTGAATAAGCACATAAAAAAGCGCCCATTCTTGTACAGAATGGGCGCTTTCCCTATAAAACTATTAATTGAATTTCTTCTTCAATTCTGCCAGTTTAGCCTGAAAATCATTCAATGGTGCAGGTGCGCCGCTCTTTCTGTTCCCGTTGTTATCCGGTCTTCTGTCTCCCGTACCCCTGTTCTCCCTTCTCTGACCACCGCCTTGCTGTGCCGGCTCATTGGTCTTCATAGACAGTGATATACGCTTACGGCTCGGATCTACTTCCAATACGGTTACAGTTACCTTCTGGTTCAGCTTCACTGCTTCATTTGGATTACTGATATACTTATTGCTCAGATGAGAAATATGCACGAGACCGTCCTGTTTCACCCCAACATCCACAAATGCGCCGAAGTTAGTAATGTTAGTTACCACACCCGGCAATGTCATACCGACTCTCAGGTCTTCCATGCTCTTAATGCCTTCCGCATATTCAAAGATGGCAATTTCATCGCGAGGGTCACGACTTGGCTTATCCAGCTCCTTCAGGATGTCTTCCAATGTGAGCAGACCCACTTCTTCACTTACATACTCCTTAGGATTGATTTGCTTACGCAGCTCTTCCTTTGTCATCAGGTCCTGTACAGTACAATGCTGCTTGGTTGCCATGCTCTCAATCAGTTTGTAGCGCTCAGGGTGTACTGCTGAATTATCCAGTGGATTATCGCCATTCTCAATACGCAGGAAGCCCGCACATTGTTCGAATGCCTTTTCACCCAGACGGGTTACCTTCTTCAGTTGTAAACGGTTGCTGAACGCACCATTCTCCTTGCGGTACTTTACAATATTCTCTGCCAGTGAAGGTCCTAAACCAGACACATAGGCCAGCAGGTGCTTCGAAGCTGTATTCAGGTTCACACCTACATTGTTCACGCAGCTTACGACCACCCTGTCCAGGCTCTGTTTCAACTGTGACTGGTTCACGTCATGCTGGTACTGGCCTACACCAATTGCTTTCGGATCAATCTTTACCAGCTCAGCCAGCGGATCTATCAGTCGGCGACCAATAGATACAGCACCACGTACCGTTACGTCAAATTCCGGGAACTCCTCACGCGCTACTTCCGATGCAGAATACACAGAAGCACCACTTTCATTCACCATGAATACGTTGATCTTTTTACCAAAATCAATCTTCTTCACAAATTCTTCAGTCTCTCTGCCGGCAGTACCGTTACCAACCGCGATAGCAGAAGTATCATAGCGATCCGCCCATTTTTTCAGCAGGGCCTCCGCGTCATCACGTTTATAGTTCTTTTCCAGTGGATAGATCACATCATTATCCAGCATATTACCCTGGTTGTCCAGCGCTACTACCTTACAACCGGTTCTGTAACCCGGGTCTATGGCAATCACGGCTTTAGGCCCCAGTGGTGCAGCAAGTAACAGCTGACGCAGGTTCTCTGCAAATACTTCGATGGCTTCCTGATCTGCCCTTTCTTTTGCAAGTGCACGGAATTCATTTTCCAGCGATGGACGCAGCAAACGCTTGTAAGAATCGGTGATGGCCTTTCCTACCTGCTCGCTGGCAGCATTTCTGGTGGTAATGAATTGTTTCTCCATGATATCGATCGCTTCTTCTTCGTTAGGAGCGATCGTACCATACAGGAATCCTTCGGCTTCTCCACGCAGGATGGCCAGTACACGGTGAGAAGGAATCTTGCTGAAATCTTCATTAAAATCGAAGTAATCTTTGTATTTATTACCCTCTTCTTCTTTGCCTTCGATCACTTTGGAGGTTAAAACAGAAGTATGGGTGAAAAGCTTACGCATTTTGTCACGCAGCTCAGCATTTTCGTTGATCCACTCTGCCATGATATCACGGGCACCTTTCAGGGCTTCTTCCGTAGACGCTACCTGCTCATTAAGGAACTGTTCTGCAAGGGATTGTGGTACACCATCCTGTTGTTCGAACAGCATTTTAGCCAGTGGTTCCAGACCTTTTTCGATCGCCACAGTAGCCCGGGTCTTACGTTTGGGTTTGTATGGCAGATAAATATCTTCCAGTTCTGTCAGTACCCAGGTGTTTTCCAGTTTGTCCAGCAGTTCCGGAGTCATTTTCTCCTGATCTGTAATGGTTTTGATAATGAACGCACGACGTTCATCGATTTCCTTGTAACGTTTCTGCAGGTCTTCGATACGGCCTATCTGCACCTCATCAAGGCTGCCTGTCACTTCCTTACGGTAGCGACTGATAAAGGGTACAGTAGACCCCTCTGCCAGCAAATTCATGGTATTCTCAGCTGAACGGGCTGGAATGCCCAATTCAGACGAAATAAGTGCAATGTGTTTGGTATTCATGAAACGAAAATTAGTCTTTTTACGGTTATTAAACCGGCCGACAAATGTAACTAAAATGCCTTTGTCATCAACAAAAAGAAATTAACATATGATGGCCGCCCGGCTACCCTCAAATTTCGGCCCGAATTTAGCAGCGGAGACATATTCCTTATATTTGACAAATGGAAAATAACGCAGCCTTCGAACGGCTACTCAGTATCATGGATGATCTCAGGGAAAAATGCCCCTGGGATAGAAAACAAACCATCCACACCCTGCGTCAGCAATCAATTGAAGAATTATATGAACTGGCAGATGCCATCACCACTTCTGACTGGACTTCTATTAAAGAGGAACTGGGTGACCTGCTGCTCCATATCGTGTTTTATGCCAAAATAGGCGCGGAACAAGGCCAGTTTACCATTACAGACGTGATCAATGGCATCTGTGAAAAGCTCATTTCCCGCCACCCGCACATCTATGGAGATGTGAAAGCAGAGGACGAAGAAGCAGTAAAACAAAACTGGGAGAAACTGAAACTGAAGGAAGGCAAAACCTCCGTACTCAGTGGCGTACCTCAATCCCTGCCTGCGCTGGTAAAGGCAATGCGCCTCCAGTCCAAGGCCAAAACAGTAGGTTTTGAGTGGGATACTACCGAACAGGTATGGGAGAAAGTAAAAGAAGAAGTACAGGAACTCGAAGAAGTAGTGGCAACTGGTAACCCTGAGGAGATAGAAGGGGAATTCGGCGACGTACTCTTTTCTCTGGTAAACTATTCACGGTTCCTGAAAATAGACGCTGAGAACGCACTGGAACGCACAAATAAAAAATTCATTCGCCGCTTCCAGTATATCGAAAAGAAAGCGGCCGAAAAAGGCAAAACGTTGGATGAAATGACGCTGGGAGAAATGGATGAACTCTGGAACGAAGCTAAAAAATGTTAGACATTAAAGAAATACGGCTCTTCTTCATCCGGCACGGATACTTACTGATCGTAGCAGCGTGGCTGTTTACCTTTTCCTTTCTGTTTAGTAACTACTGGTCGTATTATTCCTCTCCGATGGGGGTAAAGCGCAGCCTGGAAAAGAGCATCTCCCAGCGCGAAGCGTCATTTGAGAAATTGATCAAAGACCAGTTCCTGCTCAACCATCTTTTTTCAAGAAATTATAATGAGAAGGAAATAAAAAGTCTGGATACTAAGGACTTTTACGTGTTTGCCTACGATAGTAGCGAGGCCGGCCGATGGCTGGTATTCTGGAGCACCAACATGGTAATGCCGGAAGAATGGCAGGTGCCGCTGGTAGATGGGAACCACTTTGTGCAATTGAAGAACGGATACTACGAAGTGCTATGTCGCAAGGTGTTTAGTCCGGAGGCCGGGCATGAACGCTTTATGGTCGGTGTGATCCCGGTAATGATGGAATATAGTTTTTCAAACAATTACCTCGTTAATCATTTCTACGATAAGCCGGCACTGGGAAAAGAATACAGCATCAAACTCAAGGCGCCGGGTATACCTGTGCTCAATGGGAAAAATGTGATCCTTTTTTACCTGGACTATGACCGGGCCATGGATACGAAACCGCCTAACCTGCTAAGTGTCATACTCAGGGTCATGGGCTGCATCTGTGTGCTGATCTTTATTAACCTGTTTGCCGCAACGCTGGCCAGACAAAAGAGTGCGTTGAACGGTTTCCTCTTTCTGGCGGCAGTGGTGGTCATTTTCAGGTTATTGAGCTACCTGTACCCGTTTCCATTCAACCTGCGCACGCTCAATATCTTCACACCTCTGATCTATGCAAAGGATGAGATCTTCCGTTCGCTGGGCGACCTGTTAATAAACGTATCGCTCACTTTCTGGCTATTGCTGTTTTTCAGACAACATGTGAAGTCCATCAAGGCACCTCCCGTAAAGAATGCATGGCAACAAAGGCTGGTGATCATACTGAGCAGCTACGTCATGTTTGTGGTAGGCCAGTTCCTGTCTGAACTCATTCAGAGCCTGGTAATTGACTCCCGCATCTCTTTTGATGTGGCTAACCCGTTCAGTCTGAATGAATATAGTATCATCGGAGCCATTATCTTAGGGTTCATTGCCTTCAGCTTTCTTTTCTTTTCTCAGATTGTCAATTCGCTGCTCAATGAGCTCACCAGTTTCAGGCATCGTACCAAGTATGTATTCCTGGCTATCGTCGGCGGACTATGGTTAGTGTTCAGGATACATAATCCTGAGCTCCATTATTCCATTGCACTGGTGATCTGGCTGGTGATCTATGTGATATTGCTGGATGTACTGGCCGTAAAGTTTGAGAATAGCCTGGCAACGGTGCCATTTTTGTTCTGGTTGTTTTTGCTCACGATCACTACCTCTGCTGTGCTGGTATATTACAATGACCAGAAAGAACAAAGCCAGCGTGAACGCATGGCAAGGGAATTATCCAAGCAGAAAGATCCATATCTGGAGATGCTGCTCACAGATGTAACCAAGCAGATGGAGCAGGACGAATTGTTGCAATACTTCTTCCAGCAGAACAATGGAGGCAATATGCCAAGAAGTACACTGGAAAATGAGTTGAAGCAAAAGTATTTCAAAGGATACCTGGGACGATTCAAGGTCGATATTTACGCCTTTGATGAGAATGGGATGCCAATTTATGGAGGGGATACCAGTTCTTTCTATGGCTTAAGCAGGAAGATGCTGGTGGAGTCCGAATTGATCGGGAATGACCTCTATTATAACTCAAGAGGATTCAATGACTATAGTTATATCGGGCAAAAGGATTTTTATCGCAACGGTGAAAAGGCCGGATACCTTGTATACGAACTAACGCCCGCGGTCGTTAATTCACAACGATTGTATCCTGAATTGCTCGTGTCAGGCGAAATTTATGACCCTGAAAAGGAATCGAACGCCGCATATTCTTATGCCATTTATGACAAGGGACAATTGGTAAGTAATAACAATGATTACGCTTTCCCTGTCAGGTTGTATGATTCGGATGTGCCTGCGGATGAAGTGACGGTAAAGAAAGTGAATGGATATTCGCTGATGTACTACAAAGCTTCCAAGGAAAAGGTGGTGATTGTGGCGAAAGAGATCAGGAGTTTTATAGAATTCATCACGCTCTTTGCCTACATGTTCTGTTTGTTCCTGCTTATTATCGCAATTTATCGGGTGCTGGATCTGATGGTCAAGGCGCGGATGCGGATCAGTAATATGAAATCACTGGTAAACGTAAATATCAGAAGAAAGGTAACAGGCACCATCATATTTATCGTCGTATTTGCATTTGTGATCCTGGGTTTGACGACGGTATTATTCTTTATTGATCGTTCAGAGAGAGAAAATAAGGAGCGGCTGAGTCATACAATCAATGAGGTAACGCATGATGTAGAGAAGGTGTTTGCCAACCAACGGATGTTTGACGACCTGGAGGACCTGTATGATCCGATTTTCCAATCCAGTTTGTCAGAATCGATCGGGGAGATTGCAGATGAGCGGGCATTGGATATCAATATTTATGACAGGGATGGCAACCTGCAGGTAACTACGCAGCCACTGATCACAGAGAAAGGGTTGTTATCAAGGAAGATCAATCCGGACGCTTATATGCAGTTGGGCCGTCAGCAAAAGATTCAGTGGATCCAGAAGGAAAAGATAGGTTCCATGGGATATTTATCAGGTTATGCGCCTTTACGTAATAACGGGGAGATCTTCGCTTATCTGAACGTACCTTACTTTGCCACGCAGACGGAATTGAATCAACAGATTTCGAACTTCCTTGTGGCGCTGATCAATTTCAATGCATTCATTTTCCTGATAGCAGGTTTACTGGCATTGCTGATCACGAACTCAATTACCAAATCGTTCTCACTGGTTACTGAGCGTTTGCGACATGTCAGTTTAGGGCAGCAGAATGATGAGATAGAATGGGAGAAAGATGATGAAATTGGCGCGCTGGTAAAGGAATATAATAAGATGGTACGGAAACTGGAGGTAAGTGCGGCGAGACTGGCAAAGAGTGAACGTGAGGGTGCATGGCGAGAGATGGCGAGACAGGTGGCACATGAAATCAAGAATCCGCTTACACCGATGAAACTGAGTATTCAATACCTGCAAAGGGCCATTGATAACGATGCACCAAACGTAAAACAGCTGTCTCATAATGTAGCCCGCACACTGGTAGAGCAAATAGAGCACCTGGCGAATATCGCTTCAGATTTCTCTGCATTTGCAAGAATAGGGGAGGCGAATAGCGAGGTGTTGCTGCTCAATGAGGTATTACATTCATTGCGGGAGTTGTACCAGAGTCACGAGCATAGTCAGATCCTTTTTAATCACCCGGGGCATGCATTTTATGTATTTGCAGATAAAACGCAGATGAACAGACTGTTTACCAATCTCTTGCAGAATGCAATACAGGCAATACCGGAAGATAGGGAAGGGATGATCACGATTAATATGGAGGAGGTAGATCCCGGTTGGGTAACGGTGAGCGTGTCTGACAATGGAGATGGTATTCCCCCCGAAATTCAGTCTAAGATCTTCGTGCCGAACTTTACGACGAAGAATTCGGGAACCGGTCTAGGATTGGCCATGTGTAAGAATATCGTAGAGCAGGCGAGGGGAGAGATCTGGTTTGAAACGCAGTTGACAGTGGGCACTACATTTTATGTAAAACTGCCGTTAGAAAGTAATCAATAGTGAAAAGGATGTATCTCAGATAGCACAATAGCTGTCTTCATCCCATAAAGGAATTAAAAAGGGCCGGTATCTGGAAAAAGATACAGGCCCTTTTTAATTGCCATAAAAAAATACCGGTCTGCAGACCGGTATCAATAATTTTTAGTTCAAATAGGATGTAAATTATTTCACAAAACTTTCCCGGATTTTCTCCAGCAGTTTCGTTTCGATCATTTGTTGTGCCAGCACGATCATGTTCTTAAAGGCTGTATCTTTCGATATACCATGACCAATGATCACCGGCTTTGATACGCCTAGTACAGGTGTACCGCCATAGCTCTGGAAGTTAAACCGGTCCATGTACTCATCTTGAATGTTCCGCTGTACTGCAATGTCATGCAGCGATTCGGCCATTTTGAGCACAACATTACCTGTAAAACCTTCACAAACAATGACATCAGCCTTGCCGGTCAGTACATCACGACCTTCCACATTGCCAATGAAATTCAATTCCGGGTGTTCCTTCAGCAAAGGGTAGGTGGCTTGTGCCAACAGGTTACCTTTACCTTCCTCTTCTCCGATATTGAGCAGGCCTACAGTAGGATTACTAACATTCAGGATATGTTTGGAATAGAGAGAACCCAGTATTGCAAATTGGAGCAGGTTCTCGGCTTTACAATCGGCGTTGATACCAACGTCAAGTAACAGCCCGATAGAGCCGTCCAATCTTGGCACCGGTGTAGATATTGTTGGTCGCTGAACCCCTTCAATTGCTTTGATGGAATAGAAAGTACCAACCATCATTGCTCCAGTGTTACCTGCACTGATGAAGGCATCTATCTTCCCGCTCTGTAACAGGTGGAACCCGATACTGATAGAAGAATGTTGCTTTTCCTTCAGCGCCTTGGTAGGATGTTCATTCATCCCAATTACCTGGGATGAATGAACAACTGAATATTTTGATTGGTCCAACTGCGCTTCAGATAATAAGGGAGCCAGGGCCGCCTCATCACCAATCAGCACCAGATGTGCATCTGCTGCAACAGTATCTAAAAATAATTTTACTCCTTTTACTGCTTCGACGGGGGCATAATCACCACCCATCATATCTAGCCCGATTCTCATGAACGTTTAAATTTGTCTTTGCTCGGGGGTAAAAATAGTAAAATTATTTAGCGCTGCTTTGTTTTTCCAATACAACTTTTCCTCTGTAGTACAGTTTGTTCTCTACCCAGTGAGCACGATGTCTCAGGTGCACTTCACCAGTTGCGCTATCTGTGCTTAAAGTATCCGCAAAGGCCTTGTAATGCGTCCTTCTCTTAGCTGATCTTTGCTGAGAATGTCTGCGTTTCGGATTTGGCATCGTATTTAGTTTTTAATTGTCCTAGTTTAATGTTTCAATAAGTATCTTTTCCTCAAACCCCCGGCTCAATTACTCCGGAATTTGTCCAGGTCTTTCCAGATTGGATTGTCCTGAGCATCAGATTGTTTGTTCATCTGGTCCAGCATCTCTAATACTTTCGGATCACAGGTGCTCTTACCATCTACATCCGGGTGTATTTTCTGCATAGGAATGCTCAGGTTGATGAATTCATATATCCATTCACCGACATTCAGGTGCGATTCCGTCCTCGAAATATAAGATACTTCCGGATCCTCATCACCTTCCATCTCCTCAGGATTCTCCACCATCTTCACTACCTGGGTGAAATCATCCCAGAGCTGAAGATTAAATGGTTGCCCACAACGGTCACAAATTACGCTCACAGTTCCGCCAATTTCAAACTTTAACAGGAAAAAATCACTTTTCTTGTCCAATGTCAGCTTTACTGTTGCTTTACAGTCGCTGAAATCCTGCGGTCCGTAGTTTTCAAAAAAACTATCCGTAACTTGGTATTCAAACGTATGCTCTCCGGGTTTGAGTCCCACAAAGGCAATTTCAAATTGACGGAGTTGTTTCATAATAAAATCCTCACTTTTAGAGGGATGCAAAGGTAACCAAATATTTGCAAATGCAAAAATTTCCTACATTAGCCTTTTCACAATAGCCCAAATATCAGGATTATACAGTTAGGTTAGTGAAAACCAATTAATTAATTATTATATTCGTGCAGTATAAAATCCTGCATCACTGTACACCCTGCATTCATAACCAATGGCCCGGATCAAAGGTACGAGAAAACATCCCATTACCCGAAGCATTTCGCCACCGGACATATTTTCATTGCCAATCAGCGTCTACTTCCAGCATACCAATGCTGGTATTCTTCTGCTCGATGCCGAACAGGAACTCGTGTGGGTAAATGCTGTGTTTCAGCAATATATAGGGAGCGATATCGACCTGGTACCCGCCCTGCCCTTTGTCACCATTGCCCGGCACCTGGCCCGGAGAGCCCGGAATCCGGAAGCCTTTCTCGCCACCGTCGAAGACCTCCTGCAACAAAAAAATCCTTATTTCGGACAGGAACTTCCTTTCTCCGATGGGCGCATTTTTGAACTGAACTATACACCACTATGGCATAATGGTGTCTTCAATGGCAGTATGTGGAAGGTGACCGACGTTTCCCGGCGACAACTCCAGCAGGCCACCCTGGAGCAGGCCCGTCAGCAGGCGGAAGACGCCCGGGGCGCACAAAAAGAATTTCTGGCCAGTATGAGCCATGAAATCCGTACACCCCTCAATGTCATTATCGGCATGACCCACCTGCTCGAAGAAACTGAGCTCGACAGCCGCCAGCAGGACTACATTAATATATTAAAACACAGTTCCAATATCCTTCTTGGACTGATCTCTGATATCCTCGACATCTCAAAGATCGAAGCAGGGGAACTCCAGGTCAATCAGCGGGAATTCAACCTCACTGCCCTTGTCCAGTCTCTCCGCCACACTTTTGAACTGAAACTGGGCCAGCGCCCCGTAAAAATTTCTGCTACCATCGATCCCCGGATCCAGAATCGCCTGGTCGGAGATGATACACTTTTGAACCAAATCTTAATGAATCTGTTAGGAAATGCAGAAAAATTTACACCGGAAGGGGAGATCGCTATCCGCGTAACGCCCGAAAGCTGGCAGGATGATAAAGTGTGGATACGCTTCCGTGTATGTGACACAGGAATTGGCATCAGCAACGACAAACTGAACCTGATATTCAAAAATTATAAACAGGCAGAACAGGAAATCAGGGAAAAATACGGTGGCACCGGTCTTGGACTCGCCATTTCCAAACAACTTGTTGAATTACAGGGAGGAACAATCTGTGTGGAAGAAAGTGCGGAATACAATACCTGTTTTTCATTTAACCTGCCTTTTATCGATACCCGGAAGTCCGCCGTCGTTACGCCAGGCGCCGGATCACATAGCAAACAGGCCAGTTTCTCAGGGTCAAGTGTACTTGTGATTGAGGATAATGCAATGAACCTTCATTACATTAACAGCCTGTTGGAAAAATATAATGTACAGCACCAGCTTGCTACCAATGGTCCTGATGCTTTATATTTCCTGAATTCCAGGCAGTATGACCTGGTATTAATTGACATCCGTATTCCTGGCCTCAATGGATTGGAGCTGGCGGGCAGGATCCGCGAAGATGAAGATAAACCAAACGTTGCTACCCCACTGGTAGCCACGACAGCCCTCGCCATGGAAAGTACTTTTACCCAGGCAAGACAGGCAGGCATTACTGATATACTAACGAAACCATATACGCCGGATCAATTGTTACAGATATTGAACAAATATCTCAATGAGGACGAAACTGAACTTATAATGGAAGAAACAAACAACATGTCTGGATTTGAGTTCCACAAAGATCTTGATGTAAAATATCTCAATACCCTGTATGAGAACAATATCTCGTACGCGGCAGATCTTTTTGAAATATTCCTGAAAACGATCAGGGAAGAACTGGTGAAAATTCAGGCTTTAGTAGATGCGCGGGATTGGGAACAGCTGAAATTTCAGGTACACAAACTAAAACCCAATTTTTCTATGGTGGGACTTACATGGATCAGTGCCCGTATGCAGAATCTGGAAAATACTTTAAATGCAAACACATCCCTGCCTCCCGAAGAAGTGGATGCGTTATTTGCCAATATCTCTGAAGAAGTGGAAAAATTCTATCCTATTATAGAAGCCGAGTACGATAGAATGAAGATCTATCAGTAATCAGAATTCATCAAGAATCTCTTTCACACTATTATAATAGCTGCCTCCGAATAAAAGCAGGTGAACCATAAGCGGGTATAACTGGCAGACACCAATTCTGGACTGCCATCCCTCAGCCAGGGGATACATGGTCTGATAGCTGAAGTAAAAACGCGTATCAAAACCACCAAACAGTCTGGTCATCGCCAGATCCATTTCCCTGTGCCCATAATAGACCGCCGGATCATATACACATGCCCTGCCATCCTTGCCTACCATAAAGTTGCCAGACCAGAGATCACCATGCAGCAATGCCGGTTTCTCGTCAGGGAACATCGCTGGCAGCTGCTTCCACAGGTGCTCCATTTGCACCACCATTCCCTTATCCATCACCTGCTGGTCGTAAGCCGCCCTGGTGAGGGGCTGCAACCGGTTAAAGGCATAGAATACAGGCCAGCTGCTGTAAGGTGTATTATATTGCTTGAGGGTACCAATGTAATTGGTCTCGGGAAAACCATAGTAAGTCTGGGTATGGCGATGTACTCTCGACAGGCTGGCCCCGAAGTTTTCCCAGAAATCAGGCGTAACACCGCCTTTTTCCATAAATTCAGTCACCAGAAATCCTTTGTCTCCAACAGTACCCGTTGCTAAGGGGCGGGGTACGTTGATGGCATTGGTATTGCGAAGTATATTGAGCCCGTTTAGCTCTCTGACGAACATGTCCGGATAAATATGCGCATCATTCATCTTCAGAAACAATGATCCGTCGTTTGTGGAGAGCTTATATGTTTCATTAATATCTCCGCCGGATATTTTTTCTGCGTAATTAATGTGTATTTTCACTCCTGACTGGCAGGATAGCGCTGTCGTAAGTTCGCCCAGTAAGATCTCATCTGTCATTTTACGCGCTGATTAGTATGGATACAAATGCAAAGATAAGGCACACAGGAGTACGTATTTTGGTAACAATTTTGTGCGTCATCATTTTGAAAGGGCTGTTCACATTCAGCCATAGGTTTGAAGGGTGGTATTTTCATAGGTTCTACTTTTGGATAAGTAACTTATTAAGGGCGGTATTGGGATCCATACCCTTTAGTGTTGGCGACGTAATTTATGCCGCCTGGGTTATAACAGGTAGCATTTATTTGTTAAAATTATGTTATAAACTGATCAAAACCCAATGGAAAGAAAGTTTTTTATATTTCCTGAAGGGAGTCAGTGCCATTTTAACACTATACCTCGCCTTCCTGGTACTGTGGGGCTTTAATTACGATCGCTTTTCACTGGAGAAAGATATGCAACTGCAGGTCAATGAATATGGTACACAGCAGTTGTACAAATTAGCCGATACATTGTTGCAACAGGTAAATGCCAACCGGGTGGAAATGGAAGACACCGTGCATGCCACACACCCTGGCGCAGACAGCGCACAGCTGTTCCAGCGGGCTGTAGTGGCATATGATCAGGCAGCACAGCAGTGGCCGGTGTTAAATTACACCCATCCCTGTCTGAAGAGATCCCTGTATGGTACCTGGATGAATTACATGAACGTGGGAGGTTACCTCAATCCCTTCACAGGCGAAGCACAGGTAAATGTAACAACGCCCGGATTTTTACACCCTTTTACGATCTGTCATGAAGTGGCACATCAATTGGGATATGGGGCGGAAGAACAGGCTAATTTTATCGGTTACCTCGTCGCTGGTCATGCAAAAGATGTTCGGTTCCGGTATGCTGCTAATTTTGAGATGTTTATGTATAGCATCCGGCAGCTGCGATGGCAGGATACCACCATGGCAAAGGAACTCTGGCAGAAAGCCGTTCCCGGCGTGCATGAAGACTACAAACAGCTAAAGAATTTCTATCACAAATATAATAGCCCGGTAGACGATTATACTTCTATGATCTATGATCAGTACCTGAAGGCTAACAAGCAGGAAAAAGGAATACGTAGTTATAGTGAAGTGGTGGGATGGCTGGTAGCTTACTTCCATATTCAATGATCAAAAGCAGCATACGATGAATCAGGAACAACAACGCCTTCAGATACAAGGCTGGAAGAAATGGGGATCTTATGTGAGTGACAGACAATGGGGAACTGTACGTGAAGATTATAGTGAGAATGGCAATTCATGGGACTACACCACCCATGATATGGCAAGAAGTAAAACCTGGAGATGGGGAGAAGAAGGAATCGGCGGTATTTGCGATGAAAAACAACTATTGTGTTTTTCATTGGCATGCTGGAATAAGAAAGACCCCATCTTAAAAGAACGTTTTTTCGGGCTGAATAATGCAGAAGGCAATCATGGCGAGGATGTAAAGGAATTGTATTATTACCTCGATGCAACCCCGACCCACTCATATATGAAGATGCTGTATAAATACGTACAGCAGGAGTATCCCTACGATCAGCTGATACGGGAGAATGCCCGCAGAGGCAAAGAAGAAGAGGAATATGAACTGATCGACACCGGGCTCTTTAATGAAGATAAATACTTTGACATCTTCATAGAATATGCGAAGGAGGATATGGATGATATCCTTGTAAAAATCACTATTCACAACAGGGGTAATGCCGATGCACCCTTAACTGTATTGCCTACCGTATGGTTCCGGAATACCTGGGTATGGGGGCGCCGGCCTTATAAACCTGCTTTGTGGCAGGAAGATGCAAAGACAATCCGTTTTGAACATGAGAAACTACAGGTACAATACCTGTATCAGGAAGGAGGACAGGAGATGCTGTTCTGCGAAAATGAGTCCAATAATAAGCGGTTGTATAATATAGATTCCATTACCCCTTTTCCAAAAGATGGGATCAATGATTATATTCTACACGGTGCAGATACAATCAACCCGGAAAAAAAAGGCACCAAAGCTGCTGTGCACTATGAATTGAACATACCTGCTCACGGTTCCCACACTATCAGATTAAGATTGACTGACAAAGCAAAGGAGCAACCCTTTGCTGGTTTTGAAGATCTTTTTGCAGCAAGGGTGGCAGATGCCAATGCCTATTATAGCGAATTACAGTCAGAGATCAGCGATGAGGATGAGAAGTTGATACAGCGGCAGGCACTGGCGGGAATGCTGTGGAACAAACAATTCTATTATTACAAAGTACAGCGCTGGCTGGAAGGAGATCCTTCCCAACCCATGCCTCCGAAGGAACGTTGGAACGGAAGAAATAAGGAATGGAAACACCTGGTGAATGAGGATATTATCTCCGTGCCGGACAAATGGGAATTTCCATGGTATGCGGCCTGGGATCTGGCATTTCATTGTGTGACACTGGCAATGGTAGACCCGGATTTTGCCAAACACCAGTTACTGCTGATGACCGAAGAATGGTACATGCATCCCTCAGGAGAATTCCCGGCATACGAATGGGCCTTTGGAGATGTGAACCCTCCTGTACATGCAGGTGCTGTATACCGTGTATTCAAGCAGGATGCGGCACTAAAAGGGGAAAAAGATTACCATTTCCTGGAAGCCTTATTCCATAAACTACTCATCAACTTTACCTGGTGGGTGAACAGAAAAGATAGTAGCGGCAGCAATATCTTTGAAGGTGGTTTCTTAGGACTGGATAATATTGGTGCGTTTGACAGAAGTCTGCCATTACCGGATGGTGTTCGGGAAGAACAGGCCGATGCTACCAGCTGGATGGCGACATATGCTTTGAATATGCTGCATATTTCACTGGAGTTGTGTAATCATAACAGGGTGTACAACGGAATGGCAACGAAGTTCTTCGAACACTTCATGTATATTGCCGGCGCAATGGCAAGTATGGGTACAGGTAATAGTGGATTGTGGGATGAGGAAGATGAATTCTTCTACGATCAGTTGCGTGCCCCTGATAACCGTATCCTGAAATTGAAGTTCAGGAGCATGGTGGGATTGATTCCTTTATGTGCGGTCGAAGTTATTTCAAAAGAAGCGTTAGAAAACAACCCTGTATTTGCCGAACGTATGTCGTGGTTCCTGCGTCACCGGCCAGATCTGGCGCAATTGGTATCAAGGTGGTATGAAGAAGGAAAAGAAAATAAACACCTGCTGAGTTTATTGCGAGGGCATCGTATGAAACGATTGCTATACCGGATGCTGGATGAAACCGAATTTCTCAGTGAATATGGCGTGCGCTCCCTTTCTAAAAAGTATGAAGCTGATCCGTACCGGCTACAGGAAAACGGTACTGAACTCATTGTAAAATACGTACCCGGCGAAAGTGATACCATCACATACGGCGGTAATTCAAACTGGCGCGGGCCGGTATGGATTCAAATGAATTTCCTCCTGATCGAAAGTCTGCGCAAATTCCATTACTTCTACACAGATGATTTCCGTATAGAATATCCAACATCATCCGGATGTTATTATTCTCTGAAAGAAGTGGGTACCTTTTTGGCAGATCGTTTATTAAAGATCTTCCGAAAAGACGAGAATGGCCGCAGACCTGTGTTTGGAGATAATGAGAAATTACAGAAAGATCCTCATTTTGCTGATCTGATCCAATTCCATGAATATTTTCATGGAGATAGTGGAAAGGGGTTGGGCGCCGCACACCAAACGGGGTGGACGGGGTTGGTAGCAAACCTGATCAGGATGAAGCACACAAATCCATGATAAAACAAAGTAGCCTGTATCTAAGAAGAAAGATACAGGCTACTTTATTCGTAAAATCAATTTCAATACGTCAATTAATTCATCAACAACACATTCACACTCCGCTGCAATATATTAAACGCAATTTCCGCCATCAGGTTCTCTTTATCTAATGTCGGATTCACCTCCGTAATCTCAAAACAACAGATCTTCCTATGCTGCATAAATTTAGCAATCAGGTCTTCCACCTCCCGCTCTCTCAGCCCATTTGTCACGGGTGTTCCTGTTCCTTTTGAAATAGACGAATCCAGGCTATCCACATCAAATGAGACATAGATATACTCGCAATCACTCAGGTATCTGAACACAGCTCTCGCCACCTGTTCAGCACCCTTTCTCCTTACTTCATTTGTCGTGATTACTTTCATCCCATACTGTTTAATCAACGCGTCTTCCTCCTTCTCATAATCTCTCAATGATATAAACACAATATCCTCCGGCAACACTTTTGGTGCAATACCGCCAATGTTCTTTAACGCTTCCCACTGCTTAATCGTATTATCATCCAGGTCATGCACCTTACACTCCAGGTTGTCTTCTGCAATTGAGATCGCTACCGGCATCCCATGCATATTCCCCGAGGGAGTTGTATAGGGTGTATGGAGATCTGCATGCGCATCGATCCATATCGCTCCTATTTTTGCTTTTGGACGGGCCATTTTCAATCCTGCAATCGTAGCACCGGCCGTACTATGATCTCCTGATAATACTACCGGAAACCAGTTCGCTTTCACGGTTTCACACACACTTTTACTAATCCGCTCATATAAAGCCACCGTACCTTTAATCCTTTTCGCATAAGGGGATTCTATTGGCTCAAACAGCAGTTTATTTTCTGTCTCAATTGTTTCAGTAGGGAAATGCACAAAAAAGTTGCTCATAAAGTCCAGTGCAGCTATCTTGATCGCTTCCACTCCCAGGCTGGCGCCACGTGTTCCCGCGCCAATCTCTGATTTCACCTCAATGATCTTAATATTTTTCATAAAAGGATGTTATTCCTGTTTAGCAAGCTAATGGTTTTTAAATGAACGGGCGGCCGGCCTTACTGTGGAGGTATATACATACCTGCATGAAAACATATAATAATTCCAATAAGGACACAGTATCTTCAAATAATCTTTAATGTTTTCACGATAAAAATGGATAAAGATTAAATGTGGAATTACCATGTATAAAAACGATAAATTCGTTCATATCAATAACTCCTACAAAACGTAAATTCCATGGACTTTCAACTCACTGAAGAACACCTGATGATTCAAAAGGCTGCCCGGGACTTTGCCCAAAATGAACTATTGCCCGGCGTCATAGAAAGAGATGAAAAACAAATTTACCCCGCAGCACAGATCAAAAAACTGGGAGAGTTGGGATTTCTCGGAATGATGGTAGATCCAAAATATGGCGGATCCGGTCTGGATACCATTTCCTATGTACTGGCAATGGAAGAAATTTCAAAAATTGATGCTTCCACCTCTGTGTGTATGAGCGTTAATAATTCATTAGTCTGCTGGGGCCTGGAGCATTATGGCACAGAAGAGCAGAAACAGCAATACCTGGTACCCCTGGCCAAAGGTGAAATCACAGGCGCCTTCCTGCTCAGTGAGCCTGAAGCTGGCTCCGATGCAACCTCTCAGCGTACAACCGCCGAAGATAAAGGTGACTTTTACCTGCTCAATGGTACGAAAAACTGGATCACGAATGGCAGCAGTGCCAGTGTGTACCTTGTAATTGCCCAAACCCACCCCGATAAAGGCAGCAAAGGTATCAATGCCCTGATCGTAGAAAAGAACAGCCCCGGCGTTACGATAGGAGCCAAAGAAAACAAAATGGGTATCAGGGGTAGTGATACCCACAGCATCATGTTCCAGGACGTGAAAGTACCCCGGCAGAACAGGATAGGGGAAGATGGATTCGGTTTTAAATTTGCCATGAAAACACTGGCAGGTGGCCGTATCGGGATTGCCTCCCAGGCATTGGGTATCGCATCAGGCGCTTACGAATTAGCAGTCAGCTACTCTAAACAACGCAAGGCTTTCGGAAAAGAGATCAGTCAGCACCAGGCAATACAGTTTAAACTGGCAGATATGGCTACCCGTATTGAAGCAGCCAGGTTGCTTTGCTTCAAAGCAGCATGGGAAAAAGATCAGCATAAAGACTACACCCTCAGTGGCTCGATGGCAAAGGTATATGCCTCGGAAACAGCAATGTGGGTAACTACAGAGGCCGTACAGGTGCATGGTGGCTATGGATATGTGAAAGAGTATCATGTAGAGCGACTGATGAGAGATGCAAAGATTACGCAGATCTACGAGGGTACCAGCGAAGTGCAGCGGATCGTAATCGGGCGTAGTATACTCGGCTAAAATCCGTTTTTATGTCAAATAAAAAAGATCCCTCCGGCGATTTTTCTCATTTCCTGAAGCTCACCATCATCAGTGTGGCGCTGTCAGTTCCCTTTTGGTTTATTGCCCCTTCTGTAGCGGCAGTAGCATTTATGATCCTGCTGGTATCGCTGAATGCAGCCTGGAATAAAAGGCAGGAAAAACGGGAAAAGATCGGTGGAGGGTCTTAAATTCTTCCTTGCAGCCGCAGACCACAATTACTACCTTTGCGGCATGTCAGTAAATCTATCCGCTTATAATAAGGTCATCGCCGAACTGGCTCCTTACCAGGCCCAACTCGTGGCTGTCTCCAAAGTGAAACCGGCCTCCGACATACAGGCTCTGTATGACGCCGGCCAGCGTATCTTCGGTGAAAACTACGTGCAGGAACTACAGGAAAAACAACCTATCCTCCCTGCCGATATCGAATGGCACTTTATCGGCCACCTGCAATCTAACAAGGTAAAATACATCGCTCCCTTCGTATCTATGATCCACGCAGTCGATAGCCTGCGCCTCCTGGAGGAGATCAATAAACAAGCCGCCAAACACAATCGCATTATCCGTTGCCTCCTGCAGGTCCACATTGCGGAAGAGGAAACTAAATTCGGGCTGGACGAAGCAGAATTGACAGATATCCTTTCCCAATGGAAAGATCAACCCGATAAATTCAAACATATCCAGATCGCCGGCTTTATGGGCATGGCTACCAACACAGACAATATGGAGCAGGTGAGAACCGAATTCAGACACCTGAAATCCCTGCAGCAGCAGTTGAAAGCTTCCTTTGCCCCGGAAGGGAACCAGCTTACCACACTCTCTATCGGTATGAGCGGCGATTATACCATCGCCCTGGAAGAAGGAAGTACCATGGTCCGCATTGGCAGCATGCTTTTTGGTGCCCGGTATTAATTCCCTATCTTTACCCCATAAAATTAATAGACTAATCTATGTTCAAGCATTGTTGGTTGCTGGCGGTACTGCCGGCATTTATATTCGGTAAAAGCCTGGAAAGATACGACCTCCCAAACGGCACCTGGAAAGGTAGCCTGCATCGCGCAGATGGTGCAGACATCGTGTTTAACTTTGAAGTGAAAGACAGTGCGCGCAGGAAAGTGGTCTACATCCTCAATGCACAGGACCGTATGCTCGTGGATGATGTGAAACAGAAGGGAGACTCCGTATTTATCAAAATGCCTTTCTTCGATTCTGAATTCAAAGCGGTCATCGTCAATAATGATGCACTTAAAGGATTATGGATCCGTCACCTTCCTGCCGGAGATGTGACCATCCCATTTTCCGCTGCATATAACGTAAAGGAGCGTTTTCACCCCCAGGCGCCTGCTGGCGTAAACGTGACCGGCCGCTATGCCACCTGGTTCTTTAACGCAGGTAAACCGGATTCTTCCTTTGCAGTAGGGGAGTTCAAACAAAACGGCAGTAAAGTAACAGGCACCTTCCTCACTTCTACCGGTGACTACCGTTTCCTGGAAGGGATTGTCGATGGCGATAGCCTGAAACTCTCTACTTTCGACGGTTCCCATGCTTATTACTTCACTGCACAGGTGAAAGATGGATCCCTCGAAAACGGAACTTTCTATGCAGGGATCGGCGCAGGCAAGGAACAATGGGTAGCCCGTAAAGATGATAAAGCCGCTTTGCCGGATGAGCGTTCACTGGCCACTACCAAACCGGGGAATAACCGCCTCGATTTTACTTTCCCTGATATGAACGGGAAAAAGGTAAGCATCCGGGATAAGCGTTTTGCAGGAAAGGTAGTAGTAATTACACTGATGGGTAGCTGGTGCCCGAACTGTATGGACGAAACCGGTTTTCTGAGTACCTGGTACAAAGAGAATAAAGCCCGTGGGGTAGAAGTGATCGGACTTTCCTACGAAAGAACCACTGATTTTGCTACCTCTAAAAAGGCATTGTCCGGATTCCTGAAAAGATTTGATGTGACTTATCCCGTATTGATCACAGGTGTGACACCGGGCGATCCGCAAAAGGCAGAAAAGTCCTTGCCACAATTGACAGGAATTAAGGGATTTCCAACTACAATTTTCATTGATAAGAAAGGAAACGTGAAAGAAGTACATACCGGTTTTTCCGGGCCGGGTACAGGAGAACATTATGAAGCATTCAAGAAGGAGTTTAATGCGCTCATAGATTCACTACTGGCTGAATAAATATCATTATAAATAAAAAGGTCCTGCTGAATAAGCAGGACCTTTTTTTTTGAATTGCGTGGCCATCCGTTTATATGATCTTACGAAAGTGCCTCTTTCTTAAACTTGCTGTAAGATTGATTACTTTCATCTATAATCTTAAGTACACGTTCCTTCACGTCATCTTTCAACCCGGTTGTCTCATTCTCGAAAATGTACTTCAGCTCTGACAAACCATCTGCACCTTTCCCAACAATGCGTTTGAAACGATTATTCACATCACGGGCAGATCTTTTCAGTTTTTTTCTTGTTTCTTCACCACTTTCTGGTGCAGTCAATATACCGATTGCAACTCCCGCTGCCAATCCTGCTAATGCGCCGTATATTAATTTCATTGTACTCATAAAAAAAGTTTATAAGGTTAAACAAAATGCATGTATCAAGTGCCAAATATCAGGCCAGACACAGCCTGTCGAATGTGAAAAAAATGTGAAACCGTGCGTTACAAGGCCGTGATCTCTCCTGTTTCAACATAGTTCTTAAACCTCAGAATATCTTTTCTGATCATGTTCTCAAACGCAGGGTTCAGAATCCATGCCAGTCCCGTACCTACATAGCCTGCAGGAGGACGGTACGTAATGATGACTTCCATTTCAGTACCACCACTGATCGAGTCACTAAAGGTAATTTTACCAGCAGTTACTAAGTCAGAGCCGGGTGCAGATCGCCAGCCAATCAGTTCACCGGGTTCATCTTTTATGATCTCAGCATCCCATTCTATGGTGCCGAGTTTGCCAGGACCGGTAGCTACCCAGTGAGAATGATGACTATCTTTTTCAGTCACTACAGCTAAATGACGCATAAAATGCGGTAAGTTCTCTACAGAACGCCAGAAACTGTACACTTCAAAACGTGGCTTGTCAACGATGAATTTAGTACGGATATTGATCGCACTATTGTGCTTATCAGACGAGCTTCTTCCCGCCATAGCCGAGATGGGACAATTCCCTGAAATACCCCTGTATAAAAGATAACCGCCGGCAATCAGTCGGATCAAACTGCGAATGGGATGTTTGCTGACATTACTGATAGCATTGGTTGTCATCATGGCGCCGCCTACGATAGAGGCAATTCGCCCGGGTTTACTCACATTCAGTACATTGGAGTGTTCGTATAAAGCGGTGGCTCTGGGTTCGCCATGACCATTCAAAGGATGATTATACTTGCTCATAATAACACTTTTTAAAATTTACAACGCTAAAATGCTGCTAAAGGTTCAAGTGGTTGATATTCAATATTTATTAAGAAATTTAATTGAGTAACGAATTTCACAGACTGCTAGTCTTTATAATCAGCAGCCAATTGCTCGTAGATATCATTCCCCCAGTGAGGGGCAAGGGCATTGTCTGGTTTGAAAGCGGCAAATCGCTGGCCAGCTGCTGCAACCAGTGGCGCTGCCTTCTTTTTACCGCCTCCGAATAGGGCAGGAGTATGATATACGACTAATGCCTTCAGCAGATAGGCTCTTGGGTTGGTGCTGTCTGCCGCAATTGCTTTATCAGAATAATCTTTACTATCACCTCCCAGGGTTGCGCCCCTGGTAGGACTTGCATTTATTCTTGCTGACAACCAATACTCCATCAGCGTGAGTGCCTCCGTATTTTGCGGCATCATACCGAGCGCTTTTTTTACGTAAGTTGCTGCCTTTTCAGTCAATGGTTCAGCTTGTCCTTTCGGCGCCTGGAAACTGGATTGCGTACATGCCCAGCCCGTGTAATATTGTAACAGGAATTCACCCGGGTGAGCTTTGGTCAGGGTCTCCAGCGAATCTATGTTCCGTAACCAGGTATCATAAGCCCTGGCAGTATCCAGTTGGGTTAATACTTTTTGCAGGGGTTGTTGCCATGCGTCCTGTGCGAAACTGACATAACCGGAAAGGAGAAGGAGGACAGTGAACAATGCTTTCATGCGAAGATATTTAATGAGAATTGCCCCAATAACATGCCAACCCATATTATGAAATATTGTCAACATGACATATCTTAATACTTCTAAAATCAAAAACAGAGTTATGAAAAAACTGTTGACGGCTGGTTGCCTGCTTTTGTCCCTCGCTTGTTCGGCCCAGCAAAAATCGAAAAAAGGATGGATTCAACTCTTTAACGGTAAAGACCTGAAGAACTGGGATATCAAGATCAGAGGCCATAAAATGAACGATAATTTCGGTAATACTTTCCGTGTAGAAAACGGTATTCTCAAAGTGCGTTATGATCAGTACAAAGAATGGGGAGAGCGCTATGGCCACCTGTTTTATAGAAAAAATTTCTCCGCATATCTGCTAATTGCAGAATATCGTTTTGTAGGCGAACAGGTGAAAGGCGGACCCGCATGGGCATTGCGTAATAACGGCCTGATGCTGCATGGCCAGAGTGCGGCCAGTATGGGATTGAACCAGGATTTTCCCATCTCCCTGGAGAATCAGTTGTTAGGAGGGAATGGCAAAGATCCCCGCTCTACAGGTAATTTATGTACACCCGGTACAAATGTCGTGATGGACGGAAAGCTGATCACAGAACATTGTATCACCAGTACATCCAAAACCTATCATGGAGAACAGTGGGTAAAAGTAGGCGCCCTTGTGTTAGGTGACTCTGTAATTAAACACATCGTATTTAATGATACCGTGATTGTATACAATAAACCCCAGGTAGGCGGTGGAAATGTGACAGATGCTGACCCGGCGCTGCTGAAGGAGGGACGTCTGCTGACTGAGGGTACGATCTCCATACAGAGTGAAAGTGCCCCGACTGATTTTAGAAAAATTGAATTATTTGACCTCTCACCTTACATGAAAGATCCTAAAAAGCTCGATGCGATCATCCATAAATTGCAGGAAGAAACAAGAACAAAATAATTTCAGATCAAAGAGGCTTCTGCTATAGACAGAAGCCTCTTTTTTTATCTTATGGCTACCACCGGTGCCTGGAAGCTGGTATCCGGTATCATTACATGAATAGCTCCATGGGGTGGTGCTGGAGGCTTTGGTGGACTTGGTGGTCTTGGCGGACCATTACGCGGAGGTACACAACTGGCTCCCCACACGATTATCCCCAATAACAATGGAATGAATCTGTGTTTCATATAGTAAACATTTAGTTTCACAGGTGAAAAATCAAATTGCATGCCTACCTTTGCCAGTAATCCCAAATTGCACCTTATGAACTATATATGGCTACTGTCATGTTTATTATCTTTAACCGTTAACACATTTGCACAAACTCACCCAATGCGCTCAGTAGAAGAACTCATCAATAATGAAGATCCGGGATGGCCAGTGGTACAGGAATGGATTCAACATGCAACGAACGCCGTGGAAGTACTCGCCGTCGATGCTGAAAAGGGAAGGGACGCACTTTATAAAACACAGGTAACTACCCGCTCTCCAATGGGAGCAATTGTATACAGTACCGGAGGTATCTTCATCGATCATGGATGGATCAGGATATTGGGCGGTGGCAGTCCCCGCCTGAACCGAAGTCTGCCGGAATGGAACAAGGGTAAAGGCATGCCCGGTTATGACCAGTATGCTGCCTATCTGCTTATTGCTGATGATGCCGTGGGTGGATACTTTGCACTAAATGGCGGTGGGCTGGGCAATGACCGGGGGAAAATATATTATTGGGCCCCGGATACGCAGGCATGGGAATCATTGGATTTATCCTATTCTGACTTCCTGGGTTGGTGTTTCGGTGGTGATCTCAATGATTTTTACAAAGGATTTCGCTGGCAATCCTGGCAGGACGATGTTGCTAAGCTGGATGGCAATGAGGTGTTTAATTTCTTTCCGCTATTATTCACTGCAGAAGGAAAGGATATTAACAAGGTGTCCAGAAAACCGATGGCTGTAGATGAACAGTATCGTCTTAATTTCGAAAAGTAATCCCTATCTTTGCGCCCAATAAAAAAACAATTCAAACCTTGCGCCATGTAATCTCACAGGCATATTAACCACTGCTCCTGCCACCTGCATCCTTGCAGGCATGGCCTGTGAAATCTTTTTCTTTTACTAAACCCTGAACAACATGGCTATTTCTGAAAAATATGGCCGTACCTATCATTTTCCGTTCTCACCGGGTACCACCAGTGATGATCGTATCCAGCATGATTATTGGAAATACATCAGCACCATACCCTCACTCATACATACGGAGAAGTTAGACGGTGAAAATAATTGTCTCTCCCGGCATGGTGTATTTGCCCGCTCACACGTAGCGCCTACTACATCTCCCTGGACAGAGAGCCTGCGCCGCTATTGGCAGCTGATAAAAAACGACCTGGGTGACCTGGAAATATTCCTGGAGAATGTATACGCTATTCACTCTATTGCCTATCGCAATCTGGATCACCATTTTTATGTGTTTGCTGTCAGAGAAAACGGGCAGTGGCTCAGCTGGGAAGAAACCTGCTTTTATGCAGCAATGGTAGATTTGCCGGTAGTACCGGTAATAAAAGAAATGTCTGCACCTACTTCCCGGCAATCATTTGAAAGTGAACTGCTCGACATTGTCAAAGGCCCGGGCGCCTTTGCGGCACACGATGCATTCACAGGTGCTCCGGTCACCATGGAAGGCGTGGTTACAAGAGATGCAGGTAGTTATCCTGCCACCTCATTTGCTGAACACGTATTTAAGTATGTAAGAAAAGGGCACGTAAAAACAGACGTGCATTGGACGCGGAACTGGCGTCGTGCCCGGTTAAATTTTGAAGGAGGTCAACATGTGGACTATCAGTGAAAATAAATCATGGGAATATCTGGAAGCGCATTACGATCGGATTAAAAGAATGCGCGATACACCGCAGGATCCTACGCATCATGCAGAAGGAAATGTTGCTGTTCATACGCAAATGGTGATTGATGCATTGGTGAACTTACCTGCCTACCACGCACTCGACGGGCAAACACAGGAAATGATGTGGGCGGCTGCTTTACTGCATGATGTAGAAAAAGCAGGCACCACAGAAGTCCTGCCCGATGGCAGGGTAACGTCACCTGGACATGCCCGGAAAGGAGAAATGACCACCCGGCAGCTCCTTTATAAAGAGTTACCAGCACCATTTGCTATCAGGGAACAGATCGCAAAACTGGTGCGTTTTCATGGCCTGCCTTTGTGGATATTTGAAAAACCAGATCCTGTAAAAGCTTTGATCATAGCAGCTTTGCAGATAGATATGCGATTGTTGGCTATGCTGGCGAAGGCAGATGTATTGGGTAGAATTTGTCCTGATCAGGAAGAGCTGCTGTACAAAATTGAATGTTTTGAAGAGCTGTGCAAAGAGCAGCAATGTTGGGGCCAGGCACCTTACTTTGCCAATGCACATGCAAGAATGAATTACCTGCAAAAAGCCGATAGTGATCGTAGTTATGTACCCTTTGGTCAGCCTGCAACAAAAGTAGTGATCATGAGCGGTTTGCCGGGGGCAGGAAAGGATACTTACGTACAAAAGTATTATAAAGACTGGCCTGTAATATCGTTAGATGCTATCAGGATAAGTATGAAAATTGCCCCTACGGATAAATCAGGTAATGGACGCGTTATTCAGGAGGCCAAAGAGCAGGCCAGGGTATACCTGAGGAACCAGCAGCGTTTTGTATGGAATGCAACGAATGTCACACGTTCTATGCGGGAACAATTAATTTCATTATGCTTA
This sequence comes from Chitinophaga sp., assembly GCF_039596155.1. Classification (GTDB taxonomy): domain Bacteria; phylum Bacteroidota; class Bacteroidia; order Chitinophagales; family Chitinophagaceae; genus Chitinophaga. Next base: position 113,818 of record NZ_JBCNKF010000011.1, read on the forward strand.
CAATATACGGTGGAGATAATCGTCATATATGTTGAAGTCCCGTATAAGGCATTGTTTAAACAGAATAGTGCACGGGAAGCAATTGTACCGGCTGCTGTGATGCAGCGGCTTGTACATAAGCTGGAAGTACCGGATATTACAGAAGCGCACGAAGTGAGGTATGCTGTGAGCTAGTATAGAAAGCCCCTATGTTGAAAATGAAGTCATCACAGGTTTGTCTTCAATTGCTCAAATAGGAAACTTTCTGCAGGGCGCTGGTTCCCAAATTCTCCGCAAATTGCTTTGCTCGGGGTAAGGAGCTTTCCTGGTAACTGTTATAGTATTGCTAAATTGTAGTACTATCACTCAGGAAAGCGCCTTCCAAACTTCGCTAAAATATTTAATCCGTAAATTGCAAGCAACCGGCCAATTTGCTATCAACCATTTGGCCAAGGCACAGATATGAAGAAAAGTTTAATGATCATTAGCGCGGCTATGCTGTTTCCCCTCTTTTCTTACGCCCAGAACGACTGGAAACTAAAAGACGATAAGGACGGGATTAAGATTTACACAAAGACAGTCGAAAACTCCAACTTGAAAGCTATACGCGTTAAAGTTGCGGTACCAGCTACGCTTAGCCAACTGGTAGCTATTATCCTCGATATTTCATCGGCAAAAGACTGGGTATACAGCACAAGATCGGCCACCTTGCTTAAACAGGTGAGTCCATCTGAGCTTTTTTATTATTCTGAAGTAGCATTACCGTGGCCTATTACCAACCGCGATTTTGTGGCGCACCTCGTTGCCACGCAGGATACCAAAACAAAAGTCGTTACCATCGATGGACCGGTCGTACATGATTACGTACCTGAGAAAAAAGATATTATCAGAGTACGTAATTCATATGGTAAATGGGTGCTGACTCCATTACAGAATAACATGGTGCACATCGACTACACACTTGAAACCGATCCGGGCGGTTCCATTCCCGTGTGGTTAGTCAACCTCTTTGCTACCAAAGGGCCGATGGAAACATTTAAAAAGCTCAAGGTACAATTGGCTAAACCCGCTTATAAAAATCTTCACCTGGCATTTATCAGGGAATAAGAAAAGTCGCTTACTATCCGTTTTTTCTTCGACGCTTGTTCGATGCTTGTTCGACGCTTCTTCGATGCTTGTTCGATGCTTGTTCGATGCTTGTTCGATGCTTCTTCGATGCTTCTTCGACTAACCAATATTATCCAGAGGATGACCGGTATACTCCACCCCCCACCAACCCATCGCCATTCATCCTTAACCAGTTGCTTCCCCCTCACAGCATTCACCCCACCCATCATCATTCCTCCCCAACCCCTTGCTTCTCCCAAATTCAATTTCTATATTGCATAATCGTCAGAAGGTCTCAACGCAAAAATTTCACTTCTTTTGGCGCAACTTATTGTAACGTTATGGTACTTAGATCGAAAAATCATGCTAGCCGGTCTCTGATGGGCTTCCTTTGCCTCTGTGGTATGGGGATGGCTGTTGTCAACCCAGCATCCGCACAATCAGGCAGTCTGCCACTACAGGACTTATCCTCTTTTCATGACCCAGGCCCCAGCTGGTCCATCGTCGCCGACGCTGCTGCTGCACTGGATAAACCGCATGAACTGAGTTTCTCCCCAGGTACCGGTGTCCTCCTGAACTTACCGGACAAAAAACATCCGGGGCAAGACCTTTTTACCAATACCGAATATGGAGACATAGACCTGGAACTGGACTATATGATGGCACCCGGTTCCAATTCAGGCGTATATCTCGAAGGTAGATACGAAATCCAGCTGCTGGATAGCTGGAGCAAAACTAACCCTACTGCCGGCGATAACGGCGGTATCTACGAACGCTGGGAAGATAGCCGTCCGGCAGGATTGCAGGGGTATGAAGGTCATGCACCCCGCTACAATGTAAGCCGTGCACCGGGCCTCTGGCAACACCTGCAGGTTTCCTTTCAGGCACCTCGTTTTGATGCGAATGGTAAAAAGATCGCCAACGCAAGAATGCTCCTCATTACCCTGAATGGCACGGTCATTCATGAAGATGTGGAACTACTGGGTGCCACACGTGGTGCAATGGATGGGGGTAAAGAAAGTGCTACCGGTCCACTTCGGCTCCAGGGTGACCACGGTGCCGTAGCTTTCAGGAACATCAGCATCAAAAAGAGAGCAGCCGGCAATGAGGCACAGAACAACCGTCGTGACAATGTAGACCCTATCTACGTAGACGCGCCTGTAAATACCATCCTCCGCAGCTTTATGGATGTACCAGGTTCCCGCATTGTGCACGCCGTAAACGTAGGTAGCCCTGAACAGGTGCACTATACCTACGACATGGACAGAGGTCTGCTGGCACAGGTATGGAGAGGTGGTTTCCTCGACGCCACGCCTATGTGGCATGACAGGGGTAATGGTACTTCCCGTCCGCGTGGTACTGTACAGACTTTAGGCAAACCGGCCTTCACACTGGCCAAACTGGCCAATGCGCAGGCTGCATGGCTTTCCGATACGACCGGCACCGGTTATCGTCCTAAAGGTTATGTGCTCGACGACAAAGACCGCCCGACTTTTAAATACCTCATCTATGGCACAACAGTAACCGACGAAGTACGGGTACTCGCTGAAGGTCATGGTGTACATCGCGAAATAAACGTCGCAAATCCTGTAGATGGACTGTATGCAAAGATTGTAGCAGGTAGCAAAATTGAACCTGTTTCAAAAGATCTGTACATCGTAGATGGCAAAGCCTATTACCTGCAACTGGAGAATACCGGCAATGAAAAGCCGATCATCCGTGATGCCGCTGAAGGAAAGGAAATGATCATTCCTATTCACAGTAAGCTGAGCTATGCCATCATTTTCTAATCGTTCCTTAATCTTTTGAATCCTGCACATGAAAAACATATTAAAAAAGGCGGTGCTTTGCGGCATGATGCTGGCCGTAACCTCGATGGCCACAAAGGCCCAGGAAACGCCTAAAGAAGAAGACTATTTTAAGATCTTAAAAATGAAAGCCCCCGAAGGCATCCTGCTGGAAGTAGGCGGGCTTTGCGTATTACCCAACGGCGACCTGGGGGTATCTACCCGCAGAGGAGACGTCTGGATGGTACATGCGCCCGATAGCCGCAACCCCTACTGGACAAAATTTGCCAGTGGTCTGCACGAAATTCTGGGCCTCGTTTATAAGGATGGTGCCTTGTATTGCGCTCAACGGGGTGAACTGACAAAACTCATGGATACCAACATGGACGGGAAGGCAGATGTATATGAAACGGTATATGCATGGCCATTGTCCGGGCACTATCATGAATATAGTTTCGGACCCAAATTAGCCCCCGACGGATCTTTCTTTGTATCCGGCAACGTAGCTTTTGGCGACGAAGAATGGTGGAGAGGAGAGAGCCGTGTTCCCTGGAGAGGCTGGATGATGCACATCTTTGAAGATGGCCATATGGAACCATATGCAACCGGCTTCCGTTCCCCATGTGGGCTGGGTATGATCAACGGTGAATTATTCTACTCCGAAAATCAGGGCGACTGGGTAGGTTCCGGTGGTGTATGGCAGGTGAAGAAAGGTGCCTTCATCGGGCATCCTGCAGGCTTACGATGGTCTCAGGAACCTAATTCCCCGGTAAAAGTAACCGAAAAGCAGTTCTATTCCCTGGTAGACGGTCGTCGTGTGAAAGATCCGGAAGGCCGTTATATCAAACCAGAAAATGTGGTGAACGAGAAATTCGTCACGCTGATGGATGTAAAGAAAGAAATACCTGATTTACAGTTGCCGGCAGTTATCCTGCCACATGGTATACAAGGTATTTCCAACTCTGAGATCGTACAGATCCCCGAGGGCAGCTTTGGTCCTTTCGCAGGTCAGTTGCTCGTAGGTGACCAGGGGCAGAGTAAGATCATGCGTGTGGTAATGGAAAAAGTAGACGGTGAATACCAGGGGGTGTCTTTTGATTTCCGCCAGGGATTCCAGTCTGGTGTGCTGAGAATGGCATGGGCCAAAGATGGTAATACTTTATTCGTAGGTGAAACCAACCGCGGATGGGGTTCTGCAGGTGATGCTAATGAAGGTCTGCAACGACTGGTATGGAATGAAAAGATGCCATTTGAAATGAAAACGATCAAGGCCATGCCGGATGGTTTTGAAATAGAATTCACTCTGCCGGTAGATAGGAAATCTGCAGAAGACCTGGCTTCTTACCACGTAGAGAACTTCACGTACAAGTACCACGCCGTGTACGGTAGCCCAATGGTGAACATAGGTCAGTGCCCTGTTAAAGGAGTAAAGGTATCTGAAGATGGCCTCAGGGCAAGGATCATTGTAGATAGTCTGCGACTGGATTATGTACACAATATCGTGTTGGACGGAGTGAGAGAAAAAGAACATTTCTATTCCCTGATCCACAACAATGGATATTATACCTTGCACCACATACCGCAGGGTGCGAAGTTGCCAATTGCACAGGCAAGCACTTACAATTCAGAAAAAGTAAAGGCAAAAGCTGCAGCGGCTACACCTGCAAAAACAGCGGCTACGCCGGCTACTGCTGCTACTACCGCCGCTGCTGCCAGGAAAGCGCCTTCTTTTGAAGAAGTGAAACCTTTGCTTGCCAAATACACTTGTCTTGCCTGTCACAATGCAGAAAAGCGCCAGGTAGGTCCGGCGTACAAAGACATTGCAAAAAGAAAATACACCAGCGATCAGATCTTAAAACTGATCGCTAATCCTAAGCCACAGAACTGGCCGGATTATGCGACGGAGATGCCGCCTATGCCACAAGTGCCGAAGGCAGATGCACTGAAAATCGCAGCATGGATTAATTCCCTGAAATAACAAGCAGGCAATGAGCCCGGCAGTACAACGAACCTGCTGCCCCGGCTTTTGCTTTGCATCCAAATAAAAAAGCTTTTGCCGGAAGGCAAAAGCTTTTTTTATAGCTATTTAAATAAAATCTAAAACTGGTTCTTCCACATCATGCTCTCCACCGGCTTTACCGTCCTGCCATTATATTTCGCATTCCCTTTCTTGTTATAGAAAGTCTCTACATCACCCTCCACCACGAAATAAATCAACTGTCCGATCGGCATGCCCGCATAGATCCGCACAGGCTGTGCACAGCTGATCTCCAGTGTCCAGGTATTACAAAACCCTACATCACCCTTCCCGGCTGTTGCATGAATATCAATCCCCAGGCGTCCGGTACTGGACTTTCCTTCCAGGAAAGGTACATGTGCGTGGGTTTCAGTATACTCCTCAGTCACACCCAGGTACAGTGTGCCGGGTTGCAACACATACCCTTCTTCCGGTATTTCAAAATGTTCAATTTCATTGTGTTCACGGGCATCCAGTACACGGTCTTTATAAGTAGCCATGTATTTGCCAAGATGTACGTCGTAAGAGTTGGTGCCGAGATATTTCCGGTCGTAAGGTGAAATGACGATAGTGCCTTTCTCAATTTCCTCCAATATCCTTTTGTCAGACAGGATCATATATTTGGTTAATTAGTATTAATTTGGCAAGATATGCCATTAATACGTACGATACAAATATCTCCCGGCAGCCGGCTGGGAGTATGGCAGATCGGAGAGGACGAAACCTTCTTCAGGAAAAGGGTGAGTATATCGCCCGCCATTCATCATCCGCATAAACGCCTGCAACATTTTGCCGGGCGGTATCTGCTCACAGAACTATTTCCGGGCTTTCCGCTGGATAGTATCCAGATCATGGAAAGCAGAAAACCGATCTTAGCCTGCAATAGTCTGCATTTTTCTATCTCTCATTGCGGCGATTTTGTGGCTGCCATCGTGAGCCAGGAAAGTGCCGTAGGTGTGGATATCGAGCGCATGAACGACAAAATTGAGAGAGTGAGCCATAAATTCCTTTCACCCACGGAACGGGAATTTATTGATCCGGCCAATTCGCTGGCCCACAAAACCATTTGCTGGAGTGCCAAAGAGGCTGCTTTCAAATGGTACGGCCTCGGGCAGGTTGATTTTAAAGAGAATATGCAGCTGGAGCCATTTCCATATCAACAATATGGCTTCATGCATTGTAATTTTAACAAAGTAGATAAAAAAGCACGGCTATCTTTGCAATATATGATTGCGGACGGCCTGTGCCTATCCTGGACTATTTAGTGCATTCACCTTTTAAATATACACTGCTTGAAAATATTTTTATTGGGTTTCATGGGTGCCGGCAAATCCTATTGGGGAAAACAGCTGGCCGAGCACCTGGAGTTACCATTCTATGACCTTGATGACGTAATTGTAGAAGCAGAGGAAATGTCCATCAGTGATATCTTTGCCACCAAAGGAGAAGATTACTTCCGGGCGAGGGAAAGCTTCTGGCTGCGCGAACTGTCAGAAGGAGAAAATTTCCTTATTTCCTGCGGGGGAGGGGTGCCCTGCTTCCAGGACAATATGGATGTGATGAATGAGAGAGGAACCACCATCTGGCTCAATCCGGAACTTCCTGTGATTGTAGACCGGCTGAAGCGGAAGAAATCAAAACGCCCGCTCATCGCAGATCTGCCAGACGATGAAATACTCGCTTTTGTAGAGAAAAAACTGGCGGAAAGGCAGCCTTTCTATCAACAGGCACAAATTACAATAGCTGAAACTGACACCGTAACATTAGAAACATTTACCAAAAGACTGAACGATAATGCATAAGGGCTTTTTGATCTGGGCAACGATATTTGGCATGTTAGGCGTAATATTGGGGGCTTTCGGCGCACATAAATTATACGATCTGGCCACTACAGAAGCAATGAAGAATACATTGGAACGGGCCTATAAAACAGGCGTGAATTACCAGTTTCTCCATGCTTTTGCCTTAATAGCCGTTGCACTGCTATATGCTTATTTCCCCGGTTCCCTGACCCAATGGGCCGGGCGCTGCTTTATCACAGGGGTGATCCTGTTCTCCGGGTCTCTTTATCTGTTAACGTTGAAAGGATTCGGAAAGATAGACTTTCCATCAATCATCGGTATCCTGACACCAATCGGCGGCGTGTTCTTCATTGCAGGATGGCTTTGCCTGTTGCTGGCAGTAATTAAGAAATAAAAGAACGTATGCTTAGATATGTGGTTTTGACCTGCCTGGGCCTTTGTCTGGGAGGGTTCGTATTTGCACAATCCGGTCCTGATATCAGCGGAAAGTGGTATGGTATTCTGAAAACCCCGCAGGGGCAGAAGCAACGGCTGGTGCTCACCTTTACCAGGGAAGAAGGAGAGTGGGAAGGGACAATGGTAAACCCCGATGAAGAAGATGCACCGGTAGAAATGGATACCGTAGCAGTGACCGGTGATAGTCTCAAGTTTGCCATCCCCCGTATTGGCCTGGTGTTCATGGGCGAATGGACGAACCGTAATACTTACAACGGCTTCTTTTATCAGGTGAACAATAGGGTGAGCATTTACTTCTCCCGCAAGGAACTCAAAGAAAATGATCTGTCGGCCGACCGGCCACAAACGCCGAAGGGCACATTTGCCTACGATACAGAAGAAGTCAAATTTGTCAATAAAGTAGATAAAGTACTCCTCGGCGGCACATTGACCATACCGGGCACGAAAGCAAAGGATGGATTTAAAGTGGTCATACTCATCCCCGGCGCAGGTCATCCCGATCGCGACAACGAGATGTTTGGCCATCGCCCGTTTGCCGTAATCGCAGATTACTTTGTAAGAAAAGGGATCGCTACCTTACGATTTGATCAGCGGGGAGTAGGTAATAGCACCGGGAACTACGATTCTGCCAGCATTGGTAATCTGGCCAATGATGTGCAGGCTGCACTCGATTTCCTGAGAAGCAGAAAGGATATCGATTCAGTAGGTATCGGATTGCTGGGCTATGGCGAGGGCGGCGCAGTGGCCGAAATGGTAGCAGCCAATGATAAAATGATCGCTTACCTGTTGCTCATGGCTGCACCAGGGGTAGATGGACAAACACAGTATGTCAATAAAATGATGACAACGGCGGCATCTTATGGCGATTCTCCCGATCGTATCAGGGACTACAAAGCCTACTATCAGCCATACCTGAAAGTACTGGTCAATCAAAAGGATACAGCTTCCAGGAAGACGATTGCCTATAACTATTTAGGTGCTGTTTACAATCGCTTCGGAGATAGTACAAATGTGGCTGGCAAACAGCAGTTCATTCGTGAAGTATATGCCGCAGATATTCGTCCCAGAGCATTGTCATTGCTGAAGTTTGATCCGGCACCCTATCTGGCAAAGATCAAATGCCCCGTGCTGGCGTTGAATGGAGAAAAGGATGTGGAAACAGCGGCCATCATTAATCTCCAGGGTATTCAGAAAGGATTGAAAGCCGGAGGAAATGAAATGGTGACCCTGAGGAGTTTTGCCGGGTTGAACCACCTGTTCCAGCAATGCACTACCTGTAGAATAGAGGAATATGGCGCGCTGGATGAAACAATTCATCCTGATGTGATGACATTAATGGCCGCCTGGATCGTAAAACTCTATGAAGATTGATCATTAAAACGGAATTAATCATTAAAAAATAATTACTGAAATGGTTTTGCTTCGTGGCAAAACCATTTTTTTTGCACTGAAATCATCCTGACCATTCACAGGCATGCTGGCAATCTGTCAAAAGGAATATTATCCTGGCAGCTGCAAAGCCTGAAAAAGGATCTCTTCCATGCTGCCACAGGCCAATATCATGGCTATTTTCAGGTATATATGAAAATTAATTCTTAATATATCAACCTGTGGCCTTAATTTTGGAGCGCAATAAAATATGTCTAAGAACAAACTGAAAACTGAAAAACCAGAAAGCAAAAAAACTCCTCGTGCTAATGACCCCAACGTATTGAAGCAGGAAAAAGAAGCGGAGGTAAAAGTAAAGGAGCTGGTAAAAGATGAGCGCACCCACAAAGTACTTGGGGTGATCTCCCTTTTATTGTCCCTTTATTGTTTCATTGCTTTCACCTCATACCTTTTCACCTGGCAGGAAGACCAGGACAAAGTATTCCGTTACAGCGCCAACATCCTCCTGATGGACAACGACGCTGTAAAAGTCGAAAACCTCCTCGGTCGTTTGGGGGCATTTGTTTCCCATTGGTTCTTTTACAAAGGATTTGGTATCGCTTCTTATCTCTTTTGCTACCTGTTCTTTATTCTTGGTGTCAACTTCATCGTTGGTCGCCGGGTATTCAAAGTATGGCGCAATGTTAAATACATCCTCTTTGGTTTACTGTACCTCAGCACAGCCGCTGCATTTGTAGCCGGCCTCGCCGCTGCGGATTTTGCATGGGGCGGCGCTATGGGTGACAGTGTTAGCAAATGGAGCGTTGGTTTCCTCGGTACTGCCGGCGCAGCCTTACTCCTGATGGTAGCAGGCCTGGCATGGAGTATCTGGAAGTACAACCTGGATTTCAAATGGGTATTGCGCAAACCAAAATTACCGAAGCCTCAGTTGGCCGGCATGCCGGAAGATGCACTGGCAGGAGAAGAAGTAGCTGCATCCCCCGCGAAAAAAGAAGCTAAACGCAAAAATGGACTGAAAGAAAATGGTACGAACGTAATCGTACCATCCCTGGAAGAACCGGAAATGGAAGAAATGCAGCTGGTGGAAAAAGAATTGCCACTGGTTGTTGTCAACCCTCAGGTCATTGAAGAGGAAGAGGAAGAATTGATTGAAGAAGAGGAAGAAGAGGATCCGGGTCCTTTATTGTATATCGAAGAAACGGTAGAGCAAACCAATGCCCGCAATAAAAAAGACAAAGGCATCCAGGATGTAGCCTGGGAAATCAAACCCAGTAAAGACGAGACGGAAGATGAGCTGCCCGAAGCTACCGGTACCGTAGGAGAAGCCGCACAGAGAGATCCCTATGATCCGTCTCTGGACCTGCGTGATTATAAACACCCTTCTCTCGAACTGCTCGATAGTCACAATACAGAAAAAGTAGTGCAGGATGCTGCTGAACTGGACAGAAACAAAGACCAGATCATCAGCACCCTCAAGAACTATGATATTTCTATCCAGAAGATCAGTGCGACCGTAGGACCTACCGTCACCCTTTATGAAATTGTACCTGCGGCAGGTGTACGTATCTCCCGGATCAAGAACCTGGAAGATGATATTGCATTGAGCCTGTCTGCATTAGGCATTCGTATTATCGCGCCAATCCCGGGTAAGGGTACTATCGGTATTGAAGTACCTAATGTGAAAAAGAGCATGGTATCGCTGCGTGCCCTGCTGGCTTCCGAGAAGTTCCAGCAGAGTAATATGGACCTGCCGATCGCTATAGGTAAAAAGATTGACAATGAAAACTTCATTGCAGATCTGGCCAAAATGCCGCACCTGCTCATGGCGGGTGCTACCGGTCAGGGTAAATCGGTGGGTATCAATACCCTGCTGGTGTCCCTGCTGTACAAAAAACATCCTTCCCAGCTGAAGTTTATCCTGGTAGACCCCAAGAAAGTGGAGCTCTCCCTCTATAAACTGATTGAGAAACACTTCCTTGCCAAGCTACCAGGCGAAGAAGATGCCATTATCACAGACACCAAAAAGGTTATTCATACCCTGAATGCTTTGTGTATAGAAATGGATCTGCGGTACGACCTGCTCAAAGAAGCCGGCACCCGCAACATCCGTGAGTATAACAGTAAATTCGTACAGCGCAGGCTGAACCCACAGCGGGGACACCGCTATCTGCCATTTGTGGTACTCGTGATCGATGAGTTTGCAGATTTGATCATGACAGCAGGTAAGGAAGTGGAAATGCCGATAGCACGCCTGGCCCAGTTAGCCCGTGCGGTGGGGATTCACCTGATCATTGCTACCCAACGTCCTTCCGTAAATATTATTACAGGTACGATCAAGGCCAACTTCCCTGCACGTATCGCCTTCAAAGTATCAAGTAAGATCGACTCCCGTACCATCCTGGATATAGGAGGTGCAGAGCAGCTGATCGGTCAGGGGGATATGCTGGTGTCGTTCAACGGCGAACTTGTACGACTGCAATGTGCATTCGTAGATACCCCGGAAGTGGAGAAAGTTGCGGAGTTTATTGGTGAGCAGCGATCCTATCCAGAGGCGTACCTGTTGCCGGAGTATGTGGATGAGAAGGATATGGAAGGTAAAGAGGTCAACCTGCAGGACAGGGACCCCCTGTTCGAGGAAGCCGCCAGGGTGATCGTGCAGAACCAGCAGGGATCCACATCGCTGTTGCAAAGAAGAATGAAACTGGGGTATAACAGGGCAGGCAGACTGATGGATCAGCTGGAAGCAGCCGGTATCGTAGGGCCAAATCTGGGCAGTAAGGCGAGGGAGGTAAATGTGAAGACCGAGACAGACCTGGAGATGATCCTGAACGATTTAGGGGGAGGATTTTAGGCATTTAAACCTTTTACCTTTATACTGGTCTAAGTATGGTTTTGCCTGACCAATCGCTAATGAGACATCAGGAGGAATAAACCAGCCTCAGGCGATAAAGTCCGCCTTTTTGGCACAATCTTAACAAACCGGGCATGTCCCGGCATAACATTTGTTTTTACTACTACAACAATAAAAAACTTACCGTAATGAGGAAAATTTTATTCATGAGCATGTTGGCAGGGAGTGTAGCAATGAGCGGCATGGCTCAGACAAAAGGTAGCCTGGGTGCGAATGACCCAAAAGCAAAGGTGATCCTGGATAATGTCAGCAAGAAGTTTTCAACCTTCAAAACTGTTGTAGCTAACTTCGTATTGAAAGTAGAAGGCGGCAACAATAGTGTAACAGATTCCAAGAAAGGAACTGTATATGTAAAAGGAAGTAAGTATAAAGTAAACCTGGAAGGGCAGGAGATTATTAGCGATAATAAGACCAGCTGGACCTACCAGAAGGATGCTAATGAGGTGACAATCAACAATGTAGATCAGGGTAGCACACAGCTGACGCCTGCTAAACTGTTCACTAACTTCTACGATAAGGATTATCTCTACCGTTTGGATGCAGAAACTACTGAAAAAGGTAAAGTGTATCAGAACATTGAGATGACACCTACAGACAAGTCTAAGAATGTTTTCAAGGTAATTGTGTCAATTGACAAGAAAAACCAGAACATTTCGAAGATGAAAATGTTTGAAAAGAACGGAAATCGTTACACTTACGAGATTACCAATTTCACACCTAATACTAACCTGACCGATGCGACATTCAGCTTCGATGCCAAGAAGTATCCGGGTGTAGAAGTGGTGGATCTGCGATAAGATACCGACAAGATATTGATGGATCTTCTAATTGAAGAGAAGAAAAGCCTGGCTATTTTTGGCCGGGCTTTTTCGTTTAAACCGGCTGGTATTTCGTCAGTTCAGGAGGCTAATGGGATTTCTCCTGCCGGAAGAAGTTGAAAAGGCTGTTTACAAGCATACTAGCAATTGCACATTTTTTTACTACCTTTGGCAAGTTTTAATTAAAATTAAGCATTATGGCATACGACGTAATCGTAATTGGTAGTGGCCCCGGTGGATATGTGGCTGCTATCCGTGCTTCTCAGCTGGGATTTAAGACGGCAATCGTTGAAAGGGAGAACCTGGGCGGTATTTGCTTGAACTGGGGTTGTATCCCTACTAAGGCATTGTTGAAATCTGCACAGGTACTGGAATATATACAGCATGCCAAGGCCTATGGAATCAACGCAGGAGAAAGCAGCGCTGATTTTGATGCTGTTATCAAGCGCAGCCGTGGTGTTGCAGACAAGATGAGCAAGGGTGTGCAGTTCCTGATGAAGAAAAACAAAATTGATGTTCTGCTGGGTACCGGTAAGCTGAAAGCTAAAGGCCAGGTAGAAGTTACAGATAAGGACGGTAAAGCTGTAGTACACGACGCTAAGTACATCGTACTGGCGACTGGTGCTCGTGCCCGCGAACTGCCTAACCTGAAGATTGATGGTAAGAAAGTGATCGGATACCGCGAAGCAATGGTACTGCCTAAGCAGCCTAAATCCATGATCGTAGTAGGTTCCGGCGCTATCGGCGTTGAGTTTGCTTACTTCTATGCTACCCTGGGTACCAAGGTAACAATCGTCGAATTCATGCCGCGTATCGTACCGGTTGAAGACGAAGATATCTCTAAAGAACTGGAGAAGATCTACAAGAAGAAAGGTATCGAAATCATGACCAATGCATCTGTTGAAGCTGTTGAAGCCAACGGAGAAGGCGTGAAAGCGAAGGTGAAGACCGCTACCGGTGAAATCAGCCTGGAAGCAGACGTAGTACTGAGTGCTGTAGGTATTCAGGCTAACATCGAGAACCTGGGTCTGGAAGCGCTGGGTATCAAGACTGACAAAGGTCGTGTACTGGTTGACAAGTACTACCAGACAAATGTACCAGGCATATTCGCTATTGGTGACATGGTTCCTGGTCAGGCACTGGCACACGTTGCTTCTAAGGAAGGTATCGTTTGTATCGAGGCGATCGGTTACAACGAAAAGAAATATGCTCACAAACCTGAGCCTATTGATTATATGAACATTCCTGGTTGTACCTACTGCGCTCCCGAAATCGCTTCTGTAGGTTACACCGAGAAAGCAGCGAAAGAAGCTGGTTACGAAGTGAAAGTTGGTAAATTCCCATTCTCTGCATCAGGTAAAGCAACAGCTGCCGGTGCAAACGAAGGATTTATCAAAGTGATCTTCGATGCGAAGTACGGTGAGTGGCTGGGTACGCATATGATCGGTGCAAACGTAACCGAAATCATTGCACAGACCGTAACCGCACGTAAGCTGGAGACTACTTACCAGGAAGTACTGGATTCTATCCACCCACACCCAACCATGAGTGAGTCTGTAAAAGACGCCATCGAGGTTGCTTATGGTGAGGCTATCCACCTGTAATAGAAGGTATTAGCACTATATAAAAAGTCCCGGAGGTTACTCCGGGACTTTTGCATTTTAGCAGTACCTTACTGGAAACAGGGGTACTTAAAGCTTGACGAGTTTTGTGGTAAAGACCTTCTTACCATTGTTGAGCAGTACACATACGTAAGTACCTGGTGCCAGTTCACTGACTGCAATACTCTCCTGCAGACTGGCCACTACTTTTGTTAAGATCAGCTTACCACTCATATCAAAAACCTGCATTTGCAGCTGATCCACCTGCCTGCTCAGAACAGTTACATAGCTGCTGGCAGGATTCGGGAAGATCATGTAATCATGCTGTCTTAAAACATACACACTGGCAGGAGCGGAATAGAGTCCCCTACCATCGGCGGTAACAAGTTTTACCCGGTAAGTCAGCAACCCCTCCGGCGTATTATTATCTGTATACTCATAAATTGTATTGGTATTGACTGTCACTGAATCCAGCGTCACATAACCATTCCCCGAAAGCCTTTCCCAATACAACCGTTCCAGCCGATAAGTCGTACCTAATGATAAATGAAGCAATACATTTTCATCACCATTCTCTGTAGCAAGTAAGCTCTTGAAATAACATCCGGTACCTTGTAACTGGTAATTGGTGGCATAGCTTTTCAAACCATTCCATCCATCCGTATGCAACGGACTCACTGCATAATAAGGTGAATTGCCGGCAGCCGCAATTGTGAGAAAAGTATCTGCTGTTTGCGTATAAGGCAGGAGATAAGTCGTACCCATATTGTACAACTGATAGCCGCCCGCATGCGGTAAGGTATTCCAGAAGATCATGGCACTGTCTCCGCAATCATAACCAGTCTGCAATGCAAGGCGCGGCGACAGGTAAAATGTATCACTCACAAAAGACGTATCTGGTGTTGTATACTTCAGTAAAGCGACAGAAAATGTATCCGGAATCGTCCAGTAATATAACCCCGTACTTGTATTCAATCGTGTGGCGATGCTTTGCCAGGTAGCACCTTTGTCATAACTGCAGGAGATATTTCCTTTTGCTGTAACATTCGATGTCCATCGTAAAGGAGTGGGAACCGGACTACCTGCTGCTATTACCTCTTTAGGCCCTGGATTTTGCCATTCAAAAGTATTTTTAGCTGAGTACCCGTATGCTATATAAAAAGTCTGACCAGGCTCCTTTAAACGATGTGCAGATACATGGATCTGTACATTCCCGGCAGCAGGATTATCTATGGTGATCTGCTCTACATTATTCAGGCTATCGCGGGATCTGTGTGGCGAAGCTGATAAGGAATCCAACACAGGCACTGAAGATAGTACCCAGGGAAGATATTGACTGCTCCCTATTGTTACAGACAGATCCAGGTCATTCACCAGGGCACTTGCTGCATTTGCTGCTGCGGCAGGATCATTCCAGCAAAGCGTTATTTTCAATTGCTGTACACCTGCAGGTACCTGTATAGTAAAATCGCCACCGTCGGTACCGCGTAAAAAATGTTTTTGCTCCAATGTCTGCATGGCATGCAATGCATGTAAACTACCAAACCCACTGATATAACTGATGCCTTTACCAACGGCGCTATTGATCAGGATAGCTTTCACCAGTGCTGCCGAAGGCATAGCATGATACACCTGTTGATATCCCTGTTGTAATAACGCTGCTACACCACTTGTCAGCGCTGCGGATCCTGAAGAGCCGTCTATGCCAAATGCCACCAGTTCCGGTTTAATACGCCCGTCGTAAGCGGGCCCTTTCGAACTGATCCCCGGCACATGCAGTGAATCGTCTGTTGCACCTACTACCAATACATTTTTTGCCTGCTTAAACGTACCTGTCAGATTTGCAAACCCGTTCAGGTTTTGATAGATACCAGTCGTGTCGCCCGTAGTACCTACATTACCGGAAGAGAATACATGCAATATCGTATCTGCCTGATACACTTCTTCATCGTACGCTACTGCTTCCACACCATAATAGTTTTCGATCCCCGTACCATAAGAATGATTTTGTACAGACACCCGGTAATCATGCATATAAGCGCTATCCTCCGGCATTAAACTATACGAATAATCTGCAGGGCACAACAATGCCTGCGGGGCCGCTCCCAGACCTTTTTCACCGTTATTCCCGGCACCTGCTATCATCGTCGCCATAATCGTCGCATGCGAAGAAAAATTCAGAGAAGCATGTGCATTATATAAAAACCTTCCTGCCAGATCAAGATCAGTCGTATCAAACAAATCTTCTTTCAGTGATACAGTGATGTGAGTGCCTTTAATCGCCGGATACTGCTGCTGCACAGTATTGATTGCATTAGCAGAAATATCCGCAGAATTGATCCTTTGTTCGGGGCTTGCTTTTCGCTGCACATCAGCAAATGAAATAAAAGATTGCGCAATAAAATCATCCCAGTCTTTGGTGAATAACAAGATGGAATAATTCTTTCCATGCTGCTGCAATACGCGACAATAAGCAGGTGTGGCAGATGCCGTAACGATTAAATGCAAACTGTCTTCCAGCGAAAGAGAATGCAATAATTTCATACTTGCCTTCCAGTTATTATTTGCCGGCATTACATACACAACACGCTGTTGTAAACAACTATCAAAATGTGTATTCTTTAGAATAAAATGTACCTGGCTCAATGATTTTACTACCCCATAATCACGCAGTGATTCACCGGGATATTCACGGAACTTTACGAGGTAATAAACTGTGTGTTTACGCGATGATGTCGCTGAAATATCTTTACTGGCGTACCTCGCAGCTACCTGGTCAGGTAACTCCTGTGCGCCTGCTGACAATGATTGGCATACTAATAAGTGTAACAAAACCAGGGTTGCTCTCATAAAGATTTTGGGTTGACAGGTTGCTCGTTGCTTCAAATAAAACTAAAGTAATTCATTCATAACTTTGATTAGCAGGGGAAGAAAAATTTTTTTTGGTTTCATGGAAAGTTGTAATATTGGTCCCGAGCAACTAAAATCTAACCGTCGAAGCAATTGATCCAGAGATGAAGCATACAGCCATTTTTTGGCGTTAACCAAATGAATCAGAACAATTATTGAAGACCCGGAGAGGACGCGGATTTCGTCGTACCGTTTCTTTCACCCGCATTACTTTATGAGCACTAAAAATTATGTATTAACAGTAACAATTCAACATGCATGCTGCACGTAGTGTGCACCAATTGTACGAGCAAGTTATAATCTGTCGTTAGCTGTATTTACTGATGATGAATACGTCCATTTTTCATCAGCGGATCAGCTAATAATATCTTCATTTTCCTGAAACCCAAACCCAAATCTAAATGTATGCGTAAACATTCATTCAACGCCTTATTGTGTCTGATGGCAGGCATTGCTGTAGCCACTGTGTCCTGTAAAAAAGATAATGTAAGCAGCACTAAATCTGCTGAAACTATTTCTTCTGAAACCCTTGCTAAGATCGAAGCACTGGGCTTCAGCTCCGCTGATGTTCACAAGTTCGGCGATGATTACATTGTGGAAGGTGATATTCGCCTCACTGAAGCTGATCTGAATAGCAAATACACGGGGCCTGTACTGCGTGTCGCTAGTTCAGAGCAATATCGCACTACCAACCTTGTAACAGGTACACCTCGTAATATCACTGTAAGAGTAGCCAGCAGCCTGGGTAGCGCTTTTGTAGCAGGTACTGATACCGCTATCGCGCGTTACAACCGTCTTGGCCTGGCTATCACTTTCTCCCGTATCACCAGTGGTACCGCTAATATCACGATCTCCGGTTTCAATCAGGGACCTAGTGGAGGATTCATCACCCTCGGTTCTTCCGGTTTCCCAACCAGTAGCGGTAATCCTTACAGCTCTATCCAGATGAATACAAACTCCCAGGCCTATGGCAGCAATCCAAATGTACTGTATGTAGGATCTGTTATTCAGCATGAAATCGGTCACTGTATTGGTTTCCGTCATACTGATTACTTCGATCGTTCTTATAGCTGTGGTGGTACTGCTACCAACGAAGGTTCAGCTGGTGTAGGTGCTATCTGGATCCCAGGTACGCCAACCGGTGCCGATGCCAACTCATGGATGCTTTCCTGCTCTAACGGTGGCAACCGTACTTTCAACGCGAACGACATTATCGCATTAAACTACTTGTATTAATTAATAAGTGAGATATTCTTATTAGCTGATGCATGAGCAAAGAAGCCGGTAGCCATGGCTACCGGCTCACTTTATTTAAAAAGGGCCTGTACCCTTTATAAGATACAGACCCTTTCCGGTATTCACGTTATTTTATACCAGCAATTCATATCCGGTTTTTATTGTCGGCTACAATCTTCGCAGGATGAATTGGATGGCTATTTACTCTGCTTTACATTCATATACAACAGAACTACACCTGTCTACATCCTTCAATCCTTTTCTCCAGGATATAAACCCATTCCAGAAACCTTTGAATAACCCATTCCCACCCGTCTTATACTTTTCACTCAGCAAACTCACATAAAAACCATCAAATACCATTGGATGCTTTTTCACCACCCGGATCTTATGTTGCTTCAGCAATACTTCCATGGAGGCAGGGGAGAAGTGGTACAAATGCCGCGGTACATCGTAAGCCGCCCAATATTCACCATAATGCACAGCATCGGAAGAGTTATAGTTAGGCACCGCGATCAGCAGGGCGCCTTCCGGTTTCAGTAAGGTACGTATCTGACGGATATAGTCATGTAAGGTATGTACATGTTCCAGTACATGCCACATGGTGATCGCATCAAATGCTCCGGCAGGTAGTTTATAAAGATCCTCTGAAGGACGAGGTTCAATGTTATATAATGTCTTTGCATTCTGACGGGCAGTATCATCTGGTTCAAGACCGGTGATCTGCCAGCCACCCTGTTGCATGAAATGAAGGAAAGAACCAGTACCACAACCGATGTCGAGGATGGCACCTTGTTTAAGACCTGTTGCTGCTTTTACCCAGTTTTGTTTGCTGCGCAGCGTGATTTTCCTTACGCTGTGGTATAAACGGTTGATGAGGCCCTGGCGGGTTTCCGAATGGGAAATGTATTCCTGTGATTGATAATAACGGCCAATGTTAGCATTGTCCGGAACGTTCTGCGTATATCGTACACTGCAATGTCCGCAATGGTTAATATCGAAAGTTTCCTTTGAAACGGTGTAATCTTTGGCTGTCAGTACTTTATGTGAAGTTGCAGCTCCACATACCGGACAGGTTTGATGGTAGATAAAAGACATGGCCAAAAATACTGAAAAAACATATCGAAAAAATCGCCAAAGCAGAAGCAGGAGCGATTTTTTCGCAGGCAGGGCCGGCATTTGCCGTTACCCCAACGCATGCACCTATTTATACTCCCCAAAAACCTTCCGCAGGGTATCTGCTATCTCTCCGAGAGTACACATCCTTTCCACCGCCTCCACCACGATCGGCATCAGGTTTTCCGCTGTAGATGCCGCTGCCTCCAGTCTTTGCAGGATCATCTTCACCGCTTCATTGTCCCGGCGGGCACGCAGGTCCTGCAGTCTTTCGGTTTGTAACTGCCTGATACTATCGTCAATTCTAAAAATCTCCGGCGTTCCTTCTTCCTTCACGGTAAACTTATTCACGCCTACTATGATCTTCTCCCCACGCTCAATCTCTTGCTGGTATAAATAAGCACTCCGCGCTATCTCATCCTGTATAAAGCCCTGCTCTATTGCACTCACGGCACCCCCCATCGCATCTATCCGGTGTATCAGCTCCCAGGCCTTGGCTTCCACTTCGTTCGTCAGGGCTTCTACATAGTAAGACCCTGCCAGCGGATCAACTGTATCGGCAATCCCACTTTCATATCCTACTATCTGCTGGGTACGCAGGGCAATGCGGGCCGCTTCTTCTGTAGGTAATGACAGCGCTTCGTCAAATCCGTTTGTATGGAGGGACTGCGTACCGCCCAAAGTAGCAGCCATGGTTTGCACAGCTACGCGTACAATATTATTATGTGGCTGCTGCGCAGTCAATGTACTGCCACCGGTTTGTGTATGAAAGCGCAGCATCTGGGCTTTGGGGTCAGTCGCTCCTAATTCCGCTGTCATATTGGCCCACATCCTCCTGGCGGCCCTGAACTTAGCCACCTCCTCAAAGAGATGATTATGTGCATTGAAAAAGAAAGATAACCGCCTTGCAAATACATTTATCTCCAATCCTTTCTCGATCGCCGCTTTTAAATAGGCTTTCCCGTTAGCCAGCGTGAATGCCAGTTCCTGTACTGCATTGGCACCTGCTTCGCGGATGTGATATCCCGAAATGGAAATGGTATTCCATTTCGGCACCTCTTTACTGCAATATGCAAAGATGTCTGTAATCAGCCGCATAGAGGGTTTGGGCGGATAGATAAAAGTCCCTCTTGCTGCATATTCCTTGAGTATGTCGTTCTGAATAGTGCCCGATATTTTATGCAGATCAGCACCCTGTTTTTTAGCAAGGGCAATATATAAGGCGAGTAGTATAAACCCTGTTGCATTGATGGTCATACTGGTCGAAATATCTTCCAGTTTGATCCCGGCAAAAAGCCTTTCCATATCCTCCAGAGAGTCGATGGCTACACCCACTTTCCCCACTTCACCCTCCGACATGGCATGATCAGAATCGTACCCGATTTGTGTAGGAAGGTCAAATGCCACACTCAGACCCATTACCCCCTGGCTCAGTAAGTAGTGATAACGCTGGTTCGAAGCCTCCGCCGTACTGAAACCCGCATATTGCCGCATGGTCCATAGCTTATCACGGTACATGCTGGCATGCACTCCTCTTGTAAAAGGGAATTGCCCGGGCAACTCATCCATGGGTATCGGTTGGGTATATACTGGTTCAATGATAATACCGGCATCTGTTTTGATGATATTTTCCATAATATGTGCATTCGTGGAATAATAATGTACGATAAACAATGTTACATAATTATTATCGTATTCCGCGAAGGCCAAATTTTGATAATTTGCAGGACCATTCCTGAAAGATTTACCGAATAAGCTATGTTTATTTACGCGCTGTTATTTTTGACTTTTGCTTTGGCCCTGTTCAGCATTTTCTTTACATATACTGCTGCCGCAGCCCTATTCCGACACAACTGGTCCCGTCTTTTAGCCGGTTTGTCACTCGGTGTATTCATTTATCTCTATGGTACCTGGGTATATCTTACAATAGAAGCCAAATATGGTTTTGGTATCTGCTTATTACTGGCACTATTTACAGGGTTCCTGCGGCGCAGCAGGAACAAAAGAGCCTCCAGAACCTGGCAGATCGGCTTTAATCTGTTTTTTACCGCCTGTTTGACGCTATTAAGTGTGCTCTATTTTACCGGTACCACCGGCAAACCGGACACCATCGAGCTGGCTTTTCCCATGAGAACAGGCCGCTATTTTGTGCTGCAGGGAGGAAAGGGCTTACCTACCAACCTGTTTCACTACAGCCTGAGAGGGGCGATTTATGCGATGGATATCGTAAAATTGAAACCAGATGGCAGGCGTGCCAATAAGATCTTCAGCAAGAAGTTAACAGACTACGAAATCTTTGGGGATACTTTATATAGCCCCTGCGATGGACGGGTGCTGAAAGCATATGGCAATAATCCGGATAATATCCCGCCTGATATGAGCCGGGGGCCGAATAATACGAACCAGGTGATCATTGAGACCAGCAGCAGTTACATCTTTTTAGGACATATGAAGGAGGGAAGCGTAATTGTGCATGACGGAGACCTGATTAAGAAAGGACAGCCAATGGGTTGTGTGGGCAATTCAGGATTTAGTACAGAACCTCACCTGCATATCCAGGCGCATAAAAAGGTGCCGGGTATACCCTGGTATCAGGCGCCGCCGCTTTACATTCATTTTAACGGAAAGGGGTATTTGCTGTATGAGGTGATCCGGCCAAAAAGAGTGATGATGGTGACGAAATAATTTAAAAAGCCCGCCTGTTGTAAGGCGGGCTTTTTAAATTAAAATAACTTCCTGGCTTCAGCATTCACTATCTGCGCGGTCATTTCGGCAGGGGATGTCTCAGCCTGGAGAAATACTTCCAGAATCTGTTTATTAAGATCCATCGCAGATGCTTCGGCAGGGAGCTGGCTGGCTACCTGGTTAATGATCGTGATGGTTTGTTCTTTCAGCGTTTTTACTGCCTCCCAAGCAAGCGGGGAAACATAGATCTGCTGCGTAACATTGTGGTCAAATTCTGCCTTAATGGTATGAATCAGGCCAACCTGCATGTCTGTAGCGCCAAGCCCCGGCTGATATACCCGGCTGATCAGGTTTTGCAGATTGATGCGGTCTACCAGCAATGCCATTCTTTCATAGGCTTGTAATTGCAGGGGCAGTACTGCTTTGTCGCTGCTACGGGCTTCCGAAGCAGCTGCAGGAGCAGGTGTCGCCTCCTTGTCTTTAGGTTTTAGGAACATATCCCTTAAGGTCATATATAGAATAGTTAAGATGCCGATGCCTAATACAATAAAAAGCATGCTTTGAGTTGAGATACTACCCATGTAGAATGATTGTTTGCAGGTGCAAATATATAAATAAAAATGTGCAGATATAATGGCAAAAAAAAGCTTTTGCCGGTTAGACAAAAGCTTTTTCTATAGAAAATGAATTGATTAGCTCAGTTTTTCCAGGGCTGCTTTCAAACGCTTCATCCCTTCCTGCAGCTTCTCCATCGAAGCAGCATAAGAAATACGGATGGCATTGGGCTGCTGGAAGGCAGAACCCGTTACAAAAGTCACATTTGCCTTGTGCAGCAGGTACATACACAGGTCGTCCGCATTATTGATCGTCGTGCCTTCAAATGATTTTCCAAAGAAACTGCTTACATCCGGGAACATGTAGAATGCACCGTCCGGGTTGATCAGTTTCAGACCCGGCATCTGGCTCATCTGCTCAAATACAAAAGCCCTTCTCCTGGTGAACTCAGCCAGCATCACGTCTGCAGAATCTTTCGGACCATTCAGCGCTGCTACAGCTGCCTTCTGCGTAATAGAACAGGTGGCAGACGTAAACTGACTCTGGATGTTTTCCGCAGCCTTGGCTACTGCCGTTGGCGCTACCAGATAACCCAGACGCCAGCCCGTCATCGCAAAGCCTTTACTCAGACCATTGATAATAATGGTGCGTTCCTTCATGCCTTCAAACTGTGCTATGCTCTCGTGTTTACCTACATAGTTGATGTATTCATAAATCTCATCAGCCATCACATAGATACCCGGATATTTGGCAAATACATCTGCCAGCGCTTTCAGTTCTTCCCTGCTATATACTGAACCCGTAGGATTGCAGGGAGAGGAGAACATAAACAGCTTGGTCTTTGGCGTAATGGCCGCTTCCAGCTGTGCCGGCGTGATCTTAAATTTATTCTCAATACCGCAGGGAACAAATACAACTGTACCCTGGCAGAGTTTTACTAATTCTGAATAAGTTACCCAATATGGTGTAGGGATAATCACTTCGTCGCCCGGATTGATGACGCTCAATACTGCATTGGCAATACTTTGCTTGGCGCCTGTCGATACCACGATCTGCTCAGGCAGATACTCCAGGTTGTTATCACGTTGCAGTTTCTTCACCACCGCTGCCCGCAGATCCGGGATACCAGCTACCGGTGTGTAATGTGTAAAGCCTTCATCAATGGCTTTTTTTGCGGCCTCCCTGATGTGGGCAGGTGTATCAAAGTCAGGTTCGCCAATACTCAGATCTACAATGTCTATACCCTGCGCTTTCAGCTCACGGCTCAGCTTAGCCATTTTGATCGTTTGTGGCTCAGAGATCCTTGACAGCCTTTCTGCTAATTCCAAATGCTTCATAACAAAAATTGTTTAGTAAGGTGCGCGACCTGCAACAAACCTACAATAATTTTATAACTGATGGGAGAAGAAATCTGTAAAGGGAATTTGGAGAGCAGGAAAAACTTAGTGCTTCAGCAGTTTTACGACAGTCTTATCCATACCTTTTTGTCCTCTTAAATAATATATACCAGCAGGTAAGGAAGAAAAGTGAGCATCCCAGTTGTAATAAAAATAGGTCGTGGAGGCTGTGATACTGGCCGTCCTGATCCTGCGCCCATTGTTGTCATACAGGGCGAGTTCCACCTGTTGCCCGGTTGCTGCATGCATATATATTTTAATCTCACTGGTAAAAGGATTGGGTAATGCTTTCAGCCAGGTATGTTGCAATTGTGCAGAATCTGCGGTCAACGTGCTGGCTAGTAAAGTATTGTAAGCGGTCTGGAAATTGGGAATACCATACCCCTGGTCGTTATCCGGTTGGGTATATTGACTGCTGCTCGCCCTGATGGCATTGATAATCTGCTGGTTGGTGCTTTTGGGAAATGCCTGCCATAAGCATGCGGTAAGGCCGGCTATCACAGGTGTGGCAAACGAAGTGCCGTTCCCCACTGTCAATGTTCCATTAGGCAATATGATCCGTGCATACTCACCTACCGAAACAACATCGGGTTTGATGCGCCCATCGGCGGTAGGGCCATGGCCGCTGAATGCAGCAAAGGTACCTGCAGCATTGACTGCACCTACCGTCAATATATTATCTGCATCACCTGGCGTCAGGATATAATGCCAGGCAGTCGCACCCTCATTACCTGCTGCTGCGACTACTATCATTCCTTTAGCCGCGGCTATAGCAGCAGCACGGGCAATGATCGTCGTCTTTCCGTCCAGATCTGCATAGGAGTGATTATAAACAGGATCATCAAACGTGTTGTAACCAAGCGACGAAGAGATAATATCTGCCCCCGCACTGTCAGCGTATTCCGCAGCAGCCACCCAGTTATTTTCTTCAATGGGTTTCTCCCATTCTGTTTCTTCTGTACGTAAAAGAAGGTAACCCGCTAATGGTGCTGATCCTACCATTTCCTGCGGAAGGTTGGCTGCTAGTATGGAAAGTACTTCCGCCCCATGTTCGCCATAGTCGTATACGTTAGCCTGTGCCCTAACGAAATCCCAGGTACTGATGATATTCGTTTCAGTAAAAGCCCTGTTTACATTGACTGATGGGAAACCATTATCAATGACAGCAATGACCATATTCTGTCCCTTATAATTGTTGTCATGCAGGTAAAGAGCATGATGTAATTCCATTTGCGGTTTTGCACCTCCATAATATTCACTGCCGCTTATTTTTTCAGCGTTGGGTATCGAAGGGCGGGGAGTGGATTGCCGGCCTTCGCTCCGGCTGTTTACTACAAAAGGAAAGGATTGGATTTTTCTCAGTGCAGCAGTATCAGATGTTTGTATAATGATCTGGTTGAACCAGCGGGAAGTATAGAGAATGCGCACATTGCCCGCTGCGAGCAAACTGTCCTGGTAACCTGAAGATACCGGAAGATCTGTACTGTCTATAGAAAGGTGTTGTCGGGCTCTGCGTTCAAGGGCCCTGCTACTCAGGAATTGTGCCGGGTCATCAAGGGACCACCTGGTTTTTTGCTTATCGCGTAACTGAATAATATAGCGGGAGGTCTGGGCCTTACTAAAGGTATAGGAAAGCAGGAATATGATCAGGATAGGTAGCCTCATAGGGCTAAGATAGGGTAAAAACCCGCTTTTGTGATTGTCAAAAGCGGGTTTTTTCTATTAATAGTAGTTCTTGATATAACCTACATAAGGAGCCAGGGAACCACTGGTGGTATTGACATCGCCGGTCAGGAAGATGGTATATACACCGCCTGTTGACAAGCTGGTGGTAGAACCATTGTTAGTCGCAACAATTGTTTCGGTACCTGCTTTCTTCACAGTGATGCTATTAGCGTTGGAAACGGTAGTCAGCGCTTTGAACGTAGTAATTGGTCTCGCCATGGAGAAAGTGACGTTACTATCCACTTTGGTCGTGTTCAGATATACGTCAACCGGACCGATGTTGGAAGATAAGTTCCACACACGGATATTCAGTTTACCAGTGCTGGCACTTGAAAAATCATCCTTGATTGGATAGAACACCGGCGAAGTAGAATCACCGAATGCCACCAGGGTGTAGTAGGTCAGTGAATCGTAGGTGGCAGCGTTGGTAGAAACTACAGTTGTGCTGGTAGCAAATCTTTTCAGATCAAAGATGTGTGTACCACCATACGCCTGGTAGTTGTAACCTGCAAATCCAGTGGAAACGCTGTCTTTAATTTTGGTGGAGTTGTCATAGAAATCCAGTTTAGCCGCACTGCTAATACCGTTAATAACAACAAAAGCCGCTACTGGTCTGGATGGAGTTGTGTTGTTTTCAGTTTTCAAACATGCGGTAAATCCTGTTACCATTGCAAGAAGGGCCGCTACTGCCCCGAAACGTTTACTTGTTGCCATTTCACTCACTTGTTTAATATAGAATTAGAACTTGGTTTTTTCAAAAAGTTTTATTGGAATAGTCAATCCTGAACCTGGACAGGTCGGGGATATAGGCCCGCTGCCGCCGGCGTTCATAATTGTAAATAAGCTCACCTAAAGCCTGCATAAAAGGTTCGCCTACCTGTTTGAACTGGTAATTTTCGTCGGACAGGATGCCATTGCTGTCATTTACATAAACAGTTGTAGATAACATAAATTCTATCTGATGGGCAAAGTCCGCTATATAGGCCACGTCTGTCAGGGTGCCATATGCCCATCCGGGTTTATTAAAGCTGCGGACAAAACCACCGAACCGGTTGTTTTTCTCTGCACCAAACAACAGGAATTTCACATAATTATGGTGAAACACTGTCGAATCGTAAGTTGGTCGCTCCGATTCTGCCGGCTGTGCTGACATGCAGTGGTATAAAAATCCATAGTCGTCCTCTTTTAAACGGAAACGATTTGATTTTGTTACAACATCGGGAAAAATAATGCTTCTTAAAATATTGTGTAAGTCCGCCAGCCAGATCCTGTTTTTCTGAGAGGCATTCATCGGGCAGGGGACCAGTTCATTCTTTTCATTATAGTATGCCTTGCCGATTTCATCATTTCTTGGTGAAAAGGAAAGCGTGCTGAATAGTGCAGGTTGCCGGTACAGCACCTTTTTTCCCTGCCGAAAAGTGATGGCGTTGGTAGACCGGTTGTTTTCAGGAGAAATACCGGTCACCCCCAGCCGATGCAATACCTGTGCCCCGGGGTAGCCTTTGGCCCATAGGCTTTCATTGAATGATGCCTGCCCGATAAATTCATACAGCCGGTTAAAAGCATCATTGTCACTCACCAGCAGGATCTTCTTTATATAATTACCTACCGAAGGTAAACCCGACGGAGAGGAAGCGTCTGTAAGCGCTGCCGGGGTTGCCCCGGGCAAACTGTCAGTCAGCATGGGTGTATGTCGGTCCAGGCCCCGGACCGACAGGTCATTCAGCTTCTCAAGTGCGAGGGCCGCCGCTGCCAGTTTTACGGTAGAGGCCGGGTAAAAATACACATCCGGATCCAGTCTATAGGTAAAATCAGTGCAGTGAGGGTGGTTCCGGGCATCCCGGTCAATTCGGGTATAAATGATCTGCAACCGATATCTTTCGGGATCCCTGAATACAGGACCAAGGCGGGTTGCCTGCGTTTTTAACAAAGATTCCAAAAAAGAGTTATGGGGTGGGTAATTGGTGATTTGCATATTTTTATTAGTATTGCAACCTGCAAAGCATAGTATCAACCAGATAGAAAAGCATTGGCACACATTAGAGAAGACTAAAAAAAGGCGAAAAAAACCAGTTTATGAGTTGGAAACCAATATTTTCCACCTTTTTCCTTTTCTCCGTTTCTCCGGCTTTAATATATCAATTTAAATTCTATCTTTGCAACTCTTAAAAATTTTTTATAAACCCGAAACAATATGCAACTTAAAGGACTGGTTAGATTTTTTGCCGGTGCATTGATCCTTATCTCTGTGTATTACTTGTCTTTCACGTTTCTGGTACGCAGCTACGAGAGCAAGGTAGACCTGCAAGCCAAAAACGACATCAGCAAGCTTTATAAAAGCCCTGAGGAGAAGTATTCTAATGATAAAGAGCAGCAGGCTTTTTATCAGGATACACTGACTGAGCTGATTAAAGCAAGAAGACAAAGAATCCTGGATAGCACCAGCAATCAACAGATCGCGGGTTTTCCCTGGTACATTACCTATACCAAAGCCAAGGAAAGAGAGCTGAATCTTGGTCTTGACCTCCAGGGAGGTATGAACGTAGTGCTCGATGTGAGCGTGGAAGATGTGATCCGTTCCCTGAGCGGTCATTCGACTGACAAAGCCTTCAACCTCGCATTGCAGAATGCAGCTGAGGCTAAGAAAACCAGCCAGTCGGATTTCGTAACGTTGTTCGGGCAGGAATATGCGAAAGTGGCACCTCAGGGTCGCCTGGCTACCATTTTTGCCAACGCTTATCAAAAAGACATCAATTTCAACACTTCTAACGACGACGTTCTGAAAGTAATCCGTCGTGAAGCAGGTGCTGCAATTAAAAATACTTACCTCGTACTGCAAAAACGTATTGACAAGTTCGGGGTAGCTTCTCCAAACATCAGCCTGGACGAAAGTAAAGGTATTATCTCCGTAGAACTGGCCGGGGTAGACAACCCTGACCGTGTAAGGAAATACCTGCAGGCAAGTGCTAACCTGGAGTTCCGTGAAACTTACAGAAACGACGCTGACTTCGTGAACAACGTACTCGTGAAAATGAACGATGCGCTGAAGAATGTAGGTACCACTAAACCAGCTGTTGACTCAGCTGCTACTGCTAAAGCTGATACTACCGCAAAAACTGCTGTTGATACCACTAAAGACGGTAGCCTGGCTGCTTTCATGAACGACTCTGCAAAGGGTAAGAATGGTAAAGTAGACTCCGCTAAGCTGATGGCTGATGCAGAAAAGGAATTCATGAAGACCAATCCGCTGTTCGCGATCATGCATCCGCAGATCACACAGGAAGGTCCTATTCCAAGCGCTGTAGTAGGTAGAATCCTGCCTTCTGATACCGCTACCTTCAAGGCTTACCTGACCCTGCCTGCAGTAAGAAATGTAATGCCTAAAGACCTGGTATTTGCCTTCGGTCCTGAAAACAAGACCGACAAACACGGGCTGCTTGATGTATTCGCACTGAAAATTAACCCTGCTAATCCAACTCCACGCGTAAGCGGCGAAAGGGTAGTAGACGCTAAACAGGACTACGACCAGAATGGTAATGCTGAAATTGCCATGGTAATGGATAACGTAGGTGCAAGAGAATGGAAGAAGCTGACCGGTGAACTGGCTCCTAAAGGTGGTGCTGATGAAAATCGTGCGAACCTGAACTACGTAGCCGTTGTACTGGATAGCATCGTTTACACCGCTCCCTCTATTATTAATGAGATCCCTGGCGGTCACTCCCAGATCACCGGTAGCTTTACCGTTGAAGAGGCGAAAGACCTTGCTAATATCCTGAAGTCCGGTAAAATGCCAGCTCCGGCAAAAATCGTTCAGGAACAGATTGTCGGACCAACCCTGGGTGCTGAATCTATCGCAGCCGGTGCTAAATCCTTCATCATCTCCTTCATCGTGATCTTCGTACTGATGCTGGTATATTATAATACCGCTGGTATCGTTGCAAACATCGCGCTGGTACTGAACCTGCTGTTCACTTTTGGTATTCTCGCTTCGCTCGGTGCGACGCTGACGATGCCAGGTATCGCGGGTCTGGTATTGACTGTAGGTATGGCCGTGGATACAAACGTAATCATCTTCGAACGTATCAAGGATGAACTGGTACATGGCAGAACCTACCAACAGGCAGTAGAATTCGGTTATAAGAGATCTTACGCGCCTGTACTGGATGGTCACATTACCTCCCTGCTTACAGCAATTATCCTGTTCTACTTCGGTTTAGGTCCGGTACTGGGCTTTGCTACCACTCAGATCATCGGTCTGTTACTGTCCCTGTTCTGTGGTATCATGATCTCCCGTATCGTAACTGACTACTATACCAATAAGAAACGTCACTTCGAGTATTTCACGCCGATTTCTAAGAAGATCTTCAAGCATGCTGCTTTTGACTTCGTAGGTAAGAGAAAGTATGCTTATGTGATCTCTGGTATCATGATCCTCCTGGGTGCTTCTTCCTTCTTCCATGGTTTCCGTCACGGTGTTGACTTTGACGGTGGTCGTAGCTTCACAATCCGCTTCGAAAAACCAATGCATACTGAAGAAGTACGCACTATCCTGGAGAAAGAATTCAATTCAGAGCCGTATGTGAAGACTATCGGTAACACCAATCAGCTGAACATTACTACCAACTATAAGATCAACGAACAGACACCTGAAGTTGATAAGGAAGTAACGCAGAAACTGTACAATGGTCTGAAACAGTTCTATGAGCCAAATGTAACTTATGAAGTATTCTCTTCACCTCGTTATATCGTAGCTTCTCAAACAGTGTCTCCAACCATCTCCGATGACCTGCGTGCAGGTGCGGTGAAGGCAACGATCCTGTCACTGATAGTGATCTTCCTGTACATCCTGCTGCGTTTCAACAAATGGCAGTATTCTATAGGTACAATCTTCTCCCTGTTGCACGACGTGATGGTAACCCTGGCTGTATTCTCTTACTGCCGCGATATCGTTCCGTTCCCACTGGAAGTTGACCAGCACTTCATTGCAGCGATCCTGACGGTAATTGGTTTCTCCATGAACGATACCGTGATCGTATTCGACCGTATCCGTGAATACTTCCGCGGCGGTCAGATGAAAGGTCAGTCAAGAGACAGCATCATCAACAAGGCCATCAACGATACACTGAGCCGTACAGTAATGACGTCTCTGACAGTATTCCTGACCATCCTGATCCTCTTCATCTTCGGTGGTGAAGTAACCCGTGGTTTCGCATTCGCGATGCTGATCGGTGTGGTCACTGGTACTTATTCTTCCATCTTCGTAGCTGCACCGGTACTGGTGGACTTCGATAAGAAGAACGAGCTGGCCAACGAAAGCGAAGCAATTCCTGCAAAAGATGTAGAAAAGAAAGGCTTAGCTGGCGCTGCTGTTAAGAAATAGTGTTCAATTAAATGTTTGATAAACAAGAGCCCTTCGGTGTAACCGAGGGGCTCTTTGCTTTTGATAGGATAAATAACCAGGGAGCAGGAGCAGCTGCTAAATGATGTTTCTATCGCAGTATAGATAATAGTAATATCGACTTATTGATGCATTGCGGTACTTTGCAGGTAAATAAGTTACTTATGGCAACAGCAACTGAGAAAAAATCCTGGGTAAAATGGATCAGAAGGATCGGTATCTGGGGTTTCCTCTTCTTCCTGGCGAAAGGGCTTTTATGGCTGGCGTTGGCTTATTGGATTATGAAATAGTGACAACAGTCAGCCCGGGTAAACAAAAACACAACATGATATCAGCAAAAAAAACGGCTTTGTCGCCAGACAAAACCGTTTCATTATTCATTATTCTTTAGTCCTTAGTGAGTAACTTCAGCAACTTGTCATCCTCACTTCCATCCGGCTGCATAATTCCAAAGTCTCCTTTATACGTCCACACAGTCCAGGGAATCGCATTTTTATCCAATGCCTTTTTCATGTCCTTGTACCACCTCATCCGGTCTTTTCTTGGTACAAGACTCGTACACCCCCATTCACCACATATCAGTGGCGCTTTGAACTTCCTGGCCACTTTTGCAGCAGTTGAAATCTGGTCGGCTATCACATCGTCATTGTAATCCTGTGTACTACCTGCCAGCAGATTCCTGATAGTAGCAGGTTGCTCGTTCAGCTCCCTGGCAGTAATGGTCGCACCTGGGTAATGAACCGGTCCACTGTAATCCTGCTGCCTGCTGCCGTTGTAGCGATAATGTGTGAAGTATATTGGTTCAAAGTAGTGGAAATTCAAAATGATATGATTGTCTCCCTCCGGCAATTTCAACTGTGAAAAAGTACTATAGCTGCCATTTTGGTTACTACTTACTACAATCACCCGTTTAGGGTCTATCTCACGTATTGCCTTAATGGTTTTGGCCAGCAGATCATTCCACTCGGCAGCACTGTCTGCCACCGGGCTACTCAACAGTTCATAAGCAACCAGGTTAGCCGGATACTTCTTAAACTCCTGCGCCAGTTCCTGCCAGATCTGAACAAAACGGTCCTGCTCATCGTCACTGGTCCACAAGCGGTGACCTTTCAGTGTCTGCAGATCTATGATTACTCTCAGCTTATTGTTTTTACACCAGCCAATGGCCGAATGTAAATACTTAAAAGCATCTGCATATTTCTCGTTCTTGTAATTCCATAATTCACCTTCTTCAATAGGGATACGAAGATGATCAAAACCTTTCTGTGCCAGTAAGGTTACATCCTGTTCACCGAAAAAATCTACCTGCGCTGTGCCATTGCGACCACTTGCATCCGACAGCCAGTATCCAATGTTCACCCCTTTCTGAATATTAAATCCTTCAGGGAATTTAGGTGCCGGTTGCTGGGCGCGAACCGTCAGGGAAGTGGCTACAAACGCCACCATAAGCATGATGATTGACCTGGAGTTATTTAACATACTACAAATTTCGTCAATAAATTTATTAACTAAACAAAAACGCTACATCATCTTCCGTCAGTTTCTTCACAAAGCCGGTATCTTCACTGATCAGGTCATCTGCAATCATCTTTTTCCGTTGCTGTAATGCAAGGATCTTTTCTTCCACACTATCTTTACAGATCATTTTGTAAGCAAACACTTTATTCTGTTGTCCGATACGGTGGGTCCGGTCTATGGCCTGCTGTTCTGCCGCCGGGTTCCACCATGGATCTACCAGGTACACGTAATCCGCGGCTGTCAGCGTCAACCCTACACCACCTGCTTTAAGACTGATCAGAAACACACGCATCTCTTCTTCTTCCTGAAACTGATTCACCAGTTGCTGGCGGTTCTCAGCCTTTGTGCTGCCATCCAGGTAGAGAAATTTCAATCCTTCCTGTTCCATTGCCTTGGCAATCAGTTGCAGCATGCCGGTGAATTGAGAAAAGACCAGTACCTTATGGGAACCGGTATTTTCACTGATCTCGCGCATCAATTCATCCAGTTTTACAGAATGGGAGATATGCGATTCTGATTCCACCAGCTGAGGGGCATTACAGATCTGCCGCAGCCGGGTCAGACCTTCCAGTACATAAATCGTGCTAGCTGCAATACCCTGCTCCTGGATACGGTTGAAGACCTTCTCTTTGTACAGGTCACGAATCCTGTTGTAAGCCTGCCGCTGCTCTTCGCCCATTTCACACCACATAATGATCTCTGTTTTGTCAGGCAGATCCTGGGCTATCTGTTCCTTGGTACGCCTCAGCAGAAAGGGGAAGATCAGGCGACGTAACTGGCCTGCTTTTTCTGCATCCGAATATTTGTCGATAGGCATGGCAAATTCCGAACGGAAAAAGGCCTGGTTACCCAGCAGACCCGGATTGGCAAAGTTCATTTGCGCATACAGGTCCATCGTATTGTTCTGTATAGGCGTACCACTCAGTATAAGCCGGTTACGTGACTGCAGAATTTGCAGCGCTTTGGTGGTCTGAGATGCCGGGTTCTTGATCACCTGACTTTCATCCAGTACTACATAGCCAAATACATGGCCCGCAAAGATATCCTGATCACTACGTACCGTACCGTAGCTGGTGATCACCAGGTCAGACCCGGCGGGGTCAAAGTGTCGGTTATTGCCATGGTACACCGCATATCGCAGCTGGGGGGCAAACTTTTTCAGCTCACTTTCCCAGTTGTAAATGAGGGAAGTCGGGCATACCACGAGATGAGTTTCGCCCGGGTATTTATCCCTGAGGTGTTGTAAAAATGTAATTGTCTGAAGGGTTTTACCAAGACCCATGTCATCTGCCAGGCAACCTCCCCAGCGCATGGCATCGAGTAGGCACATCCACTCAAAACCTGCCTGCTGGTAGTTACGCAATTTT
Organism: Chitinophaga sp.; assembly: GCF_039596155.1. Classification (GTDB taxonomy): domain Bacteria; phylum Bacteroidota; class Bacteroidia; order Chitinophagales; family Chitinophagaceae; genus Chitinophaga. The sequence goes on from NZ_JBCNKF010000011.1 coordinate 147,592, forward strand.
GCCTGGATCGCCGAAGGCACGGGGAAATGTGCCCCCGGTTGCGCCTGTAGCCGTTGCAGCCGTTGCAGGGTATCTTCGGAATGTTTTCCCTGCATCATCATCTCCTGCGCCAGTGTAAAGTGCAGGCGGGAAAGTTTGAGCTTGTCTTTGGTTACCTGGCCCAGTTTCCAGAGCAGGTCATATTTGTGCAGCCATTCTTCTGGAATGACACCAATGGTACCATCTTTCAGCAGCAGGTGTGGCTGCTTGTGCTGCAGCGCTTTTTGCAGGTCTGGCAGCGCCACGGGAATATCACCGTAATGGATTTTTATTTCCAGGTCGAAAGCATCTTTGTCTTCCCCGCTCCATTTAATGTCCATCACAGGCACATGGGTATTGTACCTGAAATGTTGCAGCTGGTCCATGCCATACACACCAATGTTACGATCGGTGAGTTTACGATAACATTTTACAAACCACTGGTTCTTTTCAGCATCCGCAAAAGGCAGGTAGAAGTAGCCATTGCGCTGTTGCGCAAAGCGGGCATGCAGCGAACGGATGAAGGAGAGGATCTCTTTTTCTTCATCCAGGTGTCGCCTGATTTCGAATTGTGTATCGCCTTCGGTGCGGAGCACTACCGCATCCGGCGAATCTTCAATGATAAAATCTCCATACTGCCATTGCGGCGTAAGTACGAGAAACGATTTGTTCAGTTCACTGAGCCAGATGTTGCAGGAGGGCGATACATCGATCTCCTCCCTGTCCAGCAGGATGCTTTTATTGACAGGAAATAGTTCACTCAATGGATTGACGACCTGTTGCAGGAAAGCACCTTCTTCACCGGGGATAGCATCGATGTACCCGCCGGAGAATTTTGCAATAGCATTGGCATTGGCAGGAGGTAGTATGAATAGTTCTCCGCGGTTGCGCAACAGGAACCCGAAATGCTCAAAGTCGGAGAGAGGCAGCAGTTGATTGTTGATATTGACAAATGCCACGATACGGATCACACCATCGTCTCCCTGTACCAGCTCAAAGGAGAGAGCAGGCGTATAGTTGCTGACAGTCGCAGGTCGTGTATGTTTCATCAGCATACTATCATCAGTGATCATCGTATACCAGGGCAATACGGGTGTAAGCGGGCGGAGTTGCTGTAAGGTATGGTAGAGATATTGTTGCATACCATCCTGTACATATTGGTGAATGGTGAGTTCTCTTACCGGGGCATCCCTGAATTTTTCTTTCAGCTGCAGTTCCTTGTACAGCATGGCTTCCTGTGTACATGGCGCCAGTAAGTGCTGTACCCCGGCCGGCAGGGTACTGAATATGGATAAGGATTTTTTATCGTGCAGGGGCATTCGCTGACAGGTACGGCCACCGGCGTCTTCCTTCAATAATCCGGCGCTGATCCTGATAGGTTCCGGGTGATTACTTTGCAGCTCCAGGAGCAATACGGGTGTAGCTTTAGATGAATTGACGGTTTTCCCCATGCAGATATTTTGTTAGTGGCTCATGTTCGGCTTATCAATCAGCATTAATATTTAATCAAGCTGCCTATCAACAATGAATACAAAATGAGCGAAGATCGGTATGTAAAGGTTATTTATTGAGCGCCTGCCAGTTCCAGCAGTTGGGCATGGAGGGCAAGGACCTGAGGTATGACCATCTGTTGTTCATCGTTGTGAATAACGTAGTCACACAATTTCATTTTGATGGGTTCTTCTATCTGTTTATACATGCGTGCCAGCACATCTTCGCGGGTGACATTGTCGCGCTTCATGACCCGGAGTATACGCAGGGGCTGAGGAGCGGTCACGCCGATGATCTTGTCCAGGTAGGCAAAGGATCCTGATTCGAACAGGAGGGCGGCCTCCTTGATGATGTAGGGAGCCTGCTGCCTGTCTGCCCATTCTTCGCTGTGCCGGATGGTGGCAGGGTGTACGAGGGAATTGAGCAGTTCCAGTTTGTCTTTGTCGTTAAAGACGATCTTGCCCAGGGCAGCGCGTTGCAGCTGACCATTTTCGTCATACATCTCTTCACCAAAGTGTTCCTTAATACTGGCTTTGAGCAAAGCGTCGGTATGCATGATCTCTTTGGCGGCATCGTCCGCATAGTAAACGGGGATACCGAGCAGGGAGAAGATCTTGCATACAGTGCTCTTGCCGGAGCCAATGCCCCCTGTGATACCTATTTTTAACATATGTCCAAAGATCAAAAAAAATCCCAAACTCCGGCAAAGGAATTTGGGACCTGTCATCCTTGCGGATGTAGTATTTATTTAGCCGGTGCTTCAGCAGCTTTCTGCTGAGCAGCAGTATATTCCATGGAAATCGCAGAACGTTCGATAGTCAGGTAGGTACCTGCGCTAACTTCGATCTTTACGGTATTGTTTTCAGGGAAGAATTTATTGATCTTACCGTGGATACCGGCGATGGTAACAACTTTATCACCTTCTCTCAGGTTGGAGATAAAATCTTTCTGTGCTTTAGCTTTTTTTGTCTGAGGACGGATCATGAATAACCACATCACCAGGATCATACCCCCAAAAAACAGCAGCTGCACCATACCTCCGTTACCGCCCTGGGCTCCACCCGGAGCTCCCATCAGTAAAATGTTAAGCATGTTTGTGTACATCGTAAATGTTTGTATTTGTTGTTGTTAGTTTATTGTTTTACCACCGTGCAAATGATCTTTGGTCCCTGTACCAACTCAGGTGTAGTGTTGGCATGGAGGATGATCTGCTTGGTAGTGAAGCCGGACTTGCCTGCGCTGTTAAATACTACTTTGAGATAGCTGCTTTTTCCTGCCTGGATGGGCTCTTTTGGCCAATCCGGAACGGTGCAGCCACAACTGGAGGTAGCGTCTGTAATGACCAGGGCCGCATCGCCAGTGTTTGTGAACTTAAATGAGTATTCTACTTTTTCACCTTCTACCACGTTGCCAAAGCTATGTTCCATTTCTTCGAAAGCGATGGCAGGAGTGCCTTTTTTTACCTCCGTAACGGTTGTACCAGGGCCTTTTTTGCTGTTCTTAATGTCTCCGCTGCAAGCTCCTAAGAGGAGGGTACTGCATGCGAGCAGGTAGAATACCTTCTTCATAGTCTCAAAATTAGCTATTTTTTATTACGGTCTACTTTCTTTATCTGATTTGCCGCATCCAGGTCTTTCAGGATATTGTCCAGTATGCCGTTTACGAACTGACCGCTCTGCGGCGTACTGTACGCCTTTGCCAGGTCAATATATTCGTTGATTGTAACCTTGGTAGGAATAGTGGGGAAGAAGAGGAACTCACATACGCCCATTTCCATAAGAAGCATATCTACAGCGGCAATACGTTCAGGATCCCAGTTCTGCAATTTTGGCTTGATGAGTTCCAGGCTGTATTCCTTCTTGTCCAGCACAGTGAGCAGGAGTTCCCTGGCATATTCCAGTTTTTCCCTGCTGATCAGCTGGAGGAAGTTAAACAGGTGTGGTTTGTGCATGTAGTTCGCAATGAGCAGGGACATCATCTCCGCATCGTCGCCCCAGTGAAGGAACGTATCTTCCATGTGCTGGAGGAAAAGCTCGCTCTGGGAAAGGATTTCCTTATAGATATATTCAATAATTTCTTTCTCGCTCTTTTTATTACGGGAAGGCTCCTTAATGTATTCCTGGTAGATGTCTGACGCTACAAGGGTATTGTAGAGCTTACGCAGCATATCCTGTTCCGGCAGGTGTCTGAGTTTCCAGGTTTCCAGATTTACCTGGAATCCTTTGTCATTAATGATCTGGAAAATGAATTCGTTACCTGCAATTTTGGTGTTTACGGTCAGGTCTTCGGCTGAGGGAAGGTGCTTGGAAGCACGTTGTTGTGCGTCTATTTCAGCATATTGCGCTACCTGCGTAAGGCAATAAAGTAAATAGGTAAAGATCTGACTGGTCTGGTCCAGCTTCTCGTTCAGTAAGCTGGTAGCCGTACCTGGCTTAATAGTACCTGGCTCCATCGTTTCCAGGGCATAAAGGGTTTGCATGACCTTTACCCGGATATTTCTTCTGCTAATCATCTTATAATCAAGAACTGTATGAGGGCGCAAAGCTATTGAAAAAAATGGGGATTCGAACATACGGGGGGACATTTTACGTAACAGTCTGATAGGAGGGACTAAAAACCGCTGTACCTTTAGGTAAAGTAACAGGCTTTTAATCTGCTAGTTACCCACATTTCAGAATGTTTTGTCAGTTTTTGCTGAAAAATTGGCATTTTTGTCAGATGTCCACGGGATGGAATGTAATGGTTCCTGAAAAAATGACCCGAACGGGGCCTTGGCACAATTATCGAGGGCCAAGGAGCATTAAATCATCTTATCTTTTTAAAAAGTATATTATATGGCAAAAGATTTAAGTATTAAACCCTTAGCTGACAGGGTGATTGTGAAACCCGCAGCAGCAGAAGAAAAGACCGCTGGTGGTATCATCATCCCGGATACTGCGAAAGAAAAACCACAGAGAGGCACTGTCGTAGCAGCAGGTCCCGGTAAGAAAGATGAGCCGGTTACTGTTAAAGTTGGTGATACTGTACTGTATGGTAAATATTCCGGTACAGAGATCAGCATCGAAGGCGGCGATTACTTAATCATGCGTGAATCTGACATTTTAGCAATTGTTTAATTACAATTAGTGCACACACAAAACAAAAGGTAAAACTTTAAAAATTACAAGCTATTATGGCAAAGCAAATATTCTTTAACATCGAAGCCCGCAATAAAATGAAGAAGGGCGTTGATATCCTGGCAGATGCTGTTAAAGTAACCCTGGGCCCAAAAGGTCGTAACGTTGTTATTGAAAAGAAATTTGGCGCACCTGGTCTGACTAAAGACGGTGTTAGCGTGGCTAAAGAAATTGAACTGGAAGACCCTATCGAGAACATGGGTGCCCAGATGGTGAAGGAAGTTGCTTCCAAAACCGCTGATATCGCTGGTGACGGTACTACTACTGCTACCGTTCTGGCACAGTCTATCATTGCAGAAGGTCTGAAAAACGTTGCTGCCGGTGCAAATCCAATGGATCTGAAACGCGGTATCGACAAAGCTGTTAAAGCAATCGTTGAAAACCTTGCAGGTCAGTCTGAAAAAGTTGGTAACGACATTCAGAAGATCGAGCAGGTGGCTGCTATCTCTGCAAACAACGACGCTACCATTGGTAAGCTGATCGCTGAAGCTATGAGCAAAGTAACCAAAGACGGTGTGATCACTGTAGAAGAAGCTAAAGGTACTGATACTACTGTAGAAGTAGTAGAAGGTATGCAGTTCGACCGTGGTTATCTGTCTCCTTACTTCATCACCAACAGCGAGAAAATGCACGCTGAACTGCAGAACCCTTACATCCTGATCTACGACAAGAAGATCAGCACCCTGAAGGACATCCTGCACATACTGGAAAAAATCGTTCAGAACGGACAGCAACTGCTGATCATCTCTGAAGATCTGGAAGGTGAAGCACTGGCTACCCTGGTAGTAAACAAACTGCGCGGTCAGCTGAAAGTTGCTGCCGTGAAAGCACCAGGCTTCGGTGACAGAAGAAAAGAAATGCTGCAGGATATCGCTACCCTGACCGGTGGTATCGTGATCAGCGAAGAACAAGGTTACAAACTGGAGAATGCTGACCTGAGCTACCTCGGTCGTGCTGAATCCGTAACTATCGATAAAGACAATACTACCGTTGTAGGTGGTAGAGGCGAAAAAGAAGCTATCCAGGCTCGCATCAATCAGATCAAAGCGCAGATCGAAGTAACGACATCTGACTACGATCGTGAGAAACTGCAGGAGCGCCTGGCTAAGCTGAGCGGCGGTGTTGCTGTACTGTATGTAGGTGCTGCTACCGAAGTTGAAATGAAAGAAAAGAAAGACCGCGTAGACGATGCGCTGCACGCTACCCGCGCTGCCGTTGAAGAAGGTATCGTTCCAGGTGGTGGTGTTGCTTATATCCGCTCTATCGAGTCTCTCGACAAACTGAAAGGTGATAACGAAGACGAGCAGACCGGTATCGCAATCGTTAAACGTGCGATCGAAGAACCACTGCGTCAGATCACTGCAAACGCAGGTATCGAAGGTTCTATCGTAGTACAGAAAGTGAAAGAAGGTAAAGGCGACTTTGGCTTCAACGCACGTACTGAAGTGTATGAAAACCTGTTGGCTGCCGGTGTTATCGACCCAGCTAAGGTGACTCGTATCGCTCTGGAAAATGCAGCTTCTATCGCCGGTATGCTGCTGACCACTGAGTGTGTAATCGCAGACAAACCAGAACCTAAATCCGCAGCTCCTGCAATGCCAGGTGGCCACGGTATGGGTATGGATTACTAATTTTGGTAATTATTATACTGAAGGAAGCCGTTTCATTTTTGAGACGGCTTCCTTTTTTTATGTAGAATATTTTTTTTTACCTGCGTAAGGGTATACCTTCCTCCCGGTTGTCAACTAATACACTTATCGAGATGCTGATGAAATATTTCCCGAAGCACCTGTTGTTTTGTACTGCTATAATGTTGGTTAGTTTTTCCTTGTACGCCCAGTTGAGTCAACGCGTCATTACTATTACCCGTCCTACCATGGACATACCCGGGCTGGCAAAGACGATCGCTGCACAGACAGGAGTGGAGTATTCGTTAAACATGCAAAATACATCGCTGAAAAAGTATGTGCAGTTAAAGCCGGGTAAGTGGAAACTGGAAGATGTAATGAAAGCAGTGCAGGAGCAGGCAGGGCTGAATTATAAGATCATCGGGGATCATATTTTGTTCACGGACTATAAACACGTAAAAAAGGATACCGTAATATCGGCAAAACCGGCGAAGGTTCCCCTCGCAAAGATAGTGCCCCCAAAGGTGATTCAACCAGCCCCTAAAGCAGTCCATACACAGCGCAGTACTACCAGGCATAAAAAGCCAACGACTGAAGCAACCGTCACTCCTCCTGAAAGTGAACCAACACCTGGTTCCACTTCTTATCACCTAAGCCCCTTACCCTTACAAACCGGGTGGCTGTTGGGCCAGCCTGGTTTGAATACGAAGCTGGAAAAATTAACCATAACGGCAGCAAAAGAAAGTTTGCTGAAGGGAACAACTACCAAAGAAAATATAGCAACAAAAGGTGACGCAAAGGCAGTAAAAACTTCCAAAGAAAGAAAACACTTTACCTTTCCTCCATTAGGCGACCTCCCCCTTGCAGAAGTTGGCATTACCGCAAATGACATCGTTTATCTGAGTGCCAGCGCCAAAGCGGGTATTCAATATATTTATGGCATCGGTACCCTCGGTGTCTCCTCCGGCGGCATGCGGTTCAGGTACGGGGCTGGTCTGCGCATTCCACTGAATGAGTCTGCCGCCATACATGCTGAGTTTACCACCGGTGGGCTGTCAAGAATTTCGACTGACTCCACGACGAAAAAAACGCTTTTGCGGGAACGCCTGAATGCTTACGGCCTCTCCTGGTCAAAGACCATCCGGCCACGCTTAAATCTGCAGTTGGAACTGAACTATTCAACCCTTAAAAAATCGAGCGATTCCACCCTGACCATTAAAAATAATGAAATCAATTATTATAAATATGGCAAACCGCTCTACAATGCCAGGATTGCTGCTAATGGGAATGACTATGTATTAAATTCCTGGGTAGGCCTCCGGATCTCCCTGTTTTATAATTTAAGAAGGAACAACTGGTAAAGCAGGCTTGTTGTCTAAAAGAAATTACTGGTTATACTGCTCTTACCATCAGCTTAGGCAAGCGCAGTACAACCGGTAATATCTTACTGATACAAGGTGCTTATGTCTGGCATTATCAACAGCAGTATCACCAGCGAACACCTTACCGGGTAAGGGCCTTCAGCAATACCGGGGGTATCCATTCTTTTAACTTTTGTTTGAAACTATTGCTGGTAGCATCTTCTTTTCTTAGCCTGAAGATAGTATTATGACTGGCAGTCGCTTCTCCGGCAGGTCTGCCATTGGTATAGTAATATAAGGCTATTGACCTGCGGGTACGGTTTTCCGGACATGTTAAGGGATCAGGATGCCCATGGTAGGAATGAGAGGTCGTTGAAAAGATGGCCATCCTGTTATATACCGGCAGTATCTTTACCATCGCCTTTTCCATATCCTTATCCCACAATTCGAGGTGACCGCCATAAGATTCTTCCCATTCCTTATTCAGGTATACAAGTACATTCAATCGTCTGTCAAGCCCGGTGACAGGATGTTTATTAAAATCAGCATGTACTTTAAGCATACCACCTCTTTTGATCATATGCAAGCCACCACCTTCCAGGTATGGATCGGGAATCAGTCCATTGATGCCAGTGAGGGTTTCCAGGAATTCAATGAATGGACGTGAATTGAGTGTATGAATAAATTGACGGGTGAAATCCCCGAAATCCTGCTCGTTTTTTGCCGCCAGTTTCACTTCTTTATTGTTGTCAAACTGTTGCCAGTTAGCGGTTCTGGTAGTAGGAAATTCTTCCAGAATAGTTTCCAGTACCTGCTCAGGGAATATATTGTCAAGGTAAATGTGTGGGAATGGTGCAGCGTAATTGTACTTCTCCTGTTGTTCCTTTGCAATGGCCTGCAAATGATCGGTGTCTGGCTTGTAATAAATCATAGAAAAGTGGTTTTTATACCTCTTCAGACAACTGGTAAATGCAGATACCCTTATGCCTGTGATGTTAAATTGTCCTCAACTTCCAGCTTCTCTCTTCGCATCCCTTGTCAGGGATCTATACCAACTGCCGCCGGCAAAAGTTCGCTATTTCTACCAGACCCCATTTCTCATCGGTGCCGGCTCTTCTTTTACCGACAAGGATTGTAACTTTACAACAATATTTTGCGTTATATAAGCATGAAGTTATTTTTACAAGCTATCTTTTTCTTACTGTACCTTTCTGCCTGTTCTAAATCGGCAGATGGTAACCTGAATGCCAGTAGTCCTTCTACAGTAGTATCACAGGAGTATTCCATCCAGTCATATATTTCGAGTCATGGTCTGGCTATGACAAGAGATACCAGTGGCATGTACTACAAGATCATGGACATAGGAGATACCACCAAAATAATGAATCTCAAATCTATACCAACCCTCATTTACACCCGTAGCAACCTCAGGGATAGCCTGCTGGATGCCAGCTTTGGTTCTACCGATTTCGATGGTCGCCAGTTGAAAGATCATATCGCAGGCTGGCAGATCGGCCTTCGTAAAATCGGCAAAGGCGGAACGATCTTCATGATTATACCAAGCAGGCTTGGATTTGGTGATGTGGCTGTGGGTAATATTATTCCGGCTAATACCGTATTGGTGTGTACAGTGCAACTGGTGGATTATAAATGATTCTTACCCGGATACATATGCCTGCATCCATTCAGTAAATTTCCCTGTCAGCCAACTACTCCCTTTTACCAGACTGCACCTTATCTTCCCTATAGTGCGGTTGTTTGAATGATCTTACCAGCACCAGCAGAAAATAGCTTTCCTACTGCCTTTAAGCGAAGCTTACTAACCTGTAATTTCCGGTGTATTTCACTACAACATAACCCTCCTGTCGTATATTTTAAATGCTTGCAGGAATGCATTATTTTTGGTGAAATTACTACTAGTGGCACACGAATGCATATCCGTTTTTGATATTTTCAAAATAGGAGTCGGTCCTTCCAGCTCTCATACCTTAGGCCCCTGGCGGGCAGCATTGCAATTCCTGGCCGAACTGAAAACAGCCGGCAGAACCCTTTCCGAAGTACAGCATGTCAGCGTGCTCTTATATGGCTCCCTGGCCAAAACAGGCCATGGACACGGTACGGATATTGCCGTACAACTGGGATTGTGTGGGGATGATCCCGTTACTTTCGACGTAAATAAGATCAATGAAAAAATGGATGACATTCGCCGCAGCAAAACAATGCTGGTTGGCGGTGAAAAATTAATCGCATTCGATCCATTGGAAGACATCAGTTTTCTTTATGAAGAATCCCTGCCTTTCCATCCCAACGCCCTTACTTTCTTAGTTACGTTTGAAGACGGCAACCAGCAGGCCAGCACATATTACTCTATCGGTGGAGGCTTTGTGGTGAAAGAAGGAGAGGCGGCAGGTGCCGCTTCGCAGGTAGACCTGCCTTTCCCGATCGATACCGCCCGGCAGCTATTGCAATTCTGTATCAAGACGGGATATGCCATCTCTGAAGTGGTGATGGAAAATGAACTGGCCTGGAGACCAGAAGCTGAGACACGTGCCGGCGTACTGAACATCTGGCGGGTGATGAAAGAATGTATTTACAGAGGCAGCCATACTGCAGGCGAACTTCCCGGTGGATTGAAAGTAGCCCGGAGAGCCGCTGCACTCAATAAAAAATTACTGAATGGCAATACCTATACTGACTACGATAGCTGGATCACGGCGATCCGCCAGGGAGGTAACCATTTTGCCTATACACTGGACTGGGTCAGCTGCTTTGCACTTGCGGTAAATGAAGAAAATGCCAGCTTTGGCCGTGTGGTGACTGCACCTACCAATGGTGCAGCAGGTGTGATCCCTGCCGTGCTGCAATACTTCATTACCTTTTGCGACGGTTATTACGAGGACAAGATCCTTCAGTTTATATTGACCGCTTCTGAAATCGGGAGCATCTTTAAAAAACGCTCTACTATCTCCGCCGCGATGGGTGGCTGTCAGGCAGAAATCGGTGTGTCTTCAGCAATGGCAGCGGCTGCACTGACCGAATGCATGGGAGGCTCCCAGCGGCAGGTACTAATGGCAGCAGAAATAGCCATGGAACATCACCTTGGGCTGACCTGCGATCCTATTGGCGGATTAGTACAGGTACCCTGTATCGAACGAAATACTATGGGCGCTATCAAGGCGATTACAGCGTCGCAGCTGGCGTTGCAAAGCAACCCTGAACTGGCAAAAGTGTCGCTGGATGCAGTGGTAAAGACAATGTGGGATACGGCGCTGGATATGAACAGCAAATACAAGGAGACTTCTGATGGCGGGCTGGCAGTGAATATTCCGATTAGTTTGCCAGAGTGTTAGTGAAAACTACCCGCATGCCCTTGCCGCTTACCGGGTAGTTCATTCAGGGGCTCGCCCGGTATACCGGAATGTTTATATGATTTACCGGTTTCCTTTACCCAATAAATCATTTAGATGACCATCGGTGTACAGGAATGGTGCTATTTACCAGCATGTGCATCGCGTATTTACCGGCTCCTGATGATATTTTAATGTAAGGAATGACTTTACCTGAAAAGGCAAGTCATTCCTTCTTACAAAAATCCCGTTTCAACTACCCCAAACCCCTTCTCACCGAAACCTCTCATGGCTTACCGCAATAATTATGTATATTGTCAGGCTATACCTACAAATGTTATGAGATTAGTTGCGTATCTCCTGTTGATACTTTTTCCTGCCAACCTGCTAGCCCAGGTGTTTGGCGGAAATCCTCCTTCGTTAAAATGGCACCAGATCAATACAGACACTGTCCGCGTGATCTTCCCTGCCGGCCTTGAAAAAGAAGGTCGTCGGGTAGCCAGCATCGTCAGTTACCTGGATGCCAATACCCGTGGTTCCATTGGTAACAGGAAGATGAAAGTGAACATCGTTCTGCAGAACCAAACCCTGGAATCCAATGGCTACGTAGCACTCGGCCCTTTCCGCTCAGAGTTTTACCTTACACCGCCACCTGGCCCCGATCTGGGCTCACTGAAATGGGAAGAACAGTTATCCATCCATGAATACAGGCACGTATTACAGAACAGCAACTTCGATCAGGGGGCGTCAAAGGTAGTTTCCTACATCTTCGGACAAATGGGCCTCGCCGCCGCCACCAGCATCGCGGTACCCAACTGGTTCTGGGAAGGAGATGCCGTGACCATGGAGACAGCCCTGAGCAACCAGGGGAGAGGACGCCTGCCTTCTTTCTTCGATGGCTTTCGCGCACTATCACTTGAAAATAGGAACTACTCCTTCATGAAGATGCGTAATGGTTCTTATGTAGATTATACGCCCAATCACTACCCCCTTGGTTACCTCATGAGTATGTATGGCCGTGAACACTATGGACGTATGTTCTGGAAAGATATTACGACGGATGCTGTTCGGTACAGGGGATTGTTTTATCCTATGAGTCATAGTCTGAAGAAACATACAGGCCAGAACGTGGTAGGTTTTTATCACAACATGCTGAATGAATACCAGGCGCAATGGAACAACTATGCAAAAGACTCGGCAGTAGCAGGTGCGCCTTTGATGAAAGCCCCCCGCACTGTTACCAACTATAAATACATATACACCGTAAAGCCCGGGCAGTGGATCGTCTACAAAGATTCTTACAGAACCGTCGCCGGTTTTTACCTGGTAGACAGCACGGGCAGGCAAACCCTGTTAACAAGGCCGGGTATTCAGTTCGATGACTATTTCAGTTACAGGAATGGTCGCCTGGTATGGACGGAAGCCCGCTATAATCCGCGTTGGGGCTGGAAAGATTACTCTGTGATCAAACTATACGATAACGCCACAGGAAAGAAAAGCACCCTTACCAAAGGCACCCGTTATTTCTCACCTGATATCAGTGCAGATGGTACAAAGATCATTGCTGCCTATACTTTATCTTCACAGGTATTTGGATTGCAACTGCTGGATGCCAGGGATGGCAAGGTGATTGCGACATTGCCCAACCCGCAGAACTGGTACTATACGTATCCAAAATTCGCTGCGGATGAACAAAGCATTGTCAGTGCCGTACGCAATGCGAAAGGAGAAATGGCCCTCATCAGGCAGTCGCTCAGTAATGGTGAAACGGAGCTGCTCACACCGTTCAGCTTCAATATGCTGAGCATTCCGAATGTACAGCATGATACAATTTACTATACGGCCAGCTATAAAGACGTAGATAATATTTACGCACTTACCCTCGCGGACAAACAGATCCACCAGGTCACCAATCATGACAATGGGGTGCTGCATGCAACCATCGAAGACAGCGGCGTGGTATACAGCGGTTTTACATCAAGAGGTTACCAGTTATATACAGACAGCATCTCCTGGAAACCGATCGATGCAGGTGTAAATTATCATAGCAGCTGGCTCAGACCTGATTTCCAGGAAGGTGGCAATATCCTCTCTACCGTGCCTGACAAGGATTACAAGATCACCACTTACAGGAAAAGTACGAAGCTGATTAACCTGCATAGCTGGTTACCTACCTTCGATGATCCGGATTATAGTCTGACGATCTACGGCGATAACATCTTAAATACAGCTTCCACTACTTTAGGTTATACCTACAATAGAAATGAAGGTAGTTCAGCCCTGAGCGGGAACTTCATTTATGGTGCACTGTTCCCGTATTTACAGGCAGGTGCTACGTATACTTTAAACCGCTCAGATCTGTATGCCAACAGGGGTAGATTGTACTGGAATGAAATGGATGTACACGGCGGTATCACCATTCCGTTGACACTGTCAAGGGGAATGTACAGCCGGAGTATTTCCTTCTCCTCCATGTATCATTACCTGGAACGGTATCCACAGGGAAATTTCAAGTTCCTGCATCCCTCCCTGCAATACATTGGCAATACCTTTGTGTTCTACAATGCAAGGAAAAAGGCGACACAGAACCTGTTCAGTCACTTTGGCCAGTACTTATTGCTCTCTTACAGTCACTCGCTGGACAAGCTCTTCGCAGAGCAGTTTTTTGGCCGGTTTGACCTGTATTTACCAGGCCTGAGCCAGAATCATAACCTGATTTTACAAGCGGCTTTCCAGCAGCGGGATACGATGAGGAACTACTCATTCTCGGATAACTTTGCCTACGCCAGAGGATACAATACGCCTTACTATAAATGGGTATATAAGCTGGGGGCGAATTATCATTTTCCCATTGCTTATCCTGACTGGGGCTTTGGACAGCTGATCTATTTTATGCGTGTGCGGGCAAATCTGTTTTATGATTATAGCAAGGCCTATAACTATCTCAATAAAACCCATAACCAATATACTTCGGCGGGTACAGAGGTATTCTTCGATACCAAGATCGGGAATGTACTGCCTTTCTCTTTTGGTTTCAGGTATAGTCATTTGTTTGACAAGGATCCGGCAGATAATGCAAAAGAGCGGTTTTCTTTCATTATTCCGCTGCAACAGCTATTTAACTATTAATAGGATAAGCGGATGTACCAGTAATTTATAAAAGACACTTTTTCCTCACGTACCCGGATAAAAAAAACATATAGCGGGAATTCCCCGTAGAAAATAAAGACTGTTTTCAGCAAAAGTAGCCTGTATCCAAAGAAGGATACAGGCTACTTTTTTTGTATTCACCCATGCTTGGAATAGCTGCCGGCAATAGTGCAGCTATAGTACTACTATTACACCAAATGAGTACTAATACATCACCAAAAGGGCACCTCAATATCCAATCGATATTGAGGTGCCCTTTTGGTGTACTACTGGTGTCCTTTTGATGAACGGTTGGTTGTATTGCTACACTATCGTTTCCATAAACAAAGAGGGTATCTCAAACTGAGATACCCTCTTTATGATGACGGTTATAATTAGCGGCTGATTATCTTACAATGAATTTCAGTTTTGGTGCCCTGTACAGTTTATCGCCGGTATAGTTTACGATAATATTATCGAAATAGAAAACCTCTCCTCTGTCCAGCAGTTCCTTAATTCTTGTGACCCACAATGCCGGCAGTTTATCACCTTTAAAACTGTCGCCTACATATTCTGTGTAGATACCAGGCTTGCCGGTGGTATCATTCAGGTAAAATTCCTTGTTCTCATAAGTAAAATCGAATGATACAACAGGGTATTTGTTATTTTTCTCGTCGCGTACTACCAGTGCAGAATCCAGCAATTTCATTATTTCCGGGCGGGGGATACTATCGCTCAGGAAAAGTCCCCAGGTACTTCTGAAACGTAATTTGGTGATGGTTTTAGCTGGAGTAGCGGCTGTTTTTTTTGCAGGCGCCGCCTTTGGTTTTCCTGACTGAGCATACAGTGAGAAAGCAGACATGACAACCAGGATGACAGATAGTATAAGGTTTTTGCGCATAGTACTGTAGGGTATAAAAAAATCGCCCGGAGAGTTAACGTCCGGGCGATGTTGAAAATTATAAAGATTTCAAACTTTCCGTAATGGCGGCAATCTTTGCTTCGGCATCCGCTTTCTTTTTCCGTTCAAGTTCAACGGCTTCCGGCTTGGCATTCTGAACAAACTTTTCATTGCTCAGTTTCTTATCCACGGAGGCAAGGAAGCCCTGGTTGTATGCCAGGTCTTTCAGCAGTGCTTCTTTCTGTGCAACAGGATCCAGTTCAGTTTCCGTTTCCAGGTAGAACTTATCTTTTTGTATTACCAGTGCGATACAACCACTTACAGGTGAATTGACATAATTGATTGCTTTTGCATTTACCTGCTTGATCAGCATATCTTCAATCTGTCTGAAGGCATTTTGCTGAGCGGTATCGATATGCACGGCGATTGGATCTTTGGGTTTGATCTGGTTCTTCGCACGGGCATCACGGATACTGGTGATCACCTCTTTAGCCAGTTCGCCCTGTGCCAGGATATTGGCATTTACGGCAGCTGGAGCAGTGTATTGTTTGATAACCAGGTCATCTCCGGCTTCGCGGGTAGCAAGGAGCTGGTAGATCTCTTCTGTCACGAACGGCAGGAACGGATGCGCTAAATGCATCAGTTCTTCGAAGAAGTAAACGGTTTTCCTATAGATGGCGGCATCGATTGGCTGTTCGAATCCTGGTTTTACCCATTCCAGATACCAGCTACAGAAGTCGTTCCAGATCAGGTGATTACAGATCAGGTTCAGGGCCTCACTCAGTTTGAAGTCTTTGAACAGGTCGATCACCTGTGCTTTCACTTCATTCAGCCTGTTTTCAAACCAGTTGACAGCAAAGTGAGCTTCTTCACTGGAGCTGGCACCTTCTGCCACGCGGGACTCCCACATTTTCACCAGTTTCAGGGCGTTCCAGATCTTATTATTGAAGTTACGTCCCTGTTCACAGCTTGAGTCGTCGAACAGCAGGTCATTACCGGCAGGAGAAGCGATCATGATACCAAAACGAACGGCATCCGCACCGAAACGATCAATGAGTTCCAGCAGATCTGGGGAGTTACCCAGCTGTTTACTCATTTTACGCCCCAGTTTATCACGCACCATACCGGTGAAGTATACATCGCCGAAAGGCTTTTCGTTTTTGTATTCCATACCTGCCATGATCATACGGGCTACCCAGAAGAAAATGATATCCTGTCCGGTCACCAGTACGTTGGTAGGGTAGTAGTAGTTAATTTCTTCGTTGTTCGGATTGGAAACACCGTTGAACACTTCCATGGGCCAGAGCCAGCTGGAGAACCATGTATCCAGACAGTCATCATCCTGGCGCAGGTCTTCTGCCTTTACGTCTACGCCTCTTGCCTTGAACTGTGCAACCGCGTTGTCAAGGCTGGTAGCTACCTCGAAAGTACCGTCCGGTGCGTAGTAAGAAGGAATGCGCTGTCCCCACCAGAGCTGCCGGGAGATACACCAATCCTTTACATTTTCCATCCAGTATTTATAAGTAGCGAGGAAGCGATCACCGGGATGAATTTTTACATCGCCATTTACGACTGCGTCGAGGGCTGGTTTTGCCAGTTCTGCCATTTTCACGAACCACTGGGTGCTGATGCGGGGTTCAACTACGGTGTCAGGGTTACGTTCGCTGTAACCGAGACGGGTAGTGTATTCCTGTTCTTTTACCAGCAGGCCTTGTTCTGCGAGGGCAGCTACCACCAGTTTACGTGCCTTGAAGCGGTCTTCACCGATGAATACACCGGCAGCAGCGCTGAGGGTACCATCGTCATTGAGGGTATCTACTACCTCGAGGTTGTGTTTCAGACCGAGGTTATAGTCATTGATATCATGCGCAGGGGTTACTTTCAGGGCACCGGTACCAAATTCCTTGTCAACATAAGTATCGAAGATGATAGGTACACGACGGTTGACCAGTGGTACCACTGCGAAGTGACCTACCAGGTGTTTATAGCGCTCGTCATCAGGGTTTACGCAGATAGCGGTATCACCCATGATGGTTTCAGGACGCTGGGTAGCGATAGTGATAGATTCGCCGGTGAGGTTGCCATCACCATCTTCCAGTGCATATTGTACGTGGTACAGTTTACCCTGCAGGTCTTTGTACAGTACTTCTTCGTCACTGAGGGCCGTTTTAGCTTTAGGGTCCCAGTTGATCATACGGGCACCCCTGTATATTTTACCTTTATTATAGAGGTCTACAAATACTTTAATAACTGCTTCATAGTAGTGGTCATCCATGGTAAAGGTGACACGATCCCAATCGCAGGAGCAACCCAGTTTCTTGATCTGGCTGTAAATGATACCGCCATATTTTTCCTTCCATTCAAAGGCATGTTTCAGGAATTCTTCGCGGGTAAGTTGTGATTTTTCAATGCCCTTTTCAGTTTTGAGCATGTTTACCACTTTCGCTTCAGTAGCGATGGAAGCATGGTCGGAACCTGGTACCCAGCAGGCATTATAGCCACTCATACGGGCACGGCGGACCAGGATATCCTGGACTGTTTCGTTCAGGGTATGGCCCATATGCAGTACGCCGGTGACGTTTGGCGGAGGTATTACAACGGTAAAAGGAGGGCGGTTGTCAGGTTTGCTGCTGAAATACCCTTTATCTATCCAGTGTTGGTACCACTTGCCTTCGGCAGTAGCAGGCGTATAATTTTTAGAAAGTTCCATGCTATCGATATATCTAATTATATAAGAGTGTGCAAAAATAAGAGATTATTCCATTTCGGCTATTACAGCGCAGGTTTTTGCTACCATAGCAGGGGTAATATCAAGGTGGGTGACCATCCTGACAGCGTTGTCAGTTACAGGATTGGCCAGGATTCCTTCCTTTTTCAGGTAGTCACAAAAATAGCGGGGCGTCCATTCACCGCCGGTGATATCGAAGCTGATAATGTTGGTTTCTACCGGCAGCATATGGCCTACGAATGACTTTTCGAGCAGGGCGTGTGCAATGTCTTTGGCATGAAGGTGGTCCTGTGCTAACCGCTCAATATGGTTTTCCATGGCATAAATACCAGTTGCTGCCATGAAGCCGGCCTGGCGCATACCGCCTCCGATTCTTTTTCGCACACGGCGTGCTTTGCGGATAAATTCAGCACTGCCAATCAGAACAGAACCCATGGGGCAGCCCATTCCTTTGTTAAGGCATACTGACAGACTGTCAAATATTTCCCCGTAAATGGCAGGGTTTTCCCCGGTTGCTACGAGTGCATTGAAAAGCCGTGCACCGTCCAGGTGGAGTTTCAGGTCGTTTTGAAGACACACTTCCCTGATCCTGATAATTTCTTCTATGTCATAACAACATCCGCCACCACGGTTCATGGTATTTTCAAGGCAGACCAGGCTTGTAGCGGCTTTATGAACATCGTCGGGATTAATGGCTGCCAATACGTCTGTGGCAGTGAACATACCTCTGTCACCTTCCAGCGGGCGGCTTTGGGCACCGGAGGTAGCGGCAATACCGCCGCCTTCGTAAATATAAATGTGCGCTAAGTTGCTGTGAATCACTTCATCTCCGGGTTGCGTATGGACTTTGATGGCGATCTGGTTGCTCATCGTGCCGGTGGGGCAGAAGAGGGCAGCCTCTTTTCCGAAATAGGCAGCCATCATACTTTCTAATTTATTCACGGACGGGTCTTCACCATATACGTCATCTCCGGTATCGGCAGTGTACATGGCATCGAGCATAGCGGGTGTCGGGCGGGTAAAGGTATCACTCCTGAAGTCAATTATCATTATTGAAGAATTTGCAAACGATTGAAGAATAAATTAGTGAAGTTATTAATTTGAATGAGATTCTTTTTCAAACGTTAAAATTTATATAAACCATTAAAAATACCTACTAAAGGGCTATAAAATTTCGTTTATATAAAGTACTTTGTTATACGAATAGTGCGGCAAAAGAAGAATTTGGTAGTGTGAGGGATTAGCACGATCTTTGCAGGCTAATTTGTTAAAACGAGAGTATGGAAGAGTGGAATATTTTGTAAGATATATATTTTACAAATTTCAACAAAATAAATCTTCTCGTGTTATCTAATTTATAAACTAATACACTTTCAATATGAGGCAACTTAAAATTGCCACCCAGATCACGAACCGTGATTCGCAGGCGGTAGAAAAATACCTGCAGGAAATTTCA
Organism: Chitinophaga sp.; assembly: GCF_039596155.1. Lineage (GTDB taxonomy): Bacteria > Bacteroidota > Bacteroidia > Chitinophagales > Chitinophagaceae > Chitinophaga. The sequence goes on from NZ_JBCNKF010000011.1 coordinate 166,827, forward strand.
AAGATCCCTTTGTTAACACCTGAGGAAGAGACTGTATTGGCGCAACGTATCAAAATGGGCGACCAAAAGGCTCTTGAACGTTTAACTACAGGAAACCTGCGTTTCGTAGTATCTGTTGCAAAGCAATATCAACACCAGGGCTTAAGCCTGAGCGACCTCATTAACGAGGGTAATTTAGGGTTGATCAAAGCTGCGCAAAGGTTCGATGAAACGAAAGGTTTTAAATTCATCTCCTATGCTGTGTGGTGGATTCGTCAATCCATCCTGCAGGCTTTAGCAGAACAAGGACGTCTGGTACGTCTGCCGCAAAATAAGATCGGCACTTACAATAAAGCGAACAAAGCCTACATGGCATTTGAGCAGGAAAACGAGAGAGAGCCATCAACAGAGGAGTTAGCTGAGATCCTGGAAATGTCTGAATCAGAAATCAACAATATCTTCCAAAGCAATACCCGTCACATGTCTCTCGATGCACCTGTACACGAGGCAGAGGACGTAGCTATGGGTGACCTGCTGGAAGGTGGCGATATTACTGATGATGATGTAATGCGTGATTCATTGCGTGAGGAGATTCGTCGTGTGCTGAAATCACTCAGCCCACGTGAAGCTGAAATTGTGAATGCGTATTTTGGTCTGGATGGAGAAAATGGAGCAACGATCGAACAAATCGGTCAGAAGTACGACCTGACGAAAGAAAGGATTCGTCAAATTAAGGAACGCGCCATCAAAAGGCTGCAAAAGGCCCGCTACAGCGGAGCACTCAAATCTTATCTGGGATAATAGTAAAACGTGCGCAGAGAACCTCTGCCACCTGAATTATAAATCTATTATGTCTATAACTGCACCGGCTGTAATTTTTATAGCCGGTGTTTTTTATTATACAAGGAAGTGTACTTTTGCAAGTCAAATGAATTTCGAGCCACACTTTATTAATTTACATAGCAAGTATGGAAACTAATCAACAGCAAGAGCATGTGCACCTATTGATCATAGGTTCCGGCCCGGCAGGTTATACCGCTGCCATCTACTCGGCCCGCGCCAACCTGAAGCCGGTGCTTTACCAGGGTATCCAACCTGGTGGTCAATTGACTATAACAACTGAAGTAGAAAACTATCCGGGCTATCCTGAAGGTATTCAGGGGCCTGAAATGATGGTTGACTTTGAAAAACAGGCCACCCGCATGGGGGCTGATATCCGCTATGGCCTCGCCACTTCTGTAGACTTCAGCAGCCAACCTTACAAAATTACTATCGATGAATCTAAAGTGATCACTGCCGATGCTGTGATCATCGCAACCGGTGCTTCTGCAAAATGGCTGGGCCTTCCTTCCGAGCAGCGCCTGAACGGTAGCGGTGTATCTGCATGTGCTGTATGTGATGGATTCTTCTTCCGTGGAAAAGAAGTCGCAATCGTAGGTGCCGGTGATACCGCCGCCGAAGAAGCACTGTACCTGTCAAAAATGTGTTCTAACGTACACATGATCGTTCGCCGTCATGAAATGAGGGCTTCCAAGATCATGCAGGACCGTGTACTGAAGACTTCCAATATCATGGTATACTGGAATTCCGAAACACAGGAAGTGCTGGGTGAAAATAAGGTAGAAGCGGTAAAACTGCTGAATACCGCGAAAAACGAAGAGCAGACTATTCCTGTCAGCGCATTCTTCGTCGCTATCGGTCACCAGCCTAACTCCGATATCTTCAAGGATTACCTGGAGCTGGACGAGCAGGGATATATCAAAACAGTTCCTGGTTCTTCCAGAACGAACGTAGAAGGTGTATTCGCCTGCGGCGACGTACAGGATAAGATCTACCGCCAGGCAGTCACTGCTGCAGGTAGCGGTTGTATGGCCGCACTGGACGCAGAAAGATATTTGTCTGCGAAAGAACACCAGGCTTAATTTTATTTTTATACAAACCAACCGGATGAAAGTCTGGTTGGTTTTTCTATTTTTTCCATGCTGACAATAGGACTCGAACAGGTACATTTTCATGCTTACCATGGTCTTTATCCGGAAGAGAAGATCATCGGGAATGATTTTATCATCGACGTATATGTAACAATACCGGGTACCTCGCCCATTGACAAGATATCAGAAACTGTCAATTACCAGGGCTTGCTGAATGTAGTGAAGCCTATTATGGAAATTCCCCAGCCCCTTTTGGAGCAGGTGGTATATGCTATTACTGATGCCATTAAGCACAAATATCCTGAAGTGCAGAAATCAGTTATTTCTTTGCGCAAAATGAACCCTCCCATGGGCGCTTCCGTACGTAACTCTATCGTTACTCTGGAGAAGACTTATTAGTTTAATATTTTCAACTATGGAAATTATCTTCAGAATGTATTAAATTTAGTTATTTTAATATATATGAAAAACTCCTTCCTATGTTGAATAAAGCACTGGTACTTGCTTTTGTATTACTCATTCAGGGGATTGCGTATGGACAAACAACTGACGAAATGATCGATCAGGCAAAGACCCTGGAAAAACAAATGAAAGAGGCAGCAGCACTGAGCCTCTATAAAGATGTGCTGAAAATCCAGCCAGATAACCTCCCGTCGCTGATCATGGCGAGTGAACTTTGTAGCCGTCAGGGCTATCGTGCCACCGACAAAGAAGAACGATTAAAAAACTATAACGATTCGAAAATGTATGCAGAGCAGGCGGTAAAACTGGCGCCTGAAAATGCAGATGCCAATTACGTAATGGCAGTCGCCATGGGACGCCAGGCACTGATAGCCGGCGCTAAAGAAAAAGTAACCGCTGCCAAAGAGGTAAAACGCTATGCCGATCTGGCCATCAGGTTCAATCCAAACTATGCAAAGGCCTACCTCGTGCTGGGGAAATGGAATATTGAGATGGTCAACCTGAGCACTTTGGAGAAAACCGCTGCCAAATTACTCTTCGGCGGTTTGCCGGAAGGCTCCCTGCAGGAAGCGATCAATAATTATGAAAAGTGTCGTAAACTCGACCCCTCCATTCTTTTAAATTATCTTGAGTTGGCCAAAGCCTACAAGCAAAACGACGAGCAGGACAAATGCATAGACGTGCTGAAGAAAGCCATGGGCCTGCGAAATGTGTTCCAGGATGATACCGGCATCAAGGCGGAATGCAAGAAAATGCTCGATGAGATGCAATAACCAGAATATAACATAGGGCTAAAAGTCGCTATTTTTGGTTATTATTGTGCCCATATCTAATGTATTAATAATGTCTGTGACGTATAACATACATCCTGCTTTTGCCGCGGATGATGCTTCGCTGCTTGAAACAGACCTCACTACCTGTCAGCTGCTGGTATTGGTGGGGAAAGGCTCCTTTAATTATGTGGTATACAACCCGGCTACCAGGAAGTTCCTGGCCCTGAAGTCGTACCGCTTTGCTCCCCAGAAAGCCACCATAGCAGATATCGAGGTGATCGAACAGGTGTTTGATACAGATAAGCTGCTTTTTACCAACTTCAGTGATGTATTGCTGGCATTCGATGGGGGCAACAGTACCCTGGTACCCGAAATGCACTTTGATCCTGCCATCAAAAAAGACTACCTGCACCTGATCTATCCTGAACAGGCACAGGAACTTGTAATGGCAGACACCATCTCCGACCAGCAGATGGTCAATGTCTACGCTGTAGACAAAGACCTGTTCGGGTTCCTGCGCAAAGAATTCTCTACCGATAAGTTTGCACATATGAACACCGGTTTGCTGAAAGGCTACCGTTTCGATAACGACTACTTAGAGCTGAACGGGATTATCTACCTTGATATTCAGCAACATAAATTTACGTTGACGGCTTACCGCTTCGGCAAACTGTTATTACAACAGGAAATGAATTCCCAGACCGGCCTCGATGTGGTTTATCACCTGATCAATACCATCCGGCAGACCGGACTGGACGAATCGCAGGTAAAAGTGAAAGTAGGCGGTCCTGTGACCCAGGATTCCCAGATCTACGAGGAACTGCGTCGTTTTGTTCCGAAACTGGAATGGGTACCCCGGCTTACAGGTTTCTGGTACATCAATAAAATGGAAGAAATTCCCGGGTATTATTTCAACAATCTTTATTCCCTGGCATTATGCGTATAATTGGAGGAGAGAAGGGGGGATTACGATTTCAACCACCCGCAAACATGCCTCATACAAGGCCCACCACCGATATTGCAAAAGGTGGCCTGTTCAATATCATCGAAAATAACCTCGACCTGCCTTCGCTGAAGACACTGGATATCTTTGGGGGCACCGGCAGCATCAGTTATGAGCTGAACTCCCGTGGCGTAGAAGACCTGACGATCGTGGAGAAAGACAATGAGATGGCAGATTTTATAAAAAGGACAGCGAAGGACCTGAATGTTCCCCTCAAGCTGTATAAAATGGATGTGTTCCAATACCTGAAGCAGTGTACAGAAAAGTACAACTTCATTTTTGCCGGCCCTCCATATGCCTTGACAACCATCGATCAGTTACCTATTCTTATATTTGAAAAGGAACTGCTGGAACCCGAAGGATGGTTTGTGCTGGAACATACTCCCCGTAATAATTACAAATCATATCCATATTACCGGGATGAAAGGAATTATGGCACCACCATTTTCTCCATCTTCATCAACCGGCCGGAACTGAAGAAATAATTACAACATGCAGCGTATTGCTTTATTTCCAGGTAGTTTTGACCCGATTACCCTGGGTCATACCGATATCATCGATCGTGCCCTGGATCTGTTCGACGAAATTGTGATCGGTATAGGTACTAATTCCAGTAAGACACCCATGTTCAGCCTTGAGCAACGAACGCAATGGATCAGGGATATCTACGCCCATACTCCGAAAGTGAAGGTGCTCACTTATGCTGGTTTAACAGCTAAGTTCTGCGGGGAGATCGGTGCGCGTTTTATATTGAGAGGCATCCGTGGTGTAGTGGATTTTGAATATGAAAAGGCGATTGCAGATGTGAACAGGATGATGGACAATAAACTGGAGACCGTATTTTTGAGTTGTACACCTAAATACTCTACGATTGCCTCCTCACTGGTACGAGATGTACTGAAGTATGGGGGAGATCCGACGCCGTTGTTGCCGGAGCAGGTGTTAAAACATATTAATCGTTAACTATTAATCAGCATAGCAATGAAACCTATCTGGCATTCCTTAAACGTATCCCTGGACCAGTTGAATGATAATGGGGAGAATACGATGGCTGCTTTTCTTGGAATGGAATTTACAGAAATTGGCCCTGACTACCTGAGAATGATGATGCCGGTAAATGAGCGTACCCGTCAGCCATATGGTTTATTGCACGGTGGCGCTTCGGCAGCACTGGCAGAAACAGTAGGAAGTGTGGCATCTGCGCTGATAATAGATCCGGCGAAACAATTTGCAGTAGGGCTGGATATCAATTGTAACCATGTAAGGGGCATCAGGGAGGGGTATGTACATGCCATAGCCAGGCCATTACATATCGGGGGTACCACGCATGTGTGGGACATCAAGATCTGTGATGAACACAATAAGCTGATTTGTGTAAGCCGGCTGACAGTGGCCATCCGGGATATTAAATAAAACTAACTGAATCAATCAGATATAACTAACAAAGAGACGGGGCGACCCGTCTCTTTGCTTTTATACAGCATAGCCGTCCAGGATAAACACTGCCTTAATGTTCAGGTAAGAGAACTTGAGATACCTGCCCAGGTGTTCCGGTTTGATCCATTGGATATCGACAATGCCTTCTTCGATCTGAGGAATGGTCAGTTCCGTACCTGTGAATTTCATTTTGTACCAGTAGGTGTGCTTTAATATTTTCTTTTCCTTATAGGTGTAATAATGGAAGGTTTCGGTGATCTTGTGCTCAATGTGCACGTTGTGCAGTCCTGTTTCTTCTCTTACTTCTCTTAAAGCACAGGTTTCCAGACTCTCTCCTTCATCCAGTTTTCCTTTCGGCAGGTCCCATTTATCATTTCTGAACATCATGAGTACTTCTTCTTCCGCATTGGTGATGAGACCGCCGCCGGCAACGAGTACAGTAAAGTAGCCTTTGATGGTTTCAAGCAATTCATGCGGATCGGGATGTATGAAGATAGCGGATTCGGATTTTCCCGTTTCCAGGGCCTGGAGGGTGGTTTCGATTGTATTTGTATCTGGTTCCGTGAACAGGGCTGCATCCTTATATTCGGCCGGTATAGCCTGATGGGTAGCCAGGATGAACAGTGGGCGTTCGTTGAGGTAAATAACAGTATCCTTTTGCATGGGGCAAAAATAAAGGAAAGAGGGGAATTAAATAATCGGGGGCAGATTTACCGGGAAAGTGAGCGTTGGCGGCATCGGTTGCTGAATTATTAACAGGAAATGTCGAAAAAGTTGACAAAAAGTTGCACGCTGTTACACTTAATTACGCAATTTTGCGGATTATGAATAAGATCAGCGAAAAACAGGTAGCAGAAAAACTGCTCCAGATACAAGCCGTAAAGTTAAGTCCGGCTGCTCCTTTCACCTGGGCATCTGGTTGGAAATCACCAATTTATTGCGATAACCGCAAAATCCTCTCTTATCCTTACGTGCGCGACTACGTAAAATCGGAGCTTTGCAACGTGGTATTTGAAACCTTTCCTGAAGCTGCTGTACTGGCAGGCGTAGCCACTGGTGGTATACCACTCGGTGCCCTCGTGGCTGACCAGCTGAAGCTGCCATTTATTTATGTAAGGGCCAAAGCAAAAGAACATGGTATGGGCAACCTCATTGAAGGCGTGCTGCAACCAGGTCAGCCGGTGGTCGTGGTAGAAGACCTGATCTCTACGGGTAAGAGCAGCCTGGAAGCTGTAAATGCCATCCGCGCAGCAGGAGGGGAGGTAATTGGTATGGTTTCTATCTTCAACTATGGTTTTGACGTAGCTGTGAAGGCATTTGAAGCGGTCGGAGTACCTTTTTACTCGCTGAGCAACTATGGAGCGCTGATAGAACTGGCTGCAGAGAAGGGTGTGGTATCCGCCGATGAGCTGGCCCTGCTGGAAGCCTGGAGAAGTGCTCCTGACCAATGGACTGGTAAATAAGCGAAGTTTTTGCTATATTAGAACTATAAAACGTAAAACATGCGTATTGTTAGATTAGTAATGGTATTAATGCTGGGCTGCTTTGGAATGACTGCCATGGCCCAGACAAAGAAAGGTACACTGGTGACTGCCAAGATCAGCACACCGACTGTACGTTGCGAACAATGCAAAAACCGTATTGAAAGATACCTGGCTGGAGAAGAAGGAGTACAATCTTCTAAAGTGGACTTCAGGAAGGGACAGACCACGGTAAAATTCTATAGCGATCGTACCAATATCGAAAACGTGAAGACAGCTATCGCAAATGCCGGTTATGATGCGGATAATGTGACAGCTAACGAAGAATCTTACAAGAAGCTGCCTACCTGCTGCAAGAAACCGGAAGATGGCGGTAACCCTGACAAAAAGAAAAATTAAGCGTTAGTAAGTAGATACAAAAAAAGCCACCGTGAATGTGGCTTTTTTTATTTTCTTTGCTGTAAGAACTTAAAAGAAGTTAAGTGGCTGTTTCGTCTCGCATTTTATCGGAAAAGGCAGAAAAACGCCCCCCTTACCAACTTTACAATTTCCCGAAGCCTTGATAGTCACTTCCTTATTCATGAGTGCGCCAAGCGCATTCTTAAATACATTTTCCATACTCACTTCCAGTTTAACAGGGAAGTAAAATGTATCCTTTGCAGGAATCATGATCATGGTGTCCTGGATGGAATGGCCGACCTGGGTATCATCAAAGTAAAGATCAAAATTCGCGTCTTTGAGTTTCAGGTTAAAACCGTTTGGATTGTAATATGCCAACGTCATCCGTACAATGCTCTTTTGAAAACCGAGATTGTCGAGACTGATGCCGGCGACTCTTACAAATTCCAGATCCTTGAACTTACCACAAGAGCTTGCCATGCCCCAGATCAGGAAAACGTAGATCGAAAGACGTAAATACTTCATGATGTCTATTTGGATTTCGCCAAAGTTAATGCATTTTCTTGCCGGCAAAAGACGATTTAACGTATTCTACATACTCCCTCTGTTTCATATTTTACTTGAAGTAATTATCCCCTGAAAATGAATGCAAAACCTACTAAACTATTTAGTAAATTTGCAGTTTTCCGATTTTGATAGTCAAGTGCGAGAATGCTAATAGTAATAGCATAATTTTTTAAATGCTATGAGCTGTTTAACAATTACTTATAATAAATTGTTAGACAATTATTCATAAGTACCTCCACTTCTTAAATTAAGAGACATCAGGCGATTAACATCAAAAATTGACATCATGGCAAATGAGACTAATCAAAAAACCTTATTGATTGAATCTCAATATTTTCCCAACTTATTCTTCTATAAAACTTTAATCAATCACGACATATTACTGATTGAGAAATACGAACACTACCAAAAGCTCAGTTTCAGAAACCGTTGTTACATTGCCGGACCTAATGGAAGCATCTTATTAAGTGTTCCACTGGCACGTGGAAAGAACCAACGAACGGTGATGAAGGATGTGAGAATCAGTAATGAAGAAAGGTGGCAGGCACAGCACTGGAAGACATTGGTTTCTGCATACCGTCGTTCCCCCTGGTTTGAATATTATGAGGAAGAGCTGGGCGAGCTGTACGAAAAGCCATTTGAATTTTTGATGGATTGGAACGAGGCCTGTTTCGAATGGGCGAATAAGGTAATTGGTGTATCCTCCCCTATTATTTACACAACGGAGTACCAGAAGGAATATACCGATCCGGGTGTAACAGACGCCCGGGATATCATGGTACCTGGTACTGAAAATGCGAAAACTGACCTGGTGGCGTACACACAGGTGTTCCAGGACAGGGTGGGTTTCCTGCCAAATCTCAGCATTCTGGACCTTATTTTCTGTGAGGGAAAACGTAGCTTGACGTTATTAAAATAAGGGAAAATTTACATATATAAAAGTATTTAACATATTGAAAGCGTTAGATTTAGCTTAATATCTAACCGTTTAAAAAAAAAAGAAACTTTTTGTCCGGCCAATTGGACAAAATATTTAGCTTTGCAACCAATTTTGCTGGGCTTTCAAGAACTGACGTAGGTGTGTAAACCAGGAGTTTTCCAGCGAGGGTTGTGATTGCTTTTTACTAATCCTTAAACATGTATCGCAGGTTTAAATGAACAGCACCTACACAGATCTCGTTAACCAAACCTTCGAGTTCCCCCAGGAAGGGTTTGACGTACAGGATAGCTACCTGGAATTTAATGGGGTGAATATTAAGGCGTTAATTGACAAGTACGGAACACCTTTCAAACTGACCTATCTGCCCAAAATTGGCATGCAGATCAATAAGGCCAAAAAGATGTTCCAGGACGCCATTAAGAAGAACAGGTATGATGGTAACTATTATTATTGTTACTGTACCAAGAGTTCTCACTTTTCCTTTATCATGGAAGAGACCCTGAAACACGGGATACACATCGAGACCTCTTTCGCATACGACATTGATATTATTACCAAGTTGTATGAAAGGAAGAAGATCAACAAGGAAACCAAAGTGATCTGTAATGGTTACAAGACCAAAGCGTACACAAAGGCTATTTCCAAACTGGTCAATACAGGGTTCAAAAATGTAATTCCGGTTTTAGACAATAAAGAGGAGCTGGAGGATTACCAGAAGTTCATCCGGACAAAGGAGCGGGTAAAGCTGGGACTGCGTATAGCAGCGGAAGAGGAACCTACCTTTGATTTTTATACCTCCCGTCTGGGTATACGTTCCCGCGATGTGCTGGAATTTTATATCGACAAATTGAAAGGTAATGAGAAGTTCGAGCTGAAAATGCTGCACTTCTTCATGAATAAAGGGATTAAGGACGACGTTTACTACTGGAGCCAGTTCAACAGAGTATTGCAACTGTACTGCCAGCTGAAGAAAATTTCTCCTGAGCTCGATAGTATTAATATAGGAGGTGGTTTTCCTATTAAGCACTCCCTGGGTTTTGACTACGATTACAATTACATGGTAAATGAGATCGTAGCGACTATCAAGAGTGTTTGTAAAAAGAACAAGGTACCGGTACCGGATATTTATACTGAATTCGGTTCGTTCACGGTGGGAGAGAGTGGTGCTGTGATCTATAGCGTAGTGGGCGAGAAGATGCAGAATGACCGTGAGATCTGGTACATGATCGATAGTTCTTTTATTACCACACTGCCTGACACCTGGGGTATCGGGGAAAAGTTCCTGATGCTACCCATCAATAAATGGGAACAGGAATATCAGGAAGTGCACCTGGGCGGTTTGACCTGCGACGGATATGACTTCTATACATCCGAAGAACATATCAATGCAGTGTTTCTGCCAAAAGTGTCTGAAGGGGAACCTTTGTATATCGGTTTCTTCCACACAGGCGCTTACCAGGATCAACTCAGTGGATATGGTGGTATCAAGCACTGCCTTATCCCGTCACCTAAGCACGTGATTGTTGGATATGATAAAAATGGACAGCTGAAAGATTGGTTGTATGCCAAGGAACAGACTGCCCAGAGTATGCTGAAGATTTTGGGTTATTAAAAAAATGGGTTAGTAATCCACTGACACACCCCGCGATTATTCGCGGGGTTATTTTTTTCTATTAGTTGCCTGAAATTTCCGGATAGATCCATGTTGTATTTATTCCCTGGAATGGATACCTGGTTCCGGCCTGCAGAATTGCCCCTATATCAATAGCGGTTTCCTACGCAAAGTTCCGGGAATAAAAAAAAGGCTCCCCCAGCAAATCAGAGAAGCCTATTTCATGGCATAGGTTTATCATCAAAAGCATAAAGGAAAATAAGACAAGTAGGGATATAAGGTACGTTTGTATAGGGAGGAATAAGACAACTTAACGTTGTGGTGTATCAGGAAAATAGTGTTCCTGTTCTACGATGATACAAAGATAGTCTGGCTGGAAGCATAGAAAAATACCCGAAAGTTGTAATTTTTTAACCTGTTTATGTCTCCAGGTTCCTTAAAACCGGTTAAATCCACAACTGTATTCATTTCGCAATGCTCACACAGACGTGTAGGCTGCGTACTCAGCTTTCTGATAGTTTCCCGTTGTCCAGGTAATCGATGGCACTCTCACATTGTTTTTCGATCTCCACGAGGCAGGCTTCCAGCAATTCCTTATTTCCATCCAGGTATTTGGATTTACCTGACCGGCTTAGTCCTTTCAGGATAATAAACTGTTTGGTCAGGTGCTGGTTGAGCAGGGAAGAGTGCTGTTTTTGTTTTTGCAGCGTAAGTTCATGCTCCAGCATAAAGATATTACGGTAGTGTTTGCCAAATACCCGCATCAGGAATAAAAGGTACAGAGCGGCATACAATGCCATGAATGGCGACAATTGTTCCGGGATGTAGCCATCTGAAACCGGGAATGCCAGGTGGTGAATTTTAATATAGGATACCAGGCCCAGGTAAGCACATAGCATACTGCCCAATATAAAGGTAGTCCTCCTGTTGATAGTGATATAGCAGAACAACAGGCTGAGCATCCAGGTAATCGTATATCTGGGTGATACATCCTGATTATTAAAAAACGACGATATCATGGGGAGGAACAGGGTGGCGAATGCGACCATGAAACTAACCATTTTGGGGGATGCCCCTTTTTTCAAAAGGAGCATTGCGCCAGGTAATATTAATATATAAACTGACAGTAGTAACAGGTCCGTGCTATTCTGATAATATAGTGCTATTAGCAGTTTAGGTATCAGCAGCAGTATATGAAAGAAGAGATAGTCAAAGATCAACTTGAGCCTACACTGCAATCTGGTGTTGGTGGTAACCTGTAAAGCGTTGCCTATCACTGCATTTTCAGTAGTGACGTATATCTTTCCCGCCAGGGATCGTATACTTTTAAATAGTTGAGGCATAGGCCATATGGTTATATGGCAAATTATCCCATAAAAACAGTATAACCCTTAAACGTTTGTGTGAATTATAAAAAAATCCCCCCTGTAAATACAGGAGGGATGTATAACTATTACGTTTAATCCTTATTCCACAACAATCGCTTTGGCAGCGGCTTGTATAGTTTCTTTCTTAGGCAGGACTAATTTGAGAATACCATTCTCGTATTTAGCCTGAATTTTTTCGGCATCAACTTGCTCATTGATGTTGAATGAACGTTTGAAAGAAGAACGGATACCAAATTCCTTACGGGTTTGTTTGGGTGCTTCGTCCTTGTTTTCAGCAGCTTTTTCTGGTTTTTCGGCACTGATGGTCAGGGCTTTGTTTTCTACATTGATCTTAATTTCTTCTTTTGCCCAACCTGGCACCAGGAGTTCGATGGTATAACCATCCTTGCCTTCGTAAATATTTACAGGGGGATGAGCGCCAAAAAAGTCGTTGGTTAAGAAATCGTCTTTCAGGGCTTGCTTGAATCCATTATTATTAAAAATCTCTTCTACTAAACCGCCAAATGCTTTAGCTGCAGGATGCTGATTAAATTTTACGTATGTCATGGTTTTATGAGTTTTAGTTTTTGTTTTAAAAATTTGAACGATTAGGTATAATCAAATGGAATACCATGGCATAAAAACTGCTATTTTGTTAGGGAATGGCCGACTGTGTAGGACAAAAAGTCTGATTGTGCTTGTTTTTAACGACAAAAAGTCATATTCATTCAAGTTTTTCTATTTATCCGCTGATTGTTTAACTTTGTAAAAATTGACGAACAAAAAAATTATACTCATATGTATCCAGCAGCACTAGTAATGCCTATGAAGGCAGAGTTAACAGATAACGGTTTTGAAGAATTGCTGACACCTGATCAGGTAGATGAAACATTAAAAGGTGCTGGTACTACACTGGTGATGATCAACTCTGTATGTGGTTGTTCTGCTGGTAGTGCACGTCCAGGTGTATTAATGGCGGTTGCGCACAGCGAAAAGAAGCCGGACAGACTGACTACCAGCTTTGCGGGTTTTGATACAGCTGCTATTCAGCAGATCCGTACTCACCTGCTGCCTTATCCTCCATCTTCACCTGCTATCGCACTGTTTAAAGATGGACAGTTGGTGCATTTCATTGAGCGTCACATGATCGAAGGTCGCCCTGCACAGATGATCGCAGCGAACCTGGTTGATGCGTTCGAACAATATTGTTAAGATCAGCTTACGTAAAGTGTAGAATGCCTGGCGCTAAATATATTTGAATTTTGTGTCAGGCATTTCACATTAAACGTAAATATGATTTGGAATTTGCGATTTTTACAGCTTACTTTGGTGGTTTGATTTTCCTTCCTGACTAATTCGGCTTTGTTCATAGGAAAACTCAGATCACCAATTTTTTTTGGCTATGTATCCTAATTTATATTACGCATTCAAGGACCTGTTAGGTGTAGAACTTCCTTTCTTAAAACTGTTTCAGACCTTTGGCTTTTTTGTAGCCATTGCATTCCTTGCAGCTGCCTATACCTTAACCAGTGAGTTGAAAAGGAGAGAGCGCCTTGGACTATTGAAGGCTGTCTCTGAAAAAATTACAAAAGGCAAACCAGTAAGTACATCAGACATTCTCATTAATGGTGTAATCGGTTTTATTCTCGGTTTTAAAATCATTGGAATTGTAGCTGACTGGGAGAATGTTTCTCAGGACCTGCAATCTTTTGTGATGTCTGCCAGGGGGAGTTTCATAGGCGGTATTATCGTAGGTGGCATTGCTGCTTACCTTAAATATAGGAGTGGTCAGAAGGCGAAAGCTGAAAAAGAGGTAACCGTGTCTGAACTGGTATATCCTCACCAGCGGGTGCCTGACTTCACTGTGATGGCCGCTGTAGCTGGTCTGATCGGGGCAAAGATTTTTCATAACCTGGAAAACTGGGGCGACTTCATACAGAATCCGATCGAGTCCCTGCTCTCGTTCAGTGGTCTCACCTTCTATGGTGGTTTGATTGTAGCGAGTATTGTGATTATTCGCTATGCCCGCAAAAAACAAATTAATGTATTACATCTTATAGATAGTGCTGCACCGGGACTTATGTTGGCTTACGGTGTTGGGCGTATGGGGTGTCATTTCTCTGGTGATGGTGACTGGGGTATTTACAACAGCGCTTATGTGACGGATACTACCGGGCATGTAACACAGGTGGATCCCTCCAGGTTCCAGGAAGTACTTAAAGCCAACGAGCAGTTCTTTGCCCGCCAATATGGTGGCCTGGAGCACATTCCCCACGCCGCATTTGCCAAACCGCAGGGGCTCAGCTTCCTGCCAGACTGGTTCTTTGCATATGGCTATCCGCACAATGTAATTAATGAAGGGGTACTGATGCCAGGATGTACAGGCAGGTATTGCAGTGTGCTGCCAATTGCTGTATACCCAACAGCACTCTACGAGATTATCGCATGCCTGCTGTTGTTTGCATTATTATGGAGTATCCGCAAAAAGATCAAAGTACCGGGTATGGTTTTCGGTATCTACCTGATCCTGAACGGCGTTGAGCGTTTCTTTATTGAGAAGATAAGAGTGAACACTAAATATGATATTTTCGGATTTCACCCTACCCAGGCTGAAATCATTTCTACACTCATGGTAATAGGCGGAGCTGTGTTGATCTGGTATTGCCGTAAACTTTATACTTCGGCTAAAACCATATCCTGAACATGCAACGTCATTCTACTTTAGTGCCTCTCTCGCAGGAGCACCAGCGTTTATTATTCGTATGCCGCTATCTGAAAAACGATGCTGCTCCCTATGAAGGCTTTCCACTTGAAACTGATGCAAAACTGGCATATATCGTAAAAGTATTTCAGGAAGTAATGGTGCCACACATCCAGAAAGAAGAATACCTCTTTGAATTGTGCCAGGGCAAAAATGCAGAAATAGATCACCTGCTCAGTGAACTGCACCAGGAGCATTCCATTATCTCCCGCATGTACAGCGCGCTGACCGTTACAGATGAAAAAGACATGATTCCTGCACTGGATCTACTCGCCCGCAGCCTGGAAGATCATATCCGCAAAGAAGAAAGAGTTTTCTTCGAGAAAGTACAGCAGGAATTGCCCGATGTACTGGATAGCATCAAATGGTAAAATTGAACGTACTTGATAATAAAATCGCTTTTACTATGAGTAGAGGCGATTTTTTTTTGCAACCTTTTCACTCTTCTCTCGTCTCCTATACATAGAGTGAGTAACTCCCTTCTGACTTTTAGAGCCGGCTGCGTCCACATTTTTCCCGGTGGTCAATGTATAATAATAGATAGTATAGGTGGATGCTCCCCACTGGCTTCGACAAAATTTTACCAATCATCCCTTTCTGGCGACCGTTTATGTAAAGTTATGTACTATGCAATACAAACTACCTACCTTTACACTGTAGTTGATAAACAAAGGAACTAGATTAATAAAGGTTCTATATTATCAACTGCTATCCAACTTAATAAAAAACAGAACGTTAGACATCCTTAATCCGCCTTATATGAAGACAGTAGCTTTTATTTTATCAATCATGACCCTGGGTTTTGCTGCGCAGGCCCAGACTCCTGGTTCCGGAAAAGTGACCGGCCAGGTAGTTCAGACCGGTGATAAGCCCGTAGAGTTTGCCACCGTTACATTACTGAAAGCATCCGATTCCTCCCTGGTAAAAGGAGCGATCGCAGATATAAATGGTAAATATGAAATCGAACCGGTAAAAGAAGGGAAGTATCTCGTAGCTGCTGCTTATGTAGGTATGACCAAGGCATATAGCCA
This sequence comes from Chitinophaga sp., assembly GCF_039596155.1. GTDB lineage: Bacteria > Bacteroidota > Bacteroidia > Chitinophagales > Chitinophagaceae > Chitinophaga. The sequence goes on from NZ_JBCNKF010000011.1 coordinate 182,570, forward strand.
GCCATTCGAAGTAAAAAATTCACCTGTTAAAGTGAGCGCCCTCACCCTGAGCACTGATACCCGCAACCTGAAAGCCGTAAACGTGACTGGTAAAAAGCCATTCGTAGAACAGCGCGTAGACAAGATGGTGGTGAACGTTGAAAACAGTGTAGTAGGAGCAGGCGCCAATGCCATGGAGGTGTTGGAAAAATCACCAGGTATCACTATAGATAAAGATGATAATATCAACCTGAAAGGTAAAAACGGGGTTGTTATCATGATTGATGGAAAGCTCACCAACATGAGTTCCCAGGACGTTGCCGCGCTGCTGAAATCCATGCCCAGTAGCAATATTGAGCAAATAGAACTGATCACCAATCCTTCCGCCAAATACGATGCAGCAGGCAACGCCGGGATCATCAATATCAAACTGAAGAAGAACAATACCGTAGGTACCAATGGTAGCCTTGCCCTGGGTGGTGGCTATGGCGCGACACCTAAATATAATGGTAGTCTGAACCTGAACCATCGCAATGCCAAATACAATGTGTTCGGTTCTTACAATTACAATCACCGCCAGAATAACCAGACGTTGCTACTATATCGTAGTTACCCTGCAGAAGGAAAGGTGAATGTATTCGATAACAGGAACACACACAACCAGACGTCTGACTACCATGGTGCCAAAGTAGGGGTAGATTATTTCATCAATAAAAATCACACCATTGGTGTAATGATAGATGCAGGGCTGAGAAACTATACCATGCCTTCTAGTTCTGTAACACAGATTGGTAGTATCGGAGAAGTCGATTCAACCTTGCGTACAGATTCAAAAAACCCTGGTGACTGGAACAGGATGGCTTATAACATCAATTATAAAGGTGTACTGGACACTACCGGCAAGGAACTGAGCATCGACCTGGACTATGCACGCAACCATGACAGCAAGCGCTTAAATACTTTCTCAAACGTGTATGATGCCAGTGGTAAAAACTTTAACCATGGTGATACTACCCGTAATATGCAGCCGTCAACAATCGAAATCAAAACTTTTAAAGCTGATTATGTCAATCCATTGAAACACCAGGCCAAACTGGAAGCAGGGGTGAAGCTGAGCTTTGTAAAGTCTGACAACGATGCACGTTTTGACTCTTTGCGATACAATAACTGGGTGTATGATTATAACCGCTCCAACCATTTCATCTACAAAGAAAATGTAAATGCCGGCTATATCAATTTCTCCAAACAGTTTAAGAAATTAACATTGCAGGCAGGTCTGCGTGGTGAGCTGTCGCACATTGAAGGTAACTCAGTGACCATTTCCAAAGTGACAGATACCACTTACTTCAACCTGTTCCCAAGTTTGTTCATGAGCTACAACCTGGCAAAAGATCATCAACTGGGCATTTCTTACAGCCGTCGTATACAGCGCCCGGATTACGAAGACCTGAACCCCTTCGAATTCTATCTGGACAGGTATACCAAGATTGCAGGCAACCCTTATCTGAAGCCATCTTATAGCAACAATTTTGAAGTGAGTCATACCTTTAAACAGTTCCTGACTACTTCTGTAGCCTATGCACATGCATCTGATAAAATGACACAGGTGGCAGAGTCAGAGAAAGATCCGGCAACCGGCGATACCTCCATCCTTCGCTACAGGTACCTGAACATTGCTAAGTCTGACAACTTCACCTTTAGTATTTCAATGCCTTTCCCGATCACCAAATGGTGGAACAGTTACACTTACCTGCAGGCATTGTATGCGAAATATTCAACTGTCGTAGATAATAATCTGGTGAATGTGGAATCAGGTGGTTTTATGGGCCGTACCCAACACACATTCACACTGCCTTGCGGTATCACAGCAGAAGCTACCTTCTTTTATCTGTCGTCTCAGATTGCAGATGAAGGTTTAATGAGAATGAAGCCTATGTATGCACTCGATTGTGGATTGTCTAAATCCATCCTGCATAAAAAAGGTAGTCTGAAGCTGACCGTAAATGATGTATTTAATCAACAGCGCTTCCGCGGCACCTTTACCAACGCCGGTCGCTTTATGTCGGTAGATTCCAAATGGGAATCAAGACAGGTTCGCCTCGCCTTCAATTACCGCTTTGGTAATATGAATATCAAGGCTGCCCGCAATCACAAGACCGGCCTGGAAGATGAACAAAACCGTGTGAAGAGCAACTAACACCGGCCTGTTTTTTAGGTACATATAAGGATGGATGGGACGTAACCACGGGGTTACGTCCTTTTTTTGAACCATAATTGCTTGATTGATAGGTATTTGACTGCTTTTAACGCCAGTTTTCCTAAAATAATCCCATCAGCGGTGCAACCTTTTTTAAAAATATTGTCTTTATTATGCAAGCATCAGCCAACAACTTGAATCAGACTATAATAACAGATCACCTGGTAGCCCAGTGCAAAAAGGGAGATGTTCGCGCATTTCGCGAGCTGTACAATGCTTATTCAGAAGCTATGTACAATATCTGTTTGCGTATGACCGGCAACGCGGCTGATGCTGAAGATACACTGCAGGAGGCCTTTATGCAGGTATTCCGGAACATTGACCGCCTTGAAAATGCGGGTAGTGTGACAGCCTGGATCAAAAGGATCGTGGTGAATCACTGTTTAAGTCACCTGCGTAGAAAGAAAGTGTATTTCGAAGAAGTAGACAATATAGAAGTCGCCGAAGAAAAAGCAGGAATGGACGAAGATAGTTTTGCATGGACAGTGTCCGCTATCAAAGATGCCATACAGGGATTGCCGCATGGTTACCGTACAGTGCTGAATCTCTCCATCTTTGAAGAATACTCCCATAAGGAGATTGCTGTCATGCTGGATATATCGGAGTCTACTGTGAAAACGCAGTACATGCGTGCAAAAGACAAAGTGCGGCAGATCATTAAACAAAAAAATGCAATACGCTGATGCCAGAACAGAGTTTTGAGGAATTTATCAGGCAACACCGTTCAGAATTTGAGCAGCCCGGACCCAGACCCGCATTGTGGGATAAACTGGAGAAGGAGCTGGTACCACAGAAAAAAGGAAAAGTGTTGCAAATGTTGGGGCGCAATTGGCTCAAAGTAGCAGCAGTACTGGTACTGGTGGTAAACACTTTCGTGATCTTCCAGTTCCTGCAAATGAAAAAGCAACAGCAGGTAGCTGTTGTCTCGCCAGAGTTGCAGGAAGCCGGGATCTACTATACTTCCCAGATAGAAAAGCGCCTGTCGGAAATTAATGCCTATCCACCAGCTGTAGTAGGATTGGATAGTGCAACCCGCAAAGAACTGGAACTGCGTAACGATACTTATAAGGTGTTGGAAGCAGAACTGATACAGAATCCGGGTAATGAAAGAATCAAAGCAGCCATGGTCCGCTATTATCAGCTGAAGCTGGACCTTCTTGATAAAATACTTGATGAGTTGAGAGAGAAACAGCCCGTTAAGCAAAAGCAGTCAAACTATGAAAGAGAAATGTAAAATATTACTATTACTGTTATTGCCGGTAATGGCATTTGGTAAGAAGGGTGACAGCGAGTTCAAACGTGTTATATCGAAAGATTATGCGAATGGAAGTAATTCGGCACTGTCTATTTCAAATAAATATGGTAAGATCATTATCCATACCTGGAAACAGAACCATGTGAAAGCGACTATTACCATCACAGGTTTTGGAAAGAATGCAGGTGAAGCACAGAGCTCCGCAAATATGGTAGACATTGATGAGAGCAATTCCAACGGAGAGATCGCATTGCAAACCAGCTATCATCCGCTCGGCACCACGGGTAAACTGTTCAACTGGGGAGCCAAAAGAGATAGTAAAGATTACGTGAATATTGACTACGAAGTCTACGTGCCGGAAGATCTGCGCAAACTGGCGCTGGACAATAACTTCGGAGATGTATTCACCGATGTGCTGAGTTTTCCCGCTACCATTGGCATGAATTACTGTACCTACGATATCAGGGAAGTACAGAAGTCTTTAACCCTGAATATGAATTATTGTGATAAAGGCCGCATTGGCAAAGCAGATGCGCTGACAATACATGGTAATTATTCCAACCTGAAATGTGAGAGTGTTGGTGCATTGTATACACGATCCAATTACTCAGAGTATGAGTTGGGTACAGTCAACTTGCTGGATGCAAGGTCTAATTACGATGATTATAAGGTAGCAAAGACCAACTCAGTTAACATCACCTGCAATTATTCAGATTTTACGATCGGAGAATTACACGCGGATGTCAATGCAAAGCTGGTCTATGGAGACCTGAAAGTGAAGAGTGTTGGCAATAATTTCAAAGGTGGGGTAATCAGCCTGACTTATGCCGACGTGAAATTGCAGGGGTTACCAGCCCGTATACCATTGCAGTTTAAAATCGCGCTACACAGTGGTGATGTCCACAACAGCGGGCTGGCTATGAAAAGTGAGAGCACGGTGAAGAAAGCTTCCAACACGAACTATACTGCGATTTCTGCCAATGGTAGTGAGCAGTCGCCTGCACTCATCATCAATGGTACATACAGTGATGTTTCCTTTGGTACAAACTAATTCCATCCCTTATAAAACTTTTAAATAACACTATTATGAAAACAACAGCTATTGCATTCCTGATGCTCGTGTGTGCCAGTGTGAATGTATTCGCACAGAGAGAACGTATAACAGGTAGCGGTAATATCAAAAAAGAATCAAGATCTGCCTCTTCTTTTAACAGTATTGCAGCTTCTGGTAGTTTCAATGTATACATTACACCTGGTGCAGGAAGTAACATTGAAATAGAAGCAGACGATAATCTGCTGCCTTACATCGTAACGGAAGTAGAAGGTGGTGAGTTGAAACTGCATTGGAAGAAGGGATACGAGCTGAAACCTACACAGAAAATTACTGTAAATGTGAGCATGGCCGAAGTGAAATCCCTGGCAGCAAGTGGTTCCGGCGGGTTTTATAGCAAAGGTACACTCAAGGGAAATAAAGTAGAGCTGGCGATCAGCGGTAGCGTTATAATAGATATGGATCTGAAGGCGGAAAAGCTGGAAGTAGGTGTATCTGGTTCTACCAAGATTGCGCTGAAAGGCGATGTAAGCAAGGTAGAATATGGCATTTCAGGATCAGCGAGTGTAGACGCCCTGAGCTTGAAATCAGAGATCGTTGAAGTAGGGGTATCAGGTAGTGGTGATCTGGCGGTGAATGTAGAGAAGAAACTGGACATCAGTGTATCTGGTGGTGCGAAAGTTCGATACAAAGGTAATCCTTCCATTAACCAGTCTTCTTCAGGCTCCTCAAAGGTGACAAAGATAGACTGATAAGAAAGAGAGTTGTTGGTCGCTTGTAGATTCAAGTGACACTGTTCCCTGCCTAGGAAGGGAATTACCCCGGGAAACGTCCCGGGGTTTTTCTTTTTATAGGCCACAATGGTCGCTATGTCCTAATTCATATTTATATTTGCCTTCTGTCACAAAAAAAATTACTCAATTATGCCATCCTTTGATATTGTTAGCAAAGTGGATACACAGACACTTGACAACGCGATAAATACGGTAAATAAAGAAATCACTAACAGGTACGATTTCAAAGGCTCTCATGTCAATATTGCCCTCAATAAAAAAGACCTGAGTCTGGCTATTGAAGTAGAGAGCGAAATGAAGCTGGACCAGGTGATAGACGTACTGATCAGTCGTACGATCAAGCAGGGACTGGATGCGAATATTTATGACCTGACCAAGGAACACTACCAGAGTGGTAAAGTGGTAAAAAAAGATATTACCGTACGTAATGGTATCAAGCAGGAGGATTCCAAGAAGATCGTAAAAATGATCAAAGACTCAGGTGCGAAGGTACAGGCCGCCATTATGGACGATATCGTACGCGTAACAGGCAAGAAAAGAGATGATCTTCAGGAGGTTATCCAGTTACTGAGAACGGGCAATCTGAACATCCCGCTCCAGTATGTGAATATGAAAGATTAAAATAATTCAGCTTAAAAGTCTGGAAATTTAAAATAAATGTTTACCTTTGCAGCCTGTATTATAAATATTGGTATGAAACCTAGCATTAGCGTTCATCAATTGTCGAAGAATGAATATGCGCGGTTGCATCTGGTAAAAAACAAAGAAAACTAAAATTCTGATGAAACAGGGAATCCATCCGGAAAGTTACAGGTTTGTAATATTCAAAGATATGTCTAATGGACATACTTTCTTGAGCAAGTCTACTGCTCCTACCAAAGAAACTTTAAAGTGGGAAGATGGTAATGAATATCCATTGATCAAGCTTGAAATTTCCAATACTTCACATCCTTTCTATACCGGAAAGAACGTGCTGGTGGATACAGCAGGTCGTATCGACAAGTTCAACAAACGCTACGGAAAGAAAGCCTAGTACAGGCCTGTCAAATAATTTAATGAGAATCCCATCGACTTTTTCGATGGGATTCTCTATTTTTATCCCCTTATGGAGCGGCGTTACATTCTATTTGATACTCCTGCACGGGATTTGTTGTACCCTTTTACTCATACCCGGCCGGTAGCGGCCATCCGTGTAGGGATACTTACCATAAGAGAAAAATGGGAGAGGTGGCTAAATGCCAGCGCCAGCTTCCAGACCCTTCCTTATTTGCAGGAGAAATTTCCCCTTCAATCGACGACAGTTGAGGATCAGTGTGTGCTGATCAATGGACATATACTTCCAGATCTTTCGCTGGTTACTGCTATTAATGCGCTGGAGACAGGGCAGGAGCTCTACAGGGATCATGTGCTGCTGGCAAAAGTGGTGCGGGGTGGAGATGGGGACTTCAATGCCTCCGGCAATCGGTTGGACTATCAGGAATCAGTACAGCAGCTGACGTATCCATGGGATATTTTTCGGCTAAATGATAGTGCTTTGCGGCAGGACTTTTCCCTGCTTACGGCAGGCCGTACTTCTGCCCCGATACCTGCTTCCAACCAGGTGAGCGGTGCAGAAAACATCTTTCTGGAGCCGGGAGCCGTGGTGGAACACAGCGTATTGAACGGGAATACAGGACCTATCTATATCGGCAAGGGGGCGGAAGTCATGGAAGGCTGCCTGATCAGGGGGCCACTGGCTCTTTGTGAAGGAGCGATGCTGAAAATGGGTACCAAAATATATGGTGCTACCACCCTGGGGCCAGGGAGTGTCGGGGGAGGCGAGATAAAGAATGTGGTAATGCTGGGATATTCCAACAAAGGTCATGATGGCTACCTGGGAGATGCCGTGCTGGGTGAATGGTGCAACCTGGGGGGGAATACAACCAATTCAAACCTGAAGAATAATGCCAGCACAGTGCGGGTCTGGGTAGAAGCCAGGAACGGGACCGTCGCAGCCGGCACCAAGTGTGGATTGATCATGGGCGATTACAGCCGCAGTGGTATTGGAACAATGTTTAATACCGGCACTGTAATTGGCGTTTCGTGTAATATCTTTGGAGGCGGGTTCCCGCCTAAGTTTGTGCCTTCCTTTTCATGGGGTGGAGTCGCCACCGAAACATACAGGATACAGGAAGCATTGCGGGATGCACGGCAATGGATGCAGTTCAAAGGACAACAGCTGGGCGACGTAGAGGAACGCTTGCTCAGGGCTGTATACGCAGCAGTAAAATCTTAGATTCAATATATCATTAACAATAGCGATAAACATGAGAAAAAAAATCGTTGCAGGAAACTGGAAAATGAACCTGACCCTGGCACAGGGTGAGCAACTGATCAATGACGTACTGGCGGCTGGCCTGCATCTGCAGGAAGGTCAGGAAGTAGTATTTGCTACCCCTTTCCCATATCTGGTAAAAGCAAAAGCATTAATCAGGAACAATCCTGGTTTTTTCCTGGCTTCTCAGAATAGCGCGTCAGAAAAATCTGGTGCTTATACCGGCGAGGTATCAGCAGAAATGTTGCAGTCTGTAGGCGTAGACTATGTGATCCTGGGTCACTCTGAAAGAAGAGAATACTTCCAGGAAAGCAATGCAGTACTGGCTAAGAAGATTGACCTGGCACTGGCAAACGGTTTAAAACCTCTGTTCTGTTGCGGAGAGCCACTGGAAGTGAGAAAAGCTGAAACCCAGAATGAGTTTGTTGCAAAACAACTGGAAGAAAGCCTGTATCACCTGACAGAAGAACAGCTGAAGAATGTTGTGATCGCTTATGAGCCAATCTGGGCGATTGGTACGGGTCTGACTGCAAGTGCAGCACAGGCACAGGATATGCATGCATTCATCAGATCACAGATCGCTGCTAAATATGGCCGTGAAGCTGCTTTGAATATCTCTATCCTGTATGGTGGTAGTGCAAAGCCTTCAAACGCTGTAGAACTGTTCTCCTGCCCGGATGTGGATGGTGGACTGATCGGTGGAGCATCACTGGTAGCAGCTGATTTTGTAGCAATTATCAAAGCACTGGCATAAGCCAATTACATATTTATTCTACGCCGGTATAGTAGCTGATTTATAAGGCTGCTATACCGGTTTTTTATGCCAGCGGCTGCTATGTTTTTTAGTAATTTAGAAATAAATACTAAATAAATTAGCAAATTAAAAGTAAAGGTTTTATATTTGTAATGTCAATATTCAAATAACCAATACACTTTAAGTTCAAAACTTATTTGGTTATGATTACAAATAATAACGTTATTCCTGAACAGGAATCATTGTATGACTACTTATTAGTAGTTAATCCCGGTACTCATATCAACAATGATGTAATGGCTTTAAAGCGGATGGTCGCACAGGAGCTGGGTATTACGACTACCCAATTCTCAGCGGCTAATATCAGTCTCTTCCGCTCTGTATTTCCAGTGCGTTTTGAAGATGACTTTGTCACCTTGTTAGATAATATTGCCGGCAAACAATCAGGTTTTACCTTGTACACATCACGGTTTGATCATTTCGAGCAGCAGCACGACAAGCGTACGATCTTTATCAATGTGGCGAATCCTAAGCCTATCGTTGAGTTGCACAAGCGGATCTTGCAGGAATTCGATATTAAATCTACTCCATATAAACCGCATATTACAATTGCAAGAGGAATGAATACGCGTGAGTTTGATCAGGTGTATGATCATTTTTACAACCAGGTATTTGTGCGCAGTTTTCAATGCAAGAGTTTTATGTTATTACGGAAACCAGCGGCAGGCGGGCAGTATGAGATGGTGAAGGAGTTCTTATTTGGTGATGAGGCAATGAGAGGAAGTGAGCATACATTGTTCAATTATGCAGCGTAAGTAGTAAAGGAGCGCAGTAGGCGGAGAAATGCAGTTAGATGGCAATAGACGTGATAACGTGATAGAAGATGATTTGTATTTGTCAGATAATGGACATTGTCTTTATGCATGCTGATTTATTGTCTTTATGCATCCTCATCGGAGGATGGTCATGCATACTTACTCATTGGGAGTGTGATCATGCATGCTCATTGGAGGATGGTCATGCATACTTACTCATTGGGAGTGTGATCATGCATAGTCATTGAAGGATGGGTGTGCGTACTTACCCACTGGGTGTGTGATCATGCATAGTCATTGAAGGATGGTCATGCATACTTACTCATCGGGAGTATGATCATGCATAGTCATTGAAGGATGGTCATGCATACTTACTCATCGGGAGTATGATCATGCATAGTCATTGAAGGATGGTCATGCATACTTACTCATCGGGAGTATGGTTGTGTATACTAATTAGCGTGTTTGTACTAAAAAATGGCACACCTCAAATGACCTCCATCACCGCTCCCAACCGCCGTCAACCGCACCTCAGCTACTATTCGTCAGGTACTGCCTGCTCCGGGTAGAATAATTTTTAATTCCCCCTTACTGTTCGTAGATTTAATATGTATACAACACATATTTTACAACCGTAACAGCACAACAATGCAAAAGATACACAAAGTCATTATTGTAAAAGGCAAAGTGCAGGGTGTCTTCTTCAGAACCAATACCAAGCGTACTGCAGATGGGCTTGATATCAAAGGACAGGTCAGGAACCAGCCAGATGGTAGTGTGTGGATTGCTGCAGAAGGGGAGGAGGGACCAATGGAAGCTTTTATTGCCTGGTGCCGCCAGGGCCCGCCGCTTGCCAAAGTAACCGGTATTACTATCGAGCCGGGGGAAGTACAGCACTTCAAGTCATTTGACATCTCGCATCCCTGAACTTCCGTCACTATACTGATAAATATATTGCCTTTTGCGACCTATGCCAGCAAATAAAAATCCGCCCCTGTCTTCGGACGGGAGCGGATTTTTGATATAGCAATATGTCATTACCCGATTGAATGGGTGGTTGCATTTATTTCAACGCGAGTTTACTCAGGGTCGCTTTATCCAGCACGGCTTTAGGCACTACTATTGTAATTGTATTGAGCGCAAAATAAGGTACAGACACATGCATATACCCCTCAAAAGGTCCGGCTTTAGGGCCCCATGAATTCTTCACAATAAAGAACTCCTTACCACCGGCTGATTTACCAAGCCCTGTGATCTGCATCAGGTGATCATCTTCTGTCACCAGCTCTTCATACAGACGTTGCCTGTCTTCCGGCGTCACCACTTTCTCACTCAGATCCGGGTTGAAAGGGACTTTTTTCAGCAGGGAATCTTCAGCGGGGTACAAGCCATACCCCTTGCCTGTCAGCCAGCCCCTGTTGCTCATATCCGTATCCCACGATATGGTATAGCCTTTATTCACAGCCGCTTTTGCCACATTCACGAACTCTTCCAGTGGCAGGTTATAATACGCACCATTAGAATAATTATCAGGCACCTGCACAATAAAAGGAGCATAGTAAGGATGATCCGTAAATGAAGTCAGGTTTACATAGTCATCTGGTGAAAACTTTACCACTTCTTTCGCAAAAGTTACGGGTGTATAGTTTTTACCATTGTACGTAAAAGAAGCAGGCGGAGCGCCCAGGTACTGGTCCAGAATACTGCTTACACGGGCGGTCCAGTTGTCCGGCAAAGGTCTCTTTACCTTCAGTAAACTATCCAGGTAGTTTTTCATCGCTTCTACCATCGGGCCATGGTTGTGTGTAGTACGGCCATTCGTCAGGCCGCTGTACACATTCTCCGGCATCAGGCCATAGATAGCAGCAGCGCGAATGAAATCATGCGACAGACCGCCTTCATCGAAGCGTGTAAACCCCTGTCTGTGAATGTAGTTTTTAGCTTTCTCCATGTAAATATTGCGAACAATATACATCTCCGAAAGATCTAATGCTGGCAGCCCTTTTCGCAGGCATTCTGATTCAACGACTGATGTAGACGAAAAGCACCAGCAGGTGCCGGTTTCGCCCTGATCTTTCACCGAAGTGGCAGCATTATTTTTAATAATTGTAAAATCCTGAATTGACTGATGACCTTCCTGTGCTACAGCGCCTGTAGACAATAACAGCATCAGCAATCCTTGTGAAATCTTCTTCATCCATGGTTGGTTTAGTACATAAAGATAAGGGGGAACCATGAAATAAAAACGCCACTGCCGTAGGAACGGCAGTAGCGCGGTATAAATGATAGGTTCTGGCGAAAAACCCGTTGAAATATTATTCTTCTACACTGATGGTAAGGTTATCTTCCTTGCCAAGAATAGACAGTTTTTTGGCAGCCCTCAGGTAAGATTTATATCTGTCTGCTACATCAGTTGACTGCTTAACGTCGTTGATGTAAAGACTACCGTCTTTCTTTTCGATTTTGTAGCCTTTGTTCGTATCAATAAGTTTATCAGCAGCCATCTTATCAATCATTTCCTTGTACTGTCCATCACCTTTGGCATGTGCCATGTCTTCACGGTATTTCGCTTCGGCGATGCGTTGTTTTTTCATTTCTGTTTTTGCGGTCGCCATCGCCAGCTGCATTTGCTTTTTAGATTCCTTCATCGCCTTTGCAGTTTCCTGACGGGCTTTCTCCATCGCATCTTTGAATTCCTGGCTGTTCATAGCAGCTCTGGCAGATTCTATACCCATCTGCGCTGCAGGGATTGCATCTTTCATCGCAGCCCTTGCCGCATCCAGGCCCACACGGATGCCTTCCTGGATAACGTTGGTGTCGATGTCTACACCTACATTGGAATGCATGTTGGAAGTTCTCAGACTTTCCTTCACCTGCTTGTTCACCTCACGCCAGTCAATTTGTTTCATGGCTTGCTCAACCTCCTTGTTCATCTGGTTCCAGTCAATTTGTTTCATAGATTGCGTAACATCTTTATGCATCTGGTTCCAGTCAACACTTTTCATCGCTTTCTCCACTTCTTTGTTGATGGCATCCCAATTCATTTCCTTCATCGCGTTAGCTACTTCATCATTCACATCATTCCAGTCTATATCTTCCATGGCTTCGTCTTTTGCGGCCTTTTTGTCCGCTTCCCGCGCTTCCTTGTCCATTTGCTCCGCGTCTTTTTCTTCAGTATGAACGGTGGCTTTAGGTTGAGTTGTATCACCCATGTAAGTGCGGGAGATGCTGGTCAGTACAGGTTCAGCTGTCTTCCTGGTGGTTTTCCTGGCACGTGCCTGAATGGGATTCAGCCATGCGATGGTGATCAGGCCCACGGCGATGATCATTACGGCCAACAGTTTTTGTGTATAATTAATATTTTTAGTTTTCATTTCCATGATGCGTTTAATGCGGTGAAATAGATGTTGTTTATTATCTGCCGCTGCCATGGCGAGTGCATTAACTGTTAACCGGTATTCTTCTAATGCTACCAGCGCTTTGGCATATTGCAGGGGTTGCACCTGACTTGCAATAACAAGGTCATCGCAACAGTGTTCTCTTTCGAGGCGGATGTTTTTAGTGATCCACCAGATAAAAGGATTAAAGAATAAAATTGTTTCAACGATAGATTGGAAGATATTGAGTAGATAATCATTGCGTTTGATGTGTGCCAGCTCGTGCAGGAGGATGGCTTCCAGCTGTTCGGCAGTCAGGTCGTTGAACATGGCTACAGGCAGCAGGATCAGCGGTTTCAGAAAGCCGATCATAACCGGAACCTGGATGTGTGTGGAGATCAGCAACTGCACTTTACGGGGAATCCGTAACCGGGCAGTTAGCCGCTCCAGGTGTTTTTCCCATTCTGCATCTATGGGTAGCACCTGTTTGTTGCGGATCTGTTTCAGTTGCACCAGATCCATAATCAGTTTAATACTCATGACAGCAACTCCCGTAACATACAAGGCAACCACGAGAGGAAACCACATTTCCAGTTGGGGAATGAAGTGCTTGATGGAGCTTTGACTCTGGTATATAGCAGGCATGTTCATGTGCTTTTGGCGCACGCCCGTTTCGATCATCACCCAGGTAGCCTGTCGTACACGCAGGGCAGCAGCGACCTGTTGCCAGAGCGTAATACAGAACCAGGTAAAGATCCCTGTCATTGACAGGTAACACAGGTTATACTTGATCCGGGCACTCATGTGCGACCAGATATACAATACAAGCCGCAGACAAGCAAAGATCAGGAACCCCTGCCAGATGGAATGTAAAAGCGCCCATCCAAAAGCCTGTATCAGAATGGTTGGGAGAACAAATTGTGCTGCCATAGAACTTGAGTTTACCTTTTTTGCTGGTCTTCTATATCATTCAGGTATTGCCTTATCTTGTCCAGTTCTTCCTTGGAAGAAGTATGATGACCAAGGGCCTGCATGACTAACTGAGAAGCAGAACCATTAAATACGGTATCAATCATTTTGTTCAGCAATTGCTGCTGGGTACTTTCCTGTGAAATAGCAGCAGTGTACACATGTGTTTTGCTGCTGGCATCCCTGTTTAAGTAGCCTTTTTCATGCATTATCTGCATTAGCTTCAGGGTAGTGGTATACCCTGCATCTTTGCTTTTTGACAGCTCATCGTGCACGTCCCTTACAGTAGCGGCACCTTTTTCCCACAGGATTCCAAGAATCTCCAGTTCACTTTCCGTCGGTTTGCTATTTTTTGCTGTACTCATTTATTTTCAATGATTATTGATCTACGAATATCTTCGTAAGTAAATGTACGACACTTTTCGTAATTGCAAAATTTATTTTTAAAAACTTTAGAAAAAGGGGGCAGTTAGGTTAACAGATAAAAAAAGCGCCTGTATCTTTTTGATACAGACGCTTATGGGGATACCTGGCAGACGCAGGTAGCATATTGTAAAAATGTGCAGCACATGCTATTATCTGTGAGCTATTAAAAACAGGCATGCCATCCTTCGGGCCCCCATTTCAGCAAGACAGAGCAGATAGCAATGCCTGGCATAGTATTGTTTAGAACTTACCTGCCTTAATTCCGAAATGGAATGAAGCCATGCTCAGATCTCCGTTTGATATATTGGGTGTATTTGAGCCCTGTACAAAGCGGTAAGTCGCTCCCAGGTCCAATCTCAGATAGCTGGTTACGTTTACTTCGATATTGGCAAATGGTTCTGCTACAAACAATTCGCTCCTGTCGTAAGAATGATAATGTATATCATCATCATTCAGATCAAAATTGGCTTTGTTTCTTCTTGCTACGGCACCGCCACCTACCAGTGCGCCGGCTGTCCAGTGAATTAACTTATCAGTATTGTGGATGTATTCCACAGCGAGGCCGGTATACCAGAAATTCAGATACTGCTTATAGCCGTTGGTCGCACTAGGTGCATAACTCGAAGTGATGTTGTTTGCGAGGGAATAGGCACCTGCGCCAAACATCCATTTCCTGTTGAGCAGCACCCCGCCATATCCTCCGGTCATGGAAGCGAATTTACCTCCGATGGATGTTAAATTGGCCGCAGGCACACCATACGCACCGATTTTGCTGGAAGTAGATTTTTTAGAGAATAACGTTTCAGTTTGGGCAGTCTGAGCCCAGGCCTGCTGTACTGCTAACAGTACCAGCAGCGCCAACAGCGCTTTTTTCATAAAATTAAGTTTAAAGAAAGAGAGAGAAGAAAGGAGAGTGGCCGGTTAGTTATGTTGAGAACCGGACCACTCCCTTATAAAGAAGATCAATTCGTAGTAATCGAGGTATCACTTACAGCGGAGGTTCCAAACCATCCAAGTATTTTACCTTTGCCACCACCATCGGTGACATTCTTAACATTCGTACCAACATTCGCTAATACTGTGGCAAACAATCCGCCTGACTGCATCTGTGTTTGCACGGACGTTACCCAAAAGTAGCTTGGATAAGTCAGAGAACGCAGTTTGATAATTGCCAGATCGCCTTTCAGGAAAGGATGCTCATAATCATTTACACTTTCGCCTACGAACTGTGGAAACTCCTGTCCATCAGACAAACCTTCGGAGAAACCACCATCTATCACGTAGTTATCTTCCAGAATGTTGCCTTTGCTCATGTCATTCCTGTAAGATCTGATCCAGGTATAATCTGTTTGACCAGCCATATCTTTTGCATAGAATCGTACATAGTAACCATCTTTACGTGCACCATCCGTATTTTCCTTCTTGTATTTATAATCCACATTGGTAATGGCTGCTACTGGTTTAATGGTGTCCGTCGCTTCGTAGATATTTGAATCATACTCCACACGCAGGCGGTAAGTGTGATTTACGTGACCTATCTGTCCGCTGCTGGGCTCACATTTGTACACTGAATCAGTAAATATGAAAGGATAAACATCACCAGTTGTTTCATCGTACAGTGTGATGGTCGCATTGCTGATAATTGGCGTTGCTCCTGATTGTGTGTAGGGTACAGACTTTGTAAATCTGATATACTGTGTACCCGGTTCAGTAGTGATCCACGCATCCAGCACAGGATAAGAAGTACCTTCAGGAACATTCAGATCAATTACATCTGTACAGGAACTAAACCCTGCTATTAAAGCTGCAAATATTGAGAGTCGGAAAAATTTCTTCTTCATGACGGTTAAAATTTAAAGTTGTAAGTAATACCTGGGATGACAGAACCAATGATAGACAGGCGGATGGCTTCTCTCTTGTTCTTATCATCTTCGTTCTGCTGGAAGTAAATAGAGTAAGCATTGCGACGTGCATACACATTGTACAGCGAGAATACCCACTCACCTTTCCAGCGTTTCAGTTGCTTGCCTTTCAGTGTCAGGGATACATCCAGACGATGGAAGGCCGGCATACGATAAGTATTACGTTTGTCAGTACTGTTGTAAGGAATATCCCATCCCTGGTATTCCAGGCGGCTGTCTGCATAGGTAGTTGGCGTACCGGTTGCATACACCCAGTTGGCCGAGAAAGAAGTTCGTTTGTTAATTTCATGTGTCACTACTACGTTCACGTTATGGGTACGGTCATAGCGGTTCAGGAACCATTCGTTCTGATTGATACCTTCTGTTTTACGTTCTGACTTTGACAGTGTATAGCTGATCCAGCCTGTAGTAGTACCAATTTCTTTCTTTGCCATTACCTCCAAACCATAAGAGCGGCTTTTGCTTGGCAGCAGGTCTGCTTCAATGTACTGGTTCAACTGCAGGTTGGCATTATCAATATAATCCAGCTGATGGTTCATGTTTTTGTAGAACACTTCAGCAGATATTTCATACTTACCACTTGTTGCATCGTATGCATAGCCAACGGTGTACTGATCAGCAACCTGTGGTTGAACATTGTTGGTACTTGGAGTCCAGATATCGAGTGGAGTAGGAGAGGCGGTGTTTGACAACTGGTGCATGTACTGTGTGGTACGGGCAAAAGATGCTTTCACGGCATTGTTGTCATTGATACCATAGCGAATGTTGATCCTTGGCTCCAGGTAGTTATAAGCTTTGATCAGCTCATTCGAACCATATGTTTTGCTACCAATGAGGGTTTTACGTACACCCGGTGTGGTATCATTGTAGTAATAAGCGGTGCTGTTACCAAGGAACTGATATTCAGAAAAGCGCAGGCCATACTGTACACCGAATTTCTTGCTGGGTTTCCACTCGTGATCAATGTAAGCTGCAGCTTCCAGACCATGTTGCTGTGTCAGGTTCTTTACGTTGGTGTTGGCACCATCCTGACTCACACCTTTACCGGGTTTGAATGTGTAGTAGATGCCCTGTACACCGAAGTGTACACTGTTCTTTGCATTCACATAGTAAGTAAAGCCTGGTTTAAAACCATAATTGATGATGTTGGATGTCCAGTTGTAGGCCTGGTAGTTATCGCTCTCATTCTTTGTAGAGCCGTTATTAAACTTAAGACTATAATCATAGTTACTATAAAAAGTAGTCAGGTTCAGGAACAATCTGTTGTTGAACACATGATTCCATCTTACAGTAGCCGTTTTATTACCCCAGTTCATATTCACATCCGTACCAAAACCGAATACGTCTCTACCCAGATAACCGCTCACAAAGAGGGTATTGGTCTTATTCAGTTTAAAGTTGGCCTTGGCTGTGATGTCGTAGAAGTTCAGTTTGGTATCCTTCGTATCACCACTCAGGAAAGGCTTCATAAGGATGTCGATATAAGAACGGCGGGCAGCTACGATAAAGGAAGATTGGTCCTTCACGATAGGGGCCTCGATGGAGAGACGGCTAAATACATTGCTGATACCGCCATTTATAGCCATATTCTGGTTGTTCCCGTCCTTCATGCGTATATCAAGTACTGAAGAAGTACGACCGCCGTATTCAGCCGGAAAACCACCTTTAATGAGATTTACGCTTTTTACCGCATCCGGGTTGAATACCGAGAAGAAGCCGAGCATGTGTGTAGAGTTGTATACAGGGGCTTCGTCCAGCAGGATCAGGTTTTCATCTGCCGCACCACCACGTACGTTGAAGCCATTGGCACCTTCACCTACGGTTTGTACACCGGGCAGAGTCTGTATAGAGCGCAGTACGTCTACTTCTCCCATGAAAGTGGGCATCTTTTTCATTTGTGCAATGTCGAGACGATTGATGCTGGTAGTCAATGTATTAACAGCTTTTTCTTTATTGTCGCCGATCACTGTTACCGTATTCAGCTGGCTGCTGGACTTATCCAGTTTAATATCCAGTGTCTGGTTTCCTTTCAGTGTAATATGGGTCTTAACAGGAGCATACCCTACGTAAGAAAACTGAATGTCATGGTCGCCGGCAGGCAGTGTGAGGGAATAAAAGCCATATTCATTGGTAACAGTACCGAGGCCTGTTCCCGCTTTGGAAACGGAGATCCCAATGAGGCTCTCACCGTTTTGCTGGTCTTTTACATATCCGCTTAATGTAAACCGTTGCTGCGCATTTGACTGTAGCGCCCAAAGCAAAAGAATGCCAATGGACAGTAGCTTTACTAGCCTTGTCTTCATAAAAGGATTTGATAGTTATAAATTTACAAATGTTGTAAGGTGCGCTTGTTGTAATCTAAACACGCATATATGACGTGGGATATTGGGGTTACCCCTATGGGTTGGCCGGGAAATTTTTAAAAAATATGGCTCAGTCGAGTATATCACATTGATAACCCATGCGTTGCAGTAGGAAAATAACTTCAGATTCGTTCACAGGACAATTTTGTCCTACAACCCTTAATACTTTATCGCAATCTTCAATATCTACAGTACAGGCTTGAATCCGGAATTCATGCCGGATGGCAGCAATCACCTTTAACTTATCCTGGTCTGTACTGATATTTGTTTTGAATATTCCGATCATTTGATTATAATATTTAGCTTTGTGCAAAGGTGGTGCACATCGTCTGGCTAACTGTTACACGAAAAGGATTAAATTTTATATTTAACGGATTATTATGGGCGTCCAGATCAGGAATGATATAAATGAATTATTGCTCGAGGAGGATATGGGCGATGACCTGCAGGAGAAACTCTTTTCTACAAGATTGGTTGAAGAGAAGCAGGAGATCAAGTACCATTTCGGGGAAGCGGTGTTCCGGGAAACCTTTTTTGACGGTTACCATATTTTCTCCGGCGATGCCTCTGTATATGAGAATCTCCATGTGAATGCTACTGAAGCTACACCGGCGGTATCGCTGTTCTTTATGGTAAAAGGGCAGTTCAATACCAATGTGGGGTATGAGCGGGAGCGCCTCTTTGCTTCCCGGGAGCACAACCTGTATTTTAATCCGGGGGGCGTGGAGAACGCACATATCATTAAACAGGACGGGCTGGCAGTAGTCGGTATGAACTTCAGCAAGGAGCGATTCCTGCAACTGGCCGATAATAATGGCCGAATTCTGGATATGCTGGCAAACAATGTAGCGGGCAATAAACCTATCATTTTAAATAAAAGAAGTAACCATCCGATCACTGCACGCATGCTGATGATCCTGGATGAGATCAGGAACTGCCAGTTTCAGGGAGGCCATAAAAAACTCTTCCTGCAATCTAAAGTCATAGAGTTACTCGCCTTGCAATGTGAACAGCACGAGCAGGCGGAAACGATAAGGAAGGAGCGGTTTGCGCTATCAGCAGCAGACAGAGAGCGGATTTACTTTGCGAGGGACTTTTTACTGATCCATATGCAGGCGCCCCCATCACTTACAGAGCTATCAAGGGCAGCAGGGTTAAACGAGTTTAAACTGAAAAATGGATTCAGACAAGTATTTGATAATACCGTGTTTGGATACCTGAACGATCATAAAATGGAGCACGCCAGGCAATTATTACAATCGCCGGTGCAATCAGTAACGCAGATCGCTGAGGAGCTGGGTTTTTCATCCGTACAGCACTTCAGTACTGCATTCAGAAAGAAATTCGGGGTAAGCCCGGCAAAATTAAGGGGGCTATAATCAGCCCCCTTTGTTATTTTAGTAAGCAGCAGTAAATCTTGCTTTCACATGTTGATTCTTCTCTACTTCATCAATCAGCGCTACTGCATAGTCCTTATTTGAAATCTTACTGTTACCTTCAGCATCTGTTACCAGCGTATCTTTACCCAGGCGGAACTTACCCGTACGCTCACCAGGGAAGATATAAGCAGCTGGGCTCATCACTGTCCAGTCCAGGTCATTTTGTTCTCTTAACCAGTAGAACCCTTCACGGGCTGCAGTGGCACCGCCTTTCCATTCAGCCGGGAAATCAGGGGTATCCAGCAGTTGCTTGCCCGGAGCGATTTCCAGGCTACCTGCACCGCTTACTACCAAAACACGTTTAATACCCGCTTTTCTCGCCCCATTTGCCAGGCCCTGGATCAGTTTCAGGTAAGTTGGTGTGTCATGGGCGTTGAATGAGCTGATGATAGCTGTGGTGCCCGCTACCAATTCAGCTAGTTTGTCAGCATCAGCTACGTCACCCTGCTTTACAGTCAGGTGAGGGTGGGTGAGGGTAATTTTCTCCGGGTTACGTACAATAGCAGTTACCTCATGTCCTCTTTCCAGTGCTTCAGCTAGTAATGCGCCGCCAATAAAGCCAGACGCGCCTACGATGGTTAATTTCATTGTTTTACTATTTTTATTATTGTTATTAAAATTGTTACAGTTTGGTGCAAAAAAAATCAAGACACTAACTGAGCGCTGAATTGCGCCAGTGTGGTACTCTTCAGTTTCTCATATACGGCCTGATCGATGATGTCAAAAAGGCCTTCCAGTGCTCCATTGATCTCTCTGCCTACAGGGCAGGCAGGGTTGGGAAGGTTGGGGGAGAAGCCGAAGATGTGGTTTTCCTTTACTATCTGGAAAACATCCGACAGGTAAATATTGTTTGCTGGCCTGGTCAGCCGGCTGCCCCCGTTTTTGCCTTCTTTGCCTTCTACAAGACCAGCCTCTTTGAGGGCCGCCAGTTCTTTACGTACCAGCGCGGGGTTGGTATTGAGTGAGCCGGCAATAATATCACTCGACAGCCACTCCGAATCAGATAGGCTGAGCAGGCTGAGGATATGAATCGAGATTGCAAACTTACTTTTAACCATACTGTAATTAAAATGATTACAGTACAAAGATAAAACCTTTTTTAATTCTACCAAATAAATTGATAACTATATAATATACAATCTATTAGATGGCGTTTCTATAAGCTCGCTATAAGCTTTCTTCGACGCTTGTTCGATGCTTCTTCGACGCTTCTTCGACGCTTGTTCGACTAAGCTATAACTAAAAAGCCCCGGCGGTTAGGCCAGGGCTTTTTATTATAATCTTCAGAATCATTACTTTTTAGCGATCACCTGTTCAACTTTAAGTGGTTGCTTTTTCGCAGTTGCAGGTTGTCCTGTATGATGGATCTCTGCCAGGGTGGGGGCTATTACCAGGCTTACAATAGACATCAATTTGATCAGGATATTCATAGATGGACCTGAAGTATCCTTAAAAGGATCACCTACGGTATCACCAGTTACGGACGCCTTGTGCGGCTCTGACTTTTTGTAATAAGTCTCACCATTGATCACCACTCCTTTTTCAAAGGATTTCTTGGCATTATCCCATGCACCACCCGCATTGTTCTGGAAAATTCCCATCAGTACTCCACTTACGGTGGCACCTGCCAGGAAACCACCCAGTACTTCCGGACCAAATACAAAACCAACTACAATAGGCGTGATCAGGGCAATCGCACCAGGCACCATCATTTTCTTGATAGAAGCCTGGGTGGAAATGGCCACACACTTATCATACTCCGGTTTGCCTGTACCTTCCATAATACCCGGAATGGTCCTGAATTGTCTTCTTACTTCTTCCACCATGCTCATAGCCGCCTCTCCCACTGCCCTGATAGCCAGGGAAGAGAAAATAAACGGAATCATGGCGCCGATGAACAGACCAGCGAGTACATTCGCTTTATAAATATCTATACCATTGATCCTGGCTACACCTACGAACGCTGCAAACAATGCCAGCGCTGTCAGAGCCGCAGATGCAATAGCGAAGCCCTTACCTGTAGCAGCTGTTGTATTACCTACTGCATCCAGGATGTCCGTTTTCTCTCTTACTTCCTTAGGCAGTTCACTCATTTCTGCGATACCACCGGCGTTATCTGCAATAGGGCCGAAGGCATCGATTGCCAGCTGCATAGCTGTAGTAGCCATCATACCGGCAGCCGCGATGGCCACGCCGTACAGGCCTGCACAGGCATAAGATCCATAGATCCCCGCAGCCAGTACAATGATCGGCAGCATTGTAGATTCCATACCCACTGCCAGCCCCCCGATCACATTGGTAGCATGACCTGTTGAAGACTGACGGATAATAGACAACACCGGACGCTTGCCCATCGCGGTATAAAACTCAGTGATGATACTCATCAGCGTACCCACAGCCAATCCCACGAATATAGCTCCTACCACACCACTCTGGGTAATTGCTTTGGTACCTTCACGTAAATCATTTGTTCCAGGTAAATAATCACGTTTCAGGTAAATTGATCCTTCAGGCAGGATCCAGTAAACCAACGCGGCACTGGCGATAGCTGATAGTACAATAGATCCCCAGTTACCCATATTCAATGCTTTTTGTACGGTGCTGGTGTTCAGACCTGCACTGTCAGAAATGCGAACAAACACGGTAGCGATCATGGAGAACAAAATACCAAAGCCAGCGATCATCATCGGCAGCAGGATGGGGCCAAGGCCACCAAATTTGTCGTTAGAGACAATTTCACTGCCCAGTACCATTGTCGCCAGTACAGTAGCTACATAAGATCCAAACAGGTCGGCGCCCATACCGGCTACGTCACCTACGTTGTCTCCTACGTTGTCCGCAATTGTAGCAGGGTTACGCGGATCATCTTCAGGGATGCCGGCTTCTACCTTCCCTACGAGGTCGGCGCCTACATCCGCAGCTTTTGTATAGATACCGCCACCCACACGTGCAAACAGTGCGATGCTCTCTGCACCCAGTGAGAAACCGGTCAATACTTCGATGGTTTTGATCATCTCGTTGGTGTTAGGAATGGCACCAAAGTAAGATTTCAGAATGATGAACAGGGCGCCGAGGCCTAATACAGCCAAACCGGCAACACCCATACCCATTACAGATCCACCGGTAAAGGAAACCTTGAGGGCTTGTGACAGGCTGGTACGTGCAGCCTGAGCGGTACGTACATTTGCTTTCGTTGCGATTCTCATTCCAATGAAACCGGCTGTAGCGGAGAATACAGCACCAATGATAAATGCAAGAGCAATAGTCCAGTCAGAGTTTTCATGAGATGCTCCCATTATCCCCAACAGGATAGCGGCGATAATTACAAAATAGGTAAGGATCTTGTATTCAGCCTTCAGAAAAGCCATTGCCCCTTCTGCAATGTAGCGGGCTATTTCTGTCATCCTTTCATTGCCGGCATCCTGGCGGGACACCCATGCACTGCGGACTGCCGTAAATAGCAGGGCAAGTAAGCCAAAACATGGAACGAGGTAAACGATATTCATATACGTGATTTTTTACAATTCTATAAATATAAACTTTATTCCTTTACGAATTGTCTGATGGGAAATAGATAAGTAACTGATAGGGAAAAGCCGTTATTTCCGGGTTTTTTGGGGTGCATATTGATGTAGTGCCTTATTTACGCAGGCCCAGAAAGGATTTACCGAGATGGTCAATCAGGTCTTCAGGTGTCATTGCTTCCTGGGAGAGCGTTTCAGCGGCATAGTCGCCAGACAGACCATGGATATATACGCCCATCAGCATTGCTTCCCTTGAACTGTAACCCTGTGCCAAAAGTGCCGTTAGAATTCCTGTTAATACATCCCCGCTGCCTCCTTTTGCCATACCAGGATTGCCGGTTGTGTTAAAATAAATGCTGCCATCAGGAAATGCCATCGCCGTATACCGGCCTTTCAACAAGATGCAGAGACCTTTTTCAATCGCATTGTGGGATAAAACCTGCAGTTGTTCCCTGTTGCTGGCAGTCTTGCCAAAGAGGCGCTCAAACTCTTTAGGATGTGGGGTGAGCAGGCTGCCCGCCGGCACCTTGTCGATCAGACCCGGTGTAGTCGCGATGATGTTGAGTGCATCTGCATCCAGTACCATCGGTTGACGATAGAGCTCAAAGAGTCGTTCCAGTGCCCAGGCAGTACCAGCAGCAGTGCCAATACCAGGGCCTATTCCAATTACTTTGTATGTTGAGGGGGCTGTCTGGAAACCGGAACTGTGATCGTATTGCTCATCTACTATGCACATAGCGGGAGGTACAGCGATCTGTATAATAGTATATCCGCACTTTGGTACGTGACAGGATAACAAACCCACACCCGCCCGCAGACAAGCTTTAGCACTCAATATCGCAGCGCCCATTTTGCCTTCACTGCCAGCTACCAGCAGGGCATGTCCATAGGTGCCTTTGTGGGCAAAAGGAGAGCGGGGTTTGTAAATACGCTTAATCAGGGCTTCATCACTGATATGAAAAGGGGTAGGTGTCTGCTGGATATAATCAGGGTGCAGTCCAATGGGTAAGACATGCACATCGCCTGTCAGGCCTGCATTTTCTGGAAATAAAAAAGCAAGTTTATAAAACTCAAAGCTTAGTGTATGGTGTGCTTTTACAACAGGCGAATGCAATGAAGAGCTATCAGCGCGCATCCCCGATGGCAGATCGATGGCAATAATGGTATGTGTAGTGTATAATGCCTGCAACTGATGAATAATACCTGCCAGCCAGCCACTCACAGGTCTGCTGAGTCCAGTACCCAATACAGCATCTATGATAAGCACACCAGCAGGCGGTTGTTGTATGGAAGCCGTATCAGGAATGTCATGCAGGGCATCCGGGTATTTTTGCTGCAGGGCTTCCCGGTTCGCCGCATGATCGGCCGATGCTTTCTCACTATGATGCAGTATATATGCATGAGCATCGTAGCCCCTGTTTCTAAGCAGCCGTGCGATGGCCAACCCATCTCCGCCATTGTTACCCATACCACAGTAGATATAAACAGGTGTCTCAGGGGCAAAATGTTTGCAAATCCAGGTTGTACAGGCGCCGGCAGCCTTTTCCATCAGGTCCAGGCTGCTGATGGGAGTATGTGCAATTGTAAATGCATCTGCTTCGCGAATCTGTTGTGCCGTGAAAATCTTCATACATATAAATATAAAAAAGAAAAAGCTTCTGTCAGCGACAGAAGCTTTTTCAATTGTAAAGTATATCCTTATTAGAAGGTGTATCTTGCAGAAGCACCACCGATCTCTTCGCCAATGTGGTGCGTACCACCTACGAAGTTTACATATGGTTTCAGGTCAGCACTGATCACCAGTGGAATCTTTTTGAATTTGTATTCCAGACCGATAATACCATCAACACCCGGAGTGGCATAAGAACCATCACCATGCTCAAAATAGCGATCACGATCATAATCCCAGCGATCATATACACCTACATGTACACCACCACCCGCATACATACGGAGCGGCGTATCACCCAGGTCAAAATGGTACTCATACAATGCAGTGAATGTCACGTTGGTACGACGGGAATAGTTAGTCGAAGCAATTGCCTCAAAAGCATGATTTTCAGTAAAGAAGTGCTGGAAAGTTGCACCTATGACCCATGGGTTCATTCTTACGCCTACCGCGTTTACGTAGTCTTTAGCGCTACCGCGACGTTGTGCATTAGCCTGAAATGCCATTACAGTACACAGGCTGAATAATAACACAAGTTGTTTCATATCTGTTTTTGGTTTTAAGAAAAAAGGTTGTTTCAATAATTTTTATAAAAGGTATTCCAATAAACTATTTTCCAAACGTATACCTGATGGATATGGCAAAATCAGTCAGGTCGTTATCTGTATTAAAATGAACTGCAGGTTTCCAGTCAATACTCAGGTTCAGCGGGAGCGAAGGAAAGGTGTAATCTACACCTGCAATACCATCTACGCCACCTATAAACTTTGTATTTCCCGATACTGTCCGGCTTCCCATATGAGCTCCTCCGCCTATGAACCATGCAAATCCCTGCGTAGTCAGCGCCGATAGGTCAAAATGATGCTCGTATAGTCCGGTGACAGTATAAGTTTGAGAATAAGCCCCTGCGATGCCTTCTACTGCGTTGGCATCGTCAAAAAAGTATCGTACTGTAGCTCCAAATGGTAAACCAGCGCGCACACCCAATTGCGGATTGCCTTTTGTTTGTGCCTCTGTAGTACTACTGTACAATCCTAATAGCAAGGCTATGAACAGGATCTTTTTCATTTGTTATTTGCAATGCTTCGCAATAACGGTGCCAAGATACAGAATATTGCGCGGATGAGACAGCTATCTTTTGTGTAGATAAAAATAGCCTGCCAGGCCAGCAATCAGGGACGCTGTCATGACTGCTATTTTACTATATACCTGCCATTCAGGATTTGTGTAGGCCAATGTTGCAATAAATATAGACATTGTGAACCCAATACCAGCCAGTAAACCGACGCCTGTTAGTTGTTGCCAGCTGCTTTGAGAGGGCAGGGCGGCAATGCGTGTTTTGACAGCTATAAATGAAAAGAAAAAGATGCCCAGCGGCTTACCCAATACCAGGCCGGCAATGATACCATAACTAATGGTATGCTGAAAGATATACCCCAGGTCACCGGGTATTACAATCGCTGTATTCGCCAGTGCAAACAATGGCATAATGATAAAATTAACAGGCTTGTGCAGGTGATGAATCAACGCATCAATCTTTGTAAGCGGGATCGTAAAGGCGAGTAATACCCCTGCAATAGTAGCGTGAATGCCGGAGTGTAAAACACAATACCACAGCAGGATGCCGGGAATGAAATAATATAAAAGCTGCTGTACCTTATATTTATTTAAAACAACTAACAGCACGAATATTCCAGCTGCTGCCAGCAAATACATCACATGCAATGTTGCCGTATAGAAAACGGCAATGGTTACTATCGCACCCAGATCATCTATAATGGCCAAAGCTGTGAGAAAGACTCTCAACGCCAGTGGTACACGTTTCCCCAACAATGAGATCACTCCCAATGAGAAGGCAATATCAGTGGCCATGGGTATACCCCAGCCATTTGCATACGGAGTTCCATGGTTGAACAATGCAAAGATCCCCGCCGGTACAAGCATGCCTCCTAAGGCCGCTAATACAGGCAGCGTAGCCTGCTTTAAGGATGATAATTCCCCGTTAACAAGCTCATTTTTGATCTCCATGCCAGCCAGGAAAAAGAAGAGCACCATCAGGCCATCATTGATGCCATGTGCTGCAAACGACCATCCCTGCAACCAGCTATCCTTTACAGGAGAATTAGCCAGCAGCAGGGATGTGATCGTACATATAATTAAAACAATTCCTGTGGCTCTGCTGTCATTAAAAAAGTTGTAAAAAGGAGAGAAGAGCCGTTTAATCATGATAATTGTTTAAGGTAAAGTATTTGTTACTGTTGTATCGGGAGCAGGTGCGGGTATCTTTTCTGTGACGCCACCCATCAGCTCGTATTTCGACTTCGGTCTGCGCTTGATATCCCATTTAAAATTAGGCAGCTGCATCTGATCGATAGGTCGCTGCCCGAATGGATACATCGTACCTTCCGGATCCTTGATGAAGTTCACATGATGCAATTGTCCTTCCAGGAAGTACATATTGATCACGCCACTCAGCGTTTTATTTACACTAATGATCGAACCATCATCATCCTGTACATAATAGATACTTTCTGCATTACCATCCACGTGCATCCAGTCAAGGTTCTGATTTTTAAAATACCCGGTGATGAAGTTACCCTTTATCTGGTCATACAGATCAGTGCTGACTTCTTTTACGATCAGACTATTTTGCGTGAGGTAGATCTTATCTGCAGTTTGATTTTTTGTATAGAGGTGAATGGTATCTCCACTCAACTGTGTGCCATTAGCCCACAATACCGGGTTACGATAAAAGCGGAAAACAGAATCCTTTGTAGAATAAAATACGCTATCAGCCACACCTTGTAATGAATCAGAGTAGATTTTTACATTGTGCCAGGCCATGACATACCTGATTTCGGTCGTGTCTTTTGCTTTGGAAGTATCTGGTTTATTCTGCAATACATCAGGACCTGCTTTTACCAGGCTGTCTCTTACTCCTTTTGGTAGCGCAGGATTTACAAGGGCCAGGCTGGCAGTATCCGTTACTACGCTCATGAGACTATCCCGTTCATGATCAGGTTGGCCGTTTGCTTTTTGCAGGCTTTCTTTGAATTTGTTAGCAGCAGGAGCGAGCTTTTCCGGAATCGGAGGATTACCTGGCTTACCCGGCAACGGCACTTGTTTAGCTATTGCAGGCATACTATCTGCTTTCAGACTATCCTCAACATTTACTTTAGCTAAGGACTGTATGCTATCCGATAAGGCCCTGGCTGTGCTATCAGGCAACGCTTTCACTATACTATCCGCTTTGGCCAGGTTCGGCATTGCTTTTTCTGCCGGTTTCTCCCGAACAGCATGACTTGTATCTTTCGGCGGTTTGCTTACTGAGAGGCTGTCCCTGCCTAAAATTGCGGAATACAAAGTGTCGGCAGACAGGTACAGGGTATCCGTTTTACCTTCCAGGATCATGAGCGGATGCTGGGTAGCAAGAATGGTTTTCTTCGCCTGGTTCACAGTACCATAGTTGGAAAGAAGACTCATATGCTGCGCCGTATCTCTGTAAACCATATTCCCGTAGGCATGCGCCATCCCGGATTTTTTGTCCATAATGATCCTGTCTGCAGTCACAGTGGTCGCACTATCTTCAATAGTAGGGCGGCTGTCGAAATTCCCTTCTCCACTTTCTGTGTTGTATTCGCCGGAAGTGGTATACATGATCGTCTTACCATCATTAATAGTGGTAGGCGCCACGATGGTAGCCACCTTGGTGACCGTATTATATAAGAGCGTATCAGTAGTGAGGGTATACTCAGGATCTACAAGCAATACATTCTTTTTGAAATAAACGTCTTTGGTATCGGCATAGTAAAAACCTTCCTGGCTGGTCAGTACGCTGGTACCGTTTACAAGTTTACCACCTTTGGTATAAGTACCGATCCGCGCATTCATGTCATATTGCAGCTCAGGACCGGAGATGGTGATCTTTCCATCGGTCAGGCGGGCATTGTCATGCATGGTAGCCAGGCGTGTCTCTCCTTCGTAATGAAGGTAATCACCATAGATATGAATACTGTCAGCCTGGTTGATATGAATATGACCATAGGCATCAAGCACATTGGTTGCCTTGTTGATAAAGGTACTATCACTATAAAACAACGTATTTCCCTGGCGGAAGATCACCTGATTAATAAACCGGTTCAGCGATACCCCGTTCTTCGTCACTACATTCAACGAGTCAGCATGAATGATATGGATGACTTTACCAGTATCATTCTTTTGCTGAGGAGTATTTTGCTGAAGGGTATCCTGCGCCCTGGCAGAGAATATACCGCCAAGGCAGATCCCGGTGAGGATAAGCCCGACTTTAGCTAAATGCTGCATGTTTAAAATCATTGTGCCGTAGCAGTATCTGATGGTATGGGCAGTGGTTTGGATTTCTTACCGAACAAAGAAAAGTGTACATACCTTTTTGGATTTACACGAAGGTCTTCCAACAATTTATTCAGGCTATTCAGTGAATTCTGCAGGTTCACATATACCTTCTTGTCGTTCAGCAGCATGCCCGCAGTACCATCTGTACTATTCAGTTTTGCAATGGTTTCATTCAGGCGGGTCGCCATCTGTTGCAGCTCCTGTAGCGTTTTATCCAATTGACCGTTAGACAGGGCCGCAGTTGTTTTTTCTGCATTGGCCAGAATAGCGGTGATCTTGTCGTTATTTGCTTTCAGGTTGGCAGTGAGTGACTGCAGGTTGTCAAAAGTAGCAGACACATTACCATGTTTGGGATCCAGCATATTATTCAGGGATGCGGAGGTACGGGTAAAGTTACCCATAGTGGCATTCAGATGCCCAATTGCTTCCCTGAGGTTCCCCTTGGTGGTGGTGTCAAAGATGGAGTTCACGGTCATGAGCACAGAGTCTACGGAGCCCAGCGTCCCTTCCAGCTTCTGCACCAATGGGTTCAGCTGTTCTTTCAGTGCATCTGTGACAGAACCGTCTACGGCAGCATATACCGTGTCGCCGTCTTTAAGATAATCGTTCGCGTTACCAAAATCGATCTGTACAGTCTTGGTGCCTAACAGATCACTGGTGATACGGGCAACTGAATTACGCGGAATATCAATCTTCTTCTTGATAGTCAGTGTTACGAGAATGCGGCCTGCATTCTTATCCATTACGTCCAGGTTGGCTACATTACCTACCACGAGCCCATTTACCTGTACGGCACTGGAAGGTTGGAGGCCATTTACCTGTGTATATACAGCATAAATAGTCTTGCTATGCGAAAAAAGGCTTTTACCTTTCAACAAATTAAAACCTAAAATCAGCATTGCGATAGCTACTGCAGCCAGGATGCCAACCTTAGTTTCGTTCGATACTTTAAGCATGTGAATACGTTATACGTTCTTGCAAAAATAATCAAAAAAGGATGCGGGCAATCAAATCCTGATTTTCAATTGCAAATACCACACCTGTTTTAACTAATATTTAAAAATGTAAATATAATATGAAGTATTGGAAATGATCAGGTTGGGAAAAAGTTGGGGGAAGGGTACAGGGGGAAAAACACTAAGGGGCGAGGGGAGGAGTTATCGTTGAGCCAGGGTATTTTGCTCAGGATCCATTATAAATGATGTTCCGGAATCCAGCTTTTTGGCACGGGAGAGTGCGGACCTCGCTTCACTAATAGAAGCAAAAGTGCCCCAGACGTACTTCTCTTAATGTTTTGCCTTCTTATCTTTCAGCAATATGCCTGTAGTACCATCAGTACTATTCAGTTTTGCAATTGTTTCATTCACGCGGGGCGCCATTTGCTGCAGTTCCAGCAGCGTTTTATCCAGTTGACCGCTAGACAGGGCCGCAGTTGTTTTTTCTGCATTGGCCAGAATAGCGGTGATCTTGTCATTATTTGCTTCCAGGTTGGCAGTGAGTGACTGCAGGTTGTCAAAAGTAGCAGGCACATTACCATGTTTGGGATCCAGCATATTATTCAGGGATGCGGAGGTACGGGTAAAGTTACCCATAGTGGCATTCAGATGCCCAATTGCTTCCCTCAGGTTCCCCT